>CAZDQF010000003.1:237138-257290 GCA_964507445.1 uncultured Isosphaeraceae bacterium
CGGCGGTGCTTCACGTGGGGTAATCTGTTTCCTGGTGGTTTGGTTTTGCCCCAGGTAAGGACCCGGCCGCTGGGCGCGGCCGGGTCACTTTTCTCAGCGGGGCCGAAACGTCGAGATGCAAGCGTGACCCCGATGCGCCCGAGAGACATGGACGTGAAACCAGCAACCAGAACGATAAGAAGAGGAACAGATCGTGTCCCGAAACCAAGACCATGTCCGCGAGGACCAGACCCGCGTCGGCCGTCTTGACGCCGACCGCTGGCTCGTTGCTCATGGCAACGAGCTGACGCCCCTTGAGCTTCGCCTCTACCTCGCGCTCCGCTGCTTTGTGAACGACTCGGACGGTGAGTGTTTTCCAAGCGTGGGGACGCTCGCGGCCAACCTCGGTCTTACCGGAAACGAGAGCCGCGTCCGAAAGGCGCGAGACGGCCTCATCACGAAGCGATTCGTCTCTTTGGTCGAGGGCGGCGGAGGGCGAAGGCGGTCGAACCGCTACCACGTCATGCCATTCGGCCTGTTGCGCTCCGATCTAAACAGGGTCGGTGACCGACCCTGTTTGCAAGAGGCGGAAACCGGGTCGATCCTTGACCAGAAACAGGGTCGATCGCGGCGAAGAAGGGGGTCGATCGGTGCAGAAACAGGGTCGCGCAGCGACTCTCGAACAGACAAGACAGAACAGACAAAGGAAAAGAGAAACAGAACAAACGCCCGCGCCTCCGGCGCGGAGCGGCCTCCGGCCGCTTCTGTTTCCTCTTCCGTCGAGGATCAGCTTCGCGATCTCAAGCTCCCCGCGAAGGCCATCAAGAATGCGCTCGCCAAGCACGACCGAGACTGGCTCGCGAGGCTGGCCGCCCTCGTGGATGGCAAGCGAAGGAGGGGGACGCTGGAGAAGCCGCCTTCCGCGTTTCTTCGTTGGGCCCTCGCGAATCCGGAAAACGTCCGATGGGACCATGACGCTTCGACGCCGGAGCCCGCGCCCACTGCGCCCTGCGCCAAGCGCGTGAAGCGCGAGAGGATCGCAGCAACGCGGAGACAGGCGCAGCGTCACCTTGACGACGATGACCTGGAACCAAGCGCAAGACGGGACCGTGACCAGCTCGGGAGAGCGCGACTTGGCTCGTCCGAGGACTTCCTGGAATGGCTTGCCCGCGCCGAGGGGATTTGGCGCAATCTCGAAACCGAGCTTGCTCGCGACGAATTGATCTTCCTTGTCTGTCGCGAGGACCCGGCGCGGGGCGACCTTCGACGGGCTCGCCTCAAGCACGGTGTCTCTGAGGGGTTCAGCGAACTCGTGACCGGAACCATCAAGCGCCGGAAAGCCCGAGCGCGCCAAGCACAGTAGGCCGTCCGCTTGTCTACACTTCGTTCGATCTCTCTGCGGGCGCTATGATGATCGGACTACCGAACCACGAAGAGGAGGACGACTCGTGGACCCAATCCTGGAAGCGGGCTTCGACGAAGCAATGATGGGGCTCTATGTTCGAGCCAAGACGGAGGCCAACTACACAGCGACGTACTACCACCAGATGCTCGAAGAGCATCGCGGCGTGGAGACTGCTCGCAGGCTGGTCATGTCCGAGACGCCGTCAGACGGGTACACCGCCATGTGGGAGCGGCGAAAACTGGGTCTAACGGTGGAGGCGCTAGTAATCCAGCCCGAATGGGCCGCCGTTTTTGCCGACGAGCCGGAGGTGACGGAGCGCGCCCGTCAAAGGCTCACGGAGTACGGCTACTTCGACGAAGCTGAGGGATAGCGAGCGCCTCCCACGCGCCCCGGCTCGGTAATTACCCCCCCAACACCTCAGCGCCCTCTGGGCGTCTGACTCCTATCCGTACCCGTGCACCGGGGTTGTATGCCACTGGCGAACGGGTGACGCGAAGCAGGGGGATCGGATCAGCACCACCTCGCTGGACGCGGACGCCCTCGTTGATCGCGGTACGAAGCCGCTGCATTCTCTTTTTGTCGATCATCGTTGTTCCTCCTCCCAGGTCAGCTGACCTTGACCTTTGTGAACTTCGCGCCGAGTCGCGGCCCCAGGATGCCGTGCGCTCCCATGAGGCCGAGCGCAGCCATCGTCAGCGCTTCGTCCGAGCGCAGACCGTCATCAACCCGCTGGCCACCGACGATCCTGCGCATCTCCTCCGAGTGCGCGACCTTGGCGACCAAGAGCTCGCCGTAGACCTGAATCACGGCGGCTCGAACATCGTCGGATTGGTGTGGAGCATACCGACGAACCCACTCGTCGATCTCCGCCTCAATCATCGGGTGTTCGACATTCAGGTACACGACGCCCTCTGGGTGCTCGGCGTCGTTCGTGACCCACGCAGCGATGCAACCCTCGGAGACGGTCGAGTCATTCCCGACCGGCTTGTAGTGCGGAATGCCGCCGCCGACCCTCTTCTTCGCGGCAGGCTTATCGCCACCGGAATCGCCGGTGTTCTCATCGCCTTTGCCACCGCCTGAGCCGCCGGGCGGCATCCGGCGGCGCTTTCTGGAAGCTTTCTTCTTTCGGCGTAGCGTCGAGCCGGGCTGAGTTGGCTCCGACTGCTCTCGACCCTTTTTCGCCAAGCGCAGCTTCAGGATCTTCCAGAGGTTGCCGAAGCGGTCCTCAAGTCGCTTCTTCCACTCGCTGTCCGAGATAGAGCCCACTTCGTACTTGCTGCACGCCTTGAGGGCCACCCGGATCTGTTCGGGCATTCGATCAGCGAACTCGGCCGCCCATTCGTTGACGGGGAGCTCGTGACCCGCGCTTGCCCCGTACCTCAGGAGAAGGTCGTTCCTGTCGTTCCGAGGATAGACACTGATCTTCCCCTCCGCGAGCTCGTCCGAGAGTGGGGGCTCGACGACGAGCCAGAGATTGCGGCGCACTTCGCCTTCAGTGACACCGAAGAGGCGGTACGTGATGTGGTGCATCGTGACGCGGTAGAGCTCGTTTCGGTAGAGCACTGAGACGTATCCTGTCTCCGCGGCGTAGGTGTGCACACTGGGGCGATCGCCAGACCAGAGGAACCAGTGGATCTTCGTTCCGTCCTGGAGAACGACAGTGTCCTTGGCGGCGACCCCCGCCTTGCCCTGAACCGGGTAGTCGATGTAGTGCCGTGCCCCCTGGAGCGTGCGAACGTTGACACGCCGGTGCTTTCCCTTGGCTGTACTGTAGGCCGTCTCTTCAGAGACCGGCCATCCGGACCGGTCGTTCGTCCTGAGCTCGTCCACCGTGACCGTCAAGTCGCTCATCTCCCAGACCCGCCGATTCAGGTAGGACGAGATCGCCTTGATATTCGACTCGTCTTGGTTCGCGCCCACGGCGCTCTTCTTGGGTTCGCGGCGAGTCGGATCGCCAAGGACCGTCTCGTCCTCAGCGTTCTCGCCGAGCAGGACGATGACCGTTCCGTGGCCTCCCTCGCGAACCCACGGCGGACCGACCTGCGACCAGTCGCAGCCGTGCTCATCGTCGCGATACGGCCCGTAGACGATCTCGAGGCTAGTGTCGCCGCCCTCGTCCCCGACCTCTTCGTAGACCAGGCCGTACTCCCCGGTGTCGGGATCGCGACGAAGCCAGATCATCGAGGCGTCACCGTCGAACCACGACACGACGACGACGCCATAGGGGTTCCAGGGAAGAAGCGAAGTCTTGCTTCCGATGCCGAAGTTCTCGTGCTCGGCACCAATCGGCTTTCCACCGCCGCCGTAGGTGTTGAAGAAGCCTTTGACCTCGTCGGCGGTCATGCCCTGGCCATCGTCAGCGATGACCCGGCGGTAGACGCCTTTCGATTCGACCGCCTGCCACTCGATTCCGAAGTGAACGCGAGTAGCGTGTGCCTCCTCCGCGTTCTTATAGGTCTCCCGGACCCACTGGAGGATGCCGCTCTCGCGGTACGCCCGATGAATGTGGTGCTGCACACCGGCAGCCCGCATCGTTTCCATTCGCATTGTCGTTCTCCAAGCGTTCGCTTGAAAGGAGCGCAAGGAGACCGGACCTCCCGATCCTGCCTTGTACTCCGAAGCCCGGAGTATAGACGACAACGGCGACAGTGGGCCGCGATTCGTGGGGGCGCCGCCGGTATCTACCGGGCAGCGGGCCGCGACCGACCTCGATCGTGAGGCCCCCATGCCGTGCCGACATGGGGGTTTATGGAAACGTCTCCGACCACGCGACCTGGAGCTGGCCCAGCCTGCGGTCAGCTGTAGATCTGTCCGGTGATGTACCGAACGAAAGGCGCGATGTGAGTTGCGACCCGCCGCCCCAGCTCCGTCGGCCGGACCCCGCCGTAGCGACCCCGACTCGTGGATAGAAGCCCAAATTTCGTGAGTCGAGCCGACGCTCTCTTGGCGCAATCGGCCGAGATCCCAGCGTGCACTTGAGCGTCCACGACGCCTACGCGGTCGTGTCCCTTGTGCTCCAGTTCGATCACCGAGCCGAGGAACAGAGCCTCGTCGTCGCTGTACACGGCGTCACGGGCACGAAGCAAGCGGTCCACGAGCTGACGCTGAACCTTCGAGTAGCCTGATGCCTCTCGCAGCTCGCTTGATTCTCTGTCTTGCTGCTCGGCGTCCTCTATGGCGGCGCGGTACGCGTCCGGTCCGAGCGCTTCAGTCTCACCGAGCGACGGCCACGAGCGGAGAAACTCAGCACACCGTCCCTCGAAACGGGCCAAGGTCTCCGCCGCCTCGTAGAACTCCTTCCATCGACCGTCAACCTTGCTCATCCGATCTCCCCCGCAACCTTCATGGCGAGTGCCGCGTTTCGCTCCGCGTAGATCTGTGTCACGTCCGCCTTCTTGTGCCCGAGCGACACTTGGGCCTCTTCGAGCCCGAACTCGCTCCTCACTCGTGTCGCGAACGCGTGGCGAAGCTGGTTGGGATGCCAGCGGTGCGCCTTGTGCCAGGACTTCAGCTGTCGGGCCCGCTCCTCAGCGGGCTCCAGGCATCGTAGCTCTGTGGGGGGCGGGAACGCTCGATCGCACGCTCGGTTGATCGCACGGTAGTAACTGCTCGTCGTGTAGTGCTCCCCAGGCGTCCGCTTGGGCCGACTCTTGGGCGTCCGCGCTCGCTGCGATGGCGTCAGTGGCGTCTTGCGCGCCGCCCTGGCTTTCGCCCGGCGCTCCTCCTCGACCTCCCGGGGGCTGAAGAGGAAGGCGTTCGGGTCGGCCCGCAGGAACGGGCGGAGAATGTCCTGGGCGACAGGGCCGATTGGCACGCTGCGATTCTGGTCGTGGTGCTCGGTCTTGTGCGAGCTTGGCGTGTAGATCCAGACGCGGCCGGTTCTGTCCACGTCGCAGGTTCTCATGGCAGTGACTTCCCCGGGGCGCATTCCAGTCAAGAGCTGGAGACGCACCATGGCGGCGAGTTGCCTGGGTAGGTGAGGAAGCGTGGCCTCGACAACGGTGTCCTCGACGGGCCTGACGGCCTCCTTCTCCCGCGCTCGGATCCCGTCCTCGGTTCGGCCCTTCTTCAGCCCTTCCACTTCCCGAAGTTTGGCGAGCACATCCGGCGCGACCAGCTCCTGGCCAACCGCCCACCGGAAGGCGTGGCGGATGCGGTTGACCTGCTTATTGAGGTAGGTCCGGCAGAGGTCGCCGTCCGCCAGCCACTCCCGACACCTACGCAACGCCGTCGGGCTGAAGTCGGCGGCGGGCAGCTCGGCGAAGAGATCGACGATCGGCCGGAGCGCCGTTCGAAAGCCGTGGACCTCATGCGTCTGCTTCCCGTTCTTCACGTAGTACCGCTCGGCGTGCTTCAGGAAGAGGACGACCACCTCGGCGAGGGTGGGGCCATCGTCGATCGTGGGTTCGGCGTTGTGACGCCGGGTGGGCCTGCGCCCGTTCGCCAGCCAAGCCGAGATGAGCTTGTCGTAGGCGGCGCGGCTCTCAGGAGTGCCGTGGGTTCCGAGGTAGTGGTCGTGGCCGTTGAGCGTGACAACGGCCTTTCCCGACGGCTTGTGCAGCCGATACGAAGGGGTGCGAGGTGTTCGCATGATCGCGGCTCCCGTTGGGGAACCCGGTAACGTACCGAGTTCCGGTCGAGGTTTGGGGCCGCGCCGCCGTGAGGCGGGTACTTCGTAAGTCCGGCTCGTTCTTCAAGCTAAAAAAGAGCGGGTGATGGGGCTCGAACCCACGACATTCAGCTTGGGAAGCTGACACTCTACCAACTGAGTTACACCCGCCGGTCACGGACGGGCAGTGTAGCGCCGTGGGATGTCGGCGCAAGTCGGGGCAAGACCAGTCCTCAGGGGGTGCCGTCGGGGGCAGAGCCGCCGTCCGGCTTGCCGGTGCGGGCGGCCTGCTCCTTCTGCCACCGCTCCTTCGCCCGGCCGGACTTGACCTCCTCCACCAGGTCCACGAACCGCTTGTCGGTCCGGATGTTGGTCAGGTCGCCGTCCTTCATGCACCAGTCGAAGTTCCGGTATCCCCAGCGGAAGGACTTGTCCATGCTGTCGATGGCGTCGTCCTTCTTGCCCTGGAGGCACTGAATGCATGCCAGGTTGTAGTAGGCGATGTTGACGTTGCGATTGAGCTGGGGGTTGCGGATGCGGACGGCCACGCGGAGCCAGTTCTCGAGGGTCTTCTTGTAGAACTGCTCCGTGTTGGCGTAGTCGTTGAGCTTCAGGCAGTGCTGGGCGTGGCTGGAGTACGCAGAGCCCACAGCGAAGTACCCGTTGATCACCGCGCGGTAGCGATCAGGCAGCTCCTTCTGCAGCAGCTCGAGCCGCGCCTTCTGCTCCGCAGTGGGGTCCGTCACGGCCTTCAGGGAGTTGATCTCCTCGAGGTACTCCCCGTGCACCTTCGCGGCCTTGGCACAGGCGGCCTCCCGCTTCTCGATCTCGGCCTTGTAGGCCGCCGCCTCCTTGTCGAACTCGGTTCGATCTCCCAGTCGGGCCAGGATGACCACCGCGTCGTCCCGCAGGTCCTGAGCCTCCAGCTTGTCCTGGTGGATCTCGCGGACCGCGGCGACGTCCTCCTTGCCGCCCAGCTGCGCCACGCCCTCGCCCGCCAGATTGCGCACGTTGGAGGCCTGGGTCAGGTCCACGTAGAGGGACAGCATCGCCTCGGCGCCCGCGCGCCCCAACTTCTCGGTCTTCGGGAACATGCCCTCGAACGTGCCAGGGGCCCGATCGCCGACGAAGTACGAGTTGATCTCGGCGAACGCCACCTGCACATCGAGCCGCTTCCGCAGCTTCTGGAGGAACTCCTTCTCCATGCCCTCGGCCGCCGCCGCCGCCGCGTCCACAGCTGAGAACGCCGACGCCCCCATGGACACCACCTGACCGAGTCGCCTGGCGAACTCGACGCACGCGGCCTGGAGCTGCTCCTTCGGGACCTCCGTCTCGGTGACGGGCAGCTTGCGCAGCCGCTTGCTCAGGCTCCGCATGAGCGACCGCGCGATGAGCACGGGCTGCTTGTTGCGGCGGGTGCTCGCAAGAACCGGCTCCGCGGCGCGGCCGAAGTCCACCACCTTCTTCAACGAACCCAGCAGCGACCGGACAGCCTTGTCCGCGTCACCGACCTCGGGGGTCTCCTGGGCCAGGGACGGGCAGGCCAACAGGCTCGCTAGCAGCACGATCGATATGGCACGCATGGCTGAACATTCCTTGGAATCCGGCCGCATCAAGGCCCCCGCCACACCTCTGCCACCGAACGCGACCGGGGGCCCTCAATCCACGCCGACCAACAGTCTAACGCCTCCGATCCCAGACGGGGAAAAGGTGCTCAAGAGACTGTGAAGCAGCACTTTGCGAGCGTCGCCCCGGTGAGGTTACGGAGGGTTGGGGCCGCACTCGGAGCCCGGGATCGGCGGATTTCAACTCAACCCGCGACCGCGTCAATGCCGAAAAACCAACCGTGGTGCGTCTCCCATCCTGCCAGGCGTAGCGGGGCTCGACCCCGAGAGAGGGCGGACATGAGAGAAGCGAGTGCGCGAAAGAGCCTGATGCTCCTGACTGCGGGAGCGTTGCTGCTGGTCGGCCACACGAACGGCCAGACCGCCCAACTGCAGGTCAACGGTGACGGGGTCGGCCCCGTGGGGGTCTCCATCGGCGAGACCGTGGTCCTTGACCTGATCGGCCCGGCCTCTCAGCCCTTCGCCCTCGCCATCGGAATGGAGCCCGCCAACATCGGGACTCCGTTCGGTCAACTGGGCCTGGACCCGTGGGCCAGCACCAGCTTCATCTTCCTCGACGGGATGAACCCCGCGCACCCGTACCACGGGCTCAGCTTCCTCTCGGTGACCGGGCAATTCACCATGTTCACGATCCCGTTCCAGAGCGGCTCCGCCGGAGTGTCGTTCTGGTCTCAATCCCTGGTGCTCGATCCCGCGTCCCCGGAAGGAGCGGTCCTGACCAACGACCTCCAGGTGACCTCGGTCCAGCCCGCGCCGGAGGTCGGCGCCGCGTCCCCCAACTACAACGCCGCGGGCGGTCCGCTCTACATCACCGGCTCCTACTTCGACTCCAACCCGGCCAACAACACGGTGAGGATCGGCGACCAGGTGTGCACCGTCCTCAACGCAGCCAACGACTGGCTGTTCGTGGAGCTGCCGTCGGACGCCCGCTCCGGTCCCATCTCCGTGACCACGGCGTCCGGCACCGGGGGTGGCGACAAGGAGAACATCGACACCTGGTGCGCCATCGCCACGACCCCCTACACCGAGGGGCAACAGCCCGCCATCATCGACACCAAGACCACCGTGCTCGGTGAGATCCCTGCTCCAGGCGAGACCGACTACTACACCATGCTCGTGGAAGCCGGCGAGGAGCTGGTGGTGGAGCTGTACAGCTGGGACAACAACGCCCAGTCCATCACCGGGACCGTGAACTCCACCAACATCTTCTTCGACGGGACCCTGCGCGTGTTCCGCCACGGCGTCCCCGTCGCCATGGATGACGACTCCGGCCCCCACCTCAACGCCGCCATCGGGCTCGACCACGGGATCACCCACTTCGTGGCGGACGAGACCGGCGAGTACGTCATCGAGGTGGACGCGTTCATGGGCTTCGGCACCGGCTACTACCTCCTGGTCATGGAGACCCGCACGCCGCGGCCGGCTCCCCTGCGCGTCATCTCCCTGCATCCGAACGTGGCACCGCCGGGCGCGGTGATCCACGCCTATATGTCAGGCGTGACCGGCGGCGACCCATCCCAGTACAGCCTGACCGTCGGAGGCGAGCCGGTGGAGGTGACCAACGCCATCCCGGGCCGCCTGGACTTCGTGGTGCCGCCCACGGGGACCCTGGCCTCCGGCGTCGTCAACGTCTCCACCGCGACGGAGTCCACGCCCCACACCGGCGACTCCATCGAGGCCTGGCTGTGCCTCATCAGCTCACCGCTGCAAGCGGAGGCCACCCTCGGCGGCAACCTGCAGCCGGGCCAGAGCCTCTACGGCCAGCTCTCCGTCGGCAGCGAGGTGGACTCGTTCATGTTCGACGGGGAGGCGGGCAAGCAGTACTCCATCGAGGTGTCGTGCTTCGACGACGCCAGCGCGCGGGTCATCACCGCCGAGTACCTGTTGCCCGGCACCCTCGATCCGGAGGTGCGGGTGCTCGACGCGGGAACGCCTCTGATCTCGGACGGCGCCGGCGGCCCGGGTCTCAACGCCATGATCGGCGGGACCCTCACGGGGCTGTTCACCGCCCCCAGCACCCAGGCCTACGAGATCCGCATCTCGTCCCTGTTCGCCATCTCGTCAGGCAGCTACATCCTGAACGTGCGCGAAGTACCAGGCCTGTAGCGAGGGACGCTGATCCGGTACAACATGAGGAGGGGCGCCTTGGCGTCCCTCCCGTCATGTCGTTCAAGAAGCTCCATGGAATCGACCCGCTGGTGGTCTGCGGCATCGACCCGGGGACCCGCGTCATGGGTTTCGGGGTGGTGGGGCGCCGCGGTCGCCGGTTGGTCCACGTCGACCACGGCAGCTTCCGCCCACGGGCCGACGCCGACGCGCCGGATCGTCTCGCCGACCTGCACGCCCAGGTCTCCGCCATGCTGGCGCACCACAGGCCCCATGTCATGGCCCTGGAGGAGGCCTTCCTGCACCGCAATGTCCAGTCCGCGCTGCGCCTCGGCGAAGCGCGAGGAGCCGTCATGCTGGCCGCCTCCGCCCACGACGTCCCGGTGGTCCAGTACCCGGCGGCGGTCGTCAAGAAATCCGTCGCCGGGCACGGCGGCGCCACCAAGGAGCTGATGCAGGACATGGTGGCCCGCCACCTGAACCTGGACGGGCCTCCGAACCCTCACGACGCCGCCGACGCCCTGGCCATGGCGCTGTGCCTGCTCTTCGACCCGGAGCTCGACCCGCGGTTCCACGGCGCCGGCGAGGGTTCGTGACGAGCGCGCACGCCGCCCCCTCACCTGATCGCCGCGCTTCAGGCTCGAGCGCGAGATAGCCGAAACCCACACCAGGGGATCGGTTCCGCGCGATCCCCGGAGAACGGACATGATCATCCGCAAGACGCTCTCAGCGATCGTCGTCACCTGGGCCATCACGGGCTGCGCCACCACCGGCTCCACTGCCGCACCGGAGCAAGCCTCCAAGCTCAAACACGACCTGTCGGAGGTGCCGCAGCAGGTGCGCGCCATCGAACGTCGCATCGACGAGACCTGCGCCCTCATGGCTGAAGTGGTGGAGATCTCCGTCTCCAAGAACTACGAGTGGGACGTGGCCCTCACCGGTGACCGGGTGACCTCCCCCACCAGAGGCCTCTCCGACGGGGCCAAGGTCTCCGTAGCGGAGGGCAACGCGAGAGCCACCTTCCGCAACATGGACATTCGAGCCTGGAAGCGGATCGTGTTCAACCGGTCCGGCCTCAACGTCGTGCCGTTCATCAAGATCGTCGCCAAGGGCCGCGCCGCGTATGCTGTCCTCGACGGGGGGAACGAGCAGCCGTCCATCAGACGGGCCCCGATCATTCGGATCGACAATGCCCAGATCGAGTACCTGGAATCACCCGGCCGGTTCGAGAAGGAGGCCCAGACTCCTCCCGGCGATCCTGTTGGCCGCGCTGACCGCCTGCGGTAGCACGGACAACATCGTCACGCGCCAGGACTCGGAGGAGGTCCAGGAGAAGCTGGAGGCGGCCCGCCTCCTCGCCTACGGCCTCGACCGCGCCGCGGCGTTCGAGGCCTTCCGGGAGTTGACCCTCAGCAACCCGGACTCCGTCGCCGCCTGGGAAGGCGCGGTGGACACCGTCCCCTCGGCCCGCCGAACCGCGCTGCAGGCCCGGCTGGCAGCGCGCCTGGTTCCGTCGGAGAGTAGCCCTCGCAGCACCCTGGCGCTGCAGACCCTCCATGCCTCCCTCATCGCAGACCTGGTGAACAGGGAGAAGGCCCTGACGCCGCTCACGGAGATCGGAGGACCGGACCGGGGTTGGCCTCACGCGGCGCTGGGCGCCATCTTCCGGGAGCGCGGCAACAGCAAGGCCGCCCTGGGCGCCTTCGCTGACGCGGTCCGCAAGACCCCGGACCTGGCCCGCGGATGGCGCGCCATCGCTGAGCTCTATGCCGTCAGCGGCCGCACCCGGCGCTCCATCGCCGCCTGGGAGCGGTACCTGAGGTTCCGCCCGGCAGACCCTGACGCCCTGTTCAATCTCGCCTTCCTCCTGGTAAGGAAAGAGGATCGACCACGGGACGCCCAGCCTTACCTGGAACGCGCCCTCACGGTGCGACCGGATGACGCGGGCATCCTGGTGAACCTCGGCAGCGTCTGCCTCCTGCGCCGGGACCCCCAGCCGGACACGGCGGAGCGGTGCTTCCTCAAGGCCCTCGCCCTCGCACCTCGGGACCCCACGGTCCACTACAACCTGGGCATCCTCTACGCGGACCACCGGGGCGCCCCCGACAAGGCCATCGGACACTTCCAGGAGTACCTGAGGCTGGGCGGCTCGGAGCGCACGCGGGTGAAGACCTGGGTGAAGGAGCTGAAGGAGGGGCGACGGCCTTGAGGGTGGTGGTCCAGCGGGTGAGCCGGGCCGAGGTGCGCACCGCCGAGACGGACCCGGCGAGGATCGGCAGAGGGTTCCTCCTGCTGGTGGGCCTCGCTCGCGACGACACGGACAAGGAGCTGTCCTGGATGGCCGCCAAGATCGCCGGGCTGCGGGTGTTCGCCGACGATGAGGGACGCATGAACAAGGACCTCCGTGACGTCGGCGGCGACTGCCTCGCCGTGTCCCAGTTCACGCTCCTGGGCGACGCCCGCAAGGGTCGCCGCCCGTCCTTCGTGGGCGCCATGGCGCCGGACGCGGCGGCGGACGCCTTCCGACGCTTCGTGGGCATGCTCGAGGACACCACCGGACGCCCCGTGCCCACCGGTGTGTTCGGCGCTCACATGGACGTGGAGCTGCTCAACGACGGGCCCGTGACGCTGATCCTCGAGACTGCTAACGTCCTCACATGACCCGCTATCTGTCCGGAGTCCAGCCGTCCGGTCGCCCCCACCTGGGGAACTACCTGGGCGCCATCCAGCAGCACATCGCGCTGCAGCAGCAAGGCGACGCCTACTACTTCATCGCGGACTACCACGCCCTCACCACGGTCCAGGACGCGGCGACCCTACGAGACCACGTCAACGACCTGGCCTGCACCTACCTGGCCCTGGGCCTGGACCCTGACCGCACCGTCTTCTGGCGACAGAGCGACGTCCCTGAGGTCACGGAGCTCACGTGGCTGCTGTCCACCAGCATCGGCATGGGCCTGCTGGAGCGCGGGCACAGCTACAAGGACAAGGTCCAGAAGGGCATCAAACCCAGCGCCGGTCTCTTCTTCTACCCGGTGCTCATGGCCGCGGACATCCTGGCCTACGACGCCGACTTCGTGCCGGTGGGCAAGGACCAGGTGCAGCACGTCGAGTTCGCGCAGGACATGGCCGGGGCGTTCAACGCGCTCTACGGCGAGGTGCTCAAGCGGCCGGAGTGGAAGCTCTCCGAGAGCCCGCGGGTGGTCGGGCTCGACGGCGAGAAGATGAGCAAGAGCTACGGCAACGACCTCTGGATCTTCGAAGAGGGCAAGGCCCTGAAGAAGCGGGTCGGCAAGATCCCCACCGACTCCCGTCCTCCGGACGAACCGAAGGAGCCCGAGGGCATGCTGATCTTCGACTGGCTCGAGATGCTCTGCCCCGAGGACGAGTTCAAGGAGCTCTGTCGGCGGTCCCGCGAAGGCGGCGAGGACGGCCCCGGGTACGGCGAGCTGAAGAAGCGTGTCATGGAGGGGATGGAATCCCTGTTCGGACCTGCCCGTGCCGAGTACCAGCGGTTGAGAGCGGACAACGCTCGCGTGAACGGCGTGCTGCTGGACGGCGCGGCGCGCGCACGGGCCCACGCCATCAAGGTCCGGGACCGCGCCTACGTGGCCTGCGGCCTCAGGTGATCGACCAGCCGCAGCACCCACTTACCGATCATGTCCATCTCCAGGTGGACGCGGTCTCCCACGACCAGGCTGCCCAACGTGGTGACCGCGAGGGTGTGAGGGATCAGGCTGACCTTGGCCCGGCCTTCGCCCACCCCCGAGATGGTGAGGCTGACCCCGTCGATGGCGATGGAGCCCTTGGGGATGACCAGCTCGGAGAGCTCGCCAGGCAGGGTGATGGAGATGTCCGTCTGGCCCTCGTTGAGCAGGTCCACCGCGGCCACGTCACCGACGCCGTCGATGTGTCCGGAGACGAAGTGCCCCCCGAGCCTGTCCCCCACGCGCAGGCTCCTCTCCACGTTCCGCTCGTCACCCACGGCCACCCCACCGAACGTGGTCAGACCCAGGGTCTCATCCATCAGGTGGAAGGTCGCCACTCCTTCGGCCAGGTGCTCCACGGTGAGGCAGCAGCCGGACACGGCGATGGAATCCCCCACCGCCACACCCTCGGCCAGGGGGCCGAGATCCAGGCCAAGGGCCAGGCCCCCGGCCGAGCGATCGGCCCGCACCACTTGCCGACGATCCTCCACTATCCCGGTGAACATGGAGCGATGGTACGCTCCATGCGGGGGGCGACCAAGCCCCAAGTCCATGCCACCCCATGACTTCCATCCACCCACGGGTTCCCGGGCGCGGCCCCTCCCAGGTCGCTTGATGGTAGGGGGTGAGGTCGTACTATGTGGGCTCGCCAAACCGCGTTCGGGAAAGTACTTCCGGCGCGGGTGGGGGTCCTGAGGGGCCGCGGTATGCGGGTCGATATCCTGAGCATCTTCCCAGCCATGTTCGATGGCTTCCTTGGGGAAAGCATGGTCCGGATAGCCCGAGAGAAGGGTCTGCTTGAGGTCTTTCTCCACGACTTCCGTGGGTTCGCCGAGGGGCCACGCCGGTCCGTGGACGACAAGCCGTTCGGCGGAGGACCGGGGATGGTGCTGAAACCCGAGCCGGTGTTCGCGTGCCTCGACTCGCTCCTGAGGGAGCTGGGAGAGGACGCGGCCCCTCGGATGATCATCCCCTCCCCCGTCGGCCGCCGGCTTGACCAGCGGCTCGCGCGTGAGCTCTCGAGGGAATCACACCTCGTCGTGTGTTGCGGTCGGTACGAGGGCTACGACGAGCGCATCGTCGACGCCTTCGGCTTCGAGGAGATCTCCATAGGTGATTACATCGTGACCGGTGGGGAGGTCCCCGCCATGGTGTTGGTGGACGCGGTGACGCGGTTGCTTCCGGGGGTGCTCGGCCATGATCTTTCGGCCATCGAGGACTCCTTCGAGGGACCGTTGCTCGACCACCCGCACTACACGAGGCCCGCTGAGTACCGCGGGATGAAGGTGCCCGAGATCCTGTTGTCCGGAGACCACGCGAAGGTGGAAGCGTGGCGCAAGGCGCAGTCTCTCGAGCGGACAAGGCAGAGACGACCGGATCTCCTGGGGGACCCGGAGTGAGCCAAGAAGGACAGGACCATGAGACGCTACCTCGACACCGAGAATGAGAACCTCCGCAAGGAACCGCTCCCCGAATTCGAAGTGGGGGACACCGTGGACGTCCAGGTCCAGATCAAGGAAGGCGACAAGGAGCGCATCCAGATCTTCAACGGCACGGTGATCGGGCGGCGTGGCGGCGGCCTCGGCGAGAGCTTCACCGTGCGCCGGATCGTCCAGGGGGAGGGCGTGGAGCGCACCTTCCCGGTCAACTCCCCCAAGGTGGCGGGGCTGACCGTGAAGACCAAGGCGGTGGTCCGCCGCGCCAAGCTGTACTACCTGCGTGACCGGACCGGCAAGGGGACGCGACTCCGCGAGCGCCTCGGGGCCAGGCCCAGCAAGAGCAAGTAGCGAGAGGATAAACGGTGACCGACAAGATCCTATTCCGGTGGCTCGTCATCTGTGCCGTGGTGCTCTGCGCCGCGTGGTCCATCACGTCCAACGACTTCCAGCAGGGCATCGACCTGCGGGGTGGCGTGACGCTCAGCTACGAGATCGACCGCGACTCCATCCAGGAGCTGCGTGAAGCCCAGGCAGCGGACAGCACCCAGACCCTCGAGGGGGCTCTGAACGACACGGTCCGCGTCATCTCCACCCGCATCAACAGCATGGGGGTCAACGGGCTCACGCCCCGCGCCGAGGGCACCCGGCGCATCCTCATCCAGGCCCCCACCCTCAGTGAGGATCAACTGGAGGAGATCAAGCGGCGGATGGTCCAGTTGGGCAAACTGGAATTCCCCGTCGGGATCGGACGGCTGAAGAGCCAGCAGGACCCGCGCCTCCGGATCACCAACGCCGACGGCACGGACACCACAATCCCCTTCAACGAAGCGGAGTTCGACAAGCAGCGGGCAGACCGCATCGCCCAGGACGCCCCGAAGATCGCCGAGTGGGTCGCGGCCAACCCCGGCCAGATCCCGCCGCCGGAGCTCTACCGGGCCGGCGACGCGTACCTCTATGTCCACGAAGGTCAGGAGCGACCGGAGATCGTCTGGAAGCCCTGGTCCGCCGGCGAAGCGGCCCGACTGATCAACAACGCGGTCGACAGCCCGGCCAGCCCTTACCACGTAGGACGCTCCGTGACCCAGTCAGAGGTCCAGGACGCCCTCATCGCTGCTCGCGCCGGCAAGCCGCACGACGACAAGCTGATCGTCGGTGGGTGGCTCTACTACGACCCGGACCTGTACGGAGAGGGCCTGCGTGGCTTCACCGGACGGGACATCTCCAATCCCCGTCGCAGCCGGGACCCGGACACCGGCTCTCTCACGGTCGTCTACGACGTCAACGAAGACCGCCAGGGAGACTTCGAGGACTACACCGACAGCTACATCAACCACTCCATGTGCCTCGTCCTCAACGACGAGGTCTGGAGCAATCCGAACATCCAGAGCGCGCTCTCCGACGTGGTTCAGATCACGGGCGGCAACCCGGGCTTCACCCAGGAGGAGCAGAGCTACCTGGTGGACTGCCTCCAGTCCGGCAGCCTGAAGCTGCGACCGACCCTGCAGAGCGAAGAGAACGTGGACGCCACCCTCGGCAAGGAGGCGGTGGATCGCGGCGTGCTGGCCACCATCCTCGGCGGCGTGCTCGTCGTGGTGTTCATGATCTTCTACTACCGCGTCAGCGGCGTCGTGGCGGTCATCGCCCTGCTGCTGAACCTCGGCCTCATGGTGGCCATGCTGATGCTCTTCCAGGCGGTCATCACCCTCCCGGGCATCGCCGGCATCATCCTCACCATCGGCATGTCGGTGGACGCCAACATCCTGATCTTCGAGCGCATCCGCGAAGAGCTGGCCAAGGGCAAGGCCCTCATCGCTTCGGTGCAGTCTGGGTTTGATCGGGCGTTCGTCACCATCATCGACGCCAACCTGACCACCATGATCACCGCAGTGATCCTCTATCAGTACGGCGTCGGGCCCATCAAGGGTTTCGCCGTCACCCTCATGGCTGGTATCGCCTGCGCGCTCTTCACCGCCCTGTTCGTGGCCAAGACCATCTTCGCCACGGCCCTGGGCAGGGAGTGGATCACCGGCACCCTCAAGATGACCCGCTGGGTCCGCCCCGACCTGCGCCTCGACTTCGTCGGCAAGGCCAAGAAGACCGTCATGGGGTCCGCCGTCGGCATCGTCGCGGCCCTCGCGATCTTCTTCGGATCGGACCCGTACGGGCTGGACTTCACCGGCGGCACCATCGTCCGCATCAGCCTGGAAGGCGAGGCCACCACCGAGTCCATCAAGGAGAAGGTCTCCGCCATCAAGAAGGACGACGGCGCCACCTTCTTCCCCCAGGTACAGGTGACCAAGCTCATCGACGTCCGGGAGGTCGACGGCAAGACCTACAACCAGTTCGACGTCCACCTGCAGACGGTCCAGTCCCTGACCCCGGCGGAGGCTCTGGGCCGGGTGAACTCGGACCTGGAGACCATCTTCGACGACCGGCTGCACAGCGTCGAAGAGCCGACCAAGAACGCCCGCACCAACGAGTGGAGCTTCGTGGTGCGGCTGAAGGATCCCGCATCCACCGACTCCGTCAGCACGGACATCAACACCTACGTGGACCCTGAGCTCGGCGGCAGGCCCTTCGAGACCGTGCGGGTCCTCCCGGTGAGCCCGGAAGAGGACCCGGAGACCCTGGTTCAGACCGCGAGCCTCTACCGGTTCGATGTCAACGAGAAGGCCCTGGTCAACAAGGACGAGATCCTCAGCCAGTTCGTCCAGGTCTTCAACGCGCAGCTGCCCAAGAAGGCGGACGGCACTGTCTCCTACGCCGAGTCCTTCCCCAAGCTCACCTTCGTCGGTCCCAACGTTGTGGCGGACCTCAAGACCCAGGCCATCGTCGCCATCATCCTGTCCCTGATCGCCCTGATCCTCTACATCTGGTTCCGGTTCAAGGAGATCAAGTACGGCTTCGCGGCGGCCATCGCGGTGTTCCACGACGTCATCATCGCCCTCGGCGTGGTGGTGCTGTTCAACGCCTCCGGCCTGGTCCACGTGCCCATCAACCTGCCCATCATCGCAGGCTTCCTGACCATCATCGGCTACTCCCTCAACGACACCATCGTCCTGTTCGACCGCGTCCGCGAGAACCTGGGCAACGTCAAGGGGACCTTCGCCGAGGTCGTCAACCAGTCCATCAACCAGACCCTGGCCCGGACCCTGCTCACGTCGCTGACCACCTTCGCCGTCGTGCTGGTGCTCTTCAGCCTCAACTACGGCGCGGAGAGCCCCATCGAGGGCATCGCCTTCACCCTGATGATCGGCGTCCTGGTGGGAACCTACTCCTCCATCTTCATCGCCTCCCCCATGGTCATCTGGCTGCACGGCCGGGAAGAACAAGCCAAGGGTGCGGGCAAGGGAGATCGAGGCGGCGTCGGCAAGGGTTCCTTGACCGGAGCACCCGCCGGCTCATAGGCTGGCCTCCATGGGTCAACTCGTCGTCGCGGTGACGTTGCTGTGCCTCGCCCTCCTCGTGGGGGTGGGGTTCTGGCTGGAGGTGGGCTCGGATCTCCTGAGCCCGGACTCCCCCATGGACGTCGGCTCCGACACCGGCATGCCCTCCGATGGTCAGGACGGCAACGTCGTGGTCACCCTCGGCAGGGGGAAGAAGTTCAACACTCCCCCCCCTGACCCCCTCGACCAGGAGGACTGGAAGACCGGGGGGGCGCGGCTCACCAAGGAAGAGAGGTCCCAGGTGAACCAGCAGGGTTACCTGCCCTACGTGGTCCAGAAGGGCGACACCCTCTCCAGCCTGTCCCAGCGCTACCTCGGCACGACCACACTCTGGAGCCAGATCATGGCCCATAACCGGGTCAAGCTCATGCGGCCCCAGGACCTCAGGGAAGGGATGGAGCTGCGCATCCCCCTCTGGCTCAAGAAGGACTTCTGAGCACCCCCGCTACAGACCGGGTACGGAGACCCGATCCGCCTGGACCGCGCTCCGCAAGCTGGTGATGTAACGACTCAGGTGCCGACCCGGACAGGCCGTACCGCTGCCCGTGTGGGCCTTCAACACCTGCCCGTGTCCGCGGATCTGATCCGGAGAGATGTCGTTGGCCGAGCACAACCAACGCACCAACGCCGTCAACGAGGCCTTCTGCGCCGCGCTCGGAGGGTAGCGATCGAAGTTCCCCACCAACGCCACGCCGATGTTATGCCGGTTGGCGGCCCGGCTCCCAGCATGAGCCCCCTGCCACCGCAGCTCGCGCCCCTCCCAGACACGACCCTGCCGATCGATGACAAAGTGGTAACCGATGTCGGCCCAACGGCGGCCGTTCTGGTGATCCGACTGCAGCGCCCTCAGCAACGCCGCGTTGGAGACCTCCGACGCCGCAGGCAAACGCTTGGTGGCAGTGTGATGCAAGGTGATCCGGGAGACGCCGCCCATGGGCTCGGGGTTCCCTCGGGCCCTCACCGGACGCGCTCGCCAGGCTCGGCGCGTGAGGATGCCCGGTGACGGCACCAGCACAGGCGCCTCCTCCGCGGGCTCCACGGACTCGGAGACCGACTCCTCCACGGCCCCTGCTGACCTGGCCGCCTCCGCAAGCAACCCCAACTCCGTATCCAGGGCCACCAACCCACGGACCTCCGACAAGGCGACCCGGGCCCGCAAGGCCCGGGCCTTCTCCGCATCCCCGAGGGCCAGCCAGGATCGAGCCTGCCCCACATGAACCCTCGCCAGCAGGGCTACGCTCTCCGCGTCACCCTCAGCGTCGTCAAATCGAGCCCGAGCCAGGTACGGGTCCTGGCGGCCCAGGGCCACCTCCCCCAACCGGAGATTGGCCTGGCATCGAACGGAAGGAACCGCGGCGTCACGGGCTCGCCAATAAGCGGAGAGGCCATCCTCCTCCCTCCCGAGGCGGCGGCACACGTCCCCCAGCACCAGCTCCGCGGCGCCGTCCCTACGCTCCACCGCCTCCAGCACATTCAGCGCTCCCGCCGCCCGACCCGCGTCGAGCAACGCCTGCGCCTCCCCCGCCGGGTCCCCGGAGACCTCCGGCTTCGGCGTCGCGCACCCCGCCAACAGGATCACCAGCAAACACCCGAGAACCCGCCCCATCGCCTGCTCCCCCCAGAACTTCAGTTTTGCCCGCAACCGAGCCGACAGATCCTAACCGGGGGGGAATTCCACCGCCTACGGGGCCCTTGAGCGCCCCTCCGGGCGGCCCTATAATCCCCACCGCATGCGGGTGTAGCTCAGTGGTAGAGCGTCACGTTGCCAACGTGAATGTCGTGAGTTCAAGTCTCATCACCCGCTCTTTCAAGAGGCCGGAGAGCAAAGCTCTCCGG
>CAZDQF010000003.1:257390-305976 GCA_964507445.1 uncultured Isosphaeraceae bacterium
CCTCTTTCTGTTCGCGGGTCACGCGATCGCAGAGCCTCGCGCTCATCCGCTACGCTACGCTACGCGGACTTGAGACTGTGCCGCGGCGCAAAGCCGCCGCGAAGAAGTCTCTCCACAACCACGTCCAACACACTCCAGAGCGAAGCTCTCCGGCCTCTTTCTGTTCGCGGGTCACGCGATCGCAGAGCCTCGCGCTCATCCGCTACGCATCCGCGGACAGGAGACGGTGACGCGGCGCAAGGCCGCCGCGAAGAAGGCTCTGCGCAACCCTATTCGGTGTGACGCGTCAGTTGACCGCCACCGTGTCGATGGCGAGGTCGCCGGTGAAGCTGGTGCCGGAGAGGTATTGGAAGCGGATGGCGACCGTGGTGCCGGTGATGTTGTGGAAGAAGGGGACGGAGACCGTGGTCCATTCGGTGAGGCCCTGGGATTGGGTGGGGTCTGCTCCGGTCCAGGTGACGGGGGTCCCGGAGGTGGCGTCGGTGATGGGGATGAAGCCGAGTCCGGTGCCGTCGTCGATGAAGAGGCTGAGGGTGCCGGTGGTGGCACCGATGCGGCTGAGGGCGAAGGTGAGGGTGCCGGTGAAGCCAGGGACCTGGGTGAGGTCGTAGGCGCAGGTGTCGAGGGTGAAGGTGCTGTTGGTGTTGCCGCCGGAGGTTTCGCAGTACATGTAGTTGGCGCCGCTGTCCGCGGAGGTGGGGCCCGTGCCGCTGGAGGGCGTGCCGCCGGAGTTCACGGACCAGGCGGGGGTCCCGCCGTTGCTCCATCCGATGGGCGCGCTGCCGATCCCGGTGTTGATGTTGTCGAAGTTGGAGCTGATGTTGCAGCCCGCCGCCACGTACTCGCAGGCGTGGCTGATGGAGAAACCGACGAGACTCGTGGGGTCCAGGACCACCATCTGTCCCGCGCCCATGAGGGGAACCGGGGACGAGAACGGGATGCTGAACGAGGGGGCCGGGAAGGCCGTGGTGGACAGGTTCGGAGCCACGCCGCCGTTGAGGTAGCTCATGCTCGGGTCCGTGATGTCGATGTTGACGGTCTGGAAACCGAGCACCAACTGCAGGGCGTTCAGGCTCTGGGTCGCGCCGGGCACCAGGAGGCCGATGTCGTAGGGCGCCCCCACGTTGGTGCTGGCCAGGTCGATGGACTCAGGGGTGCCGATGGACGAGGCCTGGAGGATCGGACCGAAAGGCCCCGGGTCCGGACGACCGTTGAGGGTCATGCTCGCGCCGGCCTGGTTGATCTGGTATTCCCCCGGAGGGCTGGGCAGCGTGCATCCGACGCCGGGTGGGTTGAGTCCCACCTCGTAGAGCATGGTCCCGTTCCAGTTACGGGTGGTGTTGGCGGTGAAACCGCCCGGGCTGCAGATCCCACCTCCGCCAAGGATGGACACGTCCGCGTTACTGGCCTCCAGGCTGCCGTAGGACGTGCCGTTGGTGTAACGGATCACGGGGGAGCTGGCCAAGGTCTTCTCGATGACGAAGCCCTGGGTCGTCCCGGCGGGGATCTGATACCCCAGGTTGAGGTTGAGAGGTGTCGGCACCCCGAGTCCGGACCCCACCACGGTCGTGGACCCCAGCAGCGTCCAGGCTGCAGCGTTGCCCTGATTGGTGAGCCAGGAACCGCCGCCGGTCACGGCCCACACGTTGATGGTCGACGCCGGGTTGCCAGCGTCCAGATGGATATCGAAGGAGCAGACCGTGATGTCGTTGGTGGCGACCACGTCGAACAGATTGCCGTAGCAGGCGTTGCCCGCGGTGTAGTACGTGGTGATTTGGCTCTGATACTGGGCCAGGACGCTGCACGAGAGCACGGAGACGAAACAGACAAGGCGAGCGAGTGTCGACATGGCAGTCCTCCCGTCCCAACATCCTACCGCACGGTCGTTCGGACATGGGGCACGACTGGACGTCAGTCTACGGGACCTCTGATCTCTCTGGAGCGCAGGCACTTGGAGAGGTGAGCCCGACTCGCGGATGGACTGATCAGGACTGGGCGTCGTCGGTCAACTGATCCAGCACCATGATCTTCTGCCAGATCTTGCGCGAGAGACCGGTGGTCAGGGTCTCCAGTTCGTCCACCGCGTTGACGGCGATGGGGTCTTCGTAACCCTGCACGTACAACGCACCGATCTTGGCGACCATGGAGAGCATCTCGCTGCAGTAGTCGAAGTAGCGCCCCAGCTCGAACGGGGTCAGGTCCTGCCGGGGCGAAGAGGAGGTGTCCACGCCCTTGCGCTTGATGCGATCCGGGTCCTTACGGAGCTGGTGCGTGTCGATGACGTGAGCGATGGAGCGCTGCTCGTGCAGCTTCTGGAGGGCCTTGCGGCGGCGCCACCGAGTCTCCAGTGACCAGAGGTAGACCACCGACGCGCCGTAACGGAGGCGTCTGGGCGGAGGGCGACCATCGAACGGCGTCCCGACGCGTGGTGAAGAAGAACGGGAAGACCGTGGTGGACGAACGACGGGGCGACCCCGAGCTGCTGGACGGAGATCACCCGGTGACGGTGGAGGAGCTGCTACGCAAGACCCCTCCGGGCCGGGACAAGGCGCCCCGATCTCCCGAGTCCCGAATCCCTGGCAAGGCGAGGGCCCGGAGGCTATCGCCGACGCCGGGAGCTGCTGTTCCTGGGCACCAACGGGAGCGGGTCCATCACCGTCAGGGAGCAGTCCGGCGATGGTCGCCGGTCATACAAGGTGGAGGTCAGCACGTCCTCCGGCGACCAGCGCTGAGCCTGGGTGAACGCGCCGGCTCTCGCCCGCACCTCCACCCGGGCAGCGGCGCTCCTACTCGTGCCAGGTGATGGTGTAGACGTTGGCGGCTCCCGGCAGCCCCACGGACCCGGAGTAGGTCCCGTCCCGGTTGAAGATCACCAGCTGATCCGATCCGAAAGTGGCGAACTGCTCGCTGTCCGGGGACACGGCACACGCCCAGGAGTCGCCGGTCAGATTGACCGGTGAGGTGATCGGCGTGTAGGTCCAGAAGAACGGGTCCACCGGGCTCAGGTCGATGCGCCCGACTCCTGGGGTCGAGTACCAGCCGCTGACGACGGCGTACGTCCCGTCGGGCGCATACTCCACCTCCCAGACAGCGGCCGGCACCACCGCCGGGGGATCGCTCTGAGGGCCGATGTTCTGGACGCCGAGCATGGTGCTGTTGTGGTCATGCCACATGCCCAGCAACACGTCGTAGCGGGCAACCTCCCCGACACTACCGCCGCCGGTCTGGATGCCGATCATCAGTTGCAGGCTGTCCGGCGAGAAGTCCACCCCGTTGGTGAGCGCGATGATCGCAGTTCCGACAGGGACGTTGCCGATCAGGTTCCAGTTCATGTATCCGGGGCTCGAGGGGTCCGTGTCCACGAGGATCAGCTGGCGGGTGAGGGCCGTCAGCACGGCGGCCTTCCGGCCGTCCGGAGAGAGCACCCAGCGCTCCAACCAACCCACGCTTCCCAGGCCGACGGTGCTGGCCAACTGCCCGCCATAGGTAGGGCTGCCCGGGGCGCAATCGACCGCCACCAGCTCACGAGTCAGAACGCTCGCCCCCGTGAACGTGTAGAGCCGCCCCGTCACGTCATCGACGCCCACGCCGAAGGTGGGCCCGCTGGCTGTGTACAGCGTGGACCACGCGGGTGGCGTCACCGTCATGTCCAACTCCTGCACCGCGAAACCCGAGGACCCGCCACCCGTGTTGCCGAGGCCCTGGGAGAAGTAGGCTCGGGTCCCGTCGTAGCCGAACCTCGCATCGTTGACGTTGTTCACCGGCGCCGGAATCGCAAACGACCCGGGCCCGTTGAACTGGTACTCGAGCGTCTGGGTGACGGGTTCCACCACGTACACCGGGTCCGTGTTCCCACCCACGGACGTACCCACGATGACCCTCGGAGGCATGGTGATGCGGACCTCGATGGCGTTGGTCGCCGAGAACACGCCGCCTTCATCGATCACCGCCTGGGCGTAGACCGTGAACCCGGCGAGGGCAGGCGTCACGGGCATGGTCAACGGGTAAGGCAGCGTCCCCTGCCCTGCCCCCGCCACCCCGGCCGGGCCGGAGAGCTGCACCGGCACCAGCAGGAAGTTGTTCAGCGGGTTCAGGTCCAGCCAGATGTCGACCCCGTTGAAGAACGTGGACCCGGTGGCTGTAGAAGCCCCCACCCAGGCGAGACTGCCCCCGAGTCCGTTGGACACGTTGAGGCTGAATCCACCGTTGCCCATGTACGCCTGCCCGCAGGACAAGGAGGGCACCACGCCCCCCGTGCCAGCGGTGCCCGGGGCGAACGTCACCTGGGCCGGGGCAGCCACGCAGCAGAGCAGCAGCACGAACACGGCAGGTCTGGTCATCATCGAAGACTCCTCCACAAGGTACGGCCGAAAAACCGGGGGCAACCAGCGCCCCTGGTAGGACATCGCAGTCCTCGCCCGCCGCGTACCAGGATTTCCGAGGAGTTCCGCCGCTGCGATGGCGGAGGCAACCGTAAGCGCGCCGCCTACTCGTGCCAGGTGATGGTGTAGACGTTGCCGGACCCGGGCAGGGCCACGGTCCCGGAGTGGCTACCGTCCCGGTTGAAGATCACCAGTTGGCGCGAGCCGTAAGTCGCCAGCTGAGCGCTGTCGGGAGACACCGCGCACCGATAGGAATTCCCCGACAGATCGACGGGTGAGACGAACAAAGAGTAGCTCCAGGAGAGGGCGTTCCCGGGGTCCAGGTCCACCCGGCCGAGACCGGAACGCGGCCCCCAGCCACTCACCGCCGCGAACGTCCCGTCCGGTGCGTACTCGATGCCGTCAGCGCGGTCCGGCACCGCCGCGGGCGGGACGCTGTCGGGGCCGATGTTCTGGACGCCGGGCATGGCGCCGTTGTGGTCGATCCACGACGCCGACGACAGGTCGTAGCGAGCCACCTCCCCCGGGATGGACCCGAAGCCGATCAGGTTGATGGAGAAGATCAACCGCTGTCCATCCGGAGAGAAATCCACGTCCGTGACATGGGTCGCGATGGCCGCTCCGGTGGGGACGACCCCCACGACGTTCCAACTCATGTACCCGGGGCTCGCGGGGTCCGTGTCCACGATCAGGAGCTCGCGCGAGAACGTCGTCACCATCGCCGCCCGTGTCCCGTCCGGCGAGAGCTCCCACCGGTCGATCCAACGGGACGGGCTCCCCACGCCCGCGGTGCTGGCCACCGCAACCCCGTACGTGGGGCTGCCCACACGACAATCCACGGCCACCAGCTCACGCGTCGAGGAAGTCCAGCCCATCAACGCGTAGACCCGGGCGCGAACGTCATCGACGCCCACACCGTGAGCAGAGCCGCTCCCCGAGTAGAGGATCGTCCAGGTTGGAGGGCTGGCGGTCATGTCCAGTTCGTGCACGCCGAGGGTCCCCGCCGCTGTCGCGGTGCTGCCCACGGCTTGGCTGAAGTACGCGCGCGTGCCGTCGAATCCGAACTCAGCGTCCGTCACGTCGCTCACCCCCGCCGGGATCACACCAGGCCCGGACCCGTTGAACTGATGCTCCACGGTCTGAGTAACAGGGTCCACGACGTACACCGGGTCAGTGTCTCCGAGCACGGACGTGGCCACGAGCAGCCTGGGCGGCATGGTGAGTCGGACCTCGATGGCGTTGGTGGCGGCGAAGCCACTGCCCTCGTCGATCAACGCCTGCGCGTAGACCGTGTTCCCCGCGAGGGACGGGGTGACCGGCATGGTCAACGGGTAGTTCAAGGCGCCCTGCCCTGCCCCCGCGACCCCGGCGGGCGGCCCCGGTCAGATGCGACCGCGGGCCCGCAGCCGCGCCGCCAGGGCGGACGTGAACAACAACGATCAGCGTTAGTCGTCTTCGTAGGAAACGAAGACGCGCATGATCTTGATGGGGAGCCCTCGCACGTTGCTCATATCCAGCTCGAACATGCCAGTTCCACTAAGAGAGGCGCTGATGACCGTCTCTTCGCCCGATTTGAGCAACAATCCTGACTTCGCAGCATTTTCCTCATAGACGGCGGGGCCACGGCGATAGATGAAGCGCACGGACGCCCCTGTGATCGTGCGCGGCGCCACGAGGCGGAAATCCACGCCCGAGCCCGATGCATCGATCTCCCAGCTCAATCTTCGGGAGGGGCTCTCGTGCAGGGACTCGTCCGAGTCCGCATCCCAATCGAGATCCGGCCACTGATCGGAGCACCTGGCGATGACCGCAGCGATAGGATCGAACTGGCTATCCGAGCCCACGTGTCCATACCCGGTCAGAACAGCGCTTGTATTGGCGGGAATGAAGACGTTCCCCTCGAGCTCCTCTTCGGTCGGTTCCCAATCACCGTATGAGGACTTGGTGCGGAACTTCACCTCAAGCTCCACGTACCGAAGGTCGCGATTGGGCATGCGGTTCGTGATGCGTAACCCGCCATCGGACTGCCAAGCGATGTCGACCTGCGCATCCACGACGTCCTGTGGGATCCAATCATGGAAAGCCAGCGTGCAGCTCTTGAAGACCCATAGTGCGCCAGCGACGATAAGGCCAATGACCACGAGGCAACCCCACCCGTCATTCGACTTCTTGTCGATGGATTAGCCGCCGCCCCACGTCGGATTCAGTTCATAGTCATCCATTGACATGAGGGGTGTCCTGCGCCGGTGGCTGGCCGCATGTGCGACGAATGGAGACCTCGGCGATCATCTGCTGCACGCGATGATTCGAAATCCGGTCGAGGGGCCCGCACCGTGGTCTCCGTGTTCCAGCGAACGGGCGCTGGCGCGGCAACGCTTGTAGTAGCTCTGAAACGACCCGCCACGCACAGGGTACATGCCAAGTTGATTTGAGTACCAAGCACTATACTCTGGGACTCGCCGGCACCACTCTTGGACGTTCCCGTGCATGTCACGGAGTCCCAGGAGGTTTGGCTTTTTCTGTCCCACTGGTTGCGGTCCATCCACTCCTTCGCTGCTCTTTAGGAACCACGCATATTGTTGCAGGGTTAGCTCGGGGGTCCTGCCCCGAAACTTCTGATCGTGACGCGGCTCACCGACTACAGGGCCTATTGCAGGGGGGCGCGTAGCCCGGCAGGCGATCTCCCACTCGAATTCGTTCGGGAGCATGAACTTGAACCCCGGGTGTGCCTTGCTCATTTCCTCGCAGAAGTCTCCGGCATCATCGAAGCTGACGCTGTGGGCCGGTCGTTGCGCGCCGGGAAACACCTTCCACGCCTGCTTGGGCAACGCATGTCGCTCGTACAGCGCCTGGGTAACCTCGGTCTCGCTGATGAAAAATCCTCTCTTCACCGTGTAGTCCAGAGGGTCCATCTCCTTGTCTCCCCGTTGATATTCACCATTGGGCGTCCCCACCTTGTACTTGCCCTTGGGAATGTAGCGCCAACTCATGTGATCCTGCGGCGGGAACGGCGCAGGCGGGCACCGTCTCCTCATGTCTCTTCGCACAACGGCGGCTCCGCTGAAACTGTCCATGATGGAACGTGCTCCCGAGAAATCCCCCTTCCTGAGCGCGATGTCGAAGTCGCTCGTTGGATTCTTCGGAGTCCGGGCAGGGTCAGCATTTGCCCGAGGCGTTCGACCACGAGGCGGCCGCTTGCCGCGCTCACACGAGGCCCTCAGCTCCGTTAGGTACTTCTCCTCCGCCAGCGTCAGGTCAGCGTCAAGCACCATGGCTATCAGCTCGCGTGCCCGTGTGTACTTCCTTTTCTCGATCAAATCTTCAATACCCTGGAACCGCGAGTGGGGCCGACGAGAGTTCCTCGACCTTCGCGCTCTCGCTTCCGACGCGCCGATGCTCGCAGTGAGACGGTCGGCAAGGGCCTCGCCCGACTTGCGAACTTCTTCGTCAATCCCGCCGCTCACCTGCCTTGCTCGGATGACTTCTATGAAAGCACGCACCGAGTCGCGCGCGGCACGAAACCGCCCCTCGTCAATGGCCTCGTGAACGGAGGCCTCACACAACTCGAACAGATCCCTGATTCCTTCAGGCGCTGCTGGCGATGGCGATTCTGCTACGCCGAAGGGGCTGAACCCGGCGTTATGAGCGAGGGCGCCGGCGCCCACCAGCAGGACCAAGACGGTTAAGAACCTAGTCATTTGATCTCTCGTGGCACGATGATCAGCCGGAATCCCAGGTAGTCAGCAGCATTGGTGTGAGTTCGCCGACGGCGAAGGCTGGGCATGAAGAACTCGGGCCGCTGGCCATTGGCTCCACCCTTGACCGTCACCTCTTCATGCTTCTGGCCCGGATCGAAGTCCATTTCAAGAATCGAGTTGCCCTGAGTGCATGGGTCCCAACCCAAGATCTCGTCGCCAACCTCCAAGTGGTAACTCAGGACGCGCAAGAGCGACGGATTGAATCGCGAGCAGGTCCATTCCATGACGTTGCCGTAGACATCACTTACACCAGCCCACGATCTGTCGTGAGTGTTCGTTCCGACCGAGCGCTTTTTCTGGATCTTGAAACTGTCGAGGAAGGCCCTCTCTTGTTTGTCCTCCGAGAACGGGAATTGCCGTGAATCCGACCCCCTAGCAGCCATTTCCCATTCCAGTTCATGGGGCAGCCTCACAACAAAATCTGCGTCCGCGCCTGGGATGCCGGCCTGAATCCACGCAGCGAATGCCCGAGCATCTTCGTAGGTCACATCGGTGACTGGCTGGGCCCCTGTCTCCGGCGGGAGCGGCTCAGGTTCTGCTTGCGTCATGAAACACTCCAGGTCGGAGGGCACGCGCGCAGGCTGCTTGGCATCGCGGTTAGCCAGGAAACGCATGTACATGGTGTTCGTGACCTCGGTCTCCATGATCAGGAACGGATTCAGGAGCTGGAGCTTGAGCCCATTCTCTTCGCGATCGCTCGGCACGAGGCTCGATGTCCGAAAGCCCTTCTGCGCGAGCACCGGGTACTTGCGGTCACGGTCGAGACCGACCTGGTATTGGTCGCCCACTGGGATGTAGATCATCCCGATTTCCAAGCCGTGAATCTCGACGGGAGCACCCTGCTTGTTGGTGACAGCGTTCCGGAGAGCTTCCGCGACCGAGGGCGCAGGCTTCGGTTGAGGAATCGGCGGGTCCCGTGGGTCCTTCTTCGGGCCGGGCTTCGGATTCGTGCCCGGGGAACCCGGAGGGGGAATGCGCACGAAATGCAGGATCTTGGGAGGCGTGCGCCTTCCGTCGATCGTGACGATGATCTGGACGGGTATCGGGTCGCTTTTCTCGGGCAAGTTCCTGCTGTCCAGGTCCACGCAGAATTCCAGTCGGTCCGCTGCTTCCGTGGCTTCTTCGACACGATTGCGGTCCTTGTCCCGGTACTTGAGGGTCGCGAATGTTCGGTGCCGTTCCGCGATCTCGATCGTGACCAGTAACTTATTCTCTTCTTTCTCCCCGAAGGCCCCGAAGTCCAACCTGATGCTGGCGCGGTTTAGGTACTTCTCGCTGCTCGGCTGCAAGTCGTACTCGAAGGCGAAAAAGCTCGCCTGATCGCCTTGACGCCGCTCATTCTCCACTAGCACACGTACGTAGCTGTTCTTCCGGATGTTCCTCAGTGCCGGAATTGTGACGTGCATCTCTTGCGGCGTGGGCTGCTTGAACTTCGCCTTCTTGTCGTCGACCCACACCTTGGTGACCGAGTTGAGGTTCTTTCCACGGAGTTCGAGCATTCGCGGTCGCTGTTTCTCTCCGGCCAGGAGGTCGTAGGCGATACACGGCGGCTCTATGGACTCGATGATGGGTTTGGCCGGTTGCGCCCGCACCACCCAAGGTTGCAGGACGAGTGCGACGACGGCCACCAGCCAACGAGATGTCATCCGGTGCTTGCTTGCGGTCATCATGTTCATGTTACGCCTGTTCGCTCGCAGCGCGGAGCAGATCTACCGGCTCCCTCTTTGACAGAAGGTAGGAGGGTATGGCCGTACCAACGAGGCAGAGGGGTGTGAGGCAGGCCACGACGAGCACGTAGTCTACGATGCGCAGGTCGCACGTCCCCGGGTCCCAGACATTCAACAACTCGGCGGTGAGGAAACCCACCATGACGAAGAGCATGGAGCTGATGACGGCCATCATCAGCCCGCGAATCATGAGGATGATGAAGATCCCCTGGCGGGTGCACCCCATGACTCGCAAGATGCCGATCATGCCTTTCTTGCGATCACACATGTCCCAGAACACCATTCCGACGGTAACCACGCCGATGAGCATGGCAACGAAGCCGATGATCAAGACCAGCCGATCGAGGATAGCCGTGTTGCCCTGAACTTCCCGCACCTTGGCGTATTGCGAGATCACGCCGTATCCCTGGCTCATCTGCTGGTGCATGGAAGCAACGTCCAGCACATCCCGAACGAACACGCGTGCCTTGTAGTAGGAGACCTCCTCAGCGGTGTCCCGGAAGACGCCGCTGTCTGGATCGGGCTCGACCAGGCCCGTGACGGTCATGTGCAAATGAGCGAGAACGGCCGCCGGGACTACGGCCGCCGGGACTACGGCCGCCGGGACTACGGCCGCAGGCCGATCGACGGGCTTGTCCGCACCAACGATTGCCCGGAGTTCGTCGCAACGCGTCCGTAGTTCGCCGCTGTCAATGGTCTCTTTGTGAATCCCCAGGACAGTTACTGCCCGCGCGACGGCTCGGTAGGCAGCAACGCATTCTTGGTGTGCCCGATGGCCAGCGGTTGTGGCTGCGCGGTGCGATTGTCTCGCGAGTTCCGCAGCGCGGACAGCGGCTCCGTGGACCATCACGGCTTGCCTCAACAAGGCGATGTCGGTTGCCAACGTGAGAACGGATCCCGATCGATCCGCGGCCCTCGACAGAAGAACCGCCGCGGCGGCCCGCCCGCAAAGGAAGCCACGGATTATCGTCTCACGACTTGCAGTTGCGACCTGTTTGCGACGTTGCTCCAGTTCTCTGCCAGCCGCCTCTTGTCTTCCTTCCGCCGTTCGCCAGAGTTCGACCGCTGCCTCGGCGACCGTAGTGAGGTTGTCAGCGGTTTCCACGGTCGCGGCTGGTGGTACGTGCAATGCGAATGGAAGTTCGACGTGCGAGCCGGACAACCGCACGGTCAGCACTTTGGGGTTGGTGGATTGTCCCCGACCCCCGCAAGCCACCTCCCAGCGGTGCGTGTCGCGGGGGAAGACCGACGCCCGACCGTAGCGCAGGTACTTGCGCAGCCAACGCGGACTTCCCGACAAGCCGACCGCCACCGACTCCACACCGTCGATGGTGATCGGCAGGGGAGCGTTCCACGGGATCATGATGCCGTCGCTGTCGACCAGTGCGTCTTGGAGGGACAAGAGTCGGCGATCAAGCCTGCCGAGATCACCATCCTGACGGCCCGATCTCACCGAATAGGCATGGATCGCAACATTGGCTTCTTCGGGGCTCATCAAAAGACCAAAGAGCGTTCGCTTGGGGTTGACGTCTTCGATCTCCGCAAACCCCAGGCCCCGTGCTGCGAATCGCTGCTTTTCCCGCGGGCTCACCGGCCGTTTGGAGAATACGAGGAATTCGCTGAAGACGGGCTCGACGGGGCGATCGAACCCCTTCCAGCCGAAGCGCTTCACCGGACGGCCGGACTTGTAGTCCGAGATCTCGTCAATCAGCACCACGTCCACATAGGCCTTGGCGTCTTCCCCTTCGTCCACCACATTGCAGACCCGGAGGGTGAGGGCACTGGATTCGGTCTGCTCCCCCTCCGCATCGAGCACCCTGGTGACGAAGAAACGGATCGGGTCCCCCACAGCAACACCCAGTTTCTTGGCAAGCGGTCGAGGGAGGATTGCCGTACCGGGGCCGAGACCGGAAAAATCCTGGTCCTTGTAGATCGCCGCGAGCTTGGGGTCGTTCGATGCGGTCCCCACTAGGGTGATGCTCCCCCCACGCTGCGCCTGCCGGGACCGAGTCACCACATGGGTGGCATCTGGAAGCACCAGCTCGATCTCGGGATACTCCGACGCCAGAGCGTCGAGATCGCGGCGCGTCACGCCCCCGGCCCCGGCCATGGGTGTGACCAGCAGTTCACGAGCCGTAGGGCTACGCAGCAAGTCCTCCTTGAATTTCTGCACCAACCCGGCGCGCATGCCCAATAACAGGAGAACCAGGAGCGCGATGGCGACGGCGACGAACCCGATCTTCGCCAGCATGCCCAGGAAAGAGAACTTCACGGTCCGCTTGACGGGTTCCCCATTGGGGTACTCCGGCACACGTCCCCACTTGTCGGTCAACCAGGCCCACGGGGGGCCGATGGCATCCCTCATGGCGAACCACCAGTAGAAACTAACGCGCGCGCCGAGTGAGGGGGCCGGGGGGCGTTCTTGCGGCTCCGACCCGCTCCGTCCGGTGCTGGCGGTCGTCTCTGACAGCCTCTTCTCGAGTTCCTCCCTTCTTGAATCGTCGAGACCGCCCTTGCCTTTGCCAAGAGCCTTCATGCAAATGACAGCGTCGGAGAAGTTCAGAGCCAGGGACTCGACGTGGGTCACCATCACGACGGTCATGCCGTGTTTCTTGGCGAGGCCGCGTAGGATCTTCAGTGTCTCTTCTGCGGTGACCTCATCGAGGGCGCTGGTCGGTTCGTCCAGGAACAGGATATCGGGCCGGTGGACCGCAGCGCGGGCAACCAGGCCACGTTGCTTCTGGCCTCCCGACAGGTCCCCTGGCAGGTTGCCGGCATAGCGCCCTTTCTTCTCCTCTTGGACGTCCGCCTTGTTGTCGTAGCTCGTGAACAGGTCCTCGAGTATGCGGAGGGCGCCATCGTCCGGCTTTTCTACGCCACAGAGCCGAGTGGGAATGGTCGCGTTGTCCAGAATCGAAAGGGCCGGAAAGAGATCGCCCCCCTGGAGGCAGAAGCCGATTGCACTGCGCCGGAGCTCCTCGCGGTCCTTGTCCTCCATGGGTGGCTTGGCTTCTTGCCCGCCCACACCTTGGGGCCAGTTCTCCCATACCGTGTAGACACGGTCCTCGTCGCCGTGAAGTGGGGTGGCGAGGTTGAGCCGAAATAAGTCGCACCCGTCGTTGTTTTCTTGGTTGAGAACGCGAAGCAGGCCCAAGACATGTAAGAGGGTGGTCTTCCCGCAACCGCTCGAGCCGAGGATGGAGGTGAAGGATCCGCGCCGAATGTCAAGTTCCTTCACCTCGAGATGGAACTCATCCTTACTGCTCTTGAGGTGGACGTTTAGGTTCCGCAATTCGACAATATTCGGCTGCAATCGAGGGGGCCCGGATGATTCGGTTAGGTCACTGTCAGCCATCGCTGAGAGCCTCTCTGGGTGGTGTAGGTCCGACCGTTGCCGACGACTTGGATTCCCGACGGTTCTACGGAAGGTCGCTCATTCGGATGAATGCGTGCGCATCCCGCTCTTTGGCATCCGGGTGGAGTTTCATCCAAATGTTGGGGTTGTCGATGAACGTGCTGAGGGTGCTCGTGCATGCCTTCACACTTTGTTGCCAGTCGCCGTAATCCGTAACGGACATGGCGGCGAGGTCTTTGGGCGAGACCTTGAAAATGGGGTTCTTCACTGGGAAACCCAGGATGGCCATGAGCAGCTCTGAGAGATCCATGTCACCACTGATGGTATCGCCGAGGTTCAGCGTGGCTGAGATGGTCTTCAGGCTGGCCACGACCGCGGCCACGTCACGGGAACCGGGATCCCCTGCGTCCTCAAGGGAACCCTGGAGAAACTGGAGCATGGCGTTGAACGACTTGAGTTGGCCGAGGCGCACGAACACGTGAGGCACGAACAAGCGGTTGCCCTCGTGGTCGAACTCGGAGCAATAGCGGCTCGCAAAGTGCATCTTCTCGGCTTCGCTTGGATCAGCGAATTGATCAAGCAGATCGAGAAGGGGGTAGGGGACTTGGGCCGAGCTCTTGGAAGAACCTGAGTTCGGATCGGTCGGGTTGCTGCCAACGGTGCCATGACTCGCGTAGGCTTCCAGTATCACGGTGATCAGTTCTGAGGAGAAGTCCCCCGGGCTCAACCCCCCATTGACTGAGATGGACGTGCCACCGTAGTCTCGGCCCTCGACGAGCTTGGCGAACTGGCTATCGCCGATGGCGTGATCCTGGGCGGCGTCTGGGTCTTTCACGCGCACTGAACTGAGCACGAAATTGCTCGCCGCCATGGCATCAAGGTTACTGGTGTTGCCAACTTGGAGGCGCGCCAGCATGGTGTCCAGGGTCAGGTTGTGGCGGTTCTTTCGCGTGTGCGGATGAACCACCCCCGCCGGTTGAGATGGCCCTTTGATACTCGAATCGCCGACCACGATGATCTGCTTCCAGGCAAGCGGATTCCATTTGAGCTGGTCGGTGTCCATGGCGGTGTTGATGCCCGCCAGCACGTCTTCTGCATAGTCTCCGCTCGTCACCGTCGCGCAACGCAGGTCGCCAATCCTGCTCAGGAACGTCTGGTGGTCCTTGCCCTCTTCCAGGGTGCAGAACACCTGGGTCAGGTATTCCATGCCATTGGGACCCATGTCGTCGACCCAGTCACGGTAGGCCACCAGGCCCAGACGCAGCCGAGGCTCGATTTTCTCATCCGCGGCAAGTTGCCTGGCTACGTTCTCGATGGACTTCCTGACCTGGGCTATGGGGGCCTCCATGCTGCCCGTGGTGTCGACGACGAACACGATATCGAGGGTCGACTTTGCCATCGCTTCAGACTTGGTCATCTCATTGTTCGCACCGGCCCCGCGCCTGGGCGAACTGCCGGGCTTCTTGGCCATGAAGGCCATTTCGTAGATCTCCATCTCCGCGTCGTTCACCTTGGCCCTCTTGGCTTTCAACAGGGGCATGACGATTAGTGCACCGCCCGTTTCCTCGGGCTCTCGGGCGCTGGCGCTCTTGAATCGCTCCGGCTGGTCATCCTCACTCGCGGCCTTCTCGGCCTCCGCATCGGTCTTGAAGAAGTGCGCGAGCCCGCGGCCCTGGCTCGGAGAGAACTTCAACGCCTGGCGGTGGTGCCATTCCACGACGTGGTCCTTGTGGATCCAGCCCTTGAAACTGCTCTCTTTGTCACTGGCCGACACACGGTAGAAGTCGTTCTTGGTCAGCAGCCCGATGTCCTCGAGCTTGCGACTCTTGGCGCCCTTCTCCGGAGGAAGTACGAACCAGTATTGGAAAACGCTGCACGGTGCGCCGGGGCTACTGGCGTCGGGGTTCGTGTGCAGTTGGCAATTCTCGCGCACGATCAACTTGACCTTGCAACCAGCCTTGTTGATAACGCACTGACCCATGGTGGGCGACAGTGTCGCAGACGCCATTAGGGCGACGAGCAGAGTAAGAACAAACCGTGGGTTTCTCATGTCAGGAGTTTCCTTGTCCGTGCACTTGGCCGGGGAGAATCACTCATGCGCCGATCCGGATAACGACCCGACAGCGTACCGGCTATTCCCTTAGACGTTTGCGCTTGTGGGCGTCTCGTGTTTCCGATGTCGGGCTCACTTGATGTCGTCGAGGCGAAGAAATGTGTACTTGCCGAGGTCCGCGTCCCCAAGGGTCTCAGCGTGATTCAACTGCCAGCGTCCGTTGTCTTCGAGGATGCCGCGTATCTTGTCCGAGAGGTCTCGGACTTGTTGAGCCCACCGTTCGAGCGTCCGGGTCGGCGCTCGGCGCAGAGACGACAAGTCGTCATGGAGGTCGCCGTCTTGCAGAGGCAACCCGTATTGGTCCCGCATGACCGCTCCCACGCTCTGGGCTCCCCTCCCCCCACTCGCGGTCCTGAGAATGAACGCGAGAGCCCCGATCCCCCCCCCGTCCTCGTAAGTCTCCAACATCGTCGTCAACAGTCGCTGACATTGCTGGAGCTCGTTACGGAACACGATGGTCTGGACCTCCCAACGATTCCGCTGGAGGGCGTTCCTGGCGCCCATCCACCCAACGATGGTCTCGCCGCGCCTGTCCGAATAGGACTTGAACACGGGGACGCGGGGGAGGCTCAGCCGTGGGACGCGTCTGAACTCCGCAGGGCGTCGTTGGGGGACTGCGTGAGCGAGGTCCGCATAGACACTGGCCGCTTGGCTTTCGATGTTCCGAGAGATGCGCTCCGCCCATTCTCCGGGCCCGTGGGCTTCAACGAACTCGCCCCTTCCCGGCCCTGACATGGCACGGAACTGGCGGCGCGCCGCATCGATGTCGTCGTCCATCTGCGCATGCGGAACGCCCGGCTTCGGGTCCAGCCGGATGGCATGAAGGATGGCGGTTCGCGCCTGCAGAGCCTTCACCACCCGGGATGTGGAGAGCCCTTGTGGGTTCTTGAGTTGGTCTCGCCCATCCTGCCGTTGTGCCGTCGCCGGACGGTCGCGTCGTTCCAGATCGTGACCGCTGGCATCCCCGAGAAGGATCACATGACGGGACGATGTGGCGTTCCAGCCGAGTCGGGCACCGTTGGACTCCACGGCCAACATGATGCCGCCCAAGACGTTCTCGGCCCATTCGTCCGTACTTGCGCCGGCCGCCCGGAGCCCCCGGACCGAGTTGACGACATCCAGGGGACCGGGGCTCAACCGGCAGCGGATTGCGGCCGCGGGTCCGATTGCCAAGCGACGCGCGCTCGTCTCCGGCGGCGAGGCGAAGGGCCACGGCCAAACGGTGTCTCGGTAGGTCACCAGACCGAAGCGGAGTCTTGCAGGTGCGTCGTGGAGGCCGGGACACTTGCGCAGACGGGCGACCGTACTTTCCACGAACTCTCGCACGGGCCCGCTACGGCCTAGATAGGCGCTCATGCTGCTCGTGGAATCGATGACGAAGACGACATCGACGGTGAATTCGCGCTGTTGTCGGTTCACGGGGGGCTGTGGTGTCAGAGGGTCGAAGTCCGCGAGGATCGGGCCCTTGCCGATGCACAGCACCCGGAATCCCCTGTCGTGATCGCCGTTGACGATCGGGAACGCCGTGCCCGGTGCGAACTCCCCACACCGGGCTATGGGTTTCGCTGTCGCCGTTCGTCGCCCAGGGCGCGTCGCTTGCGGATACACGAACGTGTGATCGAAACCGGACTCGCGCGACGCCAGCACGGCTCGTGACGGCCATTCCACGCATGCGTCGACCGGCAACCATCCGTACGGTCGCCTGCGGGTGTCGAGCGCGACGCTGTAGTAACCCTCGCGGATGTGCTTGCCCTGGTTCGCCTGGGTAGGCACCGCGAAGAAGATCTCGTGCTGTCTCGCGCGATAGACATCCGCGTTGGCACGTTGCGAAGGCAGATGCGATCGGACCTCGACTTCACGAGTCACGATCAGTTTGAGGGGCGCACCTCGCCGGTCGGATTGCGCCACCACTTGCGTTGCAGATCCGGCAACAAGCAACCCGATGAGAAACAACCTTCTCGCCGGATCGTGGTTGCAACGGTCGCGGCACTGGCTCAAAGGTACGTTATTACTCTGACTCGTGGCACCCATGATCACTCGTATCTCTGGCTCGACGCCGCTCGCCGTTTCGCCGCGACGCGGCGCGCCTCGGCCGCGGCTGGCGTCCCCTCGAATGCGCCGGCAATGCGCTCCAAGTGACCGGCGATGGTTCCGTTGTCGCCGTCCATGACGCCTAGAGACTGGAATCGCTTCAATGCGATCCATCCCTGGATCGCTCGTCCGGATGCAGCGGGAACTGCCGGGTGAACGCGGCGGAGTTGTGCGAAGCGTCTTTCGGCTTCCCGCCAACGTGAAGGGAGCAAGGCGAGAATGCCGTCAAGCCCGGCTGCCAGCGCCTCGCGTTCAGCCTTGGCTTTGGCTGCCAGCGCCTCGCGTTCGGTCTTGGCCCGAGCCTCGCGCACCTGGGTTCTCGATTCCTCTGCGAGCACCTTGGTGGCGTCCAGCCTCTCCGCCACCAAGACGGCGACGGGCTGTGCGCGGAGATCGTCGACGTCACTGATGACACCCGCGTAGTCGGCCGGCAGGCGACGCTCCATGGCATCGATCTGCGCCAGGAGGTCGTCCCTCACCGCACGGCGCCCGCTCTTCCACCTCGACGGCAAGTCCTCAAGTTGGTCGTCGAGCCAGTTGCGAGCAGACTTGACGGCCATCGCTTTGAGGCCGTCGGATATCCGTTCCGGCGTTTGATCCGCTATCAGGATGTCGCTTAAACCAAGCGTGGCAAGCCAGAGGATGCTACCCACGACTCCCTTATCAGCCTCGAACCCGTCAAAAGCGACATGCTCGTCGCTCATCAAGACCGATGGCGGACTGGAAACAAGTTGCCCTGTGATGAGATCCGCAACCCCAAGGGTCACCTCATACCTCAACCGTGCCCGATACTGATGGCGATGGTGGAGGTTTGTTTCTGGATCGCCATACCTACATCCGCAATTGGGAACGGGTTTGTGGTATAACGTGCACCAGTGTCTCTTGCCCTGCCATTCGACGGCGTGGGACTGGTACGCCGCCAGAACGAGCACCTCCGCCGTGCCGCCGGAAGAGGGCCACTTTCCGATAGCCTGAGCCCGAAGTCTCGTCAGGTCCCCCGACGACATCGCGTCACGCAACTGGGCGAACGCGTCGTTCGTCAACTTCATCCTTCGTATCTGCTTCCCAGGGATGGAACTCTCCGGCAGAACGAGCGTGTCCTCAACTTCCGGCTCACAGACAATCGCGATCACGTGACTCGGCCCGCTCTGCTGACAAGACGTCAGCAGTGTCATCAAAGCGATCCATGCGATCGCGATCTTGTTTGGCGGCGCGTGTGATCGGATCGAGGGCGATCTCCGAGATGGAATCACCTTGCACCGGTCGCTACCGTGGCGCGAGAGGAGGTCGTCGCCTTGTGCCGGGTTGCACGTGGTTGATCGTCTCATTGGCTTGACGCCGCTCGCCGTTTCGCCGCGAGGCGGCGCGCCTCCGCCGCGGCTGGCGTTTCCTTGAATGCTCTGGCAATGCGCTCCAAGTGGCCGGCGATGGTTCCGTTGTCGCCGTCCATGACGCATAGAGATTGGAATCGCTTCAATGCGATCCACCCCTGGATCTCTCGTCCGGATGAAAAGGGAAGGGCAGGGTGATCGCGGCGGAGTTGTGCAAAACGCCGCTCTGCTTCCCGCCAACGTGAAGGAAGCAAGGCGAGAATGCCGTCAAGCCTGGCTGCCAGCGCCTCGCGTTCAGCCTTGGCTTTGGCTGCCAGCGCCTCACGTTCGGCCTTGGCCCGAGCCTCGCGCACCTGGGTTCTCGATTCCTCTGCAAGCACCTTGGTGGCGTCAAGCCTCTCCGCCACCAAGACGGCGACCGGCTGTGCGCGGAGATCGTCGACGTCACTGATGACACCCGCGTAGTCGGCCGGCAGGCGACGCTCCATGGCATCGAGCTGCGCCAGGAGTTCGGCCTTTACCGCATCGCGTCCGCTTTTCCACTTGGAGGGCAGATCCCCAAGCTGGTCTTCAAGCCAGTCCTGAGCTTTATCGACAGCCTCCTCTTCCAATCCCTTGGCGATGGCTCCCCGATCCTGGTCACTGGAGACCAGGTTGCCCACCCGGTTGCTCATCCCCAAAGTGGCCAGGGTAATGAGGCCGCTAATGACGCTATTGGAAGAAAACCCGTCGTACTGCGACTTACCATCCGACACGAGGAACCGTGAATCCCCGAGCAACCGATGACCAGTTACGAGGCCCGTCACGCCAAGCAGGACGTCGTGCTTCAGTGACGCTTTGTATTGAAAGCGGGCGCGGGATGCGTAAATGCACTTGCCCGAGTGATCTCGCAGCGCGGAACTGTGCATGGCGCACCACTTCTGTTGGTCTGTCCAATTCACCTCGTGCGTTTGGTAGCCGACCAAGACGAGCACGTCGGGTACGGCCCCGTTGCCGGGATCTCGGGGTCCCATGACGCGAGCCCTGACCGCCGCCAAGTTGCCGGAGGATACCTCTTCGCGTATCTCCTCAAGTTCCGAACTCGACAAGGTAAGCCGCTTCGTCTCTCTCCCGGGAACGGTGCCGCTGGGAAGAACCGGGGCTCCTTCAACTCCATTCCCGTAAGCAATCGCGGTGACATAGTCTGGCTCGATCTGTTGACAGGAAACGAGCAAACCCGCCACAGCAAGCAACAGTGCCGCGCCCCGGTACGGCGTCAGTACGGAACCGTCGAGAATAGGCGCGGAATTGCCCGAACCAGTCGACCCCGGGGCCCATTGCCAACAGTGCTTGCGGTGGTTCACTCGGCGGGTTCCTTTTCTCAGGATGCGGCGGCGACTCCGACGCCAATGCAATCAAGAATTGTAGGACCGGCCAAAATTCCCGTCAAGGCGTCCGCAAGGACTGCGGTCACCAATTGATGATCCGGCAACCCCGCTGACTCAAGAGGTGTCGGGCGTTCGACTCGGGCGCCAACCCGGGCGACCCGGATTCCATGGGACGCCTCATCCACCCATCACGCGTCATCCACCGGGCGGGCGAGTTTGGGAGACGCCACGGACACCCGCACACGGTGCCGCGACAGGTTGAGCCGCGTGAGCCGGGTTGGCATCGAGCTAGCGCCACCGGGCATATTGCCATCCGGCCAAGACGCCCGAGGTCCCCTGCAGTTCTGATTCGCGATGCGACAGAGGCTTGCCGCGATGGTCACTCGATCACCGGCCATGAGCCCAAGCACGCGGACGCAATGCGACCCTCCGCCGGTTCGTTCGCTTCTTCGGTACGACGCACATCTGCTACTCCAACCACCGCCGTACCGGTTCCTCGACACTCCGCAACGCACGGGGTTGTCGACTTCGGTTCCCGGTCGTTCTTGACACTGGTGACGAGCATGAGACCGAGCAGATTGCACCGTGGTGGGACAACTTGCGCCGGCTGTCTCCGAGTGCCCGCACAGCGGTATTCCGCGTCGGCCCGCAATTACCCGGAGGCTAACGGCGCGACTCACCGTCGATCGTGGTGGAAATCAACCCATAGAGGCCCGACCCGAGCATGATAAAGGGACTCGCCGCGAAACACACCAGTCTCAACGCCAGCAAGCTAACAACTGCGGGATTCGCCATGCCTGGGCTCATGAGCAGCACGACCATGACCGGCGGCAATACGACGTACGCCACGATCCCGACCAGAGCGAACCAGTTGGCGAGCGAACTCAGCCCCCGGGCTACGCTGCTTCGGGCCATATTCACAACGATCAGAACGCCAGCCGTGAGCAGCGTGATTCCGGCGACGAGGTTCCCTACAATCCCCACCGTCCGTGCGCCTGTGGCGAATGGGAAATCTACCAGAACGTCGATCGAGGCCACCATGTTGACGAGCACCAGTGTCATGGCAATGCCCGCCCCAATGCCGCCGATTAGCTGCCCCGACCTTCTCGCGGGGTAGCGAAGCGTCAGGCAGTTGCCAGTCAGCATCACACAGACGGCCGCCATACTGACCAGGTGCAGCAGGTCGAGAGCCGAGACGCCGCTCAAGCTCGCGAAACCACCACCGCCATTCAGCAAAGCCCGCGAGCCCTCCGAAGAGACAAGGGCTGAGAGAAGCAGTACGGAGTCGATGCCACCTGACGCCAAGGCGGTGATAGCTACCGCCCGTAGCGGCGCACAGAGCGCGACAACACTGATGACCAATCCACTCAGAGCAGTTACAAGAAGCCAGAATCCCAAGATTCCAGCCGCCTCCGCAACCATGAGATCCCACATCCAGAGCCTCTGTTCTCCTACGACCCCGATTGGGATGACGTAACTCGCGGCGAGGAAGCACCCCGTCACCAACCACATCGCATTAAGTCCGGGATGCAGAGACGTTTCGGCAGCCGGTCGCCGGCCGCGCCTTGGGGATGTCCGTTCTGGAGCCCGCTCCGAGCCAACCGCTTCACCGGACTGAGAGGAGGCAGCAGCCCGCCGGGGCGGGCCATCGTGAACCCCGAGGTCCGCCATCTCGCTTGCCGGCGTCCAACTCAGGCCGTCGGCTGAGACCTCGTGGAGGGCCGTGAGTTGCCCGCGACTGACCATGCGCAAGAGATCCTCGCGCCCGTACGGCCCTCGGACCCTTCCCATGTACCGAACGAGATAGCCCATGCAGTCACCTACGCTCGGACCGCCACATCACAGGAGTTCCAGCGGGCAGACCCCGGAGGGAAGACCTCGACCAGAGAGGGCTCCCCTCAACGGTATCCCTCCCGAGGACCCGGATGCGCGCACCAGCGTCCCGCGCGGACCAAGTCACCACTTCGTACACGCCGGCCGCTCTTCCCCTCCTGGGCAGCAACCGAACGCCATTGGTGGCTCTGGCTTCATCCGGCATGATGCAACCCACGAATCGTCGTGGCACGAGCGTGTTCCCCCCGACGATGGGTTCGACGGGGTCCGAACCGATGACCCCGTCAGCGCCCGCCAGTGCCCGCGCCCATTCGCGCTGAGTCGCCCCCGTACCCTTCGCTTTCGGATCGAGCCAGCCCCAACTCACGTGGAGTGAGTTGAGACGCCGAATCAACGCCCGCTCAGCCGAACTGAGCACTGGCCAGGCGGAACTCTCTGCGTGCTCCAGGAGGTTGAGAACGAGCGCCCCTCGGTGCATGGGGTTCAGCTCCGTCTTCTCCAGCACCAGTCTCGCCAGCCGTCGTGCCACGCTTCGCCAATCACGGTTTCTAACAAGGAAATCCGAGATCTCCTTGTGGGGGCGAACGAACTCAGACGCCGCCAATTCGGGCGCGAATCCGGGATCGAGCAACACGCTCAATCGGCCGATCGCCTCGCCGTTGGCACTATCTGGTAGCTCCCCCAGAGAGCGGGCGACGAAAACGTCGAACGCGTCCTTCCTTGCGCCACTCGCGGTCATTCTCGCGCCGGTGGCGTAGTAGACGTCTCCGTTTGGATGTTGGAACTTGCGCAACCCCGTGAACCGCCCAAGAGCGTCTCGGATTTTGGAAGCGAAGTCCGGAGCACGAGTCCCATTCTGGGTGCTTTCGAGTCCTTGGCATGCGCGCTCGAGAAATTGCAATCGCATCCTGACCGGGCCACGGAAGGTCACTCCTGGCATGAAACCCTCTAACGAACGTCTCGCTTGCGACGCCCTCTCCACGCTCGTGGGATTCATGATTTCTCGGGAGGCGGGGTGCCGTGCCCAGTCGCCGAACTCGCGCCAGACACCAGCAGACTCAAGCGCCATCTTGAAGCCGGGGACCGCCCAGTGATCTGAGTGAGTTCGAATGAACTCTCGGAGCTTGCCGGCATATCGCACCGGATCGACCACAGACTCGACGATCGTATCGATGTCCCTGCGTAAGGCATCGGCCTGTCTGCGGTTCAGCAAGGCCGTCTCTGTCTGGCTCGCGACAAATCGGTTGATCGCGCGGTGCTGATCTTCGAGTCCTGATTCCATTCCCGCTTCTGTGACCAATGCCCAAGATCGCTGAATCTCGGCCAATAGGTCCGCCGCACGCTCCGAAAGGGACTCCACGGACAAGGCGCTCTTGCCAGCAAGGTCTGTCGCCCTGCGACGCACATCCTCAAGCATCGACGACCACTGGCTCTTCACGTTCTCTCGCCAAGCCCTGCGTGCCTGGGCCACGTTGGACTTCAGTTGATCGAGCCGCTCTTTCTGTTCATCGGTAGTCGCAAGAATCATGAGCCTATGCATGGCATTCGATGTCACCTCATGCAACGGCTCAAACTCCCTCACCTGCCCAATCAGCTTTTCAAACTCCCGGATCCGTTGATCGCGCGCTGCCAGCCCTGCGCTCGTCCGGAGGGCAAGCCCCTGGATAATCTCGGAGGTCCACCACTCCCCATCGCTGGCACGAATGGCGGCGCAAATCGCCTGAGCCTTACTCCAGTGTTCGCCTTCCACGGCAGACTCGAGATCCGCTTGCCGTCCCGTTCGCGTTTGATGTCGCTGCCAAAGCCCGACACCAATGACGACGCCCCACACGATTGCGGAGGTTGCAACGACGGCAGCGGCCCATTTCAACAGGCGCATGGTCCTTCGCTTGCGCTCCGCCGACGCCACCAGCCGTTGGTAGACCGCCTGGTCCTCCGCTGGCAATTGGTGGCCTTCCGCGCCAAGGCGATTCCAGATGAGCGTCAACTCCGACAGTGGCTCGCTCGTCCGTACGCCCTCGCTGAATCGCCACTTCAAGTCCGCGACCCTTGTAGCTTGCGATGCTCTCTCGGCTTCCGCTCGCCGGCTCTCGCGCTGCGCCTCGTAGGTCGCCTTGACAGTTCGCACCAACATGTCGGGGAGAGGGACCGTCCAGGTCAGCCGCAACTCCCCCCACAGCAACTTGATCTCCTCTGGGTCTTCCGATTCCATAGCCGCTTCGACTTCGATCTTCAGTTCCTTGAGGCGGGCCCGCTCCAAATCCGTCACGCATGCTTCCCACGCCGGGTTTTCGCCATCGACTCTGGCCAACCCCCGAACCGCATCCAAACGCATCTTGATCGGCGCTCGTCGTAGCGCCAGTCGACGGTTCTGCACGAGGAGTCGGTCGATGGCGCTGTGCTGGCAAAACGCGTCGTTCAGTTCCCCTACGAGTTGGCGATCCACCGTCGGAACAGAGTTCGCGTTGCATGACCCCAGCCACTCCATCACCGTCGGGCCCATCAAGCCCGCGGCCTCTTCCAACACTGGATTGCCCTCGCTCGCCTCCCGGATCGCGTCGCCCAGGAATCCTCGGCGCGTAAGCGAGACGCACGAAGCCAAACGGTCGTTGACGTGCCCGACAACCTCCAAGTACGAACTCATCGCGATGTCCGGCCCATCTGGACGAACCCCGGAACCACGAATCAAGGAGAGCACGCTCGTGACGCACGACGCGCGCTGAGCATCGTCACCATGCATCGGCGCTGTCATTTCCGTTGCATCCCGAGCTGATCCTTCAATTTCCCCACCTGCCCTCTCAACGCCTCCAGAGTCTTGAGGCGGGCGTTCAATTCCGCCGGCAGGACGATGGGCTTGGCCACACGCACATCCAGCACTTCCTCGTCGTCCCACCCACCGATCCACGCTGTGCTCATGACCACCTCCTCCACCCTGCGCGCCTCCGTCATCGCCGCCGTCCACTGATCATCCACCAAGCCGCCAAGTTCCTCCGTCTTGTCCTTGAGACCTTTGGGCCGGCGCCGCTCCGACTTGTTGACTTGCTCCTCAAGTTCCACCACGCGCTCGCGGAGATTCGCGACTTCCAGATTCGGTCCGTCGGCGCTGTCGGGATTGTGTGTGATCAGCAAGGACAGAATAGTGGTTGGAACGCCTCCGATTGTCTCTTGGCCGCGGCTCGACTTTATCGTGATCGCGATTCCCCTCTCTCCGCCCCGAGCCCCTTTGGCCTTGATCTTGATCTTGCCGGCCACTCGCACGCTCGGGTTCTTCTCGGGGTGCAGGTGAACCTGCGGCATGTAAACGGCTGGCCGCTCGCCATCACGCGATACCAGAAAACGAAACGGCCAGAGGACAGGCCTCGATTCTCGCGATACTTCACGCTCACCGCTCGGCATCGCGGAGAGCGTGAAGTGCCATTGGTCACCCGCCTGGTCGTACTCGAGGATCAAGCGGCGGACTGGAGACCGTCTGCCTCCGGGTTCCGTCAGACACAACGCATTGGTCGACACCGATGTCCCACTCTCCGTTCTTCCTCGCCGCGGAAATACCGTCCTGACCCTTGCTTCCGTTGGTATGGGGCCGAGTCTCGGAGCGGTGCCGACCCCCGAAAAGGGCCTCGCATCGAACAGCCGAGTGATGGGTCGAAAATCGAGGGGCACGCCGATCGAACTCAGCGAATCGACTGCTCCGGTGAGAGACCGGTACCACTGCGGCGTGAACTCCGGCTCGCCATGAGAAGCGACCGGCGCCTGCGCGGCAGCCGACTCCGCAGTCCTTGCCACCCCGACAGCAATCGCACGCAGCCAATCGAGGGCCTGGCTCGAGCCAATCCGAGCAACTTCCCCGAAAACACTCAAATCGATGTTCCGTGCGACCCACCCCGATTCCCCGCGTGGGGCATCCGGATCCTTCTGGGCATTCGACTGCACCGGCCGTTTCTCATTGCCAGTCGAGAGGTCCTCTGTGAGAGCCGACGCGGGCAGACCGGTCGGAGCCTTCACGCTCTGTTCCAACTCTGTTGTCCCGAGCCGCTGGCCATCCCCATCTGACTCTATATCTGGGCCAGATATAGGGACTAACAACAAGACCAGCGCCACTATTGCTGCGATCGCAGTCCCCGTCCCCAGCGCCACCATCACGACCATGCGTCGCGCTGAGGAGGGCGCGAACACGGGGCGGCAAGCATCTGCGCTGTCTAGCAGATCTGGATTCTCCATTTCTCCGGAGTCCGGATCCTCTCCAATACTCAGCCGCAGTGATGCCCGCTCCGGAGCCAAACTCAAGACCACGCTGCCGTCCGGGACCAGCGATCCGGAACGTGCCGCATCGACGCCTGGACCTGGAGGCGGCTCACCGACACGACCAGTGAGATCGAGGCGTCCCACAGAGACCGGCAGGTCTGAGGCTGCTCTGGAGCCCGCCGGCATCCAACGCCACTCGCAACTGTCCGTGGACGCGCCACCAGATGCCATGGTTGAAAAAGTGACATCCCATCGCCGCCTCGGAGCGAGCAGGGCGATCGACTCGCCGATCAAGGTGATGGGATCGACGTCGGGGCCGTAGATCACGAACTGAGGCGCGTGGCCACGGCGCGACCGATCAATGAAAAACCCGCCCCACCCGGGATCCGCGGAGATGTGTTCCCACGCCGTGCACCGCGCCGGCGCCCGTGCAGGCCGCTGCGGTAGTTGCAAGTCGTCCAGGTAGCGAGGGTCGCCTTCCCAACCACGAAGAAACGGCGCGGCTGCACCCTCGAGCAATGCGGCGGGCCCCACAGCCGGCCTCTCTTCGGGGTCGAGAATCAGATAGTGCGCAATGAAATTGGATCGCCCGGAGTAGTCCGTCGGGGCTGTGGACACGCATGCCAGCACATGCACGGGCTGGCTTCCCGCCTCAACAACCATGTGGGACCGCAAGGCCGTGCATCCACTGCGCCCGACTTGCTCTCCGGGATAGCTGCTGAGGCGCTCGAGCCGCGACACCAGCAAGGGATCCAAGTCAGGGCTCATGGCGACGGTCGTGAATCCGGCCGTTCCGGCTCTCAAGCCCTTTGGTACCGATGTGTACACGAGCTGCTTTGCCATGGTCAGGAGTGGTTGCCGCTACCTCAGCGTCGCGATCTTCCTTTTGAACACACTTGCCAAGAGCAACAGCATCGGAACAGACATCCACTTCGGGCTCACCTTTCGAGGCAGAACCCCCCAGGTCGCGCCCTGCTCGGTTTCACTCTTCTCGGGGCCGCAACCCAGCGCGGACACTGGCACATAGGTCACCCGCTCGCTGAACCCTTCGGCCGCGCTCACGATCCCCGGGCAACTCTCCATGAGCAAGTCACGGCAGCCGCGGGAAACACCTCGAATACGGCCGATGTCCACCAGGAGGCTGGCGTCGGCACCAACCCGCCACAACGGTTCCTCGACCAGCGGATCCCCAATGAGCTCCTGCCAGAGATCTGCTTTCGCAAGCAGGACAAGCAACGGCGTGGAAACGCGCTGAGTGCCGGGTAGATTGCGAAACCGACGAACCCGCTCAGCCATTTCGCTCAACACCGACTCCTGCCGGGCACCGGCCGCGGTGATGCGCAATGACCCGGGGAGCTCGTCATACCGCTTGCCTGTCTTCTCCACGAACCGCGTTTCCTGAGTAGGATCGAACACGAACAAGATGGCGTTGGATGCCCCGAGGTGTTGCGTAACAGGAGCCGCGGCAGACTCCTGTCCAGGCAGGAAGTGCTCCCCAGCATTGTCGTAGAGGACCATGACCCGAGAATCCTCGCTGGTGTGATCTGCGTGATCCGGAGCAAGCCCCGTGAGGATCTGAAACGGCTGCGGCAGGAGACGCTGTCCGCCGTTCAGCATCACCTCATGGTGCAATTGAAGACCGTGAGTTTCGGTCTTCCGGATAGCGACGGGATGGTCCTTGTCCACTGCGGCAAACAGCGTCTCTTCATACGAGATGAGTTCACGGTTGGCTGCAACAAGCGCGTCACGAAACAGCACATTGAACGACGACGCGATGTGTCGAGTCTCCCAGATCATGCTGGCGAGACAACAGCTCTTCCCGCTGCCTGGCCCGCCCGCAATGGAAATGAAGAAAGGACGGTGATGGACGAGGTCCCGGCTCATCACGAGATGACATCGGGGACACGCCACGTCCATACACGGTTCCCCGCCAGGGTCCACGGCAGCGCCGCTGACGTCGAACCGGTCTGGCCGAAATCGCCGATATGCCGCCGGCCCAACTCGCGGATCCCCGAGTTGGGACTCGTGTCGGCTAATGAACAGCAGATCCTCAGGCCTACACCTATGCCAGCAAGCCGGACAGGTCAGTTGGGATACGAGTCGCACGTGATCTGACTCCCATGCTCCATTCAGCGCACTCATCGTAGGCCTGTTCTTGTGATTTGGCCATCCCACGTCCAACGCGACAAGCCAGCGAAGCCCGCGCCGAGACACAAGACCTATGCCAGGCACGGTGCCACCAGCGTCCGCAGCCGTCGATCAACTGGGGCGGTTCACCGACACAAGCGGTCATTTGGCCGAAATGTCGCGACGGAGTGTCTCACGTCTAGCGTGAACGCGGTCCGGCCGCACCAAGCCGAGCCCCTCCCTAGACAAGTTCTGGCTGGCAGCTTCCACATCAACTTCCGGAGGGCGATTCTGGTTGCAGCACTCCGCTCGCTTCGATCAGATTCGGAGGACCCCGACCGCCGGCCCCGGTCAGATGCGACCGCGGGCCCGCAGCCGCGCCGCCAGGGCCTCCTGGTAGGCGGCGTGGGCGGCGGCGTCTTCCCGGGCGGCGGCGGAGTAGTAGATCAGCCCCAGCGCCCTGCGGGAGCGTTTGGCGGAGCGGTTGGCGTCGGCCCGGTGGATGGTGAACGGGTGGTGCCGCAACAGATCCCCGGGGCGGGCGAGGACCGGGACCTCGTCGTCCAGGTCACCGTCATGGGGTAGTCGGCGATGGCCTGGCTGAAGCCGAGGGTGTCGGTGCGAACGTGGGGGCGCAGCCCCTGCCGGTGGGAGCGACGGACGACCCGGACGCATCCGTTGTCTTCGTCGGCGGCGTCGAGCGCCAGCCACAGGGTCACCGCCTCGCAGGGCTCGAGCATGAAGTACGCCCCATCCTGATGTGGAGGCGTGGGACGGGAGTCCCCGGCGGGCTTGTTGAAGTACTGCAGGTTCCGCGGCACCACGGCGCCGCCCAGCAGATGTTCGGCCAACTCCCGCATGGGACCCTCCTCCATGAAGGCCCGGAACCAGGGGTCGTGGAGCTCCATGTGCTGGAGCTGCTTCAAGGTCTGGGAACGGGCGCGGTCCTCCAGGAACACCTCGTCGCGCGGCATGGCGGGCACCACGTCGCGGAGGAACCGGTCCACACGGACGTTCAACTCGTCAACGACGGCGGGGTCGAGCAGGTCGTGGACGACCACATAACCGTCAGCCTCGAACGCCGTCCGATGATCCATGAGCTCCCTGGACACGAAGGTGAGCGCCCCCGCGGCCTGAAAGCCCCGGAGGCGCAAGCTCCTCGCTCGCTACTGGATCCGCACGATGATCCCGTTGGTCACCGCCAGACCGGCGCCGCTCTCCACGACACCTTGCAGGGTCACCGTGATGCTCGTGGGCACGCCGAGGGGGAACTCCAGGCTCCACGGGGCCGTGGAGGCCGGGATGGCGCCGCCGCAGAGGCTGCCCCCGAGAGAGTCCGCGAACACGAACAAGGCCGGGTTGGACGGGTCGAACACGCAGAGGGGGAAGACCATGGAGCCGACGCCGGGAGCCACGGCCACGGTCCCTCCGTTGGCCACGCCGTGGTAGCCGAAGACCGCGAAGTTGGCGGGGGCCGGGTTCGCAGCCGGCTGGTTGACGATCATGCGCAGGGCGGAGTTCACCGCCACGTCCACGCGACGGTCACTGCCGCCGGTGGAGTCGTTCACGGACAGCACCGGAGCGCCGAGCGTCCCCGCCGCGGCGGCGAGGCTGGCGAGGGACGGCGGCGGCGGCCCGGGGACGCACACGTCGATCTTGAACGCGTCCACCCCCGCCTCCACCACGGAGCCGGCGCCGGCCGGGTCCGATGCGATGAAGCGCACCCTCATCTGGGACGTGAGGGAGACATGCTGGCCCAACGAGAACGAACGGGTCACCCACGAATTGATGCTGGCGTTGTAGCTCTCGAGCAAGGTCCACTGGGCGCCGCCGTTGTTGGAGACGGCGATGTCGAAGGTGTCCTGGTTCGGGTTGCCGCCGAAGTCGTTGTCGTACCAGAAGGCGAAGCTCAGGGTCGCGGCGCCGTAGGCGGAGAGGTCGATGATCGGCGAGATCAGGGTGGTGGACCCGTTGTCCACGTCGGAGTTGCCAGCCACGTTCTCCGTCAGGTAGCAGGCGCCAGAGCCGCCGTAGGCGGTGGGGGGATCACCCCGCGTGCCGCCGCCCACGGGCACCCCGCGCTCCCAGGTGCCGGAGGTGAGGCCGCTCGAATCGACGATGCTCCACCCGGCCACGGTCGTCTGGAACTGATCCTCGAACACCGTCAGGGTGGCCCCCGTGACCGCCACGGTGGAGTTGGTGGCCTGAGGCGCGCCGCTGGGCGCGGTCACCGCTCCACCACCGATCGCGTCGAGGCTCACGTACCAATCCACCGTGGACCCGCAGGCCATGGCGGGGAGGGTGCCGGCGAACGTGTTCGGGCCCAACTCCAGCAGCGGAGACGCGGTGAAGGGAGCCCCGTCAACGGAAGAGAAGAGTTGCCCGGACGCCGGGTCCGGTGCGCCGTTGAGGTCGGTCGTACGGATGCCCACGTCGAAGGTCGCCCCCGCCGGGATGGACGTGGGGACGCCGTTGGAGAAGTCGATGGAGAACGCCGGCGGCGCCGTGGGCGTGAGCTGGATGTCCAGCTCGTACCGCTGGATCTCGTTGGCTCCGCCGGACGTGATCAGGGCGTGCCAGGAGCCGGGGCCCAGGGTCAGCACCACGTTCTCGGACTGGCCTGCCGGGGCGCTGTTGGCGGTTGCCAGCGGGGCTCCCGCCAGGTCTCGCACCTCCAGGTCCAGGTTGTTCTGGGTGAGGGCGTTGAAGCTGCTGCCGCCGCCGCAGAACAGGGTCTGGGCCCCCTGGTTGTAGGTGGTGCCGATGGGGCGCATGGTGACGTTGGCCTGGAACCAACCGTTGAGGGTGAACCGGTACCAGTCGTTGTCCGAGTTGTCATCGGAGCTGGCGGAGATCCGGGTCAGGCCCGAGGAGAGCGTCCCCAGGTCCGCGGCCTGCGAGATCAGGTCGTTGTTCTCGTAGGTGTCGCCGTAGAGGCGCTGGCCGCCGAGGATGTCGTCCTGCTGCGGGCCGTCGAAGGCGCTGGACGCGAAAGGCTCCATGAGCTTGGTCTGGCTGGTGGGACAGACATGAGCCAGGCCGAGACCGTGACCGTGCTCGTGCATGATCACGTTGCGGAAGAAGCGGTAGTTGCCGCCGGAGTTGGTGAAGTTCCCCAGGTCCCCCGTGTCGATCACCATGTCGCCGTTGTTGGGGAAGTTGTTGTACGCCAGGATGCCGTTGTTGCCGTCGATGTTCATTCCCGCGAGGCGAACGTCACCGCGGACCCCCACGACTCCGGGCTGAGACCCCAACTGGGCGCCGTCGTCGTTGGGCTCGTACACGTAGTTGACGCCGATGAGCTCACCCCAGCGCTGGAACGACTGGTGGTAGAACCCCTGCCAGGTGGTGGTGTTGCCGAAGCCGCCGTTGAGCGCCGCGAACAGGTTGCTGTTGCCGGACGGGACGCCCCCTCCGCCGGGGATCGAGGTGCCGTCCGGCACGAAGCTGTAGGTCAAGGTGATGGGGTTACCCGTCGCCCCGGTGCCCCCGTTGGCGGTCGAGGACCAGCGGGCCGCCACCTGATACTCGGAGTTGAAGAAGTTGGCTTCGAACAACTCCACGAGCTGTTGCGACGTCCCGGGCGCAAAGCACAGGGCCAGCCGCGGACGCTCGGAGGGTGGCGTCGCCGCCGCCTCCGTGAGCATGCGGCGATGGACGTCGCTCAATCCCGCCCACGGATCAACGGCCGCGGAGCGAGACCAGGACTGCCAGGACACGACCGCAGAGACGGCCACCAACGTGAGAACGCACAGGACGCGCATAGGACGAACTCAGGAAATGGACTCAGAGGATTTTGAAAGCGGCGATGGGCAAGCAGAGGCGGGTGTGTGTTCAGTATGCAGCTTAGCGGAATCCCCTCGCGATCCGCAAATCCCACGGACGCGGATGCGGGTTCTTCAGGAACCAGCGTGGTGTATGCCCTCGAACCAGGTCCGAGCGGGCGCCTGCAGGTCAGCGGACGCCACGTCGTCCAGCGTCATGAACCCGGCCCAGGTCACCTCCCTTCGATCCGGCCGGACAGGAGGCGCCGCGTCAAGGATCAGCTGGAACACGTGCAGCTGGTCGGTCATGAACTCGTGCCTCAAGACGGTGCTGCCCACGGCCTCGAGGTCACCGACCGAGCACTGGATCCCCACCTCCTCCCTAAGCTCCCGACAGGCCGCCTCCGCCGGGGTCTCCTTCCGGCCCACCCTGCCCGCCGGCAGCCCCAGGCCGCGGCGGTAGGAGTTCCGCACCATCAAGACCCGGTCCCCCACCCGCACCACCACGTGGGCGCCGGAGACCCGGGGCCGCAACACGAAGTGGAGGGCGAGCCGGGCCCGGAAGGCCAACCGCAACGACCATCGCCACATCAGATCCCGCAACACGCCCCCATGGTCGCCGGATCGCCCGAACCTGTCGTCCCCTGAACCATCGAACCTGGGTCGTCGCCAAGGAAAACCCTGCCGGCCCGACGATTGCTCCGTAGGATCGGCAGCAGATGGAGGCGGTTGGAGTGGTAGCGCTGGTCCTGCTGGCGCTCGCAGCGGTGGGGTACCCGTTGCGGGCCGCGCTGCTACGCGTGCACGTGCCGCCCGCGGTCTCCCTCATGGCTCTCGGCGTCGTGGTCGGGTCCTCCGGCCTCGACCTGCTGCCCCACTCCTGGGAGGAGTATGGAGGGTCTCTCTCCCTGGCAGCCTTCGCCGTCCTGCTCCTGCGCGCCGGCCTCGGCCTCCCTCCGGGGGGTCTGCGCGCCATCCTGACCCCGGTGCTCGTCCTCGGCGCCATCCCGGTCATGGCCGAGCTGCTGTCCCTCGCCGCCCTGTGCCACACCGTGTTGTTCGATCGTTGGGACGTGTGCCTCGCCGCGGCGTTCCTCATCGGCGCCACGTCCCCGGCGGTGGTGCTCCCGTCCATGCTCAACCAGAAGGACCTGGGCCGGGGGACCCAGCGTCTGGTGCCGGACAGGATCATCGGGCAAACGGTGCTGAACGCCTTCATCGCCAAGGCCGGCATCCTCCTGTTCGTCGCCGTCGCGGCTGGCACCGCGACCGCCTCGGATTCTCTCCCCTGGTTACCCGTGCAGCTCCTCGGCGGCGTCGCCTTGGGGTTGGTGGTCGGCTGGATGCTACGGATCGACCTCCTGCTTGACCGTGGGTACGTCCGCACCGGCAGCCTGATCGCTCTGGCGGCCGCCTTCCTGGTCTACTTCACGGGCAAGAGGGTGGAGGTGGAGGAAGTCTTCGCCACCCTGGCCCTGGGCATCGTCCTGCGACGACGTCTGGATCGGCACGAACCCGTCATGAGGAAGGTGTTGAAGCAGACCTGGGGCCTGGCGGAGATCGTGCTCTTCGTGAACCTCGGCTCTCAGGTGGACCTGGCCCGACTCCGTGACGTCTCCCTGGTGCTGCCGCTCCTCGGCGTCATCGTGGCGGCGGTGGTGGTGAGGGTCCTGGTCGCCCATGTCATGGGACGGTTCACCGTCCTGGATGGCGCCGAACGAGCCCTGGTCACCAGCAGCAACGTGCCGAAGGCCACCATCCAGGCGGTGTTCGGAGCCTACGCCGCGCAAGCGTGGGCTCGGTCGGACCCGGCGCTGGCCGGGGACGGCCAGACCCTGGCGGTCATGGCGGTCCTCGCCATCGTCGTCACCGCTCCCATCGGAGCCGTGCTGCTGGAGCGGTTCGGAAGCAGGTTGGAGCAGCAGCCGGTCAGTCAGCGGACTCGGGTCGCGCCTCCCTGATCAACTCCGACACCTCACCCAGAACCGGGAACCGACCCGCGTCACGCTTGTCGAAGATCACCCGACCATCGAGGCGCACCTGGTAGACGCCGCCGCTCCCCTCCACAAGACGCGGCTGCACCCGGAACGCCTGCTCCAGCTCCGCGGCCAGACCGGCCGCCATGGGGCGAAAGTCTCATTGCACGCAGAACGTGATATCCAGGTCCATCACTGCCTCCAGGCCCATGGTAACGGTATGGTCGGGGCGTGTCCGACGGCTACGACGTGAAGATCCTGGGGGGCGGCCCCGCGGGGACGTGCTGCGCGCTGCGGCTGAAGCAGTGGGGGCTACGGGTCGCCCTGGCGCCAGGCAACCCGCGACCACACCCCCTGCCGGAGGAGACCCTGGTGGACAGCGCGCGCCCGCTGCTCGAGGAATGGGACCTCCTCGACGTGGTCACGGAACGTTGGCCGGGTACCCCTCGCCACGCGGTCGTCTGGGGAGATGATGAGCTGCGCTGGCGCGCCGGGGTGGACGCCTCCCCCGGCTACAAGGTCCACCGCCCGGAGCTGGACGGGCTGCTCTTGCGACGAGCCGTGGACGCCGGGGTGACACTGGCGGATGACGCCTCCGCCAGGATCACCGTGCTGGCCACGGGCAAGCTCCACCCAGGCGGCGCCTCACCCGTCATCACCGTCGACGCGCGTCCGCAGACCGTGGCCCTCTACGGGTTCGTGACCGAGCCGGACGCCTGGGACGACACCACCGTGGTGGAGGCGGTGGCGGAGGGATGGTGGTGGTGGCTGCCGCTGCGGGACGGCCGCGCGAGCCTCGCCCTGCTGGCCGACGCGGAAGAGGTCGCCGCCCGTGGTCGGGACGCGGTGATCCGATCCGCCTGCGCGACCGCCAGGGGACCGGCGGCGCGCTTCCAGCCGGACCGTTGGCGCGGCATGATCGCGCAGGCGCGCCTGCGCACCGCACCCCTGCCCTTCCTGCTGACCGGGGACGCGGCCTCCACCATCGATCCGCTGTCCAGCCAGGGAGTGGAGAAGGCCCTGGCATCCGCCGAGGAGACCGCCTACGTGGTCAACACCATGCTGCAGGACAACGACGCGTGGGCGGAGCTTCAGAGGCACCATCGGGCGTGGGAGCGCTCCCTGTTCAACGCCCACGACGAACGAGCCCGGTCCCTGTACCAACGAGAGGCGCGGTTCGGAGACGCCCCCTTCTGGCGCAAGCGGGGCGCGGCGACACCCCCTCCTCGATCCGACGAGCTCCTCCCTCGCCGCGTCGGCCCGGCCCCGAGTTTGGGGCCCGCCACGTCGTGGGCGCGCAGAGGACAGTCCCTGACACCCGAGCGAGCATGGACCCTGGGGGACGCCCTGCCCCTGGCGCGTATCGGGGACGTGCCCTTGGGTCCGCTCCTGGACCTCATCGGCGACGGCGCCAGCCCGGACGATGTGGTGCGGGGCGCGTCTCGCGTCCCGGAGTTGTTCCTCTCCACCCCAGGACGGGTGCGAGGAGCCCTTGAGAGGCTGTTGCAGCGCGGGTGGCTCGTTCCCCGCTGACGCGGCAGGGTTCAGTCCTCCACGCGGGTCCGCCTGGCCGCCAGGACTCCCGTCACGTTGGCCACGGCGAAGCTGACGCCGGACCAACGCTCCGGGTCGATGCCGGGGATCGGCCGCGGGTAGGGAGAGCCACGCCACCAACGACCATCGTGCACCGGCTCCGTCCGCGCCACGTCGCGGTCCATCAGGACCCCCTCCACTCCCGAGAGGACCCCCGGATAGCTCGGCTGTCCGCGCCAGTCCGCCGGCGCCACCAGACGGACGCCTCGGGACACCGCCCGCTGGACCCACTCCTCCAGGGGATCGGTCCACTGCAGGTTCGCCGTACCGAGGCTCAGGTTGACCAGGTGCGGCTGCACCTCCAGAGCCTCCTCCAGGGCCTCCAGGATGGTCTCGAAGCCACACTCGGGGGCGTCATGGAACACCTTCACGGAGTACAGCCAGGCGCCCGGCGCGTGCTCCAGAATGACGGCGGCGGCGGCGGTGCCGTGCCCCAGGAGGTCCACCTGCGGCTCCTCGAGACGACGGCCGTCCGGACCGTACGTGCTCCCCCACGCCAGCTCGCCCATCCCCTCGAGCTGGGGATGAGCCGACTTGACGCCGCTGTCGATGAGGACGACGCGGGCCCGCCCCCCGAGCCCCTCATTCATGGAGGACGATGATCGAGCCCATGATCTCGCCGGCGTTCTCCACCGTCTTCACGTGCTCCAGGTTCTCGTCGAACACCCAGAATTCGTGCCCGCGACCGCTGAGGTAGGCCTTCTTGCCGTCCGCGGAGAACGCCGAGAGCCGCAGCCCGTTGCGGACGATGGAGCGGCGCTCGCGGAGCTTCTTTCCGGTCTCCATGTCCCAGGTGACCAGGTTGACCGAGGGGTCACCGGCCAGGTTGCCGCCGCCGCGGCTGCGGAAGCCACCGGCGGACGCGATGCCCACCTTGGCGTCGGCGGACAGGCGCCATGAGAACGCCGAGGGGCTCCAGCCCCACTCCTTGAGGTCCGTGACCTCGTTCTTCTCCAGGTCGATGTCCACCAACCCGTACAGGGTGCGGTCCGTCTTCACCGGATCACGCATGCTGTACAGCAGCCGGTATGCCTTGGGGTTGCGCCGGTGGAAGAGGTCCGTGCCCCGCACCCGCAACGGTCCCATGCCCGGGAACCGCGGCGTCGTCAGGTCGATGGTGGCCTCCTCCTTGAGGGTCTCCGGGTCCACCACCTTGATGTCGCCGCTGAACACGTGCCACTTGGTGCCGCAGGGGCTGATGCGCGCGCCGGACCGAAGCGCCCGCGGCATCTCCTTCATGCGCTTCTCGATCTCCGACTCCTCCCGGTTGTACAGGACATACTGCGGGTCCAGGATGTCGAAGGTGTCCACGTTCACCTTGATGCGATCCAGGCGCACGTACCACTTCGTGCCCCCCGGGCACTCGGTGATGGACCGGACCCGGACGATGTGGCCGTCCTCCGCGAAGTCGTGGGTCTCCACCACCTCCATCTTGGCGATGTCGATCTCCTCGATCTTGGTCCGCTTGCCGGTGGTGACGAGGAACCGCTTGCGGTCGTGGGTCAGCTCGGTGCTCCATCCCAGGCCGTTCTCGAAGCGAACGCGAGCCACCTCCTCGTCCGTCACCGGGTCGTACTTGAGGAGCAGGTCGGGCGACACGCGGAAGTAGAAGTAGGACTTGGGCGTGGCCTCCTGCGCCGCCGCGCAGGCGCACACCAGGAGGCAGATCATCAGGTTGCGCATCAGGGGAACACCAGGTCGATGGAGGCCCAGTCGTTCATCGGCGCGCCGCACGACTTGGACCAGTTGGGTGAATTGGTGAACGCGTCCGGCACCTGCACCGGCCAGTAGCACGTGTGGTAGCAGTCGTAGAGGTCACGCTCGATGGGCGTGCACAACCCGTGGGTGCCGCCGCTGGAGTCCACTTCCCAGCCCGGGGCGAACAGGGTCGTGCAACCGAACGGGGGGTCCGGGTCAGCCATGGCGTGTGCCTGATCGGCCTTCTGGATCACCAGGGACTCGATGATCCGGGCCTTCTGATTGACTGCGGCGAGGTGCTTCATGACGTCGGCTCCGATGGGGCGGCGGCGGAAGTTGACATGGGCTCGTGGGCCGCGGCCTTGGACGCGGCGGTGCGGTCCTCGAACCGATCCATGTAGGACGGGTTCATGTTGACGATGCGACCGTAGGTCCGCAGCCCCAGGTCGGTCCAGGCGCGGATCCACTCGCAGTAGTGGAGGTTGGGCTGGGAGGCGTCCTCATAGCGGACGTACGCCTCGTGGTAGCACCCGCCAGAGCAGATGGGCTTGGCGAAGCACTCGTGGCAGGCGATCTTGGTGCTGATGTGACCGGCCTCCAGGAACTCCTTGCGCTTCGCCTCGTCGAGGCCGGTCTCCACGTTGCCGATCTCGTGCTCACCGGACTCCACGAACCGGTGACAGAGTCCCAGCTCGCCTTCCGTGGAGACCCCCAGCAGCCCCAGCCCGGCGCCGCATGGGTGGGCCTTGTTGATGCCCTGATGGACCTCCCGGAGGATGTCATTCATGTTCGAGAAGCCGTGGGGCCGGTCCTCCCGGGCCGCCGCCACGTAGTCCTCCGCCAGCGCCGCGAACTCATCCAGGATCTGCCAGTAATTGGCGTCCGAGAGGGCGTACTCGTTCTCCTTGGCGCTGGTGACCGGCGCGAAGCCCACCTCGTCGAACCCCAGCTCACCGTGCAGGTGCTCGAAGATCTGGCGCACGCCGGTGGCGCCGGCGGTGAGGGTCACCCGCGCCCCGATGGGGCGCCCCTTGGCGGCGCGGTTGCTGGCGATGAGCTTGCGGATGCGCGGCGCGATCAGCTCGTAGGACCCTCGCCCGCTCTTGAACGTCCGGTGACGATCCTGCTCCTGCTTGTCCCCGTCGATGGAGACGTTGACGCCGAAGCGATGCTGCACCAGGAACTCCACCACGTCGTCCGTGAGCAGGGTGGCGTTGGTGGTCAGGGAGAAGCCCACCAGCTTCCCCTCGGCCCGGGCTCGCGCCTCCGCGTGCTCCACGGCGGCCTTGATGGTGCCGAAGTTCAGCAGGGTCTCGCCGCCGAAGAACGTGATGGTCGCGTCCCGCCGCTCCCCCAGCCCATCGAACAGGAAGTCCACGGACTGGCAGGCGGTCTCCGCGGACATCATGGGGGACTTGGGCGCGCCGTCGGGCTTGGTGGAGTCCGCGATCCTGTCCTCGCCGTACTCGTAGCAGTAGGTGCAGGACAGGTTGCACTTGTTGGTGACGTTCAGGACCAGCGTGGCCAAAGGGAACGGCATGGGCGGGAGGGTCGCCGTCGGCGGCGCCTCCTCCCCCATGGGCCGGATCAGGCCCATGGCGACCATCTCCTCCAGGGTCCGCCGGTGATCCTGCCCGTCAGACATCCCCTCCAGGGTGCCCTCCCACTCGGAGACCTCCGCGCCGCCGTCCACGCCGAACCGGTCCAGCAACCCCGTGGACACGTCGTCCAGGCGAAGCACCGAAGCGGACCCGGTCACGTACACGTACGTCACCCCGTCCACTTCGAACCTGCGGTGAAGCGTCGCCTGAAGCCGCATCACTGGTGATCCCACTCGTAACGGTCCCACTTGATGTAGAGGGGGACGCTGACGAGGAGGTGACCGCGCGCCTTGAAGGTCTTCTCCTCCATGTCGAGCGCCGCCACAACCGCGGGCTGCTCCTGGACCCGAGGTCCGCCGTTCCCCTCTCCCTGGTTGCCCTCGCCCGCGCTCGCCGGCGGCGTCTCCGGGTCCGGCTTCGCCTTCGCCTCGGGCTCCGGCTCCGGCGGCCTGACGGGGACCTTCAGGGTCGCCTCCGCCATCACGTAGACGTTGCCGATGTTGTTGGCGCTCCAACGGCGCTTGGGGTTGGGCCCATCCACCGCCGGAGTGAAGAAACCGGTCTTGGGATCGATCTCGCCGACGTACTTGACGTCGTCGTCGTACTCATGGACCGCGAACTCCTCGAGGCGCCACGACGCGGGGACCACCTTGATGGGCCAGTCGTCGTCCGTGTAGGGCTTCTTGTCCGGGCCCCGGTGCATGGCCCAGGCCTCGAACCGCTCGTACTGCTTCGGGACCTTGCCCCCTCCACCGACCCGGGAGAAGCCCTCCTTCGGCCCGATCTTCAGGTAGTCGATGGTGTCATACAGGGTGACCACGTCAGCACCGCGGATGGCGCGGAACGACACCCGCCGCTTGCCCAGCCGGGCGTCCGCGGCCACGTCCACCACCAGAGCGACCTTGGTGTGGTTCTCTCGCTTGACCTCCTTGACGGTCACCCCCTTGCCCAGGTGGAAGTCGCCGGCCGTCGCGTCCGCGGGGATGCCGGTGCCACGGAGCACCACCTCCGCACCCGACGCCGGCGCCATCACCGGCCCGTCGGAGGCGAAGATCTGGGTCGCCCCCTGATGGCGATGCAGGGTGACGTCCATCCCCAGCTCGCTGTAGGCCCCGTGGAAGCAACGGCCGCGGAACGTGTTCCAGTCCTCGGAGAGGAGCATGACCTCTCGCAGCTCCGCGGGCTCGTCTCCGCTGGCCCCCGCGGAGGGCCGTGATCGCCCTCGCCACGAGTAGCCGGCGTACACAACACCTCTCCCCTGGCGGCTGACGCGGCTCCCGTCCCCGAACTCCAGGACCCAGGCGGTCGAGTACGCGTCCCTGCCGGTGCGGGCGATCTCCACCGTTCCGCGGATGGGGCCCCGCCCCACCTCGTGCCCCACCACCGTCCAGAGTCCGGCCACGGGCACCTCGCGCTCGTTGACCTGCCACGCCTCCCACTCGCTGGAGAACAGGGGTTGCTCCTTGGCGAGGCGCGCCATGACGCGATCGGCGCGGCTCCCCCCGGAGCTGCGGGACGACGATCCACCCTGTCGGGCGGACGCCTCGCCGCGGCCCGACCCACCGCTACGGCCCCCGCGGCTGCCGGAGCTGCTGGAGCTGCCTCGGGAACCCGAGGACGCGCCGCCGCTCGACCCTCCGAAGCCGAAGCCCCTCCACTCGCTGCGGCCACGGGAACCGGCGCGCCGCTCGCCGAAGGAACCGGAGGAGTTGGTGTACAGCGCCATGTGCATCTTCTTGAGATGCTGCCACTCCTCCGACGTCCGCTGCTGTGAGAACACACGCCCCAGGGTGTGGCAGGAGGCGCAGGCGCGCTTGATGTCGTCGTCCTGGTCGCTCTCCGACCAGTGCACCCGCCGCTCCGCTTCGTACAGGGCACGCTCCGCTTCCCCGCGCGCGAGCCCGTGGTGGTTGGAGAGGTAGCGGACCATCTGACGCGCGTCCTCCGGAGCGAAGCTCAGGTGGTGCATGCGTATCATCCGCTTGAGGGACATCTCCCATCCCTCCGGCGACTTGCGCATGAAGGAGACGCGGCTCATGAACCCGTCGTCTTCCACCTTGTGGCACCCGGCGCAGTTCTGGATCACCACGGGGTCGGTCACCTTGATGCCCTTGCGCGGCTTCTTGGGCTTCTCTTCTTCCCCGCCGCCTCGGCGACCTCTGCCGAACCGGCCTCGACCGCGACCGCCCTGCCCCTCGGAGGCCTCACCGTCACCAGGACCACCACGGCCTGCCCCGCGACCGCTCCCCGGGCGACCACGGCCGCCACCGGGGCCGCCGCGTCCGCGCCGGCGCTGGGTCGGGGGATCATCAGTGGCGTCCGGCGGGTCACCGGTGGTCACCGGCGGCTGGGTCTGCCCACCGCCTGACGTCGGGGGCGGCTCCTGGCCCCTTGAATGACCAGCGACGAGGACCAGCAGGCCCGAGAACAGGGCCGTCCGAAGGATGATGGATACCATGGAGGAGCGCTCCGTGAGTGAGATCCGCCCATGGTAGGCGTGGGCCGCCGGGACGGCTACCACGGGACCTGCCAAAGCGCCCTGTACCGGCCCGAGCCGAGCCCGTAGCATGCCCGTCGCCGCGGGACCCGCGGTCGCCCCCCCATGCTGGTCATTGAACTCAACGGCGACGACGCTCCGGCGAGCGCCCCTGGCAGCGCCGTCAACGAGCTTGCGCTCTCCCTCGGCATGGAGTCCCAGACCGCCCGCCGGCTACGGGTCATGGTGGATGAGCTGGTGTCCCTGGCCCGACGACGGGAGCACGGCGACCGGCCCACCCACGTCCGCGTCCGGGCCTGGAGCGAACACGGCAGGCTCCGGGTGGAGGTGAGCGACCGGGGCATCCCCATCTTCAACGACGACGCTCCCGTCGCCCACGAGCTGGTGCGGCTCGGCTTCGTCGAGCAGTTCGAGCTGCGCGCCCACGGCCGTGACGGCAACATCGCCACCTGCTCCCTGCCCCTGTCCGGCGATGAACAGCGCGACCTGCTGGTCGCGGGAGAGACGATCCTCCCTGAGGACGCGGAGGAGGAGGACCACCCGGAGGAGTTCGTGGTCCGGGCCATGGAGCCGACGGAGTGCGCCGGGCTCGCTCGCCTGGTCTATCGCTGCTACGGATACGGCTACCCGGCGGAGGACATCTACTACCCGGACCGCATGGGCGCGCTCATCCGCGACGGGCTCATGCACTCCGCCATCATCCTCAACCGGGACGGCGAGATGATCGGCCACGCGGCCCTCACCAAGGCCCGGGAGGACTCTCGAGTAGCCGAAGCGGGCAAGCTGGTGGTGGACCCGCGCTACCGGTCCCATGGCCTGGCCAAGAAGCTGGCGGACTTCCGGCTCCAGCAGGCGAACGAGCTAGAGCTGCTGGGACTCTGGACCGAGTGCGTCACCAACCACCCGTACAGCCAGCGTAACCAGCTGAAGCTGGGCGCCGTGGAGTCAGGGATCTTCCTCGGCATCGTCCCGGCGGACGTCTCCATGGTCGGGCTCGAGAACGAACCCGCGGCCCGCGGCTCCCTCGTCCCCATGTACCTGCCCTTACCCGCACCCCCGGAGCGGGAGCTATACGCTCCACCGCCCTACGGCGAGGTGCTCTCGGAGATCGTCAAACGCCTTCAGTTGCCCAGGGACACGACGGCCGCCGCACCGGAGCCGACCGGTCCCAGCCGCCTGTCCGTCTCCGTGAACCAGACCTCGAGCGTCGCCGTCATCGACGTGGAGACCGTGGGCACGGATCTGGTGGAGCAGTGCGACGCGCGCCTCACGGACCTGGAAGACATGCGCATCGACGTGGTCTACCTGGACCTGCCCCTGGCGGACCCGGGATGCGCGGCCCTACAGGACCGGCTGTCCAACCTCGGGTTCTTCTTCTCCGCCCTCCTCCCGGAGAGCGGCCGCACCGGTGACACCCTCCGGCTGCAGCTGCTGGATCATGTGCACGTGCCCACGGGCCACATCAAGCTGGCCTCCGAGTGGGGCGAGGCGCTGCTGTCCCGCTGCGACGAGGACCGGCAGCGAGTCGAAGCGCAGCGGCGGCGGCGGCTCTCGCGCTGACAAGTGGGGCACGCGGACCGGCGCGCGGGACGCCGGAGCGGCTGACGGGGGGCTGTTGAGGCAGAGCATTGCGGCGGGCACGGGGCCGGGCTGGCGCTTATAATGCGAGGTCCCGTCCGTGACCCTGCAATAGGAGCGCCCCCCATGTACCTGTTGGAACCCGGTGACTTCGGTTCATTCTGGACTTTCTTCAGCATCGCCGTCTCTATCCTCGTCCTGATCACTCTGTTCAAGGGCATACGCACTGTCCCGCAGAACGAGACCTGGATCGTCGAGCGATTCGGCAAGTACCGCACCTCCCTTACTGCGGGCATCAACCTGATCATCCCGTTCATCGACGTCGTCGCCCACAGGTGGGACATGCGGGAGAACCCCATTGACGTAGAGGAACAGCACGCCACCACCAAGGACAACATCCGGGTCGAGATCGACGGTGTCCTCTATATGCAAGTCGTCGATGCCCGATTGGCATCCTACGGATCGACGAATCCGCACGAAGCCGTGAAGCAACTTGCCCAGACCACCATGCGTGCCCAGATCGGCCGCATGGACCTCGATGAGACGCTCTCCAAGCGTGACGCCATCAACGACGCCATCGTTGACGAGATCAACAGCGCGGCGAAGCCATGGGGTCTTCTGGTCAAGCGTTACGAGATCAACGACATCAAACCGCCGGTCGATATGGTGGAGGACATGAAGCGGCAGGCCAGGGCGGAACGCGAACGCCGCGAGTCGGAGACCGAAGCCACCGCCGACCGCAACGCCCGCGTCACCAGAGCGACAGGTCTGAAAGAGGAGGCGGAGTTGCTCTCGCAGGGCGAGCGGATCAAGCGGGAAAACGAGGCAGAAGGAAGCGCTCGCGCGGTGGAGATCGCCGCACGCGCCGAAGCCGAAGCGGTACGAGTCAAGGCGCGGGCGGAGGCGGAGGCGATCAAGGCCATCGGCGACGCCGCCGGCGACAGCAACGGGCAGCTCGCGGTCACCTTCGATCTGGCGCGCAAGGCCATCGACGCCCAGGCCCGGATCGCAGGGGAATCCACGGTCGTTCTCAAGGACGGAGACGGCGCCAGGGCCGCGGCAGACACGGTCGCCGAGGCCATCTCCGTGGCATCCGTCGTTGGTCGCATGCTACCGAGCGGAGATCCGCCAGAGGAAGCCGCCACCGAGACAGGAGCGGAGTAGGATACCGGCCATGGAGGCTCTCCTGTGCTCCCCCTACGCTTGGCTCTGCCTGTTCTTCGTGTTCCTCGTTGCGGAACTGGCCACGGTCAGCTTCTTCCTCGCGTTCCTCGCAGCCGGCGCCCTGATCACGGCGTTGATCCTGCAAGCCGGCGGACAGTATGAGACGAGCACGGTCCTGCTCGTCTTCTTCGGCAGTTCGGCCGGCTCCGCGATCCCCCTCTGGTGGCCGCTGCGGCGGTTCTACGCAGGACGAAAGACGACGGACGCCGAAGAGGGGATCGAGCCGTTCATCAATGACGTAGGGACCGTGGAGGGTGACCCGATCAACAAGCAGGGGGGCGTCATCCGCCTCCATGACGCGCGCATGGAAGCAGTGCTTGCTCCGGACTCCGCCGCCGACGCCCTCCCGGCGGGCACGGCGGTCAAGGTGGTGTCTCGGGACGACCGACAGCGCCTCGTGGTGACGCGCGTGTAGGTAGACGGCCGCCCGGCCAGCGACCCAGCCTCACACCCGTCATGCCCGATCAGAAGCTCATCGTCTCCCCCGGCCCGCGACCCGGGACCGTGCGGCTGGCGGACGGGAGGGTCGCCAAGCCCCCGCGGGGTTGGCAGCTGCTGCCTCCGGGAGACGGGACCCTCACACGGAGGGTCAAGAACGCGGGACCCACCTGGACCGTCAAACAGCGACGCGGGCGTCGGGAGTTCTCGCAGGGTGTCTGGGCCCCGGCGTCCACCATCCTCGAGGTGAGGGAGGCCTTGGAGGCCGAGCGTGGGACCGAGGCCTACGCAAAGAAACGAGCAAAGGACCGGGCTCGTAGTGACGCTCGCCAGGGACAGTACGTCCGCTCGTTCACGGACGCGGTGTTCTCGTTCCTCGATTTCGCGCTGCCCTACAGGGACCTGGCGCTCCGTCTGTCCGCGCTGGTGGCGGAGCACGCCACGCCGGTGGGTTCCGGCACCGTCGCCCGCACGGAGCGCATCCCCATCGAGCAACGGGCCGAGGCCGCGGTCATCGCGTGGCTGCGGCACCAGACCACGGCCTACGATCAGATGAAGATCTCGAGGCAACGGGGCCGACGTCGCGAGACGCGGCGCATGCTGGCGGAGCAGAGCCGGGCCCTGCTCGAGGCTTATCGACGGGGCGGCGTCGTGAACCCGGAGACCTGCCCGCTGCAGACCGCGCTGCGCTCCATCGTCGAGGAGGGCGGCGCCGACCGCGGCTGAAGCCGGCGCCCGCCCGCCGCTCACTGCAAGGTGACGCTGCGGATTTCCGTAGCGAAGTACACGCCCGCCGGAGAGGAGGTCGGCTTGAGCGCCACCGCCCAGAGCGTCTGACCGGAGAGGGCCGCGGCGGCCGCCGCCGGCACGCTCAGGTCGCGGCAGCCCTCGGAGTCCAGGAACCCTCCGCACAGGACGTTCCCCTGCGCGGCGAGCGCGAGCTGGGCGCCCAGATCCAGGAAGCCGATGTGGAGCCCGTAATACCAACCTGAACCAGGAGCCGTACCGTTACCGGGATCGAAGGAGTGGAACAGGTTGTAGGGACCGAGAGGGTCACCTCCGCTGAGGCTGACCATCAGATCACCGGCGCCGTTCTGCGCCATGTCCAGCATCCAGTCCACGGCGAAGTTCTCATACCAGGACACCTTGCCGTCGGCGCTGGCCGATAGCACGTCCTGATCTCCGTCACCGTCCAGGTCGGAGGTGGCGACCGTCAGCGGCCCCACCACGGCGGACGTGATCTGACGTGCCGCAGCGAAGCCAATCCCCGAGCCTGATCCGCTGACGCTCTGATTGGGGAACCAGACGAGCTCTGCCCCGGCGAAGCTGGCGACCAGCACATCCAGATCCCCGTCACCGTCCAGATCCGTGGCGTGCACACTCACGGGCTGCATGGCGACGGCGGAGATCACCTGCTGCGGCCCGAATCCCGACCCGGTGTTCTCGTACCACGCCACCTTGTTGTCCAGCCGCGACACGGACAGGACATCCGCGTCACCGTCCCCATCCAGGTCCGCGCCGCAAACGTCGAAGGCCTCGTTCACGGAACTGGTGATGATCTGCCGCGGGCCGAAGGTCCCGCCGAGATTCTCGTACCACGCCACGAACACATCTGAGGCGGAGATCAGGTCACCGTCGCCATCACCGTCAAGGTCGCAGATCTCCACCCGGATGGAGGTGAACAGCCCCACATCGACCACCTGCGGCGAGTTGATGGCGAAGATGCCGGCGCCCTGATTCACATAGACCAGAACCCGGTCTCCGGCAGCGGCGACCACGTCGACATCTCCGTCTCCGTCCAGATCGGAGGTGTCAACATCGTTCACGGTGTTTCCGTTGGGCAACGTGCCCACGTCCATGTACTGGCGGGGACCGAAGTCCTGTGTCAATTCGTTCAATCGGTTGGGATACCAGACCAGGACCTGGGAGGCGAAGGCCGAAGCCACCGCGTCCAGGTCTCCGTCACCGTCCACGTCAGCAGCGTGAATCGCCGAGGTACAGGGTCCCAGGTCATCGATCACCTGATGGGGACCGAAGCCACCACCCAGGTTCTCCGCCCAGCCGAACCTCCCCGGGTAGCAGGACGAGGAGAGGAGATCCTCATCTCCGTCGCCGTCCAGATCCGCTGCATGAACGGAGGTGGCGTTACCGACGCTATAGACGACCTGCTGAAGGCCAAAGGCCGCCTGCTGCCCGCAGCCCAGGGCTGCGTTGGCGCAGAAGAGCACCTCGTTGCTCCAATGGGAGGCGTAGAGGACGTCGACGTTGCCGTCCCCGGTGAGGTCCGCCGGGACCGCGCTGACAGCGCCGTTGGCGGAGGCGATCACCTGCTGGGCAGAGAAGCCCCCGCCCAGGTTCTCGTACCAAGCCACCTTGTCATCGTTGCCCGACGCTGAGAGGACGTCCTGGTCCCCGTCACCGTCAAGGTCCGCGGCGGCCACGTCCAACGCGCCCGCCGCCGCGGTCGTGATCACCTGCTGGAGCCCGAACGCCCCACCCAGGTTCTCGTACCAGGCCACCTTGTTGTCGCCGAAACTGGCGGACAGCACATCCATGTCCCCGTCACCGTCAAGGTCCGCCACGGAGACGCACTCGGCGCCGATCGCGGCAACGGTGATGGTCTGCTGCGGGCCGAAGGCCCCGCCCAGGTTCTCGATCCAGGAAATCGACCCACCGATGGAGGAGGAGAAGACCAGGTCCGCGTCGAGGTCCCCGTCCAGGTCCGCGGCGGACACGCTCGAGGCACCGGCGACGCCGGTGGCGACCGCCTGCGCCGCCCCGAAGCTCCCGCCCAGGTTCTCGAACACGGAGATGCGCCCGCCGATGTAGGAGGCGGCCAGGATCTCCTGGTCCCCATCCCCGTCCAGATCCGCTGTGGACACGTCGTAGGCGCCGATGGCGGACGTGGTGAGAGCCTGTTCCGGGCCAAAGGACCCACCGAGGTTCTCGTACCAGACGATCGTGTTGCCGTGGAACATGGCGACGACGACGTCGCCGTCACCATCTCCGTCCAGGTCTGCGGCGTGGACGTCGAACGGCTCCAGAGCAGCCGACGTGATCAGCTGCTGAGGGCCGAAGGTGCCGCCGAGATTCTCGTACCACGCCACCTTGCTGTCCGAACGCGAACAGGACAGGACATCGGGGTCTCCGTCTCCGTCCAGATCGAAGGCGTAGGTGCTCGTGACCCCGGCCGCCGAGGCCGTGATCAACTGCGGCGACAAGAACAGCCCCTGCCCGAGGAGCGAACCGCCGATCAACAACAGGCTAAGTGTGGTCTTCATGTGCATCGAACTGCCCTCGGAAGGCGAACGCGGGAGGACGGGACGCGGCCTCCCGTGGGGTTACTGGAAGGTGTAGGGCTTTACGGAGGTGGCGTCGTAGTTCGCGGCTCCGGGCACCGGAGCCTGAACGCCCACGGCCCACAGCGTGGCGCCCGAGAGGAACGCGACGGAGGTGGCGGGCATGGTGAGGTGAACCGCGCCGCTGGAGTTCAGGTTGCCGCCGCACAGGGGGTTTCCCTGGGCCCCGAGGGCCAGCTGGGTCGCGAAGTCGTCGAGGCTCATATGGAGGCCGAACATCCAACCCACCCCGGGGAACACCCCGTTGGTCAGGTCCGCCGAGTGGAAGAGGAAGTAGGGAGCGAGAGGAGTCCCGCCAACCAGGGAAACGTGAAACTCGCCGGTGGGGCCCTGATCCGCCATGAGGCGCCAGGCGAGGATCCGGTTCTCGTACGCCGCCACCGTGTCATCACCGGTGGACGCGGAGAGGACGTCACCGTCTCCGTCACCGTCCAGGTCCGCCACGAACACGCTCGCAGCACCCACGGCACTCGTGGTGATCACCTGCTCGCCGCCGAAGCTCCCACCCAGGTTCTCGTACCACGCCACCTTG
>CAZDQF010000003.1:306076-371265 GCA_964507445.1 uncultured Isosphaeraceae bacterium
GATCACCTGCTCGCCGCCGAAGCTCCCACCCAGGTTCTCGTACCACGCCACCTTGTGATCGAACCGAGAAGCGGACACCACGTCCTGGTCCCCGTCTCCATCGAGATCGGAGGCCGTGATCGAAGCGGCCCACAGCGCCGAGGAGGAGATCACCTGTTCCGGGCCGAAGGCCCCACCCAGGTTCTCGTACCACGCCACCTTGGAGTCGAACTGCGAGGCTGACAGCACGTCCAGGTCCCCGTCACCGTCCAGATCCGCCGCGCAGACGTCCTGGGCGCCGTCGGCGCTGATGCTGATGATCTGGGCCGGGCCGAAGGCGCCACCCAGGTTCTCGTACCACGCCACCGTGTCGTCGAGGTGGGAGGCGGAGAGGACATCCGCGTCACCGTCACCGTCGAGATCCGCCGCGGACACGCTGAACGCGCCGGCCGCTGCACCATTGATCACCTGCCGAGGTCCGAAGGTGCCGCCGAGGTTCTCGTACCAGGCGATGGTGTCGTCCAGCCGGGAGGCGGACAGGACATCCGGGTCACCGTCACCATCCAGGTCCGTCGCGAAGACGCTCAGCGCTCCCGACGCCTGCGCGAAGATGATCTGGGGAGGACCGAACCCACCCCCCAGGTTCTCGTACCAGGCGATGGTGTCGTCGAACTGGGATGCGGAGAGCACGTCCAGATCACCGTCACCGTCGAGATCCGCCGAGTCCACGGAGGCGGCGCCGGGTGCGAACGCGGCGACCGGAAGACGAGGGCCGAAGCTGCCGCCCAGGTTCTCACTCCAGGACACCCGGGCATCGAACTGGGAGGCATAGAGGGCGTCCGGGTCACCGTCACCGTCCAGGTCGCAGGCATGAACGTCGCGGGCACCGGCGGCGTGGGCTGAAATGACCTCGGACGGTCCGAACGGGCTCTGGCCGGCGAGGCTGAGAGCCAGCAACAGCAGGGAGGTGAAGGTTCTCATGATTGGGCAAGGGAGGTCTACGTCGGGTGAGTCCGACGGTCGCTCCCGGCCATCCGCGGACCGGCTCAGTGACGTCGAAGCTCACCCGGCTACTCACCCATATTGGCCATCCGCCGCCCAGAGTCTGGAGTTTCTGAAAAGAAAAACCTGAATCTCAGCCGTGCGACACGAGCGGACTCGGTCGGCCCAGCCCGCAGCGGGCCCGGCCGACCGATCGATCCCTCAGAATCGCAGCCGCCCGTGGAGTTTACGGAAGCGGCCCAACTGGGCCTCCGCAGCGCGGCCGGCGGCGTCGCCGCCGTGCTTCTTGGCGATGCGCTCGAGCTGGTCGATGACCTCCTCGCAGTCCTTCCGCCGTCGCGGCTGCTCAGCGGCGAGCTTCCGCACCTTGGACTGGGCCTTGGCCACCACCTTGTAGCCCTTGGTGGCCGAGAGACGCTGGGAGATGGCGCTCAACTCCTTCGCCTCCGGGAGGCCCTTGAGGGACTTCTTGAGGGACTTGAGTCCATCCACCACGGCCAGGTAGTCGTCGTCCTGTAGCCGCTTCTCCAGGGCCTGCACGCGCGCCCGCGCCACGGTCTTCAGCTGATCACCCAGCTCTTCCAGCGACGGGTCCTTGGCCGCCGCCCGGTCGGCCTCGGTCACCGCCGCACCCAGGCGCCCCTTGAGGACGGCCCGCTTGACGCTCTTGGCAGACGCGGGCCAGCGATGGATGGGTACCGGCAGCGCACCCTCGAGGTACCCCTCGAGGGTCTCCTTCTTGAGCCCCCCCGGGTGGCCGGTCCAGACGACGGTCCCCCCGGGACCGACGAGGGCGGCGGAGGGGTACCCGCCGAGCCCGAGCCGGCGCATCAGGGTGCTGCCCTTGGCGTAAGCGTACGGGTACTTGGCGCCGTGCTTTTCGACCCAGGCTTTCGTCGGTCCTTGCGGTTCGCTGGTCACGCCAACGACCGTCAGGCCTCGCTCATCGAACTCCGCTGAGAGTTTGTTGAGGTGAGAGACCTGACCGACACAGGGGCCTCACCAATGAGCGAAGAACTCCAGCAGAACCAGCCGACCCGTGGCCAGCTCCTTCCAGGAACGGGCCTCTGTCTGGCTGAATTCAGACAGGCCCGGGTCCTTCAACGGCTCCCCCACCTGCCCGGCACCAGGGGCCGCTGCGACGGCCAGCGCCGCCGCCAGAATCATCACCCTCATCATGTTCTCGCCTCCAAAACGAGCGCAGAGGTTCATTTGCGAAACACCGGACGGACAGTACCACTGTCCGTCCCTTGCCGTAAACGACCCTCGGGGGCGGGACATCATTCCCGTATTCCGCCCCCCGGAGGTCCGCGAGTCGACCGTGACGGTCGGACTCAACCCGAGACGTGCCTGCTCCAGGCCTCGTAGAGAGATGCGTAGGGCCCTCTCCGAGCCACCAGGTCCTCGTGAGATCCCTGCTCCACGAGCCGCCCGCCGTCGAGCATCCAGACCCGGTCACAGCGACGGGCCGTGGAGAGGCGATGGGTCACCACCAGAGAGACCCGATCAGCGCTGAGCGCGAGCAGGTTGCGCACCAGCTCGTCTTCCGCCCGCGCGTCCAGGGATGAGGCCGGCTCGTCCAGCAACAGGATCGGTGCCTGCCGCAACCAGGCCCGAGCCAGTGCGAGCTTCTGCCATTCGCCGATGGAGAGCTCGCGGCCCCCGTCAAAGCGGCGACCCAGCCGGGTCTCGTAGCCTTCCGGCAGAGACTCCACCCGATCGTGCAGGCCCGAACGACGAGCCGCCTCCCTCATTTCCTCGTCCGTCACCGGAGGGCCGCCGCTCGCGCCCAGTCGGATATTGTCCGCCACCGTCAACTCGTAGCGGACGAAGTCCTGGAACACGGCTGAGATGTTACGCCGAAGCTCCAGGGGGTCGTGTTCCTCCAGGGGCGCGCCGTCCAGGGTGATGCGACCCTCCGTCGGGTCGTAGAACCGGCAGAGCAGCTTGACCAGGGTGCTCTTGCCCGCTCCGTTGGCCCCCACCAGGGCCACCCGCTCACCAGGACGCAGGACCGCATCCACGCCGTGCAGCACCGGGGGACCGCCGCTGGGGTATCGGAACCCCACGTTCTCGAGGGCAAGTCCGCTCTTCAGAGTGGCGGGAACGGCGCGGGGTCGAGCAGGGACCGGCAACCGTGAGGGCAACGCCAGGAAGCGGAAGAAGCCGTCCAGGAAGAGCCGGTCCTCCAGCACACCGGTGACACCGGTGAACAGGGTCTGGACCGCGGCCTGTCCTCGCTGGATGGCCTGGGCGTACATCACCAGATCGCCGATCGTGGAGAGCCCGTGGATCACCCGCCAACCGACGTACGCGTAGGCGGAGAACGTCACCACAAGCCCGAGGACCTGCCCTGCCAGTTCGCCCCGGGCGCGGCGGCCGGCGAGCTCGAGCCGCTCACCGCGCAGCAACCCACGCAGCGCCTCGTAGCGCTGCCGGAATGAAGCCCCCAGACCGAACAGGCGCACCTCACGGGCCGCCGTGGGAGCGGTCTGGAGCCAGCCGAAGTACGCCGTCTCACGCTGATCGTGGGCCCGGCGCTCCTGCCACCGGTGGAGCCTGCGGGCGTGGCGAACCCGGATCAACAAGCCCGGGACGGCCGCCGCCACGACCAGCACGGACACGGCCCAGTGCAGGGTCGCCAGGAGCCCCGCCATGAGGATGAGGGACAGGCCGCCCTGACCGACCTGGCTGAGCCCGCTCACCAGCCGCTGAGGCCTCACCGGGGCTTCCTGCCGAGCGCGCTGGAGCAGGTCCAGGGTCCCGGGGTCCTCCATGTCCTGGAGGTCCAGCTCCACCGCCTTGTCATGGAGCAGGCGGTGGACATGGTCATGGACCGCCTGTCCCTGGGCCTCCGCCGCCACCACGGACCAGAGCCGCACACCGGTCCCCGCCAACGCCACGGTCCCCGCCGCGGCCACCAACAGGATCACCTCCTGGAAGGAGCCCTCGGGGTCCTGGGCCGTCTCGGCCCCCGCCACCGCGTCCACCAGGAGCTTCATCAACCAGAGCCCCAGCAACGGCAGGGCGCCAGCCGCCGCAGACAGGAGCAGCTGGGCCACCACCATCCGGGGGCCGCTCTCCCAGGCCAGCCGGAAGGCGGCGCGTAACGCTGGAGGCGTGGGCGTCGCTGCCATGACGGGATGCTACGCCACCGGCGGCAATCCCGTCGTCAGGACCGACCGCGAGGACGGCTCGCGGCGGGCCGGCAGTTCTTCCAGGGCTCGGTCGTCGTCATCGTGGCATACCAGATCGATGATGAGGCAGGTGGCCAGGATGGCCAGGTCGTCTTCGCCCTCCACGACGTCGATGCCGTAGGTGTCGGACCACGAGAAGAACTTCTCGGAGACCGTCGCCACCGTACGCCCGGACCGCTCGAGCTCACACTCGTGATCCCAGAAGCAGCCGGTGATGGAGGCGTCGTTGGGACCCGGGACATCCTGGGAGATGGGGGGTTGAATGGTGCACCCAAGCGCTCACGAATTCAGCGCCGACGGGGACCGGTGGGGTTAGGATCCGCTCCCACCATGGCAACCACCATCGTCCGCAGCGCCGCCCCGCTCATCATCCTCTCCTGCTTCACCGCCGGTTGTTCTCATCCCGCCGAAGACGGCTTCTTCAACGGCCGGGATCTGACGGGCTGGAGCAGCACCAGCCGCTACTGGTCCGTGGAGGACGGCGCCATCGTCGGCCGGTCCACCACCGATGTGCCGAGGAACGACTTCCTGTGGTCCGACATGGAGTTCGGCGACTTCTACCTCTGTGTCGATGTGAAGCTGTCCCCCGACGACCGCAACGCCGGGGTCCAGTTTCGCTCCCGTCGGGTCAACGACCACGGCCAGGCCCGTGGGTACCAGGCGGACGTGGGCTCAGCGGTCTGGGGGAAGCTCTACCATGAGCACGGCCGCGGCAAGCTGGACTGGAACGACCGCGGCCTCGAGGCCGTGAACCGCGGGCACTGGAACCAGTACGAGATCCTCGCCGTCGGGCACCACATCTGGCTCGCCCTCAACGGCGAGCTCTGTGTCGCCCTGAACGACCCCGATGGCGAGGTTGCGGGTCGCGTGGCCTTCCAGATCCACAGCGGGCTGCCGCAGACCGTCAGGTATCGCGTCCGGCGGCTGGTCCTGGACCCGCCGCTCAAGCTGGGCCCCCTGAACGAGGAACAGCTCATGGCGGCCCTGAAGGACGGCCCCTCCGCCGCTCCACAAGGGCGTCAGGAAGACTGAATCGGGCGCTCCCAGCGGGCAGGACGTCGGCGGGAAGACAGGAGTCAGGCCGGTCCTTGAAGCCTGGGTGCGCCGAAACTATCTTGAAGGGGGCCGCGCAGATCCGGGGACGTTCCCCAAATCCTTGCGGCACCTTCTGTTGGACGACTTGGGGCAGTCATGCCGAGCACGCTGAACGATCTCGGACCCTGCGAGAAGGAACTCGCGGTGGCCGTTCCCGCTGAGGACATCGCCTCGGCCCTCGGCAAACAGTACGGGGAGCTGCGCAAGCAGGTCGTGATCCCAGGCTTCCGGCCGGGGCGCGTCCCCCGGGCCGTCATGGAGAAGCGATTCGGCGATCAGGTGCGCCACGAGGTCTACCACGACCTGGTGCGCGACGCCGTGGCCGACGCCCTCAAGGAACACGAGCTCGTCCCCGTCTCGGAGCCGCAGTTCGAGGACGGTGACGACCACGATCACCACGTCCTGCCGGAAGAGGGAGACCTGAACTTCACCTTCAAGATCGAGGTGCGGGCGTCCTTCGACCTGCCCAAGTACCGCGGCGTCGAGGTGACGCGCAGCCGGGAGGCGGTCAAGCCCGAGCAGGTCACGGAGGTGATCCAACGCATCGCCGAGGGCCACGCGGAATGGCAGCCGGTGGACGAAGGCGGCTACGAACAAGGGGATCTGGTCCAGGGCATGGCGACCCTGGCCGTGGGTGAGACCTCCCTCCTGGACGACAAGCCCGTGGTGTTCCTGCCTGAGCAGGAGCAGCTGGAAGGGCTGCCGTTCCCGCAGGCGCAGGCCGTCGCCTCCGAGAACGGCGTGGACGCGGTCGTCCCGGTGACCCTGACCGTCCCGGAAGACCACCCGGAGGAGGCGCTGCGCGGGCAGGACGCCACCGGCACCCTCACCATCGAGGGCTACAAGCGGCGCATCACGCCTGCCGTAGACGACGCCCTGGCCAAGACCCTGGGCAAGGACGACCTCGCTACCCTCGAGGCCGACGTCAGGAAAGACCTGGAGGCGGAGCACGACAACCTGGCGGACCGAGACGTGGTCAAGCAGGTCATAGACAAGCTGCTGGAGATCACGGAGATCCCCACCGCCCCGGGTCCCACCGAGCGCATGGTGGAGCGTCGGCTGTCTCAGCGGACCATGCACTTCCAGGTGGAGGAGGGCCTCTCCCCCGAGGACGCCAAGGAGAAGGCGGAGACCGAGCAGGACGACATCAGGCAATCCACGGTGCGCGACACCCGCGCCTGGCTCCTGCTGGAGGCCATCGCCAAGAAGGAGAAGATCTTCTGCCTGGAGGAGGACGTGGACACACGCCTGGCGGAGATGGCCGAACAGCACGGCGCCAAACCATCTGCGGTCCGCGCCTATTACGAACAGCAGGGCATGTTGGCGGAGCTACGCAACGAGATCGTCGAAGGAAAGGTGTGCGAATTCCTACGGGAGAACGCCAGAATCGCCGAAGAATCGCCTGAGGGAAGCTCGGACGAAGAGGCGGCCGCCGAGGATGCCTGAGACAGGAAGCGGTGCGGCTCGGAGGCTGTCCCCCCGAGCCCTATAGTGGGAGGCAAGAGGGAAACCATGGATCCGAAGGCTATCGACTACGTCCCCTATGTGATCGAGAAGACCGGTCGCGGGGAACGCACTTACGACATCTACTCCAGGCTGCTGGAGGACAGGATCATCTTCATCGGCACCGAGATCTCTGATCGGCTGGCCAACTCGGTGATCGCTCAGCTGCTGTTCCTGGCGAAGGAGAACCGGACCCAGGATGTCAGCATGTACATCAACTCCCCCGGTGGCTCGGTGACCGCCGGACTCGCCATCTACGACACCATGCAGTTCATCTCGTGCCCGGTGGCGACGTACTGCATCGGTCAGGCCGCGAGCATGGGCGCCGTGCTCCTCGCCGCCGGAGAAAAGGGCAAGCGCCACGCGCTGCCCCACTCCCGCATCATGATCCACCAGCCGTGGGGCGGGGCCCAGGGCACGGCCTCCGACATCCAGATCCAGGCCAAGGAGATCGAGCGCCTGAAGCTCACCCTCAACGAGATCCTCGCCGGGCACTCCGGCCGCGAGGTCGAGCAGGTGGTGAAGGACACGGACCGGGATTACTTCATGTCAGGGGCGGAAGCCCTTGAGTACGGGCTGGTCGACCAGGTCGTCGAGTCACTGAAGAAGTAGCTGATCATGCCGAACGCACGGGGAGGCGAGAACGAGACCTGTACCTTCTGTGGCAAGGGCAGGTACAAGGTCCAGTCCCTGATCTCCGGGCCGCCGGGCGTCAACATCTGCAACGAGTGCATCGAGATCTGCAACACGATCCTCGTAGAAGAGAATCGGAAGCAGGCCCTCGCGGCGACGGACACCTCCGCCATCACCCAGGAGGCCATCCCGGCGCCGGCGCAGATCAAGGCGTATCTCGACGAGTACGTCATCGGACAGGACAACGCCAAGCGCGTCCTGTCCGTGGCCGTTCACAATCACTACAAGCGCCTCTTCTACCAGTCGAGCACGGAGACCCGGGACGACATCGAGCTCGAGAAGTCCAACGTCCTCTTGATCGGCCCCACCGGCTCGGGCAAGACCCTCCTGGCCAGGACCCTGGCCCGGTTCCTCGATGTGCCCTTCGCCATCGGCGACGCCACCTCCCTGACGGAGGCGGGATACGTGGGCGAGGACGTGGAGAACCTCCTCCTCAAGCTCCTCCAGGCAGCGGACTTCAACCTCGAACGAGCCCAACGAGGGATCGTCTTCATCGACGAGATCGACAAGGTGGGCCGCACCAATCAGAACGTCTCCATCACCAGGGACGTCTCCGGAGAAGGCGTCCAGCAAGCCCTGCTGAAGATGCTCGAAGGCACGGTCGCCAACGTCCCCCCCCAGGGCGGGCGCAAGCACCCCGAGCAGCAGTACATCGCCCTCGACACCACCAACATCCTGTTCGTTTGTGGCGGCACCTTCGTGGGCCTCGAGTCCATCATCGGACGTCGCATCGGACGGACCATGATCGGATTCTCGGACGAGGACCTGGAGGACGCGATTCAGGTCCCCACGGATGAAGGGGAACGCAACGCCGACCTGCTCCGGCAGGCCAACGTGGACGACCTGGTGCACTACGGGATGATCCCCGAGTTGCTGGGGCGCTTGCCGGTCACCAGCGTCCTCGACCCCCTGGACGAGGACGACCTTGTCCAGGTCATGACCACGCCGAAGAACGCCATCATCAAGCAGTTCCAGAAGTTCTTCGAAATGGAGAACGGGCGCCTCGCGTTCAGCTCCGAAGCCCTCCTCGAAATCGCCCGGATCGCGATGCAGCGAAAGACCGGCGTGCGAGCCCTGCGCTCCATTCTCGAGGAGTTCCTGGTAGACACGCTCTATGGGCTGCCCGACAGCGGTCCGAACCGTGAGTACTTGATCACCGCTCCCATGATCCGGGGAGACAAGCCCGTGCGCCCACGCCGCGCCAAGCGCAAGAAGAAGGTGACCAAGAAGAAGCCTGCGTGACCGACTCCCTCCCCCGCATCACCGACCTCTCTCGCGACGATCTCCGCGCCCTCGCGGAGGAGAGCGGCAATCGGGCCTATCGGGGTGACCAGGTCTACGACTGGGTGATGAAGAAGGGGGTCTTCGACCCCGACGAGATGAGCAACCTGCCGCGCTCCTTCGGCGACCTCATCCGGTCGCGGGCGGATTGCCGGGCGCCGGATGTGGAGTGGAAGCTCGACTCCGCCTCCACAACGGACAAGTTGTTCATGCGCCTGGGTGACGGAGACGGCGTCGAGGCCGTGCTCATCTGCGAAGGGCGCCGCACCACGGTCTGCCTCTCCAGCCAGGTGGGGTGCCCCGTGGGATGCACCTTCTGCGCCTCGGGGCTGCAGGGACTGCGGAGGAATCTGTCTACAGGTGAGATCCTGGATCAGTTCATCGAGCTGCGAAGGCGAGCCCAGTCCCTCCAACGACGCATCTCCAACGTCGTGATGATGGGCATGGGTGAGCCGCTGCTCAATTACGACGCCGTCGTGCGCGCCATGGAGGTCCTCAACGACCCCAAGGCGGCTGGGATCGGCGCGCGCCACCTCACGGTCAGCACCGTGGGCCTGGCCAAGGGCGTCAAGCGCCTCGCCAGCGAGGGCAAGCAGTACACCCTCGCCTTCTCGCTCCACGCCCCGGACGACGAGACCCGCTCGGAGTTGATCCCGTTCCCCGGAGCCCTCTCCATCTCAGAGCTCATGGACGCGGCCCACGCCTACCTCGCCGACACCGGCCGCGAGGTCACCTTCGAGTACGTGATGCTGGACGGCGTCAACGCCTCTGCGAAGCACGCCAAGCAGCTGGCCGACCTGCTGAAGGGCGTCCGCTGCACGGTGAACCTGATCCCCTACAACGAGGTGGAGAGCCTCAGCTTCCGACAGCCATCACCCTCCGCCATCGACCGCTTCGAGGCGATCCTCCGTAGCCGCCGGGTCAAGGTCGCGGTCCGCAAACGGAAGGGGCATCGGATCTTCGCCGCCTGCGGGCAACTGAGGCTGCGTCAGACCCAGTCATAGCTGGACTGAGGCCACGTCAGCTGTCGGCCGGCCGACGGCCAACGGTGACGTCCAGGGTCAGGTGTTCACCGCTCCGCAGGACCCTGAAAGCCACCTCGGACCCGGGCTCGCTGCGGGCCACCCGCGCCCGGAGGGTGTCGTAGGACTCCACCTCGACCCCATCCATCTCGAGGATGACGTCCCCGCGCCGCAGGACCGTCTCCGCCGGTGAGCCGGCCCGGACGTAGGTCACCACGATCCCACGGGCACCGGTGGCGCCCATGGACCGGCGATCTTCTCGTGAGAATGTCGCCAACGCCCGACCGCGGACACCGAGGAACCCCCGCTCCACGCGCCCGGTACGGATCAGCTGATCCGCCACGAACCGGGCGTCTGCGGCCGGGAGCGCGAAGCCGATCCCCGCGCTGCCGCCGGTCTTGCTGACGATCACCGAGTTGATGCCAATGCAACGTCCGCGGGTGTCCACCAGGGGCCCCCCCGAGTTGCCGGGGTTAATGGCCGCGTCCGTCTGGATGTAGTCCGTGTATCCCCGGCCGGAGAACCCGGATCGGTGGAGACTGGAGATGATGCCCTGGGAGACGGACCACCCGAACCCGAACGCGTTGCCGATGGCCAACACCTGCTGACCCACGAGCAGTGAATCGTCCTCATGAAACCGGATGGGAAGCAACACGTCCGACGCCGGGATCTTCAGCACGGCGAGGTCCGTGGCCTCGTCAGCACCGACGAGGGACGCCCGGTAACGATCACCGCTCGAGAGCGAGACCACGGCGGCTTCGAGCCCTTCCACCACATGGAGATTCGTCAGCACGTGCCCATCCGTGTCCAGGATCACGCCAGTCCCCGTGGAGTCACCCTGGCTCCCCGTACCCTGGATGCTCACGGTGCAGGGTCGTAACGCCGCCGCGACGCGCGTGAAGGCCCCACCCATGGGGCCCTCTGCATCGAGCACTCGGGACACCTTCCGCGCCACCGCCGCGTCCACGGCGTAGTCATCCCCGGGGTCAAGCGACGCTGGATGAGGCCTGAGGAGCAGCCCGAGGGTGAAGGCGAGGGAGAGGCTGAGGGCGAGGATGAAGCCCCGGGTCCAGTTCATGAGTGCTCCTGTGAGATCAGCACGGCGGCGTCTTTCGTACGTCGTATGACTCCTATACGAATCGAGGCCTCTTCATTGCAGGCGCCATCAGCCGCCCCCGGGCGGCCGTCGCAGGTCCCAGGACGGCCGTGATAGCCGGCCTCGGATTCCAGGCCAGAGATCCACGGCGGCGCGCCGACCGCGAGCGCCGTGACGGCGCAGGAGGTCCCGCTGGGCGCCGCAGGCGCTCCAGGCGGAACGGCACCATTCGCAGGCTGTCAGGTGAACCTCGAGGGATGCCCTCGCCCCCTCCGGCGGCTCCCCCTCGGCCCGTGATTCCAGGAACCGACGCAGGTAATCACATTCTGGAGGTCGCGGGACTCTCTGCCGCAATGACTCATGGTCCATGTCGCATGGTCGCTCTGGGGTCGGGGTGTCGATCGACCGCACCCGCCGGACGGGACGCGGCCACGGGCCCCTCTACGGACGCGGCGACGTCACGCGAGGAACATTCGACGTGGCTCAGGGGCGCTTCTTGCCCTGTCCCTTGGAGGACGGCGGGACCACGACCGGGTCCTTCGGGATGACCTCCCGTATGGCCCTCCGCAACATCTCCTCCATCAGCACTTTGGGGTCGTCTTCGAGAGCAGCGGGCAAGCGCACGGTACGCACCAACCGCCGGCCATGCCCCGCGTCCACGACCACCGTGAGGACACCACGGGCGATGCCCGCGGACGCGCTGACGCTCCCCGCCTGGCCCAGGCCCACCGGCTTGCCATCGCAGGCAACCAGCAGGTCCCCCACCCGGAAGCCCGCGACCGATGCCGGCGACGATTGATCCACACGGGATACCCGAAGGCCCGACAACGGCGCCAGCTCGAGTCGTCGCCGATCCACCTCGGATACGGGTTCGACCCCCAATCCAATCCGATGCCACGGAGCTCTCGGAGCGTCCATGGTCTCACCGAGAAGGGTGCGAACGGTGTCCTCCAGCCTCCTCAAGTCAGGGTGATCCGGTGCGCGGAGATCGCGGAGCTGGTCCAGTCGGCGGAGGATGCGATCCACGGACGGCAGGCGCTCGTGTGAGATGTCGAGGGCGACCGGAGTCGGTCGCGGTGGGCGCGCTGGTTCCAGGTCGTCGAGCAACCGGGCGATGGCTCGCGGGTCCCCCTCGTCCACCGCCCCGTCAATGATGCGATGCAGCTCCGCTCGAAGGTCTCGGACGAACCGGGCCAGGCTGCGATCCACCGCCGTCTTCAGGCGACGCCGCAGGACCTCATCAGCGGCCGGCTCCTGGCCGAAGGCCAGCCCCCCGAGGGCGACCAGCACCGCCAAAGGCAGCAGCCGACCCATCTCAACTCTCACCGGCGTCGTCGCCGGAGGTTTCGTCGGGTCCTGCGTCGCCCTCCGTCGACTCGGCGGGCGGGTCCTGCTCCTCCCCCTCGAGCGGTGACGCGGCCTCGAACAGCGTCCCCATGCGCCGGAACTTCTCGTAGCGCTGCTCCAGCAATCGCTCTACGGGGGTCCCCTCCAACTCCTGAAGGGACTCCAGGATCCGTGCCCGGACGGCGTCGATGGCCGCCGCGGGATGGCGGTGGGCCGCCCCCACGGGCTCCTCGATGACCCCGTCGATGACCCCCAGGTCCAGGAGATGGGAGGCGGACAGCCGCAGCGCGTCAGCGGCGTCGGAAGCCCTCTCCCTGTCTCGCCAGAGGATGGCGGCGCATCCCTCGGGGCTGATCACCGAATAATAGGCGTGTTCGAGCATGAGGACCCGGTCGCCGATGCCGATACCCAACGCACCACCCGAGCCCCCCTCGCCGATGACGACACACACGATGGGCACCCGGAGCCGGAACATCTCCTCCAGATTCTCCGCGATGGCCCAGGCCTGTCCCCGCTCCTCCGCCCCGATGCCCGGGTAGGCCCCCGGGGTGTCGATGAGGGTCACGATGGGGAGCTGGAACTTCTCCGCCAGCTTCATCTTCCGCAGGGCCTTGCGATATCCCTCCGGGTGGGCGGAGCCGAAGTTACAGGCGATCTTCTCCTTGGTGTTCCGCCCCTTGCGGTGGGCCACCACGACGCATCTCGTGTCTCCGATCCTGGCCAGCCCGGCCACGATGGCGGGATCGTCGCGGGAGAGGCGGTCCCCGTGCAGCTCCATGAAGTCGTCGCACATGCCCTCCACGTAGTGAGAGGCCTGGGGACGCCCTGTGGCTCGCGCCACCTGGACCCGCTCCCACGCCGAGAGGGAACGGAAGACCTCGTTCACCCGCTGGGCCAGCTGGGCCTTGAGCCCGGTGATCTCACCGTTGAGGTTCAAGCCCGTGTCCTTGGACAGGTACTCCAGCTCCTCGATCTTGACCTCCATCTCGACGATGTCCTTCTCGAAAGACAGGATCTCGTATGCTGCTCTTTGCGTCGTTGCTCGAGGTTCTTTTCGATCCGCCATGAGATCGCCTCCAGCGGTGATGCTAACACCGACCATCTGTGGGCTCACCCGCCCGTTGACGACCTCGGCGCCCCCCTGCTACCATCCCGCGGGCCGGGCGGTTTTCCACAAACCCGTGGGAGTACAGGGCTTGCACGACGTCTCGGCAAGAGGGAAACGCATGCGTTGGCAGATCCAGGTCACGCCTCTCGACCCGTCCGCGGATTCCCTGGGGCACATCATCGGCAATCGCCTCAGGGCCTTCGGCATCGAGGTCGGACAGGTTCGTACGGCTCGGCTCTTCTATCTCGAAGGCGAACTGGATCGAGACGGGGCTGACCGCCTCGCTCGAGAGTTGTTCGTCGACCCCGTGGTGGACGGGGCGGTGGTTCGGAGCTGGGATGAATACGAAGCCGACGCCGCCGGCACCATCAGCGTGTTCAAGCGCTCGGGGGTCATGGACCCGGTGGAGGCGGGCATACGCCGGAGCGCCAGCAGCCTGGACATCCCGTTGTCCCACGCCGCCACCGCGTTCCGCTACGCCCTGGACGGCGACGACGAGCTCCTTGAGCACGCAGCGAGCCTGCTCTCCAACCCGGCCATCGAAGAGGTCAAGTTCCACGACGACCGCTTCCCTCCCCGCGCCCAGGCCGGCGGCACCATCACCGCCCGGGTGGAGGTCCCGATCCTGGAGGCGGACAACGCTCGCCTGGATCAGATCAGCAAGGACGGCGGCCTCAGCCTGACCCTGCTCGAGATGCAGACCATCCGCGACCACTTCCAGGCCCAGGGCCGCGAGCCCACGGAGATCGAATTGGAGAGCCTGGCCCAGACATGGTCCGAGCACTGCAAGCACAAGACCCTCGCCGGCGCGGTCCACTACCGTGGCGACGACGTCCCCGGGATGGGCTCGGAGTTCGAGACGCCCAACCTGCTGAAGGAGACGATCAAGGCGGCCACGGAGCGGCTGGATCGCGACTTCTGCCTCTCCGTCTTCCACGACAACGCCGGGGTCATCGCGTTCGACGGCGACCAGGCCCTGTGCTTCAAGGTGGAGACCCACAATCACCCCAGCGCCATCGAACCCTACGGTGGCGCGGGCACCGGCATCGGCGGGGTCATCCGCGACATCCTCGGCACCGGACAGGGGGCCCGCCCGGTCGCCAACACCAACGTGTTCTGCGTCGGCCCGCCACAGATGACGGAAGCGGAGATCCCCAAGGGCGCGCAGCACCCGATCCGCATCCTCAAGGGCGTGGTCTCCGGGGTCCGCGACTACGGCAACCAGATGGGCATCCCCACGGTCAACGGCGCCGTCCTGTTCGATGATCGCTACGTCGGGAATCCCCTGGTCTACGCCGGGACCATCGGCCTGATCCCAACCAGCCGGGTGGACAAGAAGGTCTCCCCGGGGGAGGCCATCGTCGCCATCGGGGGGCGCACCGGACGAGACGGGATCCACGGCGCCACCTTCAGCTCCGTGGAGCTCCACGAGGACTCCGAGCGGGTGGACTCGGGGGCCGTCCAGATCGGCAACGCCATCACCGAGAAGAAGGTGCTCGACGTGCTCCTCCAGGCCCGAGACAAGGACCTCTTCGCCGCCGTCACCGACTGCGGAGCGGGCGGGTTCTCGTCGGCCGTGGGAGAGATGGGAGAGCGCTGCGGCGCCACGGTGCACCTCGACCGCGCCCCGCTCAAGTACGCCGGCCTGACCCCGACCGAGATCTGGATCAGCGAAGCCCAGGAGCGCATGGTCTTCTCCGTGCCTCAAGAGAGGGTGCAGGCCCTGCTGGACCTGTGCCGGGCGGAGGACGTGGAAGCCGTGGTCCTCGGAGAGTTCACGGACACCGGGCGGCTCGAGTTGCGGTATCACGACGAGGTGGTGGGTGACATGGAGATGTCATTCCTCCACGACGGGCTCCCCCGCGTGACACGGGAGGCCACATGGTCGAGACCGGAAGCTGACACGGCGCCGTTGCCCGATGCCTCGGACCTGGGCGACGAGCTCCTCGACCTCCTCGCCCATCCGAACGTGGCCAGCAAGGAGTGGATCGTCCGCCAGTACGATCACGAGGTGCAGGCGGGTTCAGCGGTGAAGCCCCTCGTGGGCACCCGCGGCCATGGTCCGTCGGACGGGGCCGTGGTCGCGCCCATCCTCGGCTCCGAGACGGGCTTCGCCGTCGGCTGCGGCATGAACCCCCGCTACGGCGACCTGGACCCGTATCACATGGCGCGCGCGGCGGTGGACGAAGCCCTGCGCAACGTGGTGGCCATCGGCGGCGACCCGGATCACTGCGCCATCCTCGACAATTTCTCCTGGGGCAACGCCAACTTCCCGGATCGGTTGGGCGGCCTGCTCCGAGCCAGCTACGGCTGCAAGGACGCCGCCCTGGCGTTCCGGACACCGTTCATCTCGGGCAAGGACAGCCTCAACAACGAGTACAAGGTCGGCGACCGGACCATCGTCATCCCCTCGTCCCTGCTGGTGTCCGCCCTGGCGCGGGTCCCCCACGTGGGACGAGCCGTCACCATGGACCTGAAACGCCCGGGCAACCCGGTCTATGTGGTCGGCGAGACCCGCGCCGAGCTCGGAGGCTCCCACTGGCTCTGGATCCACGACCGGCTGGGCGAGCAGGTCCCCGTCCTCGACCCGCAACGGGCGCCGCGGCTGCTCCTCGCCATGCATGAGGCCATCCGTCGCGGGCTTGTCCTCTCATGCCACGACCTCTCAGAGGGGGGACTGGGGGTCGCTGCGGCGGAGATGGTCATCGCCGGCGAGGTCGGCGCGCAGCTGGACCTCACGCGCCTGCCGGTAGACTCGGCTGGCCTGTGCCCCGCCACCAGACTGTTCTCGGAGAGCCTCACCCGGTTCGTGGTGGAGGTGGACCCGGATCAGGTCGACGCGTTCGACGAGTGCATGCAGGGACTACCCCACGGCCACGTCGGCGTCACCACCGAATCCCCCGACCTCCTCATCACCCACGACGGCGATGACCTGGTCAGGGCGTCATGCACCGAGCTCGAGCTGGCCTGGCGGCCCGCCCTCTCACGCTGGCTGGAGGACATGGAGACAAAGGAGAACCCAGGTGGCTGAACCACGGGTCATGGTCCTGCGCGCAGCGGGCATCAACTGCGACGCGGAGACCGCGCACGCCTTCGAGCGCGAAGGAGCCGCCGCGGATCGCGTTCACGTGAACAGACTGCTGGAGTCTCCGTCGATCCTCGGGGACTACGGTCTGGTAGCCGTTCCCGGCGGCTTCAGCTACGGAGATGACGTCTCCGCAGGCAAGGTGCTGGCGGTGGAGATCGCCCACGCCCTCGGCGACCAGTTCCGGGCGTTCGTCGACCGGGGTGGTCTGATGCTCGGCATCTGCAACGGCTTCCAGGTGTTGACCAAGACCGGGATCCTGCCCGGAGCCGGCGCCGACGGACGACCTCGCGACGCGACCCTCACCTGGAACGACTCCCATCGCTATGAAGACCGCTGGGTCCGACTCTCAGTGGACCCCGGCCTGTGTGTCTTCGCACCTCGGGGACGAGAGCGCCTGCACCTGCCCGTAGCCCACGGGGAGGGGCGGTTCACCGTCGCCGACGCCGCCCTCATCCCTGAGCTGGCGGCGGCCCATCAGGTGGTGTTCCGCTACGTGTCCGAGGACGGCAGCGATCCTGAGTATCCCGCCAATCCCAACGGCTCCATGGGCCACGTCGCCGGCATCTGTGATCCAACGGGACAGGTGTTGGGCCTCATGCCCCACCCCGAGCGGGCCTTGTTCCCCTGGCACCACCCAGCCTGGACCCGAGAACCGGAGCGAGCCGAGGGCGACGGCGCCGGCCTGTTCCGGGCCGCGGTCCAGGCAATGCGCTGAATCCCATGTGGCCGCGGACGTCACTGACGCTCATCATCGTCGCCACCCTGGGGGCCTGCAGCGGCGACGACACCGCCGCTCAAGGGGATCAGGCGGACTTGATCCAACGATTCCAGACAGCGCGGGACCGCACCGTCGCGTGCGCGGAACAACCCTGGCTGGTCCCGCTCCAGAGCGTCCGCAGACCGCTGGACGAACTGGTGATCAGGATGCGGCAGCTCGGAGACGAGTTCGACGGCTCCGTGTCCGAGGAGCGGACCTCGGCCATGGAAGCGCTGCTTCGCCAGTTCAGTGCCCTGGAGCCCTTGGTGACCGTGGTGGAACACGTCACGCCCCTCACCAACCGCGTGTTCTCCGCCGAACAGGCCATGATCACCATCCTGGGCAGGATGAAGATCCCGGACGACGCCCCCTTCCCCCTTCGCTCGACGCTTCAGGAGGGCTGGCTCCCGGATCGCGCCAATCACATCACGTTCCTCATCAGTGGCCTCGAAGCCCTGGCGAACGGCAAGACGGACGACAAGCTGCGGGTCAGCGTTGGCAACCTGGAGCGCCTCGCCACGGAAGGTGAGGAGTTGATGCAGCAGATCAACCTGCTCGCGCGCAAGATCAACATCATGCAGGTCAAGGTCTTCGCCCTCCCGCGGCGGGCGGAGTGGGGCCGAAGGGTCCTCAAGGCCGCGGCTGAGCAAGGCGGGATCGAGGCGGCCGTGATCAGGTCCATCACCAGCGCCGTGGAAGCGGGAGAGGCGGCCGTGCCGGTCATCGCCGACCAATGGGGGGCGCTCAAACTACGGGCCATCCGCGATCCACAAGGCACGGAAGCAGCGGTCAAGGCGCTGATGGAATCAGCGGACAAGCACCTCCTGGCCATCTCCGAGGCGGCGCAGACCTCTGCGCTCAAGTTGAGGGTCGTAGGCTCCCGGCACTGAGCGACCTCCTCCCCGCTCGAGCACAAAAAAAGCCGGGGCTGAAGAGCCCCGGCTTCTCTCACGCCATCCAGACGAGGATCAGTGACCGCAAGCGTAGTAGTACGCCTGGTTGGTCATACCGGCCCCGATGGCCAGGAAATCGGTGGTGGTCCCGATCATGTCCCAGGGGTTGTTGAAGCCCGCGGTGTAGTAGGTCATGTTCGTCAGGCCGAACCACTCCCAGAACGCTTCGTTGACCGCGCCGGTGTAGGGCGCCGCGGCCAGCGTCGACAGGTTGAACTGGGCCGGCCAGCCGCTGGCGGGGACGATGTTGCCACCAGGCGAGATGCCCATGAGCTGGTCGTACACCATGGCCACGTTGAACGGATCGTGAACCATGCGGATGTCGCCGGTGATCATGTTCAGGGTCAACTGGAACGTGTGCCGGGCGCCCGAGTTCGACCACTCAGCCATGTTGATCCAGTCCACCGTAACGGTGGGGAACGGGGTGAGACCGCTCTGGTCAACGGTCACCTGGATCGAAGCGCCCGGGAAGCCCTGGTCCAGGTCGGTCCAGAACGGGGCGATCCGCGGCTGCTGGGTGCGGAACTCGGTGGGCGTCGGCGTGAAGTCGCCGCTCGCGCTGCCGAAGGTCACGTTGCCGTCGGTGTTGACGAACATGCGGGTCCACACGTTCGAGTAGTAAGGGTAGGTCAGGCCGTAAGGCACGAAGTCGAACAGGGCGCCGCCGTTGTTCACCGTCGAGATCGGGATCACGGTCAGGCCCTGAGCCACGACCACCTGGGTGGCCGCCGTAAGACGCGACGCGTACTGGGTCACGGACGGGTCGGCGACCAGGGTCTGGAACGCCGCCTGGGTGCCGATGGTCGACGTGGCGGAGAGCACCACGCTGCTGTTGAACGTGCCGGTAGGGCCGGTGTTGAACACGCCGGGTTGAGCGATGCCGTCGAGCAGCACGAAGTAACCACCGCTGATGTCGACGTCCAAGAGCTGCCCACCCAGCACGGGCTGACCGGCGGGGTAGAGGCTGCCGGCGCCGAAGAGCGCGAACGGTGCGTTCGGCGTCAGGGTGGAGATGACGACGTTCTGGGCAAGTCCGCGAGGCAAGGAGACGTTGGTGATCGGGTACGGAGGACCCGCCACGCCGTTCACCTGCATGGATGCTTGGAACGTGTTGGGCTGCTGCGCTCCCACGACGGCAACAGCGACAAGGAGAACCAAAGCGGTACGAATGTAGAGTCTCATCTAATGGCGCTCTCTCTCTCGACGAGCAAGTCGAAATGCATGGCCTAACCGCCCAACTGTCAGGTGCGGGCGAGATCGCGACCCGGAGGCTGATAGCTTACGGCAACGGGCCCCCTCGCTCCAGAGCAGGGACTTTGGGGCGGGCGCCGGCCTCTGGTTTGAGAATATCACGGTTTTTCGGACTCGGCGGCGCCGCCGGCCCCACCCCGGCCCTCCGCAGCGGCCCAGATCTCTCCGTAACCCTCTTTAAGGCAGCGACTTGAGTCCCTACGGAAGGTCAGCCCGACGGAGTCGAAGAACTCCAGCAGGGGGATCACGTACTTGCGCGTCGCCCCAAACAGGTCCTTGGCCTGATTGGAGGGTAGCTCCCCGTGTTCCTCGCACCATGCGACCACACGATCCCGCGCGTCCCTCACGGTGTCGGCGTGCAACAAGACGCCTTTGTCCACGGGCACCACCCGGTTCCAGCCCTGCAGCAACGTGAGGATGTTCTCCACCCGCTTCAACGGCTTGCCCAGCTCTTCCGCCAGCACCTTCGGGCTGGGCGTGTTGAAGCCGCCTCCCTGGTACGCCTCCTCGATGACGCCCAACAGGCGGCGGTCCTCCTTCGAGAGACCTCCCTTGAACGCCTTCAGTCGGAACGCTCCCCGCTGCTCCTCCACCAGGCGGGCGCTGCGCGCGGACTCCAGGAAGACCCCTACGACCACGGGTGGGTGCTTCATGTGGGAAGCCACCGCGTGGGCGGTGAATCCAAAGGGGTAATGGTCCGCCTCGTGCAGCTCCATCAACGCGCCGCACGCCTCCTGCGCGCCTCGCTCCACCATGTCGGCGTGCACCACCTCCTTGCGGCCCGGCAATTCGACCACGCGGCCGGAGTCTATCAGCGCCTGCAGGCGCTCCACCACGGTCCTCGGGGAGTCCTTCACCAGCATGGGCAAACGGTCCCGGGACACCGGGTGGAGACCCTCCGAACGGATCACGTACTCCAGGTAGGCCTCCCGGTCTCCCAGGTGCTCCTCCTTGCCCTTCATGTTCTCCGTGATCCAGTCACGGAAGCGCTTGAACCGGTAGCGGGTCTCTCCCAGCACCAAGCCGCCTCCCAGGGTCCGCTCAGGAGACGCGAGCCTGACCAGGTAGTGATCCCCCGGGGCCACGACCACAGGGTGCTCCAATCGAATCTGCACCAGGGCGTCATCCCCCGGCTCGAGGCGCTTGGCGTCGAGCAACACCAGGCGCCCCAGGGCTTCCGTACAACCCACATGGAAGCGCACGGGCATGTTGTCCCGCAGCGGCCCGGACCACGAAGGCAACAAGGTGAAGCGCGCCTCCACCAATCGGGTGGACGAGAAGAACCCTGGCAGCGCCAGGACGTCGCCGCGGGCGACCTCCCGCCAACCGACATCCGAGAGGTTCACCGCCGTGCGTAAGCCGGCGCCCCCCTCCTCCGCCGCCTCGTGATGGACGTGCAGACCGCGGATGCGGCACTCCTTGCCGGCGGGCAGCAGCTCCACGTGATCGCCCACCCGCACCCGACCCGCCAACGGGATCCCCGTCACCACGGTGCCGTGGCCCTTGATGGTGAACGACCGCTGGACCGGCATCCGGAACACCCCGTCCCAATCCCGGGCGGGGATGTCCCCCACCATGCTGTGGATGGTCGAACGCACGTCCTCGATGCCCTCCCCGGTGATGGAGGAGCAGCGCACGACCGGCGCCCCATCGAGGAACGTCCCCTCGACGAACTCCCGGACCTCCTCCTCCACCAGCTCCACCATCTCAGCCTCCACCATGTCGATCTTGGTGATGACGACGCAGCCCCGGTGGAGGCCCAGCAGGGTCATGATCTCCAGGTGCTCCCGGGTCTGGGGCATGACGCTGTCGTCCGCCGCGATCACCAGCATGACCATGTCCATGCCGGAGGCCCCGGCCACCATGTTGCGGATGAACCGCTCGTGCCCGGGCACGTCGATGATCCCCACGTCCACGCCGTCCGGCGTCCGGTACTCGGCGAAGCCGATGTCGATGGTCATGCCCCGGTCCTGCTCCTCCTTGAAGCGGTCCGGGTCGGTCCCGGTGAGGGCCTTGACGAGGCTGGACTTGCCATGGTCGATGTGACCGGCGGTGCCGAGGACGGCGCGGGCGACTTGTTGGGCCTGGGTCATGGGTAGGAGCGGACGGGGTGGCGGTCCGCCCCGGATGATAACGTGCCCGCCGTGCGAACAACGACCTGGCGCATCCCTCCGCGAGATCTCGCCGCAGATCGCGACCTGGCCAACCAGATCGGGACCAGCGCGGTGCTGGCCTCGCTGCTACGCCGCCGCGGCCTCTCCGACCCGGACGCCGCCCGCGCCTGGCTCTCTCCACGGCTGGCGGCCCTATCCCACCCCTTCCAGCTCATGGACCTGGAGCCGGCCGCGGAGCGGCTGCGGCAGGCCATCCGGGATCGGGAGCGGATCGTGGTCTACGGCGACTACGACGTGGACGGCATGACCGGGACGGTCATCCTCATGAACTTCATCAGGCTCGCTGGCGGACGCGCGGAGCACTACATCCCGAACCGGCTGGAGGAGGGCTATTCCTTCAACGATGAGGCCATCGACAAGATCCTCTCCGGCGACGAAAAACCAGGGCTCATCCTCACGGTGGATCACGGCATCTCCGCCTGCGAGGGCGTGCGGCGTCTCGCCGAAGCCGGCGTGGACGTGGTCATCACGGACCACCACGAGCCGCCGGACACGCTCCCTGATCGCGCCAGGGCCATCATCAACCCCCGCCGACCGGGCTGCGGCAGCCCGTTCAAATCTCTCTGCGGCGCCGCCGTGGCCTACAAGCTGGCCTGGGGAACCGCGGAGTCCTTCACGGGAGCCCGCAAGGTGTCCCCGGAGTTCCGGGAGTTCCTGCTGGAGGCCATGGGCATGGTCGCCCTCGCTACGGTCGCCGATGTGGTGCCCCTGGTGGACGAGAACCGGGTGCTCTGCTTCCACGGCCTGCGGGCCCTCCCCGTCTCCACCAATCCCGGAATCCAGGCCCTGCTCTCCACCAGTCGCCTTAGAGGTCAGGCGGTGCGCGCGGTCCATGTGGCGTTCAGGATCGGACCCCGACTGAACGCGGCGGGCAGGATGGGCATCGCCGAGGCTGCCATCGAGCTGCTCACCACGAGCGACAAGGACAGGGCGCGCACCCTGGCCCGTCGACTGGAGCAGGCCAATGACCAGCGCCGGGCCATCGAGAAGGAGATGCTGAGCGAGATCCTGAACCTGCCCGAGATACGCCAACTGCCGCCGGGCCGCGGCATCTGCGTCGGCAAGAGGGGCTGGCATCCCGGCGTCATCGGCATCGTCGCATCCAGGCTGGTGGACCGGTTCCATGTGCCGGCGGTGGTGGTGGCCCTGGACGGACCCCGCAGCCGCGCGAGCGCCCGCTCCGTACCCGGAGTCAACGTCAAGCAGGCCCTGGACGACGTGAGCGAGCACCTCAGTCGCCACGGTGGACACATCGCAGCGGCCGGCGCCACCCTGGACGAGTCCTCCTTCGACGGCTTCCAGTCCGGGTTCGGCGAGTCCACCGCCAGGGCCATGGCCGGAGCCGGCGACGAACCGACCCTGGACATCGACCTGGAGTTGCCGTTCACCGCCATCCGTCCCGAGCTGGTGGAGGAGCTCGAGCGCCTCGCTCCGCATGGCGAGGCCAACCCCACGGCGCTGTTCTGCACCCGTGGCGCGCAGGTCTGCGGGCGCCCGCGGAAGATCGGCAAGGACCGCAGCCACGTGGCCCTCCATCTGCGGACCGACGGGCGCACCTTCCGCGCCTTCGCACCCGGGATGGCGACGCGCATGGACCTCATGGGACCCGACGGCACGCAGTTGGACATCGCCTACCGCCTGAAGTTCGACGCCTACCGCGACCCGGGGTCCATCGAGCTGGAGCTGGTAGACATGAAGCCCCACGGAGAGGGAGAAGGACGATCGTGAGCGAGCCAACCAGGCAACCGCCGGGGCAGATCCTGCTCATCGACGCGGACGACACCTTGTGGGAGAACGAGTCCTACTTCCGCCGCGTGTTCACGCAGTTCCTGGACATCATGGAGGACCGCGGCTGGCCCCGCGAGGACGCCCTCAGGGAGTTGCGCGCGGTGGAATTCCAGCGCTGCCAGCGGTACGGCTACGGATCCCTGAACTTCGCCGAGAGCATGAAGCAGGTGGTCCTCGTCATGGAAGGGGAACCCTGCTCGGAGCTGAGCGACCGCATCGACGCCATGGTCCAGTGGATCCTGGATCATCCGGTGCTTCCGTTCGACGGAGTCGAACACGCCCTGGACGAGCTCGCCAGCCGACATCGTCTTCTCCTGGTCACCAAGGGGGCCTACGCAGAGCAGAACGACAAGGTCGAACGCAGCGGGTTCCGGCGCTTCTTCTCCGCCGTGGAGATCCTCGAGGAGAAGGACGAGAAACGGTACCGGGGCATCGTCACGCGACACGAGCTAGACCCTGAGCGGACGTGGATGATCGGGAACTCTCCCAAGAGCGACATCAACATGGCCATGGCGGCAGGGGTCAAGGCGATCTTCATTCCCCACCGCACCATCTGGGAGCTGGAGCAACAGCCGTTCATCCGGCCCCCGGACCGGGAGCTGGAGCGCTTCACCGAGTTGCTCGACCACTTCTGATCGAAGCGGGCCGGGCCTGGAGCGCCAGGAACAAGACCACCCCCACGACCTCCTCCGCACCCGCTGCGAGCAAGGAACGACCTGCCGCCGTCAGGGTGGCGCCGGTGGTCATCACGTCGTCCACCAGCAGCACCCGCCCACCGTCCAACCGACCCTTGCAGCGGTAACGGCCGCGCATGTTGCGCTGGCGTTGAGCCCGTCCAAGGGAGGCCTGAGGCACCCCCCCACGGCGACGACGCAGCAGGCCCGGATGCACGGCGACCCCGGTCTCCCGCGCCACGGCCCGCGCCAGGGGGCGCACCTGATCGAACCCGCGGCGACGCAGTCCCCTGCGGCTCGGCGGAACGGGCACGATCAGATCGGCCTCCAGGGGCGGGAGCAGCTCCGCGAGCAGCAGAGAGAGCGCCGTCAGGGGATGAGGGTCGCCACCGTACTTGGCCCTGAGGAGCAGGTCACGGGCCGGCGGCTCGTAGGCCATGCACCCGTGAACGGCGACGCACGGATCTGCCATGGTGGACTGCACCTCACGAGGCAGCATGACCAGACTGGAGCGGCAGTTGCCACAGACAGCGTCGCTCCCCCCTGTCAAACAAAGGGGACAGGCCGGGGGCCAGAGAAGATCCACGAGTCCGCGCACGACCTCATGATGTCCTTCCGCCCCGCAGGAGAGCGAGGGCCAGGAGAGGAAGGCCGCAGACGTCGCCGGTCAGCGGAACTCGATCCCGACACGACTGTTGCGCGTCGGCCGCCGCTCCGTCACCGGCTCCCCTGGAAGCTCCAGGAACTCCCGCAACTTGCGGACGTAGGTCTCCACGGAATCACCGTCTTCCATGTCCAGACCGAGGAGCTGTCCGATCTCCACGGCGAGGGCGACGTTGGATTCGAACGGTAGATGCCGCTCCGTGATCACCATCCGCACGATCTTGCGGAAGTGCCACTTGCTGAAGAGCCGCGACAGCCAGTTCAGGATGCCGCAGAGCACCGCGGCAAGCGCCACCAAGGCCGCCGCCAGACCGCCCGGGTCCAGTCGATTGAGGAGATAGGCGCCGTCCGCCCGCGCCAGACTGTGGCTGAACACGTTGAGGATGATGGCGAGCATGATGCAGCAGTACCCCAGCACCATCTGGTTCTTCTTGAAGACCGTGGCCTTGAGATCGCGCAGGGCAGGGTTGGCCACGCCGAACGCGTCCTCGAGGATGTGCTTGGGCTTCTTCTGCTGCACGGCACAGCAAATGAAGAACAGGCCCACCATGGTCATGGCGAGGCTGAGAAAATCAAAATCGAACTCGGCCATCCTCGTGAGCTCCGAATGATCCAGGATTCGAGCGCCCGTCCACAGACCCGACGCTTTCCACTGCGCGCATTATGCTTAGCATTCGAGACCGGTGTCAACGAGTGACTATGATCATCAGGTACCGCGAGAGGTCGACCAGGTCGGCCCTTGAGCAGAAAGACCCATGATCGACCAGGAAACCGTGCAAAGGGTGGCCCGACTCGCGAGGCTGGACCTGACCGAGGAGGAGGCCGCGCAGCTGGTCACGGAGTTGGGTCGGATCCTCGACCACGTGGACCGCCTGAGCGAGCTGGACGTCAGCCAGGTGCCGCCGCTGCTCCACGCCGCCTCCGACTCCGATGTCTACCGCGAGGATGAACCCGGCGACACCCTGCCGACGGGCGAGGCCCTGAACAACGCCCCGGCTCGCGACGGGGACCTGTTTGAGGTCCCGAAGGTGATCGGCGACGCATGAGCTCCGCGTGGCCCGACATCCACAGCCTGGCCGCCGCCGTTCAACGTGGCGACCGATCCGCGACGGAGAACGCGCGGACGGCCCTCGAACGCATCGACGCCCAGCGCGACCTCGGCGCCTTCATCCATCTGGACGAGGGGCGCACCCTCGACGACGCCCGGCAAGTGGACGCGCGGGTGAAGGACGGCGAACAGCTACCGCTGGCGGGCGTGCCCGTGGCCATCAAGGACAACCTCTGCGTCCGCGGCGTACCCACCACCTGCGCCAGCCGCATGCTCGAGCGCTTCGTACCTCCCTACGACGCCACCTCCGTGCGACGGCTGATCGACGCGGGGGCGGTGATCGTCGGCAAGACCAACCTGGACGAGTTCGCCATGGGGTCCTCCAACGAGAACTCGTCCTTCGGCCCGGCGAGGAACCCCTGGGCCCCGGACCGCACGCCGGGGGGATCCAGCGGGGGTTCGGCGGCGGCGGTGGCCGCGGGCATGACCCCGGCCGCCCTCGGCTCCGACACCGGCGGGTCCATCCGGCAACCAGCGGCCTTCTGCGGCGCCGTCGGCCTCAAGCCCACCTACGGACGGGTGAGCCGCTACGGACTGGTGGCCTTCGGCTCGTCCCTGGACCAGGTGGGCCCCCTCACCGCACGGGTAGGAGACGCCGCCCTGCTGCTCGAGGTCATGGCCGGCGCAGACCGTCATGACGCCACCTGCTCCGACGCTCCCCCGCCAGACATCATGACGCACCTGGAAGACGGCGTGGCCGGCCTCCGAGTGGGCATCCCGCAGGAGTACATGGGAGACGGCATCGACCCCGGTGTGCGCGCAGCCGTGACCAGCGCGGCGGCGCGCCTCGACGCCGACGGCGCGGAGGTCCGGGAGGTCTCCCTGCCCCACACCAGCTACGCCATCCCCGCGTACTACGTGGTCGCCACCAGCGAGGCATCCAGCAACCTCGCCCGCTACGACGGCATCCACTACGGGCGCCGGGCGGAGGCCCCGGACCTGTTCCACACCTACGAGCGCAGCCGCACGGAGGGGCTGGGACCGGAGGTCCGGCGCCGCATCCTGCTGGGAACCTACGCCCTCTCGGCGGGCCACTACGACGCCTACTACGACCGCGCCATGAGGGTCCGCACCCTCATCCGGAGGGACTTCGAACGCGCCTTTGAGGACGTGGACGTGATCCTCTCGCCCACGGGTCCGACGCCCGCGTTCCGACTCGGCGAGAAGACCACGGACCCCCTGGAGATGTACCTGGCGGACATCCTCACCGTGGCCGCCAACCTCGCCGGAGTCCCCGGCTTGGTGGTCCCGGAGACCCTCACCGCGTTCGAGGGCGCGGACCTCCCGGTGGGGCTGCAGCTCATGGGCCCCATGTGGGGAGAGGCCACCCTGTGCAGGGTCGGTCACCACCTGGAACGCACCCGGCCGCCCCTGCCATCGGCGCCTGCGGGAGGTTCGGCATGACCCGCTTCGAACCGGTCATCGGCATCGAGGTCCACGTCCAGTTGAAGACGCGGACCAAGATGTTCACCAGCGCCCCCAACACCTTCGGCGAGCCCCCCAACTCCCAGACCGACCCGTACACCCTGGGGCTACCCGGCACCCTGCCCGTGGCCAACAAGGAGGCGTTCTCTCTCGCCATCCGCGTCGGGTTGGGGCTCGACGCGGAGGTCGCCTCGAGCACGCGATTCGACCGCAAGAACTACTTCTATCCCGACCTGCCCAAGGGCTACCAGATATCCCAGCTGGACCTCCCCATCACCGCAAACGGCCGCCTCCCCCTCGCCTGTGGGAAGGTGATCCGGGTCAACCGTGCCCACCTGGAAGAGGACGCGGGCAAGGCCATGCATACGGGCGGCGACACGTCCCGCGTCGACCTCAACCGGGCGGGCATCCCGCTGCTGGAGATCGTGAGCGAGCCCGACATGAACTCCGCGACCGAAGCGGTGGAGTACCTGGAGCGGCTCAAGCTCCTGTTGCGATACCTGGAGGTCTCGGACTGCGACATGGAGAAGGGGTCGCTGCGCTGCGACGTGAACATCAGCGTCCGCCCCGCCGGGACCGCGGAGCTGGGCACCCGGGTCGAAGTGAAGAACCTCAACTCGTTCAAAGCCGTGGAGAAGGCCATCGAATTCGAGGTGCGCCGCCACCAAGAGACCCTCGACGCCGGGGATGAGATCGTCCAGGCCACCCTCCTGTGGGACGACGATCGATCCGAGACCCGGGTCATGCGCACCAAGGAGGAGAGCGCCGACTACCGCTACTTCCCGGACCCGGACCTGCCCCCGCACCAGATCTCGGAACGCTGGATCAACGAGACCCGGGCGACCATGCCGGAGCTGCCGTGGGACAGGGAGCAGCGGTTCCAGGCCATGGAGGGGATCACGGAGTACGACGCCGGGGTCCTGGTCCAGGACCGCCAGGTGGCCGACTTCTTCGAGGCCGCGGCCGCGGTCTCCGGCGACCCGAAGGCAACGTGCAACTGGCTGACCTCGGAGCTGTTCGGCCTGCTGCGAGAGCGAGGCGACTCCGTCGACGCCTGCGGCATCACCGCCGAGCGGTTCGGCGCCCTGGTCAAGCTCGTGGGGTCCGGAGCCGTGGGCGGCGGCGGGGCCAAGCGGGTCCTCCAGGCCATGTACGGCACCGGCGAAGAGCCGGCGGACCTGGTGGAGCGCCTCGGGGTCGGTCAGGTCTCCGACACCGCCGCCCTCGAAGAGGTGGTCCGCAGGGCCATGGAGGCCAACCCCTCCGCCGTGGAGGACATCAAGGCGGGCAGGAAGAAGGCCGCCGGAGCCATCGTCGGCTGGGTCATGAAGGAGACCCGCGGCACCGCCAACCCCGGGGTGGTCAACGAGCTGCTGTCCAGGCTGATCCGCTGAGGGGCCCCTCGGGCGCCTCTACTCCCACTCGATGGTGGCAGGGGGCTTGGAGGAGATGTCGTAGACCACCCGGTTGATGCCGCGCACCCCGTTGACGATGCGACGGGAGATGGTGGCGAGGACGTCCTCCGGGAGCCGCGCCCACTCGGCGGTCATGGCGTCCTGAGAGGTGACGCAGCGAACGGCGCAGACGTCTTCGTAGGTCCGCCCGTCCCCCATCACCCCCACGGACTGGACGGGCAGGAGCACCGCGAACCACTGCCAGAGTTCACGCGCGAGCCCCGCGCCCTCGATCTCCTCCCGGACCACGGCGTCCGCCTGACGCAGCACGTGGAGCCGCTCCCGCGTCACGTCACCCAGGATGCGCACCGCCAGCCCGGGGCCGGGGAACGGCTGACGCCAGACCAGCTCATCCGCCAGTCCCAGCTCCGCGCCCAGTCGCCGCACCTCGTCCTTGAACAGGTCCCGCAGCGGCTCCAGGAGCTTGAACTCCATGTCGTCCGGCAGGCCTCCCACGTTGTGGTGGGTCTTGATGGTGGCGCTGGGGCCGCCGTGGGCGGAGACCGATTCGATCACATCCGGATAGAGGGTCCCCTGCACCAGCCACCGTGCCCCGTCCTCCAGGGCCCGCCGCTGCTCCTCGTCGAACACCTCGATGAACGTGTGCCCGATGGACTTGCGCTTCGCCTCCGGATCGCTGATCCCGGACAGGGCGTCGAGGAACTTCTCGGAGGCGTCCACGTGCCGGAAGTCCATGTCGAAGTTGTCCGTGAACAAGCGCACCACCTGCTGCGCCTCGTCCTGCCGGAGGAGGCCGTTGTCGACGAAGACACAGGTCAGCTGATCGCCGATGGCGCGATGCACCAGGGCCGCGGCCACCGTGGAGTCCACGCCTCCGGAGACTCCGCACAGGACCTTGTCATCCCCCACCGTGTCCTTGATCTTCTGGGTCCACTCCTCGACGAAGGACGACATGGCCCAGTCACCGGAGCACCGGCACACCCGGGTCAGGAAGTTCTTGAGGATGACGCTCCCGTACTCCGAGTGCATCACCTCCGGGTGGAACTGGATCCCGTACAGGGGCCGATCCCGGTGCACCACCGCGGCGTTCGAGCAGGTGTCGGTGCGCGCCAGGACGCGGAACACCCCCCCTGGGTCGGTCACCTGATCTCCGTGGCTCATCCACACCACCTGGGAGGTCGGCGTGTCGCAGAACAGGTCCGCGGGGTCGATCACGCTCAGCTCGCGATGGCCGAACTCCCGATCACCAGCCGGCTCCACCGGAGCGCCCAGCTGCTTCATGATCAGGTGCATGCCGTAGCAGATGCCCAGCACCGGCACCCCCAGCTCGAGGATCTCCGGGTCCAGGGTCGGCGCCCCGTCCTCGTACACGCTGGCCGGGCCACCGGACAGGATGATCCCACGGGGGTTGCGCTCCCGGAGCTCCGCCGCCGTGACGTCCGGCGTGACGATCCTGCAGTAGATCTGCTGCTCCCTGACCCGCCGCGCGATGAGCTGGTTGAACTGCGAACCGTAGTCGAGGACCACGATCTCCTCGTGAACGCTCATCTAACTCCCCTGGTCGAACCCGTAGTTGGGCGCTTCCTTGGTGATCTCCACGTCGTGGGGGTGGCTCTCCCGCTGACCCGCGGCGCTGACGCGGACGAAGCTCGCCCTCTCCCGCAGCTCGGCGATGCTCGTGGCCCCCACGTATCCCATGCCGGCGCGGACACCGCCCACCAGCTGATAGATGTAGTTGGTCACCGGACCCTTGAACGGGACGCGGCCCTCGATGCCCTCGGGCACCAGCTTCTTGGCCTCGCTCACGTCCTGCTGGCCGTACCGATCCTTGGAGCCGTCCACCATGGCCCCCAGGGACCCCATTCCTCGCACTTCCTTGTAGGCGCGCCCCTTCATGATGACCACGTCTCCGGGGCTCTCCTCCACTCCGGCGAGCAGGCTGCCGAGCATGACGGACTCCGCCCCCAGGGCCAGGGCCTTGGTGATGTCGCCGGAGAACTTGATGCCCCCGTCAGCGACGATGGGGACGTCGCTCCCGGCCACGGCCTCCACGCAGTTGCGCACGGCGGTGGCCTGAGGAACGCCCACCCCGGCCACCACCCGGGTGGTGCAGATGGAGCCGGGACCGATCCCGACCTTGACCCCGTCAGCGCCGGCATCGACCAGGGCCCGGGCCCCATCCGGGGTGGCCACGTTCCCGGCCACCACCTCCACCGTGTGGGCGGCCTTGATGGCCTTCACGGAGTCGATGACGTTCTTGCTGTGACCGTGGGCCGTGTCCACCACGACCACGTCGACCCCGGCGGAGACCAGGGCCTCCACACGAGCCATGTCGCCGACCCCGACGGCGGCGCCGACCCGGAGCCTCCCCTGCGCGTCCTTGGAGGCGTGGGGGTGAGCCTCCGTGAGGTTGATGTCCTTGATGGTGATGAGGCCGCGGAGATCCCCCGCGTCGTCCACCAGGAGCAGCTTCTCCACCTTGGCCCGATGGAGCAGGTCCTTGGCGTCCTCCAGGGTCGTCTCCGGCGGCGCCGTCAGCAGCTCCGTGGTCATCAGGTCCGTGACCGGAATGTCCTCGTCCGTCTGGAACCGCAGGTCCCGCTTGGTCAGGATCCCGACCACGCGGCGGCCCTCCACCACCGGCACACCGGAGACGTTGTGGGTCGCCATGAGCGCCCGCATGTCCTTGACCGTAGCCGTCGGGGGCAAGGTCACCGGGTCCACGATGACGCCGTGGGCGGAGCGCTTCACCTTCTCCACCTCACGGGCCTGGATCTCCGGAGGCGCGTTCTTGTGGATGATCCCGATCCCGCCTTCCTTGGCGATGGCGATGGCCAACCGGGACTCCGTGACCGTGTCCATGGCGGCGGACACCACCGGGATCTGCAGCTGGATGCCCCGCGTCAGACGCGTAGTGGTGGCGATCTCCGTAGGGAGCACCTCGCTGTAGGCCGGAACGAGGAGTATGTCGTCGTAGGTCAACCCGTAGGGGAAGACGTCCTCGCCCATGTGCAACACCTCTCTTGGGATCGGAGCGCGCGAGAACGAGACGGCGGCGACCGCCTCATGGAAGGAAGGAAAGTAACCCCTCGGGCTGTGAGTTCAACCTCCGGGACCCGCCTCTCCGGTCAATCCGTGACCCTCAAGTTCCACAACCACCACTCCAGACCGACCGCGACGAACAGCACCCACAGCAACCACCAGCGCAGGGACCGCCGGGAACGCTCCTCCGGGAATCCGGGCAGTGAAGCCCCCTGACTGAGAGGACGGCCCGGCACCCCGGGGTAGCCCAGCAACGCCACCGCGATCCGACGGGGGTCATCGGAGAGACCCACGTCGTAGCGACCGGGGCGATCCGGGAGTTGGTATCCGGTGCCGTCCGGCAGCGGCCGCAGCGGCGGCAGGGACGCACCCTCCGGGGTCGTCAGGACCGGCTCCTCACCGGGGTTCAGGGTGAACCCCTGTCCGGCCTCGTACACCGGCGGACCTCCCCGGGCGTCCAACGCCGCCAGCTCCACCACCGCCGCCTCCAGCACCAGGGGAAACGCCGCCAGCAGGGGTAGGGTCGAGACCTCCGGATCGGGGCTCACGGCGATGTCCACGAACACGATGTCCTGCGTGCGCCCTCGGGACACCAGGGGACCGGTGCTGCCCTTCACCACCACGTCCAGTCCGGCCAGAGCTCGCGTCGCCGCCACGCGCTCGATCCGCCAACGGGACAGGTCCAGCGCCCGCACCAGGGGGTCCTCCCGCCGGATCTCCAGCGGCTCCGACTCCCTGGCCACGCGGGTGTCGCGGACCACGGGCAGGTCCGGAGCGCCGGCGCCGAGCAGGAGATAACGCCCCGGAGGTAGCGGCAGCTCCTGGTAGTCGTCCACCAGGATGGTCACATCGTAGTCCTGCACCCAATCCCGGAACCGGGTGCTGCGAGTGCGATTGGACCCGGCCACGTCGATGATCTCGCTGGCGTTGAGCCACCCATCCAGCCACGGCGTGGTCCTGTCCGCGACCACCAGGACCCTGATGCGCTGCCGCTCCGGCAGCGAGAGGGGGACCAGGTCGTCGGCGGGGAATCCGTCCATGGGCTCGAGTCGCAGCGCGGGTCTGGCCCCGGCGTCCGCGGGTATGGGCACATGAACACGAGCACCGACCTCCACCTCCACCGTGCTGATGGCCGCCTCTCCCCGACGCAGCGCGAGCGTGCGGGTCGGACCGCTACCGGCGACGGTCACGTCCACACCGTCCCCGGAGCGTAGGACCTCCGTGATCCCCGCCTGCGCATGGGGCGCTCCCGCCTTGATCAAGGTGACCTGGGCATCTCGGAGCCGCTGGCCCATGGCCTCCCCCGGATCGAACGGGGTGATCATGGCGATGCGGGACTCGGCGCCCACCGCATCCCGCAACAGCAACAACGCCTCCCAGTCACGGACTCCCCGGGGCACCCCGGGGTCCTCCAGGGCCGCGAGCAGCGGTCCGGAGTCGCGGGACGCGACGGCGCGGGCTTGCACTCCGTCCTGGAAGAACGCCACGGAGGCGGAACCGGATCCCGCCCCGTCCGTCACCAGCTGACGGGCCCGGGTCATGACGGCGTCCGCCAGCGGGGAACCGTTGGCGTCAAGCGCCCTCACCCCGAGGCTCCGGTCCACGACGATGATGGTGTGCCCTGCCCCCTCCGCTTCCGTGACCGTGTACGGACCGGCGAGCATCAGGATGGCGGCGCCGAAGATGGCCATCTGGAGCAGGATGGACAGGAGCGTGCGGGTCCACCGCACCCGCCGACGCATCCGTTCGAGCACCCCTTCCCAGATGGGCAGGTGGGGCACCAGGACGCGAGCGGTGCGGCGACGCAGGAGGTAGAGGAGGATGATGGCCGGCAAACCCCACAGGGCTCCGAGCCAGGCCGGGTCGCTGAACTCGATGTCCTCGAGGGCGATCATCAGACGATCATGGCTCCCCGACGGATCAGGTCCACCACGGCGCGCTCCACAGGCTCATCCACGGCCACCCGCGCGTACAGCACCCGCATGGAGCGACAGGTCTGCTCCACGGTCCGGAAGTGCTGCCCCACGGCGTCCGAGTAGGCGTTCGCGATCTTGCGGTCCACCCGCTCCCGCAGGGTCCTGCCGGTCTCCACATCCACCAGCTCCAGGAGCTCGCCGGGCTGGATGTCCCGGTCCTTGGGGTCCACCAGATGCAGGGCGTGGGTCACGTACCCCTGATGACGCAGGAACCGCAGGGCCGCCGCGTGCTGGGCCGTATCGAAGAAGTCGCTCAGGACCACCGCCACGCCGCGCCCCCGTCCCGGCGCCGTCGCCGCCTGGAAGGCAGGCAGGAAACGTGCCTCGCCGCGAGCCTCCGTGGCCGCCAGGTGCTCCAGCAGACGCAGGATGGAACCACGCCCCCGCATGGTGGGCCCCTGCTCCCCCGGGAACAGCGTGCAGGTGACCAGGGCGTGCCGGATCAACCCGACGGACCCGATGGCCGCGGCGAGCTTCAACGCCTGCTCGAGCTTGGCCTCCCCCCGCAAGCCCATGGACGCGGACCGATCCACCAGGATCAGCATGCGCGGGGTCTCATCCGCCTCGAACTCCTTCACCTGCAGGTCGTCAAGGCGCAGGTAGGTGTTCCAGTCGAGGAACCGCGGGTCGTCCCCAGCGACATACGGGCGGTGCTCCCGAAACAAGGTCCCGACTCCACGGCGACGGGTGGCCACCTCCCCTCTCAGCTCACCCGCAGCCAACCGGCGCACGTTGAGCTCAAGCCGCTCGAGGCGAGACAGGAACTCGACGTCCAGGAGGTCGCGACCGCGCCGTGCCATCACTTCTTGAGGATCGCGTCCCAGTAACTCCTCACCAGGCGACGCTCCCGAGGCGAGAGCCCCAGCCGCTTCACCGCGTGCTCCTCCCGCTTGATGAACGTCCGCGTAGGAGCCTCGGGGAGCGGCACCGGAGGTGGCGGCGGCGCCGTCCCTCCCCGCTCCCTCTCGAACACCTCCACCTCCTTCTCCGTGGTGGGGCCGCTCGCCAGCAGCGGCTTCACCGCCTGAGCCTTGCGCTTGGCCGCGGCCATGCGGTCCGGCTTGCCCTGCTTCGGCCTGGACGCACCGCGACGGGCCTCGGCGTTGCCGTCCTTCTGGCGAGTCCGCTTTCGATTCTGCGGGGACCGCTTCTTCTGGGTCGGCTCCGGCTTCCTCACCTGGAGCTTGCGTCGGTTCTCCGCGATCTGAATCGTCACCCGGTTGCTGGCGAGACCTCCGACCACGACCCCTTCCTCGTGCCCCCGGGGCGCCACCCACGCCTCGATGGTGATGAGCCCCACCTTGTAGATCTGAAACCGCCGCAGGTGAGGGACCAGGTCCACTCGGTCTTCCAGCGGCTCGTCCCGAGCGCCCGGCAGGGACCACTCCCAAGGCGCCTCCACGGGACGCACGCCGATGCCGAATCCCCTGTCTTGCGAGGGTAGGCCGTCGCTGAGCCCCACCACCACATCCAGGGGCACCGACCCGCCCGCGTCCGCCAGGGGACGGAGCACCGCGGTCAACTCGATGGGCTCACCGAGCAGGTAGACCTTCTGATTGGTGCGGATCTCGAAGCGGGCCACCTCCGACAGGTCCGGCGGTGGCGCGGGCGATCCCCCCGATGGCTCCGTGAGCCCAGGGACCTCCGCACCGGGGACCGGAGACGGATCGGCTGATCCCTGAGTTGCTGACGAAGCGTCGACACCGGCTCCGAACAGGTCGCCCAGGGGCAGGGTCGGGACCAGCATGCTGAGGCACAACAATCCCAGGGCCAACCCCAACCACGAAGTGGGCAAGGGCCGCGATCCGCGCGGTTCAGGATCGGAGCAGACCGAATCCGCGTCCCGCAGGACCATGGCGCCGAGACGGGACCGCGTCCCCCCCTCCGCCAACCATGTGGCGGCGAGGACCGCGCCTCCCGCGGACCGCTCCCGATCCATCCGCGTCGCCACATCCCGACGCAGCGCCGGCTGGTCGGTCCGGCGCAGGAGACCGTAGGCGGTGGAGACCGACGCCGCGAGGGCCCACCCCCATCCGGCGGCGGACACGGCTGACGTCTGTCCTGATGCGTGAAGCGCGATCGTCGCGACCGTTACCAGGGCCCCGGTAAGCACGAGGCACCGGGCTACGGCAGCGGCTCGCCCCCTGCGTGACGCGGAGAGCACCCGCGCTTCAAACGAGACCTGGAATCCCGTACTCCGAGCCATCTGCACATACTAACCGTCCGCCGACACGAGGACCGAGGGTCACGAAAACCCGAGCCTCGGGGAAGTAAGTGGAAGAAGCCGAGGAGAACTCTCTCGAGAAGAAGGAAAAGAGAATAGAAGAAGGAATAACGGGAAAGCTTTACGTGAGCTGGCACAACCCCGGCTCTTCCAATGTGCGATTCGGTGCCGACGAGCGTCGCGCAACCCAGGCCAGACCTCCGACAAGAGACCGGCCCACTGCCTCGACACCCCCCGACAGTAGTTCTCCAACCTTCCCTATCGACGCCCCTCCCCGGTCGCTTGACACCTCCACGCCGCTGACGGACCCTGGGACCCATGGGTGAGCCCGAGGCGGTCCTCTCCACGCACGACCTGACCAAGAGATTCGGTGCGTTCGTCGCCACGTCGGGGGTCTCCCTGAGCGTCCGCGAGGGAGACATCTACGGTCTCCTCGGGCTCAACGGCGCCGGCAAGACCACCACCCTCCGCATGGTCCTCGGGCTCCTGCGTCCCACGTCGGGGTCGATCCGGGTGCTGGGCGAGGAGGTGCGCTTCGGACGACCCCAGGCGCGGCAGCGGCTGGGCGCCTTCATCGAAGGACCCTCCGTGTACCCTCAGCTCACCGCCCTGGAGAACCTGGAGCTCCTGGCGAGACTCGGGAGCGGCGCCGAGAGCGAGGATCGGTTCGACCGGACCGCCGCCCTGGACATCCTGAACGAGGTCGGCCTCCAGGACGCGGTTCACCGCCGGGCGCGGACCTTCTCCCTGGGGATGCGCCAGCGGCTGGGGATCGCCCTCGCCCTGGCGCCGGACCCCGACCTGGTGATCCTGGACGAACCCACCAACGGCCTCGACCCCCGCGGCATCCGCGACATCCGCCGGTTGATCCAGCGGCTCAACGCCGACAGGGGCCTGACCTTCGTCGTCTCCAGCCACCTGCTGCACGAGGTCGAGAACCTCTGCGACCGGGTCGGCATCATGCACGCCGGCGAGCTGCTCGACGAGGGCCCCCTGGAAGACCTCATGGAACAGGGAGTCCGCACCCTGGTTCTCGAAGCGGATCCAGCCGAGCGGGTCCGTGAAGTCCTCGGAGAGCGCTACGACGACGAGCTCTGGTTCGAGGAGCGGGGCGGTTTCAAGATCACCACGGGTCCGGAGGACGCGTCGGACCTCTGCCGGTCCCTGGTCGAAGGCGGCGTGCGGGTCCACTCCATCGTTCCCCGACGCCCGTCCCTGGAAGAGTTGTTCATCGCACGCACGGAGGAGATCCGGTGAACGGGTTTCTGTCCCTGGTGCGACTCTACGCGGCGCTCCTCCGGCGGCGGCGCCTGCCACGCTGGGTCGCAGCGGCGGCCCTCTACTCCGCCTTTCTCAGCACGCTGTTCGCGGGTGTGGAGGACGGGCAGGGTTACCAGGCGGTGGCGTCCTCCACGCGCCTGCTGGTCGCCATGCTGGTGATCCTCTGCTCCGTGCTCGGCGCCGTGAGCATCTCCGGCGACGCGACCTCGGGCGCGCTCAGGGCGGTGATGATCCGACCCGTCAGCCGGGTCGCGGTGGTGCTCGCCCACGGCACCACGATCACGGCGTTCACCACGATCCTCTACCTGCTGTGTGTCTCCACCTCCTGGCTGGTGGCGCTCGTGGCGTTCGGATTCGACGACGTGACCTACTCGACGAACCTCGGCGAATTCCCCATCCCGTCCCTGGACTCGGGCTCCATGAACCTGATCCAGGTGCGGCTGCTCGCCCTCGCGCTCCCCGCCCTGGTGGTGCCGCCGCTGCTGGCCCTCTGCGTCTCCACCCGCACGGATGATCCTGCGACTTCGGTGGTGCTCTCCCTCATCGTCAGCGTCGGCCCCCTGATCTTCGGCCTGATCACGGATGCGCGCGCGGAGTGGCTGTTCACGGATCAGGTCCTGCACCCCATCAACACGTTGGCTGACCTCTCCCGGGGCATCCAGGTGGATCAGGACCTGGTCCTGGACAGCGCCTACACGCTCCGCGCGACGACCCAGCCCGCCTGCTGGATCGTCCTGTGCCTGCTCTGCGGCTCGATCCTCTTCCGGCGACGGGAGATCCACGCGTGACCCGAACCCTGGCCCTGCTCCTGCTGCTGGCCACCGGCGGCGCGTCCGCCCAGTCCCTCGTGGGCGTCGAGGTGGACGTGGGAGGTCCGTTCGACGACCTGACGGAGACGGACCTGGACGGCGACGGTCGCGACGACCTGCTCTTCCTCATGCCCGGTTCCCCGCCCTTCCTCCAGGTGCGGTATCAGGAGACCGAAGGGCAGGGATTCACCCGGCGGACGCGGTGGCCGATCCCCCCCGGCACCGCCGCCCTCATGATCGCCGATGTCCTGCCGACACCGGGTCATGATGTACTGCTGCTGAGCTCCCTGGGCGTCCAGGTCATCGAAGGGACATCCAAGGTCGGACGCCCCCAACCCTGGCTCAGCGCGCCGCTGCTGTTCCCCCCCGGATACCGACGCTCCCCGAGTCACTGGGGATGGGGCAGGGACCTGGACGGCGACGGCCGGCAGGACCTCGTGTTGCCCGGCATCGATCAGGACATGATCGTGTTCGGCGGGGCCGACGGCCGCCCCCGGGGAGCGCCAGTCCCTCTGGCCCAACCCCGTTCCCGTGGCACGGCGGATCGAACCCAGGGGTTGTTGCGGATCCGACGGGGACGGCCACGCACGTCCTTCGCCGAGGCCTCTCAGGGCGGCGCCATCCCGGTCTGGCTGGAGCCGGACGGGCTGCACGTGCTGCCGCGAGAAGGCGCCGGGTTCGCCGCCGCGTCCGTGAACCTCTTCCCCCTCTCACAGGGACCGCCGTCAGGCCTCGGCCTCCTGCGGCGGGTGGACGTGGACCTGGAGGACCTGGACGGGGACGGGCTGGCGGACCTTTGCCTCACCCGTACGGAGGCGCGCGGCCAGGGCGTCCCCGAACGGCGGACGGATCTGGTCCTCTTCCGGAACATCGGAAAGCCGAACCCCGACCCCTCACAGGTGATCCTCCTGCCCGGCGTGCTCTCCTCCGGGCCGCACGTCGCGGACGTAGACGGCGACGGCAACAACGACCTGCTGCTCTCCGTGTTCGCCGGTGATCTCAAGTCCGAGGTCTCCAGGCGTCTGCTCGGCAGGGTCCGCCTCGACTACTACCTCTACCTGGGCACCGGTACCCAGCCGCCGTTCCCCCGATCTCCCAGCCTGACGCTGACCGACAAGGTGGAGACCGCCACCTTCGAGACCTGGGGGCTCCGGCATCGTCGGATGATCTCCGACGACTGGAACGGCGACGGGCGGGCGGACCTGGTCCTGACCCGATCGACGGGCGACCGCTGCCGGGTCGAGATTCGGTTCGCCCACGTCCCCGGAGAGGCTTATGGATTCGCGGACAAGGGGATGACGTTCACCTGGAAGGGCCGGGTCGTCCGCTACAAGTCCACGTCCATCCAGCCCGGCAAGCCGGCGATCAGGCTGGAGACGCCCACGGGGGTCGCCTACATCATGCGCCCTTGAGCCAGACCACCCGCTCGTCCGCGGGGGTCCGCCATCGCAGCGCGATACCGTCAGCCCATGGGATGACGCGGAACGCGTCCAGCGCCTCTCCCGCTGGCAGTTCTCCCAACGCCGTCGGCGCGTCGCCGTCGAACGACCGCCGCTGCAACGTCCCTTCGACATCGGAGACCACCAGGGCGGGCCCCGGGCGGGGCACGCACAAGGTGGTGAACGCCGCCTCCCTCACCTCGTTGCGGATGCCGATGCGCAGCCCGAGGTCCACCTTGCAGCGGCTGCGGGGCGAGGTCGCCAGCGTCCCATCAGCGAGCCCCGGGTAGAACATGGCCTCGGCTGAGAGCACGCCCCGTGACAAGACCTTGAGCTGACCGGCGAGCCCGGGCTTCCGCGCCCGCAACAGCATGAGGTCGTTGCGCCCATCACCGTCGAACTCCCCGGCCCACGCGGCGAGGCACAACCCGTCCACGAGGATCACCCGACCGGGCGTGGGGGCGGCGCCCTCCGGGTCCCAGTACACGGTGGCGCTCCCGGCGCTGGGGTCGACGAACACGAGCTCGTCCCTTCCGTCCCCATCCAGGTCCGCGCAGACCGGCGGCACGCTGAACGGGAACTCGAGGATCCCCTCCTCCCGGTCCGTGGGAGGCGGTGACAGCGCCACGGGGGCGACGCCGTCGCCATGTCGGGCCCAGCGGTCAGCGGCACCCACGATCAGGTCCACCCCACCGTCGCCTCGGAGCGGGATCAAGTGCGGCAGGATCAGGTCCACCTGGAGCGGGTCACCGGCCCCCCACCCCAGCTCGAGGGAGCCATCGAGGGCGACGGGTAGTGGACGAAACGCGGCGCCGGTTCCGGATGACCAGCGCAACAGGAACGCCGGACGGGCAGGGATGACCGCGCCGCCGCCGTCGAAGAGGAGCGGGAGACGGATGGGGGGCCCCGCGAGAGGTCGTCGCAGCAGCGCCCCCCCGAGCTCCACGGAGCCCTCGTCGTCGAGGGCGCTACCCCAGGCCGTAGCCCCGACCCAGAGTTCTCGCTCGCCTCGGGTGTCGAAGAACGCAGCCCGCGAAGGGACCTTGGCCCCTTCCGCGGACGCCACCCGCGGGGGCTCCCCGCTGACCCGATACAGGGTGTCCCTGACCTGGATCATGAACCCCTCCTCGTCCGGCCAGAGACCGTCCACGCCGTTGGCCACCAACACCGTGACCTGGCCCGTGGCGCAGACCGCCGTCATCCAGAAGGCGAACAGCCCGCGGGTCATCTGGCCAGCAACTCCCGGTAGCGGCGCACGGAGCGCTCGCGGTCCTTCTCCAGCGCGAGCGGGTCGTAGCCCGCGGCGTCTCCCGTGAGTCGAACGAGCGCGGCGTGGGCGGCGTTGCGGGTGGGGATGTCCACCGCGAGGAGCATCCCCAGGACCGCGTCCCGTTCCTCCACGCCCTTGGTGGCTTCAAAGAGCGCGAGGGTCCTGGCCGTCGCCAACGCCCGGTCGTCGCTCCCGTCGAACGCCCGCACCGCGGCCGTCGCCTCGGAGCCGCCGATGCGCCCCAGTGCCTCCACCGCCGCCAGTCGCACCCCGGGGTCGACGTCCGCCAGGGCCTGCGTCAACGCCTCCGGGGGCGGCCCTCCACCGAGCTGCCCGAAAGACTCGGCCGCCCGAGATCGCACGGTCGGATGGCTGTCCGCGAGCAGCCCCGCCAGCAGCTCCCTGCCGTTCGGATGATCCACGTGGGCCAGCACGTGGGCGATACCCGCCCGCGTGGTGGGGTTCCCGGTCTTGCGGGCCCGCTCCACCCCGTCGCGGAGGAAGGACAGGGCAGGCGCCCCCATCCGGACCATGGTCAGCCTCGCCTGCTCATGGAACAGGAACTGCATCTGCCCCAGCATGTCCACCACGAACGCGATACGAAGGTCCGCGAGCGGATCGGTGCCTCGCTGATAAGGACGCCCCTCGGCCTTGAGCGACGCGCCGCCGTCCCGGATCCCCTCCCACCAGGTCTTCCAGCGCCCGATGGCCTCCTTCTTCAGCGCCCAACCACCGTCGGGGTTGAAGCCCATGTCCTCGCCAGAGATCTCACGCAGCACCGTGGCGGCGGTCTCGATAGCCAGGATGCGCGTCTCCAGGTTCGACAGCAGCACCGGTATGCCTGAACGGTTACCCAACTTCACCAATGCCCGCGCGGCGTGGTTCTGCACCACCGGATTCCTGTCGTCGAGGGCCAGCAGCAGGTCCGGCAGGGCGGCGTGAGTGCCGGTCTTCTCCAGCGCCGTGATCGCCGCCACGCGCTCCAACGGGAACGCGTCCTCTCCCGTCTTCTTGAACTCGACGGCCCGATAGCCGAGGGGCGCGCCGTCGTCCGGGCTGAGGAGGAACGCCGCCTGGCTCCGGTCTCTCATGACGCGCAGGAGCGCGTGCACCGCCTCCGGAGAGCTGTCCCCGGCCAGGGCGAGGATCCGCTCGATGCGCACGTCCGTGGAGACCTCCGGGTCCAGCAAGGTCATGGCCAACGGTGACTCACCGGGGGTCGCGGGAGACACCGATGGACCCTGGGGTGCCTCACCGCCGCATCCGAAGAGCGCCAGCGCCACCACGAACAAGAGGGGCTTACTCGGGCAGTGTGTTCTCATGAATCAGGATCGAGTCCTTGTCCGCTTGAAATGGGTTCGCCCGGTACCAGGCACGAACGGACACCTTCTTCAGGCCCTCGGGGAGCCCGACGCTGATGCGACGCTTCTCTCCCGCGGGGATCTGCGTCGACGCTGGGTACCACACCCGCCGAACGGGCTGATGAGCCGCCGCCACGCGGGTGACGGAGACCGGGAGCTGGGCGAACAGTCCCGGCACGGTCACGGTCTTCTGGTAGGAGTCGCCCGGCTCCGGCAGCGGGTTGACGGCCTCGAACTCGTCCCGGTACGGGTTCCGGAAGCGCTCGACCCTCACGTCGTATTCGCCGCCGTCGTCCATCTCCAGCACCAGGTGGATGTCGACGGCCCGGTGACGTTCGTCCGCGGGGAGGTTGTGACCTGTGCCCGAGTTGTGGACGGTGATCAGCAGGTCGCTGCCGGACAGGCTCTCCGTGATGGTGGCGGAGGACCGGAGCATGGCCGGGTCGTGGGCGCCCGCGAACACATGGGAGCGGCCCTTGCGAAGACCACCGGCCGCGCGCGTGCGCTCCACCTCCGGCATGTGGCAGTCATTGCAATCCTGGAACCCGTCCCCCGGAATCGCGTACCGGGTCTGCTTCCAGTCCTCGTGGACCTTGTGCTGGTTGTGGCACGGAGCGCACAGCTCCATGGAGCGCATGGACGGGGTCACGGAAGGCTGGCACGGCGCCGCGCTCGCGGAGCCACCCAGGGGGCCGCCGGACAGCATGGCGTTCCCCTCCGGCCAGTAGTGGCAGGTGAAGCAATCGATGCCGTCTTCCCGTCGGGTGCCACGCTCCAGCGGCCGCACCCCGAACCCGGTCTCGAACATGGGCCGCGGGAGGTGGCAGGGCAGGCAATCCAGCCCCTTGCCCTGGAACCCCGTGGAGAGCTTCTGCACCTCCGGGTTGGTGTAGGCCATGCGATGGTGAGACGAGTACCACTCGTCCCACACATCCGGATGGCACTCCTTGCACTCCGCGCTGCTCTTGAACGGGATGGGGTCGCGAAACTTGCGACCGGGCTCCACCCACTCCTCCGCATCCCTGGCCGCGGGGTCGGCGTTTCCCTGAGGGGTGGAGATGACGTGGGAGACAAGGAAGGTGACCACGGCCAGGAGCACGAGCAACCCGACCAGCTTCGCCATGTTCATGAGCCGCTCCTGACATCCACCACCCGCGGCGGGCGGACCACGCGGATCCGCAACGGCGACCCGGCGTCCGGTCGCGCCGCGAGCACCAGGTCCACGGGCCACTCCCCTATCCGGGCCCGCACCCTGTACGCGCCGCCACCGTAGAGGATTCTATCCACTTCCGCGGGCACTCCCTCTCCGACGGGGCTCAGCTCCAGGTCCTCTGGGCGGAAGAGCAACCAGACGGCGCCCTCATGTCCAGCCGGGTCCACGGACACCCGGCCGAGGGGGGTGTCCGCCACGCCGTCGCCGTCCAGGGTCGCGGGCAGCAAGGAACCGGCCCCCACGAACCGCGCCACCGCCGCGGAGGCGGGGCGCTTGTAGACCTCCTCCGGTGAACCGCTCTGCAGGATGCGCCCGCCGTCCATCACCAGGACCTGATCCGCCAGGCCCAGGGCCTCCTCCTGGTCGTGGGTCACATGGAGGACCGTGCTGCCGAACTGCTCGTTCACATGACGCAACAGGTCCTGGACCTCCCCGGCGGTGGTGGGGTCCACGGACGAAGTGGGCTCGTCGAGCAGCATCAGGCCCGGACGCGTGACCAGGGCACGGGCGAGGGCCAGCCGCTGCCGCTCACCTCCAGACAGCTGGGCGGGACGACGGTCCGCCAGGGCTTCGATGCCGAGGGGCCCGAGGGTCGCATGGATGCGCTCCTCGTGCTCCGCAGCGGGCGTACCCGCGCCCTTGAGCGCGAAGCGCAGGTGCCCCGCAACGGTCATGTGCGGCCACAGGGCCAGCCCCTGAAACAGGAAGCCCACGCCGCGACGCTCCGGCGCCATGGACGTCTGCCCGTCCAGGATCACGCGATCTCCGATTCGGATGGTGCCCGTCGCACCCACGAGTCCGGCGATGGCTCGCAGGAGGGTGGACTTGCCGGCGCCGGAGCGGCCCAGCACCACGCCGTAGGCGCCGGCCTCCAGGTCCAGGTTCACGCCGTGGAGCACCCGGGCGTCGCCCAGGCTGACCTCCAGTCGCTCGATGTGCAGTGGCTCGGTCAAAGGACGTCCCAGCGCCTCCTGACAAGGGTGGTGAGGATGATCACGGGGATCGCGGCCATGGCGACCACCATCACGCAGAGCGCGCAGACCTCCTCGATCTGCTGATAGTGGACCATGTTGAAGATCCGCATCTGGATCGACTGCCAGCCCGGACGCAACGCGTGCAACGTGGCCGGGAGTTCGGTGAAGCAGAGCACGTAAGCCATGACCGCCGCGCCGGCCACCACGCCCCCCATGCGCGGCAGGATCACGTGGACGCCCCGGGCCCACGGGCCGTGCCCGCACAGCCGGGCCGCCTCCGACTCCTCCTCGTCGAGGGCGTCGAAGCCGGCTCGGAACATCCTGATGATGAACGGCAGGAAGCGCGCGAGGTAGGCCAGGATCACCAGAGTGAATCCCTGTCGCTGGATGTGCTCCGCGAGTCCGCTCTCCATGACGAACATGCCGGCGCAGAACAGACAGGCGGCCAGGGCCAGGGCGGCCCAGACCGATCGGATGCCGTCGCCGCGTAACGCCACGGGGAGGGAGCAGGTCACGGCCATCAACGCCACGAACCAGAGCGGCAGGCTGCCCGCTGCCGCCGCCGACCACACCAGCAGCATGGCCACGCCGAGGATCTCCGGCGGCAGGGCCAACGCCCCGAGGGTGACCCCGTCGGAGATGCCGCTGCGCGATCGGGAGAGGGCCCGGCCGAGGGGCCACGAGATCAGCAGCAGCGCCAGCACCGCGGTCCCGGTCATGAGCAGGCTCTGGCCGAAGGCGTCGCCGACGCGGGGGAACACCTGCTGGTAGAAGTCGGGCTCCCCTTCGCCGGTCAGGTTCAGGGGGCCGGCGACGTAGACGAGCGAGCCCAGCGGCAGACCGGCGCTCAGTCCGAGGATCAGGACCACGATCAGCAAGGTCCCCAGGCCCGCCCGACGGGGCGTCAAGGCAGCCCCTCCCTGGTGCCGGACCCTGGTCCCGGACTCGATCCTGGAGAGCACCATGATCACCATGACGGCCACCAGCACCAGCGGCATCCCGACCATGGAGGCCGCCGCCAGGTTGCCGTGGGCCTGGGACATGACGCTGAAGACCCGGTGCACCAGGGTCGGAGTGTCAAGCAGCGACACCACGGGATAGGTGGTCAACGCCAGCACGAACACGAAGGCCGCGCCCGCGAGCACCCGGGGCGCCAGCTGGGGCAGGATCACCTGACGCAGCGCCGCTCGACGTCCACCGGCCAGTCGCGCCGCGTCCAGGCCCTCCGGATCGAGCGCCCGCACTCCTGCGCCCACGGTGAGGACCACGAGGGGGAAGTAGGCGCACGCCATGATCCACGCGGGCCCCATGTAGAGGTGCCCGAGGAGCGCGTCGGCGCCGGGGTCCCCGAGGGGCGCCCTCACGTTCAGCACGTAGTCATGCTCCGCCGCGAGCCAACCCGTCAACCAACCCTTGTCGCCGATGACGCGGGTCCAGGCGATGGTGTGGATGTGCGGCGGAACCAGCAGCGGCAGGAAGAAGATGGCGCCCAGGAACCGTCGACCGGGGAACGACCGCAGGTTCAGCAGGAGGGCCAGGGGCAGCCCCAAGAGGACGCCGAATCCGGTGGTGAGGAGCGCCAGGAAGATGCTGTTGGCCAGCTCCCCTGCCAGGTCCGCTCGCTCCGTGGCGCGCTGGAACACCTGCCAGGCACCGGAATCCGCTGCGGTGACCAGAAGCCAGGTCATGGGCAGCACCAGGATGACGCCGTAGACCAGGACGAACGCGGTTCTGCCTCGCCAAGTCATGCCTGGTCGCTGGACGAGCCACCTCCGGGCTTGACCGCCAGGAACACGAACACGCCTGCCAGCGCCAAGGCCAGCAGCGCCCAGACGAGCGCGGCGGGGCCGGTCTCACCCTCCACGACCTTGCCGCCCTGGACGCGGGAGAAGCGATCCTGCAACCCCTGGGTGCGCTCGGCGAGCTCCGCGCCCACGGCGCCGAAGTCCACCGTCATGGTGGCCAGCTCGCTGACGGGGGTCACGTGGTCAGGCACCGGCACCCCCGGCTGCAACGGCATCTGGGCCGCCTCCCCTTCCGCCAGCAGCTTCTCCACCCGAGGAGAGAGCAGGAAGTCCACGAGCTTCCGCGCCTCCGGCACGTGCCGCGCGCCCTTGAGGATCATGACCGAGTTGGGGATGACGAAGCTGCCCAGGCCGCCGTCTTCCTGATCGAGGAAGAACGCGCGCACCGGCTTGCCGCCGAGCCGCCGGACGTTGACGTCGTCCGTGTCCGTCAGGCCAAAGGGACGGACGCCGTCACCGACCCGGTCGGCCACCGGCCCGTTACCTGACTCCCAGAGCACGTCGTTGGCCATCAGCGCGTCGAGCCAGGCGTCGGTCCGCTCCGCCCCCCAGATCGAGTACAGCGCCGCCAGGTGCGTCAGGGTGGTGCCCGTGAGGGGTTTGGCGATGACCAGCTTGCCGTTGTACTTCGGCGCGGAGAGATCCTCGAGCCGCCTCGGCAGGTCCCCCTCCTCCACCATCTCCGTGTTCCAGACCAGGACCCGGGAGCGCGCCCCGAAGCCGGTCCACATACCGCCCGCGTCCCTCAAGTGGGCCGGGATGGTGGCGGCCTGAGGAGAGACGTAGGCCTGCAGCAGCCCCTTCTCCTTGAGCAGCTCGGTCTGGCCGCACTCGTTGTTCCAGAACACGTCCGCCACCGGCTGCGCCGCCTCGGCGATGATCTTCTGGACCAGGCCCACGGTCTTGGTGGCCTCCGTGTCATAGGTCGCCTCGACACGGATCCCGGTCTCCTGTTCGAAGATGTCCAGGATACGCCGGCTGTGCTCCTCGTCGTGGCTGACGTACACAACCACCTGCTGCGCGCAGACGACGGGAGCGAGGGATGCGACAAGGGCGATCAAGCAGGCACGGATCACGTCGAGGCTCCTTCGAAGAACAGGTTCGGAGGGTACCCCCGCCACGGGAGCAAATGAAGGGCCGCCGTGTTCCAGCGACACTTCCGGCGGCCGCGGTGACGGATTCCGTTACCCCCGGGGAACGGACGTCACCCGACGTGTAGCCCGCCGGCCCTACTTTCCGCCGTCCTTCGAGGGGTGGGCGATCTTGGGCCAGTAGGTGTCGAAGGAGAACCGCGGCGAGTTGTCCGCGTCGTGACACTTCAGGCAGTAGTTCTCGCCCAGCTTGCCGTTGGGGGTGGGGGTCTGGACGTTGACGTGCTCCTCCCCGGGTCCGTGACAGGCCTCACAGGTCACGTTGACGAGGTGCGGCGTCTTCTCCTCGGTGACGAACCCGGTGCTCTCACCCCAGCCGGTGACGTGGCAGCTGGCGCACTCCGGGTCGTTGTGGTCGTTGGTCACCTTGATGCTTGCCCACGCGTGCTCATGAGGCGTCGGATCGAGCACCTTGCACTCGTCCTCGTGACACTCCACGCACGCCTGATCGCCCACGTACACGTTCTCGATGGTGCGGCGAGGGAAGTCCTCCACCAGCTTCTCGTCCGCCAGGGACTGGCGGTAGCCGTCGAGCATCATGCTCACGTCTTCCTGCCCCTCGATGGCCTCCTCCAGTCGGAATTCGGACAGCAGCGGCGTGCCCTCCGGGCGGAGGTATGCGAGGAAGCGCCCCTTGCTCCCCACGGAGATCACGGGCACGGGGGTCCCCTCGATCCGGAACGGCGAATCGAACACGCCGCCGAAGGCGATGATGACGCGATCGCGCCATGCCGCCGGGACGGCGTCAGCGAGCTTGCGGGCGCCGGCGCGGACGCCGTTGAAGAGGACCAGGGGGCGGTCCTTCGCCACATCCAGAGTCCCCAGCCAGGCGCTCATGGAAGTCGCAGGGTCCTTCACCTCGAGCCCCACGACGTCCTCCGACGACGGCACCAGGCCGGTCACCACGTAGGGGCTCTCGCCCAGCCGCACGCTCTCCTTGAAGAGCCGCCGGCCGTCCTTGAACGCGTTGTGAAGTACGAACGGGAAGGAGGCGAAGTCCTTCATCTGGGTCAGGTAGTCGACGCCCAGCTTGAAGTCGCCGAGCCCGGGGGCGAACGCCTGATAGCCCATGAGGTCCATGGACATGAGGAAGGTCTCGAACTTCATCCGCTGCTGCTTGCCGCCTCGCACGATGAGGTCCCCGAGGCTCACCAGCTGCAGCCCGGGGTCCTGCTCACGGAGCTTGGCCAGCCAGGTGGCGCGCCGGTGCACGCCCCCCAGCGCCGGCTTGCTGCAGCCGCAGGGACGAATGAAGCCCTTCTCGTTACCCGTCAGGACGATCAGGGGGCCGTCTGCACACGGGTGCAGCCCCGCCAGGGGCCGATCCGCGGGCGACGCGGACCCCGCTCCCAAACCCAGGACCAGGGCTGCCAGGAACCCCCCGACCGCCAGCAACCGGATGTCACTTGCGGGCGATGAACGCATGGAACCACGCACGCACGGTCTCCTCCCCGGCGCAGTTGGTGCGGATGTTGACGCTGCCCTTCACATAGCCGGGCTTGGCGCCTTCCTTGAGCGTCACGGAGACCTTGAACTTGCGACCCTTGTCCAGCTCCTCCACCACGGCGTCGAACTTCCCTTCGGGATAGACGTCCACGGCGGAGATCTGCAGATCCGCAGCCCCGCTCTTGCTCACCACCAGCTCCTTCGTCTTCTTGTCTCCGGGCTTGCAGACCCCGAAGTTCAGGTTCTGGAGTGAGAGCATCACCTCCCCGGCCACGTCCGCCGTCACCGGGACGATGGTCTTGGTGAGGGTCTTGTGATCCGTGAGCACGACGATGTTCTCGCGCATCAGGCCCACGTTGGCCCCAGCACCTACCGTCGCCGAATAGCGCTGCGCGACGCTGCCGTCAGCCCGCTTCTCCGGATCGCCCTTGGCCTCCACGGAGAGCAGCTTGTTGCTGGAGACCACCTCCTTGATGTCCACCGTCGACTTGGGGGACTTCACGATCTGGAACTCGATGGTCTCACTGGAATCGCTCTTGGAGAACTTGCCGAAGCTGAGGCTCGCCGGCTTGACGTAGTAGGGAGGCAACACCTCCCCTCGAAGGTTCAACTTGAGCTGGGGCCGGACGGCGCAGTCGCTGACCACCGTCACCACCTTCTCCAGCCGCCCCTTGAAGGTGAGGGTCTTGAGCGTCACCTCGATCTTGGTCTCCTCCCCCGGCTTGAGGTTGCTCTTCTCCGGGAGCGCCGCGGCGCACTGGCAAGACGGGATGACCTGCTTGATCCGCAGGTTCGACTTGCCGACGTTCCGCACCACGAACTCGTGCTTCAGTTCTTGAAGCTGGGCCACCGACCCGAACTCCCAAGTGGCATCCGCGCACTCGATCCGCGGCCCGGACGGAGCCTGGGCCGGCAGGAGAAGGACCAGGCCAAACATGCAGATGAAGAGCTGTTTCATGGAGTCTCGTCTCTTCGTTGAGGAAGTCATCCCCAACAGCGGGGAGGGCACGATTTTAGGGACATTGGAGCGCCCGACCAAGTAAACCGGGGAAACTCCTTGAGGACAGTACCCCGGAGTCCCCGCGCGCGGCTTTGCGGATTCGGGCTCTGTCGGCCAAGATCACCACCATGGGAAGTCGGGCATACGGCGCGGCGCTCGCCCTGCTCCTCGCGGCCGGCTGCTCCGGGGACCCGGGGCCGGCCGCGGTGATGGAGGCGTGGCTCGGGCACCTGGCTCGAGGCGAGGTGCAGCAGGCCTTCGCGCTCCTCAGCAGCCGGAGCCGTGACCTCCTCAGCGAGGCGGAGGACGCCTGGATCTCCGGACGGCCCCATCCCCTGGCGCCCTCGGATGGCCTCGAAGTCGAGCCCGAGAGCCCCCGGGGCCTCTCCCTGTTCCGTCGCCTCGTGGCCGGCCCCGGGTTCCACGGCGCCCCGCCGGTACCGGAGGACGCGGGAGCGCGTGTGCAGGCGGAGGTCATCGACGGCGACCGGGCCGTGGTCACCGTCAAGACCCTCAACGGTTCCTCGGACGCCCACCTGATCCGGGAAGACGGCGTCTGGCGCGTCGCCGTCCTCCCTTGACCCCGGTCACCGCTCCAGAGCCTGACGCACCCGTGTCAGGGTGACCTCGTCCACGCCCGCAGGATGATCCAACGTCCAGCGGAGGGCTCGCCTCGCCAGCTTCCGGACCCGCTCTCCTCGTCCGCCCATGGCGGTCAGGGCCGCGTTGCTCAGCTCTTGAGCGGTCGGCGTCACCACCTCCGCCGCCCACGCCTCGAGGAACGCCCGCGCCGCGTCCACGTGCCGCGATCTGGACCGCAGGTGATCGACGTGCGCCTGCACCACCGGACGGGCCTGATGCACCGGAGCGTTCAGGGCGCGGCGGAACAGGTCCTCCAGGAGCTTCGTGAACTGGTCCACCCCGACCTGGGATCGCACGGCTCGGAGACGCAGGCGGGCCAGCGCGGTCTTGAGGCCCTCCCTGTCGAGCCGCTCCAGCCGCTCCACGAGGGAGGCCACCCCGGCCAGGGCAGAGGTCCTGGACGCGCCCGTCAACAGACCCGCTCGCTGCAACCGCAGATCCACCCGTTGCGCCAGGGTATCCGTACACAGCTGCAACCAATCCGTGCTCGCACCCTGAGGACCGGCGGCCAGCTCCAGCCCATGCCGGGTCATGTCCTCCGCCTGTTGCAGGGCACGGTCCGCCGCGCTCACGAGGTCTTCGAACGCCGCGCGGTCGCCCCGCTGCATGGCTCCGGGCAGCTGCCGGGCGGCCAGACCTGAGCGGTTCACCGACGCCTGGTAGCCCACCTCGATGGAGTCCTCGTGGTAGATCCCCGGGCGCCCGGGGATGGCCACCAGGGGCGCACCCATGGCGCGGTCGAAGGCCTGCTGAGCGCGGGCGAGGGCTGAGGGCTCGCCCCGCGCCGCGCGCTGCACCTCGGCGGTCCCCACCTGAAAGTGAGCCTGCGCGGCCTCCGGATATCGCTCCGCCGCGGCGGCGAACAGGGTTCGTTGGTCGCTCCAGATGGGGACGTCGAGGAGACAGCAGGCTCCGGGGAAGAGGACCATCCACGCCGCCAGTCCGCGCCCCAGCCACCGGAGCCGGGGGCGGTCCTCCGCTCGGCAGCCCAGCGCCGCCAACGCCAGCGCCAGCCCGGTCAAGGGCAGGTAGAGGAACCGGGAAGCGGCGACGGCGCCGATGGGCACCACCAGGTTGGTCACCGGGAGAAGGGTGCCACCGAGGAATGCGAGGCCGAAGGCCACCCGCGGAGCTCGTCGCCAGCAGCACGCGACAGCCAGGATCAGCAGCACCACCACGCCGAGACCGAGCACGCTGCGGGGGTCTGTGAGGTCAGCCGCCGGAGGCAATTCCTGAAGCGTCGGGTTCGGGTGCAACCACACCGGAAGGACGAGGGCCGGCAGGTCGTAGGACCCGATCACGGCCAGGGCCGTCGCCACCGCGGAGGCCGGGAGCATCTGGGCGAACACCGGGTCGCCCACGGAGGCCACCTCCCCAAGCACCGCCATGCGCACCGCCATCCACCCCACGAGCGCCCCCACCGACGGCAGGCAACCGATGAGGGAGTCACGTAGCGATCGCCTGCAGGCCAACCAGCCCATCAGGAACACCACCCCGGGGAGCGCCACCGCGCTCTCCTTGGCCAGTAGAGCGAGGAAGAGCAGGAGCCCGTGCCACGTCCAACGACCGACACCGCCGCGCTCCATGGCTTGCAGCGCCAGGAGCAACGAGGCGGAGGTGAACACCACGCTCAGCCCCTCCGCTGCCCCCACCTGCGTCGCGACGGCCTCCAGGGAGACCGGGTGGATCGCCAGCACCAGCGCTCCCACGAAGGCCCAGCGCCGTGCCCCCTTCATGCCCTCGAGCAGGGCGAGGAAGAGGAGGAATCGCAGCTGGACCCCCACCACATGCAGCAACAGGTTGCCCAGGTTCACAGGGACCGAGCGGTCGTCCGCCAGCTCGCTCGCCGACGTGACTCCGCGCAGGCAGGAGAGCCAGAGGAGCGACAAGGGGCGGTAGAGACCGCCGCGAGCCTCCGTCTCGGCGGCGTTACGGGCTCCCGCGTTCCACCAGTCGGTCGTGAACATCTCGGCCACGAGGAACCCGGAGACCCGCGGGTCTTCCTGCATGAAGAAACGCGAGTCCAGGGTGAACCGGTGCCCCATGGCGGGGGCAAAGACCACGACGACCACCACCGCGAGGATGGCCAGGGAGCGTCGGTTGTCTCGGATCTGATGACGCAGGGTCAGGGAGTCGTGGTCATCGGGCACGAGCGCATGGTGTCACGGCGCGACCTGCCGGTCCACCGGCACCCGCTCGTCATCGCACCACGTAGGTGTTGGTGGCGGTGACCCCTCCCACCGTGGCGGTGATCTCCAGGTCCGCGCCCGCGCACCCCGGAGGAAGCGTGAAGCAGACCTCCAGGACCCCGAACTCCACCGAAGAACTCGTGGTCCGCAACACCACCCCGTTCAACTCCACGGTCACGCAGGCACCGACCGTGCCGCCGGGAGCGTGGATCTGCACGCACGCCACGGAGCCCTGGGTGGGGGGACCTCCGGCGGAGATCACCACGCCTCCCTGGGCGCAGAGCTCGCCCTGGAGCAAGAACGAGACAATGGCGGCGGCGAGCAGGTGGCGGGGACTGACGGACATGAAGCTCTCGGACGCTCCCTGACAGGATCGGGGACGGGATGGGTCCACGGCGACCGCGAGTCGCACCGTCACCCGTCTCTACACATGGTAGGAAAGGCCGGGTCCCGAAGTCAAAGCCAGATCTGGCCTTGGACGGCGGAACCGCGCCCCTCCCCGAACCAGGGCGAGGCGCGGCCGGACGGCCTCAGGCCGCCGCCGAGATCCCCGCGGGGACCAGCTCCAGCGAACCGTCCCGGACCGAGACCACGGCCCCGGCCCCCTCCGCCAGGTCTCCAGCCAGGATGCCCCTGGCCACCCGATCCACGATCTCCTTCTTGATCAGACGCTTCAGCGGCCTGGCCCCGTACACGGGGTCGTAGCCCCGCTCCGCCAGCACCTCCCGGGCCTCCGGACTGATCTCCAGCTCGATTCCCCGGTCCCGGACCCGCCGGACCACTGCGTCGAGGTGGATGGAGAGGATGGCGTTCATGTCCTCGCGGCTCAGGGACGCGAAGGGGATCACCTCATCCAGCCGGTTCACGAATTCGGGCCGGAAGAACTTCTCCACCTCCCCCATCAAGCGCGCGCGCTCGTTGGACTCGTCGACCAGGTCTTCCCCGGCGTCGTACCCGAGCCCGCCACGGGCCACGGTGCCGATGTTCGAGGTCATGACGATGATGGCGTTGCGGAAGTCGACCGTTCGCCCCTGGCCGTCGGTCAGGCGACCGTCATCGAGGACCTGCAAGAGCGTGTTGAAGACATCCGGATGGGCCTTCTCCACCTCGTCCAGCAACACCACGCTGTAGGGACGACGACGGACCAGCTCCGTGAGCTGGCCGCCCTCCTCGTGTCCCACGTATCCGGGAGGCGCTCCCACCAGCCGCGAGACCGTGTGCTTCTCCTGGTACTCCCCCATGTCGATGCGGACCATGGCCCGCTCATCATCGAACAACAGCAACGCGAGGCTCCTGGCGAGCTCGGTCTTGCCGACCCCCGTAGGACCGACGAACAGGAACGACCCGGCAGGACGCCCCGGATCGGCCAGCCCCGCACGTTGCCGACGTACGGCGTCCGCCACGGCGACCACGGCCTCGTCCTGACCGACGACCCGCTGATGAAGCCGCGCCTCGAGCTCGAGCAGCCGCTCCCGCTCGCTCTCGAGCATCCTGGTGACGGGTACACCGGTCCAGGCAGAGACGACGTCCGCGATCTCCTCCTCCGTGATCTCCTCTCGTAGCAGGGGACGTTCTCCCTGCAGTTCCTTCAATCGAGCCTCCGCCTTACGGACCGCCTCCTCGGACTGCGGGATCTCGCCGTAGAGGATCTCCGAGACCCTGCTCAGGTTCCCCTCCCGCTGGCACCGGTCCTTCTCTCGCCCCAGCTCCTCGATGCGCTCCGTGGCTGAGCGGATCTGCTGGATGGTCTCCTTCTCCGCCAACCATGCCTGCCGCGTGGCCTGGGCCCGTTCCTTGACGTCGGCGATCAGTCGCTCGACCTCGGAGCGCCGCGCCTTGGACTTCTTGTCCCGCTCACGCTGCAGGGCCTCGCGCTCGATCTCCAGGGTCGTGAGCTGCCGCTCCAGTTGATCCAGCTGCTCTGGGGTCGAGTCGATCTCGATGCGAAGCCTGGAGAGCGCCTCGTCCACCAGATCGATGGCCTTGTCCGGGAGCATACGGTCCGTGATGTAGCGGTCGGAGAGGCCCGACGCGGCCACCAGAGCGGCGTCGCGGATGCGCACCCCATGGTGCACCTCGTACTTCTCCTTCAAGCCGCGCAGGATCGCCAGGGTCTCCTCCACGGACGGTTCGCTGACCTTCACCACCTGGAAGCGGCGCTCCAGCGCGGCGTCCTTCTCGATGTTGTTGCGATAATAATACAGGGTGGTAGCGCCGACGCCGCGCCCCTTGCCGCGCGCCAGCGCCCGTTTGATAAAGTTTGCGGCGTCCTGGGAGCCCTCCGCCTTTCCAGCTCCCACCACCGTATGAAGCTCGTCGATGAAGAGGATGATCTCCCCCTCCGCCCCGGTGACCTCCTTCAGCACCGCGTCCATACGCTCCTCGAACTCGCCGCGGAGCTTCGCGCCCGCCACCAGCGCTCCCATGTCCAGCGCCAGCACGCGACGGTCCTTGAGGCTGTCGGGGATGTCCCCGGCGATGATCCGCTGGGCCAGCCCCTCCACGATGGCGGTCTTGCCCACGCCGGGCTCGCCCACCAGCACCGGGTTGTTCTTGGTCCGCCGCAGCAGCACCTGGAGGATGCGACGGATCTCCTGATCCCTGCCGATGACCGGGTCGAGCTTCCCTTCCCGCGCCATGGCGGTCAGGTCCCTCGTGTAGCGCTCAAGGGCCTGATAGCGGTCTTCGGGATTGCGCGAGTCCTGGGGGCCATCTCCGCGCATGGGTTCCAACGCCTGCTCCACCAGCGCACGGGTCATACCCATGCCGGTCATGAGAGTCGAGACCGACCCTGCTGACCCGTCGACCGCTGCCCACAGGACGTGTTCGATGCCGAGATAGGCGTCTCCGAGCTTGCGCTGCCGCTTCTCCGCCGCGTGTAGCAGCGTTCCCAGCTCGCGACTCCCGGAGGAGAGCTCGGGGTTCCCGCCTTCCCGGGACGGGAGACGTTCCAAACACTGGTCCAGTCCCCGGCCCAGGGCACCCGGGTCCAGGGAGAGGCGATCCAGGACGCAGGAGAACAACCCCTGCTCCTGATCCAGGAGGGCGCGCATCAGATGAGGCGGAGTCAGCTCCGCATGCCCACACCGCCTTGCCAAATCGGCGGCATCTGCCATCGCGTCCGCCAGCTTCACTGTCATCATGTCAGGCTTCATGTGCATAACTCCTTCCGTTGCATAGACCTGCAAGGGAATAAGCAATGCACGTGCCGGGCGAAGCGCGGACGTGACGACGCGCGAGGAGCTTCAGGTCAGCTATCGAGGAACCGGGGCTCGCCGTCCTCGTCGAGGAACGCCCCTGAGTTCTCCAGCTCCTCCTGACAATCGATGCAGTACACCGCGAACGGGAGCGCCTTGAGACGGGCGAGCCCGATGGTCGTGTTGCACTCAGCGCAACGACCGTAACTGCCGTCCTCGATCTTCTTGAGGGCGTTGGAGATCTGCTGCAGCTCCCGGGACTCCCGAGCACGCGCGTCCAGAGCCAGGTCGGTATTCAGGGCGCTGTTGGCGATGTCAGCCTCGTCACCGTGGCCTTCGTCCTCACCTGAGTTGTCCATCTTGGCCCTCGCCCCGTCCAGCAACCAGCGCTGACGCTCGCGAAGGGTCTCGGCCATCCGGTCTCGCTGGGCCTTGGTCAACGACCGACCGCGTGTCGCGGTGTCTCTCTTGCTGCTCAAAAGAACTCTCCCTCACCTGGGTGCATCGTGAAAGCACCCCCTCTTCGGCACAACCGCAAGCCGCTCTGCAGCTTTTCCCTCCCGCTCGCCGGGTCATCTCCCGGAGGCGAGATCCTTACGTCCCAAAACCCACGTTGACCAACCACAATTCGAGAATAGTTGTGGTTCGGTTCACCTTTGCTCTCGGAATTCGCTCACATCGAGACCCAGGGCGGCGATCCGGGCATGGAGACTGGGTCGGGCCATCCCCCCCAGTCGGGCCGCCTCACTGACGTTGCCCCGGGCCTGCCGCAGGAGCCCCTGCAGATAGTCGCGCTCGAAGCCTTCCATGGCCTGACGATACGGGCGGAAATCCGGAACCGGGACGTCCTTCACCGACTCCTCCGTCGGCAGCTCCTCCAACGTCACCACCTCGGCCTCCACAGTACCCGCAAGTCGCTCCACCAGGTTCTGGAGCGCCCGCACGTTGCCCGGCCAAGGGAGCCCCTGAAGGTGAGCCATCACCTCCGGGGAGAACACCAACTCCGGTCGGCCCACGGACGTGAGGAAGTGGGTGACCAACAGCGGGATGTCATCGACCCGATCCCGAAGCGGCGGCACATTCAGGGGCAGCACATCCAGGCGGTAGAACAAGTCGTCACGGAACGTCCCTTCCTCGACCAGGGACCTGAGGTCCCGATTGCTGGCCGCGATCACCCGCACGTCCGGCCGCGCCACCTCCTCGCCCCCGACCCGGACCACCTCTCCGGTCTCCAGGAATCGCAACAGGCTGGACTGGACATCCAGAGGGACCTCCGCGATCTCATCCAGCAGCAGCGTCCCCCCGGCGGCTCGCTGCACATAGCCTGCCCGGGTACGGTCCGCGCCCGTGAAGGCGCCTTCCACGACGCCGTAGAGCTCCGCTTCGATGAGCGTGGCCGGGAGCGCGCCACAGTGCGCGGACAGGAACGGGCCCGCGGCGCGCTCGCTCCGCTCATGGACGGCCCGGGCCACCATCCCCTTGCCGGCGCCGCTCTCGCCCGTGACGAGGACGGTGCCGCCGGCGCGGGCGACACGCTCGATGGTGCGGTAAAGGCGACGCATCACCGCGCTCTTTCCGATCAAGCCCGCGAAGGTGCCCGCCCTCGTTAGCTGCTCCCGGAGCACGCGGTTCTCCGCCAGCAGACGGGCCTTCTCCCCGGCCTTGCTGATGGTCGCCACCAGCTCCTCCGTCTCAAACGGCTTGGCCAGATAGCTCTCTGCGCCCTGTTCCATGGCGGTGATGGCATCCTTGACGGACCCATAGGCGGTCATGATCACCGTCCTCGTCCCAGGAGACACGTCCAGGGCCTTGCGAAACAACTCACGGCCGTCCATCCCCGGCATGCGAACGTCCGTCAACATGACGTCAAACGCCTCACCGCCGAGCGCCGCCAGCGCCGCCTCCCCGTCCGTCACCACCTCGACGAGGAAGCCCCGCCGCCTGAGCGCGCGCGAGAGAAAGTGACGCATGCTCTCCTCGTCGTCCACCACGAGGACGCGGAGGGGATCGCTCTGGGGTCCGGACTCAGTCACCATGGTCCTCCCCAGCGTAAGGCAGCTCCACCGTGAATGTCGTACCGCCGCCGTCCCGGTCCGCGAACTCGAGGGAGCCCCCCAGGGCTTGGATGATCCCGTGGGTGATGGCCAACCCGAGACCGGTCCCTCCCTCCAGCTCCCTGGTGGTGAAGAACGGCTCGAAGATACGAGAGCGCAACGGCTCCGGCACCCCAGCCCCCCGGTCCGACACGTGGAGGGACACCCGATCGTCCACGCGATCCAGCCGCAGCTCCACCCTGCCGCCGTCCGGAGAGGCCTGGACCGCGTTCTGGACGACGTTCTGGACGACCTGGTGCAGCTCCACCGGGTCCGCCACCACGACGCAGCGGTCCGCTTCCGTCGCCAGGTCGAACGAGATTCGCCTCGCCTCCGCATCATGGGCCAGCAGCCGGGTGACCTCCGCCGCAACCGGTCCCAGATCCACCGGGCTGGGCTCACTGCCCCCGGCCTGGCTGAAGGTCTGTAGTCCCTGAACGATGGTGCGACCCCGCCGGGCGGCCCGGACGATCACATCCAGGGTCTCCAGCGTCTCAGCGCCACCTCCTTCCGCCCGCAGGTCCTCCGCGCAGCCGCGGATGCCCCCCAGGAGGTTGTTGAACTCGTGGGCGATGCCGCCAGCCAGCGTCCCGAGGGCCGCCATCTTCTCCTGGCGGATCAGCTGTTCCTGAGCGTCCTGGAGGCGGGCGTTGAGACCACGAGACTCCTCCAGCGCGACGCCCAGGGCCGCGGTCTTCTCGTCCACGGCCCGCTCCAGGTCCCGACGGGTCTGCTCCGCCACCGCCTCCCCCGCTGCCACCGACGCCCGGGCCGCGGCCAGGTGACCGACCTGCTCGAGCTGAGCCCGGTGCGCCAGCCAGCACGCGGCCAGCAGGAGGCCCAGGCCGCAGCCGCCCACCAGCCAGGCGACGCGCTGGACCCCATCGGACTCGTCCGCCACCAGGGCAGCCTCGTGAAGCTCCAGGATCTCCCGCCGTCGATCCGCCTGAGCGTCCGCCAGGCTCTGGGCGAGCGTCGCGCTCGTCGCCGGCAACGACCCGCGCAGCACATCCCGCCGCTCGCTCAGGAGGCGGGGCAGCTCCTCAGGCGATCGCCCCGCCAACGTCAACGCCTCGTCCAGCCCCCGTTCCAGCATGCCCTGACGAGCGGCCTGGAGTGCGTCCTCGAGCTCCTGGCGCCCTTGTGCCTCGATCAAGCGACCCTCGAGCGCCCTCACCCTCGCCGTCGCCTCATTCTCGGCCGCCGACGCGAACCAGGACGCCCCCCCCACGGTCGCCAGGAGCGACAGCAGGACCAGGACCAGCACCGCCCGCCGGCTCAGGGCGTGACTCCGTAGACCCGGTGCGCCCAGGCCATGCGATCGGGACGCAGCGCCAGCCCCGTTCGTCTCCATCCATCCAGGTGCACGGTGGTCTCCGTTGGCACCGCCGGTACCGCCGCGGCGGAGCCCTCGAGGCGTCCCACGAGTTGAAGCGCGGCCGCGTCGAGATCAGGCACCACGCCCATGGCACAAGACGCGCGGGCCAACCAGGGCGCCGTGGTGACCGCGGGGACACCAGCCTGCTCAGCCGCACGCAGCACGGACTCCGCGTGGCGAAGCACTGCAGGGTCGTCAGGAATCAGCACCGCGTCGCAACGCGCCTCCAGGAGACCGTGGGCGTCCGCCACCGCCACCACCTCGGCCGCCGCTCCGGCCCAATCCCCCGAGGACCCCAGCACGGCGAGGCGCGCGACGCCGGGATGCAGTCGCTCGAGGGTCTGCCGCAGCCGAGCGGGGGTGACGAAGAGGCTCACGTCCTCTCCCAGGACCACCCGACGAGCGGGCCCTGTATCCGCCGCGGCGCCGCTCATCAGCACCACCGCGTCCCGGGAAGTCAGGGGCACTCCCTGTCTCAACTCCTGCAGGACGCGGCCCGCGGCTCGCTCCTTCAGGAGTGCCATGAGCGCTCGCTGGGTCGGCACCTCCCGGTCCAGGCTGACAAACCAACGCCCGGGAGCGATCCTGAGCGGGTCCTGACCCGCGACCACGGTCGCGGACAGGGAGATTAGCAACAGCAGAAGCGCCCGAATCACGGGGACATGGTAACGGGCCGTCCGGTACATTGGCCCTGGAGTTTGTCATGAACCAGTCCTCCTTACCCGCCATCCTGCTGATGCTGAGCTTCTGCTTGTCGGAAGCGAGCGCCCAGTCCTCGAACCCGGACCCCCTGGCGCTGCCGTTTCCGAAGTTCTCCTCCATGAAGGAGCTGAGCGAGTTCTCGACCCAGGTCCAGGTCGCGACCCAGGACCGCCTGGTGGCCGCGAGAAGCCGGGGCGACCGCCTCGCCGCCTGCCGGACCCTCGAGCGGGCAGAGCTGTTCCGGCTCCATGCTGCCCAGACGTTCAGGAGGCTCCAGGCCACCCAGCGATGATGCGCGCGTTGATCCTGGGCTGCCTCGCCGTCGCGACGTGCGACGCTCAAGGCGACGAGCGACAGGTCTTCTCCTTCGACGGTGGCGCGCTGGAACGGGTCTCGGTCCAGGGGACACCACGCTGGATCCACGAAGCCGATCCGGAGACCAGGGGGACCGGGTCCCTGCGCATCGCCCCTGCCACGGGCGAGAACTACTACGGCGTCACGATCAGGGGCCTGCGGGGCGCGGCCCCGAAACGACTCCGCCTTCGTGTTTGCAACGAGGGGACCGACCCGGTCCGTTGGTTCGTCTCCATGCAGAAGTTCGAGCCCGTCCGAAGCAAGCGACGCGGCCTCAAGTGGTCGTCCAGTTCTCATCAACTGCAGCCCGGGTGGAGCGAACTGGACCTGGACCTGACAGCGCTTCAGGCCCGGGACGCGGAGGGACCCATCGACACGGCCCTGGGTATCGGCGCCTTCCGGATCTCCCGTCGGGCGCGCGGCCCCGACGAGCCGCCCCTGCGAGTGGACAGCCTCAGGTTTGTAGACGAGACAGCGCCCCGAGCCCTCATCAAGCGCCTCAAGTCCGGCCTGCGCTTGGAGGACCCGTTCCAACGCCGAAGAGCGGTGCAGGAGACCCTGCCATGTCTGCCGGATCAGGAACGGGTCACCACATCCCTGGACCTGTTGGCGCAGGAGGGTCAACTGCCGTCCATCCGAACCGCGGCCCGGCAAGCCATCGCCACCGCCTCTGCTCCGCGGAGCATCGAGGCCCTGATCTCGGCGATCAAGCGAGCCCGCGGCACCGCCGCCGCGGAATTGCTGTGGGCCCTGGCCTCCATGCCATCTGAGGACGCTCGAGCCCACGTGAAGGCCCTGCTGCAGAACCCCCGGATCTCGACGGAACAACGGACGGCGCTCCTCGGCGCCATGGGCCGCCGCCACATCAGCGACGTCGCCGCCCTCGAGACCCGCATCGACTCGCGCCGACCGTGGCCAGAGAGGGCAGCCCTCGTGAAGGCTCTCCTCACATGTGCTTGCGAGGCGTCCATGGACGCCCTCATCAAGATCCTCGCGGACCCGGGCTCGGAGCGGGTGCGGAACGATGCCGCGGCGGCGCTCACCCGCCTCACGGGCAAGGACCTGGGCACCGCGGCCTCGCAGTGGGAATCCTGGTGGCAGGTCAACCGTGGCAAGGTGCCCCTGAACGACACGGGCAAGACCCTGCGACTGCCCTACGCGCGCTACTACGGCATCCCGGTCCCCAACGGCAGGACCACGTTCGTCATCGATCTATCGGGCTCCATGAGAGAGCCCGTCGAAGGTGGGCGCGCAGCAGAGCACCTCCGACAGGCCCCCCACCTGAAGGACCGCCGGATCCGCAGCCGGCTGGACCTGGCCAAGGAGGAGCTGGCCCACGTGGTCTCTCAGTTGTCGGATGCCGCCTGGGTGTCGGTCGTGACCTACAGCGACGGAGCCCAGCCCGTGGGCTCCGCCGACGCCCTGGAGCGCGCCTCCTCAAGGCTGAAGTCCAAGCTGGCCAAGAGGATCCGATCCCTATCAGCCAAAGGCAGGACCAATATTCATGACGGGCTGTTACGCGCGTTCCATCCGAAGAAGAAGCCCCACAAGGATGACGCCGTGAAGGGACCGGATACCATCTTCCTGCTGACCGACGGGGACCCGTCGGTAGGCGCGGTGACCAGCCGCACGGAGCTGCGGGACGCCGTCCTGGCGTGGAACCTCGGCCGCATGATCAGGGTCCACGCCATCAACGTGGGAGACGCGCGGAGCCTGTGGTTGGAGCAACTGACCCGAGCGACAGACGGTCGGTTCATCGACCTGAGCTCCGACCCGGGCAAGTAGGAGAAGGACCAAGCCTTGAACGAGCAATCGCAAGATCCAGCAGCGGACGCGGAGGACATCGTCATCCGCCCGGCGGACCCGGCGGATGCCGGCGGATACCTGAAGTTGGTGGACGCCCTCGCGGAGTACGAAGAGCTCCCCGCGCCAGACACGGAAGCCAAGACCAGGCTCATCGATCACCTCTTCGGTGACCGCCCCAAGTACCGGCTGCTGGTGGCCGAAGACACGTCGTGTGAACAGATCGTGGGTTACGCGGCCCACTACCAGGCCTACTCCACCTTCCTCGCCCGGCCGACCTTCTATCTGGAAGACCTGTTCGTCCTGCCGGAGTACCGGCACACGGGACTGGGACATCGCATGATGGTGACCTGCGCCAAGACCGCCGTGGCGGAGGGGTGTGGGCGCATGGACTTCCTCGTCCTCGATTGGAACAAGCTGGCCCTGGAGTTCTACGCGCGGCACAACGTGCCCTGCCGCAAGGAGTGGCTGCTCCACCGCCTCCAGGGGGAAGAGCTCCTGGCCGTCGGCGGCATGGAGTAGGCCCGGCGGCGACGGGGCCTGCACCCGCGCCGAACCCGGAGAGTGCTCACGGTGGGATTCGAACCCACACTGGGGGCATTTTAAGTGCCCTGCCTCTGCCAGTTGGGCTACGTGAGCGGGGCCGTCCGTGACGGCGGCCGCATCTTAGCGCCTGCCGCGCTTCCTGATCTTGTTCCGGAGCACCCAGGCCTTCCAGTGCTTCTCGAACTCGACCATGTTGACGCCGTAGCCCTTCATGAAGGCGCGCTGCTGGACCTCCAGCATGGACTCGTCCTCGCCCTTGGTCATGATCTCGTCGAGAAACGTCCGGAATCCTGAGCGGCTGACGGCGACCATGTAGTCCACCATGCTCCAAGCCTGGACGTGGATCCTGGGATGAAGCTGTTGGTACTCGTGCTCGCGGCCGAGCTCCAACAACGGCCTCGACTGACCCTTGCGGACGAGCGTCCGGGCCTCTCGCTCCCACCCGCTCCGTTTGCCGTCCGGGTCCCACCGCCATCCCGCCGCGTGCTCCTTTGCCGGGGACCCCACGATCACGTAGGTGTTGCGTACGGCCTTGTTGCGACGGGCGAAGTAGTGAGCGATTCCGTGGGGAATCCACGCCGGCACGTAGTGGTAGAAGCTGCGGAACTGATAGACCAGATCATGAGCCACGAGGTGATCGAACCGGGCCAGCATCTCCGCCGGCTTCAGCCCTTCGGCGTGGAACGCGCCGATAACCGTCTCCGTCTCCGAGTGATACCAGTAACTGGCGTTGGCCCCGGCGCCGCCGAAGAAGTGCCGACCGAACTCCATGTAGGGCTCCTTCTTGGCGAACAGGTACAACTCGCTCCGGCCCAACGCACCAAAGTGACCCGGCAACTTCGCCGGGAGGTGAGGCTTGGCGGCTGGGTCAAGGCAGATCAACCGTCGCCACTGCGCCTCCAGACGGAGATAGCGCAGCGCCAGCAGGTGCGCGACCTGAGGCCGGGTCAGGGTGCGACCGAGCTTCCCTGGAAAATGCGCCCTCAAACCATCGAGGTCCTGGCGGGAGAAGTGCTTGGCGGCCATGGGATCGACGAACAGGACGAGGACCGCGTGGTCCGTGGAGATGATCACACTCTCCAGCCCGTGGGTCTTCTTCGCCCACTCCGACACGCGACCCGGGTCCTGCTTGAGCAGCCGTGCGGGGGGGGCCGGGGTCTTCGATCGATCCGTCAGCTGATCCGAATCGAGCCAGTAGCTGCTCCAGAATGGAGCCGTCGCGATGGATCCCCCGTCCGCTCTCTGCACCGGGTCCGGTCGGTAGTCGTCAGCCAACGACACCCGGGTCCCGGGCGCATGGCGCACACTGAAATCCACCTGAGCGCAGAGAGAGACCGTCGCCACGATCCAGACAGCCAGAACCCGATACGACATAGGCCGTTCTCCTTACGCCGGCTGAGCGCCTCGGTTGCCACGGCGGTTCTCCGCCAACTCCAGACCATGAGAGAACCACAGGGACAGGTAGAAGGGCAACCTCATCTCGCCTCCGATTCACGCTCCCGAGGAGACTCCAGCAGCTTCGCCTCGTGCTGCTTCAAACTGCGCAGCTCCGCCTTACGCACGGCGATCCGGTCTCGTACTCGTGGGCGCAGTTCACCACTGATGGGATCACAGAGCATGCCTGCCTGTTGCTCGATCTCAGCCTCCACCCAGGCCCGTCGAGCCAACACCGCGCCCATGTCCCGGACCGCCTGGTCCGCCGACCTGCGGAAGTCGGCGCGGAACACCCGCTCGAACGGCGCGCGGAAGGCCCGGTAGCCCTCGGCGACCCGTACGATCCCTGCCGGTTTACCGTCACGGCCGAACACCAGGAAAGCCGCTCGCTTCAGGCCACCCCACCTGCCATCGTCCCGGATCGAACGCACGTCCACACGGACCAGATGGAAGTAACGAGCGGCGCTGACGAACTTCCGGTCCTCGGAGACCTTCAGCAGATCCGTCATGTGGACCGAACTGGACGGGTCGTACACGCAAACGATGGTCGGCAGCGTGGGGTTCTCTTTCCGCCAGCCTCCACGTGATGAGACCGCGTCCTCAATGCTCATCTCCGTGCTGTCATAACCCTGGCCACCCTGCTCAGGGAGGAACCGGCCCTCCCATGGCAACTTCACCGCCCCAAGCCAGTACCGCTGCTCGGCGCTGAAGCGCACCTTCTTGCGCCGCGCGACAGCTCCGTAACCGGAACCACGGAGGCTGCGTCCCGGGGTCACACCTCCACGGGCACCGCCGCCGGGTGTCACGCCCCCGCCGGACCCGCGAGGGGTGACACCACCTCCTGGCGTCGGACCTGGCCCCGGTGTGGGCCCGGGGGTCGGAGTGGGAGCGGGGCCTGGGGCAGGGGCTGCGGTCGCCGGAGGTGGCGGCGGCGCGGAGCTACATGACTGGCACCAAGCAACCGAAGCAAACAGACACCACAACGCCAGGAAGCACGCGGATTTCATGATTAAGGACCTCTCATTCTGGACAGAAGAACGACACCGCATGGCGGCATCCGACTCTCCTACGAGATCGAGGAACGCGCTTTCTCATGAAACCCGCTCGGCACCTGCGGCGACGGGCGCATACGCACCGTGAGCGGTGCCATGACAAGAGGGGCGCGGCCTCGCAGGTACCCCCCCCACATTTTATGCGCCGCCCCCCTAACCCCCCGCCGCCCCCCCACCCCATAATAAAAC
>CAZDQF010000003.1:371275-386781 GCA_964507445.1 uncultured Isosphaeraceae bacterium
GGTGGGTTCGGGCGCGGTGGGGGGGGGGGCCCCCCTGCCCCCCCCCCCCCCCCCCGACACTCCCCTTGATCTACCGGGAGGCGACCAGCGCCCCGGAGCGCAAGCGAGTCAGCATCTTCTCGTGCTTGCGGAGGTCCTTCAGCTCTTCCTTGTACTTCGCGATCCGATCCTTGACGCCAGGTTGGAGCTTGCCGGTGACGGGGTCGAAGAGCACCGTCTCGTACCGACGGATCTCATCCTCCACCCAGGAGCGACGGGCCAGGACGGCGGACATGGAGGCGAGCGCCTCTTCCTCGGACTTCGCGAAGTCCTCCTGGAAGATCCCGCTCACAGGCCGCTGCAGCTGTTTGTAGCTCATGGCCTTCTTCACGACCCCGGCCGAGGCGCCGTTGGCGCGGAACAGGAAGAACGTCGGCTCCTTAACCTTACGCTTCAGGCGCCGGTCCTTGATGGTCCGCGCGTCCACGCGGAACAGGTTGAAGTAATGAGACGCGCTGACGAACCGGGCATCCTGGGACACCTTGGTGAGGCTCTTCATGTGCGCTTTGCTGGACGGGTCGTAGACGAACACGATCGTCGGCAGCTCGTCCTTCTTCCAACCCCGCCCATGGGTCACGGCCTCTTCGATGGTCATCTCGCGACCGTCGTAGCCGTCCCCGCCACCGGTCGGGAGGAAGGTCCCTTCCCACGGCAACGTGACCGCGCCGAGCCAGTAGGACTGTTCGGCGCTGAGCCTGACCTTCTTGCCCACGTAGGGGGTGCGCCCGCCGCGACCAACACCGCGACCGCCGGGGGTCACGCCGCCACCGGGCGCCCCACCGGGCGTCACACCACCGCCGGGGCTGCCGCCGCCGGGCGTCGCGCCACCGGGTCCGGGTCCGGGAGCGGGCCCGGGACCGGGAGAGGGCGCGGGAACGGGTGAGGGGGCCGGAGCGGGTGAGGGGGCCGGAGCGGGTGCGGGAGGACAGCCGCCGTAGCCACCACCACCGCCACCGCCACCGCCACCGCCACCGCCACCGCCACCGCCACCGCCACCGCCAGCACCGCCGCCGCCAGCACCGCCGCCACCTCCTCCGCCTTGTGCGGGCACCGTGACAGCGAGAGCGAGCAGCGAGACAAGGAAGAGCAGCTTCTTCATGGTCGGAATCCTCCGGCGCAACAGCAACAGACTTGTGACCGCCTCATTCGCCACACGTCACCGACGAACGTCTATCGCGGACCGGGCGAGGCGCTGCATCCAGTATGCCAGCTTTCGGCAGGGAATTGAAACACGGCGCAAGCCCAGGCATGCAGGATCGTTACGAGTCGCGCCGAAAGAGCCCCATGAACACGTACCGGCCGATGCGGGGATTCTCTTTCAAACGACGGACGCAGTAGGCGTGCCAGTCGCGGCCGTACGGGATGTAGACGCGCACCCGGTGCCCGTCCCGCACCAGGGAACTCCGGATGTTCTCCGCGACCCCCAGCAGCATCTGGAACTCGTACCCGCTGGTGGGTACTTGACGCGACCTGACCGCGTCGACGCCCGCTTCAACGAGGGCCCCGTCGTGGGTCGCGATCCCCAGGTAGGACCCTCCGTCCAGCAACGCCCCCATGGCGGCGCGATAACTCTCCCGGATCTCGTCGTCGTCCTGGAACGCGATCGCCTCCGGCTCCACGTAGATCCCCTTGCAGAGTCGGCAGGAGGGCTGGAGCGCCGCCAACTCGGAGATGTCCTCCTTCGTCCGGCGCAGGTAGGCCTGCAGGACGATGCCGACGTTGTCGAGGCCTTCGTCACGCAGTCGCCGATAGATGCGGAACGTGGCGTCGGTGCAGGAGCTGTCCTCCATGTCGATGCGGACCGTGTTGCCGAAGCCTCGGGCGTGAGAGACCACGTCCTTGACCCTGACGTAGGCGGCCTCTTCGTCCAACTTCAGGCCGAACGCCGTCAGCTTCACGGAGACGTTCGCGTCCAGACCGACCTCGTGGATACGCTCCAGCGCGGCGCGATACTCCTGCACCGAAGCGTCTGCCTGGGAGAGGTCCTCCACGAACTCTCCGAGGAGATCGAAGGTCGCACAGCACCCCATCTCCTCAAGGCGCTGCGCGACCTGCTCCGCCGCGTGGAAGTCCTCACCGGCGACGTATCGCCAGGCCACCCGACGTACCAGGGACTTCGGGATGAAGCCCACGGACGCTGCGATCAGCCGGTCCAGCAGGCTCAACTCAGCCTTCCTGGGTCTCCAGCCACCGCTCAGCCTCGATGGCCGCCATGCAGCCGGAACCCGCAGCGGTCACGGCCTGACGGTAGACCGTGTCCTGCACGTCACCGCAGGCGAAGACCCCCGGGAGCTCCGTGCTGGCCGTGCCGGGCGTGGTCAGGAGGTAGCCCTGGGGGTCCATGGGGAGCTGGCCCTCGAAGATCGACGTGTTGGGTACGTGACCGATGGCGAGGAAGACCCCGTCGGTGGCGTGATCGCGGGTCTCGCCGGTGTTGGAGTCCACCAATCGAACCCCCGTGAGGCGTTCCCCCGGAGTCCCGAGATAGCCATCGATGCCCGCATTCCAGATGAAGTCGATCTTGTCGTTGGACAGGGCGCGGTCCTGCATGATCTTGGAGGCCCGCAGCTGCTCGCGACGGTGGACCACGGTGACCTTGGCGCAGAACCGGGTGAGGAACGTGGCCTCCTCCATGGCCGAGTCGCCTCCTCCCACCACCAGGACCTCCTTGTCCCGGAAGAAGAACCCGTCGCAGGTGGCGCAAGCGGAGAGCCCCCGCCCCATGTAGCCGTCCTCGTCGTCGAGCCCGAGCAGCCGGGCCGTGGCGCCGGTGGAGACGATGACGGTGCGAGCGCTCCACTCTCCGTCCGACGTTCGGACGGTGAAGGGCGAGCCCTCCGTGAGGGAGACCTCGGTGACGTGACCGCTGACGATCTCGGTGCCGAACCGCTCGGCCTGCTTCCGGAACAGCTGCATCAACTCGGGCCCCTGGACCCCCTCCGGGAAGCCCGGGAAGTTCTCCACATCGGTGGTGATGGTGAGCTGCCCGCCTGGCTGCAGGCCCTCGAACAGGAGCGGATTGAGGTTGGCTCGAGATGCATAGAGGGCCGCGGTGTAGCCAGCCGGGCCCGACCCGATGATGATGACGTTGCGTGGATCACTCATGATGATGACGATTCGTAGGTTCGGGAGGGGCAGGATCGTATCGACGCCCCGACACCCCATCAACTTGCGAACCCGGCGCCTTGCGGGGCCGCCTACTCACAGTATCCTCAGGGGCGGTCAACCTCATCCACCGCCTCTCAGAGAAGCCGGGACCCCCGATGGACATCACCGAACTCGTCACAACGGACCGGATCGTCGCCCTCAAGAAGGAAAAGACGAAGGACGCCGCCCTCAAGACGCTGGTTCGCTGTCTGGCCAAGACGGAGTTCGTCGACAAGGAGAAGGACCTGGGGAAGGCCATCCGCGACCGTGAGCGCATCCTGTCCACCGGCATAGGACAGGGGATCGCGATCCCTCACGCCAAGATCCCCAGCGTCAGCGGATTCGTCGCGGCCCTCGGAATCTCCAAGGACGGCATCCCCTTCGACAGCCTGGACGGCAAGCCCGCCCACCTGATCGTCATGATCGCCGGCCCCGAAGGACAGAACGAGGAGTACCTGCGCATCCTCGCCCGCTTCACGGCGACCTTGAAGCCGGAAGAGACCCGCAACCGGATCATCCAATCAGCGAAGAAGGCGGATCAGGTCCTCGGGATCCTCGCCGAGACCCGCTGACCGGAAGGTCACGCCTACTCCCCCGCTCGGCCCGTCACCGGGCGACCACGTCGCACCCACCACATGGCGACGAGGAACCACACCAGCCAGGAACAGCGGCCGGCCAGTGACAGCCCCGCGAAGTAGCGGCCGATGGCGATGGGCCCGGTCAGGACCGCCGGCGCGAGGGTCGCCTTGCGCTCCCGCATCCAGACCACCGGCCAGACCTCTCCGCGATCACGGAGCCGCTCCAGCACCGCCTCCACCCTGCCGGCGGCGTCCGTGGGGAACCGACCAGGCAGGAACGTGATGCACGGGCTCCCCGCGGGGATCCCGTGATCGTCGCTCGAGGCGACCCGGAGGAGGCCGCGATCGCGGCACAGGGCATCGATGGCCTCCACCCTGGAACGCCCCAGGGGGTCCGCCTCCCAGTGTCGATTCGCCACCTCGAATCCATCGGCCCCGGCGTCAGCGAGCTCCACCGGAGTCGGGAGGTGGTGCGCCGTCCCTGCCCGCTCCATGGCCTCGAGGGTTCGCCAATGGTGGGCCACGATGACCACCGCGCCGTTCGCCTTGGCCACCCGCACCGCCTCGAGACCGCGCTCCCGGCCTCGCGCGTCGGCCCTGGAGAGCTCCGGCACGACCACCTCGGACACCGCGTCGAGAGCGCCGCGACCACCGAGCACCAGCAGATGCAGATAGGTGTCTTCCGGGTGCCGTCCGCCGCTCCACTCCATCCCTGGCAAGGGTCCCGCCACCGGGGGCGGCGCGTCGTGGTTGGTGAGCGCCACCACATCCACGCCCCGACCAGCCTTGCGGTCCAGGACCATGTGGACGTCACGGGCTCCGTCCACCGGGTCGCTGCCGTGGACGTGCGGATCGAAGAAGATCCCCTCCACCCGGCTGTGAAACCGATCCGGTGGCGGCCACCCCGACCAGAACAGGACGCCCCAGATCACCGCCAGCCCGGCGCACAAGCTCAGGACTCGCACCCGCAGGTCTCGGAGAGTGAGTCGCCAGATCGCCAACAAGCCGAGGACGCCCCAGGGGAGCGTCAGGAGAATCACACGGCGCGCCCCCGGCGCCCAGGCGACTTCCAGCGGCGGCCCCACCACAGGCTCCAGCAGCAGTCGATCCCAGGTCTGGGAGAGGGACAGGTCCTCCCACTCTTCCATGGACACCGGTTCCACCGGTCGCGTCGCGCCGGCCCAGGCTGCCGTGACGACGAGGATCAGGACTAGCGCTCCGGCGGGTCGCCAACGGACCGGCACCCTCAGGTCACGACCCCGCGTCAGCCTCCCCAGAGTCACCATGGTCAGGCACGCCACGGCCACCCCCGCCAGGGTGTCCGAAGGAAAATGGACACCGAGCGCCATCCGATCCCACATCATGATCGGGACCAACAGGGTCACCAACCCACGACCTCGGAACGGCGGCAAGGCCCAGAACAGCGCGATGACGAAGGCCACGGTGGTGGTGACGTGACCGGATGGGAACGAGCGGCGGTCCGCGTCCTCGATCAACACCCGCAGCCCCTCCAGCCCATGCTCCGGGTGCTGCGGTCGCGCCCGCTCCACCATGCCCTTGAGGACGCTGGTGACCCTGTTCGCCAGCAACGGGCCGAGCGCGAGAAGCGCCCCGTCGCAGCGACGCTGGGGTGTCGCTCCGGTGACGTACAAAGCGCCGCCCACCACCAGACTCACCGCCAGGATCACGAGCGGAACGATGTGATGGAGGAAGCTCAGCGCCCAGTCCACGACGGCGCCCTCGGCCCCGTTCAGCGACATCACCAGCTCAGCGTCCCACGGAGCCACCGCCCACGCAGCCACGCACGCAATTCCCGCGCTGATGAGCAGGATTCTGTAATCGGGTGATCTCCGGGCGCCCACAGACGAACTCCAAGTGCCTCTCGCAGGGAGGTTACGGCAACTGCAAGGGCCGCACCACGCCGCGGTCAACCATGTTCAGATCAGCGAGTTACGTTGAGAAGAAGATATCGACGGATGGTATGCTCAACCTCCGCTCCGCCTTCACCCGATTCATAAGTGCCCGCCGCTGCCGCGGCGGCGGAATCAAGCCATGAGCAAGAGACCCGGGAAGACCAGATTCATCTGCACGATCGGCCCCAAGCTTCTTGACCCAGGGGCTTTGCAGCAGCTCCACCAATCCGGGATGAACATCGCCCGGGTCAATGGGTCCCACGGCAGCCTGGACGACGTGCGAGCCATGATCCAGTTCCTCCGGCAGCACCTGCCGGAATCCGTGGAGATCCTCCTGGACCTGCCCGGAAACAAGATCCGAACCGACAACATCTCCGAGCCCATCCCCCTGGTCGAGGGTGAGGAGTTCGTCATCAAGCCCGAGAACCTGACCTACCGGGGGCTCTACCAACGGGTGAAGCCCGGTTGTCGGATCTCGGCCGCGGACGGCACCATCCAGCTCGACGTCACCGCCGTCGAAGGCGAGGACATCCGCACGAACGTGCTCATCGGCGGCAAGCTCGCCAACCGCAAGGGCGTCAACATCCGCGGGATCCACGAGACGATCCCGTTCGACTTCGAGCGGGACATCTCCCTGCTCAACATCGCCATCGAGGAAGACATCGCCTGGGTGGGGCTCAGCTTCGTCCGCTCGAGCGAACACGTCCGCCGGGTCAAGGCGCAGCTGGTCGGCACCAATGTCGGGGTCGTCGCCAAGGTGGAGACATCCGAAGCCGTGGCGAAGCTCGACCGCGTGCTGCACGAGTCGGACATCATCATGATCGACCGGGGCGACCTCGAGGCCGATATCGGTCGCGAGAACGTCCCCATCGCCGCCAAGCAGATCATCGCTCGGGCACGGGAGTTGGACGTCCCGGTCATCGTGGCGAGCCAGTTCCTGTGCTCCATGCTGGAGAACCCCCTCCCGTTCATGGCGGAGGTGTCCGACATCACCAACGCCGTCCTGGACGGCGCGGACATCCTCATGCTGTCGGAGGAGACCGCCATCGGCGAGCACCCCTACGACGCCATCGCGACCATGCGGGAGATCGCCTGGAACGCCGAAGGGCACCTGGCCCGCGACTACGAGGTGGTGATCCTGGCAGCAGGCGCGTCCACGGGCTTCGGCTCCCTGACCACCAACAAGCACAAGTGCATGCTGGACGTCGGCGGGACCACCATCATCCAGCATCAGCTGGCCAACCTGCGTGCATGCGGCATCCAGGATGACCACGTGACGGTGGTCACGGGACACAACCACCGCCAGATCGAGGCCTACCTGAAGGGCGAGGGGTTCCGCGGACGATTCGTCTTCAACCCCTGGTACGCGAGCACCAACATGGCGCTCTCGCTCTGGCTCGCCCGGCCACAGGGCAACCTCATCGTCCTCTACGGCGACATCATTTTCGACCGCGCGATCCTCGCCGACGTCTTCGCCACCAAGGGCAAGGCCGTGCTGGCAGTGGACACGAGCAGTGAGCTTGACCCCGAAGACGAGAAGGTCATCGTGCAGGACAACCGGATCGTCAAGGGGAGCAAGGACCTGGACCCGGCGGACTGCTATGGCGAGTTCATCGGCCTCGCTCGACTCGAGGGGTCCGCGACCCGTCGTCTGGTGGACGCCATCGACGCCCGCATCAAGAACGGCGGCCTGATGGACTTCATCACGGCCACCTTCGAACAACTGGCGGGCTCGGGACTGGACCTGACTCCGTGCCCGACCTCCGACCGCCCGTGGAACGACAACGACTGCCTCGCGGATCTCGAGCGGTCTCGCGACAGGGTGTTCGGGGAGATCCTGCGGGCGCAGGCCTCGCGGGACGACATGCCCGCCGCCAGCCGTTGAGATGACCGGGCTGACGGACCGCACCCTCAGGGGCGAACAACGGGACGACGCCATAGCCCGGGCCGCCGGCTTGCGTCGTGTGCCCCTGGGGGACACCCAGGTCCTCGATACGGAGAAGATCGCCAACGGCACCTTCTCTCCCCTGACGGGGTTCATGGGTTCGGCCGACTACCGGGCGGTCCGTGATGACATCCGCCTCGCCGACGGCACCCCCTGGTCCATACCGATCATGCTCCAGGTACCGCGATCCGTCGCCGACGAGCTCAAGGTCGGCGAGGAAGTCCACCTCTGGAATCAGGCGGAGGATCGATCCTGCGCGTTGATGGAGGTCACCGAGATCTTCGACGTGGACCTCGAGGAGCAGGCGCGAAAGGTATACGGCACAACGGACGCCGCTCACCCGGGCGTCGCCAAGATGACAGAGGGCGGCCCAGCCCATGTGGCTGGCCCGATCTGGCTCCTGGAACAATCCGAGAGCCTGATCCCTGCCGGCTACGACCTGAGCCCCGCGGACGTTCGCGCAGAGATCGCCCGCCGAGGCTGGCGCACGGTCACCGGGTTCCAGACGAGGAACCTGGGACACAAGGCCCACGAACACCTCCAGAAGATCGGGCTCGAGTTGACGGACGGCCTCCTGGTCCACCCTCTCATCGGTTGGAAGAAGGTCGGCGACATGCTGCCGGACGTGATCCTCGAGGGATACGAGCTCCTCATTCGGCACTACTATCCTCAGCCACGCGTCCTCCTCGCCGGACTCACCACCGCCATGCGCTACGCTGGCCCCCGGGAGGCCCTGTTCCACGCGCTCATCCGACGCAACTTCGGCTGCACTCACTTCATCGTCGGTCGCGACCACGCCGGTGTCGGCGGCTACTACGAGAAGTACGCCGGGCATCGGATCTTCGACGAATTCGACCCGCAGGAGCTGGGGGTCACCCCCTTGCTGCTTCACGGGCCCTCATACTGCCGGACCTGCGATGAGATCGTCACCGAGGCCATCTGCCCTCACGGAGAGGACTCCTACCTGGAGATCAGCGGCACGGAGGTGCGGGCCATGATCGGTCGTGGAGAGAGCCCGCCGAAGGAGATCATGCGCCCTGAGATCGCGCAGTTCCTCATCCATAAGGCGAAGTCGGGCTCGGTGTTCTTCGAGGGATGACCATGGGCAAGGCCTGGCAAGAGATCAAGGCGCTCCACGCGCAGAGCACCTTCGGCGCCAAGGAAGGCCTCGCCTTCAAGTACTTCTCGCGGCCCCTGGCTTCCCTGATCCTCTACTTCATCAAGGGCGGTCGGATCACTCCCAACCAGGTCACGATCCTGTCCCTGGTGGTAGGGATCGCCGGCTCCGTGGTGCACATGACCATGTGGTCCTGGGGTGGATTGGTCCTGGGCGGCGCGCTGTTCATGCTGGCTCACGTCCTCGACGCCCTGGACGGCCAGCTGGCCCGACACCGCAAGGCCGGCTCCACCATCGGCATGTACTTCGACTTCTTCATCGACGAGGTGAAGGCGTACCTGATGTACATCGCCCTCGCCCTGCGGCTGTTCTTCCAGTCTCTCGACGCGGGGCAGGCCGGGGATCTCCCGTTCGCCAGGGGCGACTGGGCGTCCCCCACCTGGCTGCTCGACGCCATTGGCTCCTGGGGCGGATGGCCGGACTACTGGATCCTCACCTGGGGTCTGGCGGGTCTCCTCGGCCTCTCGCTCGGCATCTCATGCACCCAGTTCCTCAAGATGCAGCACTGGAAGGACGCCTTCCCGGCCGCCACGAACGACTCTGCCGCCGAGCACAAACCCACCGGACCTGTCGCCCTGATCGAGAGGTTCGGGCACTTCGTGGTGGACTACCCCAGCTACATCGTCCCGCTCTGCCTGCTCAACCGCGTGGACGTATACCTGTTGCTCTACACCGTCGTGGTCTGCGCCTACGCCTGCCGCGCCCTCCTCGGCATCAGCCTGAAGCTCTGGCGGGTCAACCCCTACGGGTGATCGGGCCGCCCACCGTCGGCGTGATCGCCAACGGTGAGAGGACGACGCTGATCCGCGTCGCGGATCAGAAGGTGACGGTGATCTTGGTGCCGTTGCTGTAGAGGATGCCGTTCACGGAGTCGAAGTCCACGGGCACGATCTCCACCGACGGCCCGGTGGGCAGGAAGAACGGCCCCATGGTCTTGGAGCAGCCGGTGGCGATGTAGTGCAGCGGCTCGAACCCGAGCGGGGTGTTCAGCTGGGGATACAGGTCTTGAGCCGGATTGCTGAAGCACAGCCCCATGTACGGCCCCGAAGTGCATACCTGGAAGCTGTAGAAGTTCCAGATCTCGTGCCCCGGGATGAGGTCTCCGTTGGACAGGGTGAACTCCGTCATGCCGGTCAGCGGATCCTGATTGACGATGTTGACGCTCACGGTCGGCGGCAGGAACCCACCCGCGATGATGTAGACGACATCCAGGATGAGGTGGATGTTGGGGAACCCTATGGTGGCCATGGTGCTCGGGGTGGCGATGGCGCAGCCAGCGGCGGAGATGTAACTCGGGGCGGTCTCACCGGACCCGTTGGACCCGGGGAACATCACGTTCATGGACGGCACGCCGTTCGGGAGGTAGAGCTCGACGATCAGCGTCTCGTTCGGCTGGACGGTGACGACGGAGCTGAGCCCCGCCACGAAGATCGGGCTCGTCATGTTCGAGGTGTCCGGGAGCATGAACATCTCGGTGTGTACCGGCACCGTCGGCACGACCGTCGGGAAGGTCCCCGGACTTGGCTGGGTGTAGAGCCGCACCTCCATGGGCTGCTCGCCGCCGGTCCCCGCCAACGCGAACTCGACGCCGAAGCGGATGCAGGTGACATCGATGGGGATGGTGACCCCCTCCGTGGGCAGGTCGTAGGCCCGCCAGTAGCTGTTGACCACGTGGTACTGAGGCGGCGTCGCGCCAGTGTTGCAGGAGATGGTCCCAGGCTGAACGGTCATGTTGTCCACGGACTGGGACATGGTCTGCATCTGGCCCATGGCGGGGGCCAGCGCGAGAGCCAGCAAACCGAGTGCAATCGGCGCAGCGATCTTCTTCATGTCAGTCTCCTCTTCCTGGATGCGATCGTCCGCGCAGGAAAGTAAGCGACGAGGGGTATGCGCGCCCGGCCACACCGCGAGGTTATCACACCTCTGGGACCGCGATCGAGAGCAACCGCACATGCCGCGGGAGACGCCGACACGCCCAGACCTACCCCGCTGAGGCCACGGGATCGAACCGTGGGCCCGCAATTCGGCGGTGATCCGGTGTGGGCCCGTCGTCCGCCGCCCGCAGCGGCCAGATGCGGTCGAGGAAAGGCCGTCCCCACAAAGGGTTTAGATCCGGGCAAGATCGACTTGACTGTGGAGTGTTCATCCGGTCAACTGTCAGGGTCTAAACCGTTTCGTTTTCTCCCTTGCCGCAGTCTTCCGACGCCGTTCCTCAGATGAGTTGCCCCCGCGTTCCGCGGGGGGGGCGGGCGTATCGAGGCCTGTCGCGCGAGCCTTTTCAAGGAAAGTTCCCATGCCGAGCAAGCTCCTCACGCTCGTGGCCGTCGCCCTGGTTGCCAACTTCGCGGTTGCGCAGAACTGGACTGACGGATTCGAGTCCTACCCGACCGGTTACCTTTGCTACCAGGACCCGACCCTCGTGCCCGGCGCCCCCTGCGCCGCTGGCAACGTCGGCAACTCCGGCGGCTGGGATGGCTGGTTCAACAACCCCATCGAAGCCGGCGTCATCGTGAACGCCCCGGGGCTCGGTTCCAACGGTTCCGACCAGTACATGGACATCTCCCCCGGTCTCGGTTGCCAGGACGCTGTCCAGCCCTTCAAGGAGAATGCCCTGACCGGCGCCGGCGCCGCCTCCGGCGCGCCGTACACCACGTACCCGACTTCCGGTGGCTGGACCGTCGCGTCTGACTTCCAGATCCCCGTCGGTGGCCTCGCCCTCGGCAACGTGTACTGGATCATCAACAACGACTACAACAACGCCGGCACCGCCACCTCGTGGTCCGGTCAGTGCTCCATGGTCCCGGACGCCGCCAACCCCGGCAGCATCCTGGTCAACGACGACTTGGCCGCCGGCGCCACCTCGACCTCCCTCGCGGAGGGCGTGTGGCACCGCATCCGCATGGAGGTCTGCCTCGACGCGAACGCCTGCGAGATCTACATCGACGAGGCGGGCGCTGACGGCATCCTCGGCACCGGTGATGACGTGACCCAGACCCTGTCGTCCCGCGTTTACGCCGGCGGCGGCCCCATCGAGATCGCGAACCTCGACCTCTACTCGGCCGGCGGCCAGCTCTTCTACGACAACACCTCGCTCACCTCGCGTAGCTGCCCGGTGTACCCGTACCAGTTCAACCGTCCTGGCGTCGCCACGATGGACCTGGACGGCACCCCGTACGATCCGTTCGCCGGCATCGGCGCCGCGTTCGGCTATGTGGCCGGCCTCGCCAGCCCCGGTGGCTCCAGCCACACCGTCAGCATCGACGGCAACTTCGCCCCCGGCGACATCGCCGTGGTCCCGGCCCCCGCGGTCGCGAGCAGTGCCAACCCGCTCGGCGCCTTCTTCACCAACAACGCGCTGAACGCTGACATCACCATCCCCGGCACCTCCTACGTGTTCGGCGGAACGGCTCCGGCCCTCACCAGCCCGGTCCCGCCGCTGACCGTGGTCGCCAGCGGTGGCCTCCTCGGCGCGATCGCCGGTGGCTCCACCATGTCCGCCCAGCTGGCCGTACTCGACGCCAGCAGCTCTGACGGCTTCGCGCTCTCCCGCGCGGTCGGCGCCGAGCTGCGCACCGCCATCGGCTACATCGAGCCGAGCACCGCGGCCGTCGACGTCGAAGGCTTCGAGAGCTGGGCTCTCGGCTCCGGAGCTCCCGCCGGCCCGTTCGGCACCTACGGTGCCAACTGGCAGTCCTCCGCCACGGCCACCGGCCAGTGGCAGGCCCGCACCGGCGGCACGCCTTCAGGCGGCACCGGCCCCGCGGGTGGCGCGATCGAGGGATCTCAGTACATCTACACTGAGATCTCCGGCGGCCAGAACGCCAGCATCTTCGAGATGGAGATGATCGGTGCGGTTTCCCCGCTCAGCGCTGTGAACGTGTTCAACGCCGTTCACCTCCAGGGCGCCAACTCCGGCACCTACGAGCTCCGCGAGGAAGACCCCGCCAACCCGGGCACCTGGGTCGTCATCGACACCCTCACCGGTGATCAGGGCGGCGCCTGGCTGTCCCGCACCACCCCGCTGATGTTCGGCGGCACCGCCGTCCGTCTGCAGTTCGCCTACTTCGGTGCGAGCTCCTGGCAGGGTGACTGCTGCGTCGACCAGCTGTCCATCGGTCAGTAAGTTGACCAGACTCCCTTAACGGGAACGAGAAAAGGGCCCCCCCTCGCCGCGGCGATCGGGGGCCCATTTCCATGGTCCAGGCGGCCGCCTTCGCGCCGGATCAGATGACGTGGGCGCCGTCTGGAGGGGGCCACTCCTTCAGCCGCCCGTGCACGACGAACAACCGCTCGTAGTACACCCCGTCACGCACATCAAACCCGTTCGGCACCGCCTGGATCTCCTCCATGAAGCTCGGGTCTTCGAAGTAGTAATCCCGGAACGGGCCCTCCACCTCATGGACGATCTCGAACTCGTATCCGTTCTCGGTGAGACGCCGCCCTGTCTTGGCGATGTCCGCCATGGAAGACTGCACGAAGATCAGCTCACCGTTGGGGTTGAGGCGCTTGTGGGCCCCGAGGATCAAGCTGTCGATGAAGAACCGCCGATTGCGCTGGCCTGACTTGGCGAAAGGCGGATTGGCCACGATCAGATCGAACGTCCCGGCGGTGTCCAGCCAATCGGCGACCCGGTACTCCACGAACCGGGAGGCCCCGGGGACGTTCGCCTGCACGTTGATACGGGTCGTCTCCAGCAGCCGGGCGGCGACCTCAGTAGTCACCAGAGTCTGGGGTCCCTGCCGCGCCATGACGATGGTGTGATTGCCAACGCCGCCGCCCAGCTCCAACACCCGCTTGCCGGCCACGAAGTTCCGTCGCGCGAGCGCCTCTCCCAGGGTCTTCCCGTGGGGTGTCGGTTCCCAGTCATCCGCACCGCGGATCAACTTCATGGCAGCGGGCTCGGTCACGGACCCGCCCTCGTCAGGATTCATCCTCAGACTCTCCGTTCCAAACCCAGGTCCCTTGCCATGGGCGTTGCCCTGGCTCACGGACCCCTGTGATCTGGGCTCTGTTCGCTTCCAGTCGACGCATGATCAGGAACACGGCTTCCAGATCATCCGTCGCCGCTTCATCCGCCAGTTCGTCAAGGGAGAGCGGACGCTGCATCCGAGCGAGGGTCTCCGAGAGGCGCCCCTGAAGCTCCAGGAGCTCCCCCGCCGCGCGCTTACCCGCCTCGACGCCCGGCTGGTGATAGGCGTTGATACCCACCAGGGATGCGTAGAGACCGACGGCTCTCTCGTAGAGCGCGATCAGCGCCCCCACGTGACGGGCGGACAGCTCAGGGAGGGTGATGGTGATGGACCCGCGACCGTTCTCTCGCAACGCCCGCCGCGTCCCCTGGAGGAACCCACCCAGGTAATCACCGGAGGTGACACCGGGCTCGACCTCGACGTCCGAGCGCTCACGATCCCGCAAGACCTCCACGAACGTGACGAAGAAGTTGGCCACGCCATCCCGCAGCTGCTGAACGAAGGCGTGCTGGTCCGTGGAGCCCTTGTTCCCGTAGACACTGATCCCCTGGTTGACCGTCCGCCCCTGCAGGTCCTTTTCCTTCCCCAGGGACTCCATGATCAACTGCTGGAGATAGCGGGCCAGGAGCTCCAGGCGGTCCTTGTAAGGCAGGATCACCATGTCCCGACGCCCGACGCCATCCGTAGCATGATGCCAGCATGCGGCGAGCAAGGCCGCGGGATTGGACCTCAGGTCATGAACACGGGTCAGCTCATCCATGGCGGCGGCGCCCCCCAGGAGCGCGTCCACGTCGATCCCCTCCAATGCCGCTGGCAGCAGCCCCACGGCGCACATCTGCGAGGTGCGGCCGCCGACCCAGTCCCACATGGGGAAGCGGGCGAGCCAGCCTTCCGCCCTGGCCTGACGATCGAGGACCGAATCTGCCCCCGTGATCGCCACCGCTCGACCGGGAAAAGACAGGCCGCCGGCCTCCATGGCACGCCTCAGCTCAGTGGTACCGTTCCGTGTCTCCGGCGTGGTCCCCGACTTGGAGATGGAGATGACCAGGGTGCGGGCCATGTCCGGCCCCAACCGCTCGAACAGTCGCTCAAACCCATCCGGGTCCGTGTTGTCCAGGAAGTAGAGGCTCAACCGAGGAATCGCTGGAGCGAGGGCTCGGCTCACGAACTGGGGCCCCAGCGCCGAGCCCCCGATGCCCACGGAGACCACGTGCGTGAAGGGCTCCCCCTGATCCGTCCTCACCTCGCCGTGACGGACACGACTCGCGAACTGCTTGACCTGCTCCGTGGTCTCGACGATGGCGCGCCCGAGATCGGGCATGGGAGCGAGGGACGGGGCACGGAGCCAGTAATGGCCTACCATCCGACCCTCATCCGGGTTCGCGACCTCCCCCGCCTCCAGGCGATCCATGGCTTCGAAAGCGCTGTCGAATCGGGGGGCCATGACCTCCAGGTCATCCGCGCTGACACCGAGCAGGCTCGGGTCGAGGCTCATCCCCAGATCGGGATCATGCCAGAGCAAGTCCGCGAAGCGAGAGAAGGAAGACTCCATGGCAGGCATCCTAACGACACCCCGCACCGCACGCGACCGTCCTTCGGGCGTCGCACCGGCAGCGGCACGGACGGCCTCCCGTCCTCAGCCTCGCCTGACCCTCCCAGCCCCATATACGCAGAGAGCCCCGGCCCCCCAGGACCCCCCCGCGCCCCGGAGGGGGCGGCCTGCCCGCGGGGCGGGGA
>CAZDQF010000004.1:0-159188 GCA_964507445.1 uncultured Isosphaeraceae bacterium
TCTTCTTGGTCGCCTTGCGCTTGGTGGCCTTCTTCTTGGTCGCCTTGCGCTTGGTGGCCTTCTTCTTGGTCGCCTTGCGCTTGGTCGCCTTCTTCTTGGTGGCCTTGCGCTTGGTCGCCTTCTTCTTGGTGGCCTTCTTCTTAGCGGCCTTCCGGCGAGCCGGTTTCCGCTTAGTGGCCTTCTTCTTAGCAGCCTTTGCCAATTCCCTACCTCCTGATTGAGGTACCTCAGTTTCTTGAAAAGGTCCCGTTACCTCTTGACGACTCCCACGAGAGGAGCCATCGGGCAAAAAGTAATTCCGGTGTGTTCATCGTGCAACAGGAATCAACGGGCTCAGTCTTTTTTTGTAGTGACCGGCAGTCGCCACTGATGACGTGCGCGCGACGACCCGGATGGTGCGCGTGACAAGCGACCTCCCGTTGCGGAGAACGCTGCGAGTTGACGCAGCCAACTTGTCGATCGATGACAACCGACCTGTCCGCCCCCCTCCGCGTCGGGACAACGAGGAACTGGACAAGGACACGGCGTTACCCGGTCGGACAACGTCCAAGACGCTCCCCAGGTCAGCCACGCACCGCCCAACCCACATGTTCTCCACATCTGCAGCGCCAACCCCCGCGCACGGAAACCCATTCAAATATTGACTTTGTGAACGAATCGCATCTCGAGAGCCGAGACAGAGGGAGGCCGTACGGGGTTCCTGTCGGACGCGATGTCGGCACGAGAAGGTGTGCGTTCTCCCGCACCGGAGCGGGTGCATGAGAGCGCCGCGCCGCACATGGAGCCACGCGCATCGACCGACGCTCCGCGGACCCGCATTGAGGCGAGACGAACGTACGCAGCGCCCGCTGTGACTCATGACACCAGACGCGATGCGCGGTCCAGGACATCGGTGAGAGAGGTCGAACGGGAGCCTTGACCGCGCTCAAAAAAAAACGACGTCTCGCCAAGAAAAACGCCGCCGGGCACCGTCCGAATCCCCCTCAGGGGGTCCGGCGTCACCAACGTGGGAGAGACTCAGCGCCCCTCCTTCCACGTGTTGGCCGGGCTCATGCGTCGATGGAACTTGATGAGGAACCGTTGCGCGAGCACACCGTCCGCCTCCATCGGCTTCCAGTCGGCATCGGGCTCCGAGAGTGGATTGTTGGGGTTCATGTTGCGCTCGGTCTCCTGCGTAGCGGCGACCTTGTATCCAGTCTCGTCGGTCCCTGTCAGCGTGATCTTCAGTCGATGACGACGCCCGAACGTGTTCATGGCATGAAGTTGGACGTCCCATCCGGTGTTGATCTCGCCAGCGGTCTCATCCAGGGAGTCGATCCGCCAAGACTCCCTCACCTCCGCACACAGCTGCCGCCACATCTCGGCGCGGGTGTGTCGATAGCTGAAGTTCGTGGACTCCTCTCTCGGCTGCGGCGTCCCACCACACGACGCCAGGATGACCAAGAGAATCGGGGCTGCGCTACGGATCATGGCGTTGACCTCAACGGTAAATCGACTTGCGCTTCCGGAAGGAGATTCGGATCGGGATCTCGTTGAAGCTGAAGGCCTCTCGGAACCGGTTCTCCAGGAAACGCCGAAAGTCGTCCTTGAAGAGCGCCGGGTCGTTCACGAACAGCACGATCCACGGAGGGTTCGTCCCCACCTGGGTAGCGTAGTAGATCTTGGGGTACTTGCCACGGGAGACCCTGGGCCCACGCACCGCGGCCGCGTCCTCCACGACCTTGTTCAGGGTCGGGGTGCTCACGCGGCCGGCGCCCTGGGCGTGGAGGTCGAAGGCGACGTCCATCATCTCCTCGAGCCTGACCTTCTCCTTGGCGCTCACGAACACGACGGGCGCGAAGTGCCAGAGCGGCAGCCGCGCGCCCAGGTAGTCGAGGTACTTGCCCGTCTCCACGTGCTCGGCCAGGTCCCACTTGTTGATGACGAGCACGCATGGCTTGTGGGCGGAAATCACCGCGTCCGCGATCTTCTTGTCGACCTGGGAAATCTCCTTCTCCGCGTCGATCAAGTGCAAGACCACGTCCGCTCGGACGATGGACTCGTGGGCTCGAATCTGACTGTAGAACTCGATGGAGTCCATCAGCTTCCGGACCTTGCGCATCCCGGCGGTGTCGATGGCGGTGAACGTACGATCACCGAAGGCGACCGTCACATCCACCGCGTCTCGGGTGGTCCCAGGGATCTCCGAGACGATCACCCGGTCCTCTCCCGCCAGCGCGTTCAGCAGGGTGCTCTTGCCCGCGTTGCGTTGGCCCACGAACGCGACCCGGGTCTCCCCCTCGCTGGAAGGCCGCTCCGAGGAGGCCTGGGACGGCAGCTGCTCACACACCGCATCCAACACCGCCCCGATGCCGAGGACCTGCTTGGCGGAGATAGGAAGCGGAGACCCGAGGCCGAAAGCCTCGAACACGTGGATATCGTGAGCGTGCCTCTCTCCGTCCACCTTGTTGGCGAGCAAGACCGTGGGCTTCTCCTGGCGCCGCAACAGATCCGCCACCGCCTGGTCCAGGGGCGCGATGCCCTCCCGAACGTCCACCACAAACGCCACCACGTCAGACGCGGCGAGGGCGGCGTTGATCTGCATCTCCACCTCGTCGTCCAGGTTGTGATCGTCGACGATTCCGATCCCGCCCATGTCCACCAGGGTGAAGGTCCGATCGCCGTAAGAGACCTCGGACTCGACCCGATCTCGGGTCACCCCAGGCTTGTCGTGGACGATGGAGATCCTCCGCCCTGCCACCGCGTTGAGGAGACTCGACTTCCCTACGTTGGGGCGACCGATGATGGCGACGACAGGGAGCATCAGAGGACGTCCAGCAGCTTGTGGACCTGTGGGATCACCCGCACATCCGGCAGGTGCTCGGCCGCGGTCTCAGCCAAGGAGATGCCGTGCTCAGCCCGCGGCGCGACACGGACGGACCCGAACGGGGTGCAGGGCTGAAGCACCAGCGGCACATCACGGCGCGTCTCCGCGATGGCGCGGGCCGCGACCCGGACCTCCTCCACGGGGGTGTCCGCCACGTAGACCAACTTCACGTACGCCTCGCCGGAGCAAAGGGCCAGCATCCTGACATGCTCTTCATACCGGGCCCGCTCGCCCGTCGCGGAGGGGGCCTTCCAGTCCAGACTCAGGACATCGATCAGGTGATGGACCTCCGCGTACGCGTCGGGGAGATTGCCGTCGGACTCGAGGAGTACCTGGCAATCCGCCTCACGGATGGACGGCGCGAGCGCCTCGATCACCCAGGGTTGCAACAGCGGCTCCCCACCGGTCAGGGCCACCGCCCGGTGCCGCGCGCTCCTCAACGCCGACACCACCCAGGACCGCAGGTCAGGGATCGACACCGGGTTCTCCACCTGCCTGAACAGCCCGCCCCCCGGGGTCTCCTCCACGCGTGCGGTGTCGTGGGCGCCGTGGCACATGGGGGTGTCACAGTAGGCGCACTTCATGTCGCACTGAGAGAACCTGACGAAGAGGTGCCGTTCCCCCACCCTCGGACCCTCCCCCTGCACGGAGGAGAACACCTCCAGGAGGTCACAGAGGCCGTCCTGTTCGCAGGCAGCCAGACGAGCCGGATCCAGCACCATGGACAGGTGTGATAACGCAGCGGGAGTCCGCCGTCAGCCCGAACATCCTCCGGAATCGGCGCCCCATCTCCAGGACACCACCGCCTTCTCCACCCAGAGGCGGTAGGATAAGGTCGGAGCCAAGGCTCCCATCACCCGCCACTCGCATGGTCCAGTAGTTCCCGAACGGCGACGAGACATGCGAATCCTCTCTCACCTGTCTGCGACCGCGTTGCTGACGCTGGCCGCCTCCGGTCAGGCTCCGATCCTCGCCTATGGCTTCGACGCTGGTGGGGTCGGCCCCGCCGTGAACGCTGGGGCCGCCGGCGGGACCATGGCCCTGAACGGACTCTCACTCTCCGGGACCTCCCCGAACGGGACGTCCTGCCTCCACGGCGACTCCTCCCTCGCCTCCTACGGGGGCGATTCGGGATGGATCACCGACCTCCCAAACGGGGTAACCGTGGCGTTCTGCGTCGAGACCTCCGGGCATGCCATGGTGGGCGGCAACGCCTTCTCCTACCTGTGGGGTGACCAGACCGCAGCCCAGTTCCGGTGCTTCACGGATGGCGCGGCGGGCGCCAACGGGATCCTCATCCGGGGTGGAGGCCTCAACGACACCCTGTGCCCGAACGCCCACGGGCCGAGAGGTTGGACCCACGTGACCTTCGTCTACGACCCATCAGGTGAGAGCCGGGTCTACGTTGACGGGGCGCGCGTGAACACCGTCTCCCAGCCGGCGGGCGTGGCCATGACCGGCACTGGCAGCTTCCGCGTGGGCGGCTACTCGGGCTCCATCGACGCCATGGACACCGACCAGTTCATGGAGGACTTCCGCGTCTACGACACGGTCCTCACAGAGGCGGAGATCAACGCCTTGGCCGCCGGCTGCGTCAACCAGATCTACAGCGTCAACTCTCCGGCCGCGACCCTCCTTGTGAACGGGGTCAGCTCGAGCATCACCGCGCCCGGGCAGGTGTCCGCTCCCACCGGCGCCACCATCACCGCCGCCATGGATACGCTCCTCCCCGGGGCCCTGTGGGAGCTGGCCTACAGCACCGCGCCCACGGTCCCCCTCGGCGGGGGCGCCACGGCGCTGCCGGGCGGAAGCATCCTGAACCTGAACCTCAACGCCCCCGTCAACTACCTCAACGGCTTGTTCGGGACGCCGTGGCCGGGAGCCCCCCTGACCCTGCAAGGGACTCTCCTGGGGGGGAGCTACGGCGGACAATTCGCCGCCACCGACCCGACCTCCGCGTCGGGATACGCCTTCAGCGGCGCCGTGGACCTGGACGTCGCACCCTGCGCGGGCTCGGGTTTCGACCAGGGCGGCGGGCTGCCCCCGGGATGGACGACCCCCACAGGGCTCAGCTCCTGGACCGTGGACTCCAACGGGACCCCGTCCGTGGGGACAGGCCCCACCTCGGCGCTCAGCGCGCCCAACTACCTGTATTGCGAGACCTCGGGGTCTGGCGGGACCGCTTCCTTCGGGGTGGAGACCTGCCAGATCAACCTCGCGGCCCTCCCGAACAAACGCCTGGACTTCGACCTGAGCAGGATCGGCGCCACCATCGGGACGCTCACCGTTTCGCTCCACGCCAACGGCTCCCTCACGACCATCGCCACCTATAGCGGGCCCGCGGCGGGCCAGTCCCAGGGCGGCCTGGAGTGGTCGGCGGAGTCCATCGACCTGACCCCGTTCGTCCCGGGCAACAGCCCGGCCAGCGTTCGATTCTCGTACACCGCCGGTGGCTCTTACACCGGCGACGTGGCCCTGGACAATGTCTCGTTCAACTGATCATGCGAACCAAGCCCACCACGGCGGACGAACCGTGGCTCCCGGAGGCCCCATGACCCGGACCAAGACCATCGCTCAGATCATCCTCGCGGGCCTGCTCCTGGCCGCTCCATCCACCGCTCAACAGCCGGACCTCTACGACGAGACCGTGCTGAGGACGCTGGAGCTCACGTTCGCGGCTCCTGACTGGTACCAACAGCTGGAGCAGAGCCACGGCACCGGCTCCGAGCTCCCCGCCGACCTCACCGTGGACGGCGTCATCTACCCGAGCGTCGGCGTGCGGTTCAAGGGCTACTCGTCATTCAACAACATCGGGAGTTCCCAGAAGAAGCCGTTCAACATCTCCATGAACTCCTTCGTCCCGGGGCAGGAGCTCTACGGCTACAACAGCCTCAACCTGAACAACGGCTTCCAGGATCCCACCTTCGTCAGGGAGGTCCTCTGCTACCACATCTTCCGCCACTACATGCCCTGTTCGAAGGCCAACTGGGTGGTGCTGAAGGTCAACGGCGAGAACTGGGGCGTCTACATCAACGTGCAGCAGATCAACAAGGACCTGCTCCGTGAGTGGTTCGTCGACGAAGACGGCGCGCGGTACGAGGCGGACGCGACGCTGCCCACCGCGACCTCGAACGGGGCGGCGCTCACCTGGCTCGGCCCCAACCCTCCGCCCTACGACGACAACTACGACCTGAAGACCCCGAACGTGCCGGACCCGTGGGCGCCCCTCATCAGGGCGACGGACAAGCTGAACAACGGCCCCCTCGTGACCCTGAACCAGGACGTCCAACCGGCGCTGGCCGTGGACGCAGCGCTCTGGATGCTCGCAGGGCAGGTGGTGTTCGTGAACCCGGACAGCTACCTGCAGTTCGGGCACAACTACTGGCTCTACCACGACGCCCACCACGACCGCATCCAGACGATCCCCTGGGGCATGAACATGACCATGGCCGCGACCATCCTGGCCGGGTTCTCGACCAACGACCGGATCAACTTCAACCTGTTCTACTCCGAGAGCAACACAGGGAGGCCGCTCACGAACCGGCTGTGGGCCGTACCCGAACTCCGGCAGCGATACCTGGCCCACGCCCGCACCCTGGTCGACGACTGGTTTGACTGGAGCATCATCGGGCCGAGGGTCGCTACCTACCAGGCGCTCATCGCCGCCGAGGTCGCCGCAGACAACAAGAAGCTCTACCCCACGTCGGCCTTCTACTCCAACGTCACCCAGAACTACAACGCCGGGTTCTTCTCCACCATCACCGGCCTCCAGGTGCTCTTCGACGGGCGGCGCGCCTACCTGCAGAACCACCCGGAGCTGTCCCAGGCCTCACCGACGGTCAGCGGGGTCGCGCACCAGCCGCCTGCCCCGGCCGTCGGCCAGGCCGTGTGGGTCACGGCCACCGCCGCCGGACCGGGAGCCGTCCCTCCCAGCACCGTGACACTCTTCTCCCGCAGCGTCGGGGCGTTCAACGAGTCACCCATGTTCGACGACGGGTTGCACATGGACGGCGCCGCAGGAGACGGGGTCTATGGCGCCGAGCTGCCGCTGTATCTCCCGGGCACGACCGTGCAGTACTACGCCGGCGCCACCGCCGCCAACAACGCCGTGGCGTTCTTCCCGCGTTACGCCGAGCACGCACCGCTGGAGGTGACACTGGCCCAATCCGCCACGGGGGCCTCTGTGACCCTCAACGAGTTCATGGCCAAGAACGACAACGGGATCACCGACGAGGCCGGCCAGCGTGAGGACTGGATCGAGCTGCACAACCCCACCACCTACCCCGTGTTCCTCGACACCCTGGCCCTCACCGACGACCTCAACGTTCCGGACAAGTGGCGCTTCCCCCCGGGATACGTCGTCCCTCCCGGCGACACGATCCTCATCTGGGCCGACAACGACCCAGCAGACGGCCCCCTCCACGCCACATTCAAGCTCTCCGCGGGCGGAGAGGCCATCGGCCTGTTCGACACCGACACCGGCGCGTTCCTGGACAGCCTGGGGTTCGGACCCCAGCTAGCGGACGTCTCCGGGGGGCGGGTCCTGGACGGGCTGAGCCCGTTCGTGAGCTTCGCCGCGCCCACCCCGGACGCGACGAACTCCCTCACCGGCTGCGGCGTACGGAGCTACTCCGCGCTGGAACCTGCGGCCAACGACCTGCAGCTCAGCGTCTCGGCTCCGCCATCTTCGGGCGGGACCACGGTGTTCCAACTCTCGGGGGGCCTGCCCAACACCCTCCACTACGCCGCCGTCGGTCCCGGGCCCACCCACGCCCCCGTAGCCGGGAGCTCCGCCACCATGCTGGTCACCCAGGGCACGCCCCTGCTGCCTCTGATGGCGGACGGCACCGGCGTCGCGGACTACACCCTGACGCTCCCGCAGTCGCCCTCGTTGGTGGGGCTGACCTTCTACGTCCAGGGAGGCGTCATGGACGTCACCGGGCTGCGCGGCTCCAACGCCCTCGAGGTGGTGATCTGCCCCTGACGGGGCTCAGGCCCCGGCGGATTCCGAGCCGAACTCAGCGGCCAGGTCGCAGAGCACGTCCAGCCCTTGCCTGAGCTTGTCGTCCGGCAGCGCGAAGCTGACCCGGAAGTGGGTGTCCACCTCGGAGAAGGTCCCGCCCGGCACCACGAGGACATTCCGCTCCACGCAACGCTCGGCCCATGTCTCCGCGTCCATCCCGCCGGGCACACGAGGGAAGGCGTAGAAGGCGCCGTCAGGCCGCACCAACTCGAACGACCCCTTCAAGCGCTCGTACACCATGTCTCGCTTGGTTCGGTAGGCGTCCACATAGGGACCCATATCCACCTCCAGGGCGGCCACCGCCGCGTGCTGGAGCGGCGTCGGCGCACAGACGAAGGAGACCTGCTGCAGCGTCTGCATCTTCTCGATCACATCAACGGGACCGGCGGCGTATCCCAGCCGCCAGCCGGGCATGCCATAGGTCTTGCCGAACCCACCCAGGTACACCACCTGCTCGTAGTAGGAGAGGATCGAGGGAACCGCCCCGTCGTAGGCGAAGGCGTCGTAGATCTCATCCGTCACCACCACCAGGTCGTGCTCTCGGGCGAACGAGGCCACGTCCTTCAGTTCGGATTCGGTGAGGACCCTGCCCGTAGGGTTGGAAGGCGTGTTGACCACCAGCACCCGGACGTCTTCGGTCATGGCGGCGGTCAGTCCCTCCCGGGTGATCCGGAAGTCGGGATAGGTGTCGTAGCAGGCCGGCTCCAGTGAGAGCAGGGCACCCAGGTTGCGGTAGCAGACGAAGTAGGGATCAGGGATCAGGGCCCTGTCCTGCTCGTCCAGCAGCGCGAGGAACGCCAGGGTCAGCCCCCCGGCCACACCGGCTGTCACCAGGCTGGCCTCAGGCCGCACGCCCGTGCGGCTGGCGATGCCATCGAGCACGGCCTCGTTCAGGGCCGGGATCCCCTGGCTCATGGTGTAGCGGTTCCGGTCCTCGCGGATCGCACGGACCGCCGACTCCTTGATCGGATCCGGGACCGGGAAATGAGGCTGCCCGATGGACAGGTCGATGGGGTCGGTCAGGCGCGCACCGAGATCGAACATCCTCCGGATACCGGAGGAGCGGACCCGATTGGCCCTGTTGCTGATGCGCATGAGAGGGTGAAGTGGAGACTACCGGGGGCGCCCAGAGGCGCCCTACTCGGTGTCGGCCTCGGCTTTCGGCGCGTCGGCGTCCGCGGTCTCCTCTTCCTTCTTCTTCTTCTTGCCCTTCTTCGGCTTCAAGACCTTGGTCTTGGGAAGCCCAAGCACCGAGTCGCCAGGCTGGAACTGGCCTTCCTTCGTCATGCGCTCGACGCGCTCGGCTCGGGTCAGCACGTTCCGCGCGCGGGTCAAGCCCTGGCCCGAGCGCAAGCTCTTGTGAATCGACATGGAAAACTCTCGCGACCTTGCGACTAACGCTTGACCGTGATGCGGGTCACGTAAGCCGTCTTGAACTGCTTCTTGCCGTCCATCGTCAGACGCCGGATGCGTTGCGCCAGTCCGTCGAGCGCTGACGCTTTGTCCGCTCGGCCAACGTAGACGACAACCTCCCGGCGGTTCCGATGGAGGACGGTACGGGCGTCCTGGTGCCCCTTCGAGACCAACAGGTCCCTCACCGCCAGCGCGGGGGCCACCTGCTTCCTGATCTGCTCGTCCGAGGCACCAGACCTGTAGCTCGAGGTGAAGACCCGCACCGCGTAGCACGACTCCGGCCTGGAGGCCGGCGACGGCGCTGACGAGACCCCGACAGGCGACGCCTCACCGGCTCCCGGAACAGGAACCACCGAGCGCGCTGCCAGACTGGCGTCCACAGCCGGATCGCTTCCACGAACCCAGCCAAAGTAATAAAGGGTCCCGCCAAGGACAACTGCCAGCACCCCGATGGTGGCCGCAAGTTCGTAGCTGACGCGAAGTTCCTTGCCCGCCGGACGCCGACCCGCGCCGCGGGCAGAGTCCCCGGACGCCAGCGGGGCCCTCCAGCCCCTGCGGCGGCCCTCGGACCCGAAGACCTCGTAGAGAATCGGCCGGTCTCTTTTCGTCATGCTTCGCCCCGGGCGCCAGGGACAACCCGTCCCGTGATCCGCGCCCCCCCTGCCCCAAGCCGTTGGGGTCAACCCCATGCAAGGCCCCCCCATCACGGGCCTTTCAACATCCGCCCTATCATGGGAGAGGCACGGCCCCAGGTCAACGGTCTGCGGCGAGCAGCAGATCCAGCGCGTGATTCAACGCCACGATCATGGACCCGTGGTCAGCCGTCCCCGTGCCCGCAAGGTCGAACGCACAGCCGTGATCCACGGAGGTCCGGACGATTGGCAGGCCCAGGGTTACGTTGACCGCCTGCCGGAACGCCAGCGCCTTGACGGGCAGCAGCCCCTGGTCGTGATACATGGCCAGGATTCCGTCGTGGGGCGGAGCATCGGCGCCCATGAGCGCCCCGAAGTACCCGTCCGCTCCCAGCGGCCCCTCCGCGAGGACACCTCGCTCCCGGGCGGCGGCGATGGCGGGGACGATCACTTCCTGCTCCTCCGAGCCGAGGAGGCCCCCCTCTCCCCCGTGAGGGTTGAGCCCGAGGACGGCGACCCGAGGTGCAGGGATGCCGTAGAGCTCCCTCAGGCCCCGATCCAGCATGACCAGCGTCTCCGTCAGCTCGGGCGCCTGCAGCAGGTCCGCCACGGACCTGAGGGGGACATGAACCGTCGCCAACGCCACCCGCAGATCGCCGGCGACGAAGAGCATGGCGGTGCGCCGCACACCACACCGCTCACCCAGCCAGCCCGTGTGTCCGGTGAACGGAGTGCCGGACAGGTTCACCGCCTCCTTGCTGAGGGGAGCGGTGACCAGGGCACGACGGGCCGGGGCCTCGAGGACCCGCTGGACCCCCGCGTCCAGCCACCGCAGGGCCGCGCGCCCCGCCGCCGCGCACGGAGCCGGGGCCTCAGGCACGTCAGCCATGGGCACCGGGAGCACGCGCACCCCAGGCTCCTCACCCCTCCCCGCAACGGGCATGTCCGGACCAGGGATCATGGAGGGATCGCAAACGAGGACGACGCCCACATCCGAGCGAGCCGCCGCCACGACCCGCGCGGCGTGAAACGCGACCTCCGGCCCGATGCCCTGAGGGTCTCCCACCGTGATCACTGCCTCCAGGGTCACGGGCTCACTCCAGCCGCCCGGGGTAAAGGCGCCTCAGCAGCAGATCCGCCCCGAGGAGCAGCAGGACCCAGGGCAGGAGCCCCTCCCCCCACGCCTCCGGGCGAACGACCTCTCTGCCCGGGACCGTCAGCGCAGCCGGGGGCGCAGACAGCATGACTCCGCCCAGGGCCGCGGCCCACTCTTCGAGACCGCGGATGTCCAACCCCCGACTGGCCACCTCCGGTGGGGCTGAGACCGGGGCCATCGCCCTGCTCGAATCGTCCGGCGAGAGCCCGGGCGCTTCGACCCGCGCGACGACGCAGGCGGCCGGATCGTCGGCCTCCAGGGCGACCCGCCAGGTGTCCCCGGAGAGCCGTTCGACCGTCGCGTCGGGGACCCGACCACGTCCATCCACGATGCGCAGGGCCAGGTCGTCGGGGACAGCCCTGGACTCGCGGTCCAGGGCTCGCACCTCGACCGCGCGGCCGACTGACCGCGCCTCCACATGGAACCGACGCTGACTCCCCACCGGATGGAGGAACCGCACCAGCTGCGCCAACAGCGTCTGGTAGTCCTCCCAGACGAGCATGGGGCCCACCCATGAGCCCTCGAGGGGCAAGGCGAAGCACGCCACCCTCCCGTAGCCCACTGCACGGTGGGCCAGGATCGGTGCCCTGTCATCCGTGGTCTCGAGGGAGACCCACGCGCCCGGACGGACCCTGGCGGGATGGAGCCCGAGGACGCCCGGCACATCGTACGGACGGACTCCCCCCAGGTACGGCGCGGGCAGCCCGAGCCGGAACGGGATCGCCTCGCGTTCCGGCTCCGGCTTCGGCTCCGGTTCGTCACGCGCTGGCTCCGCCGGGGCCGGAGGGTCCGGGGCCGGAGGGTCCGGGGTCGGAGGCGGCTCCGACGGCGGCGGCGGCTCCGCATCCCGGCGGTGACGCGCCCCGGTGGACTTGATCACCCGTTCGGCCTCGATGGTGAAGATCTGCGGGATCTCACTCGCGTCGAAGGCAGGATAGAAGCGGCCCTTGCCCCAGTGGGCGATGTCCGACAACGTCGCCTCGTCGAAGCCGCCGCCGCACCCCACGGTGGACACCGTGATCCCCGCGTCGGCCATGCCCGTGACCAGTCGCTTGGCGAGGAACGGCTTGCTGTACCCGTCGCTCAGCAAGATCACGTGTCGTATCCCCAGGCTCTCGGCCATGAAGACCTCCTGGGCGAACCCCAGGGCCGCGCCGAAGTGCGTCCCTCCGGCAGCTTCGACACGAGAGATCCGATCCACGATCTCCGCCTTGTCCCCAGAAGGGGTCAGCTCCAGCACGATGCTCGGCTGTGAGTTGAACTGGATCAGCCCCACCAGATCCTTGGGGTGCAACACCTCGGCGGATGCGATGGCGGCTTCCTTGGCCAACCGCAGCTTGCTGCCCTTCATGCTCGAGCTGCAGTCCAGGAGCAACAGCAACCCGAGCGACGGGACCTGGCGGGTCTCCCGCTTCCGCGGCCGATCCGGATCAGGCGGCTTGACTCCGGTCTCCGCCGCCGGTGGTGGCTTGGGCTCTGGCTTCGGTTCCGGCTCGGGCTCCGGCGGCGGCGGCGCTTCTCCGATCAACGGGAGCAGGTCCAGGAACGGCTTGGCCTTCGCGTCGTACAGCTCCCCCTGTCGCTCCGGGGGCAGGTACAGCAACCCCGCCCCCGCCTCCACCTGCGAGGTCAGGGCCTCGAGCAGCGTCGGGTCGGAGAGGCCGGCGGCGGGCGACCGGTCCAGCACCACGACGCCCGCACCGGCCAGGACCGCCGGGTTCTCCAAGACCCGCTCCATGGAGACGCGGTCCACCTCCAAGCCCTGCGCACGGAGCGCGGAGAGGACCAGCGTCCGCTCTTCGGCGGACACCAGGACCACCGACGGCGGACGAGCCACCGTGACCTCCTTCACGGCGGCGGCGTCGAGTTGGTCGCCTCCGGGAACCTGAAGTCGCGCTGCGATCACATGTCGCCCCGGTGGCAACGCCGGCACCGTCAACGCCAACTCCACGGCGCCCGCGGTCAAGGACACCGGGACGCGCCGGACCTCCTCGCCGTCCACGTGAGCGACGAGGACCGCCTCTCCCGCCATGGTGCACGAGCCTCGCCAGGTCAGACGAACAGGCGCTCCGGGACCGGGCGGTTCCACCAGCTCGAGGGACTCCGCCGCCGCCACGGGCCGAGGCCCCGCGCCTATGGCGACCACCAGCGGCTCGAGCGCAGTGGCCACCGGGAGCCCCTCGGCGGGCGCCGTGACCGACCCGTCCGTCGCCAACGCCAGCCGCGCCGCCCCGAGACCGGCCTGCTCGTGCAGGAGCAGCGCGTTGACGGCCTGGGTCGGATCCGATCGCAGGTCTCCGCCCGACGGGATGGGGCGATCAGCGGACAGCCTGCGCACGCCGCCGCCGAACCCCAGGGCGAAGATCTCCGGGGCGGGGTCCCCGCGGGTCGCACCTCTCAACCCGTCCCAGTTCGCCGCCCGCGCCTGTTCGTCGACGCTCCCGGACATGTCCATGGCCAGCAGCAGGGACCCCGGGAAGCGCTCCTCGACCTCCTCCACGGGCTCGAGTAACAAGAGCCCCATCACCGCCAGGAGCGCCCCGCGCATCAAGAAAGAGAGCGCCCCGAGCCCGACGCCACGATGACGCCGGGAGAGCACCGTCGCCACCACCAGGATCGTGGCCGCGCCTGCCAACAGAGCCGGCAGGAGGTCCTCACGCTGGAGGATCAGGTGCGACGGAAGCGCTGACGGGATCATGGCTCCTTCAGGATCATGGCATCGCCGAGCACCGCTCGCGCGCCGGTCCCGCGACTCTCGCCGAACTCCACCCGCACAGTGAGACGGTCCTTGCCAGAGAGCCCTCCCAGCCGCAGCGGGACGGGCGCCGCCCCCGCCACCAGCAGCTCGCTCGCCCACGCCTCCACTCCGTCCAACAGGATGCGGACACGAACGCTCCCCGGGACCTTCCGATGCCGCGTCACCGGGTCGACGCCCACGGAGGCGCGGAACAGGTCGTAGCGTCCACCCAGGTCGTAGGTGGCGCTGGCGCGCGCGTGGATCCCCAGCCCCCTGCGGAACGGGGTCTCGCCGATCATCAGATGCTCGGCGCGGCCGAATCCCCGGTCCTTGCGGAGCCCGTAACGGGGGCCGCCCTCGAGGTACGGGACCTCGTCGTAACTCGAAGGCTCCAGGTCCGAGAGGAAGCGGAAGGCCGGGCTCTTGAACTCGAGGGAGCTGAGCTGCGAACGGTCCAGCGCCACCTCCGGCCCCACCGTCAGCTTGAGCTTGAGCTGATCCTCTGATCCTCCGGAGAGGGTCCCGGTCATCCTCGACCCGTCACGGAAGCGAGCGACACAGAGCAGGCCCTCCGGCTCCTCGTACGGGTCCGTAGCGGCGAGCCGCACCGCCACCACGTTGTCGGAGGCGAAGGAGAACAGCCTCCCCTCCCCCGCGGCGCTGTCGAACACGACCCCGGATCGTTCGACGCGCTGCAGCTCACCGGTCAGGCGGTCCAGCTTCTCTCCCTTCAGCAAGAACAGCTCGTCCTCAGCGTCAGCGCCGTCAGCGCTCCTCACCGGCAGCCCATCTGCGCTGAAGCCGGCCCCCAGGCGATGGATGGCCGAGACCGGATCGAGAAAGAGCCGGAAGCTCCCGGCGGCGCGGGTCGCCAGCTGCAGCTCGTCGAAGTTGCCGCCTTCGATGATCCCCACCAGCGCGTCCCCGGAAGACAGCTCGACGCGCACGGCGCCGCGAGCGGGGACCAGCTGCCCGACCCGAAAGGCCACGGACACGATCTCCGCCTGGGGCACGGTGGTGCTGGAATCCGCCGCCGTACGGATGACGAGCCCCCCGTCTTCGGCCAGCCCCAGGAGTTCGCCGCTGACGGCGGGCCCCGTGGCCCGACTCACCATCACCCGCTCCTGACCGGGGGCCCCAGAGGCCAGAACCACCACGGCCACGAGGGTCGCCACACGCAGCTGCATCATCGTCTCCAACATCGGTCCGAGAGAGCCTAACCTGTTCATTCGAGGCCGCATACGGATCTGACGGCGGCAAAACCGGCGCCATCTGACAGATTGACAGGGAGGCGCCGCCACCGGCTCCACCGCCTGCTGTCATGATGACAGGAGCCAGCAGCGCAAACGGTCCCGGCGCGCTCCTTACAGGGTCCGGGAGCGGTCCTGGGCGTCCGGCCCCTTGTTTGCGTTGGGTGGGCGTGTCAAGACCGAAGCCTCCGGCCGCGCGTGCCGGAGCAGCCAGACAAGACCGGAAGGAGATACGGGATCGATGGCCAAACAACTGTGCTTCGACGTGGAGGCGCGTGAGGCCCTGAAAGAGGGGGTCCAGAAGCTGGCCAGAGCCGTGAAAACGACGCTCGGCCCACGCGGACGCTGCGCGGTCATCGACCGCGGCTGGGGTGGACCCAACATCACCAAGGACGGCTACACCGTGGCCGACGAGGTGGAGTTGACCGACCCCTACGAGAACATGGGCGCCCAGATCCTCAAGGAGGCGGCGAGCAAGACCCATGACGTCTCGGGTGACGGCACGACCACGGCCACCATCCTCGCCGAGGCCATGTTCACCAAGGCCCTGCGCCACCTGGTGGCCGGAGCCAACGTCGCCCAGATCAACCGCGGGCTCCACGAGGTCTCGGCGCAAATCGTCGAGCAGCTGCGTAAGGACGCCCGCAAGGTGAGCCTGGAGTCCCCCGATCGGCTCCGTCAGATCGCCGCCATCGCCGCCAACAACGACTCCGAGCTGGGCTCGATCCTGATCAACGCCCTGGAGAAGGTGCGGGCGGACGGCGTCATCAACATCGAGGAAGGCAAGGGCACGGACACCGAGGTGAAGGTGGTCGAGGGCATGCAGTTCGACCGGGGCTACCTGTCACCCCACTTCGTGACCGACCAGAAGAGCCTCGAGTGTGAGTACCGGAACTGCCTCGTGCTCATCCACGAGGAGAAGCTCTCCAGCATCAAGCCGTTGATCCCGCTCCTGGAGCAGGCGAGCAAGGCCAACAAGCCGTTGCTGGTCATCGCCGAGGACGTGGAGGGCGAGGCCCTGGCCACCCTCGTGGTCAACAAGCTGCGCGGCATCGTCAACTGCGTCGCGGTGAAGGCCCCCGGCTACGGTGATCGCCGGAAGGCCATGTTGCAGGACATCGCCACCTTGACCGGCGTCCGCACCCCCGTGTTCAAGGACACGGGCACGGACATGGAGTCCCTGACCCTCAACGACCTGGGCACGGCCAAGAAGGTCACCGTGACCTCGGACGCCACCACCATCGTGGAGGGCGCCGGCTCCAGCGCCGACATCAACGGTCGCATCAAGCAGATCCGGCGCGAGATGGAGCTGACCGACTCGAGCTACGACAAGGAGAAGCTCGAGGAGCGGCTCGCCAAGCTCGCCGGTGGCGTCGCGCAGATCAACGTCGGCGCTGCCACCGAGACCGAGATGAAAGAGAAGAAGATGCGGATCAAGGACGCCCAGGCGTCCGTGAAGGCCGCGCTCGAGGAGGGCATCCTGCCCGGCGGCGGCGTCGCGCTGCTGCGCGCAGCCGAGAACCTGGACGTGGACCACTGGAAGGGTGACGTGAGGAGCGGGGCGGAGATCATCCAGAACGCGCTCCGCGAGCCCTTCCATCAGATCATGGAGAACGCCGGGGAGAACGGCGCCGTCATGGCCGCCCGGGTCCTCCGTGAGCGCAAGAAGTCCCACGGCTACAACGCCGAGACCCGAGAGTTCGTCGACCTCATCGAGGACGGCGTCATCGACCCGTGCAAGGTGACGACCACCGCCCTGTCCAACGCGGTCAGCGCGGCGGCCATGCTCATCTCCACCAACTGTCTCGTCGCCGACATCAAGGAAGACGAGGACGAGGCGGCGGAAGCTCACATGGGATAGGTCCGCCTCATCGAGGGGACTGGAACGCATTCATACGAGACTCAAGAACAGAGGGAACCAAGGAAGATGGCTCTCAAGATCAACCCACTGGACGACCGCATCGTCGTGACACCCCTGGAGGCAGAGGAGACGACCGCAGGCGGCATCGTGTTGCCGGACGCGGCCAAAGAGAAGCCTCAGCAAGGCAAGGTGGTGGCCACCGGCCCGGGCAAGATGCTCGACTCCGGCGACCGCGCCGCCGTCGCCTTGAAGAAGGGTGACGTGGTGGTCTACGGCAAGTACTCGGGTGCCGACGTCAAGATCGACGGCCGGGAATACAAGATCCTCCGCGAAGGCGAGATCCTCGCGAAGTTCGCTTGAACGGAAGGGGTGCACCGATGGCGAAACAGATCCTCTACGCCGAAGACGCGCGGGCAAAGATCCTCGACGGCCTGACCAAGCTCGCAAAGGCGGTCAAGGTCACCCTCGGGCCTGGCGGCCGCAACGTCCTCTTCGACAAGTCCTTCGGCGGCCCGACCGTCACCAAGGACGGGGTCACGGTCTCCAAGGAGATCGAGATCGAAGACCCGTTCGAGAACATGGGCGCCAAGCTCGTCAACGAGGTGGCCAAGAAGACCAACGACAAGGCTGGTGACGGCACCACGACGGCCACCGTCCTGGCCGAGGCCATCTTCAAGGCCGGCCTGAAGCAGCTCGCCTCAGGCTGCAACCCGCAGTCCGTGAAGCGCGGCATCGACGCCGCGGTGAAGGCCTCCGTGAGCGCGCTCCGCGAGCAGGCACGGCCGGTCAAGAACACGGAGCAGATCGTCCAGGTGGGGACCGTCTCCGCGAACCACGACGTGGAGATCGGCGAGCTCCTCGCCGAGGCCATCGAGAAGGTCGGCGACGACGGCGTCATCACCGTGGAAGAGGCCAAGGGCATCGAGACAACGTTGGCCGTGGTCGAGGGCATGTCCTTCGACAAGGGCTACGTGTCCCCCTACTTCGTCACCAACCCCCAGAAGATGACCGCGGAGCTCGAAGCTCCGTACATCCTCATCTACGAGAAGAAGATCTCCAACTTGCGAGACCTCCTCCCGGTGCTGGAGAAGGTGGCGCAGACCGGGCGGCCGCTGCTGGTCATCGCCGAGGACCTGGAGGGCGAGGCCCTCTCGGCCCTGGTCATCAACCGCCTCCGCGGCGTCCTCAACGTGGCCGCGGTGAAGGCGCCTGGGTTCGGGGATCGCCGCAAGGCCATGCTCGAGGACATCGCCGTGCTCACCGGCGGGACCTTCATCTCGGAGGACACGGGCCAGACCCTCGAGAGCATCGAGGTCAGCGCCCTCGGCACCGCCCGCAAGGTCGAGGTCAAGAAGGACGAGACCCTGATCATCGAGGGCGGCGGCAAGAAGAAGGCGCTCAACGAGCGGATCGACCAGATCCGCAGCAAGATCGAGACCACCACGTCCGACTACGACCGCGAGAAGCTCCAGGAGCGGCTCGCCAAGCTCGCCGGCGGCGTGGCCGAGATCCGGGTGGGCGCCACCACCGAGAAGGAGATGGCGGAGAAGAAGTACCGCGTGGACGACGCCCTGCACGCAACCCGCGCCGCCATGGAAGAGGGCATCGTGCCCGGCGGCGGCACGGCCCTGCTGCGCACCCTCGACGCCATCGAAGCGGTCCGCAAGAAGCTCCGCGGCGACGAGAAGAACGGCGCCGATATCGTGGCCGCCGCTGTCCGCGCGCCCACGGCCCAGATCGCGGACAACGCCGGCTTCCACGGTGACGTGGTGGTCGAGGACGTCCTCGAAATGAAGGGCAACGAGGGGCTCAACGCCCTCACCGGCGACTACGAAGACCTCGTCAAGGCGGGGGTGGTCGATCCCGTGAAGGTCACCCGGCTGGCCCTTGAGTACGCGGGCTCCGTAGCCGGCATGATGCTCACCACCGACACGGCCATCACGGACAAGAAGGACGACGCCGAGGAGGCGGCGGGGGCGGTCAGCTGATCGTGGACCGCCCGGACTGACCGTCGCATGGCCGACAAGCGTGACTACTACGACGTCCTCGGAGTGCCAAGAGATGCCTCCGAGGACACCATCAAGAAGGCCTACCGCAAGACGGCGTTCAAGTACCACCCGGACAAGAACCCCAACGACACCGCGGCCGAGGCGCACTTCAAGGAGGCCGCGGAGGCCTACGAGATCCTGTCCGACGACCAGAAGCGCGCCCGTTACGACCAGTTCGGTCACGCCGGGCTCGAAGGGATGGCCGGAGGCGGCCCTCAGTTCCAGAACGCGGAGGACATCTTCTCGTCGTTCCAGGACATCTTCGGCGGCGAGGGCGGCATCTTCGACATGTTCACCGGCGGCGGCCGACGTCGCCAGGCAGGACCGGCCGCGGGCGCCAGCCTGCAGGCCCACGTGGCCGTCACGCTGGAGGAGGTCAAGGAAGGAGCCACCCGCGACCTCTCGGTGAAGCGGCGAGAGCTGTGCGACACCTGCGACGGCGGCGGCGCGGCCGCCGGGTCCAAGCCTGAGCTCTGCACGACCTGCGGAGGCCAGGGCGTGGTCATGCAGTCCTCCGGCTTCTTCAGCCGCCGCGTGACCTGCCCCTCCTGCACCGGACGCGGGAAGATCATCCGTGACCCGTGCCGCCCGTGCGGTGGGCAGGGGCTGGTCAAGCAATCCGTCGAGATCAAGGTGCGCATCCCCGCGGGCATCGAGAGCGGCACCGAGATCCGCTGCACCGGTGAAGGAGAACCGAGCACCGAGGGTGGACCTCGCGGCAACCTCTACTGCCACGTCACGGTCGAACCGCACGATCACTTCCAGCGCCACGAACGGGACCTGCATTGCCTGTGGGAGTTGGGCGTACCGGACGCGGTCCTGGGCACCGCCATCGAGATCCCGACCCTGGGCGGACGCGCCGAGCTCAAGATCCCCGCCGGCACGCAGCCCGGCGAGCGGTTCCGGCTCCGGGGCCAGGGACTGCCGGACGTTCGCGGTTACGGCACCGGGGACCTCTACGTTCAGATCACCGTGTCCATTCCAAAGAAGCTGGACGACCGGCAGCGGGAGCTCTATCAGCAGCTCGCCGAGGTCGAGAGCAAGCGCCGCGACAAGGGCGGCAGCTTCTTCAGGAAGGTGAAGGAGATCTTCGAGTAAGGCCATGGCGAGGCACAAGAAGCGCGACGAGGACCAGCGAGAGGACCCCGAGGACGAGGCGGTCGATCCCACAGGCCCCGAGACCCCGCTCTCCGACGCAGCGCTGGCGGCGCTCCAGGAGCGCGCATCCAAGGCTGACGAATTCGAAGAGAGCTGGCTCCGCTCCGCCGCGGATCTGCAGAACCTCCAACGCCGCTCCACACGGGACAAGGACCTGGCCAGGAAGATGGCTGTCCGTGACCTGATCGGAGCGCTGCTCCCCTGCTTCGACAACCTGGAGCGGGCGGTGGTCTCAGCGGACAGCAGCAGCCTCGACGCCGTCGTCGAGGGCGTCTCCATGGTCAGCACGGAGATCCGCCGGGTGCTGTCGGATCACGGCGTCCAGGTCATCGACCCGACCGGCGACGACCGCATGGACCCGATGCAGCACGAGGCGGTCTTCAGCCGCCACGAGGACGAGGTCGAGGAGAACGTCATCCTGGAGGTCCACGAGCGGGGCTACGCCATCGGAGAGGTGGTCATCCGGCCCGCCCGCGTCACGGTCTCCCTCGGGCCAGCGGAGCAGGCTGAACCGACCGATGATACCGACGAGGCTCCTCAGGAAGACTGACATGCCCACCTACGACTACCTCTGCGAAGCCTGCGGGCACCGGACGGAGATCTTCCAGGCCATGTCCGACAAGCCGAAGCGGTCGTGCCCGGAGTGCAAGTCACGGAAGTTCAAGCGACTCATCGGATCGGGCGCCGGCGTCATCTTCAAGGGGTCGGGCTTCTACGAGACCGACTACCGCAGCAACTCCTACAAGGACGAAGCAAAGAAGGACACGGAGTCCGGGTCCTGCGACAACAACCCCGGCCCCTGCAGCACGCCCGGGTGCCCCAAGGATGACTGAAGCCCGGCGTTGCCCGACCTGCGACCGTGAACTCCCCGGTTCCGAAGGCTCGAACGCCGCGGCGACGCAGCGATCACCGGCGTTCCCGTTCTGCTCCGATCGCTGTCGGCTGGTCGATCTGAACCGGTGGCTGAGTGGCGACTACGTCATCCCGGGAAACCCGGCAGGCCCGGAGGACGCCGACCAGGACGACCTCTGAGTCCCTCCCCCGGCGAAGGCCTGGGGATCAAAGTTCGACGTCGAGCACCAGCCCCGCCAGCACCGAGTGAACCGTCTGGGGCTGCCCTGCGGCCATGGCCCCGAGCAGTCCTCCGAGGTCGACGACGCCGTTTCGCTGCACCACCTGGACCCGGTAGTTACCGGGAGGAATGCCCAGGCGCTCGAAGCGACCGTCCTTGCCAGTGGACGTATCGAACTTGATGGAAGGGTCGTTGAGGTTCGAGATGGTGATGCGAGCGTTGGGGTCCGGCTTCCCTTCCGTCCGGACGATGCCTCGGATCCCGCCCGCCTTGGCCAGGACCATGGGGCGGCACTCCTGCCGACCGGTGGCCGAGACCTCCATGCGTATCTCGCGGTCCGTGGCGTACAGCGGGTGTTCGGCTCTGAGCGTCCAGGTGCCGCGTCGGAACCCGGAGACCTCATAACGGCCTTCACTGTCGGTGACGGCGGTGATGGTCTGAGCGTGCGCGTTGGCGAGGGCGCCGATGAAGATATGCTCCGGCTTGGAGGCGTCGATGTTGGTGCGCTTGAACGTCACCCGGGCGCCCTCGATTCCGTTGCTCGCGGAGTCGATGACCTCTCCGGCGACGGTCGCTCCACGCCCCAGCTTGACCACGACGTCGGTCAACGCGAGCCCCTCCGAGAGGGTGAAGGGACCTTCGATCTGCTCTGCGTAACCGGGGGCGCGAGCGGCCACATAGAGCTTCGACGGCTGGACCCCCTTGAGCGCGAAGGCCCCATCAGGGCTGGTAAAGCGACGGCGGTTCGGTCCGGTGGCGATGATGATGTCGGGGTTCGCCGTGATCAGCACGGTGAACCGCTCGATGGGAGCGTTGGTCTCAGCGTCCAGGACACGCCCCGCGATGGACGCCGCGGGCGGCACCTCCACGACGACGTTCACGGCCCCCGCCTGCACGATCTGGCGCGGGCTCTGGAGGTGGGCCTTGCCACGAGCCCAGACCTCGTGCGGGCCGCCCCGCAGACCGATCAGGGTGTAGCGGCCATCACGATCCGTGAGGGTCGACTCGATCCTCGAGCTGCCGCGGTTTCCCTGACGGGCGCCGGCGGCTCGACACATGACCCGTGCCCCCTCGACCACCTGCCCTGTTCCCTTCGCCAGCACCGACCCTTCGATGACGAACCCGTCCTCCATGACGAACTGGACGCCCTCTGCACGATCCACCGGGACCTGGATGGCCGGGTGAACGACCGTGGTCAGCCCCTGCTGTGACGCCGCGACCCGCTTGATCCCCTTGCTCACCGCAGGCATCTGGTAGGAACCGTCGGCCTCGGTGAACACATCCCGTTCCAGCTGGTCCTCAGGCTCGTAGGCCTGAACGTTCACGTCGTAGCAAGCGACCCGGACACCCTGGAGCGGGCGACCATCCTTGTGCTTTACCGTGCCCGAGAAGCGGAGGCCTCGGACCATGGTGATCACCTGGCTGAGGGAGGTCCGATTGGCGGCGTCGATGCCATAGGCCCTGGCCATGGCGTAGTCGTCATGGCTGGCACGAAGCACCATCCGGTCACCCGGCTCGAGCCCGTCGAAGGTGACCTTGCCGTTGGCGTCGGTCTCCTCGGTGGCGACCAGCTCTCCCAGCTGGTGAACGCTCGGGATGGTGCCGTTGTCGCGCATCAGGTCCACCCGCACGGCGGGGACGGGACCTCCGTCGCTCGCCATCACCACCGCCACCAGTTGATAGCCGCCCCCCTCGGATTCTCCACCACCCGACGCCACCGGGGCCTCGGCTTCCGAGTTCGGATCGAAGCCGCTCGTGGAGACGACTCCGGTGCCCGGCTCCCCGCTCGGGTTGTTGTCCTCCACCGTCGCATCCTGAACACGCTGCGGCACCGGCCCAAGGTCATCGTCCTGGGTCTCAGGATCGAACAGTCCGCCCATCCAGGCGCCGACGGCCACCACGATGAAGAGGGCGACCAAGGTCATGATCAAGTTGCGCGTGCTCATCGTCCGTCTCTCTCGTTGGATAATTCGATCGTAACGGGCCCCACAGGGGATTGCCCCTCAGAAGTTCGCCCTCAAGGTCTCGCCGCTCTTCACGGTGACGATCCGGGCCTTCGATTCCTTCGGATCGAACATCGCCTCGATCTGGAAGCGCCCCTCTCGCATGGCGATCATCATGCGATACTGGCCCGGAGCCAGTCCCTTGAAACGGTATACCCCGGATCCGTCCGTCTTCGCGGTGTCGTTATACCTGCGCCCGTTCTCATCAAATGAGATGAGCATCACCTGAGCCTTGGAATCCGGCTGCCCGTCCGCGGTCGTCACGGTCCCCTCGATGATCCCGCCCTCCGCCAGGGAGAACGGGCCGATCTGCATGGCACCGGAGTCCGGGATCTCCATGTTCGGAGACTCCATGTCCTCGTAGTCCTCGTGGATGAGGCTCGCCTGGTAGTTGCCGCCGAGCACGTTCGGAAAATGGAACAGGCCCCCGCCGTCGGTCAGGACGCGCCGCGACCCCCTCATCTTGAGGGTTCGGGTGATGGCATCCGTGAACGGGTTCGACGGGAGGTTGTTGTTTCGCCCGGGGACCAACGTGACCTCCACGCCGCCGATGGGCCTGCCGTCCTCCGTCGTCACCAGCCCGCTGACCGACGCGCCGCGCACCATCTTGATCTCGACCCCGGTGGCGTCCGTACCCCGAGACACGGTGACCGGAGCGCTGCGACCGCCGGCATATCCCTCCGCGTCTACGAGGAGGTAATGCAGCCCTACCCGCGCATCCAGGTAGGTGAAGGAGCCATCCTCACGATCCTGGAAGCGCTGCCTCGTGTGCGGCTGCAGGTACATCGGATTGGGGTGCTGACTGGAGGAGACGGAGAAGCGGGACAATGGCTCCCCGGTCTCCCCGTCCACGACCCGGCCGATGATCCGCGGGCTCGGGACGAGCCCGATCCGCAACTCCGTGGTGCCCGAATCCACGGTGCGCCCACGGGTCCGGTTGAAGCCCGGAGCGAACACCCGCAGGGTGTAGCGAGCCCGCATCAGGCCGGTGATCTCGAACCGCCCGTCCTCACCGGATACGGCGTTCCGGATCAGGAACGCCTTCTCCTGGATGCTGCCCGCCACGGCCTGCGGGAACCGCGGCTGGGTCGTCGCCGTGCTCTCGCCGATCTCTCCGACCTGACCTTCGTCCGGAGCCCTCACCGGTGGATTCGGGCGGGCGACTGTATTGGGCAACAGGCTCAACGGCCTCGCGACGATGCGGGCTCCGGCGACGGGCTCCCCCGAGCCCTGGTCCACCACCTGACCGGCGATGACCGCGCCCCGTGAGAGGGTGTAGGAGAGCACCACCGGATCGGCGTCGCCGCCGACCCTCACAGAGCTCGTGCCGTCCGTGGCGTAGCCTTCCTTGTGCACGAACACCCGCTTCACTCCGGGAGACAGGTGGGGCACGTCGAACGCGCCGTCGGCGCCGCTCTCCGCCCATCGTTCCGGCGGCGGAGTGGAGCTGACGGAGGACACCGCGATGTCGAACACTTCGATCCGCGCCCCCGCTATGGCCGCACCGGCGTCGTCCTTCACGTCCCCGAAGACGGAGACTCCGTCGCCCAACCGCACGACCTGATGCATGGTCGCCGGATCCGTCGAGTCGATCGGGTGCACCCGCTCCGTCGTATAGTCCGCGTGAGCGGCACGGAGGATGTACACCTGACCCGGCTCGAGGTCGTGAAACGCGAACGTCCCGGCCTTCTTGGTGGTCACTCGGGCCACCTCGTCTCCCTCCTGCATGCGTTGCCGGATCTGGCTCACGTCACGGATCAAGGCGACGACAGCCCCGGACAACAGCGCGCCGTCCGGTGACCGGACCTCTCCGTGGACCTTCAAGCCCGTAGAGCGGTCTTCGACCCGCGCCGCCGCCGCGTCCCCGTCAGCGCTGAAGCCGCTGGTCTGGATAGGGACCTGCGTCTGGCCACCGGCGGCGACGGAGCCCCCTGCGGTGGTGGTGGTTCCGCCACGTCCCGATGCAGTCTCCGACGACGGCGGCGCGTCAACTCCCGAGTCGAAGACACCCATGAGAAAGAGGCCGCCTGCCAGGATCGCCGACAAGACGAGGAGGAACACCGCCGTTCTGATACTGCCCTGCATGTCGGTCTCCTAGGGGAGGCGGAAGTCCACCCCGTCGTTCAAGCCAGCCCTCAGAATGACCGACCGTTCCCCGTCGGCGCTGGCCGGTGCCGTCGCGGTGCTCCGCTGAGGGCGGGTCACCCTGAGCGTGTAGGTGCCGGGGACGAGCCCGTCGATGCGATAACGACCGCGGGCATCCGTGCCACCGGACGCCACATCCCTCGAACTCGGCCGCCCGGACCGGGGGACGGCGGTGACGAAGGCGTTGTAATCCGGACTCCCCCTGGGGTCGAAGACCACTCCCGTCACGGAAGCACCCTCCTGAAGAACCACGTCCGTCAGCGCCACCATCTGCTCTCCGCCTCCGAGCTCGAAGGAATCCGTCCTCGTCTTCACAAAGAGAGGTGGGCACCCCACCTGCAGATGGAAACGCCCCCTCCCGAGGTTCGGCAACACGTAGCTGCCATCCGTAAAAGTCCTGGCGACGGAACGACGCGCGTTCACGCGGGTTTTCTTCACCAGCGACGTGGAGCCCGGTCGGTTGGGCGCCAGCTCCAGCTCCTGGACCGCGAACAGCCGAGCGCTGGCGATGGGATCACCGGATGGCGTCACCACGCGCCCCTGTACGGCCACGCCCCGCTCGAGCTCGATCACCACGCCGGTCACCGCGCGGCCCACCTCCAGCTCGATGGCGCGGGACACGCCGATGGCGAACCCGGGGGCCTCCACCAGGACCCGGTAACGACCAGGTGAGCCGATGGATGTGGAGAACGCTCCGCGCGGATGTTGCTCCCGCTGGCGCGCGCCGTCCATCACCTGCACGGGTCCCGTGGCCTGAGTCAGGCTGACGGAGAAGGACGTCACCGGCTGCCCGGTAGCGCCGTCCATGACCACCCCTTCAACCCGACACCGGGGCTCGACGGCGAGCTTCACGTCCTGTTCACCGCCCCGCGCGTTGACGCCGATCCCGAGACCCGGGCCCTCGACGATGGAGATGTTGTGCAGCCCTTCCGCGACGCCGGTCAGACGGAACGCTCCGTTCGCGTCCGTCCGGGCGGTCCATGTGGCGTTGGCAGACCCCGCCACGGCTCGCGCCCGCAACACCACGTCCCGCACCCCCGCGCCCGTGCCCGCGTCGACCACGGAGCCCGCGATGACCCGGCCGGGGTTCAATCGAAACGACAGGTCCGCCAGATCCGCCCGAAGATGCACGGGCATGCGCTGAACCGTGGTCATGCCCTGGGCGCCCACGACGACCCGCTTGACTCCGGGGCGCAGATGCTCGAGCACGTAGTTCCCATCCAGGTCCGTGCGAGCCTGCCGCTCTGGCCCGGCACCCGGATCGCGGGTGCTCAGGCGGAGATCATGGACGGCCACGACGGCCCCGCCCAACGGCGCACCGACTCGATCCCGAACCGAGCCCCTGATGGACACTCCCTCCCGCAGCACCAGATCCTGGGTCGCGGTCGCAGGATCCAGCGGGTCCACCACCCCGGAACGTCCCACGGCATACGCGTCGTGGGACACGTCGATCACGTAACGCTCCCCCACGCGCAGGAAGCCTCCGACGGTGTACGCTCCGTCTTCGTCCGTGACCGTCGACGCGACGACCTCGCCGCCTGTGTCTTCCGATCCGACCGCCAGCAGCAACCTCGCCGTGACGGTCGCGCCCGCGACCCGCTCTCCTTCCTCATCCCGAACCAGACCGGTGACCGTGTCCCGCAACGATTCGGCGGAGAAGGCGCGCAACGCCTGCGAGATCTCTCTGGGACGGGCCGCGTCTTGCCGCCCCCGAGCGCCGGCGGTGGTCACCACGATGGGGACGTCCGGCGACGAGGATGGCCCCTCTACGGCCGCCGGACGGGGCGGGGCAGGCTCCAGCACCATGGGACCCTGATGACGCGAATCCTCGTCATCGGCCGTGAGCGCCCAGAAACCACAGGCCACCGCCACCGCGGAGACGACGACGATCAGGAGACCCTTGGCTCGGCTATTAACCATTGCAGATGCACAGTTTACTGCCCGAAAGGGTGGGCAGGGTACAGGATTCCGGAGGCGAGACACCCGTGATTGGACGCCACGATCGCCCCCAGACTTCCCAGGCTACGGGACGAAGATGGTAGCAGCGCCGTACCATCTCGCCCTGCTCATGAACCGCACCAGACTCCTCGCATCGTTGCTGTTGATCACCACCGCCTCGGGACTCGATCGGGCTGACGCACAGACCGGCGGCCCAGCGGGATTCCGCACCTGGCTCTGGGTCCACGGGGACCACCCCAAGGACGCAGCGCTGGGCTCCGCATTGAAGGACCTGGGCTTCCACGGCGTCAGCGTCGAACCCGACGAGGACGTCTCACGGCTGTCAGCGCTGGACATTCCCTGGTATGTGGACCAGTTCGTGGGCAAGGGAGTCCTGGCCGTGCGCGAAGCAGCCTGGGACCGGGCGCGCAAGGCGGAGCCCGGGACACCCGCCGCGACTCACCGGGAGTCCTGCCTCAACGACGGCGCCGTACTCGAGACCGCGAGGGCCAGCATCGCCCGACGACTCGAACGGCTGCACCCCCATGTCCCGGCGTTCATCTCTCTCCGGGACGAGCCCTCTTTCACCCTGCGCCTGAACCCCATGGACTGGTGTCACGCCCCAGGCTGCCGTCAGGGGTTCAGAACGTTCCTCAAGGAACGCTGGGGCTCCCTGGACAACGCCGCCCGCGGTTGGGGCCTGCCGGTGGACTCCATCCCCTCGGAGCGTCCCAGTCGAAGCGACGCTCCCCCACCGTGGTCCGACCGGGCGCTCACGAACACCGACCGGGCCCGGGACCTCCTGTTCCACCGCCCGTCGAACAACCGCGACCTCGTGGCGTGGAACGACATCCGTGTGTTCAACGACCGCACCTTCGCCCGCTCCATCCATGAACTGGCGTCGGTCGTGAGGAACGAGGTGCCCGGGGTTCCGGTCGGGATCCTCGGCGGGCAGATGCCCCATGCGTTCGGCGGGTTCGACTGGGAGCGGCTGCTGCCGACCCTCGGCGTGGCCGAGGTCTACGACGCCGGCGGCGCTCGCGCGCTGATGGGCTCCCTCGCCGGCGGCGCCTCGTCCTCCACCGGCACCCGCTTCCTCTCCACCCTGATCCCCGAACCCGGTCGTCCCGCGGGCGCGGCTGCCCACGAGGCCTGGCACCGCTTCCTCGGAGGTGATCACGAGCTGGTGATCTACTCCAGCCGCGCGGTCTTCGAGGACGGAGACAGCGGCGCCCCGACACCCTGGGCGGTAGAACTGGCTCCCGAGTTGAAGCTGATGCAGGCCGACGAGTTCGCGCCATGGCACAGCGCCAAGCAAGCCGCGCCCCAGGTGGCCGTGCTGTTCAGCATGCCGTCCGTGCGACTCAACTGGCTCCTGGACACTCGCAGGGACGGCCTCTCGTGGATCAATCGGAGCACGTCCTACGAGCTGGCCAACAGCACGCAGGCTCGCAACCGGGAAGCCTGGATCGCCCTGCTGGAAGACCTCGGTCTCAGCTATGGCTTCGTGACCCCCGCCCAGGTGGCGGAGGGGCGCCTACGCTCCGGCGGCTATCGTGGGCTCGTCCTTCCCAGGAGCATCGCCCTCTCCGAGAACGAGGTGGCGGAGATCATCAGGTTCAACCGCGACGGCGGTCTCGTGGTCGCTGACTGCCAACCCGGCCTGTACACCGGCCGCATGGTCCGTAGACAACGCCCCGCCCTGGACGAGCTCTTGGGGATCGACGGAGCGCGGCGGCACCTGCTCCTGAATGGAGACCGCATCTCACCCAGGGCTCGGAAGGTCGGGCTCCCGTACCCCGTAGCCGAGGCAGGCATCGAACCAACGCGAGCGACGGCCAGGAACGTCAACGACGGCGTCCCCACCGTGATGACCCACCGAACAGGGGACAACGGGGGCCAGACCGCCTACCTGAACCTGCTGGTCATGGAGTACGCCCAGGCCCGGCTGGACGTGGACCGCCCGAGGAAGGCCCAGTGGCTCCGGGATCAGTTGGGAGCGGTCTTCCACCAGGCCGGGATCCGGCCAAGGTGCCGGCTCGAACGCCGTGTCGCCCCGGGGAGCAAGACCGTGCCCCATTGGCCCATCGGCGTCGCTGTCCGCACAGACAGCGAGGGCATGCTCGTAGCGGTCCATCTCAACGCTCTGTCAGGCGCCGCGGCGGTCCCATGGACCCAGCTCATGAGCAGCCCGGCGTTGCCCATCACCTTGCAGATGGACGGCACCTGGACCGCCTCGCTCCTGGCCACCGGAGAGGTGCTGGGCTCCGCCAACCACTTCAACCTGCGGGTCGGGCCGAAACGGCCGGTGGTGCTGCGGCTACGCCCATGACGCAAGTCGTGCCACAAACTCACGGGACAGGACCGACACAACATGGAGTGTCAACAACCATCGCGCCACACACCATGTCGTGTTGACCGATAGATCGGATGGCACGTCCGCGCACAAGAGGCTGTATGGAGCGGGCCCCGTGGTTGACCTCGACGCCCCGCCTCCATACCATTCCCGGAGCGGATCGGGGTCGCACGACCCAGGAAGACCTCCAGGTCGGTCCCCGCTGCCAGCGCACCGCGCGCACCCCACGGCCGGACCCGAGTCCGTGGAGGCCCACGACACAACACAACTTCGGATTACCGGAACAAGGAAAAGGTCCCGTAACCCTTCCCTACCGCATCCGAAATCTGGAGACCCCACCGGACACGACGTGGCCGGTGGGGTCTCTCTTTTCCGCGCTCCAGCGAGGCGCCTTAGAATGTCCCACCCGGCGCGGCGCTGGCGAATGACCCCATGGCCCGACTGCTGATCCGCAACGAAATCCTCGAGGACCAGGTGCTCCCCATTGTCGGCGAGTCCTGCATCGTCGGTCGTGGACGAGACGCCCAGATCCGCATCCAGGACAAGACGGTCTCACGATTCCACGCTCGGCTCGAATCCGACGGCCGGAGGTGGCTGGTCACCGATCTCGGGAGCAGCAACGGCACCTCGGTGAACGGGAACCGCATCCAGGAGACCACACCCATCGGGGACGGCGACTCCGTCCAGTTCGGCTCCATCGCCACGCGGTTCGACGTCGGACCCGCCAAGCAGGCCGCTGTGGCTCCAGACCCCGCGCAATCCCCGGTCGCCACGGCCGCTCCTCTGCGACCCGCCAGCGCCCTGCTGCGCAGGGTAACGGGCAGCGGGGCCAACGGCTGGGTCGTCGGGGGACTGGCCCTCATCGTGGTCGCGCTCTGCGCAACGGCCACCGTCAAGTTCCTCCGGCAGGATGACCCGGCGTCCCCCACCCACCGCGCCGACGCCGCGCCGACGCCGGGCAGCCAACCGGAACGGCCCGCGCCTCCTGAAGTCGTCAGCACGAGCGAGGCACCCGAGGTCCGCGCTCCGGTCACCCCCACTCCGGCGGCGACCGACCCTCCACCGGAGCGTCCCAAACCGACGCCACCGGAACCGCCGACCCAGGTCCTGGTCCTCACGGACGGCGCCCGCCACACCGGGCACGTGGTGGACAACAGCGACGCCATTCGCCTGCACTTCCGGACCAAAGGGCCCGGCCGCCGGATCATGAAGGTCAACCGAGAGACCATCGCGTCACTCGACGGCGCCCCCATGCCCGCGGACCTGAGCGCCATCCTGGAGGCGCGTCTGGCCCTCGCAGGATCGCCGGAGGGTCTCATGGAGGTGGCCCGCTGGTGCGAAGCCGCCGGGCTCAAGGAGGACCGGGCCAAGGTCGCCCGCATGGTGGTGGAGGGAGACCGTGATCACCTGGAAGCCAACGCCATGCTCGGCCGCTACAAGTACCGCGGCGAGTGGTCCGATCGAGCGAAGCTGGAGGCCACGGGCTGCATCTCCGAGGACGGGAGGTTGATCGGCACCAACGAGGACATCCAGGAGATCCGTCGCCTGTTCCTGATCACGGCCGGCCGGACGCCGCTTCGATCAGAGATGATCGCGGCCCTGGCGGAGGCCCGCGCCGAGACCGCGACCCGGCTCCTGGACTCTCCCGAGCACTGGCGAGCCTGGCTGGCTGAGCTGCTGATCCGCTTCCTGGGACCGGAGAACGGCGCGGTCCTGCTCGAGAAGTACAAGGACCTGGCGGAGGAAATGGCCGACGGCACTCTCTCGTTCCGGGACGTGTTCGTGCAGATCGCCATGTCGGACTCGGTCCGCGTCCAGTACCCGTCACCCGAGGCGTTCGCGCGACGGATCCTCCTGGTCTTCATCGGCGAGCAGGCCCTGGACGACGCCGACCTGATCCGGAACGCGATCCGCATGGTGGGCGGTGAGCGCGTGCCGGTGTTCGGAGAGCGCGGCGCCTCACGGGAGGAGTTCCTCGAGATCATCGCGAGACAGGCCCAGTTCTACCGATGGCAGATCCGGTATGAAGCGGCGCGCTACCTCGGACCTGACGTGAAGCTCTCCCCGCGAGACCTCACCCGCAACGCCATGCGCCTGGCGGTCTCCGCCAACAACTTCAAGAAGATGCGCCGCGGCTGGCTCCTGGGCCCTGCCCTCACCGGAGAATCCGGTTCCGACCGCGTCAAGGATGTCGGCCAGTACGTCCGTAGCCTGATCGTGGACACCCTCAACCGACGCCCCCGGCCCACCGAGGAAGGGCGACTCCGCCGGATCGCCGCGGACCTGGGAGAGCCACAGGGGATGCGCTCGTTCCTCGCCGCGCTGCTCGCCCAGTCCGGAGATCTCCACCTGGACGCGCCGAAGGCCAAACCCAACGCGCAGTGGGTGGGTGATCAATTCCGGAGACTGCTGGGCCGCGGACCGACCGCCTCGGAGCGACGGGAGTTCGAAGCCGTCGCCAGCGACCCCGGTGGACACCGCGCGGTGGTCGCCGCCCTGCTGCAGAGCCCCGAGTACCTCCTCTATTGAGCCGACCCAGCCATGACGCGCCCGATCCTCCTCATCGCACTGCTCGCTGTTACCACGATCGCCCAGACCGCTCCGTCTGATCACGTGGTCCTGGTCGTCCTCGGCGGCGGCGTCCGCACCAAGGACACGGTGCGACACGAGCAGAACACGCCGAACTTGAAGCGGATCGCGGAGGCTGGCGCCCTGTTCCCATCCTGTAAGGTCCGGGCCGCCACCACCATCGCCGCACAGAGGGCCGTGCTCACCGGTGTCATGGAGGAGGCCCCCCGGGAACGGCACCTCCGCGGGCCCCACGCCACGGTCGGCGAACGTCTGCGAAAGCGGGGCGGTCTCGCCGCCGCGGATGTCTGGTTCGTGCTCAGCGGCGGCGGCGGCGAGACCCTGCTGAGCAGATCGGACCACGTCGATCACGGCCCGGCATTTGCCCCTTGCACGCTGGCTCCCGACGTCCTCCTGTCATCGACGCTGAGAGAGCAGTTGTCGGAGCTGGGGATCAGCCTGCCGCCCAGCGAATCGGATGAGCAGCAGGTCAACCGCCTGCTCTCATCCCTGGACCCCGACCGAACCGGCGGCAAGGTCGGCTCCGGCCCGGGAAGCCGGAGCCGGGCGGCCGTCACCAGGTTCCTCCTGGAAGAGGCGGTCCGACCCGAGAGCGGCAAGGCAGGTGAGAGCGACGCCCGCGCCCTGAGGGCCGCGCAGGCCCTCTTTCTTGGAGGCCGCCCGAGGTTCATGTGCGTGGTCCTCCGGGACGCCGCCATCGCGGGGCGCAGCGCTCAGCGGTACACGGAGGTCTTGAAGCGTAACGACGCAGGCATCGGAGCCCTGTGGGACGGGATCCAGAAAGACCCGGAGCTGGCGAAGACCACGACCTTCATCGTCGTTTCAGACCACGGTCGCAACCGGAAGGTGGACGCGAAGGGTGCCCTGGGTTACGACGACGGCAGCCACGACGCGACGCGGGTGGCCTTGATCATCCAAGGATCCCGGTTCAAGCGGAAGGAGACCATCCGCATTGCCGTCAACACCATCGATGTGGCGCCGACCATCTGCCATCTCCTCGGAGTCAAGTCCAAGGGGCTCAAGGGCCGCACGGTCCGCGCGGCCTTCAAGGACTGACCGGGCGGTCCTCGCCCTCTGCGGCGTGCTGACCGCCTGTGCCGCCGCTCCGGAGGAACCCACGCCTCCCCGGTCGGGGCCGCTGCCGATCTCCTCTGCTCGAGTCGGGATCTCTCCCACCCTGGCCTCCGCCATGGGCTTCTCGGAGCAGGCCATCAGCGAGTCCGTGGACCCGAAGCGCCTGTCCGACACCCTCAAGGAGGTCGCGGCGCGGCCCCACCACGCAGGGAGCGACGCAGACCTCGCGACCGCCAAGTACCTCCACGAGCAGTTCATCATCGCGGGTCTGGAGAGCCGGATCGAGGAGTACGAGGTGCTGCTGCCGTGGCCGGAGGAGGTCACGGTGGAGATGCTGGCTCCCCACGCCTACCGATGCGCCATGCGCGAGGAGCCCCTGGATCAGGACTTCGACACCCACACCAGGGAGGCCCTGCCGCCACACCTCGCCTACTCCCCCGATGGGGACGTGATCGGACACCTGGTCTACGTGAACCTCGCCCGAGAATCAGACTTCGCGGAGCTCAAGAAGCGAGGCGTGAAGCTGGAAGGCGCCGTAGGGATCGCCCGATACGGGGCCCTCTTCCGGGGGAGCAAGCTGCGCAACGCCGCGGCCTGCGGGATGGCGGCCCTGCTGCTCTACTCGGACCCGAAGGACGACGGCTTCGCCCGGGGCGACACCTACCCGGACGGGCCGTGGCGTCCTGAGAGCGCCGTCCAACGCGGCTCGGTCCTGGACATCGCCCGATACCCGGGGGACCCGTTGACCCCCGGGGAGCCGGCCCTGGCCAACGCCCGGCGGCGCGACCTGGGGGACGTGGACACGATCCCGGCCATCCCGGGAGCCCCGCTGTCCGCCCGCGACGCGCGGCCGCTGCTCGAGAGCCTGAAGGGAGCCAACGTGCCCGAAGGCTGGCAGGGTGCCCTCCCGTTCCCGTACCACGTAGGCGGGACCGAGGAGGTCAGCGTCCGGGTCCGGGTCCGCTCCGACTGGCGCATCCGCAAGATCTGGAACGTGGTGGCGAGCCTGCGGGGGTTCCTCTTCCCGGAAGAGGAGGTCATCGTCGGCAACCACCGGGACGCCTGGGTACACGGGGCCGTGGACCCGGGCAGCGGCACGGCGGTGATGCTCGAGGCCGCCCGCGTCCTGGGCGACCTCGCTCGCAACGGACGGCGGCCCGCCCGCAGCATCGTGTTCTGCTCCTTCGATGGAGAGGAGTACGGCATGCTCGGCTCCATGGAGCACGTGGAGCACTTCAGATCGCGGCTCCTCGAGCGGGCGATCATGTACGTGAACGTGGACGCCGCCGTGTCCGGCCCCAATCTCGGCGCCCGGGGGTCTCCGGAGCTCTCCCTGATGCTCAACGGGGCGCTCTCCGGAGTGCGGGACGACCGCTCCGATCGGCGCCTCTCCCTCCTGGACGCCACCGGCCCACAAGCGCTCCAGACGCCGGGAGGCGGCAGTGACTTCGTCCCCTTCCTCCACCGCCTGGCGCTCCCCGTCCTGGACATCGCGTCCAGCGGCCCCTACGGCGTCTACCACTCCGGGTTCGACACCTATACCTGGATGAAGAAGCACGGGGACCCGGGGTTCTCCACCCACGCGCGCATGTCCCGGCTGCTCGCGGTCCTGCTCAACCGGATCGCGTCGTGCACGGTGCTGCCGATGGACTACATCTCCCTCGCGGACTGGATGAAGGAACACCTGCCCGCCATCCCCGCCCCGGCGGGGACCTCAGACCAGCGCTCTCTGAGGGACGCCGTCCTGGCCCTACGCGAAGCTGCGCTGGCCATGGACGCCAGCAGGGCGTCGCTGGTGGAGTCCGACCCGGACCCGCTCCGCTTGCGCGCCGTCAACCGCGCATCCTGGCAGGCGCTTCGGGTGCTGCGAGCGGACGGGCTGCTCCCGGAGCGCCCGTTCTTCGCCCACGCCCTGGTCGCCACCGACCAACGTGACGGGTACGGCGCGTTGACCTTCCCGTCGATTCGCAGCGCCCTGGCAGACGGCGACGTGGAGCGGGCGCGAGAGGCTGAAGCCCGTATCGTCGCCATCATCGACGACCTCATTCTCAGCCTGACCCGCATCACCGAGGCCATGAACACCCTGGCGGAGCCCGCCCAGTGAGGCCGCTGCTGCTGGCCCTGGCCCTCACGATCTCCGCTGCCGCGCAAGCAAACGGCGACCCTCTCGAGCTCCCGGAGCTGCTCGCGCTGATCACGGCGCAGGTGGAGATCGGTGAGTTGAAGGAGAAGATCGCTCGGGACGGGACGGCGTTCCCGCCGACCCCGGCCATCCGGCGGCGCCTCGTCTCCGCAGGCCTCACCATGGAGGACCTCGCGAGCCTGTTCCCTGAGCGCGCCGCTCCCGCCCGCACCCCCATCGGAGAGAGCGGACTCAGCGTGACCCTGCCTCAGGGGTGGGAACTACGAGGAGAGGCCGGGGCGTGGACCCTGTTCATCCCCGACACGCCGCCGACGGTGCGCTGCGACGTGGTTGTCAGGACCTGGCGGCTGCCGACGACGGTCCGGGACGGCCTGGACGACAAACGCCGCGTGCTCTCCGACCTGATCCCAGCTCAGACCCGGACCCTGATGGAGCAGGGATTCGAAGCCGCGGGGACCACCCCTTGCGCCGTTCGAGGCATCACGGGTGTGCGCCACATGCTCAAGCGGGACCGGGTCGGCGAGAGCCCCGCCACCGTCAGCCTGACCCTGTTCTCCAAGCGGGACCGGGTGCTCCTGATCCGGGCCCACACCGTCGGCGCCGATGACGATCCGTGGCTCCGGGTGGCGCGGGCCTCCATCGAGGGCTGGGTCAGGAGCGTCAGCCCTGCGACGGAACCGAAGCCGCTCCTCCTCTCGGGGACCCGGATCCTGGCGCGGACAGACGAAGGGCACATGATCGTCGGTCGTGACGGCCGGACGTCGCCGGGCCCGGCGTTGGCTCCCTCCGCTTCTCTCAACCCGGACCCGCTGGCGCTCACGGCGCCCTGGGAGTTTCGACCGGAGGCAGACTCCAGGCCCCAGCCTCCGAACCGCTTCGGCCAACCTCGAGCGGTGGAAGCGATCGAGGACCCGGGCAGCGCCCATCTCCTGTGCGCCGTCGCGAGCGATCACCATCCGGTCCCGGGCCAGGAAGGCGAAGCAGCGAGCGCCGGCCGCCTGGTGTACGCCACCGAGGCACCTGACCCCCTGCTCACCCTGATCATTCGCACACGCCCGGGTGTGGGCGAGCCGGTGATCTGCAACCCCAGGTTCCTCCCCTCCGGACACGAGGTCATCTTCATCGACCCCGAACGCGGGCTCTGCGTGATGCCTCGGGACGGCGGCCTCCCCGTGGTCCTGCTCCCGGGCGCAGTCCACGCCGCGGAGCCATGGCTGCTGCGGCCCTGACGGCCCTCAACACCCCGAAGAAGTGATCGCAGGTCACGGCACGGAGTTTCAGTGCCCAGAATGTGAACGGTCGCGGCCAGACCTTCGTATGGACCCGGGTCGTGTCAGGCGATGCACCCAAGGTGGCGCTTCACCTCGGCCGATAGAGGGAACTGGAACCGAGCCATGGCCACATTCTCCTACAGCAGGGATGGCAAACACCTCATCATCCGGACGCTCACCCCCGGTGGGACCGAGATGCCGCTGGCCTTCTGCGCGTCCGGTTTCAGCATCCTGGGCCTGATCATGTACGGCCTCGGGGAACCGCTCCTGGGCCTCATGACCGGAGCGCTCGGCGTCGTGTCCCTCGGCATCCTGATGTTCGACACCCGGGTCGAGGTCCTGCGCAGCGGCGAGCTGCACGTGCTGCGCACGCTGGTCGGCCTGAGGTTCTTCCAGCGTCGGTTCGCCGCCGGCAGCTGGCGAGTGAATGTGGTGGCGGGAGACGAATGGGCCGAGGACCTGGCGTCCTGGAACTTCGTCATCCAGGGAGAGCAGCGGGTCATGGTCCCCTACGCCTTCCCGAAGAAGCAGGGCGCGGTCCGGGTCAAGCAACGGGTCCTCGCCTTCCTCGACGACTCGCCGTTCTGATCCGAGAGAGCGCCCCGGGAGGACGAGGTCACTCCATCTTCTGGAGCACCTGGATGTCCTTGTACTCCACGTGCATGTCCTGGCCGCCGTGAAGTTGCAGCGCGATCAGGCCACGGCGCCGCCCCTTGTCATCCGGCAGCTCCGCGGTGACGCGGTTGTTGATCTTGACCACGAGACGGCCGCCGTGAGCGGAGAGCTCCACCCGGTTCCACTCCCCGGGCTCGTACTTGGCCTGCTTGATCTGCTTCTTGTCCGGCATGTGGACCCAGGCCCGACCGCCGGTCTCGTAGAGGCCTCCCGTCTCGGCGCTGGAGTCGATCTCCACCTGGAAACCGTGGACGGAGACCCCTGACGCCACACGCTCAGCCCTGAAGTACAGGCCGCTGTCACCGGAGTGCACCCGGAACCAGGCTCGCAGGGTGAAGTCCTCCATCGGCGCGTCATGGACGAGCAAGCCGTGCCGGCGCTCTTCCTTGGGCGAGGTGCCGACGATGGCGCCGTCCTTCACATCCCAGCGGCCGCCCTCCGTGGGCTTCCACCCTGCCAGGGTCTTGCCGTCGAACAGGGGCCGCCACATGTGGCGCCCCAGGTCCTTCAACCGGACGTTACGGAAGCGGTAGGTGAGCCCCTTCTCCCCGTGATGCTGCAAGGCGATGTGCCCCTCCAGCTTCATGGCGTCGCGGTAGTCAGCGGTCAGGACCCCGTTCAGCCAGATGCGGAGGTGGTCACCCTCCGCGTGGATGCGGTACTTGTTCCACTCGCCGCGCTTGTAGGCGGCCTGCGCTGCGGGCTTCCCCGCGAGGGGAGCCAGCCACCCGCGCCGCCCTTCGTCATACAGGCCTCCAGCCCAGCGGCGGTCGCTGGGGTCCACCTCCGCCTGGTATCCCCACAGCCGGTTCTTCTTGAACTCGCTCCTGAACTGGATCCCGCTGTTGCCGTTGTCCGGGATCCTGACCTCCGCTTCCAGGATGAAGTCGCCGTAGCGCTTCTCGGTCGTGAGGAAGAACTTCCGGTTGCCCGTCAGGCGCACCTCTCCATCAGCCACGGTCACGTCGCCCCAATCGAAGGGCTTGCGCCAACCGGTGGTGGATGCGCCATCGAACAGCGCCACCCAATCTCCGCCGCCGTCCGCCGCCGCGCTCTCCTTGGCCGGCTTCTTCCGCGGCGGCTCCGCCCGCGGAGGCTGCGCGCTCTCTCCTCCAGGAATGTTGATCAAGGTGTAATAGGCGTCAGGATGCAGCAGCGGCTCCCCGTCCCTGTTGGTCAGCCCCTTGACCTTCAGCTCGTGGACGTAGCCCGCGCGACGACCGTCCACCGCCAGGCGCAGCCGCTTGCCGTCCAGGCCCGCCGCCGCCACGCGCACCGTGGGCTTCGCCCGATCCACCTCCGGGCTCCCGTAGGGGCTGTGCAGCAGGTAGGTATAGCTCTCCATGGTGAACTCGGCGTCGCCCAGGCTCGCCGGGTCGAACGGCTCGGTGAACACGAGCTCGAAGCCATCGGCGGTGGCCTTCATCTCGTGGATCTCGAAGGGCACCTCACCGGTCCACTCCATCCGCTGGATGCCGTAAGGGCGATTGCCCTTGCTGCCCCAACCGCGCTGGGTCTGGCCGCAGAACATGACCTTCTTGTCCTTGCCCCAGGCGACCCGGATCACCCCACACTGCATCCCGCCGCGGAAGGGGTAGCAGGCCCCCTGCCAGTGCCCGTTCACCTCCTCCAGGGTCACGCGCATGACCCAGGAGTGGTGTTGGTCAGAGACGAACAGCTGTCCGGCGAACGGCCCGAACTTGCCCTCGGACGTGTCCCACACCATGCCCGCGGGGGACTTCCCCATCTTGTTGTAGGGGAACCAGACCGCCGGCAGCTTGAAGGTGGGCATCTTCTCGACGACGTCCGGCATCTTCATGCCGTTGGGCGGGTTCCCCGGGTGCTCCCAATCCCACTCCTCCTTGTTGCAGGACCCGATCCCGTGAGGGTGGCCGTGGAAATCACCGGGCTCCAGATGGGAGAGCTTGGACGCGCCGCACCACTCTCCCTGGTTGTCCGTATAGAACATGTCTCCCCAGGGAGCGTTCTCCAGACCTGCCGGTGAACGGAGCCCGCAGCTGACCGGGTGAAAGCCGCCGTCCTTGGTGATGCGGACGGCGAAACCACGCCAGTCCACGCGACCGAAAGGTTCGCCACCGAAGGGCTTGTTGGTGGTGATCCAGAAGTCCCCGTCCGGCCCGAGCCGAGGGCCGAAGTTGTACTCGTGGTAATTGCCGGAGATCTTCCACGCGTCACAGACGGTCTCGATCTCGTCCACCTTGTCGTCCCCGTCGGTGTCCCGCATACGGGAGAGCTCCCCCCGCTGGGTGAACCAGATCCAACCGTCGTGGACCAGCAGGCCGAGGGTCTCCTGGAGCCCCTCGGCGAACTTCTTGAACCGGACCTTGGACGGGTCTCCGTAGGCACCCTCGATGATCCAGACCTCGCCGCGCCGGGTGCAGACCATGGGCCTGCCGTCCGGGAGGATGGCGATGCCGCCGACCTCGAGGACGACGTCCTCCGGCAAGGGGAGCGTCACGAGACGGTAGTAGTCTTCCTCCTTGGGCTGCCCCTGGGCCACCGCCGTGAGGAGAACGAACGCGCTGAGCAGGCTGATTGATTTCATCGTCATTACCACCAGATCTCGACCGCGAACTCCACCGTCTTGCCCTTACCGGGGCTCACCGACGCGAGGAGCTCCTGCCCCCCGCCGGCGCTCCGGCTCTTCACCTTCACGTCCCCGGAGAACCGGAGGCGCTGGACCGGGTCGCCGTGCACCCGCCACTCACCGTCTTCCATGGACATGCTCTTGCCCGTGGCTGCCCTGAAGAACAGGGTCTCGCCGGGCGAGGGTGCGTGGACGACGAACCTGCGGCGGGCGCCGCCGCCGAGCCGGCTGAGGAGGGGCTCGAACGACTCCTCCACCGTCCAGTCCCCGTACCGATACCGGAACCACGGCACCCCCTGGGCGTCCACCCGACGGCCGACGACCGCGTAGCCGGCCTCGGCGCCGACGGCCTCAGGCCACGGGGACTCCATGCTCGCCAGTCGCGCGAACGGGACCCCCTTGGGCATGTCCAGCACATCCTTCGAGGCGGGGACCTCGAGCGCGCCGGCGCGCGCATGCCAGGTCCCCTTGGCGTTGAAGAAGGAGCCGCGCCAGACCTTCGCGAGGCGGGAGTTCTGGACGTCGAAGGCGCAGTGGATGCGCTCCTTGTGCCCCACCACCACCGTCCGCGGGCTCACGTCCTTCATGAACACGCCCACCATCACCGGCTCAGACCCGGGCAGCAGGTCGTAAGCCCCCGCCTTCCCCTTGAGACCGTCCGGCACCGGCATGGTGGCTCCCAGAGACAGGTAGGTCCAGATGGCCTCGATCTGCTTCTCGGGGTCGCCCCCGAGCAGGTCCTTCACCGGGCTCTTGCCGTCCACCCAGAACTCCGGCATCCGGGTGTCCATGTTGACCGCGTTGGGGTTCAGCAGCAGGTCCTTGAACCATGGCCAGCGCAGCCGGCGGGTCATGGGCTCCAGGTCCACGGCGGGGATGCCGAGGGAGTCCTCCCCGCAGAACTCGTGGCAGCGGATGCAGCCGAGGCCGTTGGATGTGCCGACGAGATCACGACCCACCTTGGCCGCCTCGACGCTGAACTCAGGCTCCGCGATCACCGACTTCTGCGGGTCCGCCTCATGGAACGCGTCCACCAGGTGCCCGATGTTGGCCTTCCCAAACTCCGGCATGCGGGATGCCATGTGCTGGTGGACCCGCTTCCCGTCCAGCAAGGTGGCCGCGAGCCACTCCTTGTGGAGCTTACGCCCGACGCCGGAGAGGTCCGGAGGCAAGCGACCGCTGTCGTCCGCGTCCACGACCTTGAGCAGCTTGAAGTACTCCTTCCGCAGCGGGTGGGTCCCGCCGGTCCCGGACCGCCGATGGCAGGCATAGCAGTTCTGCTGGCGCATGGTCATGTCCACGCTCTCAGCAGGGGTCCGGGGCTTGCTCAGGGTCGACGGCGACGCCAGCACCTGGGCCAGGGCATCACGCTCCCCGTCGGTGAGCGCGAGCTTGGGAGACTTGCCGTCGTTCTCGGGGCCGATGCACCCGCCGCGCTTGCCCTTCAAGGAGGCCAGCGACGGCACCCCCTCCAGGGGCTTGAGGTTCATGCCCTCGTCCTGCAACGAATGGCAGGAGGCGCACCCCACCATGCCGAAGAGCATCTCTCCCACCTTGACCTGCCGAGGGTTCACCACGAACTCGGTCGCACCAACGGGCTTGTAGACGAGGGACTCGTGGGACAGGCGGGAGCGGGGGATGATGGCCTTGGGCACATCGCATTCCTTGGACTCCCACCGCACCTCGAGGCCTTCGCCACCGCCGCGCTCGAACATGAGGACCTCGACGCTGTGGCGGCCGGCGGCCAGCTCCGCGGTCCCCGACTTCTCCACCATGGGGTGGGTACCGTCGTTCTGCACCAGCAGCTTGCCGTCCAGGTAGAGGCGCGAGCCGTCATCGGAACGCGTGAAGAAGGTCCAGCTCCCTTCCTCCGGGACGTCGACGAAGCCGCTGTAGCGGAAGGCGAAGTCGCTGTCGCGATGTTCGGGGAGCTTGCTCAGGTCGTGGATCACGCCGCTGCGGACCACGGCCTGCCCCTCCGGGTTGGGCGCCGGGGACGTGTTGGGGTACTCGAAGTACTCGTACTTCAGCCCCGGCACCGGCTCGCGCTTCTCACCCTGCTGATCCTTCAGCAGGTAATGGGCGATGGCCTCGGCGTCAGCGTCCGACAAGGCCAGGGAGGGCATCCGACCGGAGGGCCGCACGTGGAGCGGGTCCACGAGGAACCTGGTCAGCGCCTGCACCGTGGTCTTCATGGCCAGGTCCGGCAACGGGACGTCCGGCGGCGGCAGGGTGCCGGGCTCGACGTAGGGGTCCACCTCCTGGGCGTGGAACTCGCGCTCCTCCTCGCTGACGTTGGCCAGCTCCCAGTAGGGGTAGGCCAGCTCCCAGGCCTTCTCCTTCGGCGCATGGCAGCCGACGCAGCCCACCTGATGGAACAGCTGTCGACCGCGCTCGAAGGTGCCCGGCGAGACCGCCACCGGCTCCTGCTTGATGCCGCCTCCGTGGGACACGAGGAAGTGGACCAGCGCCTCCACCGCGCGCGTGCGCCTGGCGTCGTCCCCCACGTTGTTCAGGACATCCGGCATGGTGGTGCCGGGCTTGGTCCCGTGGGGGTCGAGCAGGTAGCGGCGCAGGTACTGGGGCGTCACCCGCGCGCCCACGTCGCTCAGTCGCGGCGCGATCTTGGTGTGCAACCGCGCGTCCACTCCGGGGTCCGGGGCGTGGCAGCGGGTGCAGGAGTGGTCCGATAACAGCAACTCACCCGCTTGATGCGTCGACTGGGCGAACGCAGCGGGGACCAACAACAGAACAGCGGTCAGGATTCGCGGCATGGCCGCAGATTCTACAGGTCGGCCCCTCCGGCGACGACCACCTGGCGCTGCTCGGCGCGGCCCATGGCATAGAGGACCGGCGCGTCCGAGGACTGACGCTCCGCGAACTCCTCCTTGGAGCGGATGCCGGACCAGCCCTCCTCCACCAGGGTCATGCCGATGGCCCCACCCAGGGTGTCTCCCGGACCGAGGAGCACCAACGCGTCCGGGGCGAACTCCCTCAACGCCACCCGGACGGAAACGGAGAATTCGTAGGTGGCGGTCACCTGATGACCCAGGGTGTAGGCGAACAACTCCCGCGGGGATGCCGTCAACGGCCGGAAGACGTGGCCGCGTCCGTCCACCAGGCTCACCTTCGGTGCCCGCCAGGGTAGATCCGCCAGGGCCCCCTGCCCCTTCTGCGAGGTCCGCTCCATGAGCGGGGTGTGGAAGGCCGAGTGACCCAGCAGCTGGAACGGGTACTCCCGCTCGCCGACGCGCTGGGACGGGAGGAGCTCGAGCAGCAGGCGGACGGCTTCGTCATCTCCTGCCAGCACCCTGTAGCCCCCCAGCTCGATGGAACCGAAGGCCCGGTGGCCCCGGGCCGACACCTCCGCCAGGGCATCATCCACGGCCGAGACCAGGGCGGGGTCACGACGCCACCGGGAGTCCACCACCGGGACGATCACCTGACCGCCCACGACCCCCTCCTCCGCCTGCAGTCCGCCCATGGTGTCCGCGAGGCGCAGGCCGTCATCAAACCCCAGGACCCCGGCCACGTGCAGGGCCGTGTACCAGCCCATGCTGTTGCCGCACACGCACACCACCTCCAGGTCCTCGCTCACGGAGCGCGCGTCCACCGCCCCGGCGGTGAAGATCAGCGCCGCCGCGTTCTCTCCCTGGAGGTGCACGGAGCTGAAGCGCTCCTTGGAGTCCAGCTCGGAGACAGGCGTCCGCCCTATGGAGGCCCGCCAGCGATCCGCTCGCTGGATGTAGTCCGGCGCCGCGGGCGCGCCGCCGACGAGCCCCGACGAGGAGAAGATGCCCAGCTCGGAGCGGGTGTAGGTCCCGCGGCCGGGACAGACCAGCGCCACCCGCTTCATGCTCCGCTCCTCCCCCCACGACCCGCCATCAGGGCCAGGCTCGCTTCGACGATGCGCTGCTCCGTCGGCAACACCTCGTTGGCCGCGGGTCCCAGGGGAATGTACGTGTCCTCTCCGCAGACCGCGTCCAGGCTCGGCATGTCCTGATGCAACCGCCGCGCCAGCACCGTGCAGACAGCCTCGTTGACGCCGGCCGTGCGCCGTCCTTCGTCCACCACGAGCACCCGCCCTGTGGCCCGCGCCTGCTCCACGATGAGGTCCTCGTCGAGAGGTGCGAGCCAGAGCAGGTCCACCACCCGTGCCCTGACTCCGTGCTCCTGCCACAACGTCCGCGCAGCCCGCGAGGAGAGGTAGACGCCGTTGGCGTAGGTCACGATCGTCAGATCCGTACCGCCCTCGATCTCGTCCACCCGACCCTTGCCGAACTCGGCGAAGTCGCCCGGGGGCGGGTAGGTCGTCGCCCAGCTGCCATCCCCAGGTTCATGGAGGTCCTTGGTCATGTAGAGGGCGATGGGTTCCAGGAAGCAGACGACGGTGCCGTCCACCTTCGCCTTGGCGAGGCAGGTCCTGAGCATGCGCACCGCGTCATCCGGACGGGCCGGCGAGGCCAGCACGATCCCGGGGAGGTCCCTGAGCACCGCCACGCTGCTGTCGTTGTGGAAGTGACCGCCGAAGCCACGCTGGTATCCGTAGGAGGCGATGCGCACCACCATGGGGTTGCGGAACTGGTCGTTGCTGAAGAACTGAAGCGAGCAAGCCTCCCCCCGCAGCTGGTCCTCCGCGTTGTGGTAGTACGCGAGGTACTGGATCTCGGGCACCGGGAGGAACCCCACGTGGGCGGCGCCGATGGCCAGCCCCAGGATCGTGGTCTCGTCCAGCAAGGTGTTGAACACCCGGTTCACCCCCGCCTTCTCCGTCAGCCCGGTGGTGACGTGGTAGACGCCCCCCTTGCGGCCCACGTCCTCTCCGAAGAGGAGCATCTCAGGGTGGGCGGCCAGGGCGTCCCTCAAGGCGCGGTTGAGTTGAATCGCCAGGTGGCGAGGACGATCGGAGGCCTCCGGCAGCCCCGCCTCGGAGCCGAAGAGCTTCAGCCGCTCGGCATGATCCGGAGGCCGTGACGCCTCAACGGCCACGGCGTCCGCGTCGTGGGGCGCCAGCGGCGCCATGACCTGCGCTGCGGACGTGAGCCGGGGCCGGCACACCACCTCCCTGGCCGCCGCCTGAACCCGCCGCCGGACCTCTTCGTAGAGGCCGCGCAGCTCGGCGGGGGAAGCCACGCCGGCGGACAGCACCAGGCCGATGGACCTCAGCAGCGGGTCGAGGCGCTCGTTGGCTTCGATCTCCTCGCGCAGGCGGTACTCGGTCTCCACGTCAGAGCCTGCGTGGCCCAGCAACCGCACCACCTCCAGGTGAAGGAACGCCGGGCGACGCCTGGTCCGCACATACTCGGTGGCGGCGTAGGCGGCGTTCCAGGCGGACGCCAGGTCGAGCCCGTCCCCATGGAAGTAGGCGATGCTGGGGTGCTCCCGGAACCGATGGAAGATCCAGTTCTCCGGCGTGCGCACGGAGATCCCTACGTGGTTGTCCTCGCAGACGAACAGGAGCGGTAGCGGCAGGTTCTGGAACGCGGTCCAGGAGGCGGCGTTGAACGCACCCTGTGCGACGGCGTGATTGACGCTCGCGTCGCCGAATGTGCAGGCCACCACCGAGTCCTCGGGGACCTCGAGGGGCATGTCCATGCCCTCCCGACGGTCGACGGCGAAGGCGCAACCGACGGCCTTCGGGAGATGGGAGGCGATGGTGCTCGTCTGCGGCGGCACCCACAGGCGTCGGCTTCCGAACACCTTGTGCCGCCCACCGGAGACCGGGTCCTCGGACGACGCCACGAGGGAGAGCAGGACGTCGAAGATCGGTGTCGAACCCGGCACGTGCCGCGCTCGCTCCGCCATCAGCGCCCCGCTCCTGTAGTGCAGGAACGTCGGGTCGCTGGCCCTGAGGAGACGGCCCAGGACCACGTTGCCCTCGTGACCACAGCTGCCGATGGTGTAGTACCCCTCGTCCCGCCGCTTGAGGGCCCGGGCCTCCAGGTCCAGGTGCCGGGCCACGAACTGGGACTCCAGCAGTTCCAGCGCCACCCGGCCGATGAGGGAGGTCTCCCCATGGACGGTTCGCTCCAGGGCCGCGGCGTCCACCGCTCCTCCCTCCCACGCCTCCAGGAGGTCGGTGACGGTCTGGTCCACCACAGCGCTGCGATCAACGGCCATGGCGTCGGTTATATCAGAGCGGGGAAGCCACGAAACCGCGAGGCCGCCGCGGGTCTCCCGGGCGACCGGGTCCGCCCTGTGAGAAGATGACCGCTCCCCGAGGCCGGCGCGGCCGACCGTCGGCGGCCAAGACCGTGCGCTCAACGTCCCAGTCACCCCAACCACCCGGCAGGACAGCCACCTCGCTGTTCGTCCTGCTCTGCCTCGCGGCGTTCATCGGCGTCGACCCCGGATTCGGCGATCTGGACAGGCAATGGACGTTCATGCTTGCCAGGTACGGCCCCCTGGGCCTGGGGGCATACATGCTCGCCTACGTCTGCGCCGCCGGCGCCTGGGCCCTGCTGCTCCTGAACCCTCACCGGTGGGTCAGGAGCACGGCCACCGCCGTGACCGCCCTCGGGCTCTGCGTCCACCTCGCCGTCTGGGCGGTCAACGGCTACGGCTTTGAACTCTGGGAGGCCCGTATGTTCTTCCACGAGGTCGCCCACGCCGGGGACGTCGCCCAGACCTTCGGGTGGGGAGCGGCCGGTTCCATCCTGAGCGGCCTCGCCATCACGGCGACCCTGGCCATCGCACGCAGTCGGCTGCGCCTGCGTCACGGAAGATCCCCCCTCCTCCTGCTGCTGGTCGCCGTCGGCCCCGTGGCGTTCACCATCTCCTACACCAACGGAGAGGTCTCATCGTTCCCGCCACCGCTGAAGGTCCCCGTGGTCACCGTCCTGGGGAACCTGCCGGGGGACACCATCGGAGACCGGGGGCCGCCGACCCTTCGACCGACCCTGGCTCCCCTGGCTCCCCACGTGCTGCTGATCGTCGACGAGAGCGTCCGCGGCGACATGCTGGGCATCAACGGCGGCCCCGACACCACCCCGTGGCTGGCGTCTCAGGCTCCACCCATGGTGAACCTGGGCATCGCCTGCGCCTCCACCAACTCCAGCGCGCCCTCCAACATGGTGATCCAGAGCGGCATCCAGCCGGACGAGCTGCGACGGGACCCCGCCGCGGCCATGACCATGCCCAACCTGTTCCAGTACGCACGGGCGAGCGGCCATGAGACCTCCTACCTCCTCGGCCAGACCATCCGGTACTGGTACTACATGAACCCCTCGGACCTGGACCACCTGGACCAGCTGGTTCAGCCCGCCGACATCGGCCGCGGAACCCCTGACCCGTTGGTGGACCGTCGGGTGATGGAGCTCGCCGTCCAGTCCATCGACCGGAGCTCCCGCTCGTTCACCTACGTCCTCAAGCTCGGCGCCCACTTCCCCTACGGCGAGAAGCGACCCGAGGGCTACTGGCCGTTAGATGGACCGCTCTTCCCCGACGAGCCGGACCCCGACCGGAGCGCCATGCTGGATGACTACGGCCGGACCCTCCGCTACGTGGTCGACGACTACTTCAAGGAGCTGCTGCCGCGGCTCGAGGGCAGAGACGTCGTCGTCATCTACACGTCGGATCACGGACAGAGCCTGCGGGAGGGCGGCATCCTGGCGACCCACGGGGTGGCCAGGACCCCCCCCACGAGCCAGGCCAACGTCCCGCTCCTGATCCTCGGCACCAGCCCGAAGACCCGAGCCCTCGTGGCCGGGCTGATGGGGCAGAGCCGCGCCCGGCTGCGCGATCGCGCCAGCCACTTCGAGCTGTTCCCCACCATCCTGACCCTCATGGGCTACGACCCGTCAGAGGTGGAGCAGAACTACGGCCCCAGCCTCTTCACCGCCGACGGCGCGCGCCCCCGGTTCTTCCTCTCCGGAGACCCCTTCCGCCAGGGGCCCGAGACCATGAACCGATTCGATCGCTGATGAGGGACCACCCCGCAACACGAGGTCGAACCGCCCGCGTACCATGCACCCATGAGTGAGCTCGCCCCCCTGTCCAGCCGCACCCGGCACCTGCGCGAAGCCTCCATCCTGCGCGCCCTCACCTTGAAGGTGAACGCCTTTGACGACGGCATCAACCTGGGACAGGGAGTGTGCGACCTGGAGATGCCGGAAGTGCTCAGGGAGGCCGCCGTCCGATCCCTGCGAGAAGACCGGGCCACCTACACCAGCTACGCGGGGATCGCCGCCCTGCGCCGCCAGATCGTCAGGCGCATGGAGTCCCGCTACGGGTTGCGTTACGGCGTGGACGAGGTGGTGGTCACGGTCGGCGCCAGCATGGCCTACACCCCGACCCTCATGACCCTCGTCGACCCCGGGGACGAGGTGGTGCTGTTCGAACCTTTCTACCCGTACCACTACACGGGGGCGCTGCTGGCGGGAGCGACGGTGCGGCCCGTCCCCATCCGACCCGGCGCGGACGGCGTCCACTGGGACGCCCTGGAGGCGGCCCTGACTGACCGCACCCGTCTCGTCGTCCTCAACACCCCCTCCAACCCCCTGGGCAAGGTCTGGACCGTGGACGAGCTGGATAGGCTGGCGGAGCTGCTGGAAGGACTCTCCGCCTACGTGGTGACGGACGAGATCTACGAGGACCTGGTCTACGACGGCAGGGTGCACATCCCCCCGGCCAGCCGCCCCGGGCTCTACGAGCGGACGATCACGGTCTCCGGCCTGTCCAAGGCCTACTCCGTCACCGGTTGGCGGCTGGGCTGGCTCGCCGCACCGAAGGCCCTCTCCGGCGCCATCGGACCGGTGTTCGACGTCCTCGCCGTGTGCGCGTCACGCCCCCTCCAGCACGCGGCGGCGGCGGCCATGGAGCAGCTGCCGGAGTCCTACTACACGGACCTCCGGGACGGTTACGAGCGTCGCCGTCACGTCCTCTGTGACGGCCTGCGGGCCGGCGGTTTCCAGGTCCACGAACCGGAGGGGGCCTATTACGTCATGGCCGACTACACCGGACGCTGGGGCAGCGAACTCGACCCCGTGGAGGCGTGCCTGAAGCTCCTGGACGAGACCCACGTGGCGGCCATCCCGAGCACCATCTTCTACGCCGGGGACCCGCGCCCCGAGCTGCGGTTCCAGTTCGCCGTGGAGGACCCGATCCTGGAGGAGGTGGCCAGGCGACTCGGGTGAGGACGCCCACCCCGGGGGTCTGTACTCCCCCGCGACTCGTCCCCGCGCCCCTCGCTGGCATGGCGTAGAGTGGGTCGCATGAAGACCCTCGGTTTGCTCTTGCTGCTCTGCGGCCCCGCCTTCGCCCAGGACCCGATCACCGGGACGTGGCACGGCGAGGTGGACCTCAAGGTCATGGGCCAGCTGGCCTTCGAGGTCACCTTCGAGAAGGGGGCCGAGGGCTGGACCGCCACCATGAGGATCCCGGAGCAGACCAAGGCGGAGCTGCCCCTGGAGAAGGTCACCAACGAGGGCGGGCGGGTGCACTTCGAGCTGCCCGCGGGGCCCGGTCGGGCCACCTGGTCCGGTGCGCTCAAGGACGGCGTGGTGACCGGGACGTTCAAACAGAACGTCATCAAGGGCACCTTCGAGATGAAGCCCGGGAAGATCGCACAGGGAGGGTTCAAGCCCGCCACCCCTCCGACCTACGGATCGGAGCAGGTCACCGTACCAGCGGGGGAACACACCCTGGCCGGGACCCTGACCATCCCTCCGGGGGAAGGCCCGTTCCCGGCGGTGGTCCTCATCACCGGGAGCGGAGCCCAGACCCGCGACGAGGTAGTGGCGGGGTTCCACGTGTTCGGGGTGCTGGCCGACCACCTGAGCCGCAACGGCGTGTGCGTCCTGCGATGCGATGACCGTGGTACGGGCGAGTCCACCGGGAAGTTCGCTGGAGCCACGACCGCAGACTTCGCCGACGACGCAGAGGCGGCGTTCGCGTGGCTGAGCAACCGACCGGAAGCGGCGCCGGGCCGCGTCGGTCTGGTGGGGCACAGCGAAGGCGGTCTCATCGCCCCCCTGGTGGCGGCCCGCAATCCCCGGGTGGGGTTCATCGTGCTCCTGGCAGGCCCGGCCGTGAACGGAATGAAGGTGCTGAGGGAGCAGGCGCGGCTGATCCTCATGGCGGACGGCGCGGGCGAGGCAGCCCTCGCAGCCCAGGCGGAGATCCAGGACGCGACCTTCCGTGCCGTGAGGGGCGAGAGCTCCTGGGAGGATGCGAATCAGGCCATGACGGACGCCCTCGAGAAGGCGGCGGCGGCGGGCGACCCGTCGGCCAAACAACGCCTCGCGGACCTGGACACGGACCTGAAGGCGTACCGCGCCCAGCTGGACAATCCGTGGATGAAGCACTTCTTGCTGCACGAGCCCGCGCCCGTCCTGGCGAAGGTCAAGTGCCCGGTGCTCGCCCTGTTCGGGGAGAAGGACCTGCAGGTGCCCCCCGCTCAGAGCACCGCCGCCATGGGTCAGGCCCTGGAGGAAGCCGGCAACAAGGACTACACCGTCACCACCATCGCGAACGCGAACCACCTGTTCCAGGTGGCCACCACCGGCAGCCCGTCGGAGTACGGCAAGCTCGAGCCGGCGTTCTCCCCCGAGTTCCTGGAGGCGGTGGTCAGTTTCCTGAGTAAGAGCCGATGACCCGGGACAGGTGCCGCTCACAGACGGCGCAGAACCTCCCGGCGCCGCGGCTGAACATGATGCAGTCCACCTCGGGGCGGTAGATCCCCTTGGCCCGGTATCCTCCGCCCTCGAACGCCCCCACCTTCCCCCGATGCACCTGGCGCGCCAGGATCGCCGCCCGGTCGCCACGGGCGGCGGCGTCGAACTGCTCCTGGTCCCAGGGGCTGGGCAGCGGGAGCCCCGGGGACGCCAGGTCTCCCCACTTCAGCTTGTCCGGGTCATGCAGGGCGGTGATGTTCGGTTCCCAGGGCTCGATGTCCGGTGGATTGACGTTCTCGTAGGCCACCCTGGATGTGTAGTACTCGTCCGCCAGGGCGGCGAGGTTGTGACCCAGCTCGTGCACCAGGAGGTAGCCCGCCAGCTCGTGCCTCGCGGCGCAGGTGGACCACAGGTTGTAGATGCCGCCGCCGCCGTACCGCTCCTCGTTGAGCAGGATGACGATGGTGTCGTAGGGGACCTGAGCCGTCGCCTCACGGAGGCGTCGGTCCTCATAGGTGATGACGTACCGTGGCAGGCCGAAGCCGTTGTAGTGCGTACCGAAGGGGTTGTCGCGGAGCCCTGACGGCGCCCCGTGATCGGAGATCCCGGACCGGGGGGATGGCGCGTGAAGGGACCAGACGTTGATGACCCCCGCCTTCCCCTTGAACGGCTCCGACCCGAGCAGCCACTCCGCCGCGGCGGCGCAGTCGGCGTCGAACCGGGCCCCCTCGCTGCGGCGGTAGCCGTCACCCACCAGCAGGACATCCAGGCTCTGGCGCGGATCACCGGCCCGGCGCACCGCTCGGACACGACCGACCGCTCGCGGCCCCGAGCGGTCGATGGCCTCCGACCCGGGGTCCACCGCGTAGCGAAACACCTCCCGCCACTCCCCCGGGTCCCGCACCTCCAGGACGAGCTGCGCCGGAGCCCGGGGCTCAGGCAGGCGGACGCTCTCCTCGAACACCCGCGGCGCGCCCTTGCCCTGCGCCGTGGTGATCCACTCCAGGAACACGCTGGCGTAACCGCGGGAGTAGAGCAACGCACCGGACCGCGCGTCCAGGAGTCTGAAGCGCGCGACCCCCAGGTCCAGGGGGTCTTCGCCCAGGTAACGAGGGCCGCTCCACGCCACCTCCTCCACCACCCGCGAGACCGTGAACGACTCACTGAAGGCGTTACCTCTGTGCAGGAGATCCACCCGAAGGGTGCCCCCCGTGAACCGGTCGTCGAACCCCTCTGCGGCCCCCAGGACGCCCAACAACGCCAGCAGGCAGCCGATCACGCCACGGTCCCCAGCCACATGCCGTCACCGAACGGGACGATGATCCCCTCGACCCGAGGGTCCGCCGCCAGAGCGTCGTTGAAGGACCGCACCGCGGGGACCTCCCGATCCGTCGGCTCCACGTCAAAGAGCTGGCCGAAGGCGAAGGCGTTGTCCGCCATGATGAGCCCCCCGGGACGGACGATGCGCAGGCACTGCTCCAGATAGGCCTGGTAGCCACCCTTGTCAGCGTCGAGGAAGGCGGCGTCGGCGGAGTCGTCCTCGAAGGTCGCCAGGACCTCGTCCCCCGAGCCGTGGAGCACCTCGACCTTGCCGCTCACATCCGACGCGGCGGCGCGCTCCGCGGCGAAGCGGGCGTGTTCGCCGTTGACCTCGATGGTCCGCACCCGGCCACCGTCGGGCAGCGCCCTGGCCATGACGATGGCCGAGTACCCGGCCAGGGTCCCCACCTCCACCACTTCCCTCACACGGGCCGCTCGCAACACCACCTGCATGAAGGCCGCCTGCACCGGTCCGATGCTGATGGACGGGATCCCGGCGGATGCCGCGTCCTCTCGTAGCTGGGCGAGGAACGGGTCTTCCCCCGCGGTGTGCTCGGCGATGTAGGCGAAGTGCTGGCTGGTGACGGCGCTCTGTTCTACGGACATGGCCCCCAGATTACCGAACGGGACAGCCCGGCGCCGGCACAGGGCCCCGCCGCCGTCCGGAGCCGGAGGCCGTCAGGCGACGCCGAACACGTCGCGAAGGAACAGGTCCACGCGCCGGGAGACCGGAGGACGCAGGCCGTGACCACCGTCCCAAGTCTCGAAGGTCACCTGGGCGCCGCCCTCACGCAGACGCTCGGCGGACTGCCGGGCACGCTCCGCGGGGATGAACCGGTCATCCTCGCCATGCATGACCAGGACCGGCAGCCCCGACCCGTTCCTCAAGTCCACGACCTCCGACTTCACGCGGGTCGCCAGAGCGACCAGGCCAGCCCACGGAGACCCTGCCCTGAACGCCGCCCAACCGGCCACGTACCCGCCCATGCTGTAACCCAGGATGACCCGGCGCCCGCGATCGATGGGGTGGTCGGTCGCGGCGGCCTCCACCACGACCTCCACGAACTCCGCCGCTCGCTCCAGGGCCGCCACGAACCGCTCCTGGTCTCCGTCGTACTGGTACCAGGAGCGCCCGATCCGGCGGTCGTCACCTTCCCCCACCTCGACGGGGAACAGTCCATCGGGCCAGAGGCGGGCGTAGGGAGCGTCGCTCAGGCCCTCCATGCGGGCCGCCAGGGATGGGCCGTCATGACTGAAGCCGTGCAAGCCCACCACCAACGGCCAGCCCGCGGCAGGCGGCGCCCCCGCAGGAAGCTCCAGGCGCCACGGGACCTCATGGGCCACGGACACAGATCCCCGTTCGACGGTCATGCCTCCATGGTGTTAGCCTCGACCACCATGAGCAATAGCGTTGCTGTCATCGGCCTCGGAACCATGGGCGGCCCCATGGCCCACAACCTCCTCCGCGCCGGGTGGGAGGTGATCGTCCATAACCGGACCAGGGAGAAGGAGGAGCCCCTGGAGGCCGCTGGGGCGGGTCGCGCAGCGACCCCGGCGGACGCCGCCGCCGCCGGCACCGTCCTCGTCTGCGTCTCCGACACGCCGGACCTCGAGTCCGTCCTCACCGGGCCGGACGGGGTGCTGTCCGCGATCAAGCCCGGTGGGTTGATCATCGATTGCTCCACCGTCTCCCCTGCCGCGACGCAGGCGCTGGCGGAGCGATTCGCCGCCGTCGGCGCCGGTTACGTGGACGCGCCGGTCTCCGGCGGCTCCGAGGGCGCCATCAAGGGCACCCTGGCGGTCATGTGCGGCGGCAGCGACGAAGACATGGCCCGGGCGAGACCGGTGCTCGAAGTGATCGGCGGGACCGTCACCCACGTGGGTCCCGTGGGCGCGGGGCAGGTCACCAAGGCGGTCAACCAGGTGGTCATCTCCGGCACCTATCAGGCGGTGGCGGAGGGCATCGTGCTGGCGGGGAAGTCCGGCATCGACCCCGCACGCGTGGTGGAGGCCATCGGCAACGGCGCCGGCGCCTCCTGGGTCCTCAGCAACCGCGCAGGGAACATGATCGATGACGAGTATCCGCTCGGGTTTCGCCTGCGGCTGCACCGTAAGGACCTGGGTATCGCTCTGCAGACCGCGCGGGAAACGGGCGCCATGCTCCCCGTGGCCTCCTACGTCGCCACCGCGGAAGATGGGCTCATCTCTCAGGGGCACGGCGACGAAGACATGTCCGCCCTGGCCCGATCCGTTCGACGCGCAGCGGACATCCCCGATGGAACCATGAGTTAGGATCACCCCATGACGCTCCCCATGAACCGCCGCACCTTCCTCGCCGCCGCAGCCGCCACGCCCATCGCCATGTGCAGCCCACGGGGCGGCCTGACCCTGGACTCGGCTCCTGAGTTCCAGATCTCCCTGGCCCAGTGGTCCCTGCACCGCGCGCTGCGGTCGAAGAAGATCGACAACCTGGACTTCGCCATGATCGCGCGCAAGGGCTTCGGCATCGAGGCCGTGGAGTACGTCAACTCGTTCTTCAAGTCCAGGGCGAAGGACACGGGATACCTCGACGAGATGAAGAAGCGGGCCAAGGATCATGGCGTCCGCAGCCTGTTGATCATGGTGGACGGAGAGGGCGCCCTGGGAGCGGCGAACGAAGCCGCCCGCAAGAAGTCAGTGGACAATCACCGCAAGTGGCTCGATGCCGCCAGCCACCTGGGCTGCCACTCCATCCGCGTCAATGCACAGTCCAGCGGCTCCTGGGATGAGCAGCGCGCTCGGGCCGCGGACGGCCTGGCACGCCTGACGGAGCTGGGCGCGAAGCAGGACCTCAACGTGATCGTCGAGAACCACGGCGGTCTCTCGTCCAACGGCAAGTGGCTGGCGGAGGTCATCAGCAAGGTCGGGCACAAGCGCTGCGGGACCCTCCCGGACTTCGGCAACTTCCAGGTGAGCGACGGCAAGTGGTACGACCGCTACAAGGGCGTGGCGGAGTTGATGCCCTTCGCCAAGGCGGTGAGCGCCAAGTCCCACGAGTTCAACGACAAGGGCGACGAGGTCACGACCGACTACCGCAAGATGCTGGGGATCGTCCTTGACGCCGGGTACCGCGGCTGGATCGGGATCGAGTACGAAGGAGGCAAGCACTCCGAGGAGGAGGGCATCCGCCTCACCAAGACCCTGCTGGAGACCGTGCGGGCGGAGCGGGCGAAGACGCCCAGGTAGACACCGACCGGTCGCGCCGTCCCGCGGGACAGGTCTGACGACCACCCGGTCGCCCGCCCACGGGACCGCGGATGTTGCGGATATTCTAGTTATTGCGCCATGGGCTCGGATCCCCTCATCGCGTCCGTCACGAGTTGAAAACCAGCTCTCCACGGCTCGGCCCGACGGCAGCAAACAGAAAAACGCGAAACACGCTACAAATCGTCCCTTTGTCTCATTGACGCGACAATCGGCGCAGTTTAGTTCTGGAGTTACAGGTGGGTGTCCGGCCCGTGCTGCGGGGCTTCTTTTGCCTTGCAGCGGTGGGGGGCCGGACCCAGGCCGGCGAACCCCGGGGGGATTGCCGGCCGTTTTTTTTTGCTCGCTGCTCCACAGGCGCCGGGCGCGGGACGCCGGTCTCAGAGATGCGACAGGCTCGGCGCGCTCAATTGAGCCCTCGGACCGCCTCGAGGACCGGCGTCAGGTCGTTCTCCAACCAGCAGACGAGCTCTTCCCGGGACCAGCCCAGGTCAAGGACGCTGGGGCTGTCCAGCAACGGAAACGGACGCCGGTGGCGGCCGAGTCCCAGGGCCAGGCAGAGGTCACCCGCCACCTCCGAGATGCGGGTGGACGGGAAACTGGTGGGCCCGTCGATGTCCGGCTCCCGACCCACCAGGTGGTGCCCCACGGCGTCGCGGATCGAAGGGGGCTCTTCCCACGCCTGAGCGATCTCCATTCCCACGCCGCGGTGCAGGGCCTCCAGGATGATGTCCGCGGTCGAGTCCCGCGTTGGAGACGGCGGCAGGGCATCATGGGACTCGAGCGCCACCAGCACCGGGATGCGGCCGATGTCCTGCAGGAGCCCCGCCACGTAGCACTGCTCCTGGTCCAGCCCCATCCGCCGCCCGAGGGCGCGGGAGATGGCCGCGCAGTGGATGGCGTAGTCCCACTCCATGCGAGCGTACTCCCGAGAGTGGATCTGCCCGGACGCCTGATTGAGCGCCGCGCTGGTCACCAGCTCCCGCATCCTCCGCAGTCCGAGATAGCTCACCGCATCACCCACGGTGTCGATGACGTGCCGCGCTCCGAACAACGCCGAGTTGGCGTACCGGAGGACCTGGGCCGTGAGCGCGGGGTCCAGCTGCACGGCCTCCGCCACGGCCTCCATCTCCACCTCCGCTGAGCGCAGCAACCTGTTCACCTTGAGCGCCGCCTTGGGCATGGGGGGCAGCTCCAGGACCCCGCGCCTCGCCGCGTCCGCGATCTCCTCGAGCAGACGACGACCGCAGGAGTCCAGCTGGCTCTGTCCGGGGTAGGACAGCTCTCCGTTCATGCACTCCTCTGACTCCCACCAGCGGGTCGCGGAGATCTCGACGGGTGTATGCGCAGCGGACACGGCGGCCTCCGACTCAGTCCGCCATGATGATCCGGGCCGCCTCATCCAGGCTCGTCACCCCCTGGTTGACCAGCTCGATGGCGCAGTCCCCCAGGCTCTGCATGCCCTCGCGCCGGGCGATCTGCCCCACCTGCACCTCGGTGCCCCCTTCGGTGATCGCCCGCTTCATGTCGGGTGAGTTCACGCTCAACACCTCGAAGACGGGCACGCGGCCCTTGTAGCCGATGCCGTTGCAGGCGTCGCAACCGACCCCCTTGGCCAGGTACTCGATGGAGGCCAGGGTGGTCTGGTCGAGGTCCGACTTCTCCAGCTCGGTCAGCGGGACGTCCTGCTTGCACTGGGCGCAGACGCGCCTCAGCAACCGCTGGGCGACCACCAGCTTCACCGCGGAGGCCACGAGATAGGGCTCGATGCCCATGTCCACGAGGCGCACCACCGTGCTGGGTGCGTCGTTGGTGTGCAGGGTGGAGAGCACGAGGTGACCGGTCAGCGCGGCCTTGGTGGCGATGGCGGCGGTCTCGTAGTCGCGCATCTCACCCACCAGGATGATGTCCGGGTCCTGGCGCAAGAACGACCGAAGCGCGGCGTCGAAGGTCAGCCCGGAGGTGGGGCGCACGTTCACCTGGGTGATCCCGTCCAGGCGATACTCCACCGGGTCCTCCGCCGTCACGATGTTGACGCCAGGCAGGTTCAGCTGATTGAGGATGGTGTACAGGGTGGTGGTCTTACCCGAGCCCGTCGGTCCGGTGACCAGGATCATCCCGTAGGGGTTGGCCACCGCCTCCCGGACCTGTTCGAGGTTGCGGCCGTCAAACCCCAGATCGTCCACGCTCTCTCTCAGGTCACTGGTGCCCAGCACACGCAGCACGAGCTTCTCCCCATAGAGGTTCGGGAGCGAGGAGACGCGGAAATCGATGGACTCTCCACCGTCGAGCGCCAGCTTGATGCCTCCGTCCTGGGGGACGCGCTTCTCCGCGATGTCCATGCTGGACATGATCTTCAGACAGCTGGAGACGCTGCTCTTCATCTCGTTGGGGAGACGGATGATCTCCTCAAGGCATCCGTCCACGCGGAACCGCACCCGCAGAGCGTTCTCCAGGGGCTCGATGTGAAGGTCCGACGCCCCCATCTGGAGCGCCTTGATCAGCAGGCCGTTGATCACCCGCACGACCGGCGGGTCCAGGTCCCGGACCTCCAGCTTGGTGAGGTTCTCGATGGCGTCGTCCACGTCGTCCGGCTGCGCCTCCTGCACAGCGTGCTTCAGCGCTTGATCCAACTCTCGAGGGGACGGCGCCGACGCCAGAGGGTCAGTCTCACGACGCGGCTCCCGGCGCGGCGCGCGGCGCTCACCACCAGCGCCGTAGAAGGTCGCGCGGGCCCGCTTGAGCTCCTCCGGACCGATGACGAACAGCTTCACGGACAGGCCCGAGGTGCGGCTGATGCGATCCGCAGCCCGACCGTTACCCGGATCGGTGGTGGCGACATGGAGCATCGCCCCCACCTTCTTCAGAGGCACGCACCCGGTAGCTTCCGCCAGGGCCTGGGGGATCAGCTCCGCCAGTTCAGGGTCGGCGCGCACCACGGAGGCGTCCACGGCCTCCACGTCGTGACGGCGAGCGAGGGCGCCCACCAGGTCCGATTCCCCCACGGACCCGTCGGACACCAGGGCCGCGGACAGGTCACCGCCGTGACCTCTGGCCTTCTCCACCTGCTCGGCGGTCACCAGCTCCGCGTCCAAGAGGATCTGACCGACATCGGACATGCGCTTGCTCCTGTCAACAGCGAGGACCGGGGACCCGTCTTCGCCGCCAAGTCGGCCCGGAACCCCCTGCCCTCCTATCGGCACGGTCGTTCCCGAAAAACAAGCAACGCCGCGGACCCTCGGGCACCCAGGCCCGGGTCACGGCTCAGGAGTCGATCTCTGCCTGCTTACGGCGTCGCTGTTGCTCCAGGATCTCCAGGGGCTTCTTGGGGAAGAGCGCCTCCCGGCGCTCGATGCGCTTGAGGGCCAGGTACCCCTTTCTATCGCCGATGCGCCGCAACGCCTCGCTCGCCCGCGGCCGCAGGAAGAAGTTATAGAGGGCCTTGATCAGGTCCGGAACCGCGGCCTGGCACCGGGCTTCTCCCAGGGCCTCGCAGGCCATCTGGCGCACGCTGATGTCACCGTTGCCGATGGCCTCGAGCATCCGCTCCACCACCGCGTCGCTCTCCGCCGCGAAACCACTCAGAGCCTCGAACACCGCGAGCTGCACCTCCACGTCCCCGTCCCGGCTCGCGTCCAGTAACGCGGGTATGGACCGGGCGTCGTGGAGGACCTTCAAGCGCTCCGCGCCGAACCGACGGACCGACGGCCAGCGGTTGCCGAGGCAGGAGACCAGGAAGTCCAGATCGGACGTGTCGTCGTACTCCTTCACCGCGGCCTGGGCGGAAAGCTGCGGCCGCCCCTTGCACTCATAGGAGGTCCGCACGAGCGGCACCAACGCGCGGCGGTCTCCCCCTTCATGCAGGCCGAACGCCACGTTCTTGAGCACGTCCATGTCGTAGGTGTCCTGCAACGAATGGAGCGCGTCCCCGCGCTCATCCGCCGGGTAGGACATGATGCCCTCGATAGCGATCCGCCTCAGCCGCTTGATCACCGACCGGACCAGGCCGGTCAACGCGATCAACCCCTCGGGGGTGTTCGCCTGTCCCAAGGCCCGGGCCGCCGCCCCCAGACCGTCCAGGTACGCCACGTCCGACAAGTCCGTGACGTTGGCGCCCTCCAGCAGGAACTCCGTGTAGGCCGTGAGCAGCGTCGGGCTGACCACGCCGCGGTTGGCCAACGCGATCAGCGCTCTGCGTCGGACCTCGCCCGCCTCGCGGTTCACCACGTCGGCCAGCAGGTCGTCCGCACCTTCAAAGCCGCAGAGCTGCTCGACCGCACACAGTCTAACGTCCGGTTCTGCGTCGGAGAGGGCCGGCTCCAGCAGGTCCCGCGCCTCGGCGCCGAGCAGTCGGGCCAACGCCCGGAGCGCCGCCGTCCGCACCTGCGGCTCAGGGTCGGAGGCGAGCCCCGCCAGCATCCCCTCGGACTCCCGGTCACAGGAGCGGGCGTAGAGGGACACCGCCCGGGAACGGACCTCGGGGGTCGACACGGCGAGGAGCGGCAACAGCACATGCACCGGCACGGACCGGCACGATTCGAGCGCGTCGAAGCAGGCGTCCCGCACCGCCCCCTGGGCCACTTCCACGACGCTCACCAGGATCGACGCGGCCTCCTCACCTCCGAGCTGTCCCAGGCGGCGGGCGGCGACGACTCGCAGAGGGTCCGGGTACACGTCCGCCAGGTACTCCATGGCCCACCGTGTATCCAGGAGCCCGACGACGCCCTCGGCGGTGGCCGGGCGGATCTCCGCGAGGATGGCGGGCTGCCGCTCGACCCTCCTCATCAGGCAACGGGCCGCCATGCGTCCGATCGCCGGCTCCGGGTCACGAGACGCTCGAAGCAGCAGGTTCAGGGACTGGGCCGAGTTGTGCTGAGCGATGGCCCTCACGGCGGCGCTGCGGGCGAACGGCTCCAGGTTGCCGAGGCACTCACCAAGGACCCTCAGGGCCTGGGACGCGGACTGCTCACGGAGCACGTCGACGGCCAGCTCCACCACGTGCCCCTCGTGGGTGACCACCAGTTCACTCAGGGCGTCCCAGGAGGTATCCGTGTCGACGGTGATCAAGCCTCGGAGCGCGGCCCCCTTGACGGAAGCGGGGACCTCCTCGTCGATCAGCAGATCCACGAGGCCCCTCACGTGCTCGTTGCGCACCAACCGGACAACGAGCCGCTCCAGCTCTGCGGCTGTCTTTCGCCTGGACAAGAGACTCCTCCGGGCCTCTCGCTCAAGACACCAGGGCCCATACTCCTGATCGGGTCACGACCCCGTCCACATTGACCCGTCAAACGGACCCTCCAGCCCAGATGCGTCGAAGAACCGGGTGAAACCGGGCCCGGTTTCGCGCCGAATACTGTGGAATGTCGGCGGTTCTTGCCAGTACAACCTAGCGAGGTGGCTTGGCGCCGCCGATTGCCTTCCTTATGGAGATCTCGATCATGCTTCAAAGTGTTCGGTCGGCGCTGGTTTGCGTCGCCATGTTGGGCCTGCTGGTGCCCGTCCTGAGCGCTCAGGATGGTGGAACCAAGCAGGACCCCGAGCAGGTCGTCTGGGTGATGACCTATTCTGGAGGTGGAGGCTGAAGTGCCGCCGCGAAAGCGAACAAGGTCCGTGCGGCCTTGCAGAAACTGGCCTTCGTCGAGCAGGTGGAGGTCGACTCCACCGCCACCGCGTATCTGAAGACCAAGGGTGACTCCAAGCCTGACAAGGGCGCCATGGAGTCGGCCATGGGTCGCCACAAGGTAAAGAGCCTCAAGCGGGTCGAGCGACCCAACCCTGCGGCGGTTTACCTCGTCACCCTGAAGGGCATGTCGTGAAGCGGCACCTGCTACAAGGCCCGTGAGGCCTTGACGAACCTGCCCGACGTCGTCGCCGTGCTTCCGTTCGGTGACACCGAGACCGTGAAGATCCTGACCTCCAAGAGCTCCGGGATCACGAAGAAGGCCGTCGCGAAGGCCATCTCCGGCACGAGCTTCAAGATCCAGAACTTCAAGCACAAGAAGCTCACCCCGAAGAAGAAGAGCTGACCCTCGAGGTCGAGGGGCTCTCGCTTCCATGCGCCGGGGGGGGCCCGCCGCGCCCCGGCCCCCCCCCGGCGCCGGCGTCGGGGGGGGGGGGGGGCCCCTCCGGGGGGGGGGGGGGGGCGCCGCCCCCCCCCCCCCCCCCGCGTTCGCATCCGGGGAGCCCATCCCCATTGCCTTTCCCGTGCCGTCCCGTACGGTGCCCCTGTGATCACCATCGCGCCCCTCCTCTGTGTGCTCGCGCCGCTCCTCGACCTCGCGGACCCAGGTCAGGTCATCGGCCCCGTGGTCGGCCACGTGGACCAGACCTCCGCGCGCATCTGGCTGAGGCCCAGGACTCCGGACTTCAAGCTGCAGCTGCGCGACGCCTCCGGAGCGCCGCACGTCGGCGCCAGGAGCGAGCTGGACGGCAGCTATGTGATCCACGTCACCGGCCTGAGACCCGGCGCGCGCTACACCTATCGCCTGGCGGACGAGGGAGCGGAGCGGACGGGCAGCTTCCGGACCGCGCCGGCGAACCCTGCGGCACGATTCCGCATGGCGTTCGGATCCTGCGCCAACCACCGACGCTTCCCCCGTCAGCCCGTCTGGGAGACCATCGCCGGCCACTCCCCCTCCGTCATGGTCCTGCTCGGCGACTCCCCCTACATCGATTCCACAGACCTCAAGGTCCAGCGGGAGCGGTATCGCGAGTTCTTCGCCATGAAGGACGCCACCAGAGTTCTGCGCGACACCCCCACCTGGGCCACCTGGGACGATCACGACTTCGGCAAGAACGACACCGACGGCCGCCTCCCCGGCAAGGAGAACGCGCGCCGAGCGTTCATGGAGCACCACGCCCACGCGTCCTACGGAGCCCACGGGCAGGGTATCTACACGTCCTTCCGGTGGGGCGCGGCGGAGATCTGGTTGCTGGACACACGGTGGTTCGCACGGACCGGCCCCTCCCCCGCCGACGCGAACAAGAAGACCTTGCTCGGGGCGGCCCAGTGGCGCTGGCTCCTGGAAGGGCTCAAGAGATCGGACGCCACGTTCAAGCTCCTCTGCTCCGGCATGATCTGGAACGGCTCCGTGAGGCCGTTCAAGCTGGATCACTGGGCCCGGTACAAGCACGAGCGGGACGCCCTGTGGCGGCGCATCGGAGAGGAGGACATCTCCGGGGTGGTGCTGGTGGGTGGAGACATCCACCGATCCCGCGCCCTGCGCCACGCCACCACGGAGACCGCGGGCTATCCCCTCACGGAGCTCATCACCTCACCCCTGGCGAACACCGTGATCACCACCGCCAAGGTCCCTCACCCCGGGCTCCTGCACGACGCCGCGGAGCGCAACACGTTCATGCTGCTGCACGTGGACGGACAGGCCGAAGACCCGACCCTCCTGGCGGAGATCCGCAACCACGAGGACAAGGTCCTCTTCACGGTCCGGCTCAAGGCCTCCGAGCTGCGCCGACCCTGATCTCCGGGCCCGGCCCCTCCGCTTGGAGACCGTGAAGCGGGCGCCGCGCTTGCTGTAGAATGACGGGCCCGCCGACTCCTGGTCCCCTCCTCCTTCTGGAGAACCGAAACTCATGGGACATCTTCGCGCCCTCGGATTCCTCGCCCTGACCGGCTCACTGCTCGCACAGTCGCCGTCCGTCCGCTGCGAGAAGCTGGCCGACCGCGTGGACGTCACCGTGAACGACCAGCGCTTCACCTCCTATCGCTTCGGCCAGACCAGGCGCCCCTGCCTGTGGCCCGTCATCGGCCCGGGTGACGTCACGGTGACCCGCAGCTGGCCCCTTGGACCGGTCGCTCCTGGCGAGCGCAAGGACCACCCTCACCACACCGGCATCTGGCTGGGGCACGGGAACGTCAACGGGGTCGACTTCTGGCATCCCCAGAGCAAGAAGCACGGCGGTTCCGTACGGGTCCTCCGGTGGCTCTCCGACCCCGCGAAGACGTCGCGTATTCACGTGCGTCATCAGTGGTCGGGCCCCGACGACAAACCCGTGGCCGAGGACGAGACCACCCTGGCCTTCGGCGCCGACGAAGACAGGCGATGGGTGGACTGGACCGTGCAGGTCTTCGCCAGTCACGGCCCCCTTCGGTTCGGAGACACCAAGGAGGGGAGCCTCGGGATACGCATGCACCCGGCGCTCAGGCTCAAGGGAGCGGTCGCCACGGGCAGCGTGGTGAACGCGGCCGGAGTCTCCGGCAAGGCGGTGTGGGGCAAGCGAGCGTCATGGATCGACTACTCCGGGACCATCGACGGCAAGGCGGTGGGCGTCGCCATGATGGACCACCCACGGAACCCCCGACACCCCACATGGTGGCACGCCAGGGACTACGGACTCTGCGCGGCGAATCCCTTCGGCACCCGCGCCTTCGAAGGACGGGAGCAGGCGGCCGGAACCCTCGAGATCCCCGGCGGAGGGAGCGTGACCTTCCGGTGGCGGGTCCTGATCCACCGAGGGGACGCCGAGAAGGCGGACATCCCGGGACGGTTCAAGGACTTCTCTGCGACAGCCTCAGGCAGCTCGAGGTGAGGCGAGGCCCCATGCGACGGTTCATCCAGTTCCCCACCCTCATCGCCGCCCTCATCATCGCAGCCCCCACCCCGGGGCAGTCCTTCTCAGCGGTGAAGGACCGCTTCAAGACCGGGCTTGAGTCAAAGGACCGTGACACCCGCGTCGCCGCCGTCAAGGAGCTGAGCCAGCACGGCGACGTCCGGACGGTGAAGCTGCTGCTCGGGACACTCAAGCGGATCACGGGAGATGTCACCCGAGCCCGGGCGGATTGGGCGGAAGCGACCCTGGAGCGCTCCCAGGCCAGCCGCGAAGAGTCCAGGCTGCGCTCCCTCCTCAACAGCAAGAAGATCGGCAAGCGGAAGTGGGAGGAGGCCAAGAAGGCCCTCGACGCCGCCACCGCCCGGGTCAAGAAGTACGAGCAGGTCGTCAAGAACGACGCCGACTTGACGGCGGTGCTGAGGAAGGCCGTCGGGTGGACCTTCCAGCGCTGCTCGGATGTGCACAAGCGCGACGGCGTGTACGCCATCAGGTCCGCCTACAAGTCCAGCAAGGGCGTCGAGGATCGAGCCGACATGCTGCGCGTCATGGTCTGGGTCGACGAGCCCTCCCTGACGGACCTCCTGATAGGAGAGACCAGCCACCGCGAGGCCCCCACCCGGGTCGCGGCGCTGCGCGCCTTGGAGGAGCGGGGCGGCAAGCGGGCCCTGCGCCCCGCGGTGGCATGCCTCAACGACGAGGTGTGGCAGGTCCGCGCCCAGGCCATCCGTATCCTGCGCAAGGTCGGCGGGTCCGTAGCCGCGGCCGCCCTCTGCGACGCCCTCGAAGCGGAGGACGGACGGCTGATCATGGATGCCGTCACGGCCCTCCGTCGGATCACCGGACAGGACTTCCACGACAACGTCCACTTGTGGCGGGAGTGGATCACCAGGAACGGGGCATCCCTGCCCCAACCGGAGGAGGTCGCCAACGCCGCCCCTGTGAAGAAGGCGCCGAAGAAGAAGCCCGCCATCGCCGCTCGTGGCGCACGAAAGCACTCCGGGACCGGGTTCTACGGCATCAACACGAAGTCCCAGCACCTCATCTACGTCGTCGACATCAGCGGCAGCATGTCCGCCCTGCTGAAGCCCAAGAAGGGTGACCCCAACAACGGGGACGCCAAGCCGGCCAGGATCGGCGGGAAGAGGCGCATCGATGGCGTGGCCACCGAGCTCCTGACCTCCATCGATTCCCTGAAGCGGGACGCCACGTTCAACGTGATCCTCTTCGACACCGGGATCACCATGTGGCGAGACAAGATGGCCCCCGCCACCCAGGCGAACAAGGCGGCCATCCGAGAATGGGTCCTGGAGCGCGGCCCCGCGGGCAGCACCAACCTCTTCGGCGGGCTCGAGAAGGCCTTTCAGATCGCGGGCCGCGGCTCGTTCGATCGTCGCTACAAGAACAACGTGGACACGATCTTCCTGCTCTCTGACGGCGCCCCCAGCGCGGGACGCATCCAGGCCGTCGGCGAGATCCTGAAGGAGATCCGCGCCTTGAACGACCTGCGTCGCATCGCGATCCACTGCGTCGGCCTCGGCCGAGGCATCAACGCCCGTTTCCTCCGCCAATTGGCGGAACAGAACGACGGAGAGTTCGCCCACGTGGCGAAGTGAGGGACCTCACGGCCCCGGCCTCCCGCTCGCTCCACTCACGACAAGGGGACACTCCTTCCATGAGGCACCTCACCTACGTTCTCCTGCTGACCACGTCCTGGGCCCAATCCTCGACCCAACCACTGCAGGACCTGGTACGGGAGCGGTTCGACACAGGCGGTTTCCCCAGCCTGGTGGCCGCCGTGGTCCACGGCGACGACGTGCCCTTCTCCGTGGCCCACGGCTTCGCCGACCGGGAGACGCGCCGAAGAGCGACCACACACACCCTCTACCGCATCGGGTCCGTGACCAAGGTCTTCACGTCCACGCTCCTGGTGACGCTCCGGGACAAGGGGGTGGTCCGCCTCGATGACCCCGTGGCAGGCCTGCTTCCGGATCGCGTCCGCTGGCCCCGGGACCCCCGTGGAGCCGCGCACATCACGCTGCGACACCTGGCCACCCACAGCTCCGGGCTGCCGCGGAATCCGGTCAACATGGCGGGAGTCCCAGGGGATCCCTGGAACGGCTACTCCGAGGATCGTCTGTACGCCGGGCTCGCCGACACGCGGCTCACCTTCCCCACAGGGGCGTCGTCCACCTACTCCAACCTCGGCATCGGACTTCTCGGACACGCCCTCGGACAGGCCGCGGGATCCGGCTACGAAGCGGCCCTGATGTCACACGTGATCCGCCCCATGGGGCTCACCGCCACCCACCTCACCCTGAACGACACGGAGCGCGCGCTGCTGGCGACGCCCTACGCCGCACAGGACACCACCAAGCGTGCCAAGGACTGGGACCTGGGCTGCCTCGCCCCGGCCGGCGGACTGTCCAGCAGCGTCACCGACCTGGCGAGGTTCCTGGCCATCAACCTCCAGGCCGGACGCGCTGACTCCAAGCCCATCCCGGGGGGCAGCCTCACGGAGCTGCACACCCCACAACGCATCGCCAGCGACTGGTCCCGTGGCACGGGCCTCGCATGGCTCATCGGTCACGACAAGGACCTGGGAGAGGTGGTGTGGCACAACGGAGGCCTCGCCGGCTTCCGGAGCTGGGTCGGGTTCTCACCTGAATGGAAGCTGGGCGCCATCGTCCTGACCAACTGCGGTCGCAGCGTGGATGAGATAGGCAAGGCGCTGCTCAACGCAGCGGTGAAAGGCCTGAGCACCATGTCCCCAGAGCTGGAGTCCACCGGCAAGAAGCTCGTCCCCCACTTCACCGCCGCGCCGTCGGACAAGCTGACGGCCTTGTTCAGCAAGCGCTTCGTCGAGAAGATCCCGCCTGCTGTGATCAAGAACGTGTTCAAGGGCCTGCATCAGAAGCACGGGGCATGCGTGGGCGTCGTCGGTGTCCAGCGCGGCGAGGCTCCAGGCATCGCGCGGATCACCTTCAAGTTCGAGAAGGGCGACCTGATCTCCTGCGCCATGGCGCTGTCCGACGACCCGGACGACCCCGGCATCACCTACCTGCGGTTCTGAGGGCCCGGATCCCGACGCACATGCGGTCGAACAGCTCGCCCGCGCAAGGGACCATCTTGTCCGCCGCGGCCCGCATCTGGGGACGATCGAGTCCGATCCCCTCGCACGCCGCCGCGTAGGCATACAACGCCTGACTCAGGAGCAGTCGCTCCTCCTTCCCTGCGGCCATGTTCCCGGCCTGCAGCCGCGGCCAGTTCGCCTGAATCAGCGGCTCCAGGGTCTCCACGCCGGCACGTGGCTGATCCATCAGGAGCTGGATGACCCCCTGGAAGTACGTGCCCTGGCCGGACCGAGGAGCCAGCCTGTTGGCCTTCTTGATGGCCTCGTCCGCGTCCTCGAGTCGCCCGCGCTCCAGGAGGACCCGTGCCAGGTTCTGCAGGCCGACCACGCTGTCAGGTCGCTCCTTCAGTTCTTCCCGGAGCTTCGCCAGGGTCTTGGAGGAGACCCCGAGGTTGACCCGGAGGTCCTCGCTGTCCGGAGCCGCCGCGAGAGCACGCCGGAAGTGCAGCAGGTCGTCGAACTCACGAGCCGGGTACCAGTACTCCGTCTGGCCACGCATCATGTCCACCGCCGCCTTCGCGTAGGCGGTCATGGCATCCTGCCGCTCTTCAGGCATGGACCCGGGGAGGACGACGCTGGAGAACGACTCCCGGTCCTCCAGCACCTTCAACACCACCCCTCGCTCGTCGGAGTCGACCTCGCGGCCGAACTCGATGAGCGGCCTGTCGTCCGTGTTCACCGGACCGTCCCCGAGGTGGTCACGGAGCACCTGGTCCTGCATCAGGAACCGGGTGAGGAGCGCCCGCGGATCCGACAGGTGGCTATCCTCGAGATCCTCCAGCGCACCAGGCCTGCTCATCCCTGCCTGGAATCGAGCCCAGTCCACGAGGAGCGGCTGGTCGGAGCCCAGGAGACAGTAGTGCTCCGGATTGCAGTACCACAGCGAGACGTGGGGGAACACGTCGGTCATGGTCCGACACAGCATCCCCCACTCCGCCCCGGTCAGCGCGTTCTGGGTCATCCAGGCGCAGACGATGCCACCGGGCTTGATCCGATCCAGGCACGTCCAATAGAAGTCCCGCGTGTAGAGATTGGACGAGAAGCGCGGGTGGATGGCGTTGAAGGAGATGACGTCGTAGGTCTTGGGCGTCGCGAGGATGTAGTTGCGACCGTCGCCGACGATGAAGTTCAACCTCGGGTGATCCAGGACGCCATGGTTGATGTGGGTGAAGAACCTCGCCGCGCGTCGCTCCGCGGGGAGCAGCTCCACCACATCGACGCGGTCCACAGGATGCTGCAGGCACCCCCACACCGTGGACCCCATCCCGAACCCCACCACCAGGACCTCCTTCGGGTCCGGGTGAACCAGCATGGGCAGGTGGGAGAGCATCCGATGCACCTGCATGTCCATGTAGTTGTCGATGGCGGTGGTCACGCCGTTGATGGTCAGCAGACGGACGCCGTTGTCCTTCTCCGTCACCGCCAGCGTCGCGTCCGGTCCTTCGTCGTAGAAGAGCACCTGGAAGCCGCCGATGTGCTCCCGCTCGGCCCAGGGGCCGCGCGACACCAGGTCTCCCGGGTTGACGAAGACGCAGATCCCGAGGAGGCCCGCGGGCAGCGCCCAGGCCAACCGCTTCGCGAGGACCACGGCCGCCAGCACCCCGTAGACCACGGCCACCGCCAGGATGCCCTTCTGGATCCCGATGAGCGGCACCACCATGAAGCCGGCCGCCACAGACCCGAGGATCGCACCCACCGTATTGAGGGCGTAGAGCGTCCCCGTGCCGCGGCCGACGCCTGCGCTGGAGCCTACGTAGATCCGGCTCACCAGGGGAAAGGCCGCCCCCATGAGCAGGGTGGGCACGAGCATCACGAAGAAGCACTGTCCCAGCTTGTGGACGATGTGGGATGCGAGGCTCTTGCCGAAGACGTCCGTGTCCGTCCCAGGTTCGAACGCCTCCGACAAGGCTCCCAGGAGCGGCACCGTCAACGCCGCCGCCACTGCGATCAAGGCCTCCAGCACACCGAGCACCAGGAACGGACGCCGGATCCGGGGCAACATCCGGACCATGACGATGCTGCCGAGGCCGATCCCCGCCAGGAACGCGGTGAGCATGGCGGTGAAGGCCCAGGTGTCGATGTGGACCCAGAACATGAGGCTCCGGGTCCAGAGCACCTCGAGCGCCAGGGACGCGAACCCGGACACGGCGAAAACCAGCAGAGCGATACGAACCTGGCGAGGCGTGAACCGTTCCTCATCGGCGTCTCGTTCCGGCTCAGGTGCGACGAGGGTCTGCACCGAAGAACTGCCGCGGCCGTAGACGAGCGCCAACACGCCCACGATCACGTTGACCGCCGCGGCGAGGTACAACGTGCCGCTGAGCCCGAGGGCCTCGATGAGGAAGAACCCGGTGATCAGACAGCCCGCCACCGCGCCGAACGTGTTCAACGAGTACAGGGACCCGATGACCGCTCCCGACCCCTTCATGGAGCGGACCAGGAAACGAGAGAGCGCGGGGAGGGTCCCGCCCATGCAGGTCGTGGGGACGATGAGCACCAGGACCACGAGCCCCACCCGAACCACCAGCTGTCCGAGCAGCGAGTCCTCCACCAACGGCCAGCATGTGCGGTAGATCCAGTCACAGGCCTTCAGCAACGGCCCCAGCGCCAGCGCCCATGCGCCGATGACGATCTCGAGCCAGCCGTACAACCTCAGCCCGTTGACCGAAGGCCGATCGACCACCCGCCCGAACAACCAGCTCCCCAGCGCCAGCCCCGCCATGAACACGGCCAGGACCGTGGCGATGGCGTAGGTCGTCGTCCCCAAGACCGTCGCGAAACGTCTGGCCCAGACCACCTGATAGACCAGACCGCTGAACCCGGAGAACAGGAACAGCAACAGGGAGAGGGTCCGGAGTCGGGAGGTGCCGAGCGACGGGGTCATGACACCTACAACCAGTCTCGAGGCGGGAGGAACTCCTCGTACAGCGCCGCCTCGGGGGTCCCTTCCTCCGGGTGCCAGTTGTAACGCCAGGTCACCTGAGGCGGCAGCGACGCGAGGATCGACTCGATACGCCCGCCGCTCTGGAGCCCGTATCGGGTGCCGCGATCCCAGGCCAGGTTGAACTCCGCATATCGACCACGCCGGTAGGACTGGAAGTCCCGCTCCCGATCGCCATGGGCGACGTCTCGTCGCCGCTCGACGATGGGCGCGTACGCGGGCAGGAACGCGTCGCCGACGGCTCGCAGCAGCGAGAAGGAGGCCTCGAATCCTCCCTCCACCCAGTCGTCGAAGAACACGCCGCCGATCCCCCGCGCCTCCTGACGATGAGGCAACACGAAGTACTCGTCGCAGGCCGCCTTGCACCGGGCATAGACATCCGGACCGATGGTGTCACAAGCGTCCTTGGCGGTCTGGTGCCAGTGGACGCAGTCATCGACAAAACCGTAGTACGGCGTCAGGTCAAAGCCGCCACCGAACCACCAGAGCGCGTCCCCGCCCACCGGGTTGGCGATGAAGCACCTCAGGTTCATGTGCGTGGTGGGCGCGTAGGGATTACGAGGGTGCACGATCAGCGAGAGAGAGGCCGCCTCGAACGGCGCCCCCCCGAGCTCGGGCTTGCGCTCCGTCGCCGCCGTGGGCAAGGACTGCCCGCGGGTGTGGGAGAAGTTGACCGCCGCCTTCTCCACGACCGGTCCGTCCTCGAGCACCCGTGGCCGGTTGATGCTCTGGCCCCGGCTGTACTCCTCGACCTCGAACGACTGCGCCCCGTCCAGCGCCTCCAGCCCGCCGCAGATGCGCGACTGAAGCCCCTCCAGGTACAACCTCACCAGGTCCATGTTCGGCTCACTCATGCCTACAGCCTGACCGTCCGCATCCCCCGGTCAAGGGCCCGGTTCCAGCACCCCACCGCGCGCAGGATCCGGGACGACCGAATAAGATGATCGGATGCTGAGCACCGACCAACAGGCTCGCCTGACGGAAGCCCTGCGCTTCGCGCTCGAGCATCATGCCGGTCAATACCGGAAAGGGACCACGATCCCCTATGTCAGCCACCTCCTGCAGGTGTCTGGATTGGTCCTGGAGTTCGGCGGAGACGTGGATCAGGCGGTGGCAGCGCTCCTCCACGACGCCCTGGAGGACTGCCCCACGGTCAATGTGCCGGCGTTGGAAGAGGAATTCGGCCCCGTGGTCACCGCCATCGTCCGGGACTGCTCCGACACCCTCGCGTGCGAAGGCGAGGCCGGGAGCCCGAAGCCCAGCTGGCAGGAGCGCAAGGACCGCTACCTCGCCCACATGGAACAGGCCGACCCTCGCAGCATCCTGGTGGCGGTCTGCGACAAGGTGCACAACATCGGCAACATCGTCGAGGACCTGGAGGAGGACGGGCCGCGGTCCCTCGAGCGCTTCTCCGCCAGCCCGGAACGCCAGGTCTGGTACTTCACCCGCGTCCTGGAGATCGCTCGTGGGAAGGTCCCCCACGGCCTCTATCGCCGCCTGGACCAGAGCATCCAGTGCTTCACCGCTGCGATCACCCCGTGACCGACGTGCCCGGCCGACGACGTCTCAGGGCGTCGGCTTGAGGATCACCCCCTCCCCGTGCTGGCCGTCCATCTTGACCGTCAAGGGACTCTTGAGCCTCAGGTGACGGACCATGGGAGCCTCCTTCACCGCGGGCTGTGAACGCAACCAGTCCCAGTCGACGAAGCCCGCGCCGAACTCCGGGTTGATGGTGAAGTAACCCACGTCGCATGAAGCCAGGTTCTGGAAGAAGTGCGTCCCCTGGGAAGGGCTGACTGCGAGGTCGTCGAAGCCCGCCTCCACGATGACCCTCGCTCCCGCGATCTGGTTCCAGCTCACGGGAATTCCCAGGAAGGGATCCGAGGAGCCCCAGCGTCCTACCCCGACGAGGACGTACGGAGTGCCGGACTTCATCATCGCCCCGTTGATCCGCGCCAGCTCCGCCGCGACCTCCCGGCTGCGGCTCCGATCGAAGGTCCGACGGTCCACCACGACGAGGTCCGTCAGGTCCTCCACCAGACCGTTGCCCATGACGCAATCGCTGCGGCAGAGACAGGCCTCTTCGTCTACGTGCCCGATCTCCAGGGCCTCCAGCTCACCGCTCAGGTCCAGCGGCCGCATCTGCAGGAAGCCGAACTCGGGCCGTCCTTCGGCGTCCGCGGGCAAGTTGACGGCGAACTCGATCTCCACCGGCCCGCTGCACGCGTCGGACCCGATCTGCAGGAGCGTATCCAGCATGTCAGCCAACGGAAACACCCCGTGTTTGAGAACTCCTGAGAACGTCACGAGGCGAACGCCCGGCCGCGCGATCCCGTCGTGCACCACCTGATTCTCCACGTCGTAGGTGGACCCCAGATGGAACAGGGTCCCGTCCGCCTCCGCCTGGGAGAGGTCGTAGCCCTTCAGGTCGGCGGCCCGGAACTCGACGGCCTCGCCGTCACCGACCCCGAGATCGAGCGCAAAGAAGCTCCGCTGCGTGGTGTCCAGCACCGCGTCCACGCTCGACAGGTCCACCACGGCCCTCGGATGCCGGGGGCTGAAGCGGACGCAGCTGCCGCCCTCCACCACGGTCTTCCCCATCCCCAGGGCGATGGCAGCTATGCCTTCCGAGGCCTTCTGGGGAGGCACCGGATAGAAGTTGTGTGACCGCGCCACGCCGGCGAAGGACGGGTAGTAGCGGTCGCCATGAGACCTGCCCACCACCCGCTGGATGATCACCGCCATCCGCTCCTCCTCCAGGTGATAGGGAGTCATGGGCAGGAACTCCTTCGCCTTGCGAGAGAAGGTGGAGGCCCAGACCCGCTTCACGCCCGACACCAACAACTCGAGCCGCGCCTCCGGGTCCGGATGGTTGTTTGGGAGCATGTAGGTCTCGTAGATTCCGGCGAACGGCTGATGGGGAGAGTCTTCCAGGAGGCTCGAAGACCGCACCGCCAACGGGTAGTCCGCGTCGGCCAGAAACGCGCTCAGGTCGAGACGGACGTCCTCGGGAAACGTCGCCGCCTCGAACATCGCCAACACATCCTGATCCGAGATGTCGCTGCTCAGAGCGTTGTCTCGCAGCCCCTCCGCGTCCATGAAGCGCTCGAAGACCTCAGTACCGATGACCACGGCCTCTGGCACCCGAACGTCGACGTCGGGAAAAGCGGACGAGAGGTCGTACTCGGTGATCAGGCGGTTGGCGAACGCGAGTCCGCGAGCCTTGCCACCCAGGGACCCCTCACCGATCCGTGCCAGACTGATGTCGGCGTCATGACGCTCGCGGTCGAAGTCAGCCACGACGATCCGGTCCCGCTCACGACGATACTCCGTGAAGACCCGGATCATCTCTCCCCTCATGTCCTCCAGGTCCTCGTACTCATCGACTCGCCTGGGGCGTAGCTGCTGGGCGAGCACGAACTCACCCCTCGCCTTGAGCCAGGTCGAGAAGTCGTTGCGCCGTCCGTGATACGCCAGGGACCCGGTCGGCACGGAGTGAAGCGCGCTGATCACGGCGCGCAGGTCGTCCGCCCGCGCCACAGGCTCGCCGGTCTCGGAGCGGAAGACGAACCCACCGAAGCCCAGGTGATGTCGGATCAACCGGCGGATTTCATGGACCAGGTTCGGGGAGCCCTTCAGCAGGAACGCCGCGTCCAGGTCATCTGCCAGCCGCTTGTTGGAGGCGATGCTGGACTGCAGCACCATGGGCAGGTCCTCGCGGACCTCTCGGATGCGGCGCCCCAGCTCCACACCCGACTGAGGGTGGAGGGCGCCCTTCCACGGGAATTCGATATCCGAGATCACCCCGAGGACGTCGTCCGCGTATCGGCTGAACCACTCCCACGCCTCCTCGTAGGTCTCGCACAGCAACACCTTGGGTCGGGCGCGCATGCGCAGGAGCTTCTGTGACATGTTCAGCGCCTCAGACAACACCAACTGCAGGTGCAGCACCAGCTGGGTGTAGATCGCCGGGAGGAACGAAGAGTAGTACCGGATGTTGTCCTCGACCACGAGGATGGCCGGCACGCCCGCGATGCCGATGTCATACGGGGCGTTGAGGCGGTCCTCCACGAACTTGACCATGGCCAGGAGGATGCGCACGTCCCCTTGCCAGAGGAAGATCTTGTCGATGGCGCCGGTGTCGTGGCGGGACTTGAACGCCATCAACTCCCGATTGTTGTAGGCGAGGAGGACCACGGGGATGCGCGCACCGACCCCAGTGTTGATGCGCCGAGCCAGGTAGAGGGCGTCCATGTCGTCCACGTAGAGGGACGTGATCACGAGGTCGAAGCGCAGCTCACCCCTGGCCAGCTCCACCGCCTCGGCGCCGCTGGAGACCCAGGTGATGGCCGGGTTGTTGGACAGGTTGAGCTCGATGAACTCGTGGAGGATGGCCTTATGGAGCTGGCCATCCTCCGCCAGGATGAAGGAGTCGTAGAGGCTGGAGACGAGCAGGATGTTCTGCACGCGGTGGCGCATCAGGTCCTGGTACCCGATGCGCCGACGGCGAACGACGTTCCGTTCGCGCCCTTCGATCAAACCACTCCCTGATCCCGCATGGCGTCGGCGACCTTGAGGAAGCCGGCGATGTTGGCGCCGTCCACGTAGTTCCCCTGCTTGCCGAAGCGCTCGCTCGCGGCGACACACGAGGAGTGGATGTCGCGCATGATGCGGCGGAGGTGGCCGTCCACTTCCTCCCGGGGCCAGTTCATGCGCAGGCTGTTCTGGGACATCTCCAGGCCGCTCGTCGCCACCCCGCCGGCGTTGGCGGCCTTGCCCGGTCCGAACAGGATACCCGCGTCGAGGAAGAGCTCCACGCCGGCGGCGTCCGTGGGCATGTTGGCCCCTTCGCTCACGACGGTCACGCCATTGTCCAGCATGGTCTTCGCGTCCTGGGCGTTGATCTCATTCTGGGTGGCGCTGGGGAAGGCGCAGCTCGCCTGGTGACCCCACAGCGGGTTGTGGTCGAGAGACGAGTCTGCCTCCGTGTACAGGGCGCTCGGGTACTTCTCCGCGTACTCGTGAATGCGGCCGCGCCGCACGTTCTTGAGCTCCATCACGAAGGCCAGCTTCTCACGATCGATCCCTTCCTCGTCGAGGATGTAGCCACCGGAATCGGACAACGTGATCGGCTTGCCGCCGAGCTCCAGGATCTTCTCACAGGTGTACTGGGCGACGTTGCCCGACCCGGAGACCAGGCAGGCCTTGTTCTCCAGGGTCTCATCGCGCGTGCCCAGCATCTCCGCGGCGAAGTAGACGGCCCCGTATCCGGTGGCCTCCGGGCGGATCAGGGAGCCGCCCCAGTTCAGGCCCTTGCCCGTCAGCACGCCGGTGAACTCGTTGGCCAGGCGCTTGTACTGACCGAACATGTAGCCGATCTCGCGGCCACCGACGCCGATGTCGCCGGCCGGGACGTCCGTGTTCGGCCCGATGTGGCGCCACAGCTCGGTCATGAAGCTCTGGCAGAACTTCATGACCTCGTCGTCGCTCTTGCCCTTGGGGTCGAAGTCCGAACCGCCCTTGCCCCCGCCCATGGGCAGGGTGGTCAGGGAGTTCTTGAACACCTGCTCGAACGCCAGGAACTTGAGGATGCCGAGGTTCACCGACGGATGGAACCGCAGCCCGCCCTTGTAAGGGCCGATGGCGCTGTTCATCTCGATGCGGAAGCCGCGGTTGATCTGGATCTCGCCCCGATCGTCCAGCCAGGGGACGCGGAACATGATCACCCGCTCCGGCTCGATGATCCGCTCGAGGACCTTGGCGCTCCGATACTCAGGGTGACGATCCAGCACCAACGAGAGGGAATCAGCCACCTCCCGGACGGCCTGGTGAAACTCCGGCTGGGCGGGGTTCTTGGACTCCACCTGCTCCATCAACGCTGCGACGTAATCAGACATGTCGGTTGCTCTTTGGTTCCAATAGCCTCTCTGGCGTGCAGGCCGAGGGGACCGTCGGTCCCCCTCTCCTCTATCCAGAAGATACTCGGGAAACCACGCGAAGCCAGCAACTAACGGCCCTGAGCCGGGTCCCACCGGGGCTCACGGCCAAGGAGCGCCCGCACGAAGAAATCCCGGCGCCGCCGCTCTCCATACCTGCCCCCGCTGGAGTGCCCGACACCGGGCAGCGCGATGAACTCGAAGTCCTTGTCCGCCTTGATCAAGGCATCCACGACCTGATAGGTGGACTCCGGGGGGACATTGGTGTCCAGCTCCCCCACCATGAGCAGGAGCTTCCCGTTCAACCGCGCCGCGTTGGTGACGTTGGACTGGGCGGCGTAGTGAGGTCCGACCGGGTAGCCCATCCACTGCTCGTTCCATGACGCCTTGTCGATCCGGTTGTCGTGGCAACCACAGGAGGCCACGGCGGCCTTGTAGAAATCGCCGTGGAACAGCAGAGCTCCGAGAGCGGTCTGCCCTCCCGCGGACGTGCCATAGATCCCCACCCGCGCTGCATCCAGGTACGCGTATTTCCTGGCCGCGGCCTGGATCCACAACCGCCTGTCCGGGAGCCCTCCATCACCGATGTTCTTCCAGCAGACGTCGAGAAACGCCTTGCTCCGGTTGTTGGTCCCCATGCCATCCACCTGGACGACCACGAACCCCAGTTCAGCCATCCCATGCACGCCCCGGTAGGCGCCGAACCGCTTGGGGACATGGGAGTCGTGAGGACCGGCATACACAGACTCCAGCACCGGGTAGCTTCGGCGCGGGTCGAACCGGGTGGGGCGTACGATGATCCCCCAGATATCCGTCTTACCGTCGCGCCCCTTGGCCACGAAGCGCTCCGGCGGCCTCCAGCCCGCGGCCTTCAGTCGCGACGCATCCGCTTCCTCGAGCGTGCAGACCAACCCACCATCCCCTGCCCGCCGCAGCTCTGTGACCGGCGGCAGGTCCACCCGCGAGTACCTGTCGATCAGATACCGTCGGTCCGGCGAGAACTGGACCGAGTGGGTCCCGTCGCCTGACGTCAACCGGAGGAGATTGCGCCCGTCGAAATCCACCCGCATGTAGTGAACGTGGTACGGGTCCTGGTCTCTCGCCACGCCGAGGGCCCGGAACCAGACCTGGCGCCGCGTGGTGTCGACGTGGTCGACGCCCGCCACCAGCCAATCCCCCCGGGTGACCTGGGTCTTGAGCTTCCCGGACCTCCCATCATAAAGGTAGAGGTGGTTCCAGCCATCCCGCTCGGAGGTCCAGAGGATCTCCCCGCTGTCATCCAGGAACCGGAGGTAGCCCTTGTGATAGTGGTCGATGAACGTGGCCGGGCGTTCATCGATCAGGACCCGGGACTTGCCGGTGGCGACTTCAACCTCCACCACCTGATCGCGGGTGTGACCACGCTCACGCCGCTCGTACCGGAACACCTTGCCCCCAGGCCCCCACACCGGACGCGGACGACCGAAGGTGATCGGCTCCGCGTCGACCGGTGTCTTCTCTTGGGGGTCGAAGACAAACAACCGGTGCGCATCCATCTTGTCCCCTGGACGGGCGTAGGAGCGTGTCCGCACCTCCGCCGGAGCGCCGTGAGACGGGGTGGTCCGAACGTTGATCACGGTGCCTGGGGCGCCAGGCTCCACGGCGCTGGCCAGGAATGAGCTGGAGTCGGGCGCCCAGGACAGGAATCGCCACGAACGCGACGCCTGCCCGTCCTCCGTCAAGCGGCGCGCCTCCTTCTGTTTCTCCTCGAGCCAGAGGTCGTGATCCCGCACCTTGACGGTCCAACGACCGTCGGGGGAGGTGGTCGAGCGCCGCGCCCCCCGGCGTCCACGCCGTCGGGAACGGCGGCGGGGTTGATCCGCTTCGGGAAACCCGTCCGGCTTGGAATCGGACTCGGTGCGACGTCCATCCGCCAGATTGACGACGACATGTACCGGGCCCGCTCCGTTCCGCCCTTCTCTGCGGTAGTAGAGGCGCTTGCCGTCGGCAGACCAGCTCGGGCGGACGGGCTCCGCCCCCTGCACCAGCCCCTTCCAACGCTCGGAGAGGCCTGCGGCCCGTTCGTAGTCCAGCTTGCTGCCTTGCCCGCAAGCGATCCACCCGAACCACAAGATCAGCAGAGTCCTCATGTTCGTCGCTCCTCTCGAGGTGCCACGGAGACGCGTGGATGGGAGGACCCGCAGGCAGCCCATCCGGCCCCGCGCCGAAGAACTGGGGCGCGCCCCCCATGGGACGCTATGATGTCGCCATGATCCTCCGCATGGTAGCCCTCGTCACCGTCATCTCGTCTGGTCATGCCCAGTCTCCGGACACCGACCGGATCTTCCTCAAGGCCTACTTCCTCCACCACGAGAAGGGGGAGACCGCTGAAGCCCTGAACCTGTATCGGGACTACCTGCAGAAGGCCCCCGCCGGGAACTACGCGGACAAGGCGCAGCGCGGCATCCAGCAGATCGGGGTGACCGCCCCGGTCTCCAGCGCCGGGCGCACCGCCCTGCGCATCAAGGCACCGAACTCGGATCGCCTTCACGGATCGGGCGGCCTGCGTCGTCTGGACCAACGGATCGCCGCCGCAAACGCCACGGGGCGTTTCCTGGAGGCGGCCCGCCTCCGCTCCAAGAAGCAGTTCATGATCGTCACCAACCAGGTGGCGGCGGAGCTCGACTCCGACGACCGGGCGCTGACCCGACTCGTGGCTCAGCGTGACCGACACACGGCGTTCCTCAACCAGGAGGCGGCAGCCTCGGCCTCCAAGGAGATCGACGCGCTCCTCATGCTCAAGCAGAATCGGACCACCTACGAAGCGGTTCGCGGCGCCATGATGGCCCGGGAGGCCCGCAACGACGAGACGCCAGGGAGCTCCTTCTGCATCTTCCTGTATGACCTGGGCGGCGGCGTCAAGCCTGCCTGGATGGAGCAGATCCGCCGTTTCCGGCAGTGGCTGGGAGACAGCGCCGCGAGGTCTTCCGCCGCCGCCGCGGACATCGACGCGGCGACCGCCATCGCCCACGACCTCGCCAACGCGGTTGAGCTGATCGGGAACGGCAAGCGGGCCGAAGTCCAGCCGATCCTGAACCGGATCTGGGCCTGGGTCAACGCGCGCTGAGGGAGCGACACGGACGCGTCGCGATAGCGGTGGATGGACTCGAACCATCGACCTGAGGTTTATGAATCCTCCGCTCTAACCAGCTGAGCTACACCGCCAGGATCGGGAGTGATACCAGCGCACTGAGGGTGGGTCAAGAACTGCCACAAACCCTCTACAAAAGGCGTGTAAGGTCACCGGCCCCGGATCTCGATATACAAAAAGCAAAGCATGCGCGCCCCGGGGCTCCACACATCCTCGAGGGCTGCGCAGGTTCGATGTTCTACCACCCGATCGTGAAAGACTTCCAATCCCTTCCCTACTACGCCTGAACGGGACATCGAACCAAACACCCCCTGGGGGGGGCCGCGGATCTCCGTGGTCCCCCCCGCTTATTTGCCTCCGCGCCAGGCAGGTCTTCCGGCGCCGGATCGTTGGCCAGCTCGACGGAGACGCCGCCTAACGCCCGCGGCGCCCACCGGAACGGCCGCCGCTGCGACCGCCGCGTCCGCCAGGCTTGCGACCGTTCTCGTCAACCATGGCTTCCAGATCACCCTCGTAGAGGTTGTTGTCGGGCAAGAGGTCGTAAGCGTAGGTCTCCGGGTCCTCGTCCCCCTCGAACTCGCCCTCACCCAGGCACGACAACGCCCACTGGCAGGCGGCCTTGGGCATCCCCTTCTCGCGGGAGAGACGGCTCTTGAGTGACTTGATGTAGTCGACGAACTGGAGGGTCCCGACGGCCACATAAGCCCCGGTGCGGACGTTCTTGTTGCTGTTGCCGATGAGGCGCTTCACCGCCCGCTTGAGAGCCTCCGTAGGCTCCAGGTCCTTGACCAGGTAGAGCGCCACCAGCAAGTCCAGCTCCGCACGCCGCTTCAGGACCGAAGCCAGCCTCGCCTCAATGACCGCAGGGTCGTCACAGGTGGCCGCCAACGCCCGGAGGAGATGGGAGCGGACCCGGTCCTGCTTCTCCCGCTTCAACGAACGCTCGAGCTGAGAGACGCTGTCCACCATCCCGACCTTGCCGATGGCGACCGCCGCGTGCACCCGCGTCTTCAGGTCACGCGCCCGGAGCAGCTCATGCAGTCTGGGCAACACCTTGGCGTTGGCCCGCACGCCCATGGTGAAGATGGCCTCATGGCGCTGCTCACTGGTGACACTGCGGCGCGTCCGGCGCACGAGGAACGGCGCGATCCTGGGGTCGTCGAGGCCTGCGAGGGTCGTCAGGGCCGGGCGGCGGACGGACTTGTCCTTGTCGACAGCCTTGACCATCAGCTCCGAGACCCGGTCTCTCTGGCCCTTGTATGAGGCCCCGGCTTTGTCTGGGCTGTGGAACGCGAGCGCGAGCTTCATCTTCTCTTCCAGCTCTGCCTTCGGCAGCATCCAGACGTGACGCAGGAGGATGGTCTTGCCGTCCGGAGCGACGAACACGAACTGCGGGCATGACACCCGGGAGGCCGCCAGCAGGCGGGTTCGAGCCTCCCGCTCCACCCGGGTGATCTCGTCGGGCGCGACGGAGCCCAGGTCGATGCTCACATCCCCCTCGGTGCCGTCGTAGCGCACGCCCTTCTTGGTCCCCTTCAGGGTCGGGCACGCGACCACACAGACGAACCGACGGCTCAACTCGATGATGTCGCGGTGTCGGAAGTGCTCCCTCATGACCTGCTCGTTGGCAGGCTCCCCCTTCATGACGAAGGCGACCATGATCGGCCTGTCCTCCTTGGCCGCCAGGGCCAACGCCCCGTCCCAATCCGGTTGCCAGGCGATCCCCGGAGGCAGAGACGACGCCTGGGCCCCCAGGACAACGGACGACAGCAGAAGACAAGACAGGACCCGAATCATGCTCGCAGCTCCAGCGGTGGGTAGCGGGACAGGAGGTGAGTTCCACCCTCCATAACCGCCCAGCGGCACAGAGCTTTCCGCGGATCCCTGAAACGACCGAGGGGCGCTCACCCTGCGGTGACGCGCCCCCCGTCGAGCAGCCCGGATCAGGTCAGGCGACGCTGATCTCGTCACACAGGTACACGTCCTGGATGGCGTTCAGGAGCTTGATGCCCTCTGCCTGGGGCTTCTGGAACGCCTTGCGCCCGGAGATCAGGCCGGTGCCACCGGCGCGCTTGTTGACCACCGCGGTCATGACCGCCTGCTGCAGGTCGTTCTCACCAGAGGCGCCGCCAGAGTTGATCAGACCGACCCGGCCCATGTAGCAGTTCGCCACCTGGTACCGGCACAGGTCGATGGGGTTGTCGCTGGAGAGCTCGTCGTAGACCTTCTTGTGGGTCTTGCCGAAGCTCAGGTTGGTGTATCCACCGTTGTTCTCCGGGAGCTTCTGCTTGACGATGTCCGCGCCGATGGTCACGCCCAGGTGGTTGGCCTGTCCCGTGATGTCCGCCGCCGCGTGGTAGTCCACCCCATCCTTCTTGAACGCGCTGTTCCGGAGGTAGCACCAGAGGACGGTGAACATGCCCAGGTCATGGGCCGCCTCGAACATCTCCTGCACTTCCTGAAGCTGCCGGGTCGCGCTGTCGGACCCCCAGTAGATGGTGGCGCCCACACCGACACAGCCCATGTCGAAGGCCTGCTTGACCGAAGCGTAGGGCACCTGATCGAACTGGCTGGGGTAGGTGAGCAGCTCGTTGTGGTTGATCTTGAGGATGAACGGGATCTTGTGGGCGTAGCGGCGGGCCACGGAGGCGAGCGCGCCATAGGTCGTCGCCACCGCGTTGCAGCCGCCCTCGACCGCCAGGTCGCAAATCCCGGAAGGGTCGAAGAAGTCCGGGTTGGGCGCGAAGGAAGCGCCCGCCGAGTGCTCGATCCCCTGATCGACGGGCAGGATGCTGACGTACCCGGTCCCTGAGAGCCGGCCCGTGTTGAACAGCGTGGACAGGTTCCTCAGAACAGCCGCGTTCCGATCCGTGTCCCGGACGACGCGGTCGACGAAATCCGCTCCGGGCAGGTGCAACCGATCCCGCCCAATGGTCTTGCACTCGTGAGCCAGCAGGCCTCGATGGTCACCGAGGAGGTCCTCGATCTCATTGACGTTCATTCAAAGATCTCCGTGCTATTACCGTCGTTTCGCTGGGAGCCCGGACGTGATGCCGCCGGCTCAACGCTCTGTCTCAACTTCTGCTATCGGCTGCCGGATGTCCTCCGGACGACCTGGAGTCCTGGTGAGCACCTGCACCAGGGTCGCCCGTGCCCGGGCTGCCCCCTCAACCACGGGGACCTCCACCACCGTCGGGACACCCGGGGCCAACGCCTCCCCTTCCGGGAACGTGTATTTCTTCGTCTGGCGCCCCACCTCGACCCCTGAGCCGTCTGACTGGACCACGGTGAGGACGACCTCCCGGTGGGTGGTGCAGGGGAGGCTGTGCCCGGTCTTGGGAGTGATCTGGACGACGACATTCGTGCCCTCAAAGGCCGCGCCAAGCTCCGCGCACCCCTCCACGATCTCACCACGGCGAGCGCCTGTAAAGCTGTGCATCCGAACCGGTTGAACACCGAGAAGGAACTTCATCTTGAGGCTCTTCTTGGTGACCAGCTTGCGCTCTACCAGCGGCATGTGACAGACCTGACAGGACTTGCCCTCCTTGCTCCAGGCGGGCCCGGCCAGGTAACTGGTCATCTGATCGTGCTCCTTGCGAGCCTCCGGCTGGCCGTGGCAGGAGAAGCACATGGTGGACTCCCGGTAGACCGGCTCTCCCTCGACCCCACCGTGCCCCTGGCTGTCGTAGGGCCCGAAGTAGATGTTGCCGAGCATGTGACAGGTCACGCAGTTCACGCCCAGGTCACGGTCTCTCTGCCGCGCCTCGGGGATGTCTCCCATCTCCTTGTGCCACAGGGCGCGCGGGGCGTGACACCTGGCACAACTCTCCCCCTTGTCCTCCCGATCGGCGATCTCGGCCTGAAACACCGGGTCCGTCCAGCTCTTGGCGTGCTGCGTCGCCGACCACTCCGCGTGGATGTGGGCGTGGCACTTCTTGCAGTCGTCGTTCAAGCGCCGGAGGTTCTTCCGCTCCGGCGGCAACTCTTCCTGAAGCCGGCAGTCGCCGGGCTCAGGGGCCTCCCGCGTCACAGGTTGATGCCAGCCCACGACCGACATGGGGATAACGCAACCGATGATGGCGAAAACGAACCGACGACCCATGTCAAGATCCTCCGGGGATCGGGTGACCCCGTTCCTCTCCTACCACGCGTCCAATGGAAACCGCCACATCCCGGCACGACGACACGAGGTCGCGGAAGACGTGGGGCGCGATGGCCTGATCCGCATCGGACAGGGCCTCCGTCGGCGCATTGTGAACTTCCAGCAGCAGCCCGTCCGCGCCCGCCGCGATGGCCGCCCGAGCCCCCGGCAGGACCAGCTCCGAGCGCCCGGTCCCGTGACTGGGGTCGGCGACGACGGGGAGGTGCGTCAGGGACTTGAGCAACGGCACGGCCATGACATCAAAGGTGTTCCGCGTCCGGCTCTCGAACGTCCGGATACCTCGCTCGCACAGCACGACGGCCTGATTGCCCCCGGACAGGACATACTCTGCCGCCAGGAGAAGCTCGTCCACCGTGGACATCATCCCTCGCTTCAGGAGCACCGGCCGCGAGCCCTCTCCGACGGCCTCCAGAAGCGGGAAATTCTGCGCGCTTCGAGAGCCAATCTGGAGCATGTCGGCGTATTCGCTGACCAGGTCGACGAGAACCGGCGAGAGGACCTCCGTGACGACCTTGAGTCCGAACGCGTCCGCCGCCCGCCTGAGGAGCGGCAGCCCCCCCTCCTTCATGCCCTGGAACGAGTAAGGAGACGTACGAGGTTTGAAGGCACCTCCCCGGAGCACCGTGGCCCCGGCCTCCGCCACGGCCTCCGCCACGGCCATGATCTGGTCCTCGCTCTCAACGGCACAAGGTCCTGCCATGAAAACAGGCGCCGAGGCGCCGAACTCGACCGCCCCCAGTCGAACATGGGTTCCCTGGGGCCGCGAGGCGCGGTCGACGAGTCGAGGCGCGGTCGCTGGGGCGGGTGATTCGGTCAAGCAGGCGTCCTCCGATGCTGGGCCAAACTGTAGCAGGGGCCCACAGCGGGCCAAAGTCGACCAAAACGACGGTTTTTCTCGGGCTGAAGAGGTCTCCCGGAGCCGACCACAGAGAATCTCCAACCCCTTCCAGGATGGGGGTGATTCGGACACACCCTCCCGATTAAGATGGGGGCAACGCAGCGCCCCGTGGTCCGGCTTCCACACTCTCTCCCTGGTGCAGTGAGCGCACCGGCTTCGAGTCGGCTATGGGACTCCGCGTCCCTCGGAACCTAGTCGCAATGCAGGGCTCAGGACATCTCGGTCCGGAGCGGCACTCCCCCTGCCGCCACCGCAGCGTGCTCGCGCTTCTCGTCGCGTGCCTGCTCGGGGTCTGCGTCCATGCACAGGACCCCATTGGGAACCTGCCGCCGTTGCAGGAGGACCTGAGGGACTTCGCGTCTGCGACGCCAGGCCTTCGCGATGACATCGTCCGCGCGCGACGACACACGATGGTGGACGGCTTCCGCCGCCTCTTGCGCGTCGTCGTCAACAATCGCATGGGCCTGCCCGACGACCCCTTGAAGGGCGTCACGGAGGCCGTGGTCCGAGACTTCGGCATCCGAGCCGAGCGGCTGTTCGACATCGACACCTACTCCGTCGACGCGAGCACCGTCCTCGGCCTGTCAGAACGAGCTCTGACTCGAAGGGCTCGACTGCAGACTGGGTTCTATGACGCCTTCGCGTCCCTGCGTGAGGTCACACCGGACGATCCCCGATCCTACGACCAGCGGTTGTCGACGACGTTCCGCGTCATCGACGACATGGATGCGTTCGCCAAGCGCCATGAGGACAGGGACCTCGCCCGTTTCTCCGGCGCGGTGCGCATCCTGCTGGACAAGTGGCGCCCCGACGCCCACACACCGGGAGGTCGGACAGCGGCGCGCCGCAACATCGAGACGTTCACGGCCCTGCTCGCCGAGCACGGGCTGGAGACCGACGTCCGCTACTTCATCGCCGAAAGGGACGTGGCGCAGTCCTACCTCCTGGACGGCGAGACAGAGAAGGCCGGCGCCGCGCTGCGCTCGGCCCGAGGCTGCGTGGACCTGGAGGGTGTGGACGCAGCGCTGCGGGCTGATCTCCTGTCGCTCGAGATCGAGTACTACAAGAAGCGCTCATACCTGCTGGCGGCGCAGGACGCGGCGGCGGCTCTCGCGGAGCTCCTGCCCACCGTGGAATCCGGCATCCCCGAGCTCCCGGACGAAGACATCCGCGCCGATCGATGGGACCAGATCGGCCAGTGGTACGTACAGGTCGCGTTCGTCCGCATCGCCAACGGCCACATCGAAGCCGGCCACGACCTCCTGACCGCTGGTATCCGCAAGCCCTCGTTGGAAGCTCGAACATCTGCGGAGATGTTCGTCCTCCTGGCGCAGGTCCAAGAGACCCTGGGCAATTACCGGGAGGGAGTTCGGTCGGCACAGAAGGCCCTCACGCTGGCGCGGGACTCCGGACTGGTCTGGCAGGCCCGGCTCCACGAGGCCGCTTGCCAGGCGCTGAGGGGTCGCGTGGGTGACGCCCGCCTCGCCTTGGAAGCAGCGCGGGGTGTGGACAAGGCCGACGTGGCCGAATGGGACCAGGCGCGCCTGTCGAGCCGCGACGCGTTGGTGCACGCCCTCGTTCGCAAGTCGGAAGGCGACCTGGAGGGCGCCCTGGGTGCCTGCGATCGCGCCCTCGCCGCCGTGTCCGAGGACGAGGCGTCCGTCGACCGGGTCCGGGCGCTCTGGTTCAAGAGCGGCATCCTGCTGGAGGTCGGCGAACAGGACGAAGCCCTGGACGTCGCGTTCGAAGCCCGTGCCCACGCGGACAACGCCCTGGTCAACCCCCGTTGGCAGTTGTTCGTCTCCGAGCTGGGCATCGCGGACATCCTCCTGAGCCTCGGCCGCTCGGGCGAAGCGCTGGAGCGCCTGGACACGGCGCTCCTCGAGGGCAAGACCATGCTGGTCAAGGAGCCCGCCCTGCGAGGCGAGGCGAGGCGGCTCCGGGCCGAGTCCGCATGGCGGACCATGGCCGGGGGTCCGCTGGAGCCCAAACCCACGCGGGCTCTGCTCGAGCAGCTGCGCACGGCCATCGCCGACCTCAAGAAGCAGGGGCGTGGGCGCTTCGGTCGCCCTCGCATCGCCGCGGAGACACTGCGGGCCTACGAGCTTCTGCTGGAGATATCCCTGTCCACGGCCGGGAGGACTTCAGCGGCGGACGTCGTGAACGATGCCCGGTCGTACTACGCCACCCTGGACCGGCCGAAGAGGGCCAGCCTCGCCCTGGCCTGGGCCGAGGTGGACGCAAGCATGGAGGCGATCCTCGCCCGCGCCGCCGAGGCCGACGGTGAGGAGGAGACGGCCCTCCATCACTACCAGCGTGCGGCGAAGCTCGAGAGCCGACTGCGCTCCGGGCTACGGTGGCGCGCTCCCGACGGCCTGTCCGCCCGTTTCGAGGACATCCATGACAGGATGGCCTTCCTCCACCTGGAGGCCGCCCTCAAGCACCGATCTCCAGCTCGTGTGCGGCAGGCGCTCCTGTTCCTGGAAGACATGCGGGCCCGCAGCCTCAGGACCTTGATCCTGGCTGCTGAGTCCCGGCTCACGGCGAAGCGGAGATCGGCCACGGAAGGGGCCGGCCTGACCAAGCCGCAACCCCTCGACAGGGACAGCCTGAACGCGCTGCTCAAGACGGATCGCACCCTCGTCACCTATGCCATCACCGGACGAGGCTGCTATCTCATCGCGCTGAAGGGCAAGCGGGCGGAGATCCACAAGATGACGGTGGACCGCAGGACGCTCGAGCGGACGGCCCACTCCTTCCTGTCGAATCTCCGAGGCGAGCCCAACGCGTACAAGGCCGACGCGGTCATTCAGTTCGGATTCGAACTCTGGACGCAGCTCATCCGACCGGTGTCCCACCTCCTGCAGGACTCCAAGGAACTCGTCATTGTCCCGGATGGAGTCCTGAACGGCGTCCCCTTCGCGGCGCTGGTGGAGAGGCCGGTCTCACCACCCACGAACTCCTCGGACTTCTCAGCGACCCCGTTCCTCTGCGCCCGCCCGGGACTGCAATCCGTCACCGTCGCACCGAGCCTCGCCACCCTCGTGCTTCTCCAGGGGCGCGCGGAGCCCGCCCCAGAGCGGTCGATCCTCCTGATCGGCGACCCTGCGTTGACGGAGAGCGACCTCGGACCGCTGCCGCACGCGCGCAAGGAGATCGAGGCCATCGCCAAGCTCCATGACGACTCCGTGTCCCTCACCGGGCCCAAGGCCTCCATGACGCGGCTGCTGGAGCAGACCCCAGGACGATTTGCCACCGTACACATCGCGACCCACACTCGCTCGGGTCGCATGACGGCGCTCCTGCTGGCTCCCGAGCGCAGAGGCGAACCGAGCGCAGAGGTAGGCACCTCCGCCATCATGGGAATGGACCTCGCCGACACCGGACTGGTGGTACTCTCCGCATGCTCCACGGGTCGAGGCCGGTCCTCCGGGCCCGAGGGGATCATCGGCCTGCCCCGTGCATTCCTGGTCGCGGGCGCCCGCCGCGTGTTGGCCTCCAATACGGAGATCATCGACGACAAGACATCCAGGCTGATGAAGTTGCTCTATTCCCAACTGCGCGGCGCGGACGTCGGACCGTCCCGCGCGCTCTTCTCAGCCCAACGGGCGCTGCTCGGAGCCCCGAAGACGAGCTGGCCTGGCTTCTGGGCGCCGTTCTTCGTCGTCGGCTCTCCCTGATCCCCACCGTGGACATGCAGGTCCGCAATCGTCACGTAGACGCAGTACTCGAGGCGGGACGCGACAGGTACGGAGATCTGGGGATCGATCGCGAAGGGGCCGTGGAGGCGCTTCGGCGAGTCATCGACTTGAACACCGCCTCGGAGCGGGCGGTGTCGCCGGAAGCCGAGGTCGAGACGGACGAGATCGTGGACCTCCTGGTCCTGGAGGACGTGTACCTGGCGCAGGCCCTGATCCGGGGCAACGGCGATGCCTGGAGCGCCTTCGAGGAACTGCTGGAGCGTTGCTTCCGCTCCGTACGCTCTCACTTCAGCGGCCAGACGCCCCGCGTGCTCCTCGAGGAGATCAGGGAGTCCGTGCTCGGGACGTTCTTCATGGACGACAAGGTCTCCAGCTTTCGCGCCACGGCGCCCATCGTCGCCTGGGCGCGCCAGGTGGTGTTCAACCTGTTCCGGCAGCGCATCAATCAGCGCCGCTCCGGCCGTGAAGCCCCCTCCCTGTCCCAGTTGATAGAGGAAGGAGGCGATCCAGAGGAGGCCCTGCTCCCCCCCTCCAGGGGCCCAACCCCGCCAGAGTTGCTCCATCGAGCCGAGCTCGCCACCGCCCTCAAGCGGGCGGTCCCGGAGGCCCTCAAGTCCCTGGACAGGGACGAGCAGCGCATGCTCGCCGTGCTCCCCACCAAGAAGATGACCCAGATCGAACTGGCGGAGGAGCTGGGCGTCAGCCCGTTCAAGATGAACCGCTGGTACAAGGAGGTCCGACAACGGTTCATGAGAGCCGTAAGTCGTCACGTGCGCGAGGTTATCGGCCTGGACGAACAGGAAGCGGAGCGACTCATCGACCACCTGGCAGCGCTCTGGGCCAACACCTCCATCTCGCAACAGAGCAGTGATTTGGCGCAACCCGGGCCCCCAGGATGATCTACCCGCTGGCCCCGATTCCAGCTCCGCACCGCAGCGCCGAACGATCAGAACTGGAAGCAACCGTCGGGTTTTGGGGCTAAGCTATACGAGAATAAGACCGTTATGAACGGGAACGACAGCGTCAACCGAGAGGGGTTGGCCGACTACCTGGCGCGTGAATTCGCCGGGGAGGACCGCCACCAGTCCCCGGTGGACGCCAACGCGTTCGACGAGAACGACGTGGCGTCCTACGCGCGGGGCACCCTCCTACCGGGACGAAGAGCGGCCTTCGAGGAGGCCATCCTCAACGACCCGGACCTCAAGGCCGCCGTTGAATACGAGCGATCTGTGCTCGGCTTGCACGAGGAGCCGGCGATCGTCGGCGCAACAGGCCACCGCAGGCGGTGGGTGGGTTGGGCCGCAGCAGCCGCAGCAGTCCTCGTCGCCCTGGCCACCCTCCCGTTCCTCGCGGGGGATGGTGACAGCCTCACCGAGGCGCGGCGCCTGCTCGCTGCGGGAGACCCCGACGCAGCTGTCCGTCTCCTCGAACAGAGTCACGCCAACGAACCCACCGAGGAGAGCGGCCAGCTGCTCGCCCTGGCGAGGTTCGCTGACGACGACATGAATCCCGGGAGAGGCCTCGACCTTGGCCCAGACGGCGACTGGGCACCGCTCAACGCCGGTGAACTGAGACGTCCGGCACAGGTACGAGGCGGCTCGACACCCGCGATCGGCATCCGCGGATTCGTGAGCGCCCGTCGACCGACGCTCGTTTGCCGAAGAGGCACGCAGCCCCTCTGGCTCATCCTCTATGAAGCAGACGGTGAGCGACGTGAGCTGTTGCGGCACCGGGTGCCCGGGGGTGGCGCTGGCGATGTCTTCCAGTTGCAGCTACCGGACTCCGTCGCCGACCTCACCGCCGGCGACCGCTACGGTCTCGAGCTGCGCGAAGGCGACCGCCTACTGGCGAACGCCGACTTCAAGGTGGCGCCCACTCGCGAATCCGCCTCCTGCGAACGCTTGGCATCAATCGTGACCGCAGCCCTGCAGGATGAGACCCAGCGTCGCCACGCGTTGGGGAACCTCTACGTGCGACGTGGCTTCTATCAGGAAGCCGTCATGGTCTGGCAGGCGATCCCGGTGTCTCTGCGCTCAGCGGCGGTCTCGGAAGCACTGTCAGTCGCCGAAGCGCTCCTCTGGAACGAATAGGCGCTTCAAACGGAGCGCCCTCAGCCCCTCCGAGTCTGGCCGCAGGCCCGGATCAGCGGGTCGGAGCCTCGCAGCTTCGACCCGCGGTCTTTTTCTTGCTGGCGTGGAGGGGAATCCCGGACCTGTCCGTCCGCAGCACCCATCAGCGCAAGCGAGTCCGTCCGCCTCAGCTTCACCTGCGCCGCAGAGACGCCGGACGCTCCTCGCCGAACACCTCATAGAGCACCGCTGCAGGGTAGCCGTCCACGCCGTTCAAACCGCTGCGCTCCGCGGCGAGGGCCACGGACTGGGCCTCGTTGGCCCGATCAAGGGCCTTGAGCGCCAGCGCCAGATGGGCCTTCCAATATGGCCCGGTGGCGTCCCGCGCCTCCTTCTTCAGTCGCGCGACCAGCGCCTTCAACACATCGCGCTTGGCCATCAGATCGATGACCTGGCGGGTCTGTGGACCCGGCTCATGATCTCCAGCGGTCTCAGCGAGCAACTCCACGGCGGTCTCCACCTTGCCGCTCAGCACCAGGGCCTCGGCGCGGAGGATACGCCCGGGCAGGTGCAGCGGGTGTATGGCGGTCGCCTTCGCGAGCCAGGATGCCGCCTCTCCGTGCTGGCCGGACTCGAGCAGCAGGCGGCCGATCCGATAGGGCGCAGGCCAATAGCGTTGGTTGAGGTCACAGACCTTCGCGTAGACGGACAGGGCCTCGTCACGCCGACCAGCCAGGTCCAGCGCCCTGGCGTATCGCATGGCGACCCCGCCGTGTTGCGGGTGGCCCTCGTGGAATCGTCTTAGCTGGTCTACATCCGATCCCACGGCACTTCCCGGGGCATCCGTGAACTCCGGGGTCCGCGACTCGAGGACACGAGGATAGGCGTGCCGGGCGCCGGTCCGGGTATCGCAGAGGCCCAGGGCTTCCGCCTCGTGGATAGCACGCCACGCGCTCTCCATCCGCCCGGTCTCAGCAAGGTAGATAGCGTGGAACAACCGCAGATCGACGCTGTTCGGGTCTTGCTTCATGGCAGCCTCGAACTGCGCGGCCAGAGCGTCCCGAAAGCCCTCGTTGACGAGCATCACAGAGAGGAGTCCGCTGATGCTGCCGAACGGAGGCGTGAGCCGACTACGCAGCCAGCGCACGAACAGCTCCGCAGCTGCCTCGTGCTGTCCCAGCCGAGCCATGGCCTTGAGCACGATCTTCGTGACCTCCATCTCCTCCGGCGCGATCTCGATGAGCCTGAGCCCCGTCGTGATCGCCTCCTTGTACTCCTTGTTCATGTAGCTCCGCAGCGCCAGAACTCGGAGCGGGACGATGGAACGGGGGTTGAGTATCAGGACCTGATCGAACTGCTCACGGGCCTCCTTCAGTCGGGCCTCCGCCTTGGAGGGGTTGGCGGACTCCCGATCCTGACGCAGCAGGGCCTGGGCGAGACGGAGACGCAACCCGGCGTTGCTGGGCGCCTGGGCCACGGCGCGGCGGAGCCCCGTCAGGTCATTCTGGCGGTAGGTGCCAGCGATGGTCTGGGCGGAGCCGACGCTGACCAGAAACAACAGCAGGATCAGCCCTGAGAAGGTGCGCATGGGCTGATTCTATTGGTTCTCCGCGACACCCTCCAGATGGAACCGCGGGGACGAGTCGGGCCGCGGGATCGATGGCGCGGCCATCCACCCCGCGGGCACGGCGGTTATTGCTCCTTCTCCCCGCCTCCCCGACTCAATGCACCGGCCGGGACGATCTGGACCGGCTTCCCGCCTTGCAGGAACAGCAGGCTGTCTCCGAGGGCCAGGACACCGGACATACCGGGAGAGGCCAGCAGTCGGAAGTACTCGGCGGAAAACGCCTCGATCACCCGGAGATTTCCGACCAACTGCTCGGTATCCAGGTCCAAGACGCCGCTCTCCACAACGATCTCCGCTCGCGCCAGGAAGGTCCGGTTCCCGACCCGACGGACCATCCCTCCTCCCCCGCCCGCGACGCGCCGCTCGCGCAACGACTTCAGCTGCTGGGACAGCGCCACCGTGGACCCGAAGTACTTCTTGCGTAGACGCCGCCGCGCACCTCCGTCGGATTCCTGCCCGCCGGCGCCGTCCGAGGCCGGCGATCCCGCCTGGGGCTTCCGAGTGATGGAGCGCCGCGCGACCTCCAGCGCCTGACGGGTGCGCTGAGCCGACTCCGACGTGTCCCCCGAGCGCCCGGCGTCGACGAGCACGCCCGGCCCGGCCCCTCGTGCCCCGGGCCCGTCAACGCGCACTCTTCGACCGCCGTCAGGACCCGAGGGGAGGCTCCGGCCCTTGCGCCCGCCGGGGATGGGAGGGGTCCGGCCTCTGGCTCCCCCCGCGACGGCGTCCTCCAGCACCAGATACGAGGTCAGCGGGGTCACGATGCCATAACGCTTACCCAACCGTACGACCTCGGCTTCCAGCTCCTTGTTGGCGCCGTTCAGCCGCATCTGGTCCATCAGGTAACCCGCCTTGCGCAGGGCCCACAAGCGAGGGGCGAATCCCGTGCGATCTCCGCCGTCTCTGAACGTCCGCTCGAAGACGTATTCCACCTGCTCACCCCCCAACTTCCCCGTGAGCTTGATCACAGCGTCACCGGGGTCCGCATACCGGCCGGTGACCAGCAACTGAGTGCCCCGGAACAGGTCGGGCAGACGCTTGGGATAGAGCTCGGTCACCTGCACGCCGTCGACCGTCAGCGCGACCTCCGTGAGGACCGGGCTCGCCACCTTGTCGAAGAAGGACGAGACCTTTACCTCGATGCTCTCCTTCTCGCCGACGTAGTCTCGCGTCCCCTGGTTCTGCTCAGCCAGGAGGTCCAGGAGCTCGACGTTCAGTTCCTCTCCCACGCCGAAGACAAACAGTCGGGTGAGCGCCTTCCTGGCTTGCGTCACATTGCGAAGGAGCTGGGACTGGGCCGTCACTCCGACGGTCGGGTGGCCGTCGGTCACGAAGATGATCATCAGCGGACGGTCTTCGGATTGGCTCATCCCCATGGCTCGCACCAGGGCATCGTTGATGTTGGTTCCCCCGCGAGCCTCGAGGCTCTTCACGAAGCTCAGCGCCTCCGCCTTGTTCTCGCCGGTGGCGCCCACGGCACGGTCTCTCCAGTCGCGAGCCTCTGTCGAGAACGACACGATGTTGAAGCGATCTTGCTCCCGGAGGCCATGGACGCAGTGACGGAGCGCGCCCTGGGCCTGACGGAGCTTGTCCCCACGCATCGACCCTGACGTGTCGACGACGAAGACCACGTCTTTGGGAACATCCTCTCCGCGCCTTCTCTCCGCCGAGGGGGCCAGGAGCAACAGAAACGCCCCTCCGCGCTCCTCCTTGTGAGCGAACAGGGTCGCGCCCACGGCGCCGTCATCCCCGACGCCATACACCACCACGAAGTCCCCGTGGGCCGGGTCCTGGTTGGCGTGGTAACTGACGACGGCGCGGTGGTCGTCCTTCTTCTCCACGTCAACGGAGTGAGAGGGCGAGTAGACCGTCATCATCGACGCCTCCGTGGCGATCCTGACCCGGAACGACGACTCCCCTACCGGGGCTCTGGTCACGGCACCGGCTCGATAGGGAAAACGCCACTCCAAGGACTCTCCGCGACGGGTGAGCACCTCATCGTAGGTCAGACTGATCTCCGCACGCCCCCGGGCCGGGATCGGGAACACACGCGCCCGGAACAACCGCGCCCCCATGTACTCGAGCAGCGCCGGGTCCTGCTGGCGTCGGACGATTCCCTCGTAGATCGCCGCCGCCTTGTCTCGCTCCAGCACCTCACCGGCCACCATCCGGCCGCCCATCATCATGGAGAACTCACCAATCGCCGCGCCTTCGGGGAGAGGGAACATGAAAGTCCCCTCCAGGGTCATGGAGTTCGGATTGCGGAACACCTGGCGGAGCCGGGTGCGAGCGACGCCGTCCACGATCTCCACCTCCACCTCGTGCTTCTCGATACCGATTGGCGCGAATCGTCGGTGGACCGGAGGACTTGAGGGCCCACCGTGCGGCCGCAGCCCGCTGATGAACTGAGCGGAGACGAGCTCTCCCAGAATGAGGCAGAAGACACTGACGTGGACAAGATGACGCATGGCGATTCCCTCGTGGTCTGCTCGCGGCAAACCCCTCCGACGCCTCGGTCGGTCAGGGGTTCCAGGGAATCGCCTGCTGTCAGCGCTTGATCGTGGACCCGGGTCGGGTCTCACCGGACCCGGGAGCGACGAACCTGCGAATGGAGACCCGTCCGGCAGGCTTCAGGGAACGATCCGGGTTCACGTCGAAGAACCACCGGATGACGTGGCCACCACCCGCGGCCCCCCCGTGATTCAGGTGAGGGGCAGAGGGCACACCGTGCTGCACCGCGTCCACGGGCAGGCTCCGCCTGGCTACGGCGACCAGCATGCCGAGGGGATCGTTCCGCAGGAACTCCATGGACGGAGCGCGAAAGGAGAGGTGGCTCGCGACCTGGAGGGCGTCATCCGCGAACCCCACCCGACGGTAGCTCTCCGCTTGCAGGTACCGGGAGAGGGCCAACAGACGACTCTCCGGGTGCTCTCGACCGAACCCCTCGAACGCACGAGCCGCCGCCAGATAACGAGCGGACAGGAGGCTCTCGTGGGCCGCCAGGTACGCCTTGATGGCCGGGTCCACATCGAGCGCGCTCAGATTGAACATCCGGCTCGCCATGGCCGGCTCTCGCCAGGTCAATCCGGCCGGCTCCGTACCGACGGTCATCTGGACCAACCGAAGCGACCGGACGAAGTTGCTGTTGCTCACGCGATCCCGCATGGCTCCCACCAGGGAAACCGCCGGAGCGATCGCCATGTCGTCTCGGAGGCCCTCCGAAAGACCGGACCAGGTGTCCAGATACATGCGCGCCGTGGGCGCGAGGTCCACGAGCTCATGCTCGTGAGCCATGACGTCCCTTCGCAGATCATCGGTCTGCAGCGCGCGGAGTTGGGCCGAGACCAGGGCCCTGGCCTCTTCACCGGCGTCGTCCGGCAGATAGACGATCTGCCGGGCCAGCAGGTTCGCCGCGTCCACGTGATCGTTGAGCCGGCGCTTCACCGCCGTGGAGCCAGCGGACACCGGACGCAGGGGTGGTTGCGACACGTCCCCGACAACCGAGCTGCTCGGCGCTCCGTTACGGAGCGCCGGGAATGCCTCGTCCTGTCCACCGCCGCGGGCGAACTCGAACACCGCGACATGACTCACGGCGAGGAGGAACACGATGGACGCCGCCACACGGACCCGCCTCCAGTCGAGGAGTGACGGTCGAGTGGGCGAGCGATCCAACGCCCCTGGAGCCTCACGCGGCGCCACGAACGCCGGCATCACGGGCTCCTCATCCAGAGAAGCCACCGCTTGAAACAGACGCTCGTAGAGGGCCCATTCGCGAGCGCACCCTTCGCATTGCCGGAGGTGGCCGATCATCGCCCCTCTCATATCCACGGAGAGGCGACGGTCAAGGTGCTCAGAAAATCGTTCGCGTGCTGAGAGACAATCCATGGTTCTACCTGCCGCCTCGCCCGCCGGGCATGTCCAGATACTTGCCGAACGCACGGAAGAACTGATCCCGCGCGCGAGACAAACGAGAAGAGACGGTCTTGACCGGGCAACCGATCACCGATGCGGCGTCTTCGTAGCTCAGCCCCTGCACCGCACAGAGCACAAAGACCTCCCGCAGCTTGTCGCTGAGCCGCCCCAGGACCTCCTGCATCCGAGTCTGCAGCTCTTCATGCAGCGCGGTCTCATCGGGCGCGTAGGAGATGGGAGCGACCGGATCAAACGCCGGCTCGTCGTCGCCAGAGGAGCCGACGGGGACGACGGGGAGCTTCTTCAGGCGAAGCCAGTCGATGCAGGCGTTTCGTGCCACGGCGAAGATCCAGGTGGTGAATCTCCCTCGAGGGTCAAAGGCCCGAGGGTTCCGGTAGAGCTTGAGGAAGACGTTCTGGGTGAGATCCTCCGCCACCTCGCGATCGCCCACGAAGCGAAACGCGAAGGATCTGATACGCCCCGCATACCGCTCGAACAGGACATTGAACGCATCCCGGTCGCCGTCCATGAGGCGGACCATGGTCATCTCGTCCGTTTCCTGCGCCGAGGCTATGTCGGATGTCACCACAAGCCTTTCCCGAGAAGCCACTTATGAACTAAAGGCGCGTCCGACAAGGACGCGCTGGACCTTGTACGGCGTCGGCCGCGTCCCGCTCCCCGCGAGTCCATGGTAGTCGAGAATGCCGCCCCGGACGTACGCCCCCGCACCGGGGCGTCCGGAGACCGCCCTGCGGACGTCAGAGCAGCGCCGAGAGCCCCCCCACGACCTCGTCCTGCTCCCCCGGGGTCAGGCCAGGGAAGACAGGCAACGCGAGCACCTCCCGGGCTGCGAGCTCCGCCTGGGGAAAGGCCCCCGGCTCGTAGCCAAGGTGGGCGAAGCACGGCTGAAGATGGAACGGCGTTGGATAGTAGATCGCACAGCCGATACCTCTGTCGCGCAGGCCTTCGGCCACCTCATCACGCCGTTCCGGAATCCGCACGACGAACTGGTGATAGGTGTGGCGCCCATGCCGTCGAGGCGGGATGAGCCGTCCGTCAAGCAACCCCGCAGCGTCGAGGCGCCCCAGGTACCCCTCCGCGTTGGCTCGACGTTGCGCCGTGAACTCCTCCACCCAGGGCAGGCCAGCCGCGAGCGCGGCTCCCTGGATCGCGTCCAGGCGGAAGTTCCCGCCCACCTCCTCATGATGGTAGGGCGCGGACTGCCCGTGGCTGCGAAGTCGCTCAACGCGTGCGGCGAGCTCCGGATCGTGGGTGACCACCGCGCCGGCGTCCCCGCAAGCCCCCAGGTTCTTGGTGGGGAAGAACGAGAAGACCCCCGCTTCACCGCCGCAACCGGCCCACGCCCCGCCCTCCTCCCGCGCACCGATCGCCTGGGCCGCGTCCTCGAGGATGCGGACGTCTTGTCCCGCCCACCGCCTGATACCCGCCAGGTCCGCGGTCTCGCCGAACAGGTGCACTGGCATGACCACGTCAAGCTCAGCGGCCCCCGACGACGGCAGACCACCGACGTCCAACTGGAAGGTCTCCAACTCGATATCAGAGAACACGAGGCGGGCGCCCAGCCGGGCGACCACCCCAGCCGTCGCGAAGAACGAGAACGGCGTGGTCAGAACCGCAGAACCGCGGCCCACGCCCATGGCCATGAGCGAGACCAACAGCCCGTCGGTGCCGCTGGACACGCCGATGGCCTTGGCCCCGTCCAAGGCCTCGCCCAGGGCGGCCTCGAACCGGGCGACCTCGTCGCCAAGAATGAACCGCCGGTGACGGAGCACCGAGACGACCGCCGCCTCGATCGCCTCGTCACGACCCCGCGGTCCGCGCGCCAGGTCCATGAAGGGGACGCTCATGACTGGCCTCCCGTCATGCGCAAGCCGGCGCCTGACGGCTCGTAGCCGGCACCACACCCAGGACAGCGCAGCTCGGACTCCGTGAGGCGCTCTCCACAGGCGCAAGCCCACCCGATCTGCCGCGCCGGCACGCCAGCCACCATGGCGTGAGGCGCGACGTCCTCCAGCACCACCGCGCCGGCGGCGACGAAGGACGCCGACCCCAGGCGCACTCCGCAGCGCACGGTGGCGTTGGCTCCGATGGTGACCCCGTCCTCAACCACCGTCGGCTCAAACGACTCTCGCCGGGAGACCGCGGCACGGGGCCTCGTGACGTTGGTGAACACCGCCGAGGGGCCGACGAACACCTCACTGCCCAGGACGACCCCGTCGTAGAGACTGACGTTGTTCTGGATCTTGCATCGATCCCCCAAGACCACGGTCCCGGCGACGAAGACGTTCTGCCCCAGGACGCACCCTCGTCCGATAGTCGCGCCGGACATCACGTGGCAGAAGTGCCAGATCCTGGATCCAGCGCCGACCTCACACGGCTGATCAACCACCGCGGTCTGATGGACCATCACGTCAGCGCTCATGCGTGTAGTTCTTGTTCGACCGCGGGGACCTGGACGAGGCTCCCGCTCGCCCGCAGGGATCTCTGGGCGCACTCCAGGACCCGGAGAACTGCGAGCCCGTGCTCACCACCGGACCGAGGCTCCTCACGGCCCCGGACCTTCGCCAGAAAGTGCTCCAGCTCAAGACGCAACGGCTCTTCATCAGGGAACGACACATCGTGAGAGCGGGCCGGCTCCGGTGGCTCCAATCCCCGCTCCGGAGGCACGCCCTCACAGAGCGTCAAGCGCCCGCCCCCTGGTCCGTCCGTAAACGTGGCCATGCGTTTGGTCCCGACCACAACCAGCCGATGCTCCTTGGCCGGATGCAGCCAGCTGACGAAGATGTGACCTCGGATCCCCTTCGGGAAGGTCAGATGGGTGACGGTGACATCCGCGCGCCCAGGCCTGAGGAAGCTCCCGCCGTGTGCGGCCAGGGAGGTGGGCATGGTCCCGATGAGCTGCAGGAACGCCGCGATGTCGTGGGGGGCGAAGGACCACAGGATGTCCTCTTCTTCCCGCACCGTCCCGAGGTTCAACCGGTTGGCGTACAGATAACGGAGGCTGCCCAGGACTCCCGAATCCACCAACTCCTGAAGCGCCACGATGGCGGGATGGTAGAGCGTGATGTGCCCCACCATGAGCACCCGGCCAGCGCGACGGGCCCGCTCGACCAGATCACGGGCGTCCGGTTCGTTCAGCGTCAGGGGCTTCTCCACCAGGACGTCCTTGCCGGCCTCCAGCGCGGCCCGTGTCAGACGATAGTGGTCCCTGGCCGGTGCCGCGACGACAACGGAGCGCACTCCCGGGTCCTCCAGGATCGCGCCGAAACCCCCAGCCCGGGCTTCCCGAGGTGCGAGGGCGAGGCACGTCGGATCCGGGTCCCAGGCGGACCGCAATACGCCGAGCTCCTGGAGCACCCTCAGGTGGTTACGGCCCCAGGGCCCGAGTCCCAACAGTGCGACATCCGACATGGGGCGCATCCTACGTCGAATGCTACGCTGCCGCCATGGAAGGCGCTCTGGACATCTCGCGAGCACAGTTCGCGCTCACCATCACGTTTCACTACGTGTTCGTCCAGCTCACCCTGGGGCTCGGCCCGTTCATCCTCCTGTTCAAGACCCTGGCCATCCGCCACGACCGCCAGGACCTGGCCGCCGCGGCGAGGTTTCTCGCTCGGCTGTTCGCCGTGTCGTTCCTCTTTGGTGTGGTGACAGGCATCCCCCTCGAATTTCAGCTGGGGACGAACTGGGCCGACTTCTCACGCATCACGGGCGGAGTCATCGGCCAGACGCTCGCGCTTGAGGGGATGTACTCGTTCTTCCTCGAGTCCACATTCCTCGGCCTGTTCCTGTTCGGCGAACGCCGACTCTCACCCCGCCTGCACTGGCTGACGGCGCTGCTCGTCCTCATCGGTTCGTGGCTCTCCTCCTACTTCATCATCGCTACCAACGCGTTCATGCAGCACCCCGTGGAGGACGCGTACTCCATCGCCGCCGACGGGACCTACCAGCTGGAGAGTCTGGGAGCCCTCCTGAACAACCCCTGGCTGCCGATGCAGCTCGCCCACACCTTGTGTGGTGCGTTGGTCACCGGCAGCTTCGTGGTCACGGGCATTGGCGCGTTCTACCTGCTCTCACGACGGGACGAGGAGCAAGGTCGGGTCCTGGTCCGTTACGGAGTGGTCGTCGCCCTGGCATCGTCCCTGCTCTGCGCTTTCCCCACCGGCGACCTTCAAGCCAAGAACGTCCACGACCATCAGCCAGCCACCTTCGCCGCCATGGAGGGGCACTTCCGGACCACGGAGGCGGCGCCCATCGTGCTCATCGGCCAACCGGACATGGAGGAGCTCCGCATCGACAACCCGATCGAGCTACCTGGGGTCCTCAGCTTCCTGACCCACCACCGCTGGGACGCGAGCGTGACCGGCCTGGAGGAGCTCCCAAGAGAGCAGTGGCCGACGAACGTGCCCCTCGTCTACTTCAGTTACCACATCATGGCCGGACTCGGCTCTCTGTTCATCCTCGTGACGGGGTACGCCGCGTTCCGGCTCCGGCGGCAGAGGCTCTTCGATTGCCGCCGCACCCTCTGGGCCTTCCTCCTCCTCTGGCCGTTCCCCTTCATCGCCAACACCGCAGGGTGGGTCACCGCCGAAGCGGGACGGCAACCTTGGGTGGTCTACGGAGAGCTGGCCACGAAGGACGCCGTGTCGCCGGATCTGTCCGGCGGTAACGCCATGTTCACGTTGCTGGGTTTCGCAGGTCTCTATCTCCTGTTGGGGGTCCTGTTCCTCCTGATCACAGGGCGGGAGATCGCGCACGGGCCGGCAGCCTCAGAGGAGCACCAGGGCTGACATGGCGGAGACCTGGTACGTCATCCTCGGCGTCATGCTCACCGGATACGTGGTCCTTGACGGCTTCGACCTGGGCGTCGGAGTGATCCACCTGATCACGCCCCGAGACGAGGGCGATCGACGCCACGCGCTCAAGTCAATCGGACCCGTATGGGACGGCAACGAGGTCTGGCTCGTCACGTCCGGCGCGATCTTCCTCTGCGCCTTCCCTTCCGCCTACGCCACCGCACTGAGCGGCTTCTACCTCCCGCTCATCATGCTGCTCTGGCTGCTCATCTTCCGCGGCCTCGCGGTGGAGCTGCGGAGCCACATCTCGAACCCTCTCTGGCGCCAGCTCTGGGACGTTCTGTTCTGCGGCTCCAGCATCGCCCTCGCGTTCTTCCTCGGGGTCGCCCTGGGCAACGTGGTGCGCGGGATTGACCTGGACACCAACGGCCGGTTCTTCGCTCCGCTCTGGACCGACCTTCGAACTTCCGGAGCCACCGGCATCCTCGACTGGTACACGATCCTGGTCGGAGCCCTCGCGGTCGGCACCGTCGCTCTCCACGGGGCAGCGTGGCTCGCCCTCCGAAGTTCAAGCGAATTGAGACGCCGTTCCTTCGACCTCGGTCGTCGGCTCACCCCAGCGATCGGTGCCTTGTTCGTGACCGTCTCCGCCGCCACGTCGTGGGTGGCGCCGCGGGTGGCCGATCGCGTACGCGAGGCACCCTGGGGCGCCGTGCTCTTCATCCTGCCCATGGCCGCACTCACCGCTCACGCGTGGGCCGTCCGCCGGGATGCTGCTCGGACGGCGTTCGCCGCATCCGCTGCGTTGATCATCACCCTCATGGCGGCGACCCTGTTCGGCACGTACCCCTACGTGTTACCCGCCAGCGCAGCCGCCACCGGAGCGGGGATCACCATCGAGGCGGCTGCGGCGAACCCTCAGGCCCTGTCCACCGCCCTCTCGTGGTGGGTCCCCGGGATGGTGCTGGTCCTGGCATATCACGTCGTCCTGTACCGCTCCCTGGACAAGATCCAGGGGCACCACGACGGTTAGGAGGCGAGGACCGGAGGGATCATCTCCCTCCGCGCTGCTCCGGCTCTCGGCGGCGCCTCCACCGCCTGATCAGCGAGCAGGCCGCTTGAACTCCGTCTTGTCCACACCGTGCTTCTTGAGGAGGCGGCTCAGCTGCCCTCGATCCATGTCCAGTGACCGCGCGGCCGCGGCGATGTTCCCGCGAGACTCCGCCAAACGGCTCTTGACCAGACGGCGCTCGTACAACCGCTTCGACTCTCGCAGTGAGAGCCCCGCGGGAACGGCCTCCTCGGAACCCACAGCGCTCACCATGGCCAGATCCCTGGCCTGCGCCCCGTTGTGCAGGGCGGACCCGATCTGCCGACCGAGCAGCCCGAGGAGATCGAGATAGGCGTCACCCATCCGACGCTCCGGGCCCTGAACCGCCACATACAGGGCTCCGACACAGCGGTTGCCCGCGCCGAGGGGAACCGCCACGTGGCGACCATCCCCTTGCCCGTCAAACACCAGCGCCATGGACTCCATGGTCTTGTCGACCGCGGCCCTGGCGTGCGGAACCTGCACGGCATCTTCGGCGAAACCACCGAACGACTGAACCGTGTCGCGCCCACTCTGCCGCAACACGAGAGCCCCCGAGCAATCACCCAGAACCGCCCTCAGAACATCCGGTACCTGCGGCAGCAACCGTTCCGGTTCCATGAGGTTATGAAGCCGGAGCACGCCCTCCAGCGCTGCCCTGTAGGGATGGCCTCCAGTTTCGGCACCTTGAGTCTCAGACGCCGGTACCGTCGATCCCTGTCCCTGGTCCATGTGACTTCCTTCCCGACTCCGGCTGGCCGCCGAATGTCCGTTCTTCGTGGCGGACCCCTCTTCAACACGTGAGGCTGCCGGGGCCGCAAGTCCTCCCATGTCGGGTCCGCTCAGGAGTTTATCAGGCCCCCCCCCCAGCCTGTATTCGCTTTTTCGGGTTTTGCGCGACCGAGCGGAGAAAACGCATCGTCCGCCGTTCCCTCCAGCAGGGGGCAGGGTGGGATCGGGACGCACCGGTCCCTACAGAACCCCTGGCGGGGCGAAGGCAGCATGCGGCGGAGCGAGGCGAGCGCCCCGCGTCACCACGCTCAGTCCGGGGCGACCACGCTCTCGTCAGCCTGGCGGATGAAGGCCTCCTCCTCGCTGACCAACGCGCGGTAGGCCTTCTCCAGCTTGGCGATCTCCGCCTCGAGCTTCGCCGTCTGGCGGGCAGCGCTCTTGCCCTTGCGCTTGGCCAGTTCTCCCAGATCGAACTTGGCGTCCTCGAGCTTCCAGTAGGCCTCGTCGATCTTCTTCAGGAACTGGCCTTCCTTACGAAGGAGGCGAGCGAGGCTCATCCTGGATCGGTGGCTCTTGAGCACCGCACCCATGGTGGAGAAGAGACGACTCCCCGTCGTCTTCCAACCGACGAACCGCTTCAACTCCTCGCCGCCGACGTCCAGCACCAGCAGCACGGGCTTCTTGCCACCGCCATACTGCTTGCGGACCCGGGCTGAGACGATGTCGTCCAACGAGATCCGTACACAGTTGAAGAACCTCGAAGAGACGCTGACCCGTTCGTCGAGGAACAGGCGCTCCTCGAACGTGGCGACCTTGTCCTCGTCAAGATCCGTGTACAGATACACGACCGTGGGCAACGAGGCGACGACGCCGGCGGGCGCAGAGTCGCCGAGGACGACGTGGCTCAGGGGCAACTCCGAAGCCCCGTACCCAGCCTCTGCCGCTGTCGGCATATCCGTCTCCACCCACTGGATGGTGGTGCGAACGGTGCGGACCGGACTCGGAGCCTGGGTGGTCGAACCGGTCAGGGAACGACGCTTGGTGCCAACACCTGCTGCCGTCCTGGCACGAGCCGAAGGACGAGGGGCCGCGCTCACGGCGCGACGGGCGCCGCTGCCTCAGCACTGCCCCACTGCCTCGGGCAGCAAGGAACCCATCAGGACGGCGATGCTGGAGACGACGAGGAACTGACGCATGACCCGCTCCGTTCATGGACTGGACTGGGCGGGCGCCTTGGGACGCCCGGACCTCCTCATCGTACACTGCTCCCCGGAGATCCAAGCATGGAACAAGCTGGAAGGTCCCTCCCCGCGTCTGCTAAGTCCATCGCCTCCATGGTGATGCAGCGCGCGACGGCGGTGGAACAGGCCGTCTCGGATGTGGGCGAGGAGGACCTGTGGCGTCGACTCAGCCCCGGCACCAATTCCATGGGGAACCTGGTTCTGCACCTGTCCGGGAACCTCATGAACTACATCGTCAGCGGGGTCGGTGGACAACCCTACGAACGGGACCGGCCTCGGGAATTCGAAGCGACCATGGTGCCGCGGGACGAGCTGTTGAAGCAGTTCCGCGCCGCGGTCACCGCAGCCGTCCACGTCATCGAGGACGTGGAGCAGGCGGTGCTCGAGCACCCGTACTGCGGTCCGGAACACGCCGGCGAAGACAACCTCACGGTCATGCTTCGATCCGTCGAGCACCTGGGGTATCACACCGGGCAGCTCGTCCTCATGGCCTCCGTGGTCCGGAGTTAGAGGCCCTCTTCCAGCGCCAGCAGACCGGCGCCGATGAGGCCCGCCTTGTTCCCCAGACCGGCCTTCACCCAACGCACTCCGCGCGCGGCGTAGGGCAGGCACTGCTCCTTGAACGCCTCACGTGCGGGACCGATGAGGAGTCGGCCAGCAGCGGAGAGTCCCCCGCCCACCACCACGAGATCCGGCGCCACGACGTTGGCGAGAGAGGAGACACCCTGGCCGAGGTTGCGCCCCAGCTGAGCCAGGGCGCGGCCAGCGCGACGGTGTCCCTGGCGCGCCTTGCTGACGATGTCCCGCGGTGAGTCTGCGTGGCGCCCGCCCATCTCCCGGTAGATCCTGACCAGCGCGGTCGCCGAGGTGTACAGCTCGAGACAGCCTCGTCCGCCATGAGCGCAAGGGAGCCCCCCCGGGACGAACAAGGCGTGGCCTATCTCTCCTCCAGTGCCGTGCCGACCACGGACCAGCTCGCCCCCCACCACCAGAGCGCCCCCCAGGCCGGTGCCCACGGTCACCAGGATCACCGTGGCGGCGCCTCGCCCGGCGCCGATGCGCGCCTCCGCCAGACCAGCGACGGTGGCGTCGTTGTCCACCGCAACCGGGACGTCCGTCAGGGAGCGCAGGAACGTAGCCGCCTCCCATCCACCCAACCCGGGGATCTGGGGCGGAGTCATGAGCATGGTGCCGCGACGCCCGGTCACGGTCCCGGGGATCCCCATACCCACGGCGGCGACGTCCAGCCGCAGGCGTCGCGCGTGCTCCTGCCCCGCGGCGACCGCGGCCCGGACGCCGCGCTCGATGCCCGGCCGCCCCTCCGCACCCTCGGTGGGGAGGGCCGCCCGCTTCCGGACAACCCCGGCCCTGGTGACGAGGCCGTACTTGATGTCCGTTCCGCCAACGTCGATGCCGATCCCAACCTCGACCATGCCGTGGATCCTTTGGTCTGACTCCCGCTGTGCGTAGGATGCTAAGCCCCGGCCGGTTGTGTCTCTTCCGGGATGGTCATCACACACCATGCCAAGCACACGCGCAAGCAACCCGACGAGGACGACCCAGCCTCCGACACGAGCACGTAGCCAGCGACAGCACCAGCCCTGGCCCGCGGTGGACTCGACACGTCTTCGCGAGCACCGGGGACTGACATGCCCACACTCCATCACCAGACGAGCGACGAGCGCGCTCCTCAAAGGCCCCCCCTCGAGCGTTCAATCGAAGACCCCGGGTCTTCCCTACCCCCTACTGGAGCGCCACCCATGAACCGGGTTGCTGCCACCGTCGCTCTCCTGACCGCTCTCACGGGCGGATGCGCTGCCCCCCTTCACATGGATGAGGCGGAGTATCGCGCCAGCGCCTACGCGCCCGCCGCGTCCCGCACCTCCATCCCGGAAGCACCGGAGTTGATGCTGGACACGGCTCCGATGGAAGACCTGACGTTGGAGCGCGCCAGGCAGTTGACGCTGCTGCGCAATCACACCGTGCAAGCAGCCGCCGCCGCGGTGGAGTCTGCCCGCGCCGCCATCGCCGAAGCGAGAGCCGCCATGTTGCCCACGATCTCAGGGTCCATCGCGCGCACCCACTTCACGGAGTCTGCGGAGGTCATCATTCCAGGCATCGCCACCTTCGCCCTGAGCCCGCGCTGGCAGACCGCCGGCTCGGCGCAGTTGGCCGTGTCCCTGTTCTCCGGCGGACGCAACACCGAAGCGGTGAAGGCCGCGCGGGCGAGCCTCACCACGCAGATCCTGGACGAGCGCACCGTGCGGCAGCAGCTGCTGTTCGAGGTGACCCAGGCCTGGTATCGCAACCACGAGGCCGCCGCCCAGGTCCTGGTCTCGAGGGACCAGCTCAAGGCGAGCGAACGCCAGCTGGAGGACGCCAAGAACGTCGTCAAGGCCGGGCGGGCCACGCGAGACGCAGAGCTCACCGCGGAGGTGGAGGTGCTGCGCTCACGACAAGATCTGCTGATCGCGGAGAACGCCGTCGTCCACGCCCGTCGAATCCTCAACGCGCTGCTGGCACGGAGCATGGACGCCGAGACGACGCTCTCCGACCCGCCTCCCTTCAAGCCCGTCGAGCTGGAGAGCGCACGCTTGACCGGCCTGGCCCGCGGACATCAGCCATCCCTGCTCGCCTTCCGCAGCGGCCGCATCGCCCTCGAGCATCAGCGCGAGTCTCTGCTCCGCTCGTTCACACCCGAGATCGTCGGCGCCCTCGGCGCCAGCTACACGAATTTCAGAGGCGCCACCGGGTTCAGCACCAACTACACGGCCTCCGTGTCGGCGCTGTGGACTCCCGTGGACGGCGGACGACGGGTGGGGCGCCTGCAGCAGATCCACGCTGAGCTGGTGCGGCTCCGGGAACAGGAGCTGCAGGCCATCCAGGACACGGAGCTCTCCATCGAACGCACGCTCCTCGATATCACGGAGGCGGAGTCCGCCGTCACCCTCGCCACCCGGAGCGTGGTGGCGGCGACGGAGAACTACCGCATCATCTCGGAGCGATTCCGGAACGGGAAGGTGACCACGCGCGAGCTCCTCGAGGCCCAGACCACGCTCAGCAACTCCCGGTTCGCGCTCAACCAGGCGCGCTTCTCCCACCTGACTCTGCTGGCGTCCCTGGAGGCCCTGGTGGGGGTCGCCCAACCGGATTGGATCACCTACGCCGAGGACGGGAAGTGATGGGGACCCGGGCGGCGGCGCTCATGGTGTTGATCGGCGGGCTCAGCTGCGCCCAGGACTCCGGCACCGCGTCCGTGCCCGGCCTCATACGCGCGGCCCGGGAGCTGGACATCTCCGCTCAGGCGGCGGGGATCGTCGTGGGACGCCCGGTGGAGCGCAACAGCCGGGTCAAGCGCGGCACGACCCTGATCCAGATCGACCCCACGTTCCATCTCCTCGCGGTGCAGCAGATCGAGGCGCGGATGAAGAAGGCGGAGGCTGACCAACGGCTCGCCGCCCAGGAGCTGGAGCGCGAGCTGAGCCTCAAGCAAGGGGACAGCACCTCCGCCTCCCAGATCGATCGGCTAAGAGCGGCCGCGCAGGCCGCCGCCGCGGTGCTCCAGGCAGAGCAGGCGGCGCTCAGCGAGGCCCGTGAACGGCTCGCTCGCTGCGAGGTCAAGGCACCGGAAGACGGGCTGGTCAGCGAGCTGTGGCCCCACGTGGGAGAGTCCGTGATCGTGGGCGCCCCGGTCGCCAGGCTCCTGACCGTGGATGACCTGGTCGCGGAGGCCTTCCTCTCGCCGGCGGAGGTCGCCCGGTTGAAGCGGGGAGACGAGGTCCGCGTGACCATGGACCTGCCGAAGCCCCACACCATGACCGGGGTCGTCCGCGAGCTCGCTGGGGCTGCGACCAACGGCGCGTACCGGATGCGCGTCAGCCTGCCCACTCCCCCACCCGGCGTGCTGCCGGGGTTCAGCGTCCGAGTGCTGATCCCCGAGAGGCGGAAGTGATGGCGGGGAGCACCAGAGCCAAGCCCGGCACACCGATCCTGTTGACCTGCTCGGTCCTGGCCCTGCTCTGCTTGGCGGGCTGCAAGGAAGCGCGAGACGCCGCCCCCGGGAACGCCGACCGTCAACCGATCCCCGTGGAGGTGGCCGTCGCCGAGCGCACAGAATTGCCTGTGAAGATCCGCCGGTCCGCCGCCCTCCGTTCCCGCGTGGACACCCGGCTGGTGACCGAGTCCGCGGGGCTGGTGGTCTCCCGTCCCGTCCCCGCCGGCGCACGGGTGAGCGAAGGCGCGGTGATCGCCCGGCTCTCCGACGCCACGGAGGTCGCCACCCTGAAGGCCGCCCGAGCCCGGTTGACCGGTCTGCTCGCGGAGGGAGTGTCCCTGGCGGCGCGGCAGCAGGCGGAGGCCGCCGTGGAGCAGGCGGAGGAGGCGCTGCGCATGCGCACCGTGGTCGCCCCTGCGGACGGGATCATGGACCGCTACGACATGGAGATCGGGGACTACGCGATCCCCGGCGCCCCCGTGGGTCGGCTGGTGGACCCATCCAAGCTCTGGATGATCGCCACCGTCCTGGAAGAGGAGATCCTCGGCGTGGAGCCGGGCACCACCGTGGCCCTGTCCGTGCCGGCGTGGCCCGACCAGAGCTTCGCGGGGAAGGTGGTCCGCCGCGGCGCCGCGGCCCTGGCAGGATCGGGCCAGTTCGAGATCGAGATCGACGTGGACGCGGACGACCGCCTCTTCCCCGGCTTCGTCGCCACCGTGGAGATCCCGGTGAAGGGCACCCAGCCCAGACTGCTGGTGCCACGAGACGCCCTGTTCCAACGGCACGGCACCTGGCAGCTGTTCGCCGTGGTGGACTCCGAGGGCGCCCCCCGGGCGCGGGAGCGGAGCGTCAAGATCCGCTCGGTGCCGTGGCGGCCCGACCTCGCGGACGTGACCTCCGGGCTCGAGCCCGGGACCCGGGTCGTGACGCGGGGCCGCCTGGGGCTGACGGACGGCGACCCCCTCCGGATCGTGGAGCCGTAAGGCGGGAGGCCGGTGATGTCGCCTCCCGAATTCAGCGTCAAGAACCGCGCCCTGGTCAACCTGGTGTTCCTGCTGTGCGTCCTCCTCGGGTTGCTGTCCTACCGCGCCACGGTGGTGGACGTGTACCCCGACGTGTCCTTCGACGTGGGCTCCATCTTCGTCTACTGGCCCGGCGCCAACCCGGAGGAGATCGAGTCGGGCATCACCCGCAAGGTGGAGGAGGAGATCCTCGACACCAAGGGGGTCAGCCGCATCGTCTCCAGCTCGGAACGGGACCGCGCCATCATCGACGTGAAGTTCTCCGAGCAGCTCTCCGACGCCGAGTTCGACTCCGCGTTCGAGGACCTCCGGGCCAGGATCGAGCGCGTCAACGACCTGCCTGAAGACGCCGAGGAACCGGTCATCACCAAGGTGTCGGTGAGCGAGCTGTATCCGCTGCTACAGGTGGTGGTGGTCTCGGACGGGGCCCATCCGCGACCGGTGATGCGGGAGGTCGCCAGGAATCTCCGGGAGAGCCTCCGACGCATCGACGGCATCCGTCGCGTCAGCGACATCGGCATCCCCGAGCTGGAGTGGCGGGTCCGCATCCGGCGCGCCTCCCTGGAGTCCGCAGGCCTGACCATGCTGGAGGTGGCCGAGGCGATCCGATCCCGGCACACCAACATCCCCGCCGGCACCACCAGGGGCGAGAGCGGGGAGCTGGCCATCGCGTCGACGGGAGAGATCAGGACCCGGGAGCAGCTCCTGGAGATGGTGGTGGGCGCGCGGCCCGACGCGTCCCCGGTGCACCTGAGGGAGATCGCGGACGTCTCCTTCGCCCTGGAGCGGTTGACGCACATGAACCGCTACAACGGGCGTCCGTGCATGAACCTGAGCATCGCCAAGGAGGAGGACGCCGACTCCATGGTGGTAAAGGAGGAGATCACGGCGGCCATCGCGGCGTTCGTCGCGAAGGAGGGTCTGCCGGAGGGCATCTCCATCGAGACCACGGTGGACACCACCAAGGTGCTCGAGAGCCGCATCCGCGTGCTCGTGGACAACCTGCTGTTCGGGATCGTGCTGGTGTTCTTCGCCCTGTGGGTCCTGATCGGGGCTCGCAACAGCGTCCTGGCCATCATCGGCATCCCGTTCTCCTTCCTCGCGGCGTTCGCGATCCTCCACCAGTTCGGGATCACCATCAACGCCGTCACCCTGTTCAGCCTGATGCTGGTCTCCGGCATGGTGGTGGACGACGCCATCGTCGTCCTCGAGAACATCTACCGGCGCGTGGAGCGGGGCGGCCCCCTCAAGGAAGCCATCGTCGACGGAACCCGCGAGGTGTTCTGGCCGGTGTTGACCAGCACCCTCACCACCTGCGCCGCGTTCCTGCCCATGCTGTTGATGGAAGGGGTCACCGGGGAGTTCATGAGCATCATCCCCAAGACCGTCATCGCGGTGCTGGCGGCCTCCCTGCTCGAGTGCCTCATCATCCTCCCCGCCCACTACGTCCACCTGGGCAGCAGGAAGCCGCAGCGAGGACCGAGGATCAAGGTGACCCGGGCCCTGCGGGCCCTGGAGGCGGTCTACATGCGCAGCCTCGGACCGGTCATCGCCCGTCCCTGGATCGTCTTCGTGATCGTGATCTGCGTCGCCTCCGTCGTCGGCGTCCTCGCCCTGGACCTGCCCGTGGAGCTGTTCCCTTCGGACTTCCAGGCGTTCTTCTGCAACGTCTATGCAGACCCCGAGTATGGGCTTCAGACCACATCCGAGGCGCTCAAGGAGGTGGAGGCGGTCATCAGCGACCTCATGCCCGACGAGGTGGAGTCGTTCACCACCTCCGTGGGCGTGACCATGACGGATGACAGCCAGGTGCTGCTCAAACCCAGCGTCGGACAGCTGCTGGTCTACGTGGCAGAGAAGCCGGGGGTGAACTCGGACGAGGTCATCGCCAAGGTCCGCCGCCGCGTGCAGCGCCTGGTGGACGGCGCAGCGCAGCACCGCTTCCAGCGCATCCGGGTGGACGAGTTCAAGGACGGGCCTCCCACCGGCAAGCCGGTGGCGGTGCGGGTGTCCGGCCCGAGCTACGACGAGAACAAGGCCATCGCCCGCCGCGTCGAGGACTTCCTCCGCGCCCTGCCCGGGGTCAACTCCGTGGCGGACAACCTGGACGAGGGGCCTAGGGAGATCCAGGTCAAGCCCCGCTCCGTGGAGCTCTCCCGCGCCGGCGTGCGGTTCGAGCAGGTCGCCCAGTCCATCCTGGTGGCCAACGAAGGCGTGGATCTGGGAGACGTGCTCCCTCTCGGTCGGGACGAGCCCGCGACGCTGCGGGTCCAGCTACGAGAAGAGGACCGCAGCGACCCCGCGGACCTCATGCTCCTCCAGGTTCGAGCGGCGGACGGTCGACGGGTTCCGATCGGAGAGGTCGCGCACCAGCAGTCGGTGCGAGGCCCGGCCTCCCTGTACCACTATGACGGCGACCGCGTGGTGCTGGTCACGGCCGATGTGGACACGTCCATCACGGACAGCACCAAGGTCAATCAGGCCCTCATGGCCCGGTTCGAGGGGATCGAGCGCAGCCACCCCAACGTGAGCCTCTACTTCGGCGGTGAGTTCGAGGAGACCCAGAAGTCCTTCGACAGCCTCAAGCGGGCGTTCCTCATCGCCATCCTGCTGATCTTCACCATCCTCGCGGCCCAGTTCCGTTCCTACACGGCGCCCCTGGTCATCATGTCCGTGGTGCCGTTCTCTTTCGTCGGAGTCGCGTTGGGGCTGGTGCTGCTGGGATTCCCGTTCACCATCCTGGCGTTCATCGCCATCGTCGGCCTCTCCGGGGTGGTGGTCAACGACTCCCTCGTGCTCCTCGACTTCATCCGACGACGTCACAAGGAGACCGGCGATTGCGCCGCGGCGGTCCGGGAGGGCTGCCGCCTCCGCATGCGAGCGGTGATCCTCACCACGGTGACCACGGTGTTCGGCCTGCTCCCCATGGCCCTCGGCATCACGGGTCACAGCAAGATCTGGTCCCCCTTCGCCGCCACCATCACCTTCGGCCTGACCCTGGCCATGTTCATCACCCTGTACCTGGTGCCGGCGGTCTACACCGCCATGTACCGTCGCAAGACGTCCTTCTGAGCCCGATCAGGAACCGACCAGCTCGGAGTACACGTCCGCGTGAGCTCGGGCGCTGGCCTGCCAGGAGTAGGCCTCGGCCTTGCCGCGGCACCGATCCGTGAACTCCTTCGCCAGGACCGGATCATCCAGCAGCGTGCCGATGACCTGGGCCAGGTCCGACGCGTCCCCCGTGTTGAAGGTCAAACCGGCCTCGCCCACGAGGTCCGTGAGCGCCCGGTCCCGGGATGTGATCACCGGTCGTCCGCAGGCCATGGCCTCCAACGCTGGCAGGCCGAACCCCTCCAGTCGGGAGGGCAGCACCACGCAGGCGGCCTCTCGATAGAAGTCCGGGAGATCCTCGCGCGCCGCGTAACCGGTCATGATCAACCGGGACGCCGCGTCGGTCCCTCGGAGCGGCGCCCGAATCCGAGCCTCATCCATGCGGACGTCACCGACGACGACGCAGTGGAGGTCCGGATGACGGCGGGCCAGGTTGGCGAAGGCGCGGATGAACGTGAGCGGGTCCTTGCGCTCCCGGACGGTCCCGACCCATAGCAGGTACGGCACATCCACCGGGACTCCATAGCGCTCGCGATCCAGGGGAATCCCGTCAGGACGAAAGTCCGGATCGACCCCGTGATGGATGACGCGGATGCGGTCCTCACACCTCGGGTCCAGCCCCGCCAACGCATCGCGGGTCGCGTTCGAGGGCACGATGAGCCTGCGGGCCGCACGCAGCGTGTGCAGCAGACGCAACCGGCTCCGCGTCAGTCTGCCGCCGATGCCCGTGGTCTCCCGGGTCGGCACGTCGTGGATGGTGGCCACACGAGGGATGTGGCAGCGCAGCGGGATGGCCGCCACCGGCGCATGGAGCACCGCGATCTTGTGCTGCTTCACGGCCCGCGGAAGGGCCACCTCACGCCACCCGGCCCGGGGCAGGACGGAGGGCACGGAGACCACCCTGGCCGGCGACGGGACCACCGGCACGGCGCGTCCCGGGCGGGTCAGGACGAGGTAGTCCAGCTCCGGCGCCACCACCGGCAGGTGTTCCGAGAGCCGGCGAGCGTAGCGCTCCACCCCGGTCTCCGGCGTGGCCTCCAGACAGCAGAGATCCAGCCCGATCACCGCTGACACGAGACCACCTCCTCCATGAAGCGCTCGGGGGCGAGGTTCGGCAGCAGATGATCAGGAGAGGCTCCAGCCAGCTCCTCCAGCGACATGGTCCCGGTAGCGACCGCCACGGACGTGACCCCTGCATCCCGCGCGGCGGTCACGTCCCGCTCCGTATCGCCGACATAGATCACCTGATCGAAGCCCTCCTGTGCTTCCGTCCGCTGCTCCGCACGCTCTCTCGCCAACCGCAACAGTTGTACACGGTCGGCGTGGTCGTCACCAAACGCTCCGAATTCGAACACACCACGCAAGGGACCTCTCCCGAGCTTCAGCTCCGCCGCCGCTCGGACGTTCCCCGTCACCAGTCCCTGCAGGACGCCGCTCGACTCCGCCAGGGTCTGCACCAGCGCCACCGCCTCTGGATACTCCGCAGGTGGCGTCTCCCCCACCTCAGTCTCCAGGTGTTCCAGGTACCGGGTCACCACGCGGTGGAAGTCCGACTCCGGCGCGCCGACCTCGCGGAGGCCGTCGCCGACGATCTCGGGGTCCGTCCGCCCATGGAACCGCATGCCCTTGAACACCGACTCACGGCCGTACAGCTCCGCGAAGGCACGGTCCAGGCTCCGCTGGCCCAGCCCGCAGGGCCGCAGGAGCGTCCCGTCAATGTCAAAGAGCACGAGCATAGAGATGGTTGATACGCTGAGGCGGTCCGACGGGACACGTTGCCAGGTCTCCATCGGAGGCCAGATCCTAACCGAGGCTCGGACATGCGCGACCGCAGAGGAAGCGGCAGAAGACGCGCCCTGACCCGCGTCATGACCCTGGCAGGGGTGGTGGCGGCCGTGACCGGCCTCATCCTCCCGTGGGCGGAGATCCCGCCCGGGTCATACGGTCTCCTGAAGGGGCTCCTCAGCGACCTGGGAGCCATCCCGGAGGCCGGCGTCCCGGTCCGTGGCTTCGAGATCCCGTGGCGTGTTCACGATGAGTCCGGTCGCCTCGGCGTCGTGACCGCGCTGGCCACGGACGACCTCACGGCGGGCAGGCTCGATCGTGTCGCGGCCCGGACCCTGTTCGGGGACAGGCTCGAGGCGAAGTGGGCGCCCCTGGTGTTCGTGCCCCTGGCCTTCGCCGTCATCCACCTGACCCTGGAGCTGCGCTCCAGGCGCCGCAACGTGCTCATCTGGTCGTGGCTGGCGCTGGCGGAGCTCGCCACCCTGAGCCTGTTCCTGTTCGGCGCCGCCTTCGCCCTCGGGGACTCCTCGGGGCTGCCCCTGCGCCTGCTCCCGGGCGTCCCCGTGACCCTCGGCGCCCTCACCCTCCTCGGCGCCGCGGCGGTGCGCTCCGCCCGACGCTGAGGCCCGTCCCGCCAGCGCCCCGCAGAGACCAGAAAGGCTCAAAGCGGGACACGTTCTCGTCGATACAAGATGCGGAGGAGCAGCCCGCATGGGAACCGAACACAGGCCCCAGGATCGTCCAGGGACGACCGTGATCCGGAACGGACGCCGCGCCCACGACCGGGTGGAGTGCGATCTCCACACGAAGTTCGTGGTCGAGGTCACCGGGCAGACCGGCACAGCCCCCTGCGTCAACATCGGTCTCGGCGGCATGCGGATCGACTTTCCCTTCGAGATCCTCGCCCCCACGGACATCCAGGTGCGCCTCAAGCGACCGGAGGGCGAGGACCTGGACCTGGTGGCCCGGGTCATCTGGACCGTCACCGAACGCGTGGAAGCCCCCTTCCCCACCGGCCTGCAGTTCCACGGACTCAGCGACGCAGACCGTGCTGGCCTTCAGGCGCTGATCGAGCACCTCTCGGGCTGACGTTCACCCGGTGACTGCGGACACGCCGCAGGCTCCCGAGTCCGCTTCCGCCTTGCGGAGCACGGTGCAATCGCCGTCGAACAACGGCGTCGCCCGGTCCTGATAGCTGATCCAGCGGGGGAATGAGCTGATGGCCCCGAGGTGTTCCACGAACGCCCGCCGCACCAGCTCCGGCCGGTTGTTCTGCTCCGAGAGGTGCCCCAGCACCAGCCCCCTCAACCGGGGAGAGACGGCGCGAGCCAGGGCCCGGGCGCTGTCCTCGTTGCTGATGTGCCCCAGGGAGCCTCCGACCCGTCGCTTCAGGTGCTCCGGGTACGGTCCGCGCGCCAGCATCCCAGGGTCATGGTTGGCCTCCATGAGCAGCACGGTGCATCGACTGATGGCCTCCGCCACCGCGTCATCCACGTGCCCGAGGTCCGTGAACACGCCGAGGGTGTCTTCGCCACGACTCATGAGGAACGCCACGGGGTCCGCCGCGTCGTGGGGTTTGGCCACCGGCGAGATCTCCAGGGAGCCCACGGTGAACGGGCCCCGGGGCAACTCCACCAGCTCCTCACGGCCAGACAGGTAACGCTCGGCTCCACGCCGGGCCCCGGCCCCGATCCACACGGGCACACCGAGGTTGCGGGCCAACACCCCCACCTGGGAGACATGGTCGGAGTGTTCGTGGGTGATCAGGATCCCGTCCACGGACCCGGCGTCCAGCCCCAGGGACGCCATGCGCGCCCGGGTGGTCTTCAGGTTCAATCCCGCGTCGACGAGGAGCGTCGTCCCACCGGCGGTCACCAGGACCGAGTTACCGCGACTGCCGCTCCCGAGGACGCTGAACCGCAGACGTCCGTTCCCAACCACGCGAGATGTTCTAACATGACGCCCCCATGGATGCGCCCGAGTACGGCCGGTACATCACCATCGGATCACGCAGGGTTGTCTTCAGCAGCCTGCACCTGCTCATGTTCGCCATGGGCCTTGTGTTCGCAGGGGAGGTGGCCCTTGGCGGACTGGATACAAGCGGCGGCGGGCTGCTGAACATGGGAGGTATCAGCCGCGAAGCGGCCTGGGCCGTCGGGACCTCCGGCTGGCGCTCGTTTTTCCTAGTTGATCAGTGGTGGCGTCAGTTCACCTCCATCTTCATCCACCTCAGCATCGCTCACCTGCTGATGAACGCCTGGGCGCTGTACAACCTGGGGCGGCTGGCCGATCGGATCTTCGGCCCCACCCGGCTGCTGCTGGTGTTCCTGGTCACCGGTCTCGCCGGCGGAGCGGCCTCCGCCCTGTGGAGTCACCTCAACGGCTCTCCCTCCTGGGGAGGCGGCGCCAGCGGCGCCGTCTGCGGCATCCTCGGCCTGCTGCTGGCGCACACCCGCTCCCGACCGGACGCCATGAACCAGTACATCGCCCGACAGCTTCTGCAGTGGAGCGTCCTCATCCTGGCTTTCGGGCTCCTGGTCCCCAACGTGAACAACGCGGCCCACATCGGCGGCTTCGTCGCCGGCTACCTGCTGTCGAAGGTGCTCCGCGAAGGACACTTCGACGGCATGCGCGCGGACCGGGAGTTGACGGTGGTCCGGATGACCGCCGGCCTGCTGACCGCCGCCACGGTCGTGGCTCTCCTCATCGGCGGCCTGGGAGCCCGGGAGCGATACGGCAACGTATCGGCGCTTGACGATCTGGACGAGAACCTGGAATTCGCCATCAAGGGCCAGGAACAAGGTCGGTCAAGCTCCTTGCAGGTGGCCCGCCGCGCCATTGAGCGGATCCACGTCTCGGACCCGGCCATCCGCGGGCTGCGCGATCGCGCCGTGGCCGCCCTCGAGGACAACTCCGAAGCAGGAATAGGCCTCCGGGTCCAACTCAAAATCCTGAAGGATGATGTCACCGAGGTGTTCGCGTCGCGAGCTCCCGACTGGTTCATCAGGGTGTCGCCTCGATGACCTCCTCCCGGCAACACCCCCTGGACGACGGGGCCCTGCTCCGAACCTCCCGCCTGACCGACGGGGTGGTGCGTCTCCAGCTCCTCGCTGCCGACGAAGCGCCATCAGATCGAAGCCACGCCGTCCCCACGCGACAGCTCGTGGATGATCCGGCTCCGGTTCAGGTTGAGGATGAGGATGGGACCGCGGTGGTCTCCGACCCCGCCGGTGACGCCGTCGTCAGGGTGCCGCTGGACTCCTTCTCCGTTCGCGGATCGCGCCGCGCGGTGAGCTTCGAGTACGGCCAGAACGAACGGACCTTCGGCTGCGGAGAGAAGGCCGGACGCCTCGACCACAGGGGGCGTGTCATGCGGTTCTGGAACACGGACAGCGTGTTCTACGGCCGCAACACGGACCCGCTCTACAAGTCCATCCCGTTCTGGATCGGGGTCAGGGACGGGGTCGCCCATGGCGTCCTGCTGGACAACCCCGGCCGGGTGACCCTGGACTGCGGCGCCTGGGACCCGCAGCAGCTTCGGGTGCGCGTCGAGACCGGCTCGCTGGACCTCTACGTGATCCCCGGCCCCGATCCCCTGGACGTCGTCCGACGCTACACCGCGCTCACCGGGAGGCCCGCGCTCCCGCCACGATGGGCGCTGGGCTTCCATCAGTGTCGCTACAGCTACCGCCCGGCCGCCCGCGTGGTGGACCTGGCCCGCCAGTTCCGCGCCCACGACATCCCCTGCGACGCCATCTGGCTCGACATCCATTACATGTACGGGTTCCGCAGCTTCACCTTCGACCCGGTGGGGTTCCCGGACCCGACGGCCATGGTGTCCACGCTCCACGACGACGGCTTCCGTGTGGTGGCCATGATCGACCCCGGCATCAGCGTCCGGGACGGGTACCACGTCTACGCCTCCGGCAAGGAGCGGGACGTGTTCGTGAAGCTCCCGGACGGCAGCGAAGGGCGAGGCCTCTGCTGGCCCGGCCCCTGCGCCTACCCGGACTTCCTCTCCCCCGTCACCCGTGAGTGGTGGGGGTCCCTCTACGAGCCCATGGTCGAGCACGGCATCGACGGCTACTGGAACGACATGAACGAGCCGTCCGTGTTCGACGGACCTGGGGGCACGTTCCCCGACGACGCGGTTCACCAGACCGAAGACGGTCCGGTCTCCCACGACCAGGCACACAACGCCTACGGCCACGAGATGGTCCGGGCGACCCGGGAGGGGCTCGAGCAGCTGCAGCCGGACCGCCGCCCGTTCGTGCTCACCCGCGCCGCCTACGCGGGCAGCCAGCGCTACGCCGCCGCGTGGAGCGGGGACAACGTGTCCACCTGGGACGACCTGCGGCACTGCGTCCCCATGGCCCTGAACATGGCCGCCAGCGGCTTCGTCCTCTACGGGCCCGATCTCGGAGGCTTCGGCGGCGCGCCGTCCCCCGAGTTGTTCGTCCGTTGGCTGCAGGCGGGCGCCCACCTGGGGCTCATGCGCGTGCACTCATGCCTGGACACGCCGGATCAGGAGCCGTGGAGTTACGGGGAGCCGTGGACGGAGCACGCCCGCGAAGCCATCCGCACCCGCTATCGCCTGCTGTCCTACACCTACTCCCTGGTCCACGAAGCGGCGGAGACCGGCACCCCCATGGTGCGGGCCTTGTGGATGCAGTGGCCGCAGATCCCTCATCTGGCCACGGCGGAGGACCGCTGGATGCTGGGCCCGGGGCTGCTGGTGGCCCCTGTGCTGGAGGCCGGGGTCACCCGCAAGACCGTCCCCCTTCCCCCCGGACGCTGGTACACGTTCCCCGAGGGACGCCCCGTCCGCCTCGATGGCTGCGATGCCACCATCGACGCGCCCCTGGACAAGACCCCCGTCCTCGCCCGGGGGGGCGCCATCGTCCCCTGGGACCGACCGGGACGGAACGCTGACGACACCTGCGGAGCGGAGCTCCGGATCAAGGTCTTCGCTGGCGGCGGCGGCGAGTTCACCCTGGTGGAAGACGACGGTGACGGCGCCGCGGACGCGGCGACCCGGCGCACGACGTTCCGCCTCCACAGCGAGCCCCTGCATCAGGTGCTGTCCATTGACGCCCCGGAGGGCGAGCACCCGGGCAACGCCCGCTGGTTTCACGTCGAGCTGCTCGGGCTCTCCGGGCCTCCCGACCAGATCATGCGTGACGGTGAACCGGAGCCGGCGCGAGAACACCCCGCCACATCCGACGACGCCGAAGGCTGGGCTTGGGACGACGAGCGCTACGCCGTGCGCCTGTGCGTTCAGGCGGATCAACTGCCGACCCGGGTCGAGCTCTCCCATCCCCCGCTCCCGACGGACGAGCGCAAGCCGGTGCTGGTGGCCACGCGGGTGGAGGACCCGGCGGCGCCCTGGCCCACCGGTGGACTGCGGCTGGAGGGACATCCGCACACGGTGCAGAGCCCGTGGTGGACCGCTCGCGACATCAGCGTCACAGCTCAGGCCCGCTGGCACGGGGAGGGCCTGCAGGTCTGCTGTCGCGTCGCCGGCGGCCCCGACGAACGTCCCGACAACGACCAGGAAGACGGTGTGCAGATGGTCCTGTCGGTCCCCGACGGCGCCGTACGCATCCGGGTCGACTGGGACGCCCAGTGCTGGGTGCGGGAGGGGCTCTACTGGGCCCCCCACAGCCGCATCAAGGCACAGGTCGCGGACACGGACGGGCAGACAGAGTTCCTCTTCCAGATCCCCGCCGCCATCCTCGGCGCCCAGGGGCTTGCGCCAGGGCTGTCCTGCGCCTTCGACCTGGGCGTCCAGCGCTCCGACGCCGCCGGCGGCAGGGCCGCCGTCCAGTGGGTCAGGGCTCTGAGCGCCCCCGACCGCCCGGGCGGGCAGCTGACCCTCGTCTGAGCGCCCCCGCCGCCCGTCCGGTATAAAGACCCCGCAAGGGACCTGGGCACGGTCCGCACCACCAGCAGAGGGAAACCGACATGGGCGCAATGTTCGAGACGATCGTAGGCACGCTGGAGCACTGGGTCTGGGGCACGAACATCCCGGTCCCGTTCGTCGGCGACCTCCCCTGGCTCGCCGTCGCCCTGCTGGCCGTGGGTCTCTTCCTCACCCTGCGCATGGCGTTCATCCAGTTCCGGAAGCTGGGGCACGCGGTCCGCGTCGTGAAGGGTGACTTCGATGATCCGGAACACGCAGGTGACATCTCCCACTTCCAGGCCCTGACCACGGCCCTCTCCGCCACGGTGGGCATCGGCAACATCGCCGGCGTGGCCCTGGCCATCCACTGGGGCGGCCCCGGGGCCATCTTCTGGATGTGGGTGACCGCCGCCTTCGGCATGTGCACCAAGTACGTCGAGGTCTCCCTGGCCATGAAGTACCGGGACTTCGACGAGGCCGGCAACTCCTCCGGCGGTCCCCAGAAGTACATCCTCAAGGGACTCGGAGCCAGGTGGAAGCCCCTCGCCGTGTTCTTCGCCTTGTGCGCCATCTGCTCGTCCCTCGGCGCGGGCAACATGAACCAGATCAACACCCTGGCCCAGGCCGCCAACAACGAGTGGGGGCTGCCGTTCACGGTCACGGGCGCCGTCTGCGCGGTGCTGGTGGGGATCGTCATCCTCGGCGGCATCCAGCGCATCGGCAAGGTCACCGGCATCCTGGCTCCGGTCATGGCCTGCCTCTACACCGCGGGCGCCCTCGTCGTCCTGGCCATCAACGGGTCCGAGATCCCGGGCGCCTTCGGCACCATCTTCGAGAACGCCTTCAACCCCACCGCGGGGATCGCCGGCACCGCCAGCGGAGCCTGGACCCTGACCCTGCTCTGGGGCGTCAAGCGGGGGCTGTTCTCCAACGAGGCCGGTCAAGGCTCCGCCCCCATCGCCCACGCCGCCGCCAAGACCGACAAGCCCCTGCGGGAAGGCCTGGTGGCGCTGCTCGAGCCGTTCATCGACACCATCGTCATCTGCACCATGACCGCCCTGGTGATCATCACCTCCGGGCTCTGGGACGACCACGTGGACAGCGAGCACGAACTGGCCCACAAGGACATGACGGTCATGACCTGGGTAGGCGGCGACACAGCACCCACCCTCTCCGCCTTCGGCAAGGCCATGGGACGCCACGGCGATGCGCCGACCATCGAAGAGGCCGGATTCGACGGCCCGGTGGACGGCGACCGCGAGGCCGACGGCAAGACCGTGGTCGAGAACAAGGCGCACGACGAGGTCCTCCACATCACGGACGGCCGCCCCAGCCACCTCATCCACCACGACGGCACCCGCTCCGGGGTCGTCCTCATGAAGAGCAACGGCCCGGTGGCGTTCGACGAGGACCATCACCTCATCACCCGGGACGGCGAGCCCTTCACGGGCACCGTCATGGTCAACGGCGGCAGCATCGACGTCGACAGCGCCGACGGGATCGAGATCAGCGCGGGCATGCTCAAGCTCGGACAGGAGCTGACAACCGAGGCCTTCGGCAAGGCCCTGGGCTTCCCAGGACGTGTCATCGTCACCCTGACGGTGCTCCTGTTCGCCCTGTCCACCGCCATCTCCTGGTCCTACTACGGCGACCGGTGCACGGAGTTCCTCTTCGGCATCAAGGGCGTCATCGTCTACAAGTTCGCGTTCCTGGGCTTCGTCTTCCTGGGGGCGATCCTCCCTCTGCAGACCGTCTGGACGTTCGGCGACGTGGCCCTCGGCATGATGACCGTGCCGAACCTCATCGCCATCGTGTTCCTCTCCGGGCAGGTGCGCCGGATGCAGAACGAGTACTTCTCGGACGACGCCAACAGGTAGCGAGACCACCATGAGCAACGGAGAGACACGCGGCGCCTGGGGATCGAAGATCGGCTTCATCCTGGCGGCCGCCGGCTCTGCCATCGGGTTGGGGAACATCTGGAAGTTCCCCTACATCTGTGGCGAGAACGGCGGCGGCGCGTTCGTCCTCGTCTACCTCATCTGCATCCTGGTGGTGGGGCTGCCCATCATGATCGGCGAGGTGATGATCGGCCGCTCGACGCAGCGGTCCCCGGTGAGCGCGCTCGAGAAGCTCACCAACAAGCGGTCCCCCTGGAAGGCCGTGGGCGGCATGGGCGTGCTGGCCGCCTTCTTCATGCTCTCCTACTACAGCGTCGTCGCCGGATGGGCATGCCACTACACCTGGCTGGCCGTGTCTGGCCAGATCTCCGGCGGCAGCCCGGAGGAGGTCAAGGCCGTGTTCGGGGGCCTGTACACCGACACGACCCTGAACGTGGTGTGGCACCTGGTGTTCATGGTGCTCACCGCCTGCCTCGTCATCGGCGGCATCCAGAAGGGCATCGAACGGGGCGCCCGCATCCTCATGCCGGTGCTGTTCCTCATGCTGGTGATCCTGTTGGTCCAGGCGACCCAGCAGTCCGGTTGGGACTCGGCGCTCCAGTTCGTCTTCGAACCGGACACCTCCAAGCTCACCGCGGACGGCGTCCTCGAGGCCCTGGGACACTCGTTCTTCACCCTCAGCCTCGGCATGGGGGCCATGATCACGTACGGCAGTTACCTGCGCCGGGACTCCAGCCTGGTGGCCAACTCCACCGCCATCTGCATCCTCGACACCGTCATCGCCCTCATGGCGTGCCTCATCCTGTTCCCCATCACCTTCAGCTTCGGCATGGACGCCGCGAAGGGGCCGGGGCTCGTGTTCCAGAACATCCCCGTCGCCCTCGCCCAGATGCCAGGCAGCCAGTTCCTGTGCGTCCTCTTCTTCGGGCTGCTGGTGTTCGCAGCGCTGACCTCTTCGATCTCGTTGCTGGAAGTGGTCGCCAGTTACTTCATCGATCAGAAGAGTTGGTCGCGCAAGAAGGCCACCATCGTCTGCGCAGCGGCCATCGCCCTGTTCGGGATCCCCTCCGCTCTCAGCGGCGGGACCACGCTCTTCGGCGCCGACTTCGCCGCTGCGAAAGAAGGCGTCCTCGGCGAAGAATGGGGAGACATCACCCAGGGCAACTGGTTCGATTTCCTGGACTACGTGGTCTCCAACTGGATGCTGCCCCTGGGCGGTCTGTTCATCGCGGTCTTCTGCGCATGGCGACTCGGCAGCCGCGTTCGCGAAGAGGAGTTCACGCGACACACCTCGCTGGGGTACCTGTACCGCTGGTGGTTGATCCTGCTGAAGTTCATCGTCCCCGTGATCGTGGTCATCGTCTGCCTCAACGCGGCGGGCATCCTCGAGCACTTCGAGGTCCTCGAGAGCCTCGGGCTGAAGTAAGGCATCAGGTCGATACAATGTCCGGGTCATGCGCGCGGGCATCCTCATAGCGGCCATCCTCATCGGCGTCGGGTTGGGAGCCTGGCTGATCACCCCGGATGAGGGGGCGGACACGGAGGTGCCGCTGGGTCCGACGCGCCCGGCTCCTCCGCTCCCAGCGCCGACGACCATGGAGTCCTCGGAAGTCACCCCCACCCGGACCGCCTCCGGTCCGAAGCGCGGACAGCGGACGCTCATGGTGTCCGGGGTGGTCAAGTCGAGAGACGGCACGCCGCTCAGCACCGCGCGCCTCCTGGCCACCGCCGAGGACGGCAGCCTGTGGGACACGACCACCGGGGATGACGGGACGTTTCGCATCAACGGGCCCGCGGGCCGAGTCGCCTCACTGGTAGCCGCCGCACCAGGACATGCCCTGCGGACGTTCTCCGGAATTCCCAGCGGGACACGCCTGATCATCCTGTTGGAACGCTCCGTCCCGTTCTCTGGCACGGTGACCGACAAGGAAGGGCGCCCGGTGCCCCAGACCACGGTCCAGCTGTTCCCCCACGGTCGCCCGGATCTCGGCCCCTTGTCGGGCACCACCGGCAAGTCCGGGGAGTTCCGGTTCGACAACGTGGCGCCGGCTCGCTGGGACGTCTCCGTGTCGAGAGACGGCCTGGCCCCGTTCCACGAGTCCATGCTGGTGATCCCGCCCCCGGACGGGCTCGTGCGCCACTACACCCTGGACGGCGGCCTCACCCTGCGCGGGGTGGTGACCACCAACAAGGGAACGGAGATGGTGGCGAACGCCCAGATCAAGGTGATCGACCGCATCGTCAGCGGACGGCCATCCCGTCACCAGAGCCGCCGCATCGGACCGTACCTGACCCGCGCCAACGGCACCTTCGAGATCGAGGCCCTGCTCCCCGGCACCCTCATCCTCATGATCAAGGCCCACGGATACGGCGCGACGTTCCACGTCCACCGCATCCGCAGCGACGACCCGGACCAGCTCATGGCGCGGATCGACCTGCCGCGGGTCGCGCGCCTCGGAGGCAGGGTCACCCAGCCGGAGGGCGAGCCGGCCGCAGGGGCCCTCGTGGTCATCCGCCCCAACGGGATCAAGCGTGAGCAGTTCAGTGAATTGGCAGAGTTCCTGATCGGCGCCGAGACCTGGCAGGACGACTTCGGCGAACGCTGGCCCGCGGTGCGGGCGAAGCGCAACGGCACCTGGAAGCTGAACAACGTCCCGGCCCTGATCAGCGGCACCGTGCAGGCCATCGATCCCACCCAGCGGCTGGCCTGGTCCGAGCCGGCGCCCTTCGACCTGACCAAGGGGGACCGCCCCGACGTGACCCTCGCCCTCAGACAGGCTGTCACCGTCAGCGGGACGGTCACGGACCTGCTCGGAGCGCCGGTGGAAGACGCCGTGCTGTTCCTCGCCGGCGCCCGGGCGGCCACGGACGACGCCGGCGAGTTCGTCCTCCGCGGAGTCCCCCCGGGTAAGCGGCACCTGTCCATCCATCACCCGTTGACGCTCCCCTACGGCCGCGCCCTCGAAGTCCCCACCGCGGACCTCGCGCAGCTCGAGTTTCGACTGGACACGGGGGACGTCATCCGAGGGACCGTCACGGATCAACTGGGCAACCCCCTCATCGGCGCCGTCGTCTCCGTGCGATCCCACCGGACCGACCCTCGCAGCCCACCGCCCCCCATCCTCAAGGGCGGCCGCACCTCCATCGACGGGGAGTTCGAGGTGGGCGGCCTGCGCGCGGACCGCGTCGATGTCGAGGTCTTCGCTCAAGGGTACGAATCGGCGAAGCAGCGAGACGTCACGCCCGACCCCAAGCCCCTCCGCTTCCAACTCTCTCCTCAGCCCTGGGAGTTGGGCGGCGACATCACGGGACGGGTGGTGGACGCGTTCACCAAGCAGACCATCCCGGATGTGAAGCTGTCCCGCTTCGATCCAGATCGAGTGCTGCTGCTGGACGGCGGCTTCGTCATCCAGAACCTCCGCACCGGCCCCACCACCGTGGAGTTGACGGCTCCGGGCTACCAGCGGCATGTCTCCCAGGATGTGGTCGTGCGCTCCGGGCAGTCCACCGACCTGGGCACCATCGCCATGGTGCGAGCGGGGAAGCTCCAGGTGAAGATCCTGGACAAGAAATCGAAGCCGTTCACCGGCGGGGCCACGGTGGTGGCGGTGGAGCTGCTCGGCCAGGAAAACCCGGCCTGGGCCCTACGGGGCAAGCGGCAGGGCGCGGAGTGGCACTTCGACGAGCTACGGCCCGGCGCCTACCGCATCGTCGCCAACGTCAAGGGCCGCAAGCCGGCCCGCGCCAAGGTCGTCATGGAAAAGCCGGTCCAGCGCGTGACCCTGAAGCTACGGGACTGACCGAGGCGCCTCCCTCAGCCGTAGACCAGCTGCTCGAGCCGTTGACGCACATCTTCGTCAATCCACCCGGAGGCGAAGCGCAACGCCACGTCATAACGCCCATCAGCACGGGCGTCGGCGCGGACCACCTCGCCGATGATCGACAGGGCGCCCTCCAACTCCGCCGCATGGATGACCGCGTCCACCACGGAACCGAGGGCCGGGGAGGTGTCCGCCACGAGGCACACCCCGCCCACGGACAGGTCCGTGGAGAACCCGACCAGGGATTCCACATCCTCCTCCTGAGGAGCCCCGTCAGGGCCCTTGGCCCAGGGATTCAACTCAACCCGGAAGTTGTCTCGGAGACGAAGATATCGGCGACGCTCGTCGCCTTTGGATGGCTCATCCATACCTGACCTTGTCACGCAACAGGTGCACTCTCAAGGGAACCCGCTGGCAGGCCCGATGGATGAAACGCGGGGTGGTCCGCAACAAAGACGTAAAGCGCGAGACGAATCCCTATGGCTGCCATCGACGACATCTTCCGGATCATCCAGGAGCAGGGGGCCAGCGACCTCCACATGGCCTCCGGCTACCCCCCCATGGTCCGCCTCAACAGCGAGCTGGTCCCCGTGGACTACGACCAGTTGACGCCGGAGTTGAACCGCAAGCTCCTCTATGAGCTGATGACCCCGGAGCAGGTGAGTCAGTACGAGAAGAACAAGGAGATCGACTTCAGCTACGAGGTCCCGGGCGTGACCCGGCTCCGCTGCAACATCTTCGAACAACGGTCGGGCATCGCCGCGGTGTTCCGACTCATCCCCACCACCATCCTCTCTGCGGAACAGCTCGACCTGCCCGAACAGATCATGCGCTTCTGCGACCTGCACCGAGGCCTGGTCGTGGTCACCGGGGCCACCGGGTCCGGCAAGTCCACGACCCTGGCGGCCATGGTCAATCACATCAACGAGACCCGGGCCTGCCACATCCTGACCGTCGAAGACCCCATCGAATTCGTCCACGGCAGCAAGAAGTCCCTCATCAATCAGCGAGAGGTGGGGGGCAACACCCTGAGCTTCGCCAACGCGCTGAAGTCGGCGCTGCGCGAGGACCCGGACATCATCCTGGTCGGCGAGATGCGCGACCTGGAGACGATCCAGCTGGCCATCACCGCGGCGGAGACCGGTCACCTGGTGTTCGGGACCCTCCACACCAACAGCGCTCCGGCGACGGTGGACCGCATCGTCGATGTGTTCCCGACCAACCAGCAGCAGCAGATCCGGGTGATGCTCTCCGAGTCCCTGAAGGGCGTGATCGCCCAGCGGCTGCTGCCACGAAAGGACGGGAGCGGGCGCGTCGCCGCCTTCGAGGTGCTCACCGGCACCACGGCGGTCTCCAACCTGATCCGAGAAGGGAAGACCTTCCAGTTGGAGTCGCTCATGCAGACCGGGCGGCGTGACGGCATGATGCAACTGGACCAGTCCCTGGAAGACCTGGTCAACCGTGGCCTGCTGTCCAACGCGGAGGCCGCCAGCCACGCCTCGAGCCCCGCGGCGTTCGTCCGCGGTGGGGTGAGCCCCGCCGCCTCGGGCACGCCGGAGATGGCACGCACATAGCACACACGAGAGGAGCAGCTCATGCTGGATGACGCGACGAGGTCCGTAAGCGGAGACCTGCGTGCCTTCAACATCTTCGACGTCACCCAGTCCCTCATGAGCGGCCGCAAGACGGCCAGGGTCACGGTCCAGTCATCCAATCGGAAGGGCTACGTCTATTTCCGGGACGGCCAGATCGTGGCCGCCGTCGATGACAGCCTCAGCAAGGGACAGTCCGCGGTCATGGACATCTTCTCCTGGTCCGGCGGTTCGTTCACCATCGACTTCGACGTCCCGTCCGAGACCGTCAACATAGACGTCCCGACGGACCACCTCCTGCTGGAGGTGGCACGGGGCATGGATGAGCTCCGCCGCGATCGCGACCTGTCCCCGGAAGACGACGTCGACGGCGATGCCACGAAGGGCGAGCTCAAGCAACGGGTAGGAGAGGAGCTCCGCGACCGGCTCAACCGGGTGTTCAAGCGGGTCGCCGACGAAGCGGAACCGGCGCGTGCCCGCTACACGTTCAACGCCTTCGACGGGCTGCTCCAGGCCCTCAACGACCTCCAGGGCACGGTCCTGTTCCTCCGCCCGGGTCAACGCCCTCGCATCAAATCCCGCGGCGGGCTCTCGTCGCTGAACGGCGAACTCGTAACGACCGAGGAGATCCAGGGGTTCCTGCAGCCGCTCCTCTCCGAGACGGAGCAGCGGCAGCTGCGGGAGACCAAGGAGGTGGAGACGTTCTTCCACTCCGAGACCGTAGGGTCCTTCAAGGTCAACGTGCTCAATGAACACGGCAGGGAGCTGCTGACCTTCGCTCCTACGGGCAAGCTCGTCTCCAGGTTGGAGGCCCTGTGTCCCGACCCGGAGCAGGCAGCCGGGTTGGCCGCCACGAACTCCGGACTCATCGTGGTAGGAGGGCCCCTGGGTAGCGGCAAGGCTCCCCTGGTGAGCGCCGTCATCGCCCATCACATGGAGTCTCGCGGCGCCTTCGCGATCCAGTTCTCGGATCGGAATCGGCACACTTACGACCAGGAACCGGGGTTCTGCATTCATCGGTCCCTGCCGGCTCCAGGGGATCTCCGTAGCGCCCTCAGATCAGCTCTGGAGCAGGGTCCGGAGGTGGTCGGCATCGTCGGCGCCAACGACCCGGACGCCTTCGCGCTGGCTCTCAGCGCCGCCGGAGAGGGCCGCCTGGTCCTCTTCACCCTGGACAGCCACACGCCCCGAGACACCGTCCGTCGCATGATGCTCCTGGCCACACCCCAGGGAGGGGACTCCCTCGCTCCCCTGCTCGCCGAGCGCCTTCGTCATGTGGTGGACTGCCAGGCCGCGACGGTCCTCTCATCCATCGCCGTCGACGATGAGGAACGAACCCTGTTGCGTCGCGCCGACGTCGCCGGTCTGGCGTCACGGCGGACGACCCCTGCGCCGTGTCTCTGAACATCATCCGGTTTCCAACGAAGAACCAGATGCTGTGTTCCGTTGCATGAGAACACCGCAAATGATGTGTGGTGTGCGTTGACCGCGCCCTGATACGCAAGTATCCTGACGGTCATAGCTTGGGGCGGGCTAAGGATGCAGCATCACCGACGACCGTCCCCACCAGACCCGGGAAAGTCTGACGGAAGAAGAGAGGGCACTTGGTATGGCGGTGAGATTTCTCCACCTATCCGACCTGCACTTGGGGAGTCGGCATGAACACCTCGGCGACGAGGCCGAGACTCGCAGGCGCGAGGTCATGGAAGCGTTTCGGCAGGCAGTCAACGTCGCCCTGGACCCACCCCAGGCCATCGACGCCGTGCTGATCTGCGGCAACCTCTTCGACAGCCACAATCCGGACCCGGAGACCCTGAGCTTCGCCCGGGGGCTGCTCGGGAGGTTGGTGGCGGAGCGAAAGCCCGTGATCCTCATCCCCGGCTACCGAGACGCCTGCGGATACCGGGACTCCACGTACCGCACCGAACGGTGGCCCGGCGTCGACGTGATCTCCACGACCAACCCGGACAACCCGGTGACGTACACCATCCGAGGCCAGGACGTGCACTTCCACGGCTCCGCCATGCAGGTGGGGACGGGCGGCGAGGCGTTCGCCGGGTTCGAGAAGGCCGTGCACGAAGAACACGACATGGCGCCTCTGGACTCCGGAGATCTCAGCCTGGAAGAGCCTCAGGACCTGGTGATCGGGAGCGAGGGGCCGCCTCAATTGATGGCCGCCCACATCGCAGACCCGGGCATCCACGTGGGTCTGATCTGCGCCGGGTTGCCCGATCACCCGGAGCGCGACCTCCGCTCCGCCGTGCCCGCTCTGGACCCGAGGTCGCTGGCCGGGTCCGAGATGGACTACGTGGCCCTGGGTGGCTACCACGGTTTCGCCACCTATGAACTGGAAGGCACCACGGCGGCCTACCCAGGGACTCCCGTGGGACGTCGGTTCCAGACCGGTGACGCCGGCAGCAAGTCGCTTCTGGTGGTGGACGTGGACCGAGGGGACGTGCAGTTCTCGCGCGTACCCGTCTCCGGCGCTCGCCTGGAGGACTGGACCATCGACCTGGAGAAGGAGAGCATCACCGACCCGGACGCGCTCACGAGCGCCCTGCTGGCACGGTCGGCTCCGGATGTGATCGCTCAGGTCACCCTTGTCGGCCGCCTGGAGTTCCACTGCGACCTCGACGACGTCGCCGCCAAGGTCAGCCCTCGATTCCGGTATCTGGAGCTCCTCGATCGGACAGACCTCCTGGGCAGCTCGCTCCTCAGAAGGGTGCAGGGGGAGCACACCATCCGCGGCTTCTTCGTTCGACGCATGATCGAGAAGATCACCGACCTGGAAGAGCGTGCTCGCTCTGCAGATCCTGACGCCGCCGTGCACCGGGACATCGCAGTGGCCCGGCGGGCGCTGAAGATCGGGCTCGAGCAGTTCCTCGACGAAGAACCGGCCAAGGACGTGCTCGGAACTTCCGCGGAAGAGATGCCACAAGACCGGTCCCCGCAAGCCGCGGAGCGATCCATGGAAGGGGAAGCCTGATGAAGTTGCTACGTGTACGGCTCCACGGATTCGGAGCCTTCAATGACGGGCTCGACGTGACCTTCGCCCCCGACCAGCTGAACCTGATCGTGGGCCGGAACGAGGCCGGCAAGTCCACGGTCATGAACTCCATCTTCGGCGTCCTGTTCGGGTTCCGGGACCTCAACATGGCCCGCAAGTACGAGCCCTGGGACGAGCATGACGCCTACGCGGGCGAGCTGGAGCTCCAGACCGAGGACGGCAGGAAGCTGGTCGTCCACCGGGACTTCAACTCGAACCAGTGCCGGGTGGTGGCCATCGACCAGGGCGATCACGAGCAGCAGCTCTTCGAAGGTCGAGCCGACCCTCGCGGGACCCAGGACGAGGACATGCGCTACTACGAGCTCCTCGCCGAACTGTTCGGGTTCAGCGACGAGACGGTCTTCCGCAGCACCGTGTTCTTCGGGCAACAGAGCCTCTCCACCGCGGTGTCGGACCAGATCCGCCGCATGCTGTCGGGCTCCACGTCGGTCGACTTCAAGGGCGCCCTGCATGACCTGCACGCCCGTTATTCAGAGTTGACCACGGAGAACCCGTGGCGCAGCAAGGCACGGGGCCGCCCGCGGCTGATCGAACAGACCCAGTCCGCCCTGGAGGCCGACCGGACTCAACTGGAGGACGCCCGACAAGCCCTGGACCGCAGCCTCGAATTGGAGTGCGAGGCCGCAGATCTGGAGTTGCGCATCGATCAGGGGACCGCAGAGTTGGACTCCGTTCGAAACTCCCTCGACGCGCACCGGCGGCTGATGGAGCTGCTCGGCCGCAACGAAGAAGCCAACCGCCGCTACGAGGACGCCCTCTCCCGCCGGGACAACTTCAAGCGTTACGCCGACCGGGCCCACGAAGTGGAAGAAGAGGTCGCCAGGCGCTACTCCCACCTGAAGAACATGCCGGAGGAGTTCCCGGAGCGGGTCCGCTGTTACGCCGAGGACCAGGAGGCCATGCAGGAGGAGTTGGACGAGTTGGCGCGGCTCCGCAAGTCCCTTGACGGTCTCCGCCCCAAGCCCAACACGAAGAACGGCGTCACCCTCGGAAGCGTCATCGGCGGCGCCACCGTGCTCGCCGGCGCCCTCACGCCCGTGGGCCCCGCGGTGGGCCTGATCGCAGGGGCCGCCAGCGGCCTCCTCGGATTCAACATCGGCCGCAACATCGGCACCGGATTCAAGGAGGAGAAGGAGCGCCTGCAGCAACGGGTCCACGAGCTGCAGGCCTCGGTCAAGCAGCGGCGGAAGCGCTCTGAGGAGTTGCTCGCCGCCGCAGGACCTTCGTTGCTGGGACGTGACGCGGACACGGTCATCGCCGAGTTCCGCCAGTTCGTGCAGCTGCGCGGGGAGCAGAAGCGACTCACAGCGGCCATGAAGGCGCTCGGTGATCAGTCCTCCATGGAGGCGGCCTTCGACGAGGCCTCCCGGGAACGAGGAGCGGTGAACGCGGCTCTGGAAGAGCTCGCGGAGCGCCACCCATCCCTGGTGGACCTCACTGACCGCGCTCGCGTGGGCCAGGAAGTGGAGCGACTGCGTGAACGACTCGCCGGCTGCGAGTTGACCGTATCCCAGGACCGCGGCCGTCTCGAGACCAACCGGCTTGAGTTGGCGGGGCTGGGCAACCGGGTCAACCAGAACCTCTCCCACCTTGAGGAAGAGGTCATGGACAAGGAACGACAGCTCAACCGCCTCGACCTGGAGCGGGACGCGCTGAAGTCCGCCATCGACACCCTGGACCAGTGCGTGAAGGACTTCCAGGAAGGCGACGTGCTGCGTCTCTCCGAGGAGATGTCGGCGATCTTCACCAGGATCACCGACGGCAAGTACACCCGCATCCACCTCGGGACCGGGCTCGAGCCAGTGGTCAGTCGCGGCGACTCGGTCCCGATCCTGCCGGAGAACCTCTCCCAGGGCGCCCGAGATCAGCTCTACTTCGCCATGCGCGTCGCCATGGCGCGTCACCTCTCGCGCAACATCAAGCTACCGCTGTTCCTGGATGACCCGTTCGTCAACTTCGACGGCGAGCGCCTGGCGATCACCAAGGACGTCCTGGAGAACCTGGACGACCACCAGATCATCATGGTCACGTGCAACCGGGACTACGAACCGTGGACCGAGAGCGTGGTGGACCTGGACGAGGTTCGAAGCGCCGCCTGACCTGGGCTCCGCGCCGGGCCAAAAAAGAAAGAGGCCAGACCGTGGCAAGCGCATGCGCGCCTCGGTTTGGCCTCTCTCATGGTCACCTGACTCCCCTGCCATACGGGGGCTGAACACCGCGTTCGTTCCCCAAAGTCAGATAGCCCAAACTTGCCGCCCTCGTAAGAGAGCGTGTTCGTTTCATCTGTATTGGCAGCCCACGCCACCAGAACGGCGCAGAAAGTGGGAAAGAACGCGGCGCCGAGACATGGAGGCCCAGCCGCGATGCTCACAAGTGCCTGGCAACGGATAACTTGAAACGACGGGCCTACAGGGGGAATTCCTGGGACAAGGGGGCGGCGGAGTAGGCCTCGATCACCGGGACGTTGGCCGGCGCCTTGATGTCCTTGCGGAATCGGCCCCAGTCCGACCCTTTGAAGCGCTGAAGCAACTCCCGGCAGGCGCTCTCGTCGCCCTCGGAGCCGCGCAGGAGGCGCACGTACAACTCGGCGAACTGACCGAAGTAGGGGTCCTTGCCGTCCTCCTCCGCGAGCACCACGGACGAACGGGCCGCGCGCACGGCCCGATCCAGGTCGCCGCGATGCTTGAAGATATAGGCCAGGGTGCAATGGGCGAAGGACCGCACCTCCGTGATCCCCTCCGACAAGGACAGCACCTTGAGGAACGCCGCCTCCGCCTCGTCGAGTCGCTCACGCCCGTAGTGGAGGGCGCCGATCCAGTTCCAGGCCTCTGCCTCGTAGCGGCTCTCCATTCGGGTCACACAGGTGAAGAGATCGAGGGCCAACTCCCCACGCAGCAGCTCCCCCTCCTTCGCGTCCGCCAGCAGCTCCCTCAGGCGCCCCAGGTCCAGATCACCCACGTGAGCGGTCCCCGTATAGTCCTCGGCGTCGTCGATCATCTCATGACCTGACTCCACGTTGTCCTCCGCAGAGCCGCCGCCGTCACGAGTGATGGTGATGATCGCCGTCTCCGGTTCATCAGCGCCCGGGGGCAGGTCGCGGATGATGGCCCGGGCCAGATTCAGGAGGGAGTAAGCCAGCTCGTCGATGGTCTCCTTGAGATAGGACGACTCCGGGAGCTCGACGGTGCGGAAGAAGGCGGAGAGCCGCTGATAGCAGACCGCGCAAGTCGCTGCGTGAGAGCCCATCTGGCGCAGGTCAACCCCTGCACCGTGGCCCTCATCAAGCCAGCGCTCCATGTAGCGCGAAACGTACTCGCAACCACCTTGGGTCACGACCGCACTCTCCTTCGACCACGTCCGTGCTCAGTCCGACGCGGGTCAGGCCCCCACGCGGGCATGATTGAGCACGAAACGCAGCGCCACCTCCCACTTGGATACGAGGGTCGTCAGACCACGGCCGGTCTTCTCGCGGATCCGAAGGTCCTTCTCGTAGACCACGCTCCGGATCTGCTCGAGGATCCTGCGCACGTAGCCGCTCGGGATCCGCTCGCCGCCGAAGACCGCGTCAGCGCTCTCCTTGAGCAGCAGGTGCAGCGCCCGGAGGTACTCGCGCTTGGCCGACTTCTCATTGATGTCCAGCCGATCCGCGATCTCCGACCAGGTGAGGTTTCCACCCTCGAGGCCGGCCTCCGCGAACATGGAGGCCAACAACTCCTGCGCCGACGAGCCCCGGGTGGGGCCGTCACCCGCGAGGAGCCCGGCGCGGTTCTTGGCCAGATAGATCCACTTCTGACGAGGACTCAGCTTGGTGTCGAGGATGTGCAGCATCAGCTGCACACGGTCCTCGGATTCCGGCGCTTCCGACTGCTCGACGGCGGTGGAATCCCCCTCCACCAGAGGACCGGAGAGCGCCACATCCAGGGCGTCCTCCGACTTGCGGCACCGTTGCCAGTAGGCCTTGCGCAGGCTGTTCAGGTAGGCGTAGGTGAGGCAGAACACGCGGCCGTCCGCCAGACGCTGGCGAGCGTCCGCCAGCAGCTCCTTCAAGGAGGAACGTCCCAGGAACTCCCCGAGATGATCGGCATGAACGCCCGAGTAGATCGGCGCCTGCGCAGCCCAACGCCGTTCGATCTGCTCCAGCCCGTAGAAATACAGCCCCACCTGGATGAACTCGACAGCGGCCCGATGGACGAAATCCGCGCGAGCCATCCCCTCACCCACCACGTTGATGGCGAACGCCACCTGGAACGTGCGGCTGCCCAGCGTGGCATGGGACTGCTCGAGGTGAGAGAGGAAGAGGACAATCTTGTCGCGCGTACGCGCGGGTGTCTCGGCGGCGCCGGCTTGCCGCTCGAGTTGGTTGATCATGCCGTCCAGTCGGTCGAGGACCGCCCTACGGCTGCCTCCGCTCTGCGCCCGTTCTCGGGCGGAGCGAAGCTGTTCCTGGATCCCTTTGGTCATCATGGCTCGACTTCGAGTTCGAATGACGGGTCAGTTGACCGGGATCACACCTTCGATGCCCGTGGGCGCGCACTGGAACAGGACCACGTCCTGACCGTATTGCATCGTCGCCCAGGAGTACGGGAGCAGGGGCGCGATCGTCCCCGGCGCCGCCACGGCACCGACGCCCCCGACGGGCGCGCTGGGTGCCTGCGGGCTGCTGGGGTCGAACGTACGCTTGCGGAGACCCCAGGCATCGGACACCACGGTGCCTCCGTTGCCGTCCGGGATATGGGCTTCGAGCACGATGTCGAAGTCCGCCCAGGAAGCCAGATCGCCAAGCGCTGCGGTGTAGGAATACACCCCGTTGGCATCCAGGACGCCGGCGAGGTCAGACTGCGTCACCGAGGCTCCCGAAGCACCGGCCGTGATGATCGTCACACGGAGAGACACGGGAGAGCCCGCAGGCCCTTCAACCGAGGCAATGGCCAGCCCCTCTCCCCACGACACGCTCCCGTAGAGGACGGGACGCGCCGGAACGCCAGTGTCTGGGTTCTCACCGCTGTTACCCGCGGCCGGTGTCAGCACCAACCCCAGGACCACCAACCCGCTCAACAGCGCGGGCATTGCCACGAAACGACTGAGAGTCATGCCTGACCTCCTTGACACGAGGGCACAGAGCCCCTTACGGACCAGCAAAGCACAGCGTGAGAACGGAGCTGGAGCCGGACCAGCACCCCTCGGGACACACTTGCTTTAGCCTCGCCTGCGCAGGCACTTGGAGCGGTCAGACCGCCCGTTACGGTGCCTGGAGGCGACCATCGAGTATACCGGCTGGCCGGGGCCGCTTGGAAGTCAGGAAGCCCGCGCCCTTGCGTGTATTATCATCACGACCAGTCCGAGCATGGCCGGCCCGGCGGTGACCGCCATGGTCTCGGCGGCGAGCCCTGCATAGGTCATTCCGTAGGCGATCCCGCCCGCCCCCAGCAGCAGGGAACAGCACGCCACGACGCCGGACGCACGGTCGGTGTTGCCGAACGCCATGAGGCCGCTCTCCTGCCGTCCTCTGATGACGTCCAGGAATCGCCCGGTCTCCCGCAGCTCGGCGACGCCCTCCTCCAGTGACTGGGTGAAGCGGCTGACCTCCTCGCCGAGGGCCTCCTGATGATCCGGGGTCAACTCCAGGTCGGCCTCCAGGTCTTCGATGCGGGCGAGGAACTCCTCCTCGATGGTCTCGCTTTGCCGGTTGTAGCCGTGCTGGATGTCCTCCCAATCGGTCTCCAGGTCCAGCAGGCGCTCGGACAGGGCGATCACCTTACGGACGCTGGCGGGGGCCTTGGGCGCCCCCTCCACCTCCTTCAACGCCGACACCAGACGGACGCACTCCTGCTTCAGCTTCTCGCTGCGTTCCCGCGCACCATGGACGAGGCGGAGATGGGCACGGAACAGGTCACGCTCCACGGTCGCCTTCTCCACGAGCGCGCCACCGTCGGGCTCCGATCCTTCACCCACGCGGTTGCCGCATTCCTCGCAGAAGGTGGCGTACCAACCGATCACCGCATTGCACGAGTTACAGAACCGCGCCCTCTCGTTCCTCACAAGCGCCTCCTGTTGCCCCACGTCAGTCCCCTCCGTGAGCATCCGGCGGGTCCAAGGGCCGCCCGGCCCCAGGCAGGACACCGTCGACCCAGTGAGTCCCATCCGGACCGTACTCCTTCTTCCAGATGGGGACCCGCCGCTTCAGGTCATCAACGAGGGACAGGATACCCTCGAACGCCTCCCGGCGATGCGGCGTGGCCGCCACCACCAGCAGGCTCGCCTCGCCGACCGCCACCTCACCTACCCGGTGGATGAGCGCCAGATGCTGGAGGTCGTGATCACGCGCGGCCGTCTCCGCCACGGCGCGGAGCTCCCGCTCGGCCATCTCCCGGTAGCAGTGGTAGTCGATCCTGGCCACGGCCCGCCCCTGGTGATGGTCCCGGACGACCCCATGGAACACCAGCAGGGCCCCGCAATCCGGGCTCGCCACGTGTTGAATCGCTGCCTGCTCGTCGATGGGCTCTTCCGTTATTTGCACCAACACCCTCAACCTCCGCTCACAGGTGGAATGAGGGCCAGCTCGTCGCCCTCGCGCAGGAGGTGGTCGCCGTCGGCGTAGACGGCGTTCACCGCCAGCGCGAACGCGGTGTCAGCGGGCACTCCCTCCAGGCAGTTCAGGGCGTCGTTCACCGTCGCCCCCTCCGGCAGATCCACCGGCGCCGAAGAAAAACCCGCTGATTCCGCCAGCGGGCCGAACAGCAAGACCCTGATTCGCATGACTCCTCCGCGCGCCCCGTGCAGCCATCCGGCGCCATATCTGTTACTTCTACTCCCTACCCCCCCATGGCCGAAACCCCCGACGATGACTGAACCTCCACGCATCGAGCTGGCGCGGCTCCCGACGCCCATCGACCACCTCAGGGACCTGTCCTCTGAGCTGGGGGTGGACATCTACGTCAAGCGGGACGACCTCACCGGAGCCGCCCTCAGCGGCAACAAGGTGCGCAAGCTGGAGTACGTCCTGGCCCAGGCCCTCGAACAGGACGCGGACGTGATCCTCACCTGCGGCGGGGCCCAGAGCAATCACTGTCGGGCCACCGCCATCGCGGCGCGGCGCACCGGCATGGACGTGGAGCTCTTCCTCCGCGGGGCGCGAGGGGCAGCCGTCGCGGGCAACCTCTTCCTCGACCTGCTCGTGGGTGCCGGCGTCCACCACCTGTCCCAGGAAGCCTACGCAGACGTGAACCGCACCATGGAGCAGCGAGCACAGGAGCTGGGCGCCCAGGGGCGAGACGCGTTCATCATCCCCGAGGGCGCCAGCTCACCCCTCGGTTGTCTCGGGTACGTCCGCTGCATGGAGGAGATCACCACCCAGCAGGAGGAGAGCGAGACGTCCTTCGACATGCTGATCAGCGCAGTCGGTTCCGGCGGGACCCTGGCCGGGTTGCTGGCCGGAGCCCAGCAGCACGGGTTCAACGGACGCGTCGTCGGGGTCCCCGTGTGCGACGACGCCGACCACTTTCAGACCGTGGTGACGGACCTCATGCACGGACTGAAGTCCCGGTTCATGATCGACCTGGACCCGGTGGTCCCGCGGGACTGTCTCCTCGATGGTCACGTGGGCGCCGGGTACGGCGAGGCCTCCTTCGAAGAGCTGGAGCGGATCCGGGACCTGGCGATCCTCACCGGGCTCATCCTGGACCCGGTCTACACCAACAAGGGATTCGGCGCGCTCCTCAAGCTGATCCGGGACGGGGTGGTCGAGCCCGGCCAACGGGTCCTCTTCCTCCACACCGGCGGCCTCTTCGGCCTGTTCCCCTACGGCGAGCAGATGCCGCACCTGATGGTGCCCTGATCAGTCCCCCACGGAGACGCGAACCACCACGAGGGCCACGTCGTCCCTCATGTAGGTCGACCCGCGACACCATGTGTCGACCTGGGTGTTGAGGATGGAACTGATCTCCTTGACGGATCTGGCACGGTGTTCGACCACCAGCTCCTTGACCCTCTGCAGCCCGAACTGCTCACCATCAGGACATCTCGCCTCCACCAGGCCGTCGGTATAGAGCACCAGCAGGGACCCGTGCGGGGCGGGCACATCCTCACCGGTGTACTTCCAATCGCTGTCGACGCACAGCGGGATCCCGGTGGCACCCAGCTCGATGCAAGTGTCGGCCCCGGGGGTCAACAGCAGCACAGGGTTGTGCCCGGCCGAGGCGTAACGAATGGTGCCCTGGGAACGTGAGACGAGCATGTAGAACGCCGTGGAGAACATGGTCCGGCTGGCGCGCGTTCCCAGGAGTGCGTTGGTCCTGGTAAGGACGCTGCCCGGGCTGGGGTCCTCAGGGATGGTGGCGCGCAAGAAGGACATCAACCGCGCCATGAAGAGCGCCGCCCCGATGCTCTTCCCCGACACGTCGCCGATGACCAGGACGATGTGGTTCTCATCCACCACCGTGCAGTCGTAGAAGTCTCCGCCCACGTGCTTGGAAGGCACGTAGGCCCAGTCCAGCTCGAAGCCGGGGACCTCCATGTCATCGTCCGGGAGCAACTCCAGCTGGATCTCCGCGGCAAACTCCGCGTCGTGGCGATCCAGGTCGCGCTCCGCCTGCATACGCGCGTTGTCGAGGGCGACGGCGCAGAGGCTTCCGAACGCCCCGAAGAAGTCCAGGTCGGAACGACGATAGAGCTGAGCCCGACCTGGATAGTCCGCGTAGAGCGCTCCGATCACCCGGTCCTTGCTGATCAGCGGGGCGCAGATGGCCGCCTTGATGTTGGCGGCGAGGATGCTCTGGGCCATGTTGAAGCCCGTGTCCAGCTGAGCGTCGTCGATGATCTGCGGCTTCTGGCTCTCCATGACCTGCCGCATGATGCTCTGGCTGGCGATCTCGGAGAGCTCCTGATGATCCGTCCGCGGGCGGACGCACCGTGCCTCCAACAAGCCGCCGTCGTTCTCCAGGGCGATGACCGCCCTCCGCACCTCCAGGATCTCGAACAGGTGATCCATGATGCGCTCGAAGAGGGCGTTGATCTCGAGCGGCTGGGAGAGGCTCTTCCCGGCCTCGATGAGGAGCGCCAGCCGCTCCTTCTCCAGAGACTTGTACTCGTTCTTGTCCGCGTCGAGGACGGAGCGCTCCGTATCCGTGAAGGAGGAGGTGCTCGGATCATCAACCGCCGCCGTGACGTCCAGGTCGGCGATCCCCTGGATGGCCACCAATCCCGTACGAGACGCAGCCCGGGAGACCTTCAGGTGAGCCATCCCCACCTGTGCCTCGTCCCCCTCCTCGAGCAGCGACCTCCGCACCGCTCGTCCGGCGGCGTAGATCCCGTTGGCGGAGCCCAGGTCCACGACCTCGACGCCGCCGTCCCGTCCGATGACCCGACAATGGCGCCTGGAGACCGAGCGCTCGGGCACCACGATGTCGACGGACGGATCTCGCCCCACGACCATCTCACGACCATCAGGGCAGTCGTAGACAGCCTGCTCGCGACCACCCAGGACCACGTGGAGACGCCACATGGCTACATTCTGTCCGAAGTTCGGGGATTAGGGGAGCGCCGCATCTGCGTCACCTCCACCATCGTGCTCCGCGACGTCGCCGCTGGTCGCCGAGGCCACCTCCGGGTCTATCGCCGAGGCCACCTCCGGGTCTACGGCATCGGCGCTGGAATCGGCGTCTTCAGGCCCCTCAGCGGATGAGCCGTCCTCGTCGACGCTGCCGGAGATCCTGACACAGGCCATGTCCGTGGCCACCAACGAGCGGGGAAAGAGGGCGGACGCTTCGAACTGAAGCCGCTCAGCGCGGCCAGGCTCATGCTCCGGATTCAAGTGAGCCAGGAGGAGGTCAGAGACCCCGGACTCCTTGGCCAGTCGCGCGGCGGCCGCCGCCGTGGCGTGGGCCTCACCCAACGAACCGTCGCCTTCCAGGTCCGCAGAGTCCAGGAAGGCGTCGTGAATCAGCAACGCTGCGCCCTTGGCCAGGGTCGCCGTCTCCGCTTGGGCGGGACAGCCGGCGGCATAGCAGACATCCCGGACACGGACGACGCAGGCAGGGTCATGGCCCTCCAGCACCGCCACCTCCACCGACTCCCCGCCCACCTTCTGGGCCCCAGGCTTGAGCTCGACCAGGTCGAAGGACCCGAACCCCTGCTGCCAGGAGGCCCGCCCCCCGGAGAGCAGCGGCTCCTCGAGCCAGCCCTCGAAGAAGGGCAGGGTCCCTGGCGGTACCCCCACGGTCACCTCCAGCCCCGGCAGAAGGAAAGGCAACCACGGCAACCCCGCGAGGCGCCCGTGGCTGCAGGCCCCGACCAGGACCAGGGCCCGCCTCGACCGCTGGACCATCTCCTTGAACAAGGGGTCGCTCAGGCGCGACAAGCCCGACCCCGCGTCGAGCAGCACCGGCCCCCGACGGCCCTCGATCAGAAAACTGGATGTTTGGCGCTGCAGATTGGGGACGCCAGCCCCGGCGCCCAGTACATAGAGTCGTGCCATCTCTCACCCTCCGCCGGTATTGTATTCGCGTTGGCTCGAGCCCGCCCCGTTGTCACCATGAGCAGGCCGAACCAGGAGTCACCCCATGAGCGAACGAGACCGCAGGATAGAACAAGTCACCGCAGCCCTCGGACAGGTCTCTCCGCCCACGCTGGAAGGTGACGTGGTCGCCCTCGGCTGGGTCCGGAACGTCACCGAGTGCGACGGCGCCGTCAAGGTGGAGATCGACGCCCCGCTGGCGGACCCGGACGCCCGTGAGTCCGTCAAGACCAGCACCGTCACCGCCATCAACGACCTCGGCTGGCCCACGGCGGCCAACGTCCAGGTGGCGTTCCGGGCATCCACGCCGGAGGTCCAGGAGGACGAGGACCCGCTGAGCAGGGTCGCCAACGTCATCGCCGTGGCCTCGGGCAAGGGAGGGGTCGGCAAGTCCACGGTGGCCGTCAACCTGGCCGCGGCCCTGAGACGGGAGGGGGCCCGCGTGGGTCTGCTGGACGCGGACATCTACGGTCCCTCCATTCCCACCATGCTGGGGGCCGTGGACGAGAAGCCCCATCCCGTGGAAGGCCCCCAGGGCAAGAACATGTTCGGGCCCGTTGAGGCTCACGGCATCCGGCTCATGTCCATGGGTTTCATGGTCGAACAGGACCGGCCCATCATCTGGCGCGGGCCCATGCTCCACGGCGCCCTCAAGCAGTTCTTCAGCGACGTGGACTGGGGAGAGCTGGACTTCCTGGTCATCGATCTGCCCCCCGGGACCGGTGACGTGGCCCTGACCATGGCCCAGTCGATCACGCTCACCGGCGCCGTCGTTGTCTCCACGCCCCAGGAGGTCGCCATGGTGGACGCCCGCAAGGCCGTGGCCATGTTCGATCAGACCGGTATTCACCTGCTTGGTCTGGTGGAGAACATGGCGGGCGAGATCTTCGGCGCCGGGGTCGTCGAGGAGTGGGGCGCCGCCAACGGACACCCGTTCCTCGGCTCCTTGCCGCTGCAGCAGTCGATCCGCGTGTCGGGAGACTCGGGGACACCGGCGGCGCTGACCGCAGACGACGACGTTTCCGCCCCCTTCACCTCCCTCGCCCGTGAGGTCGCCAACGCGTGCGCTCGTCGCAACGCCGAGGCGCCGAGGCGCAAGAAGCTCAGCCTGGAAGGCTCATGACCTCGGTGGAGTGCGGGTACTGCGGAGAGCCCTTCCGTCAGGGACGCCTCTCCTGCCCGCACTGCGGCTCCGACTCCCGGACCGGCTGGAAGGGCGCTGACGAGATCGAGGCAGAGTCCGTCGAGCTGGGCGGCATGGACGATGACGCCTATTCCGATTTCCTCGAGCGTGAAGGCCTCTCCGACTCCGTGACGCCTCGAGGCCACCTCGCCAGGAACCTGATCGCCCTGGCCCTCGCCGCCCTGCTGGCCTGGATAACCCTGCGCTGATCACGCCGCCCGGGAGCGGGCTCAACGACGGCGACGGAACCAGCGACGCCTCCCGCCTTCGTCACCAGGGGCGTCGGCGGGCGGGCCTGAGCCCTGGACCTCGAGTTTCCTGAGGACCACCTCGAGCTCATCCGCCAGCGCCTCGCAGCTCTGGTGACGATCCACACCTTCCCAGGCCAGCGCTCGATGCAGCAGCGGTCTCAACGATGCCGGGCACGCCGCGACGTGAGCCTGCAGGGAGGCCTGCCAACGCTCCGCGAGTCGGGCTTCGTCCGTATCCGCGGCGGTCAGCACCAGGGGCGGCTCGAATCGCAACAGGGACAACAGCAAGCCCCCCACACCCCAGACATCGGCTCTCCAGTCGATCCGCCCTTCGCCTCGCTCCAGGACACACTCCGGCGCCAGCCACAGCGGAGTCCTGACCTCCGGCAAGGGCGCCCGTGGCATGTGGCGTGAGATACCGAACCACCGCACCCAGGGCTCTCCCTCCCGTGAGATCACCACCGACGCGGGGCAGAGGTTGCAGTGAAGGACTCCCGACATGTGGGCTCGAGCGGTGGCGCGGGCCACGTCACGCACGAGACGCAGAGCCCCGATCTGGTGCGCTCTGTCCTGCTGCAGGACCGACGCCGCCGCTGCCCCGTTGGCGTTCGCTTCCGCCCGATCTTCGACGGACTGCTCATCGACGATGGGCTGCCCGCTGGGCGGCAGCACATGGCGGAGGCCCCGCTCGCCACCATGAAAGGCCAGGTCCAGGAGGATGCGCGAGAGGCTCTCGCCGGGCCGATGCTCGGAGGCGATGAAGCGAACTCCTCGCACCTCGCCCACGTCCCGGGCCGGCAACAGCCCGGCGCCAGCGAGGCTCCTCGTGCGCTCGGCATCTCGGAGGATCTCCCATCCTTGCGCTCGCGGGATCGCCGGGTCCAGGACCAGCAACTCCACCTGCGCGGACGAGTCCCGCGAGACCCCCAGGTGGGCGATCCCCGCCGGGTGGTCGGCGATCAGGCCCACGGTCCGATAACGCCCCAGGGCCGTCTCCGATTCATCGGACTTGTTGGCGCTTGGCGCTGGGAGGTGGTCCCCCACCAGGGCTTCGTCCACGAACCCATGCATGGCTGCCAGGGCCTCCAGCCGCGGCGCCAGCGACGGGTACCGAGCCTCGAAAGCGGTCAGGTCCGGGGTGACGCCGCGGTTACGCGCGTCCTGCAACTCGCACTGGATCTGGACCAGGAGACGCTCCTCTTCGTCGGACGCTCCGTCAGGGGACGAGCGCTCCTGTTCATGGGCGAACGTCCGCAACGCGATCAGGGTCTCGAGATGGTCCGCCTCGTCGGGCAGCAGCGTGAGCCAGCGGCTGGGGTCAGGTGACTCGCCCGCCGCCAGGCACTCGTCGATCTCACGCTTGATGCGCGCGACGAGCTCGTCTCGGTTCATCGGTGGGTCCGGCGACACCATCTCCGCGTCGGCTCACGCCTTGAAGTAGGACATCTCTTTCAAGACCTCGTGCAGCCGCGTCTGCGCGCGGTGGAACAGGACGTTCACCGCGTTGGGCTTCATCTCGAGGATCTCAGCGGTCTCCTTGACCGACCGCTGCTCGAGATGACGGAGCTGGATCACCTTTCGGAAGTGACCGGGCAGTCGCTGCAGCGCCTTCGCCAGCATCTTGTAGCCCTCCTTCTCCATGATGATGGCGGAAGGGGTGGAGCCAGCGCCGGCCAGACCCTCGGCGATGACCGGCCCCGTATCCGTGCTCGCCCCGGGGGCGTGCTGCTGGAGGGAGAGGGTGTCCGCCGGCTGCCGCTTGGCGGTCTTGAAGAAGTACTTGTCGAAGTCCTTGATCTTCCACCCGATGACCTTGATCACCCACTTGTAGAACGAGTCCGGGTCCCGGTACTCGAACTTGTGGAAGTTCCGATAGACCTCCATATAGATCTCCTGGATGACGTCGTCCGCTTCCACCTGGGCCTTGAGCTTGTCGAGCATGTGAAGCCGCACGAGGAGCTTGATCCGCGGGTAGTACCGCATGAACAGCTGGTTGAACGCGTCCAGGTCTCCGCCGTGAATCCGGAGGACCAGCTGCTCGGTGGTTCGATGATCGCGTGAGGTTCCCATGCCACTTGGCGAGGACGGCGCCGCCGCCCTCCCCGCCATTATAGGAGGCCGCTGGCCCCACCTCGACCGCCGAGTCCGCCTCGCCTCAGAAGAACTTCACGGCATCCAGGCCGGCGTTCATCTTCTGGATGAACAACTGGGGGTCCCCCAGGTGAGACCGGTCGTAGCCCCAGGTGCCCACCACCCGACGCGTCTCCGGGTCCATCACCGCGTACTGGGGTTGCTGACTGCTCTTGGTCAGGCGCTCCTCCAGGTCAGAGTTGAACGCAGCCCGCTCGTCTGGATTGGGGCCGTATTTCTCGTCGCAGAAGAGCTTGACCACCACGAACTTGAGGAAGGTCGCCCGGACCTCCGGATCGGTGAAGACGTGCTTCTCCACCTGGCGGCAGTTCGGTCAGGCATAGCCCGTGAAGTCGATGAACAGCGCCGTCCCGAGGCGCTTGGCCTCCGCCAGGGCGTCCTCGTAGGGGTCCTCGTCCACGACCCGGCCCTTGTCCTTGTCCCAGTACACGAACGCACGGTCGTAACCGACCCGGCCCTGAAGTTGCGATCCGGAGTTCGCCCCGATGACCAGCCCAGTGGTCTGGAGCTCCTTGGCCAACTCCCGACGCCGACCGATGGGCGTACGGTCCTTCACCTCCGCCGGCAGATAGGCGTCGATGTCCTTGGACAGGGGCTCACCGTTCAGGCCCTTGGTGCAGTAGAGGGCGAAGCTCAGGAAGAACAACGCCGCCACCATCCCCAGGACACCCAGGCGCTCCTTGGGAGCGTCATGAGGCAGGCGGAACAGTCCGAGCAGATACACGCCGCAAACGCCGAAGGTCACGGTCCACACGCAGAGGATCAGGAACCGGGTGAAGATGGTCGGCTCCATGTCTCCGAGGAACTTGAACGCCGCCGCCACCTCGATGAACCCCATCACCACCTTGACTTCATTCAGCCAACCGCCGGCGCGGGGCATGCTCTGCAAGCGTGACGGGAAGATGGAGAGGAAGAAGAACGGCGCCGCCAGCACGCCGGAGAACACGATCATCCCGAGCACCGGCCGGGTCCACTCCCCGGAGGCTGCGGCGCCGGCGAGGATGGTGCCCACGAACGGCGCCGTACACGTGAAGCTGGTCACGGCAAAGAGCAAGCCCAGGAGCAGGACTCCCATGAGGCCCCCCGCGCCCTGGGCACGACCCGCCAACCCCATGACCGACTGCGGCAACTGCAGCTCGAACATGCCGAACAACGACAGCGCGAAGATGATGAAGAGGGCGGCGATGCACCCCAGGGTGATGCGACTCTGAGCGAAGGCCGTCGCCCCCTCCGGCCCCAGGGCGAGGGTGAACAGGACCCCGATGGCGGTGAAGGACCCCACGATCCCCAAGCAGTAGATGACCCCCATGGTCACGGGGGGATACCGCGCCGACTCCGCCTGCTTGGTGAAGAAGGAGACGGTGATCGGGATCATGGGGAAGACGCAGGGGGTCAGCAGTGCAAGCAGGGCCGCCACCGCCGCCAGCAGCACGAACGCCGTGATGGACTGGGAGACCGCACCCTTGACGGCGAAATGGACGACCCCCGATTCCAGCTGCACGAGGCCATCGAGCTCGATGAGCGCGCCATCAGTCAGCTGATCTTTGACCTTGACCGGCACCCGGATACCCGTCCCGTCGCCTGAAGACTCGACGCGTCCGGTCCCCGCGACCTCCAGGTGATCCACGGAGAAGCGGAACGCGTCGGAAGGGATGACCTCACCGACCGCGTCAGCGCCTTCACCCCAGGGGATCCACAGCTCCACGTCGCGACCGGGGGTCGCTTCGCCTGTGAGCTTCGCCAGGGCCCGCGGTGTCTTCTCGTCCTCACCAACCGGGCCCGTCGCCGGTTCCGTGGCGCCGGGCTCGGCCGCCACGTCCACCGTCGGCGTCACCTGTGTCTTGAACGACACGGGCTCCGGCGGCAGACAACCGTCCGCGTTGCAGGCGGTCTGTTCGACCACCAGCGTGAAGGGGACCTCCTGCCCCTGCTCCCCCTCAGCCAGACGCAACGGCACCGTGAAGCCGATCTCGCCTTCCCAGTAGGTGTAGGTGTCGAACTCGTCTGCGTGCAGCTCCGGGGCACGGCTCGCCTCGGCATCACCGACCACGGTGACCAGCTCGGTGCCCTCGACCTTGAACCGGGTCGGGGCCACCGCGTTGTCGAATCCGTAGATGTGATAGTCGCCCAGGATGGTCACTCTTACGGTGAGCGGAAAGCGGCCATCCGCTTGCACGGCGCCGGCTTCGGCGCTCGTCACCTTGACCGGGTAACCGTCCACCTCCGCCCCGAATCCACCGAAGGACCCGCCGATCTGACCTGGCGGGTCCTGCGCAGGCGCGACCGTCGCCAGCAACCCAGCAAAGAAGAAAATCAAGAGACGCATCATGTCTGTTCGCCCCGCAATGTGGCTCTCTACCTCACGTGTCACCGCCTCATAGTAGCCGCCGCCGGGATCTTAATCCCCTGTGACAGAGCGTCCTATCGAGATCGTGTGAGCACCTCGCTTCAGAGGCACAACCGACGCCGAGCAACCGTGATTCCCCGCGATCCTGAGAGAACGCAGAAATCCGCCCCCCGATCGCCATCGAGAGCGGGTTACACTTGATAGACCACCAACGAAGCCCGCCGTCCGTCCTCTCCCCCCACCTGGAAAGCCCCATGGAGATCCTGGAACAGTACGAGTTGGTCTTGGATCAGGCTCTGTCTGAACTCAGCCAACTGGAGACCCCCGCCGAGCTCAATCACCTGGAGCGTCAAGCGACGCTGGCCCCGGACCTGGGTGACATCCTCTACCGGCTGACCGTCGAGCACGGGATCGCCTTCACTCCGTTCCGCGAGACCGTGATCGCCCTGATCACCGAACGTCAGGAAGCCCTCCACGCCCACGGATTGGAGGGCCGCGGCGCACGCCCCTTCGCAGCGGACGTGGAACACGCCCACTCCTTGATCCTGCTCTCACTGGAGATGATGCCACCAGACTCTCCGCTGTAGGCGAAGATCAGCGACCGGGCCGTCCCTGATGCGGCTGGGACCTATCGCCCCAGATGGAACAGCAACCCGTTGCTGGTGTCGCACAACCAGGGGCTCTGGTCGTTGCGGACGATCCACTGCACCACCACCGACTGCCCCCACAGGCTCGGGTCTCCCGGGAGGGCGAGGAAGGTCACGCCCTCCCCGGTGGAGCCCACACCCGCGAACGGGTCCAGCATGCCGATCTGCCAGAACAGGGTGGTGTCGATGAAGGAGCGGCCCCAGGACAGCTGCTCAAACCCCGGATTGGGGCTGAACACCAGGAACCCGGGACGCCAGGTCCCGAGCGCAGCCGACCCTGCCTGGCTCCTGTACACGGTGAACGGGATCGAGCTCGAAGACGCGGGATAGAGCATGGAATCCACGCGCACCTTGGGACCGCCATCCGGGCGGGAGGGATGGCCGTGCCCGAGCACGGTCACTCCCGGCAGCCTCGTCCAGGTGAGGATTCCGTCGTCCGCCGTCCCGGTGATGCCGTCGTAACCGGCCCCGAGCACAGCGACGCCGCCCCCGCCGAGGGCGACCAGCGACTCGGCGAACATGGGCACGGGCGGCCCGTACTCCGTGTAAGCGAAGGCGCCACCGGTCAAGTTCTCCACGAACCCGAGACGATCCTCGCAGGTCTGGACCAGCAAGCCGTCGTTGACGACCAGCACCTGACTGACCCCGGTCCCTTCCGAGAACAGCTGCCATCCCCCCAGTTGAGAGACCTGGGGGTCCGTGGTGCCGATGGCTCCCAACCCTGCGCGCGCCACCGGTACGTTGGTCCCGTAGAAGCTCAGGACCGCTCCATGGGAGAGCCCGGCGGTCCAGGGGTGGGGGATGACGCTGGCGCCTCCGGAACCAAACTGGTTGAACTCCAGCAGATGGTATTCATCCGCGCTTCGAGCGAACATCCAGGCTGAGTCGACGCAGACCGCAGGTGAGTGGGGGATCCACCGATCGACGGACGTGGCCAATTCGAGCCCCACGCTCAGGGGCTTCGACGCATCGTCCACACCGTCCACGTGGAACAGGTGGATGCCCGCCCGTAGCGGCGGCGCGAGGAAGCTGCTCGGGCTATATCCCAGCAGCACCTCCGTTTCCAGGGACACGGCGAGCCCCACAGCGTGGCGGGCCCCCAGACGCCGGGGGCGTCGATGGAACCCGTCCACCAACCCAGCCCCCACAGGCGCTGATCGCACCTGCCAGGCTCCCTGGCCGTTTCGGTTCAGTACAACGAAGACATCGTCCATGGACGAGGCATGGGTGTCTTCTCCTCGCCCGTGGATGCCCAGCACAAGCGCTGGGTCCCCCAGCCGCGCGAGGCTGACGGGCGGCGACCGATGCAGCAGGGTCCCCGTGCTCACCTGGCTGGGCACAGGCGGGCGGACGGACACATCCAGGAGCAACGCCACGTCGCCCCCCGTGCTGCCCGAGGAGACGCCGTCCAGGTTGACCGCGAGCAGGTGCGGTCCCACCCGCCCGAGCAGATCCCGCGTCACCACGTCCTCCACCAGGGCCGCTCCGCCGACAAAGTTGCCAGGCAACGGGACGTGGACCTTGGCTGCGGTCCCCGTGGAACAATTCTCCACCAGGATCACGGCGTCATCCGCGGTGCCCACCTGCCCGTCGATACCGGACGTGACGGTGGCGATGACGCCGTCATCGACGGCGATCAACCCAGGGGTCATGGGGCCCACGGGAATCGTGACCACGGTCCAGATCCCCCCGACATCACGGAGGATCGCCACCGCGTCGTCGAAGGTGTTCCTGAGGCCGTCGGCGCCGACGGTCTGGGCCGCCGCGGTGACCTCGTCCACGGCTACCAGTCCAGCCTCCGGATACAGCCCCTGGCCGAGGGAAGTGAAAACGCTGCTCTGCGCCAGCAGAGTTCCGGGCAACAAGGCCCCCATCAATACCGCAGTGGCCAGTGCACGCATGATCCGCCTCCTTCGCCGCACCCGTCCGTCGAGGCAGGAATAACCTCAAAAACAACTGTCGGCCGCTCAGACGGTTAAGGCTTAGGGAATCTCGCTCTTGCTACATGTTGCGGCGGTATTCGCCGCCGACGGCGAAGAGCGCCTCGGTGATCTGCCCCAGGCTGGCAACCCGAGTTGTGGTCAGGAGTTCCGCAAAGATGTTCTGACCGGACAGGGCCACCTCCTGGAGCCGGCGGAGGGCCTCAGGAGCTGCCTCGCTGTGGGCCTTCTGGAACGTCCGCAAGTGCTCGAGACGGACACGCTTCTCGTCATCGGAGGCCCGCGTCAGGGCCAGATCATCCATGGCCGCGACATGATCGGCCCCCTCGTCCACGAACGTGTTGACCCCGATCACGGGCAGCGAACCGTCGTGCTTCTTGCGCTCGTAGAGGAGCGACTCCTCCTGGATCCGGCCGCGCTGGTACTGGGTCTCCATGGCTCCCAGGACCCCACCGCGATCGGAGATGCGCTCGAACTCCGTGAGCACGGCCTCTTCCACCAGCTGTGTCAACTCCTCGATCACGTAGGAGCCCTGGAGCGCGTTCTCGCAACGAGAGATGCCGTACTCCCGATTGATGATCAACTGGATCGCCATGGCGCGACGGACCGATTCCTCCGTCGGCGTGGTCACGGCCTCGTCGTAGGCGTTGGTGTGCAGGCTGTTGCAGTGGTCCTGCAGCGCCAGCAGCGCCTGCAGGGTCGTCCGGATGTCGTTGAAGTCCACCTCCTGAGCGTGCAGGGACCTCCCGGACGTCTGGATGTGGTACTTGAGCTTCTGGCTGCGCTCCCCGGCCGAGTAGACGTCGCGCATGGCCACGGCCCAGATCCTCCGCGCCACGCGGCCGAGCACCGTGTACTCCGGGTCCAGGCCGTTGGAGAAGAAGAAGCTGAGGTTGCGCGCGAAGTCGTCCAGCTTCATGCCACGAGAGCGGTAGTACTCGACGTAGGTGAAGCCGTTGGCCAGGGTGAACGCCAGCTGGGTGATGGGGTTGGCCCCGGCCTCGGCGATGTGATAACCGCTGATGGAGACCGAGTAGTAATTGCGGACGTCGTGGTCGATGAAGAACTGTTGGATGTCCCCCATCATCCGCAGCGCGAATTCGGTGCTGAAGATGCAGGTGTTCTGGGCTTGATCCTCCTTGAGGATGTCCGCCTGCACGGTGCCGCGGACCACGGACAGGGTGCGCCCCCTGATCTCCGCGAACTCCTCAGGGTCGGGGGCCCGACCACGATCCGCCTCGAAGCGATCCACCTGCTGATCGATGGCGGCGTTGAGGAACATGGCGAGGATGACCGGAGCCGGACCGTTGATGGTCATGGACACGCTGGTGTTCGCGTCGCAGAGGTCGAAGCCCTCGAACAGCGCCTTCATGTCATCCAGGGTGCAGATGCTGACGCCGCTCTCTCCCACCTTGCCGTAGATGTCCGGCCGCTCGTCCGGGTCCTCCCCGTACAGGGTGACGGAATCGAAGGCGGTGCTGAGACGCTTGGCCTTCTCCGCTCGGGAGAGGTAATGGAAGCGTCGATTGGTGCGCTCCGGACCACCCTCCCCGGCGAACATACGCTTGGGCTCTTCGTCGTCCCGCTTGAGGGCGAACACTCCAGCGGTGAAAGGGAACGCCCCGGGGACGTTCTCCAGCAGCAGGAACCGAAGCGCGACGGCGGCGGAGTCGTCGCCCGGCAGCGCCACTCGTGGCAAGGATGTGCCGGACAGGCTCGTGACCCGCAGGGGCTGCCGGATCTCACGGTCGCGCACGGAGAACACGAACTCCTCTCCCGAGTACCGCTCCCGTAGCGCCGGCCACTGCTCCAGCGCACGCAGCGCCTCCGGGTCCATCTCCCCACGCACCGCATCGATGGCCCGCTCCAGCTCCGCCCGCGCCTCCTGAGACACGCGACCGAGAGCCACCTGGAGCCCCTCCAATTCCCTGGCCAGGGATACCTGTTGATCAGCCCACCGACGATAGCGTCGGACGCACTCGGCCACCTCCGCCAGGTACTGGGTCCTGTGGGTCGGCACCACCGCAGACTGTCCCGGGGCATGAGCCCCCTCCGCCGTCGGGGGTGACCGGTCCGCACCGCAACGATCGCTCACCACCGACAGCAGGTGTCGGTAGGCGGCGCTCACGCCGGCGTCGGCGAAGCGAGAGGCGATGCAACCGAACACCGGGAGCTCCTCGTCCGCGGGGCCGTCGAAGAGCCCTCTCGAGCGCCGATACTGCTTGCGAACGTCCCGGAGCGCGTCCTCCGCGCCACGGCGCTCGAACTTGTTCACGACCACCAGGTCCGCCAGATCGAGCATGTCGATCTTCTCGAGCTGGGAGGCCGCGCCGTACTCCGGGGTCATCACGTAGATGCTGACGGTGCAAAGGTCCACCACAGCTGACGAACCCTGGCCGATACCGGACGTCTCCACGATGACGAAGTCAAACCCGGAGCCACGGACCACGTCGATGGCCTCCTGCAGCGCCGCGGAGACCTCCGCCCCCGCACCACGGGTGGCCAGGCTCCGCATGAACACCCGCGGGTCGCTGACCGCGTTCATGCGGATGCGGTCTCCGAGCAACGCCCCGCCCGTGGCCCGCTTGGTCGGGTCCACAGCGAGGACAGCCACCCGGTGATCCGGGAAATCGCGGAGGTAGCGGACCAGCAGCTCGTCCGTGAACGACGACTTTCCGGCGCCTCCCGGTCCGGTGATCCCCAGGACCGGCACCTTCTGCTCCGCGGCGACCGCGCGCACGGGCCCGAGCACCCGCTCCGCCTCACCCTCGGCCCGCTGTCCGTTCCGCTCCGTGTAGCTGATGAGCCGCGCCACCTGGACGCCCGCCCGGCGCTCATCGAAGGGGTTCGCCGCGCCGTTCGCGTCCCCCGTGATCTCGGCGCCTGGGGCAGGTCGGCACGCCTCGATCATGGAGTTGATCATCCCTTCGAGACCCAACCGCCGGCCGTCTTCAGGAGAGAAGACCTGGGCGATGCCGTAGTCATGGAGCTCCTGAATCTCCCGCGGCACGATGGTGCCACCGCCGCCGCCGAAGATCTGGATGTGCCCGGCTCCGTGCTCCTCCAGGAGGTCCTTCATGTACTTGAAGAACTCCATGTGGCCCCCCTGGTAGGAGGACACGGCGATGCCATGGGCGTCTTCCTGAACCGCCGCTCGCACGATGTCCCGGGCGGAGCGGTTGTGGCCGAGGTGGATGACCTCGCAGCCCGCCTGCTGAAGCACGCGGCGCATGACGTTGATGGACGCGTCGTGGCCGTCAAACAACGACGCCGCGGTCACGAAACGGATCGGGTTCTGCGTTTCCATGGGCACCGTCCCCCAGACTCCTCCGAGAATGGGGCAGCAGAACGTAACACGTTACCAGACCATGAACAACGAAACGCAGCGGGCGCGAAGAGGCCGGTCCGGAGCGAAGGTCAGGGGGGGCAAGAAAAGCGGGGTCAGGGGGTCGCGGCCCGGTGAGTTTGAGGTGTGAAGTGTGAGTTTGTCTTGCCGTTTCGTGTCAAGGAGTGGTTCGTGAGCCGCGACGCCCCCATACCCAGTCCGCCTCTATAGACGCGCGCCGGACCGAAACCGGCGCGAAAAAAGCGAGCGTCCGGTCGATTCCTACTCCGACGTCTCGTCGCGCTCCGAGGCCCAGGCCTCGTAGTCGGCCGTAAGTCCTCGCTGCTCAAGGAAGCTGCGGATCTGACTCCGCTCCGCGTCGGCCTCGTTCAACATGCGCCAGGTCTCATTGATCCAGAAGTGATCGCGGGATCGCTGCGTCGCCTTGGTCTCCATGGCTGCCCGGATCAATCGATCACGCTCCTCGGGCGAGAGCTCGAGCACCGTTGCCATTTCCAGGATGGCATCACCGGAAGGCACGAAGCCGTCGTTGAGCATCTGGGAGATGTGGTTCGCCGACTTACCCAGCAGACCGCTCAGCTTTCGACCGGACATGCGCTCACCGCGCTTCGAATAGGACTCGATGCTCGCCACCAGGGCCTGCTGGAAGGGCGTCCGCACCGTGCTGCGGGCGTTGGATGATCTCTGGAACGGATGGCGCATGATCAGCGGAGATCGCAGCCGGTTCGACCGCGTCGACCGTCAGGCTATTCAGATTGCACCGCAATCTCAAGTGCATACAGCGCCCCCTGCGCTCGCGCGGAGACCTTAGGATCGGGTCATGCTGCGGGCCATGACCATGATGCTGTGCGTCGCCTCGCCAATCCTGGCGCAGGGCACGGTGCATCGCGACGCTTCCCTGGAGGACCTCGTCCGCGCCTCCAGCGGACGGCTCGGCCTGTACGCACGAAACCTGAGGACCGGGGACGAGTTGTCCCTGAACGGCGTCGGAGAACGGCACCTGGGCGGGCTGACCCGGTTGTTCACCGCCGCCGCCGCCGTCGCCAAGGCGAAGGCGCTGGAGACGGGTCTGAAGACGACCCTCGCCTACCCAGCGGCGGCGTATCGAGGCACCGCGAGCGTCCTCCGGGAGCGCCACGACGAGCTGTTCACCATCGAGGCGCTCGTGCGGGCCACCATCCTCCAGGATGATCACGCCGCGCACGACCTCCTGGCCAACTGGCTCGGCTCCGACCTCGCCCATTGGGTGAAGGACCTGAGCCCCGACGGCATCCGCCCTGTCGCCACCTACGGCCGACGGGACCGGTTCCTGCTGCGGCACCTCGATCCGCGCTTCGCTCAGGTCTCCGACCCCGCGGCGCAGCGGTGGCTTCACGGTCGCGATTCCAGCGGCGTCACCCCACGACCGTTCACGAAGGACCCGCGCCACCGCGACGACCATGTGTCGAAGCTCGGCGCAGCCTGGCGCTCGTGGTACGGCCAACGCGCCAACGCCGGGACCCTGAAGGGCTTCGCAGAGGGCATGGCAGCGCTGCTCCGAGCTCCGGGACGGGGCGCCGCCCGCGACGACGTGATCGGGCGTTGGCTGCGGGGTGTCCCCACCGTGGCCTGCGCTCGGGAATACGACCTGCACCTGACCGTCCACGGACTCGACGCCCGATCGTGGCAACGGGCGGCGTCCGCGGCCTTGGTGGAGACCCCCAAGGGCGCCGTGGTCATCGTCGCTCATATCCGTGGCATGGCCTCGGAACGGGACGCCACCCACCTCCTCGCGGTGATGGGAGAAGCCGCCCTCCGCAGGCTCGCACCCGCCGCGTGGCGATCCCCGCGGACCACCCTGCCGACCACCCTGCCTGCGTCCGTGCGGAGCATCAGCCTCTGCGGCGGCGATTCGCCCCGTCAGAAGACCGACTTCGCCGTGGGGGAGACCGCGCGCCTCCTGGTCGCCACCAGCGCACCCAAGGACACCACCATGGTGGTGCGGTGGACCCGCTCCGACGGGTCCCATGTGAGAGAGGCTCGCGCCCTGCCCCCCCGCGCCTTCACAGAGCAGGAGTTCCAGCTGCCGCTGGATCGCGCCGGTGAGTACGCAGTGCAGGTCGCGGTGGACGCCCGCGAGATCTGGTCTCTCCGGTTCCAGGCGCGAGACTGACAGCGCCTCCCCTACCGCACCTCCGTCCGTTGAGGCTACGATGACCGTCCGAGGAGCAACATGATGCGTATTACCACCCATCTCCTGATCATCCTGCTGGTCCTGATCGCCACCGTCCCCGAGGCCATGGGCCAACGACGGCGTGGCGGCGCCGCCCCGAGAGACGCCGCCAGCTGGGCCAGCGACGGCAAGCACGTGATCGTCAAGGGCACGTGGTACGACCCGCTCACGTGGAAGGAGGTCGCCCCTGTCGCAGAGGACCGAGACGAGAGCGTGGACGTCCCGGCCGCCTTTCGCGACGCGGTGGAGAAGGCCGGCGGCGACGCTCCCCGGGCAGCCTTCGCGCCCTCCAGGTTCCGCTCCACGATCCCCCGCACGAACCCGCCCCACGCCGGTGTCGCGGTCACTCCGGACCAGGCGCACGCTGCCACGATCGTGAGCGGAGAGCTCTGGGCCTGGCACAAGGACAAGGGCGCGCGCCGCGTTCGCCGTGGCATTGACGAGGTGAGGCGACTGGAGATCTCACCGGACGGCGCCTCCGTGTCCTTCGTCTCCGGCTTCGATCTTCACGTGGTGAAGACCCGTGACGGGGAGGCCCTGGCCATCGCCGACGACGGCAGCGAGGACCTGTTCTACGGTGAGCTGGACTGGGTCTACCAGGAGGAGGTCTACGGCCGAGGCAACTTCAAGGCCACCTGGTGGTCGCCCGACTCCCGTCACCTGGCCTACATGCGCATCGACGAGCAAGGAGTGGACACCTTCAGCGTGGTGGACCACATCCCCGACGCCCTCGGCGTGGAGAACATCAAGTACCCCAAGGCCGGGACCACCAACCCCCGGGCCACCCTCCACATCGCGCGCGCGTCCGACGGCGAGTCGGTGGCCGTGGACCTCTCCGACTACGCAGCGAAGTCCCAGATCCTCATCGTCCGCGTCGGCTGGACCCCGGAGGGGGACCACTGCATCTTCGAGGTGCAGGACCGGGAACAGACCTGGCTCGACCTCAACGCGGCGGATCCCGAGACAGGCAAGGTCACGAAGCTGATCCATGAGGAATGCGAGGACGGCTGGGTGAACCGGTTGTCCCCGCCCCGCTGGCTCGAGGACGGCACCTTCATCTGGGAGAGCGAGCGGACCGGGTACAAGCACCTGTACCGGTACGACCGCACCGGCAAGCTGGTGTCCACGATCTCCTACGGCCCATGGACCATGGGCTCGGTCCGCAGGGTCGACGAGGAACGCGGGTTCGTCACGTTCACCGGCACCACGGCCGACTACTGCATCGGCCAGAACCTGTACATGGCGTCCCTGGACGGGAAGAAGTTGCGGCAGCTCACCAAGGGTGACGGCACCCATAGCGCCTCGGTGAACCATGATGCGTCACTGGTCCTCGACAGGCGGTCGTCCATGACCGATCCGGGAGATCAAGTCCTGCGACGAGTCGGCGACGGTGAGACCATCCGCGTCATCTACGACCGCAAGCCCCCGTCGAACGCCCAGCTACCCGTCTATCAACAGATCAAGGCGCGGGATGGTGAGTGGCTCGACGTGATGTACGTACCGCCGGCGGACATGGACCCCTCCAAGAAGTACCCGGTCTGGCTCAACACCTACTCAGGGCCCAACGCGCCGTCCATACGCGACGGCTGGCGCGGCCCGGCACGCCAGACCTGGTACGCCCAGCTGGCCGTCAACGTCCGATCCGCCAGCGGCAGGGGGATGAAGTACACCAAGACCTGCTACCGACAGTTCGGCGTCCAGGAGCTCAAGGACATCGAGGACGCGGTGGATTGGATGTGCCGGGAGCACTCCTGGGCCGACCGTTCCCGGGTGGGGATCACGGGCTGGAGCTACGGCGGTTTCATGACCGCTTACGCCATGACCCACAGCGAGTACTTCAAGTGCGGCATCGCGGGTGCGGGCGTCTACGCCTGGGAGCTCTACGACACCATCTACACCGAACGCTACATGGCCACGCCGCAGAACAACGAAGACGGCTATCGCGTCTCCTCCTGCGTGAAGGCCGCGGGCGACCTCCACGGCGAGCTCCTCATCGTGCACGGCACCATGGATGACAACGTCCACATGCAGAACGCCCTCCAGCTCATCCACGCCCTCCAGGAGGCGGACAAGCAGAACTTCGAGTTCATGCTCTATCCGAAGGCGCGGCACGGAGTCCGCAGCCCTCACCTGGCCGAGCTCCGGGAGCGGTTCATGAAGGAACACCTTTGAGGCAGGCCATCCGCGAGACGTACAGGGAGTTCAGGCCGCTGATCTGGACCCTCTGGGTCGTCGCCGCCGTCAGGCTCGTGGTGGACTCCGTCAGCCGCGACCCGGGGGTCACCTTCATGGTCAGCGTCTACGCCGCGGCGCCGATCCTGTTCCTCTACAACGGCTTCACCGGCGCCCTGGATCACCTGCGAGTCAGGCAGCTGCTGCTCGGGTTCGTGATGACCGGGGTGCTCTGCTGGGCCATCCCCAACACCGTCTCCTACACCGTGGGCCAGTTCGCGGGCTGGACCCACGGGCGATTCCTGGTCGTGCAGGAGGAGATGCAGACCTTCGAGCGCCTTCGAGCCGAGGGGCTCGGTTTCTTCGAAGCCCGGACGGCAGCCGCGGAGGAGTTGGGAGGCTGGAAGAGCCGCTCCATGCCCCCCGCCGCCACCGCCGGCGGCAAGATCGGCGTGGGGCTGCTCATGGGAGCGATCACCGCCATCGTGGGAGCGCTGTGGTGCGCTCTGACGGGCTGGCTGTTGCTGTGCCTGCCCGCGGCGGCGCGCCGCAAGTGGCGCGCCTGACCGCCGGCGTCGTCAGTTCAGCTGGATCGGCAGCGGGCTGGACAGCCTCACGGTGGAGAAGTCGATCACCTGGAACGTGAGGATGGTGGGTGGACTGGTCGGCACCGTCCCCGGAGGGAGCAGCGTCGTCAGGTCCAGCTCGAAGCACAGGTCTCCGTTCTGCGATCCGTTGCTCGGGTCGGTGAAGACGCTGATGGGGTTGATGCTCTGGTTCGGGTCCGGGTTCGCCGTCGCCGACGAGGGGTTGTTGAAGAACGTCTGCGCCACCGGCATCTGGCAGATCGGACCGAAGATGGAGTTCACGGGAGCGAGCACACAGCTCTGGTTGGCCATGCCGAAGGGGTCCACGTAGAGATCGGGATAGCCCGGGACCGAGCCAGCGACGCTGGTCCGGCTGACGAACCCCCCGGCGCCGATCTGGTCGATCCGCGCGAACACCCCGGCCTGCCCCCCCGGCGGCAGCCCCGACACGTAGCACGTGATGCGCCCGTTGTAGATCGGGTCCGTCAACACGCCGTTCGTGGGGTAGGTGTCCAGATGCACGGGGCGATCGGCCATGGGGTCGATGTTGGGGCTGTGCTGGATCACGGACATGGCGTCCAGGGGCCCGGCGTAGTACTGGTTGTTGAACGAGTTGTCGTTCATCCCGAGGGCGTTGGGTTGGTCCATGGTGAGACCATTGAGGACCGCGAACGACCCGTTGGTGGCGGTGGTGTAGACGGCGGAGGAGCTGGCGTTGGGCGTCGCCGGGACCTGCCCCCCCTGGTTGTAGATGGTGAACAGCAGGTCCGGGATCGCGAACCCTGACGGCGTGGCCGAGGTCCCGCCGACGGGGTCGATGGAGAGGCTGTAGACGTTGACCGTGCCGGTCACCGTGATGGTGCCGCCGGCGCTGCTCACCATGGAGGTCACGTCTGCGGCGCTGTAGACACGCTCCGCCAGCCCGGCGACCGGAGCGGTCACGATCCCATACGGACCCGACGGGGTGTAGGCCGCCGCCGGAATGCGCACGATGTCTCCTCGGGTGAGGGTGATGGGCGCTGCGCCGCCTCCGGGAGAGGTGACCAGCATGGTGCCGGTGATGGTGCTGTTGTCGAAGCTACAGTAGATGTCGCCGGTGGTCTGATCCACGGTGAACGCGTTCACGTCCAGGGAGCTGGTGGTGGACGGGACTCCGAGGAGCGTGGCCCAGTCAGCACGTCGGATGAAGTACACGGGAGCAACCCCCGGGTCGTTGACCGGATAGAACGCGGCGGCGGCCGGGAGCAGGACCATGTCCGACTCGAGGATGCTGTCCCCCAGGTAACCGCTGCTCCCCGTGGAGCTCGACCAGCAGGAGACGAACATCTCGTGGATGTTGTTGGGGCGCCCCATGGCCGGGGTCGGGATGTACATGGCGTCCACCCCGCGGAAGTTGGTGCTCTCGTGGGTGATCCCGTCCTGGTCCATGTCTCCCAGGTACAGGTTGAACTGGGGGAAGTTGGAGACCTCCACGAAGTCGTTGGTCATCTGCGGCGGCAGGCTGTTCACGACCGTCGTGTTCAACACACCGGGCGTGACGTAGCTGACCCCCTGAGCGTTGGCGACCGCGGACTCGATAACGAACCCGATGCCGAACAACGGGGTGGGGAGGCACGGCGCCGCCGTGTCGTTGATGAACCCGCCGCGGCCCGAAGCCGGGGTCTCGGTGAATCGGGTGGAGAAGTAGACGGTCGAGTCCTGGGCGACCGCGGAGGCGGCCAGGGCAAGCGCCGAAAACACCAGGGTTGCTGTCCTCATGTTGGGCTCCGGTAACGTCGGTCTGGATGTTCGAAGAGACTCTCGCGCGACCGCCACAGGTTAGCGCCTTCCCCCGTCACGCCTACGGCGCTCCAGAGTCTTGTCCAGGGCGTCTCGCGCGCTCGTCGGAGCGTCTCCCCGGGAGACGGGCTGTCCTCCGGGAAGGACAGGATTGGCATCAGCCCACCCCCCCCGCCACCGCCACGACCATCGTAAAGCCTTGACCTCAAGCGACTTGAAGGGCACCACCGAGAGTTGGCACGAGCCGTGCTTAAGCCTCCCTCGTTCGGGCGCAACGGCGATCCGGACGCGCGGCGCCGGCATCGGCCGTGGTGGCGGCGCCGCACGGATGCGGATCAGAAACAGAAGGAGATCGTCATGAACTTCAACAAGACCTTCGGAATGCTCGCCCTCGCGTTCGTCCTCGTCGTGGTTTCGGCGCCAAGCGCCCAGGCGCAGAGCTTCAGCTTCGGCTTCAGCTCCGGCAGCTGCGGCAGCGGCGGCTACATCAGCGGCGGTTACTACGGCGGCTACTACGGCGGCGTCCACTACGCTCCTACCTACAGCTACGGGCACTGCTATCCAAGGTACTACCGCAGTCGCTGCTACCCGCGCTACCGTCGCCGCATCTGCTGGTAGACGACCCACCAACCGGGGGCCCCCCCCCCCCCCCGGGGCCCCGCCCCCCGGCCCCCCCCCCCGGCCCCCCCCCCACCCCCCCCCCCGCCCCCCCCGCGCACACCC
>CAZDQF010000004.1:159198-165313 GCA_964507445.1 uncultured Isosphaeraceae bacterium
GGCCGTTTTGTGCCCCCCCCCCCCCCCCGCGGGGGGGGGCGGGGGGGGGGCGCCCCCCCCCCGCGCCGACTGTCCCCCCCTGGGACCAGCGCACGATCCCCTCATCGTCCCGCCGTGTCCATCTCGAGCCGACTCCCCACCACACCCCCAGGCCTGGCTCTTGCGCGCTTCGGGATTTCCCCGGGCAGCTTCACCACCCCGCTCTCGACCACGGAAGCGACCACGTCCCGCACCACTCCCCCCCGTGCGTCGAACCCTGCTGCATGCCTCCACGGACCGGACCCGTCGGCCCTGGCGCGCCTCATCCACCGGGTCTCACGGACGATTCGGGGCCAGACGCGCCACGCAGCCGAAGCTAGCCACCGGTTCGGTCATGTGCGCAGGCTACATCCGGCGTATCATCTCCGCTCCTCAGAACTCACCATCAGATCCTCCGGAGCAGCCAACATGTCCCGCCTCCTCCTCATCCTGGCCCTCGCCGCCCCCGCGTTCGCCCAGTCCCGGGTGATGACCCCTCATGACTCTGTGAGCTTCAAGCAGGTGAGCCAGGCCGTCATCTCTCCCGACGGTTCCACGGTGGCGTATCTGCTCTCGGTGCCGAGGACGGCGGCCGAGCCTGACGGAGGTGTCTGGTCTCAACTCTGGGTCGTGGGGTTCGACGGCGGAGCGGCCCGACGCCTGCTCCCCGACCAGACCGCCGTCCGCAATCTGGGATGGACCAGGGACGGCCGGATCACCTGCACCTTCCGGGACGAACAACGGGTGACGCGCGTCCACGCGGTACCAGTGGACGGCGGCGCCGCCACGCCCCTCTCCCCCGCGGAGGTGCCGGTGCGCGGGTACGCCCTCTCGCCCAACGGCGAGCACCTCGCCTTTACCAGGACCGCCCCGCGCGAAGCCGATGCGACCGCGGCCGCCAAGGCCGGGTTCGACCAGGTCGTCTACGAAGAGCAGCTGATCCCGACCCAGGCCTGGGTCTGTGACGTGGGAGGGGGCAACGCCCGTCACCTCGCCACCAAGGGTTCCGTCCACGAGATCGGCTGGTGCGGTGATGACAGCGTGGCCTACACCGCGGCGCCGACTCCGTTGATCGACGACCGCTACATGCGGCGGAACCTCTACCGCACCGACCTGGGGGATGGCGAACAACAGCTCGTGGTGGACGTGCCGGGCAAGTTCGGCACCTTCACGGCGAACGACACGAGTAAGCGGGTGGCCTACGTCGCCGGGCGCAGCCTCAAGGACCCGAAGGAGAGCAGCCTCTACGTCGTCAGCGCGGCAGGCGGTTGGCCCACGTCCCTCACGCCCGCGGACTTCGAGGGACACGTGGAGGAGGTCCACTGGCTCGACCCTCAGACCCTGCTCGTGCGAGCCACGGAAGGCTGCACGCGCACGGTGTTCACCCAGCCCGCGTCCGGCGGCAACCGGACCATGCTCCTCGGCGGGGACAACGCCGCCGTCCAGGGGCTGTCCCTGTCCGCGGACAGGAGCCGCCTGGCCATGGTGGCCTCCACCGCCGGGCACCCGAACGAGGTCTTCGTCATGACCCGCGACGGTAAGCCCGAACGGGTGACGAACTCCAACCCGTGGCTCGCCCAGCTCGCCATGGGTGAACAATCCGTGATCCGCTGGAAGGCCGAAGACGGCCTCGAGATCGAGGGCCTCCTCATCAAGCCCGTGGGCTACGAGGAGGGCAAGCGGTACCCGCTCATCGTCCACGCTCACGGCGGGCCTGAGAGCTGTTACGTGGACGGCTGGACCACCCGGTACGCCACGCCAGGGCAGATGGCCGCAGGGGCGGGCTACGTGTCCCTGTATCCCAACTACCGCTCCAGCACCGGGAGAGGGGTGGCCTTCTCACGCATGGGCCAGGGGGACGCCGCGGGCGCGGAGTTCGACGACGTCCTGGCCGGCGTCGACCACCTCATCGACGAAGGCATGGTGGACGAGGACAAGGTGGGCATCACCGGCGGCTCCTACGGCGGGTACTTCTCCGCCTGGGCCGCCACGCGGCACAGCGAACGCTTCGCCGCGTCCGTGATGTTCGTGGGCATCTCCAACCAGGTCTCCAAGGTCGGCACCACGGACATCCCCCAGGAGTCCTACTGGAGTCACTGGCACGTGAGACCGTGGGAGGAACTGGAGCTGTTCCTGGAACGCAGCCCCATCCTCTACACCGAGGATTGCGAGACGCCGATCCTCATCATGCACGGCAAGGACGACCCCAGGGTCAGCTACACCCAGTCCGTGGAGCTCTACCGCTGGCTCAAGCTCAAGGGCGACGTGCCCGTCCGGCTGGTGCTCTACCCGGGTGAAGGGCACGGCAACCGCAAACGCGCGCACCAGCTGGATTACGCCCTCCGCTGCATGCGCTGGTTCGACACGTTCCTGAAATCGGACGCGGAGCAGGCGCCGCCCCCGGAGGTGGACTACGCAGCCCCCAAGGGCAAGTAGCCCCACGCTCCGATCAGTCTGGGTAGTTGAACGCCACGGGCATCTCGATGTCCGGGTGCAGGCTCTTGTGGACCGGACACGCCATGGCGGAGCGCTCCAGGGCGACCCGGTCCTCCGGGGAGAGCCCCGACGGCATGCGGAACGTCAGCTCCAGTCTTCCGATCCGACGCTCCGGCTCCAGGGCCATCACCTTCTGCACGCTCACCGTGGCGCCTTCGATGCTCAGCTCCCGGCGCTTCGCCGTGATGCCCATGATGGTGAGCATGCACGTGCCCAGGGCCGTACCCACCAGGTCCGTCGGCGAGAAGCTCTCTCCCCGGCCCTCGTTGTCCTTGGGCGCGTCCGTGGTCACCGTCGCTCCGGACGGCCCGTGGGTCGCCACGGCGTGCAGATCTCCTTCGTAGGTCGCGTCAACCTGAACCATGATGGGGTCTCTCCTCCTTGAGCCTCAGTCCTGCTGCGAGGCGCGGTAATACTCCATGGCCTCCGGCATCCACTCCCGGAGCTTCGCCACCCGGGTCTCCGGATGCGGGTGGGTCGACAGGAACTCCGGGGGGCGCCGCCCGCCGCTGGCGTTCATGCGCTCCCAGAACCCGGGCGCCACCCGCGGGTCATACCCCGCCTTCGCCATCAGCAGCAACCCGATGTGGTCCGCCTCGCTCTCGTGGGTGCGGCTGAACGGGAGGGTCACCCCGATGCCCAGGGCCGCGGAGATGGCCTGTCGGGTGACCTCGTCCTCCGCGCCGAGGAGCTCCGCCACCCCCTCCTTGCTCGCCTGGACCACGATCCCCTGGGACACCCGTTCGTTGCCGTGCCTCGCGATGGCGTGGGCGATCTCGTGCCCCATGACCACCGCGACCCCGGCCTCGTCACCGCAGACCGCCATGATGCCTTCGTAGAAGGCGACCTTGCCCCCGGGGAGGCAGAACGCGTTCACCGTGGGGTCGGCGATGAGGTTGAACTCCCACTGGAACGGATACGGCATGTCCGCTCCCGCCACCGCCGCGATGCGGGTCCCCGCGTTCTTGACCATCCTGGTCCAGCGGGCGTTGCTGGAGAGCCGCGCGGCGCCCACGGTCTCGCGGTAGGCCTCCAGGCCCAGGCTCGCCTCCTGATCGCCGGAGAGCAGCAGCAGCTGGCTCCGGTTGGTGTAGGGGGTGGTGCCGCATCCGATGAGGCCGAGGCTGAGGACCAGGACCAGCACCGCGCCCAGGTATCGAACGAATCTCATGTTTGCTCCTGCATGCGGACAGAGGGTACGCCACCGGAGCGCGATCGCCAGCCGGTCGGCTCCACCCGGACGCTACGTCATCAGAGGTGCTGCTTGAAGAACTCCAGCATGCGCTTGTAGAGGTGGACCCGCGCGGGGCCGTCGGCGATGCCGTGCTTGCGCATGGGATAGACCATGAGGTCGAACATCTTCCCCGCCGCCAGCATCTCGTCCACGAAGTGCCACGTGTTCTGGATGTGCACGTTGTCGTCGTAGGTGCCGTGGACGAGGAACAGGCGGCCGTGCAGGTCCGCGGCGCGCTTCGTCAGATCCATGTGCTCGTACATGGCGCCGTTGTCCTGCGGACGCTTGTTCACGGTCTCCGCCCAGATGGTGTCGTAGTAGCGCCAGCGCGTCACGGGAGCCACGGAGACGCCGGCCTTGAACTCCTTGGAGCGGGTCATGCCGAGCAGGGTCATCATGCCCCCGTTGCTCCAACCCCAGATGCCGACGCGGCCGGGATCCGCCCAGGGCTGCGACTTGATCCACTTGACCGTGTCCATGATGTCCGCCAGCTCGTGGTCACCGGTCATCTGCCCGGCGATGGTGTTCTCGTCCTTCTTGGACACCCCCGTGGCGCTCCGGTTGTCCACGCACACCACCACGTAGCCTGCCCGCACCAGGATGTTGTTCCACCAGCGATCGAAGTCCCAGGAGTCGGTCACGGAACGGGAGGACGGGCCACCGTAGGTGTACAGGATCACGGGCCACTTCTTGCCGTCATCGCCGTCCTCCAGACCCCGCGGCTTGTAGATGTAGCCGGGCATGGGGAACCCGTCACGGTTCTCGACGCTGAACAGCTCCGGGTCGACGCAGTTCATGGCCGCCGCGGCCTTGGTCTTCGCCGCCGAGAGGGTCAGCACGATCCCGCCGTCCTCGGACCGCCGCAGGGTCTTGGAGGGAGGCGTGGAGGAGTTGGAGTGCTCGTCCAGGAAGAACCCCGCGTCCGGAGACATGTGGATGGAGTGGGTGCCCCGCCACCGGGTGAGGCGCTGCATCCCGGTGCCATCCAGCTTGATCCGATAGAGGTGGTTCTCCAGCGGGTCGTGCTCCAAGGCACCGAAGTAGACCCAGCCGTTGGCCTGATCGATGCCCGCCACCGCCTGCCGCAACCAGAAGATGGGGGTGGACCCGTGCAGCGCCCACTCCCCCTTCGTTACCTGGTTCACCAGTTTGCCGTCCATGGTGTAGCGATACAGGTGGGACCATCCGTCCCGCTCGGACACCCAGAGGAAGTGCTCCCCGTCATCGAGGAAGTACAGGTCATCGTGGACGTTGATCCACCCCGGGTCGGTCTCCGTGAGCACGTGCGCGCCCTTGCCCTCCTCTCGATCCACGAACCAGAGATCCAGGCGATCGTGGTTGCGGTTGAGGGTCTGGACGGCGATCCGCTCGCTGCCCGGCAGCCACTTGGCGCGCACGATGTACTCCGGCGCCTTCTCCGCGGTCTGCACCCAGGTGGTCCCCGCCCCGGCGGCGTCCGCCAGCCCCAGCACCACCACCGGGTTGGTGGTCCCTGCCTTGGGGTAACGCTGCTTGATGACCCGGGGGACCTCAGGCTTGAAGTCCAGGTAGGTCACCTCCGTGACCATGCTCTCATCGCTGCGGAGGAAGGCGATGGTCCTGGAGTCCGGGGACCACCAGTAGCCGTTGTCCTGGCGGCCGAAGATCTCCTCCCAGTAGACCCAGGAGAGGGTGCCGTTCTTGATGGTGTCCGACCCATCCGTGGTCAGTTGCCGCGCCGCCCCATCCTCGATGTCCCAGACCCACAGGTCATGGGCGCGGACGAACGCCAACCGGGCGCCGTCCGGTGAGATCCTGAACAGGTCGTCACCGGGTCTCCCCTTCAACACACGGACCTCGTAGTCCGATTGATCGAGGACGATCACCCTGCCGCCGCCGGCCTTCCAGAAGAACCGCTTACCGTCCGGGGAACGACCCGTGGCCTGCGGCAGTCGGGAGATGGAGCGCCCCAGGGCCTGGCCGATGGCGTCCGCCGCGCGCTCCGCGGACAACCAGGAGACGCGCTCCTCCGTGCGCGGGTCCAGACGATCGGCGCCGCCGTCCGGCCGATCCATCAGGATGGTGCTGTCCGACAGCCAGGCGCAGGGGGCGGTGGACGCGATCTGCCACGGCCCGCCGGAGTAGATCCACTCCACCGAGAGCTGCGGGGGCTGGGCGGCACATGGGAGCAGGGCGAGGCCCAGGAGAAGGGCGATGGTCAGGTGCTTCATGGGGACAGCCTAAGGGCTCCGGGCGTTCCCGCAATCAGGCCTCCTCGCAGCGGAGACCGCACCACGACAAACGCGGCGCCCGCGCCCGGGGGGCCCCCCCCCCCGCCGGGGGGAGGGCGAGGGGGGGGAACCCCGGGGTGAAACGGCGACCCCCCCA
>CAZDQF010000004.1:165323-303806 GCA_964507445.1 uncultured Isosphaeraceae bacterium
CGGCGGGGGGCGGGGGGCCCCCCGCCGCCGCGTCGGGGATCAGGGATCGGTCGGATCAGCGAGGGATGAACGGGCTCAGCAGCTTCGCCAGCTCGCCCACATCCGCGTGCATGCCGGCGCTGTAAACCAGGCCGGACCGACCGGCGTAGACGCCGACGGAGACCGGCGGTCCATCACCGGGCAGCGGCATCTGACCGCCCATGCCCATCTTCTCCGCCATCATGCCCGCTGCCTTCATGATGCCGCGCACGTCCACGTCCATGGCGAAGCCCGGTGAGGTCCCGGCCTTGGCGAGGGTCTTCTTCATCCCGGCGGACGGGCCCTTGCCAGGGTTCTCGATGCACTGCTTGAACAGGGTGTCCCCGCCCATGGCCATGACCATGTTCTTGCCCACGGCCCCCCAGTGGAAGACCAGGTCCTCGCCGCCGAACACCATGGCCATCATCCCCGCCATCTCCTCGGTGTCGACCATGCCCTCCGGTATGCCATTGATAGCCATCAACTTGTCCCAGTCCATGGACATGGTGACCTTCTGGCAGGAGACCCCATTGTCGGTCTTGTAGTCCTCAACCGAGAACCCCATGCCCATGCCGGACGCCGCGTCGCCGGACACCATGGAGCGCCAAAACTCCATGTAGGAGGCAGGGTCCGATAGAGAGTAGACCTGCACGACCTCGAACCCGCCGGCGCCAACGCCCATGCTGAAGGAGATGTCTCCGCCCATGGCGCCCATCATCTGGGCCGAGGCGTCCATCAGCTTCATGTAGGCCGCGCTCTGCTCCTTCGGCATCTCCTCCGCCATCTCCTTCCACATGGGCATCATGAACTCCACCATGCCCTTCATGTCGAGGTTCATGGCGAGGGACATGGGGTGGGAGGCAGGGAGGAAACCGGCAGCGGCGGCGACGCCGTTCGTCCCGGTGGTGCCGCCCTTGGCCATGGGCGTCCCCTGGCCCACGGTGAGGGCCATGGACACGTCCATGGCGGTGCCGTTCATGTCAGCGGTGATGTCCATCATGTGGGCGGAGTCGATCACCTCCGTGATGAACTCGATCATCGAGTCCGCCGCTGCACCGGCGCCGGCCGCCGCCGCCTCCGCGGACACTTCCTCCGCCATCATGTCCATGACCATGTCGATGTCCGCGCGGTAGGTCTCGATCAACCCGCCGAGCTTGATGCGGATCACCAGGTCCGTGTCCGGCAGGTTCGCCAGAAGGGAGTTGGGCTTGGAGCCCGCCTTGAACATGCCCTCCGGGGAGAACGCCACGTAGCCCCCGCGCACCACCGCGTCCTGGTCGAACCCCATGGCGTTGATGGTGTCGCCGCTCTCCTTGGCGTCCTTGCAAGGCATGATCAGGACCGGAGTGGGCGGGGTGAACTCGTCCTCCGGCGCCGCCATGACGATGCAGGCGGGCTTGGTCATGTCGAGACCGATCTCCGCCAGGTCGAGCATGCCCAGGATCGTCTCGATGTCGATCTCCTCGGCGGCGTCCTCGTCCAGGGTCGCGACGATGGCCTGCAGCTCCGACTGGAACCCGCCCATGGAGCGCATGTAGACGAGGCCCATGGCGTCGTCCGGGATCAGGTTCTGGAAGGCGTCCTGGGCCGACGCGGAAGAGGGCGTCACGCCCAACAGCAACAGCGCCGCCAGGAGCGACACCGAGAGCGACTTCTTGGTCATGATGGTCATCCGTTCTTGTCTTCGAATTCACGCATGAAGGAAATCAGGGCCTGCACCGACTCCTCGGGGCAGGCGTTGTAGATGGACGCGCGGCAACCGCCGACGGAGCGATGGCCCTTCAGACCTACGAAGCCCTGGCTCTTGGCCTGCTCCAGGAAGCGCCGCTCCAGGTCCTCGTCCGGCAGCCTGAAGGTCACGTTCATGAGCGAACGGCTCCGCTCATCGGCGGTGGCGCGGTAGAAACCGGTCCTGCTGATCTCGTCGTAGAGGGCGCCGGCCTTCTGCAGGTTGCGGGCGGCCATGCCCTTCAACCCGCCGTTGCGCTCGATCCAGGCGAGGGTCCGCCCCATGAGGAACACGCCGAACGTGTTGGGCGTGTTGTAGAGCGCGTCGGCGGCGACATGGACACGATAGTCCAGCATCTTGGGCAACCCCGCCGGAGCGTCACCGAGCAGGTCTTCTCGGATCAGGATCACCGTGACCCCCGCAGGTCCCAGGTTCTTCTGTGCGCCGGCGTACAGCATCCCGACCCGGTCCATGTCGATGGGACCGGAGAGGATGTCTGAAGACATGTCCACGATCAACGGCGCCTCGGTGCGCGGGAGTTCGCGCCACTGGGTGCCGAAGATGGTGTTGTTGGAGGTCAGGTGCACGTAGGCGGCGTCCGCCGGCTCCTGCCACGCGCCGGCCTCCGGAAGGCGAGAGAAGTTCTCCGACTGGCCCGACCAGACCTCGACGCCCGCGTCCAACTGCTTCGCCTCCGCCAGGGCCTTCTTGGACCAGGCCCCGGTGACCACGTAAGCGCCCTTGCCACCGCGGGCCAGGTTCATGGGGATCATGGCGAACTGCAGAGAGGCGCCCCCCTGGAGCAGCAGCAGCCGAAACCCGTGGTCCCCTTCCAGGCCCAGGAGCCGGAACATGCGCTCACGCACCTCCTCACGGACCGCGTCGTACTCGGGCGATCGGTGGCTCCACTCCATGACGGACAGGCCGGTCTCGTTGGTGTCCGTCAGGCAGTCCTGGACCTCGACCATCACCTCCAGGGGCAGGATCGCGGGCCCGGCGTTGAAGTTGTGCGGTCGTGGAGACATGGGAATCGCCTGAAATGCGGTTCGGAATCGAGATATTCGCGCTTCGGCCGGCGAATGTAGGGGTTCCGTCCCTTCTACCGGCGGCTCGACGGGATACCTTCTTAGCATCTCGCAAAGGACGGATCATGAGCGACCCCCTCAAGAACTACCTGCCCTCCGACGACGAAATCGAAAAAGCGCTGGAAGAGGCCATGCGCCAGGACGCCGCATCCCCAGGTGACACCAGCACCTCCGGGCCGGCCTTCCAGTCTCTCAGGGAGAACGGGCCCGCCCAGGGGAAGGTGCTCGCGGTGGACCGGGACACGGTCATGGTGGACCTGTCCTACAAGTCCGAGGGGGTGATCTCCCTGGACGAATTCGGTGACGTCCCCCCCGCCGTGGGCGACGCGGTGGAGGCCTGGGTGATGGAGCTGGAGAACGCCGACGGCCAGGTGGGGCTCTCCATCCGTGAGGCGCAACGCCGCAAGGTCTGGGACTCCATGAAGGACGGCGCCAAGGAAGGCGCCGTGCTCACCGGGACGGTCACGGAAGCGGTCAAGGGCGGGTGTGTCGTGGACGTGGGCATGCGGGCGTTCATGCCCGCGCGGGAATGCGACGTCCGTTATGTGGAGGACCTGAGCGTCCTCGTGGGCCAGAACATCCAGGTCAAGGTCCTGGAGGCCGACGCCGCTGATCGCAAGGTCGTGGTCTCTCGGCGCGCCGTGCTGAAGGCCGCGCGGGACGAGCAGAAGCGCGAGCTGTTCAAGACCCTGGCGGAGGGCCAGACCTTCACCGGGACCGTCACCAACATCACCGACTTCGGCGCGTTCGTGGACATCGGCGGCACGGAGGGCCTGGTTCACAAAGGTGATCTGGCGTGGGGCCGGGTGGAGAAGGTGTCCGACGTGGTCAAGCTGAACCAGGAAGTGACCGTCGTCGTCACGCGGTTCGAGCGCGCGGCGGAGAAGATCTCACTGAGCCTCAAGAAGGCCGGGCCCTCACCTTGGGACCACGCAGCCCTCCGCTACGCCGAGGGCAATCGGGTCACCGGCCGGGTGGTCGGGCTGCTCGATTTCGGCGCCGTGGTGGAGATGGAGGCGGGCATCCAGGGGTTGGTGCACGTGTCCGAGTTGCGCTGGGGCAAGCGCGTGCACAAGCCCGAGGAGGTGGTGAGCCTCGGAGACGAGGTGGAGGTGGAGGTCATCGGCCTCGACATGGACAAGCAGAAGCTGTCCCTCTCCATGAAGCGGGTCGAGGAGAACCCGTGGTCAACCCTCGACAAGAAGTACCCCTTCGCCACCATCGTCACCGGCGTGGTGACCCGCCTCGAGGAGTTCGGCGCCTTCGTCAAGATCGACGGGGACGAGGTGGAGGGCATGGTCCATGTCTCCGAGCTGTCCTGGACCGAGCGCCACAACCACCCCCGAGAGTGCCTGAGCGTGGGCGACCCGGTCACGGCCATCGTCATCTCCTCCGACGTGGCGCGCCAGCGCCTCGCCCTGAGCATCAAGAAGACCGAACCAGACCCGTGGTGGGACGTGGAAGAGCGTTACCCCCAAGGCAAGGTCTGCCCGGCCAGGATCGTCCGCATCAAGGACTTCGGCGCGTTCGCCGAGCTGGAGACCGGCCTCGAGGGACTGATCCACGTCTCCAACATGGGCGAGTATCGGGTCTCACGGGCCCAGGACGTGGTGAACACCGGCGACCAGGTAACCGTCGAGGTGCTGGAGGCCTCGGAGGAGGACCGCCGGATCGGCCTGAAACTGCTGCAGGCAAACGACGCCAGCAACGACTGAGAGCCCGACGTTCCGGGCTTTTCCGATTCCCTGGCGCTGACGGCGCCCATCGAACGCAGCTCCACGGAGACGCGACCCGAGATCATCTCCCACCGCAACTCCCGCACCTGCCTGAACTGACAGGCGGACCCGAGCGCCGATCCCGAGGGCGCTCGGGTCAAGAGCGGAGGGACGCGGTCATCAAGCTGACGGCGTCCCTCGGCCCAGCTCACGGGAACAGCGCCTGCTCAGACCCCCGCCCCGCCCCGGGCCGACGCCCTCGACAACCGCTCGAACAAGGCCCCCGCCTCCGGCGCGCCCATGTCGGGGATGCGCACGACGCCGGAAGCGCTGCCGCCGGCGGTGCTCAACTTCAGGGTCGACAGCCCGAGGAGCCGTTGCACCGGACTCTGATAGACGCCCACCGCCTGGATCTTGCGCTTCGGCACCAGCCAGACGCGCCGGGTCCACACCCCCGCCCTTGCCACCAGACACGACCCCGCGGTCCCGTAGCCCAGGGCCCGGTAGCGCGCGACCGCCAACGCCCACGCCGCCACGGTCCAACCTGCCATGGCCCACCACGCCCAATCCTCTCCCCGGATCAGGACGACCGCGCACAGGATGAGCCCGGGGACGAGCAATCGGATGAACCCGCGACGCATGGCCCGTCGGTGAACGCGATGGAAGCGCACCCCGCCCATGTCGACGTCGGGGAACAACTCCGCGCAGAACCAGGCCATGGACGACCGCGGCAGCAGCGGCATCATCACGGTGACGCCGCCTCGCTGCTCCTGCTCCGTCGAACCCGCCGTGTCCGCCCTCACCTGCATGAATCCCAGGAGGCGGCGGGGCAAGGAGGACTCCATACGGACCGCCTGCAGGCGGGCCATGGGGATGGTGGACTCGACGCGGGTCAACAACCCGTGGGTCTTGTGCAGATCCCGCCCCCGCCGCGTGAGCACGAACCCGTGATAGGTCAGCAGGGTCCAGAAGATGGAGGCCAACCAGCCCAGGCCCAGGAACGCGCCCGCCAGCAGGAGGCCCACCACCAACGGCTGCTCGCTCCCCGCGGCCTGCCTGGCCGTCCCCTCGATGAGGCCGTCCAGGTCGAACCCCGCATCCCTCGACAATTCGAAGGCGCCCCACAGGGCGGCCAGCAGCACCAGGATGCGATTCTCCGTTCCACCCGCGAGGAGGAGCTGAGGCAGGGTGCTGCGACCGATGAGCTCGTCGGGAGCGTCCTTCGGTACGGGCGCCGCCTCACGGCGGCGCTCGAGGATCTCCGCCCGCAGCTCCTCGGCCCGGTCCGTGCGGACCACGGACAGCTGCGCCTCGGCCTCTCCGGTCCCCGCCGTCTCCACCAGCAGGTCCACCACTCCGAACAAGCGGTGGATGACACCGCTACGGAGGTTCAGGTTCTGGATGCGATCCACGGGGATGGCCCGGCTGCGACGGAAGAGCAGGCCGTGGCGGATCACCAGGCGTCCTTCCGAGACGCCGAACCTCAGGGTGAAGAACCGGAACATCGTCCCCAACAGGGAGACCCCAGCGCTGACGATTCCGACCCACAGGATCCACGGGGATTCCATGTCGCTCCCCCCGGCGAAGAACAGCAGCAGCACGATGGGGATGGACCAGCTCTTGAGGAATCGGACCAGCTCCACCAGGACCGTGGCGACGTGGAGTCGCTCCGACACCTGATCCCGAGGTGCCTCAGACATTGCGGGCGGCGTCCTGCAGCAGGCGTTCACGCAGGGCCTCGGCCACCTCCGGACTGAGCCCCGGGATGGTGGCGTCCGCTTCTCCCGTTCCGGCGGTGAACAGCGTGCACTTGGCGAGACCAAAGGCCCGATCGAGGGGGCCGGAGCGCACATCCACGTGCTGGATGCGGGGGCGCGGGACGCTGCGCCGCACCCTCCACAGCACCCCGTAGATCAACTCCACGTCATGAACCCGGATGCGGTAACGCCAGGCCGCATACGAGAGCCATGGCCACAGCAGCGACTGGATCAGCAACAACCCCGACAGCACCGCGCCGCCGACGAACATGGGCAGCGGCCACCAGAGCCACTCCGGCACCCAGAACCACTCCGCCGCCGCCATGACCCCGGTGCAGACGACCCAGAACAGGAGGTTCTCCACCAGCCACGCACGCCGGATCGGAGGTTCCAGGCGCTCCATCGGAACGGGAGGACCAGCGTCGAAGGGGTCCGGCACGCCGTGCTTCACGGGGCCGTAGAGGGGCGGTGGCTCCAACCCTGCCTGACGCATCAGCACCACGCACTGACCCCGGTGGTGGATCTCGTGGTCCAGCAGGACCCGCAGGGTGTGGCCCCTGGTCCACTGCTCGCCGTACACGTCGGTCACATCAAGGAGCGCTTCGTCACTCCAAGCTCCCACGGCGACGAGCAGGTCGGATCGGGCCCGGTCGTAGGCCTCCATCAACTCCGCCACGGTGCCCGGCGCCGGCGCCTGCGCCGGCGGGGCGTCGATCACCAGACCCAGCTGCCCGCAGATGCTCCCCAGGCTCTGCGGGAGATGCCACGCGACCTCGCCCAGGTTGCGAACGCCCGGAGCGATTCGTTGCGAGAGGGCGTCGTCCGTGAGGGACGCCAGCAGGTCTCGGGTCTTGCCGGACTCGGCCTCGAAGGCCTCGCGAAACGTCGGCACGGAGACGAACAGGGTCAACTCCTCCCCTTCACCGCGTCCAGGAGCAGGCGAGCCCGTCGCTCGACGCGATCGAACCGGCCCTCCTGGAGGTCCGCCGGCGCGAACAAGGGCGCCACGAAGCCGATGCCCCACGCCCCGGCGTCCAGGTACTCCCTGGCGTTGGTCTCGTCGACCCCGTTGGTGGGGACGATGCGCAGGTGGGGCAGGGGCCCCAGGCACGACCGGAGATAGGCGGCCCCGCCGGCGGCGGCGGGGAACAGCTTCTGCAGCTGGGCCCCCGCCTGCCAGGCCTGCTGCATCTCCGTCGGCGTGTGGGTCCCCGGCATGACCGCCACTCCGAGAGACCGGGCCTCCTCGATCACCGGTTCGCTGACCACGGGGGACACCAGGAACCGGGCCCCGGCGTCCACCGCCTCCCGCGCGTCCTCCGGGGTGAGCACCGTGCCCGCCCCCACCACCAACCCATCTCGGGCGCTGAACGCCTGGATGTTCTCCAGAGCTCCCGGCGTGTTGAGGGTGAACTCGGCGATCCGGAATCCGCCACGCACGGCCGCGTCCATGGCGGGAGCGACCGCATCCGCCAGGGGAGTCCGCAGGATCGCGGAGGCACGCAGCTCACCAAACAGGGCGACGAAGTCGTCAGGTTTCATGACACGAGGCTCCCAGCAAGACGCGGCTCCCGCCGCGCCTCCAAGGTGTTAGCACGATTCACCATCGGCGGGACGCTCATGGGACATAATGTGAGGCAGTGAGTGTCCGAGGGGAGCAGGGGCGGGTCCACTTCGTGGGTATCGCAGGCACCGGCATGAGCGCGTTGGCTCAGCACCGCGCCCTGGCCGGCCTGCCCACCTCCGGCAGCGACCGCGCCCTCGACGCCGGCGCCGTCGAAGAGGAGCGCCAACGGCTGATCGCGCTGCGGGTGCACCTCCACCCCCAGGACGGTTCCGGGGTCGCCGGGGCGGCGCAGATCGTGTCGTCCACGGCCGTGGAGGCCGCGATCCCGGATCTGGCGGAGGCCCGCGCACGGGACATCCCTGTCGTCCACAGGGCGGATGTGCTGGCCGAGCTCCTGGGCGACGGCCCCTCGGTGGCGGTGGCCGGCACCAGCGGCAAGTCCACCGTGACCGCCATGACCTTCACCATCCTGGAAGCAGCGGGGCGGGACCCGGGTCTGGTCACGGGGGGAGACCTGGTGAGCCTGCGGAGCCGGGGGCTGAGGGGGAACGCGTGGCGTGGCGCGGGCCCCATGGTCGCCGAGGCTGACGAGAGCGATGGGTCCCTGGTGAAGCACCGGCCGGCCGTCGGCGTGGTCCTCAATCTCCACCGCGATCACATGGACCCGGCGCGGGTGCTGGAGCAGTTCCGGACCTTCGCCGCCAACACCCGAGACCGCGTCGTGGTGGCGGAAGACGAAGCCCTCGCCTCGCTCCACCGAGGCTCCCTGACCTTCGGCTTCGGTGCGGAGTGCGACATCCGCGGCACGGAGTTGACCCTCAACGGCCATGGCTCTTCCCTCCGCGTGGACGGAGTCCCCGTCCAGGTCCCCCTCCCCGGCGCGCACAACGCCAGCAACGCCCTCGCCGCCATCGCCGCGACGGCGGCCCTGGACGTGGACATCGCCACCGCTGCCCGCGCCCTGGGGACCTATGAAGGGGTCGCCCGACGCTTCCAGGTGCTCGGCGAGGTCAACGGCATCACGGTGGTGGATGACTTCGCTCACAATCCCACCAAGATCGCCGCCACCCTCCGCGCCGCGCGGGCCCGCGCCGGGTCTCACGGGAGGGTCCTGGCCCTGTTCCAGCCCCACGGCTTCGCGCCGGCCCGCTTCATGCGGGAGGAGCTGGCCCTGGTCCTCCCGGCGGAGCTGCGCCCCGAGGATCGTCTCTGGATCGCGGACATCCACTACGTCGGCGGCACCGCCGCCCAGGACATCTCCAGCGCGGACCTGGCGACCGGGCTGCGTGACCGGGGCGCACCCGCGTTCCACCTCTCCGACCACGAGCAGTGGTTGCACGAGAGCGCCGCCGCCGCCCGTCCCGGCGACGTGCTCCTGGTCATGGGGGCGCGGGACCCGGCGCTGCCACGGCTGGCCCGACAGACCCTGGAGGCTCTCGCTCCTTAGAGCATCAGGCGTCGCGGAGCTTGACGACGCTCTCCACCTCCCCCTTGGGAACGGTGATCATCTGGTGCTCGATGGGGACGCCGAACTTCCTCGTCTGCTGGACCCACTCGTCACGCCCCAGGTCCCCGCTCCCGTCCTCGTGCATGCACACGCCCACCATGCGGATCATCTCACCCATGTCTTCGTCCCAGCGCCCGATGAAGGTGCGCGGACCGTTGGTGTACAGGACGACGGTCTGACCATGCAGCTCGTCGTGGCCGGGATGGAAGACCCCTGGTTGACTCATGAATGCACTCCTACGTGAGAACTACTCGAACAGCTCTTTGAGATTATGCCGGACCGTGACGTCGTCGAGGTCATTGACGTCCTCCGCGGTGCTGAGGAGTTCGTCGATCTCTCCCATGAGCTCGATCATGGACTGGTAGCGCTGATCCTGCTTCTTCCGGATCATGGTCTCGATGAGGTGCGCCGCCGAACGGGTCACCAGGCGGTTCAACTCCGTGATCGGTATGGGCTCCTCCCTGAGCGTGGAGCGAAGCACCTCCGTGCTGTGCCGACCGTCGAACGCCACGCGACCCGTGAGCAGCTCGTAGAGGATGACGCCGAGGGAGAAGATGTCGGCCCGATGGTCGACGCCCTCGCCGCGGATCTGCTCGGGGGCGGAGTAGGCCGGCGTTCCGATGTACATCCCCAGGCCCGTGAGCTCCAGCTTGTTGTCCTTGAGGTCCTTGGCGATGCCGAAGTCCAGGACCTTCACCTCCTTGTCCTGGTTGCGGACCATCACGTTCTCGGGCTTGAGATCCCGGTGCACGATGCCGTTGCGGTGGGCCTCGGACAGCCCCGCCGCCACGCATCGGCAGATGCGGAGCGACTCCTCGAGGGGCACGGAGCCTCGCATCTGGAGGATCTCGTAGAGGTTGTGGCCTTCCACGTACTCGGAGGCGATGTAGAGGCGACCGGACTTCTCACCCCATCCGTACACCTGCACGAGGTTGGGGTGCTTGAGCTTGGAGAACCGCCGCCCCTCCAGCATGAAGCGCTTCAGCAGGTTCTGGTTGTTGATGTAGCTCTCGTGCAGGAATTTCAGGGCCACATGGCGCTGGCGCCCCTCATCCCAGGCCATGTAGATGGCCCCGGACCCTCCCTGCCCGATGGTGCGAAGGATGACCGTGTCCTCCTTCTTCCCGATGCGAGCACCGATGAGTGGGTCCGGCGGGGTCTCTGACATGGCGGGCATTGTAGGCAAGTCCGGGCCACGGACCCCATCGTCACCCTAAAAAGAGTGCCCAAGTGGACGCTGCTCAACAACTTATGGTAGCTTCTCCGGACTGCGCCCAGGTGTTTGGCTTGGCTCCAGCCGGGGGTGCGCTAATACATGCGTCCGCGATGGTTGTGACGACCCGCGGAGTCGGAGATCAAGAGATGGGCATTCGGGTCATGGTCCGGGACAACGAGCCGGTCGAGAAGGCGCTGCGGCGCCTCAAGCGCTTCTGCAAGGAAGAGGGCGTCGATCAGGCCGTCAAGTCGAAGAAGTTCTTTGAGAAGCCGAGTGAACGGCGCCGCCGCAAGGCCAAGGAGCGGATGAAGGTCATCCGCATGGCGCACAAGCTGCGTCACGGCAGGTCCTGACCCTGCCCCGCTCGGGGCGGCTCGTCCCGCCCCGACCCTCCCCTCAGGGAACCGCTCGCCAAGCCGGCTCCGTTTGAAGCGCTTCGTTCCCTAAGATGTCGTGACCATGTCGCGACATCCAACCCGCAGGTCCTTCCTGGCAGCCGGCGCCGCTGCGTCCGCTACGTTCTTCGTCCCCAAGACCTCCTGGGCCGCCGTGCGCCCTTCCCAGCGATTCCGGGTCGCCGTGGTCGGCTGCGGCGGCCGCGGCTGGCCGCTGGTCCGTGGGGCCGCGCACGAAGACGAGATCGCCGCCCTCTGTGATGTGGACCTGAAGCGGGCCGGTCGAGCCTGGAAGGCCTACCCGGACGCCAGCAAGCACCGGGACTACCGGGAGATGTTGGCATCCGCCAAGGACCTCGACGCGGTCATGGTGGGCACGCCGGATCACATGCACGCGCCGGTGGCGGCCGCCGCCATGAGAAAGGGGCTCCACGCCTACGTGGAGAAGCCCCTCACCTGGTCCATCGAAGAGGCCCGGGTCCTGGCCGAGCTGGCCAGACGGAAGGGCCTCGCCACCCAGATGGGCAACCAGGGCTCCGCCAGCCCGGGACTCCGGGCAGGGGTCGAGCGCTTGAGGGCGGGCGTGCTCGGGGAGGTCCGCGAGGTTCATGTGTGGACCAACCGCCCCGTGTGGCCGCAGGGGTTCACGGTGAAGGACGACGCCCACAAGGTGCCGGATCACCTGAATTGGGACCTGTGGCTGGGTTGCGCAGTGGATCGCCCATACCACCCTTCCTATCTGCCCTTCAACTGGCGCGGCTTTCATGACTTCGGCACCGGCGCCCTGGGCGACATGGCGTGCCACACCATGAACCTGGTGTGGCGGGGTCTTGATCTCGGGACTCCGATCCGCGCCACCGTGGAGACCACGGAGCGCTTCAAGGACACCTACCCCAAGGGCGCCAGGGTGACGCTCACGTTCCCGGAACGAGGTGACCAGCCCGCCGTGGACCTGACCTGGTGGGAGGGTTCCATGCGTCCTCCCGCGGATCTGCTGGACAAGGCCCTGGGGAAGATGGGCGGCAGCGGCACCCTGGTCATCGGCAGCAAGGGCCAGATGTTCAGCGCCAACGACTATCAGGTGAGCCAGCGGTGGCTTCCCAAGCAGCTCGGAGAGGTCAAGGTCGCGCAGACCGAACCCCGGGCGCCCCGCGGCCCGGAGCGCGGGCAGATCAAGGAGTGGCTGGACGCGGCCAAGGCCGGCGAGCAGGCCTGGACCGACTTCTCCGTTGCCGGGCCGTTCACGGAGGCGGTCCTGGTGGGCGACCTGGCCATGCGCACCGCCCAGGCCATTCGATGGGACACGAACAAGATGGAGGCCCGAGGGCTCGACGCCGCTCGGCCTCTCGTGAGACGCAGCTACCGGAAGGGATTCGGAATCCGATGACAGCGCTGATCACCCTGCTGCTCCTGGGAGCACAGCCCACCTCCGCCGCTCCCCACGTAGTGTTCATCGTCGGCGAGAACGAGTACGGGTCCTACGAGACGGTCCCCGACTTCGCGGAGGAGCTGAAGGAGTCCCTCGGGGTCCGGACCACGATCCTGCGCTCCGACAGGCGCCGCCGCACCCTCCCTGACCTGGACGTGCTCAACGACGCCGACCTGATCTTCCTCGCGTTGCGCTTCCGCCGCGCCACGGACGAGCAGCTGGAGCGGCTCAAGGAGTGGTTCGAGGAAGGCCGCCCGGCCATCGCCCTGCGGACCACCTCCCACGCGTTCCAGGGCGAAGAGGACTGGTTCCCGCCCTTCTTCGGCGGTCACTACAAAGGCCACGCGGACAACGAAGAGGGCACCACGGCCATGGTGACGCCCGCCGCCGTCAACCACCCGGTGACCCGGGGCATGGAACGTACGGTGGATTACGGCCACGGCGGCGTCTACTTCACCCAACCGCTGGCGGACACCGCCACGGTGCTCATGCTCGGTCGCACCGGTGATCTGCCGGCGGAGCCCGTGGCGTGGACCAATCGCTACAAGCCTGACTCACGGATCCTGTACACCTCCCTCGGTTCCCGGGAGAACTTCGAGAAGAAGGCCTTCCGCCGCTTCCTCACGGGTGCCGTCCGCTGGTGCCTCGGCGACGGGGAATTCGAGGAGCCGAAGCCCGCTCAGGCCCCCCCACCACCGACGCGCACGCCCCCCGCTGACGCAGCGGTGCTGTTCGACGGCGCCACCATGACGGGCTTCCGGCACTGGGACCCCTCCGTGCCCCCGCTCGCCATCGAGCTCGACCGACGAGCGGACACGTCCGCCGCCGGCCCCTTCTATGACGAGGCGCGGTGGCGGGTGGAGGGCGGCGCCATGGTGGCACGTCCCGGTTTCGGCGACGTCCTCTCCGATCTCCGCATGGGACACCACCACCTGCACCTCGACTTCTGGGTCCCGCCGTCTCCCGACTGGGTCACGGAGCGCTTCCGTGGACGAGGTGGGGTCTATCTCGGCGGCTTGGTGGAGCTGGAGATCGCTGACCATATCAACGAGCCCATGTCGGATCTGGCCCTGGGCTCCATCTTGGGCGAGAAGGGGCCCGACGCCGCCGTCGGCAAGCCGGCGGGTCAATGGCAGAGCCTGGATGTGGCCTACCGACACGACGAAGGGGAGCCGGCCCGCGCCACCGTGTGGCTGAACGGTGTCCGTATCCATGACGACGTCACCCTCCCCGAACGCACCCCGGGCGGCTTCCTGGATGTGCACGAGGACGAAGGAGACGGGCCCGGCAGCGAACGTGGACGCAAGCAGTGGGACCCGGAGACGTCACGCCGCGATCTGGACCTGGGCAAGGGCCGCTTCACCTGGGTGTCCCGATTCCGCACACAAGACGGGGGCACCTTGTTGTCCAAGTCTCCCCGCCGCGGAGAGTGGCGCCCCAACGCGAAGGCCCTGTTCGTCCGCGGCGGTCGCCTCGTCTACGACATCGGATGGGTCGGCGCCATCACCTCCCGAACCGCGGTCGCGGACGGCAGGTGGCACCACGCCGCCCTCACCTACAGGGACGGCGCAGCCCGGCTGTACGTGGACGGTAAACTCGAGGCGACGCGGGAGGGGTTCACCGCCCCGGATGAAGGGGAGCACGTGCTCAAGGCGGGCGCCGCGTCCACCAACTTCGCCGGACGCTTCACCGGGGACATCGAGTACGCGGCCCACATCGCCGAGAGCCTGGACGACGAGGCCATCGCCAGCATCGCCAGGACCAACACCCTCCCCCAAGACGCCGCCGTCTATCGCGACGCCAGGCAGCCGGCCACCACCCCCGCCACCATCCCCCTCAACGGAGTCCGCGGCCCCCTGCGACTGCAGGCTGACAGCGCCGAGATCCGCTTCGCCAACATCTGGGTCCGCCCCCTGGCGGATGTAGATCACCGCACCATGATCGCGGGCTTCGGAGACGCGGCCTACGCCCGGGGCGCGACGGTGTATCAGCAACGATGCTTCGAGTGTCACGGAGAGGGCTTCAAGAAGGACAACCCGGCGGCCCGCAACTTCATGCAGGACCCGCTGAAGTACGGCGCCGACCCCCACGCCATGTGGCGCACCATGACCTACGGGTCCATGAACATGCCGCCGCAGACCCTGCTCTCGCCGCAGGAGCGCTACGACGCCATCCACTACGTGCGCGAGCGGTTCTTCAAGGACAAGAACCCCTCCCAGTACTTCAAGGTGACCCAGGCTTACCTGGACAAGCTCCCCGTAGGCATGCCGCCTCGGGAAGCCGAGGACCCGGCCGGCGCCGCTGACGCCCCGGCGCGGGACTACGGTCCGGCCCTGGCGTCCCAGCTGCAGAGCGGGATCTCCAGCGCCTTCACCGTGCGCACGGCTGACCAGGTGGCGGTGTCCTACGACCTGCACCGCATGACGGTCACCGGGGCGTGGTTTGACGGGTTCCTGGATCTCAGCGAGACCCAGCATCACAAGCTACGCGGAGAGGGTCAGCCCGAGCCCAAGGGCCGTGAGCTCAAGGGCCTGGGCACCTGGGAGTGGGCCCACGGCAAGGACGAGCGCTTCGGCGACCCGGAGGGGCAGCTGCCCCGGGCTCCCCTGCCCCCGGACCTGGTGCGTCATCGCGGTCACTACTTCCACGGCCGCGACACGGTCATCTCCTACGACATCGACAACCGCAACGTCATGGAGGTCCCCGGCTCCGTCCGCGCCGGGGATCACGTCATCGTGACCCAGACCCTGCGCGTCGCGCCTGGGCCCAACGACCTGCTCCTGTGCGTGGCCGAGCTCGAGCGTCACCCCGATGGGATCCACGCCGTCCTCCCGTTCGATCTGAAGCACACCGTGGGGGTCTGGGAGCAGGAGGGCCCCATCACCGGTCACCTGGCCCTGGCGGCGGGAGCCCGCGGCTCTCTCGGCGTCGGCTCGTTCGTCGCCGCCGGCGCCGCCGGCGATGTCTCGGAGCTGGAGTGGGGGATCGACGACAACCGCCTCGTCCTGCGCTTCCCCGCGTCGGACAAGCCGCAGGTGGTGCGGGTCCTCCGCCGGGCGGGCAAGGGCACGGAGGACCTCAACCGGTTCACCGCCGCCCTGGAGCTGGCCCAGGGGCAGCAGGTCGTGGACCCCATGACCCTCACCCGCGGCGGCCCCCCGCGGTGGGGCGACGGCATCGTCACCACCGGAGAGGTCGCGGCGGAGTCCGCCAACGGCTACGCCCTGGATCGCATCCGGCTACCGGAGCCCAACCCGTTCAACTCCTGGATGAAGCTCTCCGCCCTCGACTTCTTCCCGGACGGCACCGCCGCCGTCTCCACCTACGGCGGCGACATCTGGCTGGTGTCCGGGCTCGACGCGGACCTGAAGGAGGTCACGTGGCGGCGGTTCGCCACGGGCATGTTCGAGCCCCTGGGCGTGAAGGTCATCGACGGCAAGGTGCTGGTGACCGCGCGGGACCGTCTCATCCGATTGCACGACCTGAACGATGACGGAGAGGCGGACTTCTACGAGACCTTCCTCGCCGATCACGACGTGTCCCGGGGCTTCCACGCCTTCAACTTCGACCTCAACACGGACCGCGCCGGCAACCTCTACTACGTGAAGCCCGGGCAGTACACGGACTACCCGCTGGGAGGAGCGGTGGTCCGCGTCGCCCCGGACGGCTCGTCCTCCGAGCGGGTGTGCAGCGGCTTCCGCGTCCCCAACGGCATGTCCATCGGCCCGGACGACTCCATCTACGTCACCGACAACCAGGGCAACTGGATGCCCGCGGGGAAGATCTCCAAGGTGAAGGCGGGCGGGTTCTACGGCTACGGCGGGCACCTGAAGCAGCGCCCCAAGACCTTCGACCACCCCATGATCTGGTTCCCACAGGAGTTCGACAACTCCTGCGGCAGCCAGGTCTTCGCCATGGACCCGAGGTTCGGCCCCCTGACGGGGAAGATGATCCACACCAGCTACGGCCGCGGGTGGATCTACTGGGTGATGGAGCACGAGGTGGACGGGGTCGCTCAGGCCGCCGCCTGCCGGTTCCCGTTCCAGTGCGAGTCCGGGGTCATGCGCATCCGACAGGGCCCCCACGACGGCGCCGTCTACGCCACGGGCCTGCGAGGCTGGGACACCTTCGTCAAGAAGGACGGCTGCTTCGACCGGGTCCGACCCACGGGCGGGTCCTCATGCCACCTGGTGGACTGGAGGGTGGAGCAGGACGGCATCCGCCTCACCTACTCCACGGCCCTCGACGAGGACAGCGCCGGAGCTCCGGGCAACTGGAAGCTCAGACACTGGAACTACCGCTGGACCCCTGGCTACGGATCTCCCAAGCTCAAGCCCAGCGACGGGGAGAAGGGGACGGAGCCCCTGCCGGTGCAGGCGGCCACGGTGAGCGCCGACGGGCGGACCGTGAAGCTGGCCATCCCGGGCCTGAAGCCCGTGCATCAGGTCTGGGTCCAACCCGACGTGAAGCGCGGCGACGGCACCCCGCTGAAGGACCAGATCTACCTGACCGTCAACAAGGTGCCGCGTTAGGCGCGAACGGGTCCGGCGTCACGCCTCGGCGCCGGTCTCCGTCCACTGCCCGGTCCGAGCGGACTCCAGGACGGCGTCGCACACCTTCTGGGTCTGCAGGGCGTCACGGAAGGTGGGGGCCGCGGGCTCCCCCTTCCCGAGCCCTTCGATGAAGTCCGCCACCTGGTGCACGAAGGTGTGCTCGTAGCCGATCTGCAACCCCGGCACCCACCACTTGTCCATGTAGGGCATGTCCCCGTCAGTGACGTGGATGGAACGCCATCCGCGCACCACCGAGTCATCGCTGTGGTCGAAGTACTGCAGCCGGTGAAGGTCGTGAAGGTCCCACGAGATCGAGGCCTTCTCACCGTTGATCTCGAAGGTGTACAGGGCCTTGTGACCGCGGGCGTAGCGGGTCGACTCGAAGGTGGCGAGGGAGCCGTTGCCGAACCGCCCGAGGAACGCGCAGGCGTCGTCGATGGTCACCTCCTCCACCTCACCGGTGAGGTTGTGCATGCGCTCGGTGATGAAGGTCTCGGTCATGGCGTTGACCTTGGCGAGGCCGCCGTTGAGCCACATGGCGGTGTCGATGCAGTGGGCCAGCAGATCGCCGGTGACGCCGCTGCCGGCCGCCGCCGCGTCGAGGCGCCACAGCCCCTCGCCCCCCTGAGGCAGCTCCGAGGAGATGGTCCAGTCCTGGAGGAACACGGAGCGGTAGTGGAAGATCTTCCCCAAGCGCCCTTCGTCGATGAGCTGCTTGGCCAGGGTCACCGCCGGCACGCGCCGGTAGTTGTACCAGACCATGTTGGCGACCCCGGCGGCCTCCACCGCGCGGCACATCTCCTCCCCGTCCTCCGCGTTCATGGACAGGGGCTTCTCGCACAGGATCATCTTGCCCGCGGCGGCCGCCGCCAGGGCGATCTCCTTGTGCAGGTTGTTGGGCGTGCAGATGTCGATGGCGTCGATGTCGTCGCGCTCGATCAGCTTGCGCCAATCCGTCTCGACGGACTCGTAGCCCCAGTTGGCCGCGAACTCCTTCGCCCGTTTCTCGTCGCGCGCGCAGGCGGCCTTGAGGACGGGGGTGCAGTCCAGGTCGAAGAAGTTCGCCACCTTGCGGTAGGCGTTGGAGTGGGCGCGGCCCATGAAGCCGTACCCGATCATGCCGATGTTCAGTGCCTTGGACATCTATCGTTCCTTGGTGAAGGGAGTGGGCTTCGAGGTCCGACGAGTCCGGTCAGGACCAGCCGTGGGCCTCACGAACGCCGACCATGCCTGCGAGGATCTTGTTCCAGGTGTCCTGCTCGGTCATGACCGCGTTCTCGAACATGCAGCCGTCCCAGCAGATGTGCTGGATGCCCCGGGCGGGGGCGTCCTGCAGCCAGGTGCCGGCGTGCTTGACCACGTCCAGGCGTCCCCCGGGCTGATCGATGGGGCAGTGCTTGCCCGTGGCGTCGTGGGAGCCGCTGCCGTGCACCGTACCGTCGCTCTGGCTGATGTGGACGTCGATGGTCCAGGGGCGCAGGGCGTCGCCGACCGTGGCCCAGGCCTGGTCCAGCTGCTCGTCGCTGAACTCTCCCTCCAGCAAGGCATCCTCGCCGGCGGCGTTGCGCCCCAGCAGGAACGTCAACACGTGGGACATGTCCGCCTGGAAGCCGAGGGTGTCCTTGCGATCCACCCGCTCGAACACGTCCAGCATCTTGCGCCAGCTGTGCATGCCGCCCCAGCACACCTCACCCTCCGCAGCGAGCCGCTCGCCGTGATCGGCGGCGATGTCGCAGGCCTTCTGGAAGGTGTCCACGATCCTCGCCGTGTTGGCGTCCGGGTCTTCCATCCAGTCCGCGACCCCCGACGCGGAGTCGATGCGCACCACGCCGTAAGGACGGGCGCCCATCTCCTTGAGCTTCTGGGCGATGGCGCAGGCCTTGCGCACCTGGGTCAGGAAGTTGGCCCGCTCCTCCTCCGTACCCATGGCGGGGCCGCCGCCGGTGGGGCCCCACACGGGCGCCACGACCGAGCCGATGGCGAAGCCCATGCCGCCGATCTTGTCCGCCAGGGCCTTCAGGTCGTCATCCGTGATGTCGATGTCCGTGTGCGGGTCGAACAGGAACAGGTCCACGCCGTCGAACTTGACGCCGTCCACCTCCGCCTTGGCGGTCATGTCCAGCATGGTGTCGAGGCTGATGGGCGGCTCCTGGCCTTCATCGTGGCCCTTGCCCACGAGACCGGGCCACATGGCGTTGTGGAGCTTGGGGAAGGTGTTGCCTGATGCGCTCATGTCTGCTTCCTGGGTTCTTCAGGACCGGGTCGGCCGTCGGCGCCCGTCGAGGGCGTGCACGGGACGCGCACGGGGCTCCGCTCACCCGACCCCTTGTCATGGAAATCGATGCCACCGGTGACCCTGGGGGGTCGCCCGGGCAGGGCAGGCTACCACAGGCACGCCGGACGGTGGCCCCGCGCGACGGCGGTCAGTAGGTGGCGCGGCCGCCGGAGATGTCGAAGCAGGCGCCGGTGGCGAAGCCGCAGTCCTCGCTGGCCAGGTAGTGCACCAACGCCGCCACTTCCTCGGGCCGACCGGTGCGTCCCACGGGGATCTTGGACACCATGTAGTCGATGGTCTCCTGGGACACCTGATCCAGCATGGGGGTCTGGATCACCGCCGGGGCGATGCAGTTGACGCGGACGCCGGTGTCCGCGACCTCCTTGCCCAGAGACTTGGTCATGCCGATGACCCCGGCCTTGGACGCGGAGTAGGGCCCGAGCTTGGGGTTCCCTTCCTTGCCAGCGATGGACGCGATGTTGACGATGCGCCCGTAGTCCTGGGAGCGCATCGGACGCAGAGCCTCCCGGTTGCACAGCCACACACCGGTCAGGTTCACGTCCAGGACCTGCCGCCACTCCTCCGCCGAGGTCTCCCAGGCGAAGGCGTTGCGGCCGACGATGCCGGCGGAGCAGACCAGGATGTGATAGCCCCCCAGCTCCGCCACCACCCGATCCGTGGCCGCCGCCACCTGCTCATCGCAGGTCACGTCCAGGCCGCAGCCCATGGTGCGCGCGCCGGTGGAGGCGGCGATGGAAGCGGCCGCCTCCTCACACTCCGCGGCGTCCAGGTCCCACACCGCCACCGCCGCACCCGCGCGCCCGAGACGCTCCGCCACTGCGAGACCGATACCTCGAATCCCACCGGTCACCACCGCCACCTTGCCTGCCAGATCGAACATGGCCATCTCCGCTCCGCGCCCCGCCCGAACCGGAACGAGGGGCCACGGATCCTCTCAGGGGCTCCCTGGTTCGTCAAAGCGACAGGCCCTGCCCCCTCTCCTCAGTCACCGCTCGCCTTTTTCTTGAAACACCTGGCCGTCCAGCACCAAGCACCCCCGCGGACCTCAAGAACCAAGGAGATCATCATGAACAAGCACCTCATCGATCGGGCAACCGCATTGCGTCGCGGAATCGGGCTCGTGTTGGCGGTCGCCACGGTGCTCTCCCTGACCGGGGCCCGCGCCGCACATGGACAGATCCTGCAGGCCGGGATCATCAACGGGCCCGTGGGCACGACGGCACAGCCGTCCTACCAGCCCGGAGAACTGCACCCCCGCGTGATCCTGCCACCAAGTCCCTTCCGGACCATCCCCAAGGGCTTCGATCCGTGGGTCTGGACGGTGAAGCTGCATGAGGGGACCGCCATCCGCCTGCGCAACGGCGGGTTGAAGGTGGACGCAGCGGCCCTGGACTCGGAGGCCCTGTTCCGACGCGATCGTCTCAAGCTGTCTGCCGGTCTCATCAACGAGGGACTCGGCGCCCTCGAGATGTGGCTGCAGATCTTCGGAGGCAAGGTCGCCCCCCTCATGGGAGCCGCTGAGAAGGACCTGGATCAACTGCGACAGAACGGCCAGCAGCGGTCGGGCCGGGAGCTGGCCGACCTCAACCTGTACTACGCCATCAAGCTGCCCGAGTCCCTCGGCGAAGGCACGCTGCTGATGGCCCTCGACGCGCTCAGGGGTCTCAGCATCGTCGAAGACGCCTACCCCACCCCTATCGGTGAAGGAGCGTCCCTCGGCGCGGCTCCCATCGGCGACGACCTCACGGCCGAGCAGGGCTATCGGGCCGCCGCGCCCGCCGGCATCGACGACCTGTACATGGACAACCACGCAGGCAACGACGGAGACGGCGTCAACGTGGTGGACATCGAGCGTGGTCTTTATGCGCACGAGGACCTGCCCGACATCCAGATCCTGGACCCGGACAACACCTGGGTCTTCAGCACCGGCCGGTCCGCGAACCACGGCACCGCGGTGATGGGCGTGATGGCTGGGGTGGACAACGGCTTCGGGGTCACGGGGATCTGTCCCGACGCGCGGTTCGCCTTCAGCTCCGCGAACCGGGTCGTCTGGGCCCGAACCCTCCTCACCAACCCGTTCACCGGGGCTCAGTTCAACGCGACCATTCCGGTCCCGGTGTACGACGTCGGCGCCGCGGTCATCCGAGCCGCGCTCCACGTGGCAGACGGTGACGTGGTGCTCATCGAGCAACACGCCCGCGGCCCATCCCAGGGGACCACCGCGACCTGCAACGCGAGTCAGTTCGAGCTCATCCCCATGGAGTACTGGCAGTCCATCTTCGACGCCGTGGCCACCGCCACCGCCAACGGCGTGATCGTGGTGGAGGCCGGCGGGAACGGCGGGATGAACCTGGACAGCGCCGTGTACGGCGGGCGCTTCGATCGTTCCGTTCGGGACTCCGGGGCCATCCTCGTGGGGGCCTTCAACCCCACGACCCGCCTCCCCGCCTGCTTCACCAACTTCGGTGAGCGGGTGGATGTCTGCGGCTGGGGAAGGAGGGTGGTGACCACCGGGTACGGCACCCACGCCAGCTCCGGGGGTACGGACGCCACGTCCTATGCCAGCGGGTTCGGCGGCACCTCATCGGCGACTCCGATCGTCGCGGGCGCCGTGGCCGAGATCCAGGGCTGGCTCCGCCGGCGCAACCGCGCCGTCCTGGACGCCTGGACCATGCGCGACCTGCTGGTGCAGACCGGCAACTCGACGCTGCCGGACGGCCGCCACATCGGCCCCATGCCGGACCTCCGCCGCAGCATCCGTGAGCTGCAGCGAACCTCCAGCGCCACCGGCGACTTCGACGGTGACGGCTGGGCGGACCTGGCCATCGGCAACCCGTGGCGCACCGTGGACGGTCGCTCCGGCGCCGGTGAGGTCCGCGTCCATCTCTCCGCCGGCCGCCCCATCAGCAGCCACCGGTACTTCACCATCTCGTTGGGAGGATCGTCCGCGGCCCCTGTCCGGGACAGCTTCCGGGTGGACGGGTTGATGGTGGACGACCGGGCCCAGGAGAACGACTGGTTCGGGTTCTCCGTGACAGCCGGGGACTTCGACGGCGACGGCAGGGACGACCTCGCCATCGGCGCCCCGGGCAAGGACCTGCGGCATCGCGGCGCCATGAATGAGGGGCGCGTCTATGTGCTGTACGGCAGCGCCGCGGGTCCCGGTCGCGGCGCCGCCCGCAACGCCGTCCTCTGCCAGACCGCCCTTGACCCGATCTCCTCCATCGGCGTGGACATCCCGGGCATCTCCGAGACCGGGGATCTGTTCGGTTACGCCCTGGACGCCGGCCGCATCAGCTGGGACGGCAGGGATGACCTGGCCATCGGCGCGCCGGGAGAGGGCCTGGGCAGGACCCCGAGAACCGGCGTCCTCCAGGTGGTCATCGCCACCCAGGGCGGCCTGCGCCCCAACTCCGCCATGCGGTGCCGGTTCGCGCCGGGAGCAGCCGCGGATGATCTCATGGGCCGATCGGTCTGTGTCACCGATCTCGTGCCCGGCGGCGCCGGCGACGTCCTCGTCGGCGTCCCCGGCACCGACCGGATCGCCGCGCCCAGTCTCTGGGACCGGGGACTGGTGCTGCGCTACAGCGGGTCCACCTATCCGATCTCCAACGCACCCTCCTCCTGGTGGAACGTGCTCCAATCCGGCTCCCGCCTGGGTGAGTCCGTCGCGGGGGTGCGGCACCACAGCGAGAACCGGCGGGTCATCGCCGCCGGCGCTCCCGGATACACGATCAATGACAAGTACGGCGCTGGCTGCGTCTCCATCATGGACCCGGCCCCCACAGGCGCGCCGCTGGGCAACACGAGGCTGCTCTTCCAGGGCGCGGGGCTGGCGCTATGGCGACTGGTCGGCAACGCGGAGCCTCACGACGCCGTGGGGACATCCCTCTCGGTGGGCGACTTCGATGGGGACGGCAACGAAGAGCTGGCCATCGGAGCCCCTGGCGAGGACGCGGGAGGCTTCGGCCACGGCGCCGGCGGCCTGGAGTCCGGCTTCGTCACCGTGGTGAACCCATGGAACGCGGGTGATCAACCGACCCATCACACGGACGCGTGGCGTGAAACTGGAGATCTCTTCGGAGCCAGCCTCCTCACGATGGACCGCAACCGGGACGGCGTCGCCGATCTCGTGGTCCTCAAGCCCGGAGAGAACGTGGGCCTCTCTGCCCCGACCTCCTACTGGTCGATCCTGACCGGCTCAGGCATGGGCCTTCGTTAGCCAAACGATGCCCGACAGGCGAGCCCGACGATCGTTGGCAGCTGCCCCGACCCCGGGGCGGTTGCCGAGTTCGTTGCTCGTTGCTCAGACCCGCTGGTAGAGTCTGGGAATCGGTCGTCACGGAACCGTGGGACATCTGGCCCGCTCGATGGGTCGCCCCCCGCACGGCACCCGCGGCCTGCCCGGACTCACCATGCACCCCCGGCTCGCTCGCCTCCACCATTCCCCGCTCCCGCTACTCCTTGGACAAGGGTTCATCACGGGCGTGTCGAGCACCATCCTGTGCACGGTGGCCAACACCCTGTTCCTCACCGAGTTCGGCGCCGGGCACCTGCCGTTGATCTACCTCGGGCTCGCGCTGTTCGTCCCGGTGCTCTCCTTTCTCTACACCGCCACGTACGCGCGGCTGTCCCGAGTCGCCCTCGCCTTCGCCTTCGCTGCGACGTTCTTCGCCCTTTGTATCGGCGGCTGGGTCACCCACAACCAGGGGGGATTCCACTGGTTCCCCTACCTCCTCCTGTTGGGGTGGAACGCGTACAGCCTCGTGGGCCTGCTCATCCAGGGAGATCAGGTCCAGCGGCTGTTCAACGTGCGCGAGATCAAGCGCGCCAACCCGACGATCATGGCCGGCCCCATAGCGGGGGCGATCCTCGGCGGGCTCATGGTGGGACCGTTGATCGCGTTCCTGGGAACATCCGCGGATCTCTTGCTGGTCTGCGGCTGCCTGATCCCGATCAACCTGCTCCTTGAGCTCCACACCATTCGCCAGTTCCCGGTCCTGCGCAAGCCAGCAGGCCACGCCGCCACGACCAAGGCCAGACCACCGCTGTCCCTGGCGCAGGCGCTCCGTACCCGCTACGTGCGCCTGGCTCTGTTCTACGGCACCTGCTACGGGCTGACGATTCGGCTGATCGCCTTCGTCTTCATGTCCTCCGCCGACCGGTTCACCGACTCACCGGAGGAGCTGTCTCACCTGCTGGGCATCTGCTATTCAGTCGGGACCGCCGGGTCATTCGTGTTCGTGCTGTTCATCAGCACCCGCCTCATGAACCGCTTCGGTCTGGGGGCGTCTCTGGCGGGATCTCCCATCATCATCGGGCCCCTCATCGTCGGGGCGATGGCGACGGCGTTCGTCAGTGGCCCGGACCAACCGATGTTCCTGTGGCTCATGGTCGGGGCATACCTGCTCACCCATGTCCTCGATTCTGGGACGACCACGTCAGCCCTACGCACCTGTCTCCAGGCCTTGCCCGTGTCTGAGAGGACGCCGGCCGAGACCGCCGCGAGAGGGCTCGGCAAGGCGATCGCCAACGGTCTGGCCGGGATATCGATCCTGCTGTTGCAGACCGCCGCCGGCGAGACGGTCCAGGCGATCCTGGTCTTTACCGTCGCCATCGGCGCCTGCTGGATGCTCGCGAGCCGCCTCCTCGCGAGTGACTACGCGGCGCTGCTGCTCAGGTCTATCAACCGGAGGGCGCTGCGTTCCACGAGGGTCGAGATCGAAGACGAGCACACCCTTCGGATCCTCGATCAGTGCCTCAACGGCTCGAACGCAGAGGACGTGGACCTCGCACTCCATGTCTTGCGCGACGCCGAACACCCCACCTATGCCGACCGCGTCATGCAGCTCATCGGCAGCGAGCGCCCCCTCATCGCGGCGATGGCTATCGGACACGTCGAATCCGCTCGGCTCGATCAGGCGTCAGAGCTCGTGGACCAGGCGCTCGAGCGATCAGAGCATCCTGCGATCCAAGCAGCGGCGATCCGAGCGTGCTGCGCTGTGCACGAAGCCGACGCGATCCACACGGCCGTACTTCGGCTGGACGAACCCGATCTGGAAGTACGCGCCGGCGCCTACGCCGGCTTGCTCCGTCATTGTGGAATCGGCGGCATCCTCGCGGCTGGGGAGCGGCTCGCCTCCATCAGAGAGAACCCTGACCCAGATGAGCGGCGCTTCGCCGCCCGGGTCATGGGCGAGGTCGGAGAGCCAGGCCTCTACCAGCTGCTGCTCCCGCTCCTCAGCGATGAAGACCCCGAGGTGAGACGTCAGGCGCTGCTCGCCGCACGACGCGTCCGCCACGCGCGTCTCGGATCGTCGATCATCGACGCGCTGCCGGACCCGGACCTCCGATCCAGCGCGATGGCCGCGCTCTCGGAAATGGGCGATCTTCTGCTGCCGATCCTGTCCGCCGCGCTGGCCGATCATTCCCGTTGCAAGTCGCAGGTCTCTCGCCTGCTTCGCGTGAGCGCAGCGAGCCAGGCTCGCGGACACGTCGCCGTCCTGAAGCTGCACATGGATCACCCGAACGAGGAGGTTCGGCATCAGATTCTGACGACGCTCAGCTCGCTCGACTACGCGGCGACTCCCGAAGAGGCGCCGGCGATCAGGCAGATGATCGAAGACGAGGTGGAGCACGGCTTCCGCCTGCTCCAGATCGAGGCCTCCGTCGGCACGGCGTCTGGCTACGCTCCGTTCCATCGCGCCCTTGAGTTCGAGTTCTTCCTACGGAGGGAGCGGGTGTTCCTGCTGCTGTCGTTCCTCGTCGAACCGCAGATGGTGACCCGCGCGTCAGACACCCTCCTGCACGGCAGCAGCAGCGAACAGGCCGTCGCCCTGGAGACCCTGGAGTTGACGCTGCCACCAGACTTGAGGAAGGTCGTGCTTCCACTCGTCAACACGGAAGAGACGCTGCCACGGAGGCTACACAGGCTCGAGCAGCACTTCGCACCGATGCCGGGCGACATCAACACCTTCGTCCCGGAGATCATCGCCGACCGGGATGGGTTCTGGAGCTACTCCTGGACCAGGGTGTGGGCGATCCGCGCAGCCGTGAGCCTCGAGATCCCGTCCGCGACCACGGCCGTTCGATCATGTTTGAATGATGATGACTCCACCGTCCGAACGGTGGCGGCCTGGGCCATGGCGTCGATCGAGACGTGGACAGGGTCCGCGGCGCCCCACACCCCCTCGCAGGACGGCCCGCTGTCGCCACAGGAGCTAGAAGACCCCATGTTGCTCACCATCGAGAAGCTCAACATCCTGCACCAGGTGGAGTTGTTCGCCGATACCCCCGACTACGCCCTGGTGGCCGTGGCAGCCATCGCAGAAGAGATCGACGTCCCCCAGGGTGAGACGTTCGTTCACCGGGGGACACAGGGTGACGCCATGTTCGTTGTGGTCTCGGGGGAAGCCCGCATCCACATCGATGATGAGACCCTGACCCACGCGGAACCGGGCGAGAGCTTCGGTGAGACCGTCATCTTCGACCCGGGTCCCCGATTCGCGTCCGCGACCGCGACCAAGGACCTCGTCTTGCTCAGCATCGGGAAGCGCGCGTTCCAGGAGGCCATTTCAGACCGCCCCGAGATCGCGCAGGCGACCCTCAGGGTTCTGGCCAGGCGCATCAGGTTCCTCGCCAACGGTGCAGAAGAGGGGATTCACCACCGGACGTGATGGGCTTCCAGTCAGGTTATCGAATCCCGATCCTCGACAGCACCCGGTACTCGCGGTCCTACCGAGACGTCCCGGTGGATCTCCAGGACCCTCGCAACGCGGAACCGCTGGTGCCGTTGGAGTCATTCGGCATCAGCTACCGCAGCTACCACGCCCGCGCTGACGGCGGTAATCCTCCCTATCACCGTCCGGTCCCGGGCAGCCGCCCGGACATGTGGCTGAGGCAGTCCCTGGCCGCGCAACTGGCAGCGGTCAACCAGCTCCTGCGGCCCCACGACCGGGAGCTCCTCGTGCTGGACGGGTACCGCCCCATCGCCTGCCAACAGGGGCTCTGGGACTTCTACTACCAGCAGGGCAAGGAGACCCTGGGGACCGTCGACGAGGAGGCCCTGCGGACCTACGCGGAGACCTTCGCCGCCGATCCGGCGGACTTCAGCGAAGACGACCCGACCTCCTGGCCGGCCCACACCACGGGAGCCGCCATCGACGTCACCCTCCGTCAACCATCAACCGGCGCGGTGGTCGACATGGGCTCGAACTACGAGGAGATCACGGAGTCCAGCCACTGTGACTACTTCGAGCGGCTCCTCGAAAAGGGAGCCGTGGCCCCAGATGACCCCCGCCTCATGAACCGTCGGCTGCTTCACTGGGCCATGCACGAACACGGCGTCCTCAACCACCCCTTCGTGTTCTGGCACCACGACTGGGGCAACCAGCTCCACGTCAGGACGTGGCAGGACCTCTTCCCGGACCCCCCTGAAGCCGCCTGGTATGGCTACATCGGGCCGCCGCCAGAGTAGCCCGCTCAGGCTTGGGCACCGCCGCTCGCCAGCGGGACGCCCAGCTGCCAGAACAGGAACGCCCAGATATCGGCGAACCGCTCCGCCGTACGGGTCACGGTGGTGCCGCCCGCGTGTCCCAGGTCCGGGCCTCCCCGCAACAACACCGGCCGCTGCGACGTGGTCGCCCGTTGCCACTGCGCGAGCATCTTGCGTCCGTGCCACGGCGCGACGCGGTCATCGGCATCCGGAGCATAGATGAGCACCGCCGGCGCGGCGATCCGGTCAGGCACGTTGTGGTACGGGCTGTAGCGTAGCAACCACTCCAGCTCCTCATCCCGATCCGGGACGCCATACTCCGACATCCAGTGCCGGCCGCCGTCGGAGAGATGGAAGCGCGCCATGTCTGTAACCGGTGCGCCCGCGACCACGGCGCGCCAGAGACCTGGCCGCTGCAAGGCGGCGCCCATGGTCAGCAACCCCCCGTTGCTCCAGCCGATACAACCGAGCCGGCCCTCCGCGGCGTAGCCCTCAGCGATGAGCCACTCAGCAGCGGCGTTGAAGTCATCGAAGCTGTTCTGCTTCTGCTCCCGCATACCCGACCGATGCCACGAGTCGCCCAGCTCTCCCCCGCCCCGTACCTGGGGCTCCGCATACACGCCCCCACGCTCGAGGAACGGGATCACATCGGCCCGGTACTTCGGCCTCATGGACACGCTGAAGCCACCGTAGCCCCGGACCACCGCCGGGGCCCGGCCGTCACAGGAGAGGTCGCTCCTGTGCATGAGGTTCATGGGGACGCGGGTCCCATCACGGGACGTGAACCAGACCCGCCTCACCTGGAGGCCCTCTGTCACCGCGTGCGTCGACGGGCGCAGAGACGCCGCGGGACCACGAGCGGGGAGCTCGACCCGGACGGTTCGGGACGGATCGCGCGGACAGGAGACTCCCAGCAGTACGGCGTCGCCGTCCGACGTCGACGTCATCCAGTTGATGCTCGCCCCGGACCCGATGGGGACCGGCCCCCGCTCCTCTCGTCCATCACGGAACACCTGCAGCGCCACGTCTTCGTCGTCCCGGCGCTCCACCACGACCCGGTCGCCCGCCACGGCCCACCGCTCACCCCGTTCGAGGGGAGCACCGACCACCACCTCCGCCCCCTGAGGCCCGCTGGGAGCGGCGTCCAGCGCCACGCGAATGACGCCACCCCTCGCGTCCGCCCTGTTCGTCCGTAGATAGACCCACCGCCCCCGCAGGCACGCGCCGATGGTGCCCGGGGCCGCGGGGAGCACCGGCTGAAATCCCACCTCCTCACGCTCCTGGTCCCGCACCCAGAGGGCGGACACGGGCTCTCCTCCGGTGAAGTCATGGACGGTGACCACCAGGAACCGCCCGTCTTCAGAGAGGGAAGGGATCGGCGTCTCGCCCGGCGCCAGGTCTTCTCCGAACGCCCGCCGATCGTCAGCAGAGTCATCCCCCAGGCGATGGAAGTAGATCTGCTGGCGGTACCGGACCTCATCAGAGGAGCTCCCCCCGGACGCGCGGGAGTAATAGAACCCGTCTCCGGCTGCGGTCCACGCCACCTGGTTCTCGCTGTGCCACAGGTGCGCCACGGGGTTGAGCTCTCCCGGCACCCGATCAGGCAACAGGGCTCCGGTCGCGACATCCACCACGTGCAGCGGCATCAGGGAGCTGCCCCTGAACGCGACACGAAACGCCACCAGGCGACCATCCGGCGAAGGATGGCAGTCGGCCAACCTGGGCGTCAGCCCCTGGAACAGAGCTGCGGGATCGATGACGGGGCGTCGCGGGCCGTCCAGCGATGCGCTGACGAACAGGGACCAGCGCTCGGCACCAGCCTCACGAGACCGGTGAAAGAGACGCCCCCCGGCCACCTGGACCCGTCCGCTGCGCGGGCGCTCCAGCAAGGCACCGAACCGCTCTCGCAAGCTCGCACGCTCCGGTCGTCGGACGAGCTGCGTCTCCGTCCACCGCAGCTGCGCCGCGACCCAGGAGCGCACCTCTGGCGAGTCATCCTCGAGCCAACGATAGGGGTCCTGAAATCGATGAGGACCCCGGCGCACCTCCAGTGACACCCGCCTCGTCTCCGGGGGACCTGAGTGAGCGCCGTCGCTGTTCTTGGGGTCCTGCTGCAGAGCCATGTCGGACATCCAGAAGGAAGACGGGGGAGCGTCTCAGCCCCCCTCTTCTCGACCAGGTCCTCCGATCACCGTCGGCCTCACTTGGCGGTGGGGACGTCGTCGAAGTAGTGCTCGTTGATCTCCGGAGGAAGCTCTCCGGGTTGCAAGGCGGAGTCGAGCATCGTCACCGTGAAGCTATCTTCGAGAGGGGCGTTCCAGACGCGGGTCGAGAGGTTGACCTTGAAGATCCGGAACAGCTTCAGATCTTCCTTCGTGGTCGCATCCGTTCCCAGTCGATCGGAGAGGGTGTAGAACTCATCCGGCACAAAGCCCGGCACCAGCTGAACCAGCGCAGTCTGCCGCCCGTCGGAGACCCACCAGTCGTACTTCATCTGGCTGTTGCACTGCATGCCGCAGCCATCGGCGGAGACCGCGGTGTAGCGACCGCGGTCCACCACATCGGCGACGTAGTCCACGGCGTCCCTCACCCCTGGGCCCGGGTGACCGGTGACAATGTTCAACTCGTCGCGGCTCCACAGTTCATCCTGGGAGAGGGCCTTGGCGGCCGCCTGCATGGCGCGGAACGCGACGGCGGTGCCCCACCACAACGAGCCGGGATGTTGGCACATGGCCCCGTCGTAAGCCAGCTCCAGGACTTCCCCCTCGCTTCGAATGCGGATGAGGGTGGACTCGGCTGCGCAGACGGTTTCGATGGTACTGTCACTCACGTTGGCTCTCCCTTTGAGGACCTTTTAGCAGATTCTCGGCAACTGCTCTCCCACGAGCATGTCGACGATGCGTCGGCCGCCGAAGACGGTCTCCATGACCACGCGACCGGGTCGACGGTCAGTCACGTGCCCGATCAATGCAGCCTCCTCGCCGAGGGGATGACTCCGCATGGACGCCAGAGCCCGCTCCGCATCCTCCTCCGGCACCACACAGACCATGGTCCCTTCGTTGGCGAGGTAGAGAGGGTCGAGCCCCAGGATCTCGCAAAACCCCTTCACCTCGGCCCGGATGGGCGTCTGACTCTCGACGATCTGGATCCCCACGGTGGACGCGTCGGCGATCTCGTTGAGGACCGTAGCCAGCCCCCCCCTCGTGGCGTCTCGCAGGAACCTGGTCTCCGGCACCGCCTCGAGCAGAGCCTCGATGAGCCCGTTCAGGGGCGCGCAGTCGCTCTCGATGGGAGTGGAGACGGCCATATCCCCGCGCGCAGCGAGGATCGTCGCCCCGTGGTCACCGAGGACGCCGTTCACGAGGATCGCGTCGCCACATCGAGCTCGGTCAGAGCCCAACTCGCGACCTTCGGGGATGACCCCGACGCCCGCGGTGTTGATGAACAACTTGTCGCACGCGCCCCGCTCCACGACCTTCGTATCACCTGTGACGATACTGACGCCGGCTTCTCTGGCGGTCCGGGCCATGGAGTCGACCATCTCGCGGAGCGTGACCACGTCCAGGCCCTCTTCGATGATCACCGAGCATGTCAGGTACAACGGCCTCGCCCCGCCCACCGCGAGGTCATTGACGGTCCCGCAAATTGCGAGTTTGCCGATATCACCACCGGGAAAGCTCAGCGGACTGACCACGAATGAGTCCGTTGTCAGCGCCAGCCGATCGCCTTGACTCACCAGCCCGGAGAGGGCGAACCGGGCCTGATCCTCAAGCGGCGCCGAGCGCTCTCCTTCAAACGCCCGCACGAACACCGCGTTGATCAGGTCGTGCATCGCCTTGCCGCCGCCCCCATGGGCGAGGGTGACGGCGGAGGCTTTGAGGCCTTCGCCAGTGGCGAGGCGGCCTGCTTCCCTTTGGACCTCAGGATCGCTCATGTGCTCTCTCCCTGAACCTCCTTGGTGGCGTGGACCTTCTCGATGTCACCAAACTGGTAGTAGGCAGCGCATGCACCTTCAGAGGACACCATGAGAGACCCGAGCGGGGTCTCAGGCGTACACTCGGTACCGAAGACCTTGCAGTCCCACGGCTTGATGACACCCTTCAGGACCTCACCGCACTGGCAAGACTTGGGGTCTGCGATGGTCAGAGCCGGGACAGCGAAGTTCCGCTCCGCGTCGAACTTGGCGTACTCCTCGCGCATGCGCACACCGGAGTGGTCGATGGAGCCGAGCCCCCTCCATTCGAAGAACTCCCGCACCTCGAAGACCTTGCCGATGGCCTCCAGCGCCACCGGGTTGCCTCCATCCGGGACGACGCGGTTGTACTGGTTCTCGATCTCCGTCCGACCCTCCGCCAGCTGCTTGAGCACCATCCAGATGCCGTGCAAGACATCCAGCGGCTCGAACCCGGCGATGACCAACGGCCGACGGTAGTGATCGGCGATGAACCTGTAGGAGGAGCTCCCGATCACCATGCTCACGTGCCCCGGCCCGAGGAACCCGTCCAGGCTGAGCTCCGGCGAGTCCAGGATCGCCTTGATGGTGGGGATGATGGTGATGTGGTTGCAGAACAGCGAGAAGTTCTCGATGCCCTCCTTCTCCGCCTGGAGCACCGTGAGCGCCGTGCTCGGCATGGTGGTCTCGAACCCGAGGGCGAAGAACACCACCTGCTTGGTCGGGTTCTGCTTGGCAAGCTGCAGGGCGTCCAACGGCGAGTACACCATGCGCACGTCGCAGCCATCGGCGCGCGCCTGCAGCAGGCTCTTCTTGGAGCCCGGCACCCGCATGGCGTCACCGAACGTCGTGAAGATCACGTCGGGGGTCTCCGCCAAGGCGATGCAGTCGTCCACCCGCCCCATGGGCAGGACGCACACCGGGCATCCGGGCCCGTGCACCAGCTCGATCTCGTCCGGCAACATGGTCTCGACGCCGTAGCGGAAGATGGCGTGGGTGTGCCCGCCACAGACTTCCATGATGTACAGCGGCCGCGTCTTGGTGACCTCGATCTGCTTGACCAACGAACGGATCTCGTTGAGCAGATACTGCGCCTTCACCGGGTCCCGAAACTCGTCGACGTATTTCATAGATCAAACCTGGGGTGCGCCGCCGGAGGCGGACTGGTCCGCGACCGCGAGGTTGCCGCGATCGTCCGCCAGCAGAGAGTGGACCAGATCCCATATGACGTGATAGATGATCAAGTGGCACTCCTGGATGCGATGGATGCTGTCGGTCTCCACCACGAGGCAGTGATCGAGGCCCAACCGCGACATCTCGCCGCCGCTGATGCCCGCGAGGCCGATGGTGGTCAGCCCCATCTCACGGGCCTTGAGGAAGGCCTTGACCAGATTGGTCGAGTTCCCGCTGGTGGAGATCCCGATCAACGCGTCCTCCGGCCGGCCGTGGGCGATCACCTGCCGCACGAATACGTTGCCGAATCCGACGTCGTTACCGACCGCCGTCAGCATGGCCCGGTCAGCGCTCAGGTCGATAGCCGGGAGCGCTGGGCGGCCGGCGGTGACCGGGTGGAGGAACTCGACGGCGATGTGACCTGCGTCACAGCTCGAGCCGCCGTTCCCCATGCAGAGGAGCCGCCCGTCGCTGCGGTAGACGTCCGCGATGGCGCCGGCCGCCGCCACCACCGCCTCGGCGTTCTGCTCGAAGAAGACCGAGATGGTCTCTTGATGATGGGCGACCTTGCCTACGGTCGAGTCCAGCAGCCCCTTGCGTAAGGAGGCCGGGTCCTGGGCCTTGCCGTGGAGGAACGGGTACAAGTCTCGGACGATGTCGTCCTCGGGGTCTGAAGCGCAGCCGCTCACGAGTCCGCCGCCGAGAGCCCGGATTCCCGCATGGCATCCAGCTCGCTCTGCACCTCCCCCAACTCGTTGAGGATCCTGAGCGTGGCGTTGGCCTCGTCTTCGCTGATGCGGCTCATGGCGAACCCCACGTGAACCAGCACCCAGTCACCGACGCACTTCTCCAGGGGGTGAAAGTCCTCCACCACACAGTCCATGTTGACCTCTCGTCGAACGCCGCTGACGTCCACGCTGGCGAGGTTCCGCGAGGGGTCGGTGACTTCGATGACTTGTCCGGGAATTCCGAGGCACATGGACTTCTCTCCTGGAGTCTGGTGCAGCAGCGGTCAGCGATCGGCGAGAGGCCCTGCTCCCGGCAGGGCGCGAAGCCCGATCGTCCTGGCGGCCGCGATCGTCGCCTGACCCAAGGCCAGACCTCCATCGTTAGCGGGAACCTGGGAGTGACTCAGGCAGCGATGACCTCCGGACTCAAGCCCTTTGGAGACACGCTGAAACAGCAGCCTATTCTGGAAACAGCCTCCGGTCAACGCGACCGCTCGCGGCCTGACGCTCGCCCCCAGGTGTTGACAGACAACGCTGACCATGGCGCAGATGGCCTCGGAGAGGCCGAGATGGAACCGCGCGCCGATCAGCCCTGTCGATTCCCCCTGCTTCAAGTCTTGCAGCAGCGCACGCCACATCGGCGCCACGTCGACGCGGGGTAGCTCTGTGTCTACCGAGGACGAGATGGCGAACGGATACGGGACAACGGGTGCGTCACTCGCGCGGATCCAGGCCTCGGCTTCCGCCTCCAGTTCCATGGCTCCCTGCCCCTCGAAGGTCACGCGTTCGACACAGATGCCAGCGGCGGCGGCCACGGCATCGAACAGCCGGCCGCAGGAGCTGGCCAACGGCGTGTTCATGCTCCGCTCCACCATACGGTCCATGGTCTCCAGCGGCTTCGCTTCGAGTACGCGGCGGAGCTCCAGATCCGGGTAGTCAGCCACCACCGACTCCCAGCCCACAGACGAACAAAGGTGAGCGTAGGCGCTCCGCCACGGCTGAAGGATCGCCTGCACCCCGCCGATCATGGGGACCGCCGAGAAGCTGCCTACTCGTCGGGAGCCCACATAATCCGCCAGCAGGAACTCCCCGCCCCAGATGTCGCCGTCGTCACCAAGACCCAGCCCGTCAAGGGCGACCCCGAGCACCGCTGGTGCGTCCAGGGGCAATCCGTTCTCCGCCATGCAGCTGGCCACGTGGGCGTGATGATGCTGGACCTCCTCCAGGTGGAGCCCCTCGGCCGCCGCCGTCTCCCTGGCGAGCTTTCCCGATACGTACTCCGGGTGCTTGTCCGCCACCAGGAGGACCGGTCGGTGGTCGTACATCCGCCTGTAGAGGTCCATGTTGTGCCGGAAGTCGTCGAACGTAGCCACGTCCTCCAGGTCACCCTGATGCTGGGAGATGATCGCCACGCCATCCTTCACGAGGCAGAAGGTGGACTTCAGCTCCCCCCCGTACGCCATCAGGTCCGGCGTCGGCTCAAAGCCAGGCGGCAGCGGGAGAGCCGATGGCGCATAGCCTCGGGCCAGGCGCATCATCCGAGCTTCTCCGTCCACGACTCGAGCTACGGAGTCGTCGATACGGTTGGCGATGTCCCGGTCGTGCATGAGCACGACGTCCGCGATTCCGCGCAGCCGACGCCGCGCTTCCGCCGCGATGGTGACCTGTGGTTCGTTCGACAGGTTTCCGCTGGTCATGACCAGCGGCCGCGCCATGTCCTCCATCAGCAAGACGTGCAGCGGTGTGTACGGCAACATGAAACCCAGGGTCTGGAGCCCGGGGGCCAACGCCTCAGGCAGGGCCTCCGGCCCGTCGGACTGGAGCAGGACAATGGGCGTCGGCGCGCTCTCCAGCAGGGCCCGCTCCTCATCCGAGACCGTGCAGTAGCGCCTCACCACTGCCAGGTCGCGAGCCATCAGCGCGAACGGCTTGCCGAACCGCCTCTTACGGGCGCGTAGACGCTCCACCGCGGCCCCGTTGGTGGCGTCACAAGCCAGGTGGAACCCGCCGAGACCACGGATAGCCAGGATGGCGCCGTCATGCAGGAGCCCGGCCGCCTTGTGCAGCACGTCGCCGTCGCCATCCACCTCTCCATCGAACCCGGCGCCTTCCATGACCTCGAGCCACACGCGAGGACCGCAGTCCGCACAGGCGATGGGCTGGGCGTGAAAGCGGCGATCTGACGGGTCCTCATACTCCCCACGACAAGCAGCGCACATGGGGAACGCGGACATGGTCGTGCGGACGCGATCGTAGGGGACCTCCCTGACGATGGAGAACCGGGGGCCACAATGCGTGCAGTTCGCAAACGCGTAGCGGTAGCGACGCTCCGACGGTTCGCTGATCTCTGCGAGGCACGCCTCGCAGATAGAGGCGTCGGCGGTGACACGGGTGCGGTTCTCTCCCCGGTCGCTCGCCTTGATCGTGAAGCCCTCCGCCTCCGGATGGTGGGCCACGTCCTGGGTCTCCACGGCCTCGATCCGCGCGAGGGGTGGCGCCTCTGCCTGGATCCGCCGCACGAAGCGGCCCAACGACCCCGGCGTGCCGCTGGCCATGATGAGCACCCCAGCCCCGTCATTGGTCACATACCCCCTCAACCCTTCTTCCGTGGCCACACGCCACACCATGGGCCGAAAACCGACCCCCTGGACCACCCCTCTGACCCGAACCCTGACGGCGTCCCGGTCGCCCCCCGAAGACCGCGCGTCCTGCGTCGACTCAGGGACCTCGCCCGTCATGAGACACGCCCCTCTGCTGCGGCAGCCTTCAACGCGTCATGCAGCCTCCGCCCGACCCTCGCCTGCCCGACCCTGTAGTGCTCCAGGCCGGGCACCAGCAGGCGCGTCACCTGGAGCGGAGCGTCGTCGGGGGTGAAGACGACCCTGTGGATCGGACCGGGACACACCGCCCCCAAGACGGACACCACATCGTCCAACCGTTCCCCATCCGACCCCGGCGCCGCCCTGTCCTTCACGTCCGAGAAGGTGATCGCGCGACTTGCGTCGCTCACCCGCTCGATCTGCTTCCGAAGCGCCGCCGTCACGTCCTCGGGACTCTGCCCCTCCGGGGCGCGGGCCGTGCGGCCGCCATGCAACATCCCGAGGCGCCCCTGAGCGGCCTCCATGACCGCCTGCATGACCGCGTCCTCTGCACGGAACGCGCACCCCCAACCACCGTTGAAGGTGCTGAGACGAAGGTCCTCCGGGTCATGCAGGAAGCAGGAGAAGAACGGGAAGCCGTAGTCGTTTGGCACCGCTCGCACGTGGAGCCCGAGGCCGCGACCATGGACCTGCTCACAGATGACCCGCACCTCTCCGGGCAGGGAATCCGGGGCCACCAGTCGCGAACGCTGCCGCGCCAGCTCCAACGACCAGACGTCTCGTTCGATCAACTCCATCAGCGAACAACGAGAGGCCTCCTCAAGAGAGTTCCCGGACGCGAGGCCGTTGGTCGATGCGCCGAACAGCTTCTTCCCCAACGCCGGCGCAGGTCGAAACGCCAGCTCCGCCGGCACGAGGGTCGCGGCGCCGCCCTCCAACTCGGTGGCGGCGACGACGCCGATCTTCTGGCCTGGTGTGACCCGCGTACCGCGCAGCGGGATGAAGGCCTCCAGGCCTCCCCCAGCATGGTCGTCCAGCTCCTCCACATCCCCGAGTCGAGGCTCGACAGCGCTACGGCCGGGCTCCGCGTAGTAGAACTCCAGCGCCTCCATGCGCGCCCCCACCTCGGCCTCCATGGGAGTACGGCCCTTGCCGAACGTCACCGCATCGGCCAGCGCGGCTGGCCGAACGCACGCGACCACCGCGACCCCCAGGTCGTCCAACTCGGTGATGTCGGAGACCTCGGAAACCCCCGCTGAGACGGACGCGTCCCTGGCGTGCCGCAGGGTCCCCTCAAGCGAGCGGCAGCGTCCCCTCACATCGTGGGCGACATCACTTGGATCGTTGATGGGGGGGGCCCGCATGGGTGTCGATGCGGTTAGGGGGCAAGGACCGAAGGACGCCGCTCGGGCAATACGCAAGCCACGGTTGCTTGCCTCTCACGAATCGCATGCCGACCGCGATGTCGGTGCGTCGTCCGCGGCTCTGGACCGCGGACACGGGGACGATCAAGAGGCAGGCAACCCTGGCACCGACTTGCGCGCGAGCCGCATCAGATCAACGAACGCGACTCTCAAGCGGTCGGTCGCGCTACTCTTCGTCGTCTTCGCCGCAATGAACGCCCGTCGCGAGAGCGCCGGCCGCTTCGGCAAGAATGCTGAGATCGTGATGGTCTGAGGTGGTGGTTTCGAACATGTGTGCCTCCATGGTCAATTGACGCAACAAACGATGTTTGAGCGAGCAGCATGGCCGCCCAAGGTCGGTGAGTGTATAGGAGGCTCCCGCTCTTTCATACCGACCAGTGACCGCCAGTAGCGAGGCACGATCCGGTCAGGATGCTCCGCCGGCGCTGTTCCAGCCCGGCAGGTGGCGTGTCAAGAGCGCCTTCACCTGCATCTTGGCGATGGTCCCAGCGAGCCCATCGACCGCCTCCCCGCCACGGTAGAGCTTGATCGCGGGGAGCCCCTCTACGCCCAGAGCCGCGGCCAGCTGCCGATGCTCTCCGACGTCGAGCCTGGCGAGATGAAACGCCCCGTCGCCCTCCTCCACCAGATCTTCCAGCACAAGCATCAGAGACTTGCACGGCATGCACCACTCGGCCCAGAAGTCGACGAGCACGGGCACGTGGTTGGACGCGAGCACGACGTCTTCTTGGAAATCGACAATTTCAACGATCATGGGCATACGCGAGATCCGGTCGTGGTCAGCCTGCGCGGTCGCGGCAGCAGCCCCCCGTGTGCCGCCTCCTCTCCGCGCGAAGACACCGCCGAATCAGAGCCTAACCCAGGCGAGACGATCGCGGGCCGGCAGCTCAATTGACCGGGATGGTCAACGCCGGTGACCTCGCCTGCGCGTTCGGGTCCGACAGACGAATGCCCACCAGGGTCCGCATCAACACAAAGGCCCGCTTGCTCAGAGTGTCCGTTGCATCAATGTAGAACCAGTAGCCCCGATGCGAGATCGCCACGGTCGCGTTGGAGGGGAAGGCTGCGGAGGACCGGATGCGGAGGAACTTGCGCACCGGGCTGAAGTCCGACGAGTGCGCTCCCACCACACCGGAATCCAGGTGCTCCTTCGGTAGGTCTATGGCCTCTCCGATGGAGCGGAGCATGTCCAGGACAGAGCGTGTCTCCAGCGTCACCCGGCCGGGGACCCGGCCGATTCCAGCCTGGAGCGGCAGCATGATCAATTCGCCGTCGATCTCGCGATCACCGAGCTGCAAGGCATCGAGCAACGTCCGGACCACAGGCTCGCGCCCCTCGTAGTCCGAGATCGCCATCGCGTACTCGCCCTCAGTCCGGGCGTGCACCAACTCCGCGGAACCCACCTCGTGCAGCGCCTCGTAAGCCTGGGCGGCACGCCGGAACGCTGGCGAAGGGCTCCTGTGGCCCGGGACCGCATTGGCGATGCCGTTGACCCGGTGAATCATGAACGCGAGCATGGCCGAAGAACGGTGTGACGCCCGCCCGAGGAGATACAGTTCATGCAGACTGATGGGTTCGAGGGCCCGGTGCAGGAACTTCTCTCCGGAGACCGGGACATACGAGATGGTCGGCCGCTCTTCGTAGGCAAAACCGAGGGCCAGCGGGACGATGTTCCTCTCGTACAACTCCCTCGGCCCGATACCCACCTCGCTGACCAGCTTCGCCACGGCGGAGATGCTCGAGGTGACGCTGGCGACCGTGAGCATTCCGAACGTCTCGTCGTAGCGCTGGCGAACGATCATGCTGAGGAACTGCTCGTCTTCGGTCTTGTTGATGATCTTGTTGTAGGCCTCGCGACCGGTCCCCACCGACGCCGGCCCCGAGATAGAACATCCCACCAATAGGAGCGTGCCGACGACGATCAGTTTGGATCCGATGCGGGCCATGGAGTCCTCGTAGAGCCAACGGGTACTGCGCTCGACACCAGACAGCGCTGAGGGCGGAGCCCGTTCATACAACGATCCCGTCTCCTGGGCAACCGGGATTCAACCCTCGCTCGCACCGCGCCACCGCGGGCGAACGGTTTCAACTCGACGGGCTGGAGGCGACTCGTCAGCGCCGGTTCCAGTAGATCTTCAGGTTGTGGGTGTCACGACCGGCGGCGATGATCTCGGGCTTGCCGTCGCCGTTCAGGTCCGCCACCTGCAGGTCTTCGCAGGCCATGCCGTTCCTGTCGATCCAGTGCATGGTCCATGTCTCACCGGCGGCGTCGGGGACGTAGAGGCGCACGCCCACCTCCTTCTGCTGGTTCCTAGCCCGCCAGCCCACCACGACCTGGTCCCGCCCGAGGCCCAGCAGGTCGGCGCAGGCCACCGCGTGCCCCTGGGCGAGGTCGTCGGCGAGCACGGTGCGCAGCGGCGGCTGCTTTGGGCGGAGCCGGTAGACGGTGGCCCGCGGACCGTGCATGGGCTCGATCACGGCGACGAAGCGCTGCCCGCCGGCCAGTCGTCCGAGGCGCACCTCCCCGGCGCCGCCGTGGGTGTCGTCCACGAGACGCTGACGCTTCCACCGGTCGGCCCCCGGGTCCAGCAGGAAGACACCTTCCCTGGACGCCACCAGCAGCTCCTCACCGTAGTCCTCGTACCAGCTGACCACGTCCAGGTTGTGGGTCATGTGCAGGGTGTCGTCCAGGACCTCGGTCACCCACGTCCCGCCCTTGCGGACGTAGGCCATGATCTTGACGCCCGCTCCCTCGCCTCCTCGGTTGCCGCGGCCATGGAGGGGGACGACCACGAGGGCGTGTCCGCCGGGGCCGTAGGTGATCCAGCGCATGCGGTGCACCGTGGGCTCGTGGGCGAGCTGCCGGGGGATCCACGGCGCCGTCGCCTCGGCGGGTCGCTCGAGCAGGTGGACGCTGCCGCTCTTGGTCAGGTCCGTGGTCTCCCCCGGGTTCCACTGCCCCCCCACCGCCACCTCCACCTTGCCGTCGCCGTTGAGGTCACGGGCGGCGATGCAGACGTGGTCGCGCTGGGTCAGCCGTCCCGTGAGCTCGTGCTTGCTCCAGTCCGGGTTCCGGTACCAGTAGGTCCGCCGTCGATCCACCATGAGGATGTCCGGTTTCTTGTCCCCGTCCACATCTCCCACGGCGAGGCCGTAGCCGACCCCGACCTTGGAGTCGATGATCTGGGTTTCGAATGACTGACCGGCGGCCCACTGGACGAAGATCGCCGCCATGGAGAGGATGCGGAGGGTGCGCATGGTGCGCAGTCTACTCCCGGGGACTTCCATGGAACAACGCACGCTGGGCGACACCGGCATCAACCTCTCGATCCTGGGTTTCGGCGCCGCCACCCTGGGGGACATCTACGGCGACATCGACCCCTCCGAGGGGATCTTGGCGGTGCGCCACGCCATCGATCGGGGCATCAACTTCTTCGACGTAGCCCCTTACTACGGAGACACCCTGGCGGAGACGCGGCTGGGCGAAGCCCTGGACGGCGTCCGTCAACAGGTGGTCCTGTCCTCCAAGTGCTGCCGCTACGGCATGCGCGACTTCGACTTCTCCGCTGCGCGGGTCGCCACCAGCCTCGACGAGTCCCTGCAGCGTCTGCGCACGGACCACCTGGATCTCTTCATCGTCCACGACATCGAGTTCGGCCCTCGGGCCCAGGTGGAGCAGGAGGCCATCCCGGCGGCGCTCGCCGCCAAGGCCGCCGGCAAGGTGCGCGCCGTCGGCATCAGCGGCCTGCCGGTCCATCACCTGAAGAGCGTGGCCGCCGCCACGGGAGTGGACTTCGTCCTCTCCTACTGCCACTACAACCTGATGGTGGACGACCTGGACACGGTGCTCGCGCCCTACGCGGAGTCCACGAACACAGGCCTCATCAACGCGTCTCCGCTGCACATGGGGGTGCTCTCCGCCGAAGGGCCTCCACCGTGGCACCCCGGGGACGACGAGCTCAAGGACATCGGCCGTCAGGTGCTCGCCCTCTGCGAGCGCCGCGGCGCCAACGCCTCCCAGGTGTCCCTGCGCTTCGCCCTCGACCACCCCGCCCTCGCCTCCACCCTGTGCGGGATGAAGACGCGGGCCCAGGTGGACCAGAACCTCGCCATCCTCGAGTTGCGGAACGACGCATCGCTCATGGCCGAGATCGCGGAGCTCGTGGCCCCGGTGAAGAACCGCATCTGGCCGGAGGGACTACCGGAGAACAACCCCTGAGCCCGTCCTGCCCACGCAGCTCGACGCCGACGATCTGATCGACAGGACTCTACCGCCCCTTGGTCGGCCACTCTCCTGAGGACGCCTCCGACACCACCCGACATTCGTGCGTACGAGCGTCGTCAGCGCGGCATGCGATTGAGCAAGACCCAGGTGCCGTCCTTGCCGGCCATGGCCAGATCCGGTGCCCCGTCTCCGTCCAGGTCCCCGGCGCGCAGCTGAAGCCCGGTGCCCACCTCCCCCTCGTCGATGGCGTGCCGGGTGAAACCGGAGCCCGTGGTCCAGGTGTAGGCGTAGAGACAGGGTGGGTCCCCGCCGCCGGGGTCCTTGCCGCTGTGGGCGCGCACCCGCTTGCCGGTGACGAGGTCCGCTCTTCCGTCGCCGTTCAGGTCCGCCAGCAGCAGGGTGTGGGCCTGGGACCAGGAATCGTCGATCAGATGACGCCGCCACCTGGCCGAGCCATCGACCGCGGGCAACTGCTCCTCCCAGTGCAGTCCGTAGCCGTGACCCTGACCCCAGATGAGGTCGTTCCGTCCATCACCGTTGACGTCGGTCACCAGGATCGGGCAGCTGGCGCCGGGGAGCTTGAAGTCACGATGGAGGCGCCACGGCTCCGTCCCCGAGCATCCGGAAGGGGGTTGCTCGTACCAGCCACCGAGGAAGACGATGTCATCCCGTCCGTCTCCGTTGACGTCCCCGAAGCCCATGCCGTGTCCGTTGGCGGGTCCGACGCGTCTCGGGATCGGAGGCCCCTTCGGCTGAAGGGTCCAGAACCGGAGCGGCGCCCGGGGGTTCCAGGAGTTGACCACCAACTCTGGTTTGCCGTCGCGGTCGAGGTCCGTGAGGAAGGTGATCTCGTTGGCGGTCCCGGCCTTCAGCAAGGGGCGCTGCTCGAAGACCTGGCCGCGGGACAGGGGGACGCCTCCGGGGTTTCTGTACCAGTGCACTTGAGGCCGCGTGAACGCACCGGCGATGACATCCGGCCAACCGTCCCCGTCCACGTCATGAACGTGATCACCGTTGGCGTGGGCGTAATCCGGCGGCATCTCGTCAATGGCCCGCAAGGGACGCGGCACGAACCGGGGCCCGGCGTACCAGCTGCGCCCGGCGACCACGTCCAACCGCCCGTCGCGGTCGAGATCGGCGAGGGCGCAGCCCTCATTGCTGTCGATGCACAGCAGCCGCTTCTCGAACCGCCAGGGCTCGCCCACCTTGACCTGGGCACCCAGCACACCGCCGAGAGCCAGCAGCATCAGAATGTCCCTGGACCTTGGTACACATCCCCCCAAGGGGGGGCGGGCTGAAGGAACCGCGAGGCGCTCCCAGATCATCGATTCACCTCCGTCACCAGACGCGTCTCCAGGCGCAAGACCACCTCCTGGCCCAGGGACTCCGCCGCCGCCTCCCGCAACCGACCCGCCAACGCCGACGGCAGCGGGCCCGAGGATTCCACGGCGATTCGGATGGTCGCCCGTCCACCGGACTCACCCAACGCGATCTCCACCACCGTGGCATCTACACCCTGCAGGAGACCGTGGAGCTCGTCGCGCAGGTCATCGGACAACTCCACCGAAGGGTCGAGCACCCAGATGGTGAGGCCGAACAGGACCAGCGAGATGAGCAGTCCGGTCGGCACCCAGCGCTGCAGACGCCCGTGCTGGTGGGAGGCTCGGAACCCGACGGCCCAGAGGCAGGCTGCGGAACCGAGCACGATGGCCACCATGTTGGTGCCGAAGAGCAGCGCAGCGCCCGCCGCGACACCCGTGCGACCCAGGCTCAGGGCCAGCCCCGCCGTGGCGACGGGCGGCACCAGGGCCGCCGCGATGGCGACCCCGGGCAGGGCCGCGGAGAGGTGAGGGCGGGAGGACGCGTACGCAGCGGCCATGCCGGACAACAGGGCGATGACCAGGTCGAGGACCCCCGGCGAACCGCGAGCGAACATCTCGTCCGTGACATCGGATCCAGATACCACCCACCCCAGGATCGCACCCAGCGCAAACGCGCAGACGAACCCCAGCGCCACGGAACGGAGGGCGCTACGGATCAGGCGCAGATTCCCCTGAACCAACGCCAGCCCCGTACCCACCAGCGGGGTCATGAGCGGCGCCACCAACATGGCGCCGATGATCACCGCCGCCGCGTTCTGGAGGAGCCCCAAGCCGGCGATGAGGGTGGACAGGCTCAGCAAGGCGATGAAGTCGAAGTCGAAGGCGGAGTTCGACTGCACGCGTTCCACCAACCCGAGTCGACCGTCCCGATCCAATTGCGGGACACCGGCCTGCAGCCATCGATCCACCGCCTGACGCAGGCGGCTGGCCAGCGGGATGGCGCGGCGCACGACCATCACGGCCGGACCTTCGCGGGACAGCAACCTGTCGGACAGAGCGCCGAACAACAATCGTCGAGCGGCTCCCAGATAGGAAGACCCGGCGAGCACCAGGTCCACCTCCTCGTCCACCGTGGAGGCGATGCCGGCATACACATCGTCCGCGACCACGACCCGGAGATCCACCAGGTCCGCCTGATCGGGCACCGCCCGTCGAACCAGCCGGGTCAGGATGCGATGTCCCACGGCCTCCGCTTCGCTGCCGATGCGCGGTTCCACGAACACCGCGGTGACGCGGCCGTCAGCGGACGCCGCCAACTGCACCGCCATGCGCAGGGCCAGCGACGAGTGAGGCCCCCCGGCCACCGGCACCACGATCCGGGCGAATCGCTCCCGGACGGTCGCCGCCCGCACCAGCAGGGTGTCGCAAGGGGCCCGGAGGAACAGCTGCCGGGCGAGCCCGGCCCCGTCGGCCTGCGCACGCTGACGATCGCGCCGAGGAAGCACCAGGACCTCCACCTCCCGCTCCACCAGGAGTTGAAGGGACGCGGTCAACGGAGCCCGCGGATCGACGGACGCCGCGCTGGACTCTCCCAGGGGCGGGGACGCGGCCTCCGCCAGGCCGGGTTCGGTCTCCAGGATCAACAGGCCACAGCCGCGAGCCTCAGCCAGCCGGGCCGCGACTGGCAGGACCCAGCTCCCTTCTGAGCCATGGGAGAGCAACACGGCCACTGACATGGGCGCCATCTTGCGGCCGCACCGTCGCTCTGTCCACGCAGGGCTTCTCGAGCCTCCATCCGTTCAGAACCGTGTATCCTCCGCCACCATGTCCGAACGCCCCCTGCTCATGATCCCAGGCCCTATCGAGGTCTCTGAATCCGTGCGCGCGGCCGCAGCGGAAGCCCCGCGCAGTCACGTCGCCCCCGATTTCATCGAGGCCTTCGGCGCCTCCCTGGAGGCCATGCGAAAGGTGTGGCTGGCCGCCGACAGCGCCCAGCCGTTCATCGTCGCCGGGAGCGGCACCCTGGCCATGGAGATGGCCGCCTGGAACGTCGTCGCCCCCGGGGAGCGGGTGGTCGTCGTGAACACCGGCTACTTCTCCGACCGCGCCGAGGAGATGCTGCGCCGGAGAGGCGCGGAGGTCGCCCCCGTCAACGCCGAACCGGGCCATGTGCCGTCCATGGACGAGGTGAGATCCGCGGTGGTGGCGGGCCCCACGAGAGCCCTCTTCGCGACCCACGTGGACACCTCAACCGGAGTCCGTGTAGACGCGCGAGGGCTCTGCCAGCTGGCCAGGGACCACGACCTCATCACCGTGTTCGACGGCGTGTGCGCCACCGCCGGCGAGGAGTTCCAGATGCAGGCCTGGGACGCGGACGTGTATCTGACCGCGTCGCAGAAGGCCATCGGCCTCCCCGCCGGCCTCGCGCTGATGGTCGCGAGCGCGCGAGCCATGGAGCAGCGCAACCAGCTCAACGCGTCACCACCCATGGCCCTGGACTGGCTCCAGTGGCTCCCCATCATGGAGGCCTACGAGGCCCGTCGCCCCGCCTACTTCGCCACCCCCGCGACCACCCTGGTCTGGGCCCTCCGAGCAGGTCTCCACGAGATCCTCGGCGCAGGCGATGACCACACCGCCGCCGTCGGCCATCGCGTCACGACCCACGCCACCGTGGCCGAACGATGCCGCCGCGCATGGCGCGGCATGGGGTTGGAGCTGGTGCCCGCCACGGACGAGGTGGCGGCCAACACCCTGAGCGCCATTCGCTATCCCCGCGGTGTAGGCCCGGGGCTGGTCCCGGCCATCAAGAAACGGGGCGTCGTCGTCGCTCCCGGGCTACACCCCAAGCTCAAGGACCAGTATTTCCGCGTCGGGCACATGGGAGACGTGGTCACCAGAGCAGCGGACATGGACCGCTGCATCACCGCCGTTGGAGACGCCGTCGAGGCCGCGCTGAAGACGTTATGATGTGCAGCCTCGGCTGCTCAGGAGATCCATCATGTCACGCCCCCTCGTCGTCCTCATGCTCACCGCCCTGACCCTCGTCGCCCAACGCCCCGCTCCCCTGCCGCCGGACGAGGCCACACTAGTCGGTGAACACCAGGACGAGATGGTCCGTGTCCTCATCATCGACGGGCAGAACAACCACGACTGGGAGGGCACCACCAAGGCACTACGCGCGATCCTGGAGACCACCGGCCGGTTCAAGGTGAGCGTCTCGACGACCCCGTCTCGCAAGGGTGCCAAGAGCGACTGGCACGAGTGGCGGCCCTCGTTCAAGGACCACCACGTGGTCGCGGTCAACTACAACGGGCAACCGTGGCCCGCCAGGGTCAACAAGGCGTTCATGGAGTTCATCCATGGCGGCGGCGGCGCCGTGAACGTGCACGCGTCCAACAATGCGTTCAGCAACTGGAAGGACTGGAACCGGCTCATCGCCCTCGGCTGGCGCGGCGCCAACTTCGGTGAGCGGGTGACGGTCAACGACAAGACGGGCGCCCAGATCCGGACCCCGAAAGGTGAGGGCCCGGGCGCCGGACACGGGCCGCGGCACGCCTTCCTGGTCACCGTCCGCGACAAGGCGCACCCCATCATGCGTGGCCTGCCCACATGGTGGAAGCACGCCGAGGACGAGCTCTATCACGGCCAACGAGGCCCGGGGGCCGACATGCAGATCCTGTCCAGCGCCTTCTCCGATCGCAAGAAGGGCGGCACAGGCGCCCACGAGCCCATCACCTGGGTCGTCCCCCACGGCAAGGGAAACGTCGTAACTACCGTATTGGGGCACCACTGGAGCGGTCAGAAGGACTTCGCATCGCTCTATTGCGTCGGGTTCCAGACGGTCTTCGCGCGGGCATGCGAATGGGCCGGAACGGGCAAGGTCACCCTCTCGAAACCGGGGGGTTTTCCCAATTCTGAGACAACCTCCGTTGTCGAACCCAAGAACGTAAAGTGGGGAGTGACTGACGGCTGACAGCACCACGATCACTCCATGACGCTCCGCCGCCCGGCCCTAAGGAGAGAACCGGGCTTGCTCCGGCAGGCAAATGAGTGCAATCTGGTCGTCAGCTTAGGACTCGCCCGGGTCCTGTTTGCCACGCCTCGTCAACAACGAAAGACTTCAGATGTTCGCCACTAACCACTCGTCGCGCCGTGGTTCCATCCTCTGCGTGGCCCTGGTCGCGTTCACGTTCATCGCGAGCAACCCCGTCTCCGCACAGTCCCCCAAGATCATGGCTATCGGTGACTCCATCACCGAGGGCCTCACCGGACACGCCGGATGGCGTTACTGGATGTGCGACGAGCTCACCAAGAGCGGCATCACCAACTTCGACCTCATCGGGTCCAAGACTGGCGCCTTCCTCGGCCCTCCTCTGTATCCCAACTTCGACCAGGACCACGAGTCCCACTGGGGAGCACGGGCGGATCAGTTGCTCCTGCAGATGCCCTCGGTGCTGGTCCGTGGCTATGTCCCGGACATCGTTCTGATCCACGCCGGGCACAACGACATCTTCCAGGGTGAGTCCATCACCCAGACCGCCGGCGAGATCCTCGCCCTCATCTCCACCATCCGCGAGGCGAACCGCGACTGCCAGTTCTACATAGCCAAGGTCATCCCCCCCTGGAACCCCTGGCACGCCGCCAACCTGAACATCCTCAACACGCTCATCGAGATCGAGGGGCCGGCTTACTCCACTCCCTATTCCACCATCACCGTGGTCGACCAGGCCTCCGACTTCGACCCCAACACCGACCTCTTCGACGGCGTGCACCCGAACGTGAGCGGCGAGCGGAAGATCGCTGACCGCTGGGTCCGCGCCATCGCTCCTCAACTGAGCGAAGCCGCAGCGACCATGACGTTCGACCCGGCGGCCGGACGTCTCTGCATCCGCAACCTGGCGGGGATCCCGGGCGCTGACTTCTTCAACGTCCTCACCAGCAACCCGGCCAACGCCAACGGTGGCTTCGGCAACGGGTGGTTCGGCGGTGTCATGGCGACCTGGGAAGAGGTGCGCATCTGCAGACTCGTCCCCGACTTCAACGGCGTCCTGGACAACTTCGGTTCCTCCAGCTGCGACGTCACCATCGCCCCGGGCGCCACCGGGACCCTCTACCTGGGCGTGATGATGACCGACCCCCTCACCGGGGAGTTCACATTCGGCGCTCCGTCGCTGATCGTCCTGTAGACGGCTACTTGTCTTTGAAGTCAGGGTTCGGGGTCGGCATGGCCGCCCCGACCTGACGACGCCATTCCGCCAGACGCCGCCTCAATTCCCCCGCCTTCTCCGGGAGGCGGGCGGCCAGGTCCACCTGCTCGCCGATGTCTTCGGCGAGATCGTACAGCTCCACATCACCGGTCTCATACCACTCGATGAGCTTGTGGCTCCCCGACCGGACAGCACCTGACGGGGCGCCACCCTGATTGCCGTAATGGGGGTAGTGCCAGAAGAGGTCCCGATCCGGGGTGGCGCCGCTGCCCGTGAGCAGCGGGACGACGCTCACGCCGTCCTGGTGTTGCCTCGGATTGGACTTGAGCCCGGCCATCTCCAACAGCGTCGGGTAGAAGTCCGTGCTGGTGACGGGCACGTCGCACACGGAGCCGGCGGTCACGCGGCCGGGCCAGACCACCATCATGGGTTCGCGGATACCCCCCTCGTAGAGCCAGCCCTTGCCCGCCCGGAGCGGGAGGTTGGACGTGGGATGCCCCTCGGACGTGCTCAGACCACCGTTGTCGGACATGAACACGATGGCCGTGTGATCCGCCACCCCGAGCTGCTCCAGCTTCGCCACGATGCGACCGACGCTGTCGTCCAGGTGCTCGATCATCGCCGCGTAGACGGCGTGGTCCTGCACCAGCCGGACCTTGCGGCGGCGCTCCTTGCCCCACTTCGCCTTGCCCGGCGCGGCCATCTGCTTTGCCCGCTCCCGGTAGCGGGCCACGGTCTCCTTCTTCGCCTGCAGCGGCGTGTGGACCAGGTAGTAGCTGACGTAGAGCAGGAAGGGTGAGCCCTTCGCGCTGTCCAGGAACTGCTCCGCACCCTCCGTGAGGTGCTGTGTCAGGTGCTTCCCCTTGGGCACCTCCGGGAGCCGGGGGTTGGTCCAGGGAGCGAAGTACCCCCCTCTGGGGCTGCCCGGGGTCCACCCCCCCACGTTGACGTCGAAGCCCTGATCCTCGGGCCAGAAGCCCTTCGGACCCAGGTGCCACTTGCCCATGAACCCGGTCCTGTACCCGGCGGCCTTGAAGGCCTCGGCCACCGTGACCTCCTCGAGCGCCAGCCGATCACGATAGGGGGCTGGGAGCAGCCGCCCCTTGCGTCGCCCGCCGAAGTAATCCGTGGTCTGCATCCGCGCCGGGTACTTACCCGCCATGATGCTGGCGCGGGTCGGAGAACACACCGGGCACGCGGCGTAGGCCTGCGTGAAGCGCATCCCGGAGGCGGCCACACGATCCAGGTTGGGGGTCTGGTAGAACGAGCTCCCGAAACTCCCGAGATCCGTCCACCCCAGGTCGTCGGCGAGGAGGAACACCACGTTCAACGGCTCGTTGGCCTGACCGGGCAGGCACAGGGACAACAACAGGACCAGGATGTACGTCCTCATGGGCGCCCCCTCTCCAGGGTGACCACCACCTGATAGGCCCCCGCCCCGCGGTCTCCGGTCTGTAGCCAGGCACGCAGCTCCGCGGGCCCCTGATGAGCAGGAACGCCTTCGAAAACTGCGGACCGGGCGCCCTTGGTCACGGGCAACCGCCGCTCCACGTCGCCGAACACCAGGTGGACGTGGCCGTCACCCCTGGCCTTGCCCTGCAACCGCACCGTGACCGTGAATCGCTGGCCAGCCGGCACATCCAGGTGCCAGACCCCCCGGGACCCGGCACCCCATGGGCGCCCCTCACGGTGCCTCCAGTCCTGGCGGGTCAGCACGACCTCCGGTCCGTGGGGTGTCCCCACCCTGATCAACGGCGGTCCCTGGGCCAGGGTGCGGCTGGTGGTCACGTCGCGAAACCACTCCATGTAGCCCGCGTCCAGCCGCGCCACCACGTCGCCGTGCTCCGCCGAGAGATCCCGCTGCTCCCCGGGGTCCGCCATCAGGTCATAGAGCTGCCAGTTCGCCGACTGGCCGGGTGGCGGGTCCTCCATGTTCCCAGGGCGCACGATCTTCCACCGGCCACGGCGCAGGGCCGCCTGACGCCGGGGCACCGGGACGTCTCCGCGATGCCATTGCAGGACCAGGTCCCGCTCTTCACCGCCGTCGTCCCCCCTCCAGACGGAGAGCAGGCTGCGCCCATCCAGACGGACGTGCTCGGGCATCCGCGCGCCGCACGCCTCCAGGAGCGTCGGGAGCAGGTCGATGTGAGCTCCCGGTTGCCGCGCCACGTGACCCGCAGGGAATCTGCCGGGCCAACGGGCGAGCAGCGGGCTTCGGATCCCACCCTCATGGACCTGCCCCTTGCGACCGCGAAGTCCCGCGTTGTATCGATCCCCGTTGGCGCCGTTATCCGTGAGGAAGATCACGATGGTGTCCTCCGCCAGCCCGCGACGATCCAGGTAACGCAGCAAGCGCCCCACGTTCTCGTCCACGTTGGTGTTCATGGCGTAGATGCGGGCCAGCCGATCCCGCTCCTTGGACCGCCGCTCCTCGGACCAACCCGGGGGAAACGCCGGGTTCAGATCCATGGCGCGATACTCCGCCAACAGGCCGGCGGGCACATCGTGGAACGGCCCGTGGGGCGCGTTGGTGGGGAGGTAACAGAAGAACGGCCGCCCGCGACCGTGGGCTCGCTCCATGAACTCCAGCGCCGCCGTGAAGTACACGTCGGTGCAGTAGCCACGGGTCTGCACCCGGCGACCACCCTGGAACAGCACCGCGTCGGTGTACTTCCGCTCCCCTCCCACCGGGTCGGAGGGCTGCCCGATGCCACCTCCGCGGTGGACCAACACCTCCTGGAACCCCTGATCCTGTGGTCTCATGGGGGGACAGTCTCCCAGGTGCCACTTGCCGAAGATCCCGGTGGCGTACCCCGCGTCCTCCAGGACCTCGGCCACGGTCACCTCACCCGGGTCCATCATGGCGCGCCCCACGTAGGTGTCGATGGCCCGCGTCCGCATGTGCCAGCGACCGGTCATGAGGCTGGCCCGGGTCGGAGTGCACACCGGGCAGACGTAGAACGCCTCCATCCGGACGGACTCCCTGGCCAGGGCGTCCAGGTTCGGGGTTCGGATCACGGGGTTACCCATGTAGCCGAAGTCTCCATAGCCCTGGTCGTCGGTCATGACCACCACCACGTTGGGCTGCGCGAGAGCCAGAGGCTGGATGAGGCCCAAGGTCGCACACCCGAGGATCAACATGCGTCTCATGAGCGGCATGATAGTCACATCCACGCGCCCGAGCGGATCTCGAGCTCCGTCCGCTCACACAGCACGCGTCTCAGGAGAAGGCACCTCGTGGCAGACTTGCGACCGATAACGACGCAACTTTGATCGCCGACACGCCAAACCGCCTCAGGATCCCACGAATCCCACATGGCACGGCACGTGCTTGAGTTCTTTACCCCGGACTCGTTCGTGCGTCGCCACGATCAGGCCGGTGCCTCCACACGCCACCACGACCATGAAGAGCGGAACCACACATCCTGCTCACCAGCGCCTCGCGGGCCTTCACCTGGCCGTCACCGGTCCCCTGTCCGCCATCAGCCTGGAAGAGAGCATCACCCTCATCCGACGCCTGGGAGGGACCTACGATCGATCCGTAGGCGCGAGCACGGATTACCTCGTGGTGGGTGAGATGGGATGGCCGCTCCGCTCCGATGGGCGTCTCTCCCATCAACTCGAGCGAGCGCGGCAATCGAACAGCAACAGCCATGGGGTCACCATCCTCAGCGAGCAGGACTTCCTGCGTGCCGTCGGGGACCGCTCCCTCGGGACCCAGGCGCGGATCGAACCGAAGCAGCTCTTCTCCCAGACTCTGGGTCTCGCTCCCGAGACCATCGATCGGTGGGTCGCCGGAGGCGTGGTGAAGCCCTTCAAGTCCGTCAACGGTCTGCAGCACTTCGCCGTCCACACCATCGACACCGCCTACGCTCTCTCCAGGGCACTGGAACTGGGAGTCCCCGTAGCCCGCATGCGGCGCTCTCTTCACCAGCTCCGTTCCTGCTGGCGCCCGATGACCCGGGTGCTCTCGCAGCTGGAGATCCTCGCAGCCCAGGCCCAATCACAAGAGCAGGATCAAGACCGTCGCCGGCCATCCGCGAGGCCTCGACTCCTGGAGGAACGAACTCTGAGCCCGCGACGTCTGTCGTCCTCAACCTCCGGCCCGATGACGAACACTGGCGGTGACATGGAATCCGAAGTCCCGAAGTGCCTGGACGACTGGCTCCGGCAAGGAGCGCTATCCGGTTCCATCGGCGATCACCTCAGCGCCGCGGACGCATACCAGGAAGCCCTGCTGATGGGTGGCCCGAAGCCCGACATCACGTATGAGCTAGCCAAGGCGCTTCAGCGAGCCGGGCGGTCGTCGGAGGCCGCCCAGCGCTTCCTGCAGACCGTGGAGCTGGACCCGGGCTACTACAAGGCATGGCACCGTCTGGGGGTCTGCCTCCTCACCTCTGGCCAGGTCGAGGACGCCATCCCGGCGTTCCGCAAGGCCATCAACGCGTGTCCCGGGTACGCCGAACCCCATGGGTTCCTGGCGGAGTGCCTGGACGTGGCCCAGCGGGAATCGGAGGCCACCCCTCACTGGCGGCTGTTCATTGACCTGGCGCCCCATAACCCCTTGGCCCAGCACGCCACGGAGCGCATCGAGGCGTGCCGGCCCGGGTCCGCCGCCGAGTCCTGACCGGGGACCCCAGCCCGGGTAAGGTGGTGCGCCTTTCTCCCACTATTGGGAGCGGTCCTAGAGCAGCTGCGAGGGACAGGCAACTAGGTACCCGTGGGCCACGGCACGAGCGTGCCTCGAGTCCGACCCCTATGAGTCCGTTTGGTCGCCCGTGGAGCAATCATGGCACAGCATGACAGTCCATCTACGCCTCTCACCCGCAGACGGGTCTCCATCTGCGGCCAGCTGGCGTCGACCACGACGGAGACGTTGATCCGACGGATAGAGACCAGCGGGGCGTCCTTCGACGCCACCTGCGGCCCCCGGACCGACACCCTGGTCATCGGTGGATCGGGCTGGCCTCTCACCAGGGACGGAGAGCTCACTCACAACCTGCGCAAGGCTCTCTGGCTACGCAAGCGCGGCACGTGCATCCAGATCATGAGCGAGGCCGCGTTTCTGGAGATCATCGGCTTTCGGGTCACCGTCTCCCAGGAACGGCTCTACAACCGGGATCAGGTCGAACGAGTGATCGGAGTGCCGAGCAGCGCCATCACGCGATGGGTGCGCCAGGGTCTGATCGTGCCGGCCAAGGTGTTCAACGACTCTGAAGAGTACAACCTCCGGCATGTGATCAGCGCCCAGAGCTTGACCCGCTTGCTCAAGGCCGGGGTCGCTGCCAACAAGATCCACGACAACCTGCGCAGCATCTCGGACGCATGGCCGTACGCCGAGCGCACCATCCTCCAGCTAAGGCTGCTCTGCCGGGACAACTCGGTGATGCTCGGCATGGAGTCCGGGGAGGTGACGGCACCGTCCGGACACCTCTCGGTCCCCGTAAACGACCTGATCCCGATTCACGCCAGGGCGACCCAGCACACCTCTGTCCGTGCACAGCGGCCTGCTCAACCACTGGCATCCCGAGCTCTCGGACCCAACCGCCCCGCGCCACGAACCAGCGACGAGTGGATCGAAGCTGGAGATCATCTCCGCGAGACCCACCGCCCTGCTCTGGCCGCTCGCGCGTTTCAGGAGGCGCTCCTGCTCGGCGCCGACGCCGCCAGCACCAGTCACAAGCTGGGTCGAGCGTTGCGCGACTCGGGCCAGATCTCCGAAGCGACGCACCGCCTACACCAGGTGGTGGACATGGAACCGGAGAACCGGGACGCGTGGGTGGACCTGGGCCACTGCCTCATGGATTCGGGCTACTTCGAGGACGCCGTTCACTCCCTCGGCAGGGCCCTGGAACTCGACCCTCGGTGTGGCGATGCCCACCAGACCCGGGCTCGAGCCATGCAACAGATGCAGGATCGTCTCGGGGCCCGTCACCACTGGACGCGGTACCTGGAGGTGGCGCCGGACGGTCCCGCCGCGTCACAGGCTCAGGCCTACCTGGAATCCAACGCCTGAATAGCGGCAGAGATTTCGCCGAGCGGAACGCTCACCACGCCAGCTGAACCCGCAGCGCATTGGACGGGTAGTAGGCGTAGCCTCCCCCCGACCACGACTCGGCCACGAATTGCGCGTTGATATCCACGCTCAGCCCAGGGGTCGCCGGTAGTTGCAGAAACGCCTGCCCCGCAGGATAGACCGGCATCGGCAGGAACACGTCGGGCCAGACACGCAGCGGGCAGGACGTGGGAGGCAGCGGGATGTTCACCAGACCGGGCGAGAACAGCAGCCATCCATTGGCTCCCGGAGGCGCCCCGGACGCGATGAACAGGCCACTCCAGTTACTGCCGGAGGAGATGACCGTAAGGCTGAGGCTCGTGGCCCCCCCACATGGCGAGGGATCAAGGTCGGTCACCAGGTAGGACGGCAGCACCCCCAGGTAGTCCCCCAACGCCAGCCCCAGCTCACGCCCCACCTGTCTCCAGTCATCAGGGGTGTTCCAGGGACCTGAGGGGGACGGACCGTAGGTCCCCTCGAAGGTGATGGCCATGACCTGGCCCTGCATGGCCGGCGCTCCCGTCCATTGGGGGTCGGCGCTCCAACGGTCATGCATCATGCACTCGATGTACGGACGCACAGGAGAACCACAGCTGCTGGACTGGGTGGTGCCGAGGCTGACGAACGGGCTCCGTCCCTTGAACGCATCGATCCAGGCCGTCTCCAGGACGTTAACGGATGGCAGCACCCCGGAGGGGCTGGTCGTCGGGTTCCAGGACCCGTTGGCAGCGTGTCGGAAGTGGTATGGCCAAGCGGACCCGTGTGTGGCATGGAGGTTGAGGACGACGTCGACGGGATTGGCCCCGGGACTGGCGGCGGTGCCCATGAACGCCTCCATCCGTGCTTGCATGGCCTGGATCTCGGGCTGGGCGGACTGGTAGGGCGCCGCCCACTGGGTCTCCAGGTTCACGCTAACGGCGTTGGTCCTGTAGTTGCCGAGGAACACGCCGTCAGGATTGGCCATGGGAACCACATCGATGACCAGCTCGCGCAGCAGCGCCGCAGCGGCGGGCTCCCCGGACCCGAGGAAGTCCATCAGCCCCTCCACCACCCAGTAGCTCGTGTTCTCCGCCGGGTGGATGCCCGAGTGGACCCAGACGCGTCGTTTGCCGGCGTCCGGTACGGACGCGTCCGTCAACTCCACCATCTCGATAGGACGCCCCTGCCACGACATGCCCAGGACATCCACGCTGCGAACCGCAGTCGATCCTGCCAGCCCCTGCAGGTAAGCGTCCTTGTCCGAGACCGTGTACGGGAAGTACTTGGCGAGCCTGAGCGCGGTGACTCCAGGAGGGACGACGACGGTGAAGCTGTGACGACCGCCGGAGTAGACCGGCGTGGAGCTCCCAGGCAAGCGCGTCCAGGGCCCGAAGTTCACCCCGTCGGTCGAGAGGCTCCACGTCGGCAGGATGATGTCCACGTAGCCGGGGTCCTCGATCCGCACGTTCAGGACCTGCCCTCCGGAGAGGCCATCCAATCGGCAATGCCACCACCGCCGGTAGCTGTTCGGCAGGCCGGCGTTGCCGTTGTCGTCGTCCATGAACAACTGGACGAGGTAGGAGCCGCCCTGGATCGAGACGCTGGCGGAGGCCAGGCGCTGGTTCTCTTCTGCCCAGGACACCATCGGCTGAGCCGAGCAGATGGCGACCATGAGGAGGACGATCAGGCAGGCAGCGCGCATGGCTCGAGCCTACCAGTTCGCCGCCTCGGATCGGGATGCTCCGAGGCGGTCAGCCGTCCAGGGGGGTCAGCTTGATGTTGCGGAACTGGATGCGGGCGCCCTCGGATTGCAGGCAGATCTTGCCGGACACCACCTCGCACCAGCTGGCCACGTTCTGGATCTTGCCGTTGATCTCCAGGGTCAGGTTGCCCTTGAACAGCGTGATCTTGTAGCGGTTCCAGTCACCCAGGGGCATCTCGTTGGTGCGGTGGATCTTGCTGGTGCGACGACCGCTGGTCCGGTCCTCGTCCACCTCCATGTCGAAGGCGTCAATGTTCCAGATATCGCCCGCGTTGTGGTGCTGCAGTTGCGCTTCGATGGACTTGGGCCACACCTTGTCCGGCCCGGTCATCCGCAGCAACACCCCCGAGTTACCAGGCTTCCCCGGGAACCTCCACTCCAACTCCAGGATGAAGTTCTCGTAGTCCTGCTCCGTCCGGAGATAACCCGCGGGCTTCCCTCCACAGTCCAGGATGCCTCCGGGCAACACCTTCCACACGTCGGAGTGAGAGGCTCCCTGCCCGGACAGGTGGTGGGTCCAACCCTCGAGGTCCTTGCCGTTGAACAACGCCACCGGCTGCCTGGGGCGCGGCGCCTGATCCCTGACCGCCAGGAACGCCACGAGGTCCGCCAGCTGCTTCGCGTCCAGGCCCATGGCCACGTTGTCCGGCATCACGGAGGAGGTCTCCTTGCGTCGGCTGTTGATCTGGTCCGCCGGGATCACGTGACGGCGCCCCTCCGCGTCCTTGATGATGACGTACTCACCATCCGCCAGGATGAACCCGGAGTGGAGGTCGTCGTCCTTGGTGGTGATGACCCAGGCGTCGTAGCCGAGGGCGATGGCGGCCGAGGGGTTGAGGATGTGATCGAACAACGGGCCCTTGCCGTACTTCTCCCCGATGGTCGTCAGTTCAGGCCCGGTGTTCCCGCCGCGCGTTCCGTGGGTGTGGCACTTGGAGCACTGGGCAGCGGTGCCGAAGAACACGTCACGCCCGCGACGAGGGTCCCCCTCCATCTTGACCAGCTCCGTTACCGACGGCACCTGCGCCCCCTTCAGGTTGGTGCGCGGCAGGCGCGCCGACGCCAACGCCCTGACCGTCAGGTCCGGGTTCTTGAACAGCTCTTCACCCACCACCGACCTCAACCCGGCATCGAGCTCGTCCCGGGCGATCAGGTCCAGGATCACGTGCCCGCCCCGACCGTCCGCGGCAAGGCGCAGGGCCGCCGCACGGCGCTCGTCCATGGGTCTCCCCTCGTCGAGGAGTGAGCCCTTGCTCTCGGCGATCCAGGAGGTGTCCGCACGGGTCTTTGCCCAGACCTGGAATTCTATGGAGGTCTTGCCCTCCACCTGCCCGGTCCCCCCATCGTCCGGTCCGATGGTGGCCTTGAAGGTGGTGTAGCCCTTGTTGGGGATGACCCAGCCGATCCGTGACGCCGCGTGGGTGCCGATGCCCACCGGATACTCCTTGCCGTCGATCCTGATGGGACCGCCCCCGGCGTTACGACCAACTCGGGTCTCCCCCCATTGCTGGGTCGCCGAATCCCAGGGCAACTCGGACAGCTGCAACGTCCCCGCGGGGCCTTCCAGCCGCGGGTTGATCCAGGCCGCCCAGTCGTAGCCGTAGCCGTCACCGCCATCCGTCACCACCAGCCAGAGGGACTCCACACCGCTCACGTCCACGTCCACGTCCCTGGTCCCTCGCCGCATGACGCCGCTGCTCCACTTCAACTCGCCGGCGTCGGCGGCGTCCGCCCCCAGCGCCCGGCGTACACGAAACCGCCGCCAGCCAAGTCGGTCCTTGTGCTCGCCCCACCCCCGAGCCACGGGGCGCCCGTCTCGCGGACCAGCGAGCGCCAGATTGACCATGGCGTCCGCCGCCTCCCGGGTGTCGACGAAGGCGAGGCCGTCCGTGGCCTGCCGACGAACCGCCGGGTCCTGCGCCGTAGCGGCCCGGGCTGCGAGGAACGCCGCCGCCGCCGGAGGGTGGAGGCGGAACGCCAGGTCCCGGTGGACCGCCGGGTCCAGCCCTGGCTCGCCCTCCTTCGTCCGGGCCTCCGCCGCAGCGAGGGTCCCGTCATACACCTCCGCCTCGATCCCGCGGCAGAGCTCCCCCAGCGCCTCGAGGGCCCAACGATCCCCGGCGACATGCTGCGACCCCATGGCGACGCCCAACCTGACCCGCATCTCACGGGGCAGGCTCCGTGCCATGACCGCCATGATCCGCAAGGAGACGAGCCGAGCGCCGCTACGCGCCTGGGGGCTGCCCAGAAACGACTCCACGGTCTGGCGAGGGAATTGCGCCATCATGCCGCGCAACACCACCCCCTGCAGGTCTGCTCTCCAGGCCGGCCGGAACACCCCGGCCTCCATCAGCGGTTGGATCACGTCTTGCGTGAACGTCGACAACGCCGGGCTGCGAGCCCCCTCCATCACCATCCACACCGCGCGGGCCACATGGCGTGGATCGTCCAGGTGGTCCTCGTCGTAGAACACCTGCTTCTGCTCTTCCTCGGAGGCCCGGAGGCCTGTCATCCGCCCCTGCCACCGGACGCTTGGAGCCGGACTGGTGAAGGCCTCCCCCCAGTCGTCTTCCGGGTCCACCCGGTGGGGAGCCGTGGGCGCACCTTCCGGAGCGATCCGCAGGATGCGACCGTAGGCCTTCCGGTCACCGACGCCGTGTCCCCCCACTCCCGGGTCGTACCAGTCCGCCACATACACCGCCCCGTCGGTCCCCACCATGACGTCGGACGGCCGGAACCACCGCTGGTGTTCCTTGGCGAACCGGTCGAGCCGGGACCGGATGAGGAACCCGGGCTCGAGATCGAAGCCCGCCCCGTCGCGCTTCGGAGCGTGCGCGTACACGACGTTGCGCCCGGCGTCGCAGTTGAGGACCCGGCCGGCCCACGAGGTGGGCAGCAGGCCGTGCTCGTAGATCGCCACTCCCGTGGGGCCGCCGCTGCCGTTGATGCAACCCGGGGGACAGACCCCAGGATCGTCCTGATGCCAGTGGGCGACCACGGTCTCCTGCCCGGGCCGGCGATCTGCCTGCCAGCTCCGAGATCCGTCTTCGGAGAAGAAGCCGTAGTTGCCTCCGGGCATGACCCAGGAAGTGCGGCAGGAGCGGTTCCCGTCGTCATCGTTGTCCGACTGCCACAGGTCTCCGTAGGAGTCGACGGCGACCTCGTAGTTGTTACGGAAGTTGTGGGCCACGACCTCCAGCTCCGTGCCGTCCGGGTTGACCCGAAGCACCAGCCCCCCCGTCCAGACCCGCCCGTCATCGCTGACCAACCCGGGTCGGTTTCCACCACCGCCATAGATCGATCCGGAGCGCAGGGTCCAGCCGTCGGCGTCCTTGACGATGTGAGGGCCCGAATTGCCAGCGGCGATGTAGAGCTTGCCGTCGGGTCCGGCCACGACGGAGTGGACGCCGTGGTCGTGATCCCGCCCACCGAACCCGGTGAGGAAGACCTCCCGCTTGTCCGGTACGTCATCCCCGTCCGTGTCCGTGTACTTGATGATGTCCGGGGAGCAGGAGACGAACACCTCGTTGCCCAGGACACAGATCCCCAACGGCGCCACCAGGGCCTTCTCCTGCACGAACACCTTGGAGCTGTCGCAGGCGCCATCCCCGTCCGTGTCCTCGAGGATCACCACGCGATCTCCTTCCTCATGGAACCGACCCGGGTTCCGGCTCCCCCACTTGCGGTAGTTGACCGCCTCCGTCACCCAGATCCGACCACGGGCGTCCACGTCCATGGCGGTGGGGTTGTAGAGGTGGGGAGACTCAGCCCAGAGGGTCGCACGCAGGCCGTCCGGCAGCTCGAAGTCCGTGGTCAGGTCCTTGGGCTGGGCGACCGCGACCACGGCCGTGACGGCGAGGAGGATGAGGATGCGCATGCCACGATCATAAGGAGAAACCGCCGCCACGGCGGCGCCAGCACAGGGAGGTCCGGCACATCCTCTCCGGTTGCGGGTAACCTCTCTCCCATGCGCACCATGCTCACGTTGCTGGCCCTGCTGGGGGCCGCGGTCGGCCAGTCCACGCCCAACGTCGTCTTCATCCTGGCGGACGACATGGGGTTCGGAGACCCTGGCTGCAACAACCCCGAGTCCAGGGTCCCGACTCCGCACATCGACCGGATCGCCAACGAGGGTGTGCGGCTGACAGACGCCCACTCCCCCTCCGCGGTGTGCACGCCGACCCGCTATGGCGTGCTGACCGGGCGGTACTGCTGGCGCAGCCGGATGAAGCGCGGCGTCGGCAACGGCTACTCGCCCCTGCTCATCGAACCGGGCCGGGTCACCGTCGCCAGCATGCTCAAGGGGAAGGGCTATCACACCGCCTGCGTGGGCAAGTGGCACCTCGGGCTGGGCAACCGACAACGCACGGACTACTCCAAGCCCCTCCGCCCCGGCCCCCTGGAGGTGGGGTTCGATGAGTTCTTCGGGATCCCCGCCTCCCTGGACATGGCCCCCTATTGCTTCGTCCGCGGCCACGCGCCCACCAGGCCGTTCCTGGAGGAGATCCCGGGGAGCAAGCAGGTTCGCGCCGGCGGTCGGGGGTTCTGGCGCAAGGGCCCCATCGCCGAGGGCTTCCGTCACGTGGATGTGCAGCCGAAGCTGGTCGAGGAATCGGTCAGCTACATCGAGCGCCGCAAGGACAGCACCCAGCCGTTCTTCCTCTACGTCCCGCTGGCGTCACCTCACACGCCGTGGCTCCCCACCGGACCTTACAAGGACAAGGCCAAGGGAGCCGGCGTCTACGGCGACTTCGCCCACATGGTGGACGCCGGGGTCGGCGCGATCCTCGGAGCGCTCGAACGGACGAACAAGCTGGACCAGACCCTCGTGATCTTCACCTCGGACAACGGCGCCCACTGGACCCCGGGGGACAAGAAGAAGTTCCCCCACCGGGCCAACGCCGCGTGGCGAGGCCAGAAGGCGGACATCTGGGAAGGAGGCCACCGGGTGCCCTTCGTCGCGAGGTGGCCGGGCCGCATCAAGCCCGGCCGGGTCAGCGACCACCCCACCTGCCACACGGATCTCTTCATGACCCTGGCCAACCTCGTCGGCGCCAAGGTCCACGAAGACACCGCGGAGGACAGCTTCGACATGGCGCCGGCCCTGTTCGGCGCCGAGGTCAGCCAGCCCCGCCGGAGCGTCGTCCACCACAGCGTCTCCGGCCGGTTCGCCATCCGGGACGGACGGTGGAAGCTCATCCCCAGCCTGGGCTCGGGAGGCTTCAGCAACCCGCGCAACCGGAAGCCTCGGGAAGGTGGGCCTCAAGGCCAGCTGTACGACCTGAAGGCCGACCCCGCGGAATCGAAGAACCTGTGGAAGGAGCGACCGGAGACGGTGGCTCGTCTCACCGAGCTGCTCGGGGGGATCAAGAAGACGGGCCGCAGCCGATAGGCCGCGACCCGTTTCCGTCTCTCCGCTGACCGCTATCGGTCAGGGGGTCACCACCGTAGGCGCCGCGTTGGTGGCGTGCACCAGGGTGAGGGACGCGTCCAGCACCGCCGCCGCGTGGTTGGCGGTCTGACCCACGAAGACGTTGGCCAGCCCCGGCGGGAGGATGATCTGGGAGGTCGCCTGGCCGTTGGCGTCCAGCATGCCGTAGGTGTTGGAGAACGGCGGGATGTTGAAGTTCATGAGGCAGAGGTCGAAGTAGGCGTCCCAGACCAGGGGCACGGTGACGCCGCCGAACGGAATCCCCGGCGAGGTGCCGGACAGGGAACCAGCGACCGCGAAGGTCATCCCGGCGTACATGGGGTCGACGCTGGTGGTCATGGTGATGGTCCCGCCCGCCGCAGCGGACACGGTGTCCGCGTCCACCACGAGCTCGCCTGCCTTGATCTCGATGCGGATGTCATCGAAGTCGTAGCCGGTCTGGGTCGCGGCCCCGCCGGACTGGAGGCGCAGCTCGTTCCACAGATGATCACCGATCATGGTGTCGATGGCGGGGTTCGCGTACGGATACTCCTCGGTGGGATCGATCCAGCAGCGCAAGCGCTCCTGCCCGGACATGTAGTCGATGCGGTAGACGAGCCAGGTGGCGGCGTCGACGCTGGAGCCGGGGACGGTGACCGACGCGCCGCCGCCCGCCACGTCCGCCATACCCCATGCGAACGCCTGCCACGGCGACCCCAGGTAGAGCTTCTCGCCGACGAACTGCTCGTTGAGAGACAGGCCGCCGTACTGGTCATCGCCGCCCGCCGTACGACGGCAACGGAACTTGATCCACATGGTGCTGCCGTCGGTGCCGAAGCGACCGTTGAAGACCAGGTTGCCCCAACCGGACGCGTCCGGCTTGCGGTAGGAGCCCGCGTCGGCGACGGCCGTGGTGGCCTGATTCCCGGTGGCGTCCATTCCCGGGGATGTGATCACGGCGTCACCCATGGCGCCACCGGACCACCAGGTGTTCTCCCACCCCGCGCCGCCACCCAGGCCGCCCAGGCCGCCGGTGGTGTAGTCGAAGGACTCGTAGGCCACGGTCACATACTGACCAGGAAGGGCCACGCTCAACAGGCACACGAGAGGGACGATCGCCAACAACTTCTTCATGATGATTCTCTGAGGGGAAGGTCAGGTCCGTCACCTGGAGAGGATGACGGCGGTATAGGGTCCGAAGCTCAGGGGCGCGCTGTAGGGCAACCCGTCGTAGGGGACAGGCTGGGCCGTGACGTCCATGGAAGGATGACTGCCGAAGCCCGGGTCGTAGACCGCAGCGTCGCTGTTGAATCGTACCCGCCAGGTCCCCGGCCCGGGGAGGCCGATGGTGTAGTTGGTCCAGGCCTGATCGCGGAAGTTGGCCAGCACCACGACGTCATCGCCGTAACCCCCGTACTGCCAACGGTGGAAGGCCACCACCTTGTCCGTGTCATTGACGTGGAAGACGTTGACGTTGTCTCCCCGCAATCCGGCGGTCTCGTTGAACCAGTTGCGCCGCAGCCGGATCAGATCGCGGTACATGCCGTGGATGCCGGCGAAGGTCTGGAGCTTGCTCCAGTCCAGGGGGTCGTCGTCGTGGAAGTAACCGTCCTCGAGGAACTCCTGCCCCATGAACAGCATGGGGATCCCCGGCGAGGTGAGGGCCAGGGCCGCGCCCAGGGTGGAGCGCTTCTTGGAGTACCAGCTGGCGGCGTTGCCCGGCCAGATCGCCTCCGGGACCCGCGTGCGCCCGTTGGCCACCTCGTCATGAGATTCCGTATAGATGACCCGCTGGAACGCCTGGCCGTTGTACATGTACTGGATGGCGTTGGAGACCGCCCACATGTCCCGGCTGTTGTCGTCCGGAACCTCCAGGGCGCCACGGATGGGGTGCACGAACTCAGGGTCCCACTGTGAATCGAAACCGGCGCCGCCGGCGCCGGTGGTCCTGGTGATCCAGTGGTTGCTCCACATGTCCTCGGCGATGGCGATCTTCCACCCCTGCTGGGAGTCGATCTCGTCGTTGATCCACTGCATCAGGGACCAGGCCTCGCCGATGGCGTTGCCGTTCGGGTCCGTTCGCATGTAGGAGGTGGAGTCGATGCGCAGGCCATCGAAGCGATACTCGTGCAACCAGTACAAGGCGTTGTCACGGATGTAGCTACGGACCTCCCCCCTGCCGTAGTCCGGGCGGGTGTCACCCCAGGGGGTCTGGGCGCGGAAGTCGTTGTAGAAGTAGATGCCTCCCCACGGAGGCACGGACCAGCCGTCGAACTGCCACAGGTCCAGGTCCGAGGGACCCCAGTGGTTGTAGAGCACATCCAACAGGACCGCGATGCCCTGCTGATGGGCGGCGTCGATGAACCCCTTGAGGTCCGCGGGAGAGCCGTAGGCGGACTCGGGGGCGAAGGGGTGGCTGTAGTTGTAGCCCCAGGAGAAGTCCCCTGCGAACTCGCAGATCGGCATCAGCTCGATGGCGTTGACCCCCAGGTCCGCCAGGTACGGGAGCTTCTGCTGCGCGGTCTGGAGGGTGCCGGGGGCACCTCCGGGAGCGTCGTTGAAGGCGCCCACGTGTAGCTCGTAGATCACCATCTCGTTCCAGGGGGGCGCCGAGTACGCGCCAGCGCTCCACTGGTAGGCCTCCGGGTCGAGGACCACGGAGACGCCGCTGGAGTTGGTCACCCGACGGGCCCGCGGGTCGTTCTTCCAGTGGACCTGGGCGCCCGTGTCGATGGCGAACTTGTAGTGAGCGCCGGCCAGCAGGTTGCGATGGTCCAGGGACCAGTGACCGTTGCCCTCCGGTGCGAGCGCCGCGGTGTTCGGGTTCCACCCGTTGAAGTCGCCGACCACGTGGACGGACTGGGCGTTGGGAGCCCACACCCGAAACGCCACCCCCCGGGGGCCGACGGGCCAGCCATCGTCGTAAAGGTCCGCCCCCATGCCAGCGTGCAGCGAGGGCGTCGCCTCCGGGGTCCAGGCGGTGGTGACCACGGTGGTGGGGTGCTTGAGGACACCGATCCACCACACCCCCGTGCTGAGTCGCGGCGCCGTAGCCTGATCCAGGATCAGGAGCTCGTTGCTGGTCCCCTTGCGACGGGAGCGGGCGTCGAAGAGGGCCAGGGTGGGGGGCGCCCCCTTGCGCACGTAGAGGTCGGCGTCCGTCCCCGCCACCTGGGTCACCTGGAAGCGATAACGAGGGACGTGGTCCGGGACGATGACCTGCGCGTAGGTCCAGCGCAGCCCGCGGACGTCAGGCTGGTGCTGCGCCGGGATCAGCGGGCAGACTGCGGCGATGAGAAGGACGAGTCGGGTCAAGGGCAGTGATCCTTGTCGTGGCACGACGAGACCCCTCCAGTCTAAGCACCGGACTCGGCCGCCGCCACGGTCAGCGCCGACGACGGCGCCCGCGACGCTCCTTTTTTCTCAGTATCCGATCCTCCGGGTCCGCCTCCCATTTGCGCCCGTCAAGTTGGATCTCCGCGCCGCCGTCGGACATCTCCACCCTCTGGATCTTGTCCCCGATCTTGATGGGAACGGGCATGGGGAAAGACACCCCTTCAGGGACCTTCCAGCGGAGCTTCAGGACACCGTCTTCTTCCCGGGCCACCAGCTCCGGGACCTCCGGTCGTCGCAGATAGAGCTCGAAGAACCAGCCCAGGTCGGCGCCGTGGTGCTTCTCCGCGATCGCACGGATCTCCTCCGTGTCGGAGAACCGCACCTGGGTCCCGTCCGTGACCTTCTCCTTGGCCGGATCCGGATACGCCATGCGCCGCAGCGCCGCGAAGAACGGCTCGTCGCCCATGACCCACCGCAAGGTGTGCATGACCCACGAACCCTTGTAGTACATGTCGTTGCTGCCGCCGCCGAAGTAGATCTCCTTGCTGCTCTGGACCTCGCGCGGGGCGATGGCCTTGCGGTTGGCGTGGCGGTTCTTGGAGGCCATCTCCACCTGGTAGGCCCTCGCGCCGCGACGGCTCTCGATGTAGAGGGCCTGCATGTAGGTCCCGATCCCTTCGTGGATCCACATGTCCTTCCAGTCACGGCAGGTCACGAGGTTCGCCCACCACTCGTGACACAGCTCGTGGTGGTGCAGCCAGTCGTAGTCGAAGCGGCGGCGCTTCGGGTAGCGGTTGCCGTAGGCGATGATGGTCTGGTGCTCCATCCCGAGATGGGGGGTCTCGACCACCCCGTACTTCTCGTTGCGGAACGGGTACGGGCCGCAGACCTCCTCCATGTGCTTGAGGTGATCCAGCACCTCCGGGAGGAAGGCGCGGGCCTTCTCCTCGCTCTCCGGCAGCGCCCAGAAGAACACCGGGACCCGCTCCCCGGTGATGCTCTCGAAGGTGTCGTCGATCCGCACGTAAGGGGCGATGTTGAGGGCGACGCAGTAGTTGTTGATGGGATTGGCCACCCGCCAGTGGAAGGTGCGGGTGCCATCACCGTTCTCCGTGTTGGCGGCCAGGGTGCCGTTGGAGGCGCAGGTCAGGTCTTCCGGAACGGTGATCTTCAGCTCCAGGGTCTCCGCCTTGTCCGACGGATGGTCCTTGCAGGGCCACCACAGGTCGGCCCCTTCGCCCTGGCACGAGGTGGCGATCCACGGCTTGCCATCGGCGGTCTCGGACCACGTGAAGCCGCCGTCCCATGGCGGACGCGGCGCCACCCGCGGCGCGCCGCCGTAGGACACACACACCTCCACCTCGCCACCGGTCTCCACCGGTTCCGGCAAGGTCATCTTGATGAGCCCGCCGGCGTGCTCGAACTTGATGGGGCGGCCACCAGAGGTGACCCTGGACACGTCGAGCCGACCGTCCAGGTGCAGGATCACGTCTCGCACCGGGGAGAGGGCCTCCGCCCGCATGGTGCAGGAGCCAGCGATGGACTTCCTCTTGGGATCGACGGTGAGCTCGAGGGTGTAGCTCTGGACATCGATGGCTGCCTGCTCGGGCAGCAACCTGCCCCCGGACGCCGCCTGACCCGAGAGCGAACAAGCGAGCAACGGGAGCACCAGCGCGATCAGAGGGTTCTTCATGCCGTCAGCGTAACAGCACCCCGTCCAGCAAGGGATCGAGCGGATCGAACAGGAACTCGTGGCGGCCGGTGATGTGGGCGGAACCGGTGACCATGGGCACGACGGCGGGGTGATCCCCCACCTGGGTGAGCTCGCGCACCGCCACGTGGAACCGGGTCCCGATGACGCTCTCGATGGTGATCCCCGCTGACGGCATCTCTCCCCGGGCGTGGAGCACCGCGGCCCTGCCGCTGACGCCGGTCCCCGTCGGAGAACGGTCCACCTCTCCGTCAGCGAACACGCAGACGTTCCGGCTATGGACCTCCCCTTCTCCAGGCTGATGGAGCACGGTGCCGTAGAGGAAGTTCAGGTCCTCGTCCCCATCCGGATGAACGATGGAGCAGGACTCCATGACGGCGCGCTTGATCCGCATCCCCACATCCACGACCTTCGCGAACTGCTCCGGGACCACACGGACGCCCACGTCCCGGGCATCCACGTAGGCGTAGAACGCGCCCCCGTACCCGATATCCAGGGTCACGGGACCGAGGTCGGGGACGTCCACCTTGATATCGCGCTCCAGCAGGAAGCTGGGCACGTTCAGGAACGAGACCCGATCCACGCCTCCGTCGACCCGATGAGCGGTGGCCATGACTCGGCCCGCGGGGGTGTCGATGCGGATCTCCGGCTCGTCCCCTTCCGCGTCGAGCAGTCCGCAGTCCAGCCCCACCTTCACCAGGCCGATGATGCCGTGGCCGCACATGGTGCTGTAGCCCTCGTTGTGGAGGAACAGCACCCCCACGTCTCCGTCAGGCGTCACCGGAGGCACCAGCAGGCAACCGTACATGTCCGCGTGTCCGCGAGGCTCCAGCATCAAGGCCCGGCGCAGATGGTCATGATGCTGCCGCGCGTGCCTGCGCATGGCGAGGATGGTCTCCCCCGGGATCTCGGGCCACCCTTCGGTGATCACGCGGAGAGGTTCTCCCGCGGTGTGGGCGTCGATGGTCTTGATGGCCCGCCAGTGCGCGGGCGGCTCCCAGGTCATGTCACTCAAAGCTCGATCATCCTGCCCAGCCCCTCGGAGCGGGCCCTGTCCACGGCGGCGGCGGCGGCGACCACGTCCTGCGCCGCGTTCCCCACCGACTTGAAGAAGGTGATGTCGTCGTCACCACGACGACCCTGCTCGCGGCCGTCGAAGACCGCCCCGATCTCAATCCAGTGGGCACGGTCGGTTCGCCCTGCCTCCAAGGCGTGGATCAGCTCCCCCGCCTCGTCCAGCGCGCCCTCGACGGTGTCCACGAACACCCGCGCCTGCGCCACCGCGTCGTCGTCCAGCTCACGCATGTCGGGACGAAAGCTACCAACGCCGTTGATGTGAACCCCAGGACGGAGGTGAGCGCCGTGGATCACCGGGTCCGTGGCCGTGGTGGCTGCAGCGATCACGTCCGCGCCTTCGACGGCGGCGGCGGCGTCCGACGCCACCTCCAGGGCGGCCTCGACCTGATGGCGGACACCGGTCACCAGCTCCGCCGCCCTCTCTTCTCGACGCCCCAAGACCCGGATCACGTCGAAGTCACGAGCCGCGTCCAGACCCAGCACCTGGGTGCGGGCCTGGGTGCCGGTGCCGATGACCAACGCCGTTCTGGCGTCGGCCCTGGCCAGGGCCCTCGTCGCCGCACCCGTGGCCGCTCCGGTGCGCCAGGCGGTGAGAAAAGTCCCGTCGCACAACGCGACCGGCACCCCGGTCTGCGGGTCCGCCACCACCACCAACCCCACGGTCCCCGGCAGACCGCGGGCGGGGTTCTCCGGGTTGACCGTGACCAGCTTGGCGACCAGTCCGGCGCCGGAGACGCTGCCCCCCATGACCAGGGTGGTGCCCCGCGGCCCCGGCGCCTTGAGGACACACCGTGGCGGCGCCAACGCCGTCCCCCGCGCCAGCGAGGCGTAAGCCCGCCGCGCCGCGTCAATGGCCTCCTCCATGGGAAGCGCGCGAGCCAGGTCGTCGGCGGAGAGGCACAGCAGCTGCATGAGTGAGGCAAGATACCGAGGGGCCGAGCCGGTGTCATCCCGCTTGAACACGCGGGGCTCCCGACGCGTCGATCACGGCCACCGCAACCAACCGTCCAGGCGCTCGCCGGGAGCGGCGTCCGGGCGCTCCTGGGTCCAGGGCGACCGCCGACCGCTGAGGTCGTTCCATACCCGCAGTTGATAGTCCGTCCGTTCCAGGGGACCCGTGGTCTGGGACGGCATGCAACGGCAGATCAGGCTCGTGACCTCCCCGGCGCCGGACCTCAGGTAAGCCCAGGGCCCCATGGGCACCGGTCCGTCCGCCAACGCCCGCGCCACCACCACACGGGGGGTGTCCCCCGTACTCCGCTCCAGGGTGAAGGCCCTGCCGTCGAGCGGTTCGCCATGGTGGCGGCGAGCCCGCCGCTCCAGCTTCTCCGAGACGTAGAGGACCCGCAGCCCGGAGTCGTCCCGGAGCACCTCCCAGGTCAGGGGCAACCCGTCGTCGTCCACGGTGATGCGCACTCCCTGGGCAGCCCAAGGTGCATCCGCGCTCGCCCGGTGCCACCAGTGATAATCGAACTGTCGCCGCGGTTGCCCGCCCGCCAGGGCTTGGCCCTCCCCGTAGTAGACCACCGGAGCGGCGGAGGGCGCGACGTCACCTTCATCGGTCACCGCGCCCCACTGCCCCGTCTCTTCACCCTCCACCAGGATGAGCGGCGCCAGGGCGGACGGCAGATGCCCCTCCGAGACCAGCGACGGCATCAGCTGGGCGCAGCGTCCGAAGGTGGCGGCGGTGCGCTCGCGGATGCGGACGGAGGGGTCCGTCGTCACCGCGGGTGCTGGGGACTCACCTCGGACCTCACCCCCCGGCTCATCCCCGCAGGCGACCAGGAAGGGCAACAGGACAACAGAGACGGTGAGGGCTCTCGACATGGCTGACCAAGGGGCCTTCGGGGCCCCGTGTACAGTGCTCCGTGACGGCGTCGTTACGCGGCTCCCGACGACGGCACCGTAGGATAGCGGACTGGAGGACTTCATCATGCGTCAACTCATCCTGTGCCTCGTCTTCGTCTCCGCCAACTTCGGGCAGGAGGTCCAGCCGCCCCCAGCACCCATCATCAAGGACGAGAACCTGAAGCGCTGGCACCCCGCGGTGAAGGCCGTGGCCTCCGGCTACCGCCAGTGGCAACGGCTCGAGGATGAGATGAGGTGGGCGCCGTGGCTGTGCCGCATGCCCTCCCCGGCGCCCGCCCGGTTCAGCGCCGCCGACAAGAAGTCGGCCCACGGCCGGAAGCTCTACGCCCTCTACGCCCGGGATCCCGTGGCCTACGGCTGTCGGCCCACGCCTCCCCTCTGGACCGAGTCTGAATTGAAGGACCCCGAGTCGGTCCTGAGCAGGATGCGCAAACAGCTGTCGGAGTTCGATCAGGTCATCGTCAAGGAAGCCTGGGTCCCGGAGCGCATGTCCGAGCCACCCACCGATCCCTTCGGCCCGGGTCTCCAGACCCGAAGGCAACCGAACTGGGGGAAGAGCCAGCTGAGGCCCGTAAAGCGCGGCGAGCACTACTACCGGGCCGACAAGCCCGGCGGCCTGTTCCTCATGCTCAAAGCCAGGGACCGGAAGGCAAAGGACACGGACAAGGGCTGGATCTACGCCACCGTGACCCCCGAGGGTCAGGTGACGGGAGCCGGACGCATGCAGCCCTGCATGGCCTGCCACAAGCGCAACCCGGACCGGCTCTTCGGCCCGCCGGACTCCGCCCGAGCGCCGAAGAAGACCACGGGCAAGTCGCCCTGACCACCTCGGAATACGCGCGCTCCGCCGCCGCCGCGACGGCAGCCGGGCGCGTCCTCCGCTATGCTCCACGGCGAACTGCCGGTGCTGACAACATGGACCAGCGCAAGGGGGTGAGGGCATGGGACTCGCGGACGAGCTGAAGCAACTGGAGCAGCTGCACAACGACGGCACCCTGGACTACGGTGAGTTCGTAGCCGCCAAGGACGCCCTGATCAAGGCCGCGGGAAAACCAGCGGACGCCCCTCAACCCGGCCTCACGACGCCCACGGACACGACGCCCCCCCCGCCCATGCCGGCGGCTCCTCAGCCCGCGCCGCGGCCTGCCATGACCCCGGAGCGGCAAGAGGCGGCGACCCGAGAATTGGGCATGCTCCTCCACCTCTCACTGCTGCTGGGCCTGGTCATCCCCTTCGCTGGATTCATCGCGGCGCTGCTGATCTGGCAATTGAAGAAGGAGGAGCTCCCCGGCATCGATCCGCACGGCAGGAACGCCGTGAACTGGATCATCAGCGCGGTCATCTACGCCGTCGTATCCGGCATCCTGTGCCTGATCTTCATCGGGGTCCTGGGGCTCGCGGCGCTGTTTGTCTGCGGCATCGTGTTCCCCATCATGGCAGGTGTGAAGGCCAACAACGGCGAGGTGTGGGAGTACCCCCTCGCCATCGAGTTCATCAAGCCGCCGGCTGCGTGATCAGGCCAGGACCTGGTGGATGGGGTCCGCCCCCTCCACGCCCACCAGCTTGCGGTCCAGGCCTCCGTAGGGGAACGAGAGCCGGTTGCAGTCCAGGCCGAGGCAGCGGAGCACCGTGGCGTGGAGGTTGCGGACGTGGAAGCGATCCTCCACGGCTGCCGAGCCCAGCTCGTCTGTCCTGCCGACGCTGACACCGCCTTTGATGCCACCCCCAGCCATCCAGAGAGTAAACCCGTAGCTGTTGTGATCGCGGCCCGTGCCCTCGGCGTATTCTGCCGTGGGCTGGCGTCCGAACTCCCCGGTCCAGACCACCAAGGTCTCGTCCAACATGCCGCGCCGCTTGAGGTCCTTGAGGAGGCCGGCGATGGGCTGATCCGTGTTGCCGGCGTGGCGGTCGTGGTTGATCTTCAGGTCGCCGTGGGCGTCCCAGTTGTTGTCGTTGTGGTGCCCGCCGGAGTAGATCTGCACATAGCGCACACCCCTCTCTACGAGCCGTCGGGCCATGATGCACTTGCGCCCGAAGTCGCGGGTGCGGTCCCGATCGAGCCCGTAGAGGGACCGGGTGTCCTCAGGCTCGCTGGCCACGTCGAGGGCCTCCGGCGCGTGCGCCTGCATGCGATAGGCCAGCTCGTAGCTGGCGATGCGGGCCGCCAGCTCCGAGTTGTCGCCGCGGGTCCGCAGGTGACGCTCGTTCTCACGCTTGAGTTGATCCAGCACCCTGCGCTGCACGGAGCGGGTCATGCCGCCGGGAGGCTGGAGGTTCATGATGGGCTCCCCCTCCGACTTCACCACCACCCCCTGGTAGGAGGCCGGCATGTACCCGGCGGCCCAGTTCTTGGCCCCGGAGATGGGCCCGCCGGTGTTGTCCAGCATCACCACGTGGCCCGGGAGGTTGCGGTTCTCCGTGCCCAGCCCGTAGTTGGCCCACGCCCCCAGGCATGGGTGGCCCGAGAACAGGTTCCCGGAGTTCATCATGAACATGGCCGACCCGTGGATCGGAGACTCGGCGTACATGGAGTGGACGAAGGCGATGTCGTCCACGCACCCCGCCAGATGGGGGAACAGCTCCGACACGTACTTGCCTGACTGCCCGTACTGCTTGAAGGACCACTTGGGGCCCACGATCCGCCCCTGGTTCTTGGAGCCGCCGCGGCCTCTGGTCTTCACCTTGATGGTCTTCCCGTCCAGGGGATAGAGCTTCGGCTTGTAGTCGAAGGTGTCCACCTGGCTGGGCCCGCCGTACATGAACAGGAAGATGACGGACCTGGCCTTGGGCCGGAAGTGGGGGCGCTGAGGGTCCGACGGATTCGACAGGCCGGGGTCGACGGTGAGGGACGGGAAGTCCCCCATGAGTCCCGCCAGGGGGAGGCCAGCGAGGACGCCCCCGGATCGCTTGATGAAGAACCGTCGTGTGATGTCAGTCATGATCCGTACCGTCAATCGATGTAGAGGAAACCGTTGGAGTTGAGGCAGACCAGACAGAACTTCTGCAGCGCGTCGTGGTCCGAGAGCTTGTACTCCTCGCGCAGCTCCGCGAGGAAGGCCACGTGGTCCTCGAGCTGCTCCGCGTCGGCCTCGCGGCCGGACACGAGGACGACGCCCAGACGGACGCGAGCCCGGTCGTCCTCGCCGCACTCCGCGGTCAATCGCCTGGCGAACGCGTCCGCCATGCGCTGGGTGAACGCGCCGTTCAACGCGCTCAGGGCCTGGATGGGCGTGGTGGTGTTGAACCGCACCGGGCAGGCCTTGTCCGTGTCCGCCAGGTCGAAGCTGGACAGGATGGGGGTCAGCAGGGAACGCTTGACCTTGATGTAGATGCTGCGGCGCCGCGACTCCTCGTCGGAGGACATCCCCCACACGGATCCGGGACGGCTGGAGGTCGCCAGCGCCGCCTTCGGCATCAACGAGTAGAAGGACGGGCCCCCGGCCTTGAGGTTCAACTGCCCCGACACCGCCAGCATGGAGTCGCGGATCTCCTCCGCCGTCATGCGTCGCCCGTCGAACCTCCAGAACAGGCGATTGGATGGGTCCTCCTGCAGCGCCCTGGCGTCCTCTCTTCCGGACATCCGGTAGGTGCTGGAGAGCATGATGGTGCGGTGGAGCTTCTTGATGCTCCAACCACCGGCCACCAGCTTGTTGGCCAGCCAGTCCAGCAGCCTGGGATGGGTCGGACGTGAACCGAGCTCGCCGAAATCAGAGGAGGTCTCGACGATGCCACGGCCGAAGTGGTGCTGGAACACCCGGTTCGCCATCACCCGGGAGGTGAGGGGGTTGGCCGGATTGACGATCCACTCCGCCAGCGCGCGGCGACGGCCGGAGGACCGGCGTTCCTCCCGCGCCTTCGCCGGAGAGGGCGGCGGAGCGGACACACATGCGGGGACCAGGGGTTCGACCTCCGCGCCCTTCACGTGGGCGTTGCCGCGCACGTGGACGTGCATCTTGGGAGGCTTCGGCCCCCGTTCCTGGACCGCCATGGCGCGGTCGATCTCCGGCAGCCGGCGCCGGCGAACCTTGTCCAGCTCCTTGCGCAGGGCTTCGTACCGACCGAAGGCCTCCTCTCCGAGCACCTCCCTGCCGCGCTTCATGACCTCGTCCTGCAGCTTGCGCCGCTCCTTGGGCGCACGCCGGAGAGACAGGGAGCGACGCCCGAAGGCCAGGTCCGCCAGCTCCCCCCGTCCCAGCTCGGAACGGCTGAGGGGCGCCACGTGAACGTACTGACCGCCGCCGGTCTGGCGACAGTGAACCGCCAGCACGTTGCCCTCTGGCCTCAAGGTGGCGCGGGCCTCCGGTGAGACCTCCACGACCTCATAGTCGCCCCGGTAACCACCGCGCTTGAACGCCGGGGTCCCGTTGATCCAGACCTCCACGTCCTCGTCATGGTGGACGACGAGCACCGCATCCGCCGGTCGCTGATCGCCCCAGTCAAAGGTGGTGCGCAGCCAGATCCGACCGCTGGACCACTCGGTCCCTACCCGCGCCCCCGGGGTGCCCTCCGTGCCGAAGCCCGGCGACCCCGCGTCCCAGCCCTCACCGAGGGGACCGGATTGCCAGCCCTCCCCCGGTTCTTCCGTGGTGAACCGCCAGAGCGCCGGGGTCGCCTCGGTCCACCAGGCGTCAAGCCCGTGCCCCTTCTCGCGCACCCAGTAGTCAAACCGGAACGGGACCAGCCCCTTGGCCAGCTCCACCGTGGCGCTCCACAGCCCCTTCTTCTTCTTGCTGCCGGCGCCGATGACCTCCTGGCCCGCGATCACGAGTCTGGGATGAAGCCTGGTGCGGAAGTTGAACGTGTAGGAGCCTGGGCGCGGCACCGTCAGGTTGCCCTCGTAGACCAGGCCCACGGACTCGTTGCGGGACGCCACCGTCAGATCAAGCAACCCGGAGGGCAGCTCGCCCTTCGCCTCGGGGAGCAGCATGTCGAAGTCCGGCATCCGGTCCCAGGTGTCCCGGTAGAAGCGATAGCGCAAGCCCACCAGGGCGCCCGCGCCCACAGCCTCCGAGTTGAGCCGACTGAGGTACTCGCCCTCCATGGAGCGCATGCGGTCGATGACCCGGGCCTCGTCCTCCCGTTTCTTCTTCTCCGCGTCGACGCGGCGCTGCTCCTCCTCCGGCGAGGCGATGGAGGTCAGCACGCCGTCGATGCTCATGTCCGTCATGCCGACGAACCAGGACATGAACCCGTAGTACTCCCGCTGGCTGATGGGGTCGCCCTTGTGATCGTGGCAGCGGGCGCAGCCGACGGTCATGCCGAGGAGCGCCTCGGACGTGGTGGAGACGACGTCATCCAGGACGTCGTAGCGCGCCTGCAATCGCCCCTGACCGGGCTCATCATCCCACTGCATGAGGCGCAGGTATCCGGTAGCGATCGTGGTCTCCGGGGTCCTGTCGTCCAGCTCGTCCCCGGCCAGCTGCTCGAGGATCATGCGGTCGTAGGGCTTGTCGCTGTTGAAAGCGTCGATGACCCAGTCCCGGTAGCGCCAGGCGAACTTCTTGTTGGAGTCCCGCTCGTAGCCGTTGGTCTCCGCATAGCGCACCAGGTCCAGCCAGTGACGAGCCCACTTCTCCCCGTACTGAGGGCGAGAGAGGAGATCATCCACGAGCCGGGGGAACGCATCCGGTCGGTCATCGTCCAGAAACGCCTGCACCTCCTCGGGCGAGGGCGGCAGGCCGATGAGGTCGAAGAGGGCGCGGCGCACCAGGGCCACCCGGTCCGCCGGAGGCGCCGGACGCAGCCCTGCGTCCTCAAGGCGACGCAGCACGAACCGGTCCAGGTCACTGGTGACCCAGGACTCGTCGGAGACCGTGGGCGGCTGCACCGGCTCGAGGGAAGCGTAGGACCAACCAGCCAGCCCATCCTGGCCGACGACGGGCAACGCGGCCGCGAGATGGACGATGAGCAGGAACGGAACTCTGCATGACATGATCGGAATGGCCCCCCGGAAGCGGATTCTACCAACCGGCCTCGGTCTGGTGCTCGCCCTCCGGCGACAACCGACGGCGGCGGGCACCCTACTGCTCCTCCACCTCCTCCTTCCACGCGGGGGCGTAGCGCAGCCCCAGTCCCATGATCCGATCCAGGAGCCCGGGGTACTCCAGCCCGGTGACCCTGGCGGACTCTGCAAAATCCTCATCGCGTGAGAGGTCCGGATTGGCGTTCGCCTCAAGGACCCAGATCTGGCCGTCCCCATCCAGCCGCATGTCGATGCGAGCGTATCCGGAGATGCCCAGGGCGCGATAGATGCGTTTGGCCAGCCGCACGATGCGCCGCTCGACGCCCTCCGGCAGGTCCTCGGCGGGCCCGGTCCGGACCCCCAGCTTCTTCTGGTACGCCACGTCCCACTTGACCCGGGAGGTGGCGATGGGGGCTGTCCCCTTGGGCAGGCTCTCGAACCGCATCTCCCAGATCGGGAACACCGTCAGGCGATCGTTCCCCATGACCCCCACGTACAGCTCCCGTCCCTCGATGTACTCCTCCGCCAGCGCATCGGTCCCGACGGTCTCGTGGACGAAGGTGACGCGCTCCTTGAGGGCCTCCTCGTTCTGCACGATGGAGGCCTGGGCGATGCCGATGGAGGCGTGCTCCGCGGCGGACTTGATGAACAAGGGGAACCGTAAGTGCTTGCGCAACCGGATGGCCCGTCCACGGCGGAAGGTCTGGAAGGCGGGGCTCGGGACACGGTGGAAGCTGAGGATCTTCTTGCTCAGCACCTTGTCGCTGCTGAGCAGCAACCCGCGCGGGTTGCTCCCGGTGTACGGGACGTGGCGCAGCTCCAGCCAGCTGACCACGTAGGCATCATAGGCCGTGATGCCCTGGAAGTGCCCGAGCAGGTTGAACACCAGGTGCGGCTTGAACGACGTTATATGGGAGCGGATGGGACCCAGCTCGTCACGCACCCCCAGCGGGAGCACGTCATGCCCCTGTCCCTTGAGCGCGTTCAGGACGTCCCACTCGACCTGCCACTTGTACACCTCTTCCTCCGGCACTCCCTTGATGGAGTCCGGCGGCACGAGCTCCTCATGCATCAACAACAACACACGCTTGCGTCTCATCGGCGGTACTCCGAATGACGTGTCGCGAGGAAGCTCATGGTGACGCTGGTCAGCAGGACGGCCGCGTCCACGCGGGCCTCTGCTGCCGGTCGCATGAGCCTGAGGTCCAGGACGCGACAGCGGCGTAGCAACTCGTTGAACACCTGTTTGATCAGGTAGGGATGCTGACCGGTCACCGCCGAGACCCGCGTCCGCAGGTCGTTGTAGTGCCGGATCAGGAACGACGTGGCGCGCTCCCTCCGTCGGTAGATGGGGTCGGACGAGAAGATGCGCTTCAGGGACGCGTCATATTCCGTGGAGTGCTCGTCCGAGTAATGGGCCTGCTTGCTGCGGTAGTACTCCCGCAGGGTCATGCGGAGCTTGTTCACGGGGTCACGCCGCGCCCGCGAACGGACCTTGCGAGGCTGATTCGCGATCTCACCCATGAGTTGATCCACGAACTCCAACTTCGCCAGGGCCGGCCAGCCGGCGTAGTGCGTCCGCCAGCGGCTGCGAGGACGCAACCACACCGCGAACGTCTCCGCCCAGTCCTCTCCCGCGTGGCTCTGGGCGTACCAGGAGTCCAGGTTGAGGACGTAATTCCGGCTCGAGGGGTGCGGGACGTAGGCGTCCCGGTACGGTTCGGAGAACCGCCCGAACACCTCCCGCCAACGCTTCCGCCAATGCAGACGGTAGGCGTTGTCGAGGGCGTGAGCGGTCTCGTGACGCAGCAACCGCATGCACCAGTCATGGGTGCCCCCCTCCACCTCCAGCATGTGGCGCCGCTCGAGCCGGGCCAGCCGCGGGTGGGCCAGGAAGAACGGCAGCGCGAACCCGGTGACGCCGTCAGGGGTGAACCAGTCCGTGGAGAGCCACACATAGGGGCGGAAACGCAACCCGGCGCGCGCCAATTCGTCGTACAGCCTGCCGACCCGCGCTTCGAGGGCGGTCCCCTCCAGCGTCAGTTCGAGATCGCAGATCCGGGTATCGAGCAGCTCACCCTGTTTGAGATCGATCCACCAGGGTTTGCGACGCCGTCGCGTCATGGGGCCCTCCCTGTGGGATCCTATCACGGGGCACCCGGTCGGCTTGATTGGGCCCGTGGGATGACCGATGATCAACTTATGGGTGCGTCCTCCGCCAGACCACTGATCCTGATTCCGGTGATCCTGTCAGCCCTGCTGGCGGACGTGACGCTGTGCACCCTCGCCCACCTGATCACCCACGATCACCACACCCATGGGTCGGCGTGCTCCGGCCCTTGCGACGGCCCCCACGACCACGCCGACGACACGCCGGAGGCCCCGTGCCCTGACGACGACTGCTGCGGTCGGTGCCAGGGTCACCCCCGGTACATGGGTCGCGCCGTCGCGTTCGGATCGGCGATCCTCGGATCGCGCTGGCCCCACGAGAGGCCCTTCTCTCAGGCGACACGGCCGCGGGGAACGATCGCGCAACCCGACCGTCGCCCGTGTCGGCCGCCCCCGAACGCGGGTATCGTCTTCCTCATCTGATCCTCTGCTCCCTCGAGTGGTCCGCCAGTACGGGGACCGTCACGGACGCCAGCATCAGGATCTGAGGACGAGCCATGGGCAGAAACACGAACCTCGTCGGTCCTCTCTTCCTCGTGAGCTGTGTCCTGGCCGGTTGCGTGAGTTACGAACCACGCCCGCTGGACGCAGCCGCGACGGTCAGGGAGATCGATCAACGGCGCTCGACGCCGCCGTCGGAAACACCATCCTCGGCCGTGACCTTCGGTCAGGCCGCCGCGTGGATGGGCGCCCTCGGCCCGGACATCCTCGAAGCCGTCTCCCGTTACGAGACGGCCCTCGCCCGGGCACGGGTGCCCACCCCCATCCCCAACCCCATGTTGGAGCTCGGACCCACCTACGGGTTCGGCTCCGACATCGACACCCGACGAGTGGGCGGCTTTGGCGCCCTGGGCATCACCCTGCCCCTCGGAGGACGGCTGCAGCGCACGGACGACCTGGACCGGGTGAGGGCGGAGGTCGCCCGCGTCGACGGCGTCGCCCGTCACCGTGAGCTGTTCCTCCAGTTGAGGGCCCGCTGGATCGAGGCCATCGCGGCGCAGCGACAGGCGGAGGCCCAGGTGACGCTGGAGGAGGCCGCCGCCACATCGCTCCACCTCATGAAGCGCCGGGTCGAGGCCGGGTCGGCCACGGCGGTGGACGTGGCCCTGTTCGAATTGGAGCTGGGTCGACGTCGCACCGAGAAGCTCCAGGGAGCCGCCGCCGTGACCCGCAGCCTGTTCCGGCTCTCCGAGCTGGTGGGCGTCAACCACGAATCACTACAGCCCCTGGACCTGTCACTCCCCACTGCGACGGATGATGAGCACACCCTTCAGCAACTGAAGCAGCGCCTGGTGACCCATCACCCGGAACTGGCGCGGCTCCGCGCTCGCTACGAAGAGGCGGAGGCGCAGCTCCGACTCGAGGTCTCCAAGCAGTACCCGGACCTGGTGCTGGGCCCCAACGTGGACAAGGACACGGGCGAGAGCAAGACGGTCCTGGGGCTCGCCCTGGGGATCCCATTGCCCTTCTTCGATCGCAACCAGAAGGCCATCGCGGAGGCGGAGCACCGGCGGGAGGAGGTTCGGGTTCGCTACGAGGCCGAGGCCAGCCGCGCCCTGGCGAAGCTGGAGCAGACCTGCCACGAATTGCGGCTACGCACCGCTGAACACGAGGCCCTGCGGACCGACGTCCTCCCCGCCGCCCGGCGCGGCGTGGAGCTCGCACGAGCCGCCACGCAGGCGGGCCCCGGAGACGTCTTGAAGACCCTCGCAGCGGAGCGGAGCTTCGGCGTCATCCAGCTGGAGGTGACCCGCGCCGAGCTGGCGGTGTTGACCGCGTGGGCCGAGCTGGAGGGAGCGGTGGGGATGCCGCTCATCCGGTTCCCGGGGAACGACGCAGGACTGTCCGCCCCGTCCCGGCTGAAGCCGACACAGGACCGCGACGTGATGGAGGTGAACCGATGAAGTCCCTGGCCATGCTGCTGTTCTGTGTCCTGCTCGCGCTCATCGGAGCGGCCGGTGGATGGCTCGCCCGGAGCCAGAGCGCCACCACGGCCACAGACTCAGCCCACGCTCACGACGACGAACCCGTCCGGCTACCCGCCCAGACCCTCAAGAACCTCGGGGTCACCACCGGCGACCTGGAAATCACGGAGTTCGATCGCACCCGCGACCTCCCGGCGGTGGTTGAGCACAGCCCCCTCAATCACACCCCGGTCTTCTCCCTCGTGGGAGGCCGGGTGGCGGCAGTGGCGGTGGAACCGGGCGCGACGGTTTCCGCCGGCGAGCCGCTGCTCACCATCGTGCGGGACCCCATCCCGCCGCCGACTCTGGCCATCACGGAAGCCCTTCTGCAACCCGCCCAGGAGGCCATCCATCAGGCGGCCCTGAGCCTGCGCAAGACCGGGGCGGAGAAGGCCATCCTCAACGAGGAGCTGACGCGCTTGCGGCAGTTCTCCGGCGGCTCCGGTCAGGGCGACGTGGTCATCCCCAGGCAGGCGGTCATCGACTGCGAGAACAAGCTGCGCCGGGCCACCTCGGCCTATGACAGCGCCCGCGCAGAGCTCCGGGCCCACGGCTTCGAGGAGGAACAACTGAAGGAGCTCGAGTCCGAGAATCACCTGCCTCCCCTGGGACCCCAGGTCTGGCGACGGACCCTGAGACACAACGGCCTGTGGCCCGAGAACGCGGCCCAGCTCCTGGAGTTGATCCCGGCGGAACAGCGGGCCATGCCCTGGGTCATCGCCACGGTGGGCGAGCTGGCCGCGAGCGGGCTCGCCAGCGAGGGGTTCCTCCGTTGGATGAAGGACAACCCGACCCGACGCTCCCGCTTCCTCGACTTCGCGTCCCTGCTTCAGCGGGGTCACAGCATGGCTGACATCCGGGCCCTGAGCGCAGCCGGAGCCCTGGAACCGATGGTGACCATCCGGGCTCCGGGGGCGCCACCGGCAGACTGGGACGTGGGCACCCTGGATGTCCGTGACGGCGCTCGGGTGGAGCCCGGGACCCCCCTCCTGACCCTGGTGGACGCCCGCACCATGCGCCTGCGTGTGGACCCGGAAGGCAGCGAGAAGGCCGTCCTTCTGGACGCCCTGCGAGCCGGTCGCACCTGCACGGCGCGGCCGTTGGTGGAGGGAGCAGGCCCGATGCTGACGGACATCACCCTCACCTTCGTCGAGGGAGACGGCGCCCACCCGGAGCGCACCTACGCCACCCTCGAGAACCAGCCCCTGGCGACCCGGGATCGGGGTGGCCGCGGGTTCCGATCCTGGACCCTGCGACCGGGGCTGCGCTATGTCCTGCAGGTCCCGTTCGAGACCATGGCGAACGTGTTCGTGGTGCCGGCGAGCGCCGTCACCACCGACGGGCCGCACAAGATCGTGTACGTCCGCCGCGGGCTCGACTTCAAGTCCCGCAAGGTGGAGGTGCTGTACCAGGACGAGGAGGTGGTGGTCCTCCCCGCGGATGACCGCATCGGCAACGTCCTGCGCCCCGGCCAGACCATCGCCCTGACCGGCGCCTACGCCCTCGGGCTGGCGCTGGAGAAGCAAGCCGCGGTCGGACACGGACATCCCCACTGATGCTCGACCGGATCATCCAGGGTTCGCTCAACAACCGGGCCATCGTGCTGGCGGTGGCGCTGGTGGTGGGGGGGTACGGCCTGTGGTCCGCGGCGTCCATGCCCATCGACGTCCTCCCGGACCTGAACCGTCCGGTGGTCACGGTCATGGCCGAGGCCCACGGGATGATCGCCGAGGACGTGGAGCTGCTGGTCACGTACCCCATCGAACAGACCCTCAACGGCGCCACCGGGGTCTACCGCGTCCGCTCCTCCAGCGGGTCCGGGCTCTCGGTGATCTACGCCGAGTTCGAATGGGACGTGGACATCTACCGGGCCCGGCAGGTGGTGGCGGAGAAGCTGCAGCTGGCCCGGGAGAAGCTGCCGGAGGGCGTGGACCCGTTCCTGGCGCCGGTCAGCAGCATCATGGGACAGGTCCAGGTGATCGGGTTCCGCAGCGAGGACCCGGACGTGGGGGCCACGCGGCTCCGCCTCCTGGTGGATCGGGACATCAAGCCCCGCATCATGGCCCTCGCCGGAGTCGCCCAGGTGGTCACCATCGGCGGCGCTCCCACCGAGCTTCAGGTCATCGTCGACAACGACAAGCTGCGCACCTTCGGCGTGACCCTGCTCGACGTGGAGCGCGCCGCGGTCGCCGCCAACGTCAACATCACCGCGGGCACCCTGACCATGGGCGCCCGCGGCCCGACGGTCAGCGTCCCCGGACGTATCGGGCAGGAGAGGGACCTGGCGGAGGCCCTGGTGCGCCCCGACCCCGTGCGGCCGGTGCGGATCCGTGACGTGGCCCAGGTGATCTACGGGCCGTCCACCATCCGCACCGGAGAGGCGGGCGTGGACGGCGAACCGGGCGTCCTCATGGTGGTGGCCAAGCAGCCCGGCGCCGACACCGTGGCGCTCACGGAGCGGGTCAACGGCGCCCTCCACGACGCCGCCGCCGAGCTCCCGGGCGGGGTGAAGGTGGTGGATGACGTGTTCCAGCAGGCGGCCTTCATCCACCGGGCCATCGACAACATCATCGTCGCCGTCCGCGACGGCGCCATCCTGGTGATCATCGTGCTGGTGCTGTTCCTCATGAGCGTGCGCACCACCTTGATCACGCTGACGGCGATCCCCCTGTCCATCGCCGCCGCGGCCCTGGTGTTCCAGGCCTTCGGGATCACCATCAACACCATGACCCTGGGCGGGCTCGCCGTGGCCATCGGCATGTTGGTGGACGACGCCATCGTGGACGTGGAGAACGTGTACAGGAGGCTGCACGAGAACGCCGCGCGTGAGCACCCCAGGCCTGCTCTGGCGGTGGTGTTCCAGGCATCCAGCGAGATCCGGGGACCGGTGCTCAACGGCACCCTGCTGGTGACCGTGGTCTACATGCCCCTGTTCTTCCTCAGCGGCATCGAGGGCCGGCTGTTCGCCCCCGTGGGCCTGGCCTACATCGTCAGCGTCATGGCCTCCCTGGTGGTGGCCATGACCGTCACCCCGGTGCTCTGCTACCTGCTGCTTCCCCGGACCCAGAACATCCAGCGGGAGTACGGCGGGTGGCTGGTGCGGGCAGTGCGGGGCGCCGCCGAACGAGCGGTGCGGCTGGGTGTCCGGCAGCCCGTGGCGGTCACCGGAGTGATCCTGGCGATGTTCGTCAGCTGCGCCGTGATCTTCGCCACCCGCGGCAGCTCCTTCCTGCCGGAGTTCAACGAGGGGTCGTTCCAGGTCAACCTGACCCTGGACCCGGACGCCAGCCTGGACACCTCCCACGCCTTCGGCAGCCGGCTGGAGGAGGTGCTCCTCTCCATCGACGGCATCAACCACGTGGGCCGCCGCACGGGCCGGGCGGGCGGCGACGAGCACATCATGCCGGTGAGCGTGTCGGAGGCGGTGATCACCATCGACCCCGACTCCGGTCGCAGCCGCGAGGATCTGATCCGCGACATCCGGGACAGGATGGAGGCCGAGTTCCCCGGCGTGCTGCACACCACGGAGCAGCCGCTGAAGCACCTGCTGGATCACCTGCTCTCCGGCGTCACCGCGTCCGTGGCCATCAAGATCTCCGGCCCCGACCTGCGGGTGCTGCGGCGGGTCGCATCGGACGTGGAGCAGGCCGTGTCCTCCGTGGACGGCGTACGGGACCTGTTCATGGAACCCCAGGTGCTGGTGGATCAGGTGGAGGTGCGGCCCAGGCGGGAGGCCCTGGCCGCTCGCGGCCTGACCGTCACCGACGTGGCCGAGACCGTCGAGCTGGCCATGGGCGGGCACGAGGTCTCCCGGGTGCAGATGGGGCAGGTCTCCTACCCCATCGTCATCCGGGTGGAGGCGGAGGACCGGGCCGACCTGCACAAGCTCCGCGCCCTCTATGTACGCGACCCGCAGGGACGGCTCATCCCCCTGGAGGACGTGGCCGAGGTGGGGGTCGCCCGAACCCCCCACAGCATCGAGCGCGAGAACGTGCGCCGCCGCGTGGTGGTCCAGCACAACGTCGAGGGCAGACCCCTGAGCGACGTGGTGCGGGACGTGGAGCGGGTCCTCGCGCCCATCCGCGCGTCCCTCGCCGAGACCGGAGGCGGCTTCTCCATCGACATCGGCGGGCAGTTCGAAGCCCAGGAGCAAGCCTCCCGGGTCATCGCCCTGCTGGGGATCCTGGCCGTGGGTCTCATGGTCATGATCCTCTACACCCACCTCCGGTCCTTGAAGCTCTCCCTGCTCATCCTCCTGAGCCGGCCCATCGCGTTCATCGGCGCCGTCATCGTGGTGGTGGCCACGGGGCAGGACGTCTCCATCGCCACCCTCGTCGGGCTGATCGCCCTGCTCGGCGTGTCCACTCGCAACGCCATCCTGCTGGTGGACCACTACCTGTTCCTGATGCGGGAATCAGACATGGGGTTCGGGTTGGAGCTGCTGGTGCGGGCGGGGAGAGAGCGAGCGGTCCCGGTCATCATGACCGCCCTCACCAGCGCCATCGGGCTCGTCCCCCTGGCCCTGTCCGCCGGGCAGCCCGGGCGAGAGATCCTCTACCCGGTGGCCAGCGTCGTGGTGGGCGGCCTGTTCACCAGCACGCTGCTGGACTTCCTCATCACCCCGGCCCTGACCTGGATGTTCGGGCGCAAGGAGACGGAGCGCCTCACCGGCACTGCAGATCTGCAATCCGCGACGCGTTCGCCATCAGCGTGAACGTGAGGTTCTTGGCTGGCAGGGACGGGAAGCCGATGCCGTCCACCAGGAACACGTCCGGGAAGTCCCGGCTCTGACCCTCGGGGGTCGACGTGTGGGGCGCCGACGCTTCGCTCATGGGGACCAGGCCCGCGTAGTGGACGCTGGCTCCCATGGGGCGGACATGGGTCATGGCGGAGGGCGCCAAACAGCCGAGCTTGCGCAGCGCCCGCCGCAGCGTCCTCGTGGTGCGCCGCAGCAACCGTCCCTCCGTCGGGTCCGCCTCATAGCGCACCAACAGTTGATCGCCGCCGTCCGCGTCCGTGTGCAAGGCCACCGTGTTGGTGCTGCGACGCACGTCCGGGTAGTTGACGTTGAGCAGCCCGAGGGCGCCGTGGATGTCGCGGAAGGTCCTCAGGCTGGCGGCCATGCCGAAGGGGAGGTTCTGCACGATAGGGTGCACCAGCGCCGTCTTCAGCGTGGTCACCAGGCCGTGCACATAATCGAAGGGCTCCTCCCCCACCAACCCCACGGCCAGCTGGTTGTACTGGTAGCTGCGCGGTTCGAACGGCCGCCCCAGCATCCCCAGGTTGACGAACGGCATGAGGATCTGCCGGTTGTCCATGAGGCCGGAGAGCTCCGGCGCGTGCCCTCCGACCCGCTGGAAGGTGCGCAACAGGATGCGGGCGGAGCCGAGGGCCCCGGCGGCCAGGGCCACCCGTTCGGCCGTCACCTGCTCCTCGGCGCCGGACCCGGTGGTGATGTTGAGGGCGCGCAGTCGTCCGCCGTCTCCCACCTCCAGGCTGCGCACCACCACCCCGTCCCGATACCGGAACGCCGGGTGGCGACGCAGCTCCTCGAGCCCCACCGCAGGGGTCCACAGGGAGTCCCGCGGGCAGCCCCACAGGCAACGCCCCAGGTGATCGCAGGCGCCGCGGCCCTCCCGATCAGCGCTGAGCACCGCCAGCCGCGCCCGACCCATGCGCACCCGATGACGTCGCCACAGGTCATCGCGACGCACCTCGTAGGCGTCCATGAGAGCCTGCCCGTGAGCGTCCAGGTCCAGGGGCTCGCCCATCCCTCCATGCTCCGGGAAGTACTCCCCCAGATCGTCCATCGCGCCGGTGATGCCGATGCGACGGGCCACCTCGCCGTACCAGGGCAGCAGGTCCTGGAGACCGATGGGCCAGCGCTTCAGTTCGCCCTCGTTGAGAGGGTAACTGCCGCCGGTCCAGGCCTCCGCCAGGCCGCCGGCGGCGAACGAGGACAGAGGAGCGAAGCCGCGAGCGTTCATGGGTCCGGGCCCCGTCGTCTCCGGTCCGGGCTCCCTGAACACGTACTCCTTGCTGGGAGGGAACCCGTAGTACTCCCCATCCGCGCCGGGCAGGACCAGGGACCCGAACCGGTCCCCCAGGAACCAGCGCGGGGGATCTTCAAGCTGACGCTTCAGCTCGTTCAGGTCCAGCTCGGGGAACGGCTGCTCCGGCCGCTGGTGCCCCAGGTCCAGCATGAGCACCTCATGATCCAGCTCCAGCGCCGTGCGCGCGAAGTGCAACGCGCTGGCGCCGGAGCCCACGACCACCACCGTGCCCCGGCTCACGGCGACGACCTCCCGCGCTCGAGGAGGAGAGCCACGAGATGGGCCGGCCCCAGCAAGGGCAACGCCGCCAGGGTCAGGACACCGGCCAGCACGGACCGACCGGTCATCCGCACCCAGAACCCCACGGGGCCCCGGCTCAGGGGGCGATCCACGGTCTCGAAGGCCGGAGCGGTGGTCTCCATGAGCGCCAACACCAGCACCAGCTTGCGTCGCAGCAGGGACCCCCGCCTGAACCGGGCGGCGTAGGCGTCCGCCAGGGCCAACCCCGGAGCGCCCCACGCGGCCAATATCATGAGCGGCCGATCCACCGCGTCACCGCGGGCGGCGTCGCTCCCGTGCCAGCGCACGTAGTGCTCCAGGGCCCCGTCATCCAGGCCCTTGGCGCCGAGGTAGCAAGCCAGTCGGGTCCCCTCCCGTCGCAGGCCGTCAGCGTTCAACGGTGACGCTCCTCAACAGGTCATCGAGTCCGGTCAACGGACGCAGCCTGTCCGTCAGCTCGTTGGGCTCCGCGACCCCGTCCTGGGTGAAGGACGCCAGCTGCCCCGCGGTGAAGGGCAGCCACCGCAGCAGCAGACGCTCCAACGGCCAGAGGGTCGCCGCCAGAGGCGCCGCCGGCACCGCGACGGAGCGCAGACGCTTGCCCGTGAACCGCGACCGCAGCCGCTCCAGCAACGCACCCATGGTGAGCACGTCCGGGCCGCCGAAGTCGTACACCGCGTCAGGGCGCCAGCTCCATCCGTCATCGCAGAGGGCTGCCAGGCCACGGACCAGGTCGTTCACCGCCACGGGCTGCACCCTGGCGCGGGCGCCGCCGAAGAACGGCACCACCGGGGCCGAAGCGAGCCGGGTCAGCGCTTCCATGACCGGCGCCCCGGATCCCAGGATGATGGTGGGACGGACCACGTTCCACGCCAGCCCCGAGTCCACCAGCAGGCGCTCCGCGGCGATCTTGGAGCGAGCGTAGGGATAACGCCGGACATCGGCGAAGCGGGCGGCGATGGAGGACACCAGGATGAACCGCTTGACGCCCGCCTGCTGCGCCACCCTGGCCAGCGCCCGTGTGCCCTCCACGTTGACCGACGCGTAGCGCGACGCCGGCGCCTTCCCCGTGACCGCCGCCAGGTGGACCACCACGTCATGGCCCGCCAGTGCATCCTCGTAGCCTCGAGGTTCCCGCAGGTCACCATCCAGGAGCGTCACCCCGTGACCCGCCGACGTTAGCTCCGGCGCCAGCCGCGCCCCCACGTACCCCCTGCCGCCGGTGACGAAGACCTGGGCCACGGGTCAGCCGGCCTCCCCCTGGGCCCGACTCCGTCGACGGGCTCTGAACTCCCCGCCGAACAGGAACATGCGCACCCGCAGCACGCCCTTGATGTCCTCCCAGGCGGTCTTGAAGATGCGCACGCGGCTGTCCTCATCGTCCACCCAGCGCACCGGGACGTCCTTGATCCGGTAACCGAGCTTTTCCGACAGGGTCAGCAGCTCCGTGTCGAAGAACCAGCTGTTGTCCCGCACCATGGGCACCACGTCGTCGGCCACCTGGCGGGACACCGCCTTGAAGCCGCACTGGGCGTCGCTGAAGGTGGTCCTCAGCACCGCCCTCACCAGCAGGTTGTAGGAGCGGGAGATGAACTCCCGCTTGAAGCCGCGGGTGACGCTGGACTCCCCCATGAGCCGCGAACCCGTGACCAGGTCGTAGCCCTCCTCCCAGATACCCCGGCACAGCTTCTCCAGGGCCTCCAGCTCTGTCGAGATGTCCACGTCCGTGTAGGCGACGATGTCCGCCGCTCCGTGGGCCCACGCACGCTTCAGGGCGTTGCCTCGGCCCGGCACGTCGATGAGCAACGCCTCCACGTCCTCGTGCTCCTGCGCCAGCCGGAGGGCCACGTCACCGGTGCCGTCCGTGGAGCCGTTGTCGCAGATCAGCACCTGCCAGCGATAGGGGAAGCTCCCGCCCAGGAATGAGCGGATGGACTGAACGCTGTCCTCCAGCACGTGGGCCTCGTTGAGGCAGGGCACCACCAGCTGAACCAGGGGCAGCTTCTCGGGTACGGGTGCGTTCACGCTTTCGGTCCATCCTCACCGGCACGGGGCCGGCGAGGGAAACGCCAGACCGCGGCCACCATGACCCCCGCCACCGCCAGCAGCAGGTAGGGCAGCAACGGCGAGTCCCCCAGGGGCACGGGCACGGACGACGTGCTCCGGACCACCTGGAGCCACGGGAAATCTACTCCCTCCTGAAGGAACCGGCTCCAGCTTCCCACCACGGAGGAGGGTGCGTCGTCCCCCGGGGCGAGGCGATCCGGGGGCGTATAGCGGTGCATGGAGAGCACCCAGCCGTGCAGGATCAGGGGCGCGGACAGGAGCCCCAAGAGGGCTCTGGGCATGGTCGCCAGACGATCCGACGCCTGCAGGAAGATCAGGGGGACCAGGGGGAGCAGGTAGCGGAACCCGGAGTTCCACTGCATCCGGGAGTACTGGTTGCAGCACTGGAACACCAGGAACGCCGCCAGCAGCACGGCGACGAAGTGTCGCTCCCGTCGCGGCAGGACCCGGGGATGCGCCACGGGGAGCAGCGCCAGCAGCAGGAGCGGCCCGTAGGCGTAGAGCCCGTAGTCGAGGCTGAACAGGTTCTCGAAGAACACCTCCACGTCGGGAAGACCGAACCCGCGCCAGCCTTGATCCGTGTAGTTCACGTCCGCCATGTGGAACTGCCCCGGGAGGAACGGGTTCCCGTACATGCCCCACTGGCTGCCGACGAGGAACAGCACCGGCGGCACGCTGCCGACCACGAACGGGAGGCTCCGGACAACGCTGCGGTTGCGGATCACCAGGTAGCCGAAGGTGATGAGCAGGGGGATCACCCCGGCGTAGTCCAGGGCGAGGGACATGCCGGAGAAGAACCCTCCCCAGAACATGGGGCGGAAGCCCGGCTCCCTCGGGGCGGCCCCGCGCGGCCAGACACACAGGAACGAAGCCAGCACCGTGCAGGTGAGGAACACGTTGTGATTCAGGTGGGCCGACCGGTAGAACACCGGCGTCGCGAGGGCGAACAACATGGCCACCCACGCGGCGCGGCCGGTGGGGACCCCCGCACCCACCATGACGCCGTACACGAGGATCACCAGGAGCGCGCACAGGGGCGCCATCAGGAACACGGAGGTGATCACCGCCGAGGCGCCGAAGCGCAGGTCCAGGCCCTCCGCCCGGACACGCCGGAAGAAACGGGCCCGGTTGGGGTAGGGGGTGTCGTAATCCGCCTCCCCGGTCTCCGCCAACGCCTCCTGGCGCCCCTCCTCCAGCCGATCCAGCAACGGGTCGAAGACGAACAGGGGGCCGGCGGCGATGACCGACCCCATGACGTTGTTTCCGATGTACCAGTGCCCGTCGGTGTGCAGGAAGATGTCCGAATGGAACCCGGCGTACCGGTCGCAGACGAAATCGCCGCGCTCGATCAGCGTGAACGCAGGGTAGTGTTCCCGCACCACGTTGGTGGCGAAGTGCAACGAGAACAGGATCCAGCAAGTGAGGAAGAGGCGGAGCTTCACGTTCTCTCAACCGAAGCGCGTGGCGCGCATACAATGGCGTCCGTCAGCGGGGGATTCTACCGGGGATGGGCACAGGATTGACGACTTCAGATCCCGTACTGAGCATCATCGTCGCCGTCACCGCAGGGACGGAGCGTGATCTGGCGCGGTGCCTCTCCGCCCTGACAGCGCAGGAGGGGCCGCCGCCCATGGAGATCATCGTCCCCCTTGACCCGCCCTGCCGCCACCTCTCTCACCTTCAAGACCGCTTCCCGGACGTGGCCTTCCTGCAGGTGGAGATGGACACACAGGCAGCCCGGGACGGGGCCAGCCGTGAACATCACGACTCCCTCCGGGCCGCCGGGATGAGAGCCGCCCGCGGTCGCCTGATCGCACTCACGGAGGACCACAGCGTGGTGGGACCTTCCTGGTGCGCCGAGGCGACCCGGCTCACAGACCAGCGCCCGGACGTGGGCGCCGTCGGCGGCCCCGTGGACTGCAGACCCCGCGCCCTGCTGTCCTTCGCCACCTGGCTGTGCGACTTCGGACGCTTCGGCAGCCCCCTGCCGGACGGGCCGGTGCGCTACGTCAGCGACACCAACGTGGTCTACCCGAGGAGCGCCCTCGAACAGGTGCCGGGGTCCTGGCGGGAGAGCTACCGCGAGACCGTCATCCACGACGCCCTGCGCGACGGCGGGCGCCAGCTAGTCCTGGAACCGAGCCTGCGCTCCTGGCAGGTCCGCGAGGGCCTGCGCATGGGCCCCTGCCTCGGAGAGCGCAAGCTCTGGGGGCGGTCCTTCGCCGGCACCCGTGTCCGGGACCTGCCCCTGAGCCGACGCCTCCCCTACGCCGCCTTCACGCCCGCGTTGCCGCTGCTCCTGCTGTGGAGGCACCTCTCCGGGTCCATGCGGAGAAGACGAGACCGCTTGAAGACGGTGGCGGCCCTGCCGGTGCTGCTCTTGTTGGAGACCTGGTGGTCCGCCGGAGAACTGGTGGGGTACCTGACCGGGAGACCTGCGGATGCCTGAACCGGACCCGTCGGTCACCATCGTCATGCCGGCCTACAACGCGGCGCACCTGCTCCCCCGCAGCCTCCCTGCCGCCCTGGCGGCGGCGGACGGGGCCGACGTCGTGGTCGTGGACCCCGGCTCGACGGACCACACCGCGACCGTGGCGCAGGGGCTGGGGGCTTCCGTCATCCGCATGGGCGAACGGGCGGGGCCGGCGGCGGCGCGCAACGCCGGATGCGAGGGCTGCTCCACGGACCTGGTCCTGTTCCTGGACGCGGACTGCGTCGCCGCGGACGATGTGGTGCGTCGGGTGAAGGCGGCGTTCGCCACAATCCCCGAGCTGGTCTCCCTCACCGGCAGCTACGACGACGCCCCGCCGGAACAGAACTTCGCCTCCCTCTACATGAACCTGCGACACCACCACACCCACCAGACCGCGCGAAGGGACAGGGCCAGCTTCTGGGCCGGGTGCGGCGCCGTGCGGCTCGACGTCTTCCGGGAGGTCGGGGGCTTCGACCCGGAGCGTTATCCGCGGCCCATGATCGAGGACATCGAGCTGGGGCTGCGCATGCGGGAGCACGGTCGCACGGGGCTGGACCCGGCGCTCAACGTAGCGCACCTCAAGCGCTGGACGTTGCGCTCGGTGATCCACACCGACGTCCTCTGCAGGGCCGTCCCGTGGACCAGGCTGATCCGGGACCGGGGAGAGATGCCGGACGACCTCAACCTCAAGAAGTCGCAGCGGGTCGCCGCCCTGGTGGCGCCGCTGGCGCTGGCCGCCGTGCCGGCGCTGCCGTTGTGCCTCGCCTTCGCCCCGGCCTGGGCCGGGGTCCCGGCGGCCGCCATCGCGGCGGCGTGGGTCCTCAACAGACACATGCTCGGGTTCTTCAAGCGGACCTGTGGCTGGTGGTTCGCGGTCCGCGCGTTCCTGTTCCATCAGGTTCACCTGATCTACAGCGCCGCCACGTTCGTCGTCACGTCCCTGCTGCACCGCACCGAGGAGGTCCCGTCATGACGAAGGTGGCGATCCTGGGCGGCGGCCCCGCCGGGTTGGGCGCCGCGTACCGGCTACGGCAGGACCAGAAGGCGGAGGTGGTCCTGCTGGAACGAGGGGCAGGGTGGGGCGGCAACGCCGGCAGCTTCCAGTGGAACGGCCACCACCTGGACTTCGGCAGCCACCGCCTCCACCCCAGCTGCGACCCCACGGTCCTGGCGGACATCCAGCGGCTCCTCGGGGAAGACCTGCTGGACCGACCGCGGCACGGTCGCATCCGCCTCCTCGGGAGATGGGTCCACTTCCCGCTCAAGCCCGCGGACCTTCTGCTCCACCTCAAGCCCTCCTTCGCCCTCGGCGCCGGACTCGACGCCATGAGGAAGGTGCTGCCGCGCAAGGCCGTCCCTGAAGAGGACCAGACCTTCGCGTCGGTGCTCGAGACGAGCCTGGGCCCCTCCATCTGCCGGCACTTCTACTTCCCCTACGCCCGCAAGATCTGGGGACACCCCCCGGAGGCCCTCTCCGCCATCCAGGCTCGCAAGCGCGTCTCCGCCAGCTCCTTCGGCAAGCTGCTGGGGAAGGTGCTGGGGCAGGTCCCGGGCCTCAAGAAGAAGGGCGCCGGTCGGTTCTTCTACCCGCGACGAGGATTCGGCCAGATCTCCGACGCCTACGCCGCGGCCGCCGCGGAGTCAGGCGCGGACCTGCGCACCGGGACCACGGTCAAGGCCCTCCACATCCCCGACGGAGACGCCCCCTGGCGCATCGAGCTCGACGGAGGTGGAGGTTCCGATGTGCTCGAGGTGGACCACGTCTGGTCCACCATCCCGGTGACCGCCGTCGCCCGCATGCTACGCCCGGAGATCCCGGCGCCGGTGACGGAGGCCTGCGACGCCATCAGCTACCGCGGCATGGTGCTCATCTACATCGAGCTGGACCAGGCCCCATTCACGGAGTTCGACGCCCACTACTTCCCCGGCGATGACGTCACCGTGACCCGCATGTCGGAGCCGAAGAACTACGCCGTCCGGGAGCAGCCCGAGGGGCGCACGGTCCTGTGCGCGGAGCTCCCCTGCCAGGTCGGGGACCCGGTCTGGAGCATGGATGACGACGACCTGGCGGCGCTCCTGGGCCGCGACCTGGAGGCTTCGGGGCTGCCCCTGCCCCACCCGCCCGTGGCGGTCACCATCCGTCGCCTCCCCCAGGCCTACCCCGTCTACCTGACCGGGTACGAGGGGCCCCTGGAGCAGATCCAGGACGCGGTGGACGGACTACCCCGATTCGTCACCTACGGGCGCCAGGGGCTGTTCGCCCATGACAACACCCACCACGCCCTGCACATGGCCTACTGCGCGGTGGAGTGTCTCGAGGGAGGTGGGTTCAACACCGAGCGGTGGGCGGAGCACCGGGTGGCTTTCCAGTCCCACGTGGTCGAGGACTGACCGAGGCGGAGCGACGACGACGACGGCAGGCCGGGGCGACCCCGGACGGCACCCGGCGCTTGCCCCTCAACTCAGCGCGCGACCAGATTGTAGACGCCGCACAGGACGCGACCGGTCACGTAGCCGACGAGGAATCCGTACCCGGCCCCGACAAAGCTGCCCGGGAAGAACTCCACCCCGAACCCCGGGAAGTAGTTGCACAGCAACCCCAGGTGGCGGCCCATGTCCTCCCCGCCCTTGAGCACGAGGATGTTGGTGAGGATGAACAGGCCGAGCCCGAAGAGGGCGCCGAAGGCGACCCCCCACGCATTGCCCTGCATCTTGACGAGGTAACCGTCAACGATGCGTTCGTCTTCATGAGCGTCGGTTGTCATGGTCTCCCTCCTGCTCGGTCCTAAAGCTCGTCAAGGAACTCCTGGTCCATCCGGAGCTGCTCCTTGGCTCCGGCGATGGCCACCCAGACGGCGAGTCCGAAGTTGCGGACCCCGGCGAGCAGCCACCCGAACACGAAGCCGGTACCGAAACCCCACACGAGGCCGAGGAGCGCGCCGGGCAAGGTCGGGGCGTATCCGGTGAAGAGGTTGTACTCCAGGATGCCGATGCCCCCGTCCAGGTCCTGGGCCTGGAAGACCGGGAGCATGTGCACCAGCGCGAACACGCAAAGCCAGAGGCCCAGCACCGCCCCTGTGGCGCATCCCAGGGCGACCTTCCTGAGGGGAGCGACCGCCGCCCTCAGGGGCGCCGGGAGCTCCTCGGTGACCTTCGCTGTGTCGGGTAGTGCCATCTCCCCTCCGGCCTCATTCTATACGCTCAACGCCGGCCCCGACGGAGTAACCGCTCCAGCCCGGCGCGGACGCCGCGCAACGCCGCCCGTCCCGCGACCCTGCGCGCGAAGGCGGCGCTGCCGAACCCCTCCAGGCGCCCCTCGTCGCGCAGGTAGAAGGCATCCAGCCGAGGCAACCGATGAGGGTCCTGCGGGCCCTGAAGCAGCCGCAGGCGCACCGTGCAGGCCAGCTCGAAGACGGCGCGGGTCTCGTCCACGACGCGGTGGTCGTGATCGCCGTAGGGGTAGCAGAACGTCGTGGGTCGGACGCCGGTGCGCCGATGGATGTGATCCTGGCAGCCGCTCAACTCCGCCCGGAGCTGCTCCGGACCGCAGGCGGGGAGGGAGGCGTGGGTCGCCCCGTGGGCGCCCAGGGTGGCCCCCTGCTCCGCCACCTCGCCGATCCCGTCCCAGTCCAGCAGCGGCAGGTCCGGGATGCCGGGCTCGGAGCGTCCGCCCCAGCGGTTGTCCGCGCCGACGCGATCCGACACCACGAACACGGTGGCCGGCAGTCCGGCGTCTCGCAGCCGCGGCCAGGCCTCCCTCTGGAAGTTGAGGAAGGCGTCATCGAAGGTCACCGCCACCGCGTCCTCCTCGTCGTCCACGGTGAGGATGTCGGACAAGGAGACCACCCGGACGGCGCCGGAACTCATCCACCGGACGTGGCGCTCGAACGCGCCAGTGTCGATGGAGATGGGAGACCCGGAGGAGTCGATGGAGTGGTATGTGAGGATCCCCCTCACCGCCCGCCGACCCCCTTGCCGCGCAGGTCCGCGATGACGTCGTCGACGATCTGCTCCAGGGAGATCATGGGCCGGAATCCCGTCACCCGCTCGAGCTTGGCGACGTCCGGGACGCGACGGGGCATGTCCTCGAAGCCCTCGGCGTAGGCCTGGTCGTAGGGGACCATGGTGATCTCGGAGTCGCTGCCCACGCGCTGCTTCACCAGCTCGGCGAGGCCGAGGATGGAGATCTCCCGGTCCGCCCCCACGTTGAACACCTCCCCCACCGCCTCGTCGTTACCCATGAGCCGGAGCACCGCCTCCACCGCGTCCTGCACGTGGCCGAAGCACCGGGACTGGGCGCCGTCCCCGTAGACCGTGATGGGCTCTCCGTTCAGAGCCTGGGTGACGAAGCTCGGCACCACCATGCCGTACCGACCCACCTGCCGGGGGCCGACGGTGTTGAAGAAGCGGACGCAGGTGACGGGGAGGTCGCGCTCCCGGTGGTAGGCGAAGGCGAGCCACTCATCCAGGGCCTTGGAGCACGCGTAGGCCCAGCGCGACCGGGTGGTGGGCCCCAGATTCAGGTCGTCCTCCTCGTTGAAGGGGACCTGTGTGCTCTTGCCATAGACCTCGGAGGTCGAGGCGACGACCACCGGCTTGCCCTTGGTGGCGGCGGCCTCCAGCACGCACTCCGTAGCCCGGACGTTGGTCTGGATGGTGTGGGTGGGACGCTCCACGATGAGCCGCACGCCGACCGCCGCGGCCAGGTGCACGGTGCAATCGGCGCGGTCCACCAGCTCCGACACCAGGGGCGCGTCCAGGGCCGACCCGATGCGGTGGGTGAACCGCTCCCCTTCCACCAGCCCCTGGATGTTGTCCATGCTGCCCGTGGACAGGTCGTCGAGGACGAACACGTGATCTCCACGAGCGACCAGACGCTCGGCCAGGTGTGAGCCGATGAAGCCCGCCCCTCCCGTGATCAGCACCTTCATGTCCCGAGGATCTCCGTCACCCTGTCCATGCCCTTCTCCGCCGCCACCCGACGCACGATGTCCAGGTAGCGGGGGATCACCGCGGCCTCGGACCACAAGGCCCGCCAGGAGGCGCGCCCCGCCTCCGACTTGCGTCGGCGACCTTCCTCATCGTCCTGCATGCGGCCCATGGCGTCCACCAGTTCCGAAGTGGTCTCGAACAACTCCCCCGCTCCGGAGGCCTCCACGATCTCAGGGAACGGGCCGATGCGACGAGCGATGACCGGCGTCCCGTTGCGGAAGGACTCGATCAGGATGATGCCGAAGGTCTCGAAGCAGACCGACGGCACGATGAGCGCGAGGGCGTGCCCGTACCAACGGCTCAGGTCGTCGGGGGCCACGTTGCCCAGGAAGCGGACGTTGGGCAGTCCCTCGGCCAGGCCCTCCAGGACGGAGCGGTGGTTGCCGTCCCCCGCGATCACCAGGTCCACGTCCGGGCGCTCGGCCATGGCCGGGATGACCTCGTCCAGCCCCTTGATCAGCTCCAGGCGACCGACGAAGAGGAAGTAGGGCCGATCGTGGGGAGAGTCTCCGTCCTGCGCCGCGCCATCCTCCTGATCAGGCAGGAAGTACGGCAGCACCTCCATGGGCTGCCGGAAGCCGAACTCCTGGTGCTTGTCCCGGCTGAACTCGGACATGGCGATGAACGCGTCCACGTGCCGGGCCATGCGCGGCAGCAGCCGCGTGTACCGCCACAGCTGGGGCGGCCGGCGGTGGTTGATCACACAGCGCAGGCACTGGCGCGCCGTGCACAGCTCGCGACCGTGGCGCCACAGCACATGGGAAGGACAGACCAACCAGTGCTCATGGGCCATGTACAGGCTCACCGCACCCCGGCCGTACTTGAGCAGCCCCGGACCTCCCGCGAGGGAGATGTTGTGGAAGTTCACCACGTCGAACCTGCCCTCACGGATGATGCGGCGGATCCTCCTGCCGTTGATCACGGGGCGCCCCAGCTGCTGGGTCAGGAGGCAGGAGAGGGAGCCCATGGAGGTCCGCAGGGGGTGGACCGTGACCCGGTCCGGGTGTTCGTAGGGACCGGGCTCCGGCGCGTCGGAGAGCATGCGCCACGCGTCCGTGTCATGGATCACCGTCACCTCGTGACCCTGCCGCGCCAGCCCGTGGACGAATCGCTGCAGGCCGATGGCGTCGCCGCCGAAGTGATAGGGCGGATAGAAGGTGGTGATCATGCAGAAGCGCAAGCCGCTCATGACGCCGCCTCCTCCAGCACCCGGAGGACGGCGCTCGCCGTGTCTTCCCAGTTGAGCTGCAGGGCCCGGGCCCGGGCCTGCTCCCTGGTCGCCGGGTCGTCCACACCGGCCATGGCCTCCGCCAGCGCCTCCGGGTCACCGGGCTCGACGAACCGCCCGCCGCCCTCCAGCAACCGGGGCAGCGGGCTCTCCACCGTGGCGACCACGGGAGCGCCGCAGGCGGCGGCCTCCACCGCCGGGAGGCCGAAGCCTTCACAGGCGCTGGGGAGGACGTTCGCCACGGCCCCGCTGTGGAGCCCGCGCAGGACCCCGTCCTCCACGAAGCCGGTCCAGATCACCCGTGACTTCGTGCCGAGCTCCTCGATGAGGCGGTCCAGGTCCGCGAGGCAACCGTGGAACACGTCTTCGTCCCGGGTCCCCACCAGCAGGAGGTAGGCGCCGTCGTCCATGGCAGCGTGGGCGCGCAACAACACGTCCACGTTCTTGTGAGGGTTGAACCCGCCCACATAGGTGAACCAGCGTGCGCCCGCCGGCAGCCCCACCGAGCTGGAGGCGGCGGCCACCTCCTCATCCGTGACCGGTGCGCGGAAGACCTCCGAGGGGGCCTCCACGGCGACCCGGACCCGGTCCGGCCCCAGGGACAGGTGCCGCTCCAGCTCCTCCCGGGCGAACTCCGACACCGTGAGCACCAGGCTGGCCTGGCGCAGGGCCCACCACACCTTGAGGTTCCAGAACAACCGCGCGCGGGTGCTGGCGAAACAGCGCTCCGGGAACCGCTCGGCGATGGCGTCGTGGACCCCCACCACCGCCCGCTGGCCGCGAGGTAGCGGGAAGAAGCTGTAGACCGTAGGGCAGAAGAACACCTCCGGACGGTCCTGCCCCACGGCCTTGCGGAAGCGGAGCATGTCCCGCGGTGACCGCGCTCCGGCGGCGGACGCGGCGGCGCTGGGCGCCTCGCCGCACCGCACGGGCCGGATCTCCGCCCCCGGGACGTCGAGCCGTTGGGCGTTCATGGACTCCACATACACCAGCCATCGGTGCTCCGAGGACGTCGCCACCAGGCGCGGCAGCAGCTCGCGTGTGTAGCGACCGTAACCTCGTCCGTTGAACCAGGAGGTGGCGTCAACCCCGATGCGCATGGACCTCATCCCCCGGGCTGGCCCCACCGCGGCCCCGGGCACGCCTCATGAGGGCTCCGCCGCCGCGGGGTCATCCTCGAGCTTCTGGGTCTCGTGATACTCGAAGTCCGTGTTCACGGCCCAGACGTCGTGCTTCGCCCCGCGCATGTTCTCCACGGCGAGCATGGCGGTGAGCATGGAGTGATCCTGGTTGTTGTACTTGTGCATGCCGTTGCGACCGACGCAGTGCACGTTGGGGATGGCGTTCAGGTGTTCACGGATGGTGGCCAGGTGTCCGGGGTAGGCCCAGTCGTAGATGGGGTAGGCCTTGGACTGCCGGATCACGGCCCCGTCCACCACGGGGCTCTCCTTGGCCAACCCGAGCTCCGCCAGCTCCTCCTTGGCCAGGGCGATCAGGTCCTCGTCCTTGGAGGTCCAGAGGCCGTCCCCCTCGAAGCAGAAGTACTCGAGACCGAGACAGGTGTGACCCTCGTGGGGGACCAGGGCCGGGCTCCAGTTGTTGAAGTTCTGGATGCGGCCCACCTTGACCCCGGGGGTGTGGACGTAGATCCAGTTGTCATTGAACAGGTCTTCCCCCTCGAGCATGAGGGCCACCACGAGGAAGTCCCGGTAGTTGAGGCCCTCCCCTGCCTCCTGAACCGGCGCCGGAGCCGGCGGGTCCAGGGACCGCACCAGGTGCTTGAGGTCGGTGCTGGAGATGACGTGCTGAGCCGGCAACCGCACCTCCCCTTCCGGGGTCTTGGCTCGCACCGCCACGGCCTCGCCGTCCTCGAGCTCCACCGCCGTGGCCAGGTGATGCATGAGGGTCTTGCACCCCATCTCCTCCAGGCGGTCCCGCATGGTCTCCCACATCTGGCCGGGTCCCAGCCGTGGATAGGTGAAGGAGTTGATGAGGCTCTTGATCTTGGTTGACCGACGGTTCATGGAGGCGGCGTTGAGGATCGCCTTGCCCAGAGAGAGGTTCTGGATCCGCTGCGCCGCCCACTCCGCCCGGATCTCCGTACAAGGGACGCCCCAGACCTTCTCCGTGTAGGTCTTGAAGAAGATGTTGTAGAGCCGCTTGCCGAACCGGTTGGAGACCCACTGCTCGAAGTTCTCCTCCACCTTCTGAGGCCAGATCTTCGCCTTGGCGTAGCTCAGCACCGACAGGGCGGAGTTGATCAGGCCCAGGCCCTGGAGCGCGTTGCGGGCCTTCAGCGGGTAATCGAAGAACACGCCCCGATAGAAGATGCGGGAGAGCCGGGGCACCTCGATGAACTCCCCACCCAGGATCTCCTCCCAGAGCGCCTGCACGGGGGCGATCTTGGTGAAGAAGCGGTGGCCCCCGATGTCGAACCGATACCCCTTGTAGCGGGCCGTCCTGGAGATCCCCCCCACCATGTCACTGCCCTCCAGGACCGTGACGGAGACCCCGTCCCGGGCGAGGAGGTAGGCGGCGGTGAGCCCCGCCGGCCCGCCGCCGATGACGACCACCTGGTCGCCGGCCTGCAGCCGCCTGACGGGACGGTCGGTGGTAGGTAGGGACGTGCTCATGCGCTTCGCGGCGGAATCTACCCCGAAGCACGCTCGCTCGCAGCGGCTACGACGAAGGCCGCCGACGAGGTCGGGCAAGGGGACCACGGTTAGGATACACCCTGTGGGCATGGAGTGAGGGCTGTCGCATCCCGGCGGCAGCCGTCCTGCCGGCCACCGACGAACCGCTTCGGCAACGATTCCATGGGTGACTCCAAGCTCTTCCCGCTCCTGATCCTCGTCGTCCTGGCCGGCGTCGGCCTGCGGCTGGCGGAGGCCAACAACAAGAGCCTCTGGCTGGACGAGCTCCACACCTTGGAGATCGCCGCCTCGGAGGACGCCGGCGGCGTGGTGGACAGGCTCCGCCCGGACTTCCACGCTCCATTGCACTTTCTCACGGTCCACGCCCTCGGCGACCTGGACCCCCACCGCTCACGCCTCGTCTCCGCCGCCATCGGCCTGCTGGCCCTGCTGCCCCTGCTGCTGCTGGCGCGCGACGGGGGCCTCGGGATCGCCGGGAGGATCGCCGTAGCGGCCGGGGTGATGTTGCTCCCGTTCCAGTTGAGGTACGGCGTCGAATTACGCCCGTACGCGTGGCTGCAGTTGTTCTCCGCCATATGCGCCTGGGCAGCCTTCGCCACGAGGTCCGGACCCCGCCTCCGGTTCGCGGTCTTCGCCCTCGCCACCGCAGCCGGGCTCTACACCCACTACGCCATGTCCGTGGCCGTGGTCGGCATCGGAGTCGCCCGCCTCTTCGTCCACGGTCGCGGCCTGCTCCCTCTCTGGCAGGTGGTGGTGGCCGGGACCCTGGGCGTCATCGCCTTCCTCCCCTGGGTCATGGAGGTGGAGAGCTGGATCTTCGAAGACCCCTCCGTCATGACCCGGGACGAGAAGGCGGAGGGCGCCGCCGCGCACACCCCGCAGACGCCGAAGAGCCTGACCGAGATGGCGCCTCACCTGATGAGCACGCCCGCACGCATGGTCGTCCCCAGCGTCGGCACCCTCGGAGGTCTGCCCTCGAAGCTGGTGCTGGGCGGCGCGGCCATCGCCGGCCTGGCCCTGCTGCTGGCCGCCGCCCTCTCCCTCAGACGAAGCTCTGAGGACGCCCCCGCCGGAGCCAATCGCGCCGTGTTCGGCGCCCTTCTCGCCGCGGCGGCCGCCACCACCACCATGGCCCTCGCGTGCTGGTACCTGTGGAACCGCATCCCGCTCCAGTACTTCGCCCTGTCCGCGTGGGGCTGGCCCCTGCTCCTGGGCGCCCTGGTGAACGGCGCGGCGCGGCGCGGTCGCGGCGCCGCTGTCCTCACCGGAGTCGTGACGGGGCTGCTGCTGATGGGGTCAGGCCACGGGTTCGGAGCGGCCCGCGAAGATCTGCGCGGCGGCGTCGCCAAGGCCCGGGAGCTGTCGGCGCAGCACCCCGGCGCCATCACCGCCATCCTCAGGCAACCGGACTGGTACTCCCACGCCTTCCTGTTCCAGATCTACGGGGGCGACCTGAAGGTGACGGAGCCCACGGCCCTGCCCCCCGGCGGGGACGCCCCCTCCCCGGTGATCGTGGTCACGCGAAACGCCCCGCCTCTGAGGAAGGGCAGCCCGGACAAGCCGTGGCGGTCCGTGGTGGCGGGACGGCAGCAGGTGGGCGACCCCATACGGGTGGACCGGGCCGTGGTGGTCTACGTGTACCAGTGACCGCGGGGCGTCATCACTCCACCCGGTAGATGGCGACGCCGCCCCCGTTGATGCCCCCGGGGAACATCTTGACCACGGACCCGCGGCGACGGATCTCCTCCCAGAGCTTCGGGTGACGGGACTCCATGAAGATGGAGAACGTGGAGACCACCCAGGCCGCCCCGTCCTCCGGCACCAGGTCGTTCCACGCCTCGAGGGTCTCCACCGGGTGGAAGTCGGTCTCCATGTAGGTGCGGTAAGGGAGGATGGCCAGGCCCACGCTGACGACAGGGTCTGCGCCCCGGTGCTCCTCGATCCACGCGCGGGCGCCGTCAAAGTCCTGCTTGGGCAACCGCCATGCCCCCGGGAGGGTCACCAGGGCGGCCCCGAGCATCAGCGCGATGGTGACCCGTCGCGCCCAACGTTGCCGCGTACCCAGCTGCCCCACGGGGAGCTTGGCGGCCACCACCCGCGCCAGATCCAGGGCCCCCGCCACCACCACCATCACCACGAGTCCGGCGAGGAAGAAGAACAGCCGCGGCCACAGGTTCCGACCCAGCGCCAGGTACGTGATCACGCTGACCATCCCCGAGGACACCAGAATCCCCGGGATCTCGGGCGCCATGCGCCACGCCGCCCGCAACCCCCACACCATCACCGCCAAGGCCACGAACAGGGCCCCGTATCCCAGCACCACCCCCTGGCCGAGGCTCAGCGCCAGCTCATGAATCAGCCACAGCGGATCGGTCCAGACCACGGACTTGACGAACGGTGAGGTGCGGAAGAACAGGTACTCCACCATCTGGGGCAGGATCAAGGCGTGCAGGGCGATGGTCGCCAACCCTCCCAGCATGAACCCCAACACCACCGCCCTCACACCCGGCGCCTTCACGCTGATCCGCAGGCGCAACACCTCGAACACGACCCAGAGGGCCTGCCCCAATGCGACGAAGATCAGGGTCAGGTGCAGCCACATGCCGAGGGCGAGGGACAGCCCGAAGGTCACCCAGTGCCGGCGTCGCCCGGTTCGCAGGGCGTCGATGAAGAGCTTGGATGACAACAGGGTGAAGAACAGCAGTCCCGTGTAGCCCCGTGCGTTCTGGGAGAACGACATGTGATGGAACGAGAGGGCGAGGACGCCGGCGGACACCAGGCCGACGGTCTTGCCGCCCCGTTGCTGCGCCAGGATCCCCAGCATGAGGATGGACAGGACGCCGAACACGTAGGCCGGCAACCGGAGGCTCCAGGGGTGCTCCCCGAACAGGTCGCATGAGATCCAGGCCGAGAGGGAGTAGAGGGGGTGGTTGTTGTCGGACGGGTAGGTCCTGACCACGGCCTCGAAGGGCTGACGGATGTAGTCCACCACCATCCACATCTCGTCGAACCACAGCTGAGAGTCGAGCTGGTTGAGGCGCAAGGCGGCGCCGATGGCGGTGATGCCGAGGAGCGGCCCCCACGAGATGGGGGGCGCGGAGAGGGGGACGGGCAGGCGCTCCCTCCGTGATCCGGCGGCTACCAGGAACACCCCGAGCAGGGCCCAGGCCACACGCCAGATCACCGCGCCCTTGCCCAGATTCCGCAGGTCCTCCGGGTCCAGGGGCCCCGTGAGCACCTCCGTCGGCACCGCGAGCCCGGCGAGGAGACAGACCACACCCGCCGCCATCATCACCCGAGATCTCAACGCGCCGATCCTCGCAACCAGTATGCCCCGGCCAACAGTCCCCCCACGATCAACACACTCTGCCAGATCAGCGACTGAACCACCGCCAGTTCCTGCAACCCCAACGGCGCCAGGAGGGCGGCGAACGCCGCCTCACGCACCCCCAGCCCGCCGAAGCTGACCGGGAGCATGGCGGCGAGCTTGGCCAGGGGCCAGAGCAGGAACCAGGTCCCCAGGGCAAGGTCGAGCCCGAGAGATGTCCCCACCACCACGTTGACGAGGACGAAGCCGCCCTGCAGCAGAACGCAACACGCCCAGGCCGCGCAGGCACCGCCGGGCTGACGACGCAACGCGCGCAGCGCTCGGGCGAGCTGGATCAGGCGACGAGGCTGCCGACGAAGGGGGCGCCGCAGCAACTGGAACCGGAGCAACAGCAGGCCCAGGCCGACGCCTCCCCCGAGGACCGCCAGGGTGGCGGGGATCGCCACCAGGGTCCCACCGACGAGTTCAGCACCGACATCCGTGGCGAGCAATCCGAAGATGGCGAGGGCCAACAGCGCCAGCATGTCCGCCACACGGTCCACCAGGGAGCCGAGCACGAGGGCGGCGCGCTCTCGGGGCGCAGTGGTCGGCAAGGCCGAGCCCAACCTCAGCACGTCTCCGCCGATCAACGATGGCAGGCAGAGGTTGGCGAACAGCCCCGCGGCCTGGCAACGCACGGCCACGCCAGCGGCGAGGTCCGCCCCTGACAGGCGCAGAAACCACCTCCACTTGAGGGCGGACAGTGCCTGCAGAGAGAGGAAGACCGCCAGGGCCAGGAACCACGCCCAGGGAGCGAGCCCGCGGAACCCCTCCGCCACCTTCCCGGTGTCCACGGACAGCAGCACGACAGCGAGGACGACGAGCGAGAGGACCAGCCTCGCGATCAGACCAACGCGACCCCGCCGTGCGCGGCTGGTCAGTCCTTCCGGGATGCTGGATTCACCCATCGATCGAGACCGAGCCGTGCGTTCTGATCCGCCAGGAGGCCCACGGCCCAGATGATGAAGGCCGCCAGGAACGCCATCACGGCGCTCTCCGACAGGTCGGCCAGTAGCAGGTCGTAGATGAACTTCGCCAACCCGGCGGTGAAGAAGACCAGCCCGAGGGGCAGGAAGACCTTGAGGGGATTGAACAGCACCATGACGCGGAGGATGAGGAAGAGGAAGTCCGCGGCGTGATGCGGGCGGATCTTGGACTTGCCGACCCGCTTGCGGTAGTCGATGGGCACGTAGCCGACGGACCCGTCCGTGCACATGATGGAGAGGGTGATGGTGGTGGTGAAGGAAAACCCGGCCGGGAGGATGTGGCGGAAGCGCCGCACGTCGCGACGTCGGATGACCCGCAGCCCCGAGTTCAGGTCCGGGATCTTCTGCCCGGCCAGGTAGCTGGCCAGACGGCGCAGGAACGACCGCGCCGGACGACGCGCCATGGAGTCGTGGACGTTGCTGCCGGTGCGGGAACCCACGACCATGTCGAACGCGGACGACCGCTCCAGCAACCTGGGGATCTCTTCCGCCGGGTAGGTGCCGTCCGCGTCCGTGATGACCACCAGCTCGGAGCGCGCGGCGTCGAAGCCCCGCTTGAGGGCCGCGCCGTAACCGCGGTTCTCCGGCTGGCTGATGACCCGGCACGGCGCCCCCCGGGCGCGCTCGGCGGTGGCATCGGAAGAGCCGTCATCCACCACCAGGATCTCGAAACGCAAGCCGCGGTCGGAGAGAACTCCGTGGATACCCTCGATCTCCTGGGCGATGGCGTCCTCTTCGTTGAAGGCCGGGATCACGACCGTGACATCGGGGCACTCCTCCTCGACCCCCGTCGCCTCAGGACGCGGCTGTTCCGTCGTGCTCTCGATCGCGTAACCTCCTTCCCTGTCCTCTCGGCATTCGGCCGAGGGGTTCTGCATCTCCCGCGGTTGGATCGTTGACACGCAGGCTATCACGCAATCTGGGCACCCTCTACAGCGCCGAGGTGGCCGCCAAGGCGCTGGGAGTGGTCATCTTCGGCGCCCTCGCGCAACGCCTCGGGCCGGAGACCTACGGACGCCTCGGGTGGGCGTTGTCCGTCGTCTTCCTGCTCAACCTGATCCAGGAAGCCGGCCTGGCGCCGTATGGCGCGCGGGAGGCCACCCGCGACCCGTCCCAGCTACGCACGTTGGCGGCCCGGATCATCTGCGTCCGCATCCTGCTGCTGATCCCCCTGGCCGCGTTGGTGTTCCTCGCCGCCGGCCTGGTGGACGACAGCAAGGCACGGGTCCTCTGGTACTGCGCGCTGACGCTGCTGCCGGCTCCGTTGATGCTGAACTGGGTGTTCCAATCCCGCGACGAGATGCGGGTGGTGGCCGCAAGCTCCGTGCTCCGACAAGGGGTCCTCGCCATCGGCGTCCTCGCCTTCGTCCACTCAGCGGAGGATGTGAGGCTCGCTCCCGTGTTCGACGCTGTCGCCCTCCTCGTGGTCGTGGTGCTGCAGCAAGGTCTGTTTCGACGGCTCGTGGGGCGACCGCGGTTCCAACGGGTCCGCTCCGGCATCACCCGTGTGGCCCGCGAGGCCGCCCCCCTCGCCGCGTCCTCCATCGCCTGGGCCGTGCGCCTCTTCGCCCCGGTGATCCTCATGGGAGCCTGGTCCACAGACTCCGAAGTGGGTTACTTCGAATCGGGACACCGGCTGGTCATCTCCATCCACGCCTTCGTCTGGTTGTTCTTCTTCAACCTGCTGCCCACGCTGACGCGCCTGCTGACGCGGGAGGATCTGGGAGGCTGGCGCGCGCTCATGAGCTCCTCCCAGCGCCTCGTCGCCTGGGCGGCCCCCGGTGGCTGCCTGGCCCTGACCGCCCTCGCTCCGGCGCTGGTCACCCTGATCTACGGGGACGCGTTCGCCCACGCCGTGCTCCCCTTCCAGCTGCAGCTCTGGATGCTGGCGGTGGCCTTCGTGTCCGGGCACCATCGCTTCTCCCTCATCGCGTCCGGGAACCAGGGCTCGGAGTTGCTGTCGAGCTTTGCCGGCGCCCTGACCTGCACGGTCGCCTGCGTCGCGTTCTCGGACGACCTCACCCCGACCATCGCGGCCGTGATCCTTGTGCTCAGCGAGCTCGTCACCTGCCTCAGCGCCATGCGGCTGCTGGGGCGGACCGTGGAACCGGCCAGGTCCTACCGGTTCCTGGTCAAACCCCTGGTGGTGCTGGCCCCGGTGGCCTGGCTGATCCTCGGCCCCCTGGGGGAGCACGCCATCCTCGGCGCCGCGACCGCCGCGGCGGTCACGGTCGCCGGACTGCTCCTCCTGGAACGAGGCCTGCTGCAGAGCCTCTCGAAGCTCTCCACCATCCGGAGTTGAGCCGGACTCTTCGGGGCCCACGGCGAGGCGGTATCATGCAGTTGTGAGCACGATCCAGCGTATTCGGCGGCACCTCCGCCTGATGAAGACCGCGCGCGGCAAGGGCGAGACCCTGCCCACGCCTCCGTTCCTCATCCTCTTCATCAATTCCATCTGCAATCAGGCCTGTGACCACTGCTTCTACTGGCAGTCCCTCAACAGCAAGGACGACCTCAGCAGGGAGGAGCTGTTCGACCTCGCTCGATCCCTCGGCCCCATCGAGAACCTGAACCTGTCCGGCGGTGAGCCCTTCTTGCGGCCGGACTGGGGCGAGATCTGCGACTTCTTCGTCCAGAACAACGGGGTCAAGCGCATCTACTGCCCGACCAACGGCTACTTCGCAGAGAAAACGGAGCGCCAGTTGGAGGTCCTGTTCCGCAATCCGGACCTCGTCGAGTGCACCATCGAGCTCTCCCTGGACGGGATGCCCGAATTCCACGACGTGTTCCGCAAGAGCAAGAACGCCTTCGCCAAGGCCATGGACACCTACGACATGCTCGCCAGGTTCCAGGCGAAGGAGCCGAGGCTACAGATCCACGCCATCTCCACGGCCACGGGAGAGAACGTGGACGAGATCAAGCAGCTCACCACCTACCTGTTCGACCGCTGCCCGCGCATGACCCACCACAACATCGCCATGCTTCGCGGAGAGCGGAAGCGACCGACCCTCATGGGTCCGGCGCTGGAAAATTACCGCGAGCTGGTGGACTACATGGCGTCGCTCTGGCGAGAACGGGAGGAGGGCCGTTTCGGCGGCATCGTGGACCCCATGCTGCACTGGGGTAAGGAGCGGATCGCCGCCGCCCAGACCCAGGCGGTCCCTTGCAAGGCAGGGGTCCTCACGGGAGTGGTCTACGCCAACGGGGACGTCAGCCTCTGCGAGCAACACGAACCCATCGGCAACCTCCGCCAGACGCCGTTCCCGGAGATCTGGAACTCCGAGCAGGCCAGCACCCTGAGGCGGTCCATCGGCTGCAAGGAGTGCTTCTGCACCAACGAGGTCTTCCTCTGGCCGTCCATCGTCTTCTCCCCGTCCTGGCTCCCCAGGGCGTTCGTCGGGAGCCGGGCCTGGCGCAAGGCGCCGCCGCTGTCACCGGAAGACCGCGTGACGATCGACCCGGTCACCTGAGCTCCGCACCTGCCCGTCCCTGGAGCGCCCGGTCGCCGACGTCGCGGGTCCCCGGCCAGGACAAGACCGCAATTCACGCCCGAACCGAGATAGCTGCACGCGGACTGAGTGTTTTGCCGGTCTGGTGAAGCTCGTACCTCGTACCGGGCTTATCGTGCGCATGGGTACGTAGGTATCTACACAGTCTTGCTTCCCAGCCACGAGGCTCCATCAACACGCCCGAAGGAGTTCAAACGTGCGAAGTCCAATCCCACCGCGGATGTGTACGAGAGGGGCGGTCCGTATCGCTCTCGTTGTTGCCTTTCTGCTCGTATCCGTCCCCCTGGCCCTCGCGTGGAAGCGCAGCGCCGGCCCGCCGTCCATGAACAACCTCCCCAGCACGAACTTCGGGTCGTTCGAGGGTGGCCCCACGGGGACCTATGTGGACGCCGGCATCAACAACTACTACACGGAAGAGCAGCTCGGCACAGGCGGGGGCTTCGATGTCCCCAGCGGGGCCCCACCGAGCCCCCTGTTCAACGCCCAGCCGTTCACCAGCCCGGTGGTCCGGTTCGAGGAGATCGGGACCCACCCCATGCCCGCCTCCTACTCTCTCCAGGCACCCCTGCCACGCCCCGCGAGTCACCACGGATACCCCGAGCCCACGGCCCTGGACACCTTCCTCCTGGCTCCGCTCTACCCGGAGCCGACGCGGGAGACCGACACCTCACAGCCGAACCCGTGGAAGTTCGACGTGGAGACCTTCATCGGGCGCAGCCTCGACATGCCATTGGCCGAGGGCAGACCCCTGGGTGAGCCGTGGGCGCACCAACTGTGGACCGAGTGTCCGCCCGAGCGCTACGTGAAGATGGTCCAGACCGGAGCTCGAACCAACACGGGGCTACGGGACAACGAGCAGCGACACGGCTACATGCACGGCGAGTTCGGCCCCGGCGGGCTGTACCACCAGACCGCCGGCACCGCCGCCACCGCCGGCACCACCGCGGGGATCGAGGTGAAGTTCCACCCGACGTTCCCGGTCCAGGAGAACCACACTCTGTGGACCTTCGACGGCACGTTCCCGGCCAAGCTCGTGACCGTCCCGTTCGGTCAGGCCCTGTTGTTCCGCCACCACAACGCCCTGCCCATCGACCCCACGGCGAACCGGGGTTTCGGGATCCACACCATCAGCACCCACCTGCACAACGGGCACAACCCGGGCGAGAGCGACGGCTCCCCCAACGCCTTCTACTTTCCGGGGCAGTTCTGGGACTACCGATGGCCGCTGCAGCTCGCGGGATTCACCACCACCAATCAGAGCATGGGTGACCCACGGGCGGGCCGGCCGGACGGCAACGGCGGCATCGTCAACATCGCCGGTGACTACCGGGAGATCCCCAGCACCCACTGGTTCCACGACCACATGTTCGACTTCACGTCCCAGAACGTCTACAAGGGCAACGCCGGGAAGATCAACTACTTCACCTCCGTGGACCGAGGGAACGAAGGTCTGGATGACGGGGTCAACCTCCGACTTCCCAGCGGCACGGCCCTGGACTGGGGCAACCGGGACTACGACGTGAACCTCCTGGTGCACGACAAGTGCTGGGACCCCAGCGGCCAGCTCTGGTTCAACATCTTCGACACCGACACCGGCATGCTCGGAGACCAGGTGCTGGTCAACTGGCAATGGCGACCCTACATGGACGTGCGCGCCCGGAAATACCGGTTCCGAATCCTCAACGCCTCCATCGCCCGCTACCTCAAGCTGGCCCTGGTTGACCAGAACGGCACCCCTGTCCCGTTCCACATGATCAGCAATGACGGGAACATCATGGAGCACGCCATCCCCTTCGACGGTCGCTTCGGCACCGAGCCCGGGGTCCTCCCCGTCCAGGGGAACGGGGAGCGCTGCGGGATCATCGTGGACTTTTCCAACTTCGCACCGGGAGACCGGCTCTACATGGTCAACCTGCTGGAGCACAAGAACGGCAAGGGGCCGGACGACATCATCGACCTGCAGGACGTGATCTCCGGCGACTACGAAGCGGTGGCCCGTGACGACGACGGCGACGGCGTGCCGGATCGCTGGATCGACGGGGACCCGGGAGTCGCCAAGATCCTCGAGTTCCGGGTCCAGCCCTACTCCGGCACGGACCTCAGCATGGACCCCGCCACCTACGAACCCGGCGGCAACAAGATGATCGAGGTGCCCACGTACACGAGCAACGAGCTCGCCAATGCCCGGCACCGGACCTTCTCCTTCGGGCGCTCGTCCGGAACCGACAGGTCCCCATGGACGGTGAAGACGGACGGTGGACAGGGGCTCACCGCGGACACGCGGCGAATCTCCGCTCGACCCGCTTACGGCAGCCTGGAGATCTGGCACTTCGAGAACGGCGGCAACGGATGGAGCCACCCGATCCACGCCCATTTCGAAGAGGCCGTCATCCTGCGCAGAGGCGACGAACCGCCACCGAGTTGGGAGAAGTGGGCGCGCAAGGACGTGTTCCGCGTCGGCCCCCTGGACGAGAGCACGGACGAGGTGGAGGTCGCCATCCGCTTCCGCGACTTCGCCGGGACCTTCGTCGGGCACTGCCACAACACCGTGCATGAGGACCACGCCATGCTCTATCGGTGGGACATCAACCAGCCAGGGCAGCTGATGCTGCTCCCGACGCCCATCCCCACCTGGGACGGCGTGGGCTATGTCAACTCGGTTGCGTTGCCCACGTTCCTCACCGGGGACGGATTCGGGCCTTCCTGGAAGTAGAGGCTCCTCCCCGACACAGGGACCCGTTAAGGTGTCCGTCCTCACGGACGAGACACCCTGATGACCCGCGCTGATCGCCTGCTGTTCACCCTCTTCGCCTGCTCCGGCTTCGCAGCCCTGGTGTATCAGGTGGTCTGGCAGCGAGCGCTCTTCAGCATCTACGGGATCAACGTGGAGGCGGTCACCGTGGTGGTCACGGCCTTCATGCTGGGGCTCGGCATCGGCAGCCTCGCTGGGGGGATGCTGTCGCGAGACCCGGACCGACCCGCCTTGCTCATGTTCGCCGGCATCGAAGCAGGCATCGGGCTGTTCGGCTTCGTCTCCCTGCCCCTGTTCCACGCCGTGGGTGAGTCCACCCTCGCCCTCTCGGCGCCGCTCACCGCGGCCCTCACCTTCCTGCTGGTGCTGCTGCCCACCCTGCTCATGGGCTCGACGCTGCCCCTGCTGGTCGGCTACAAGGTCCGCGAGAGCGGGAACGTGGGTGTGTCCGTCGGTAACCTCTACTGCATCAACACCCTGGGCTCCACCGCGGCCGCGTTCGCCACCGTGCTCTGGTTGCTGCCCCAGCTCGGACTGAACGGCTCTGTCTTCCTGGCGGCCGCCCTCAATGTGGCCGTAGGCGTCGCGGCCCTTCTGATGCACCGTCAGGCTGTGGCCTCATGAGACGCGGTGCGGTCCTGCTCATCGCCGCGTCCACGGGGTTCATCGCCCTGTCCTACGAGATCCTCTGGTACCGGACCTTCGCCTTCGCCAGCGGCACCAGCCCCGCGGTGTTCGGTTTCCTCCTGGGTTCGTACCTGCTGGGGATCGCCGCCGGATCGATCTGGGCTCGTGGTCGTTGCCGGGAAGAGGGCTCGTCAGGGAACCCGGCGGGGCTGAGCACCGTCGCCGGCCTCATCCTGGTCGCCAACGTCGTCAGCTTCATGGTGGTGCCGGCCCAGGCGTGGCTGGCCACGACCTGGCGGTGGGAGATCTCGTTCGCCCTCGTGTTCCTCGGGGCCGGGCTCATGGGGGCGACCCTGCCTCTGCTCGCGCACTACGGGATCCCGCCGGACGACCGCAGCGGCGCCCGGCTCTCCTACCTGTACCTGGCCAACATCCTGGGTTCCGCCCTGGGCAGCCTGATCACCGGTTTCGTCCTCCTGGACACGTTCCCCTTCGCGGACTGCGCCCGGGTGCTCCTGGTGGCCGGCGCCGCCGCCAGCGTCCTCGCCGGTGGCCGCGCCGCCCTCGCCCTCGGAGTCGCCGTGGTCCTCGGCCTCCTCACGCCGACGCTTCACGACGAGCTCTGGGAGCGGCTGCTGTTCAAGGGAGACTGGAAACCGGGGACACCCTTCAAGCGGACCCTCGAGAACCGGCACGGGGTGATCTGCATCCGTGACGACGACGTGGTCTATGGCGGCGGCATGTACGACGGCATGATCAACGCGGACATCAAGGTGGAGGGCAACGGCATCGCGAGGCCGTGGTCGTTACTGGGGGCGGACCGGCGCTACCGCCGCGTCCTGGTGATCGGGGTCTCCATGGGATCGTGGACCAAGGTGATGGCGTCCTTCCCGGACGTGGAGGAGATCGCGGCGGTGGAGATCAACCCGGGCTACCTGGAGTTGATCCGCGAGTACCCGCAGGTCTCTTCCATCCTCAGCGATGATCGGGTCCGGGTGATCACCGACGACGGCCGCCGCTGGCTCAACCGCAACCCTGAGGAGCGGTTCGACCTCATCGTCCAGAACACCACGTACCACTACCGGGCCCACATGACCAACCTCCTCTCGAAGGAGTACATGGAGTTGTGCAAACGGCACCTGACGGAAGACGGGGTGATGTTGTTCAACACCACCGGGTCCGAGGACGCCATGCTGACAGCCCTCACCGTGTTCCCCCACGGCATGCGGGTCTACAACAACATGATGGTCAGCCGGGCTCCGCTGGGGTTCGACGTGGATCGGTGGATCGATCATATGTGCGCGGTTCGACTGGACGGAGAAGACATGCTCAGCAAGTCCAACCCCGAGCACCGCGCCATCATCAAGACCCTCCGGGAGCTGTTCAGCGCCTCTGGGGGCGACCCGTCGGAGCGCTGGTTCGAACCAGGGGCGGAGCTGCGGCCCCGCATCCTGGGCCGCGGCGCCGCCGTCATCACCGACGACAACATGCTCTGTGAGTGGTAGCGGTCAGTTGCGATACGCCCGGTGGCACGCGTTGCAGGACTGCTTGATGTCCTTGAGCACGGCCGAAGCCCTGGCCGCCGACGCCTGATCTCCGCCCTTGAAGCTCGCCATCAGCGAACGCAGCTCACGGGCCTGCTCGATGTTCTCGAGGAAACCCTCCCTCATGGGCGCCACGTCCTCGGAGGCGTCCTCCGTGAGACGGGACAGCAGCTCCGCCAACCGGCCGGCCTCATGCTCAGGATCCAGGTCCGGGTGCTCAGGGTCCACCACCCACCCACCGACCTCCAGCTTCTTCAGGTGGTCGTAGATGCGGGTGCTCTCGACCATGGCCAGGCGTAAGCCGTCGAACTTCACACGCGCAGGAAAGTCCCACTCCAGTGACTCGCAAGCGCGCTCCGTAGGCAACGCCCGGGAAGCGACCACCTGGTAGAGGCCCTCGTACTTACCCGAGGTCCCACACCACTGCCTCATCTCCGCCAGGGCCCGGTCCCGGGAGACCCCGTCGAGCAGCACACGGCCTACCGCCGCCGCCGCAGGCCCGCGATGCCGACCGTGGAAGCAATGGACGTAGAACGGTCCTTCGAGCTCGAGGAAAGTCTTGGAGATCCGCAACAACTCCGACTCCGTGATGCCTCGGTACTGGATCGGTACGTGGACGTAGCGCATGCCGAATCGGCCGGCTGTGGACACATCAGGCGCCTTGCCGTCCACGGAGAGCACCGTCTTCACGCCGAGCGCGGCCATGCGGCGGAATCCAGCCTCCCCCTCAGGCTCGCTGCCGGAGATGATGTCCTCGCTGAGCCTGTGGACGTTCAGGAGACCGAACCCGTCCTCTCCCTCCTGCGCTGGCAGGGGCACCCGGAGGGCGCGATGGTAGGCCGTCTGGTCCGGCGCCTGCACGGAGACGGCGGTCTCCACGCGGGCGGGCTCACGGCGCTGCTGGCAGGCGCTGGTCGCGACGGCCAGGACGATCAGGGACATGACGAGGTGATGACGCATTCAGTGACCTTTCGTCCGGGACTTCGCAACGATCGGGCCACGGCCACATCAAGGAACCTACGTCACTGGCATTATTGGCTTTAGGGCCGACTGGCCAATGCCTGATGGGACGGCTCCCACGGGTTCGCCGTAGCGGGTGGGTAACGACCGTCAGGATCCTGACACGGCGCCGTAACCCTCGACCTCACGACGCAGACACCGGGACCTTGGTAGATTGCGTCCCCCCCCCGGTGATTTGGTCCGCCATGAGATTCCCGTCCGTACACGCCCTCGTCCTGGCCCTGTCCACCGTCACCACCGCACAGGAGCCGAAGCCCGTACCGTTGCCCCCGACCCTGGGCGAGCTGCAGGGGGGGATCGACAAGGCGATCCACCGTGGGGTGGACGCCTTGCTCCGAACGCAGCAGGCCGACGGCACCTGGAGAGACCACGAGTACTCCTATCCGGTCGGCCCCACGGCCCTCTGCGCCTACACCCTGATCAAGTCCGGGCTCGCCACGGATCACCCGGCCGTGGCACGCGCCTTCCGGTTCCTGGAGAAGAACCTCTCCAGCAAGACGTACGGAATCGCCTGCCAGCTCATGGCCTTCGAGGCGGCGAAGGACAAGCGATATCGACCCCAGATGAAGGAGCTGCTCCACCGGCTCCTGGAGGGACAGCGGGACGGGTGGGGCTACCCGGGCGGTCACGTGGACCTGTCCAACACACAGTACGGCGCCCTCGGGCTCCGGGCCGCCCGCATGGCCGGCCTGAAGGTCCCGCGCCGAGCCCTGCTCAAGCTCATCGGCTCCGCCATGCAGCACCAGGAGAAACCGAGCACGGCGGAGATCCCGCCAGACCCGGTCAAGCGCAAGGACGGCTACGCCAGGGCCAGTGGTCCGGGCAAGGTCGCGGGGTTCACCTACCGCATCCACAAGACCGGTCAGAACCGCCCCAAGGCCACGGGCTCCATGACCACCGCCGGCCTCGGCGTGCTCCTGATCTGTGAGGAGCTGCTGAACCGCAAGCTCGCGCGCACCATGCGCAGGAAGTTCGACGCCTCCGTGGAGCGGGGGCTGAACTGGATGCGGCTCCACTGGAGCGTCGCCCGCAACCCCAACGGCGGCTGGCATCGCTACTACCTCTATGGCCTGGAGCGGGTCGGAGCGCTGCTCAAGCAGGAGGTGATGGCGGGGCGGTACTGGTACCGGGAAGGCGCCGCTCACCTGATCAAGTCCCAGAACGCGGAAGGTCGCTGGGGCGGCATACCGGACACCTGCTTCGGGCTCCTGTTCCTCAAGCGCGCGACCTCCCTCGGCGCCGTCACCGGCGCCGGAGGGACGGATCGGGCCCAGCGGGTCTACCTGGCCTCCAACGACGCGGCGGAGGTGGAGCTGCGGGGCGCGGGCAATCCGAAGCTCTCCATCTGGATCGCCGGGTTCAATCAGAAGAAGCTGGAGAAGCGGTTCCCCAAGCAGAAGGGCAAGCGGGACGTGCGGGTGGCCTCCGTGGAGTACCTGGTAGACGGCAAGGTGGTCCACAAGCAGCACCAGGCGGAGCGCAAGACCTGGAACGGCGAGCCCTTCGGGTTCCAGCACATCTTCAAACGGTGCGGGCGCTACAGCGTCGCTGCCAAGGTGCACGTGGATAACCCGGACGCCGCCCTGGACGGCGAGGCCAAGACCGTGATCCTCGAGTCCCCGGTCCTGATCGTCGAGGTGCTGGACCTCCCGGACCCCGAACGGGACGCCCTCGGAGCCTCGCTCCTGGAGAACAAGCTCCGAAAGACCCAGAAGCACGGGATCAGCGTGTCCTCCGCCAACAACGGGTGGTGGCCTTGGATCTGCGACGGTCGTTTTGCCACCGCATGGCTGTGCAAGGACACGGACGCCAAACCGTGGATCAAGATCAAGCCTCGCAATGGTTTCCGCGTGCGTGAAATCATCCTCTGGCCCAATCAGTCGGACGCCGGAATCAAGAAGGCCGAGGTCTTGCTGAACGGGCGGGGCAAACCGAGGATCATCGAGTTCAGCAACCCTCGCAAGCCGGCCCAGATCACCTACCGCGCGCGCAAGATCATCGAAGAACTGCAGATCACGATCACGGAGACCAACAAGAAGCCCGGCGAGAAGCGCAAGGTGGGGTTCGCCGAGATCATCCTGCGCTAGTGCGCGAACGCGCGGCATGCGCAGCGCTGCCGTGCTACATAGGCGGCATGTCCAGGACACTGATGATCGGTGCAGCGATAGCGCTGCTCACCTGCGCTGGGCCGGGGCAGCGCCCCACGCCGCCCAATATCGTCCTCATCGTCGCCGACGATCTCGGCTACGGCGACCTCGGGTGCTACGGACAGAAGACCCTGCGCACCCCGCACATCGACCGGCTGGCGAGCGAGGGGGTCCGCTTCACCGACTTCTACGCCGGGTCCACCGTGTGCGCCCCCTCCCGGTGCGTCCTCATGACCGGGCTCCATACGGGCCATTGCCTGATCCGGGGCAACGGCAAACAGGACCTGCGTGACGCCGACGTGACCCTGGCCGAAGTGCTCAAGAAGGGCGGCTATGCCACGGGGTGCTTCGGCAAGTGGGGGATCGGCCACGAGGGGACCACCGGGCTCCCCACCCGCCAGGGGTTCGACACGTTCTACGGGTACCTGGACCAACACCACGCGCACAACTTCTACCCCACGTTCCTGGTTCATGATGAACGGCGCGTGAGCCTCCCCAACGTGGTCCCCAGGGAAGGCAAGTGGGGTCAGGGGGTCGCCACCAGGAAGCAGACCTACTCCCACGACTTGATCGTCGCCCACGCCATCGAGTTCATCGACGATCACAAGGATGAGCCGTTCTTCCTCTTCATGCCCGTCACCATCCCCCACGCCAACAACGAGGCCGGCAAACGTGGGATGGAGGTGCCGAGCCTGGGCATCTTCGCGGACTCCCCCTGGCCCGCGCCCGAGCGGGGTTTCGCGGCCATGCTGGCGCGCCTGGACCGTGACGTGGGCAGGGTCTACAGCCGACTGCAACGGCACGGGATCGACGACCGCACCATCATCATGTTCACCTCGGACAACGGGCCTCACTCGGAGGGCGGGCACAAGAGCGGGTTCTTCGACTCCAACGGTCCGCTCCGCGGCCAGAAGCGCAACCTCACGGAGGGCGGCATCCGTGTCCCCCTGCTGGTCTGGCACAACGGACGCGGCGCCGGGACGGTCACCGATCACGTGGGCGGGTTCCAGGACTTCATGCCGACGTTCGCGGACCTCGGCGGTGCCAGTGAGCACCTGCCGGAGACCCACGACGGGATCTCCTTCGCGCCCTTGCTCACGGGGAGGCCACAGGCGCAGCGGCGGCACGACCACCTCTACTGGGCCTTCTACGAAGGGGGCCGGGGACAGGCCGTCCGCCAGGGCCGCTGGAAGTTGATCCAGCAACCCATGAAGTCGGCGCCGCGCCTCTATGACCTGGAGTCAGACCTGGGAGAGACGAAGGACCTGGCGGGCGAACAGCCGGAGCGCGTGGCCAGCCTCCGAGAGCTGATGAAGGCGAGCTACACGCCCTCGGATCGCTGGCGGTTCAAGTAGCGCTCACTTCCCCCACAGGCGCCCCATGAGGGCGACGGTCTCCGGGTCCACCTCCTCCAGCTCGCCACGGACAAACGGCCAGTAGTCGTTGGCCCCGAGGTACACCTCGGTCATCTCCGCGAAGAACTCCTTGTGGTTGGTGAGGGCATAGTGGCGACGGATGCGGCCATCGATGTACTTCACCTTGGCGTAGCGACCGGACTGCTTGAACCGCTGCCACGCCGCACGGATCTCCTTGTCCTCGAACCCGATCACCTGATGGTGATAGGCGTGGGCCAGCTCGTGCAGGATCACGTAGGGCTGCGTGTTGGACTCCATGAGCGCGACGAAGTCCGCCGCTCGCGGAATGTGCACGCACCGCGCGAGCTGCTCGGAGTATCCCTTGCCGCGGAGCCAGGCCTCGCTGGGGTGATAGCACATGCGCTCCACGTCATGACGTCGATCCAGCCAGATGGGAACGGCCCTCAGCCTGGTCAGCTGCTCCTTCGGGACGATCAGCGTCAACTGGGTCAACTGGGACCGAAGGGCCTTCAGCGCCCGGTCTCCGAGAGGGTCGCCTGACAGGGACCGCTCCACCCGCACGCCCCAGCCCTCCACATCGCGCACCACGTGCTCGGAGGCCTCTCCCGGGAGCGGCCAGGGGGACGCAGCGTAACGCGCACGGGCCGCCCCCAGCCGCTCCTGCATGCGAGCCAGCACACCGGCGTACGCCGGGTCCGCGTGGACGGAGCGGAGCTCATGAGGGTCGCTCTCCAGGTCAAAGAGCTGCCACTCCCCGGTCCCCGGCAGGAACATGAGCTTGTGACGCCTGGTCCGCACCCCCTCGTGTCGCGGCACGGCGTGCTCACCTTCCTCGTAGTACGCGTACCAGATCTGGTCCCGCCACGGCGTGGGGCGCCCCTCCAGGAGCGGCGTGAGGCTGCGCCCCTGGATCTTCTCCGGGATGGAGACCCCGGCGGCGGCGAGGAACGTCGGCGCGTAGTCGATGTTCTGCACCATGCCCTCGATCCGGGTGCCGGGGAGCACCCGGCCCGGCCAACGCACCAGCAACGGCATGCGGAGGGACTCTTCGAACATCCACCGCTTGTCGTACCACCCGTGCTCGCCGAGATAGAAGCCCTGGTCCGAAGCGTAGACGACGATGGTGTCCTGCTTCAGTCCGTTGGCGTCGATGAAGTCCAGGAGCCTCCCGACGCTCTCGTCCACGGCGGCCACGGTGCCGACGTAGTCCTTGATGTAGCGCTGGTACTTCCACCGGAGCAGCGCCTCACCCTTGGGCGGCGCGGAGCGGAACGCCGAGTTCTCGGCCGCATAGGCCTCGTCCCACCGGCGGCGCTGATCCGGGTTCATACGCCGAGCCTCCGGGCTCTTCAGCGCCCGGTTGAAGGGGTCAGGCATGCCCGAGTCCGGGACCTTCAGGTCGTAGTCCCAGTAGAAGTAGTCGCGGATGGACATCTCGTTCCGCGCCAGGGTCGCCGAGCGCCCGGACCAGTCATCGAACAGCGTCGCGGGTTCCGGCAAGGGGGCGGCGGCGGGCTTCAGGTGCCGCAGGGGAGGCGCCCAGGTCCGGTGCGGCGCCTTGTGCTGACACATGAGCAGGAACGGCCGGTCGGCGTCACGTCCCTGGAGCCACTCGATGGACAGGTCCGTGATGAGGTCCGTGGCGTATCCCTGTCGGCGAGCGACCCCCTCACGGGTGCGGAAGTCGGGGTTGTAGTAGTGCCCCTGACCCCGCAAGACCTCCCAGTGGTCGAAACCCTGTGGGTCCTCCTTGAGGTGCCACTTTCCGATCAGGGCGGTCTGGTACCCCGCCGCCTTCAGGAGCTTCGGGAAGGTCACCTGGTCCGGGTCGAACCGATCCATGTTGGTGCGCTTGCCGTTGGCGTGGCTGTGCTTTCCCGTGAGCACGGTGGCGCGACTGGGGGCGCAGATCGAGTTGCCGCAGAAGCTGTTGAGGAAGATCGCGCCCTCGCGGGCGAGCTGATCGATCCGGGGCGTCTGATTGACCCGGGACCCGTAGGCGCTGATGGCCTGCACGGCGTGGTCATCGGAGAACACGAACACGATGTTGGGACGGGTCTGGCCGGACGCGCCCCAGGTCAGGAGCAGGGCCAGGGCCGCCGCCTTCAGCGTCGAGTCAAGCATGCCCACATCTTAGAGCCAACGAGCCCGATCAGCCCGGGGGCCGGTCAGGTCTGCGCCTTGTAGAGCCGGGCGTACACCCCATCTCGGGTCATGAGCTGATCGTGGGTCCCCTGCTCCGCGATCCGACCGTCGTCCATCACCAGGATCAGGTCCGCGTCGACGACCGTGGAGAGCCGGTGCGCGATGACCAGCTTGGTCTTGCCCTTCAGGGAGTTGTCCAGGGCGTCCTGCACCGCCCGCTCCGACTCCGTATCCAGGTTGCTCGTGGCCTCGTCCAGGATGAGGAGGGAGGCATCCCGGAGCAGGGCCCGGGCGATGGTCAGACGTTGCAGCTGCCCGCCGGAGAGGGCGTCGCCCCGCTCCCCGACGACCGAGTCGTAGCCTGAAGGCAAGGCGGCGATGACCTCGTGGATCTGCGCCGCGCGAGCCGCTGACTCGATCTCCGCCTTCGTCGCATCAGGGCAGCCGTAGCTGATGTTCTCCGCGACCGTGGCGTTGAACACGAACGGGTGCTGACCGACGATGGCGATCTGCTCCAGGAGGCTGCGCGTGCGGATCTCCGAGAGCGGTATCCCGTCCACGATGATCCGCCCGGAGTCCGGGTCCCGGAAGCCCATCACGAGATCCACGATGGTGGACTTGCCCGAGCCCGACGGCCCCACCAGGGCCACGGTGGCGCCCGCCGGGATCTGGAAGGAGACGTCTCTGAGGACCGGGGTGTCGGCGCCATCACCGCCTGGATACGCAAAGGACACCTGCTCGAAGGCGACGGAGCGCGTCACCGGCCCGAGCTCCGTGGCGCCGCCCCCGGACTCCTCCCCGGTCCGCTCGTCGAGGACTTCGAAGACCCTGCGGGCGGCCGCCATGGACGCCTGCCAGTCGTTGTGTCCGTTGGTGATCCGTCGCAGCGGCCGGTACACGGTGGCGAGGGCCACGAGGAACGCCCCGAACTCGTCGCTGCTCAGGCCCCACTCTTCGGTGATCACCAGAGAGCCGCCGACCGCCAGGGCGATGCCGAGGCTCAGGGCATACATGAGCACCATCAAGCCACGGGTCGCCGCCTTGGCGCTGGCCATCTTGGCCCGCCGCCGCAACCAGTCATCGTTCACGCGAGCGTAGCGCTGGCGCTCAAGATCCTCGGCGCCGAAGGCCTTCACGATCCGCAGACCGGAGAGGGTCTGATTCACCGCCTCAGATGCCTCCCCCAGGGAGACCAGGCTCTTGCCGCTCTGTCGGTGGGTCCAGCTGCCCAGCTTCGCCAGCCCCACCGCCAGGAACGGGAGCACCAGAGTGGAGGCCAGGGCCAGCCTCCAGTTCAGAACGAAGGCCGCCGCCGCCGCGAACACGAGGATCAACGGCTGCAGGGTGAGGTTGCTGAGCACCGCGACGGCGCCCAGCCGGGTCTGATCTGCGTCCACCGCGAACCGGGACACCAGGTCTCCCACCTTGCGCTTGCTGAACCACCCCACCCGCACGCTGAGCACGCGGTCCATGAGGGAGCAGCGCAGGTCCCTGATGATCAACGCAGCCATGTAGTGAGCGAAGAACAGGTGCCCGTAGTTGGCAGCAGCGCTGACGACCCCCACACCGAACAGGCACAGGACGATCAGCCCCAATCCAGCCAACCTGGGCTCAGCGTCCTCGAAGCCGAGCCGCGCTGCCCAGGCGACGCCGGTCTGCTCGAACCAGCTGGAGATCGTGTCCGCCTGCGCGGTCCCGGTTTCCGGGAAGATCACCCCCACGGCTGCCTTGGCCAGGGCGATGGGGGCGGTCTCCGCCAGCGCCGTCAGGATCATGGCGGCCACCGCGGCCATCACCACGCCGCGATGCCTGGCGGCCCGCCTTAGCAAGCGACGGGTCAGCCCCAGGTCCGTGCCCAGGCTCATGCCACCCCCCTGGAACTTGCCAGCGTCAGAGAATCCTGGTTTCTTGCGCGGGCAATCACATGAGCACCAGCGCGGTCATCTCTCACAGCGTCCCCGTCAAGATCTGGGGTATCACACCGGCGGAGCGCCTCCGCAGAGCGCTCCGCAAGCAGGGCGTCACGGTGGTCCATGACGTGGAAGAGGTGCCCGCTGACAGCTCCTCCGTACTCCTCATCCGCGCGGATCAGGTCTACGACGACCGGCTGCTGGAGGAGCTGCTGCGGCGCCCCGGTAGCGGCCTGCGGGCCGACGCCGCCCCGGAGGCCTCCGTCGTAGCCGCCCACCTCCAGCGGGAGCAGGCCAAGGACGGGCTCCGGAACGCCACCGGCGTCCCTCCCGACGAGCTGGTGGCCGAGCTGCGGCTCTCGCTCCTCAAGTCGCAGCCGCCGTTCGTGCTCCCGGTCACGGAGGCCACGCGACGGGACATCGAACGAAAGCTGTACGACGCGTCCTACAAGGGCATCACGGATCTCGTGACCAAGTGGTTCTGGCCGACACCGGCTCGCCTCGTCGTCAGAGGATGCGTCCGCCTCGGCGTCCAGCCCAACCACGTCACCATCGCCGGGTTCGGCCTCATGGTGGCGGCGCTCCTGCTGTTCCTGCGGGGCGCTTACGGGTGGGGGCTGGCGGCGGCCTGGGTCATGACCTTCTTCGACACCGTGGACGGCAAGCTGGCCCGGACGACCCTGACCTCCAGTTCCTTCGGGCACTGGCTCGACAAGTTGACGGACATCTTCCACCCGCCGTTCTGGTATCTGGCGTGGGGGATCGGGCTGGGCGCCCATGGCCACCAGTGGGCCGAGGCCCCGGTCTCGCAAGCAGCGCTCAACTGGAGCATCTTCGCCTTCTACGCCGGCGGACGCGTGGCGGAGGGACTGGCCGGCGGCATCATCCGAGGCGGCATCTTCGTCTGGCGGCCCCTGGACTCCGTATTCCGCCTCATAACCGCCCGCAGGAACACCTGCCTCCTCCTGCTGACAGGAGCGGCGCTGGCGGGAGAGCCGGAGCTGGGCCTCTACCTGGTGGCGGTCTGGACCGCCGCGACGACCCTCTTCCTTTGGCTGCGGCTCGGCCTGGCATGGGCCGCCTGGCGACCCGACCGGCAGAAGCTCGACTCCTGGATGGCGCAGGCCCCCGGACGCGACTCCCGGTAAACCGCGCTCGGCTGGCGCCGGAAGCCGGCGGGGGCACCGTCGGAGGACGACCCCCTCAAGCACCTTCCGAAGCTGAACGGGCGCGCTTCCCGACGACCAGTGCAGCGTCATCCAGATCCGAAGGCGTGTCCACCTCCGCCCAGAGCAGCCCCTTGATACAAGCGGTGCTGACCACACCGGACTGAGCCAGCTCATCGATGGCGGACAGGTACCACTGCTCCAACGCTTCCGGCTTACGCACCATGCGCTCCAGGGCCCACCGGAATCGGGCAGCACCGTCACCGCGGAACAGCAGGACCCCGATGGACTCGGCCTGGGTCTCGCTCGGCCTCAGGTGTTTGCCGATGCGCAGCATGCGGTCGCCGTCGAGCTTGACCCGCATGTCGTCATCGTCGTAGTCGTCCTTCTTGTCCACCGTAACCGTGATGGCGGCCGGAGGGGCTGCCAGCAGGCGCCTGATGATCTTCGCCTCGCACAGGGTGTCCCCGTTCATCAGCAGGAAATCGCCGTCCATCTCCGGGCAGGCCAGCCATGCGCTGGCCAGGTTGTCCGACACACCATGGAACGGGTTGTAGATCACCCGCACCCGGGAGCGCTCGGGGTGGCGGCTCAGCATGGCCTCCACGTGAGCGGCTCCATGGCCGAGGACCACGACGATCTCGTCGACGCCGGCTTCGCGAAGCGCCTCGATCTGCCAGTCCAGAATGGAGCGCCCGGACACGTTCAGCGCGCACTTGGGCACGTTGCGGGTCAGCGGCAACAAACGCCTGCCTTGGCCCGCGCTGAGGATCACAGCTTTCAAGTCAACACTCTCCAACCAAGGGCAGCCCGCGATCCGCCGAGAACCACTCGCGCGGCAGAGGCTTCGCCCTCCCCCTCACCGGCACGGCCACACCGCTCCGTTCACGAACGGGCCTCGATGAAGCAGCCCTGGCGGTCGCCCGCCGGCCAGGTGATTCCAACACATCCCGGCGACCGATGCTCGCTTCATCACGAAATGAAGCGGCGAGCAGTTCGCTGGTATGTGCACTCCGAGGCTCCCCGGACGACTGTCGTATCGGAAGATCCACGGGTTGTTCTAACGGGGCCCGCGTGGGTTACCAGACCGAGGCCACAGCCCCCGAGAAAGGAACCGGCCAGCCCGGCTTCACGCGGGCCCGGGAGAGCCACCGCCACCGACGCCACCGGCATCAGGAAAACGGCGTATCTACCTGCAAAATAACGACATAGGGTGTGGGATCGTGCCTCGAAGCGGCCCATGGCCCGCTTGACGAAGCCACGCCAGAAACCGTCTCTCGAGACAAGACCCGGGCGCGAGGTCCGCACACCAACGGGCTCAGGGATGCCCCGGGGGCCTTAGCGGACGACTGGAGCCAGCCCCAAAACCCCCCGCGTCGGCGCTGTACTCGCGCACCTGCTGCTCGATGGCCCAGTCTCCGGCCTCATGGGTCAGGGTGTAGAGGTTGTACTGAGCGCTGCCGGAGCGAGCCTCGGATGTGGAAGCCGCCCCCAGCACCGGAGTGGGCCGCCCCGCGATGGTGGCCCAGTTCTCCAACGGACGGTGCGCATGCCCGTGGAGCAGCAGCTCGACGCCGTGACGCTCCAGGACCGAGCCGAGAGCGCGGGCGTCCGTCAGACGCTTGCGCCAACCCACGATGCCCTCCCGAGGAGGGTGATGGAGGAAGACGACCCGGAACCTGCCGTCGCGGCCGCACCTCTCCAGGACATCGTCCAGGCGCTCGAGTTGGCGTCGTCCCAGGGTCCCGGTTGCCAGGAAGACGCCCGTGGGGACAGCGGATGACAGGCCGATGAGGGCCAGATCTCCGACGGTCTGCAGGGTCGGAAACGCTACCCCCGAATCCGCCGCCGGCATCCAATCAGACCACCGCTCGAGCGTCTGCGAGTGAGGGTCCGCTCTCGTGAGGTCGTGGTTGCCGGGGACCAGAGACACCGGAGCGCAGGTCGCCAGCCCGGCGAGCCACTGGCGCGCCTCCTCGTACTCCGTGGGCGTCCCCAGCTGGGTCATGTCTCCGGTGATCACCACCGCGTCGGGGTTCAGCTCGTGGAGGTCATGAACGGCGGCATCCAGGATCTCCCGGTCGTGCCTGCGACGCTTCTTCAGGCGCCAGGCCAGGAACGCGAGCGCCCGCTTGGGCGAGGTGAGGACCCGGCCACCCCACGGAGGGTCGGAGAGGTGAAGATCCGACAGGTGGGCGACCGTCACTTGTGCCATTTGAACCTGCAACTCCGCAGCGGACGGGATCGCCCCCCTGACGGGGCCGACCCACGCAGAACTGGTAACGGTTCTTATCACAAACCCGTAGGGGACCCCCGGACTTGGTAGATTCTGCGTGGTGACCGGCACATCACGAGAACCCGCCAGCTCCTCTCGGAGGCTGCAGGGACCGCGGGCGGAAGCCGCCGCGCTCCTCACCACCCGTGTCCGGGAACGCTTCGGAGACGTCGCCTGTGCGGTGCTCCTCTATGGCTCCGTGTTCCGGGACGGGCTGGACGTGGAGGACGGCCTGTTCGACGTGCTCGTGGTGGTGGATGGATACAGGGCCGCCTATGGAGGCTGGACCGGGCCGCTCTCGAACCGGCTGCTACCGCCCAACGTGTTCTACCTCGAGTGCTCGCTCGGAGAGCAGACCGTCAGGGCGAAGTACGCGGTCGTCTCGCGCCGCCAGCTGGACCGCTACACCAGCCGGACCTGCCTCCAGTCTTACTTCTGGGGCCGGCTGGCGCAGCCGGTGATCGTCACCTGGACCCGCGACCAGCAGGTCGAGCAGGACATCCGCTCCGCCCTGGACCAGGCCACCCTCACCTTCGCCAAGGCTGCCGCGTCATTGATGACGGGGGAGTTCGACGCCGCGACGCTCTGGGAACGAGGCCTCTCCGCCAGCTACCGCACCGAGTTCCGCCCGGAGTCTTCGTCGCGGGCCCGGGCCCTCACGGAGCGGGACCTGGAGCATTACGAAGCGGCCAGCCGCGCCGCAGCGGAGGCCCTCGGCTGGTCCATACGGGAGCCTGACGACGACGTCCTGTTCACTCCGCCTCCGCGAACCCTCGGGCACCTGCGGGGACGCGCGGCGTGGTGGCTGAGGCGGGTTCAGGGACGGACGCTCCACGTGCTCCGTCTGATCAAGGCCACCCGCACCTTCAGGGGCGGCGTGGACTACCTGCTCTGGAAGATCGAACGCCACTCCGGCGTGAAGATGGAGGTGAGCGATCGGGTGCGGCGCTACCCGCTGATCTTCGGCTGGGGGATGCTCTGGCGGCTCCGTCGCAAGGGGGGCTTCCGATAACCGGCGCCAGCGTGGTGGCGGTGGTGCTGGCCGGCGAACGGCCGGGTCCGAACCCCCTCGCCGAGGCCAGCGGGGCCCCCTGCAAGGCGCTGCTCGAGGTCGGCGGGCGAGCGATGATCGACACCGTCGCGCGCGCCCTGTTGGCGTCCCGCTTCGTCGACCGGGTGGTCCTCTGCGGCCCCGAACAGCGCCTCATGGAGGACAGCCCGGTCCTCGACGCGCTGCTCGAAGACCAGAGGGTCCGCTGGGTGGCTCCCGCGGACACCCCGTCCGGCAGCGTGCGCGCATCCCTCGAGCCCCTTCCACCGGAGCAGGCCGTGCTCCTCACGACGGCGGACCACGCTCTATTGACGACGGAGATCGTGGACAGCTTCGTCGCCCGATCGATGGACGCCGCCGCGGACCTGACCGTCGGGGTGACGACCCTCGGGCCCATCCTCCAGCTGTTCCCCAGCATGCGGAAGACCCGCTACCGTCTCCGCGGCGGCGATTGGTGCGGCTGCAACCTCTTCCTCCTGAAGGGCGGCCGGGCCCGCAGGGTGCCTGAGTTCTGGGGGCGTGTGGAGGCCTTGCGCAAGCGCCCGCTGAAGGCGGCGCGGTTGATCGGCTGGAGCTTCCTGGTCCGCTACCTGCTCCGTTCCATGACCCTCCACCAGGCGACCACCCACATCGGGCGGCGAGCCGGTGCGGAGATCCGGCCGGTGGAGCTGGACGAACCGCGGGCCGGGGTGGACGTCGACTCCGTCGATGATTGGCGCATCGTCGAGGCCCATCTGACCGAGTCCGACTCCTGAGGGGTCGTCACCGGATGAGACCCGCAGGCTCAGCGCGAGGGCGCACAGGAAGGTCACCGAATCCGTTATCCTGGACCCCTGAGGAGCCTCGCCCATGAACGAGACCATGACACGGTTCGGATACCCGGAGTCCCTGATCCGGGAGAGCGATCACTGGGTGGTGCTCCTACGCCCCAAGCAGGTGACGCTGGGCGCCCTGGTGCTCGTCCACACGGGGGAAGCGAAGGAGTTCTCCGATATCCCTCCGGCGGCGTTCGCCGAGCTGCACGACGTCATCGGTGATCTGGAAGGCAGGCTCAGCAGCACCTTCGGATACGACAAGATCAACTACCTCATGCTGATGATGGTGGACCCGGACGTTCACTTCCACGTCATCCCCCGCTACGAGAGCGCCCCGGTGTTCAACGACACCGAGTTCCCCGACCACGGCTGGCCAGGCCCGCCTCAGCTGACGTCCTGGACCGAGGTGTCGGAACCCGACGCGGCCGCGATTCGCCAGGCGCTCATCTCAGCCGGCTGATCATCAGGATCGCCACGCACAGGGTCAGCACCGCAGGCGCCACGGCGACGACCGCCGGGTCCAGATCCAGCAGCGCCCCCAGGTAGGCGATGGCCTGCACCGCGAAGTGGGCCAGCACGCCGATCACCGCACCGAGGCCCAACCGGCGACCGATGCCCCCGACCCCTCCCGTGCCGTAGGCGAAGGGGACCGCCAGACAGACCATGGCCATCATCAGGAAAGGAGCGGTCAGCTTCTGCCACAGGCTGCCACGGACCTGGACCCCGGTGGCCAGCGTGGCTCCGCCGGACGACTCTCGCCAGAGGCGGCTGACAGAGAGGGTGTTGGGTGGACTGATCAGCAAGGAGACGCTGCGCGAGCTCAAGGGCGAGGGGATCTCGTAACGCGGCATCAGCTCTGAACCCTGCTCGTCTCCTCCCATCCGGTCTCGCCGCACATCCGTCAGCTCCCAGCGGCCGAGGGAGAGGATCCGGGCGGTGGACGCACGGAGCACCTCGTCCACGCTGCCGTCGGAGCGGAAGCCGTACAGCTGGAGGTCCTCCAGCAGTCCGTCCGGCCGCACGGCGCCGACCCGGACGATGGAGCGCCCGTCCCGGAGCCACACCGCCTGCTCCGTGAGGGCCGCGTCCGGCCCGCGATGGCTCACCCGCTTGATGCGAGCCGCCTCCTGGCTCAGGGGTGGTATGACCAGCTCCGCCAGCACCGCCATGAGCAGCACGAGGGGCAGCGCCGCGACCACGAGGGCACCCGCCACACGAAACGGCGAGATGCCCGAGGCTCGCAGCACCACCAGCTCGTTCCGGGTAGCGAGGCCTCCCAGACCGAGGACGCCACCGATGAGAGCGCTCACCGCCAACAGGTCGAACGCCCGCTCAGGCGCCGAGAGGCCCACCACCGCGACGGCGTCGACGAATCCGTAGCGCCCCTCCCCTACGTCTCCGAGCTCGTCCACGAGGGCGGCGAGGCTCACCAGCGCCACCACGGCCACCAACGTCAGCACGACGCCGCCGAGCAGGGCGCGGGCCAGGTACGCGCTCAGGATCATCATCGGCCACGCCTCCGCAGCCGCCCGGAGGTCACCAGGAGGAACGCGAGCAGCGCCCCGTCTACCCACCACATCCCGGGGATCGCTCCGACGAAGCCGTCCTTGACCCAGCTCCGCCCGGCCAGCAGGCTCAGCTGGTAGACGAGGCAGGCGCTGACCCACAGGAGACCCTGGGCGGCGACGCCCCCGAGACCACCGCTGAACCCCGCCACCCGGAGCGCCAGGAATCCGAGGAGCAGCGTGCTGAGGGCGCGGGACGCCCGCCACTGGAACTCGGCCACGTCCTCGGGATGGTCAGACGCCATCAGGGCCCTGGTCACCGCCGCCTTCCGCTTGTACCCCACCTTGGGCAAGCGCCCGCCGAAGTCGGCGCTGGTGCTGATGGACCCGGCCTCGCCTTGGTAGCTCGCCGGGCCCCCGTGAGGCAGGTCGTACACCCGGACCCCCGAGACCGTGAGCTCCGCCTTGCCCGTGCCGGCCTCCGCGCGCACGACGCGATCCGCTCGCACCACACGATCCCGTCCGGGCTCCCTGTTCCAGATGAACACCTGCTCCATGGCCCGCGCATCACCGGCGCCCGCGAACACCACGCGGTTGCCGTCGGGCCCGGAGTAGAACCGACCGGACTCGATGCCCTCGAAGTCGAACGCCGCCTCTGCCTCACGCTGCATCTCGTAGAGCTGCTGGTAGGCCTGCGGCCGCAAGGTCATGGAGACATAGCCGACCGCCAACGCAGCCACGACGAACAACGGGGCCAGGGCGAGGCCGACGTCGGCGACGCCCACACCCAGTGCGCGCAGGGCCACCGCCTCCTCCGTTCGACGAAGGCGCGCCACCGCCAGGATCACGGCCACGTAGAGGGCCACGGGCAGGACCACATCGAGGGCGATGACGGCCTTCAGCCCCACGAGCTGGGCCACGAACTCAGGCTTCAACAGTCCGGAGGCCGCGCGAGCCAGGAAGAGGGCCAGCGAGTACGCCGCGAAGATGCCGGTGAACACCAGGCTCACCACCACCCATCGCACCAGCACGCCGGTCCGTAGGTATCGATCCAGGATCATGGTTCGGCGGCCGCGTGGTTCGCAGCCGGGAGACGCTATCATGCCGGACAGAGGCATCACCCGTGCTACAAGTCGACCACTTGAACGTCCGAATCCAGGGACGCCCGGTCCTCGAAGACGTGTCCCTGGCGGTGGACAGGGGACAGGTCGTGGGATTGCTGGGCCCCAACGGAGCCGGCAAGACCACCTGCTTCCGCACCATCCTGGGGCAGGTGCGCCCGCGCCGGGGCGAGATCCGACTCGACGGCCAGAGCCTCCATGACGCCCCCATGCATGTCCGGGCACGGCTCGGGATCGGGTATCTCCCGCAGGAGCCATCCGTGTTCCGCGGCCTCAGCGTCAGCCGGAACATCATGGCCGTGCTGCAGCTACGCAAGGACCTGGGTCGGGCCGAGCGCCGCCAGGAGTGCGCCCGCCTGATGGACGAGCTGGAGATCCGACCCATCCGCAAGACGCGGGGGGCCCACCTGTCCGGCGGCGAACGGAGGCGCGTGGAGATCGCTCGGGCGCTGGCCATGAACCCCAGCTACGTGCTCCTCGACGAGCCGTTCGCCGGGGTCGATCCGGTCTCCGTGGGGGAGATCCAGCGCCTGGTCGGGCAGCTGGTCACCCGGGGCATCGGGGTTCTGGTCACAGACCATAACGTAAGGGAGACACTGACGTTATGTGACTTCGCCTACATCCTCTCCCATGGCCGGATCCTGGCGGAAGGGTCTCCCGCAGCCATCATCGAACACGACGGTGTGCGGGAGGCGTACCTGGGCGACGACTTCTCCATGTGAACGCCCGCCGATTCCGGGAAATGAACCGTCGCCAACCCCGACCTCGTTACGTAACCTTTGGGGCAGTTCGTGGTTGGGCCAACCTCAAAATTGTGGGAAAAGAGTGCGGCCACCCATGCCGCCGGTCTTCCGATTCGCCGGCGGCGCCTGCCAAGAGGAGCGTATGAAAGCCGAGACCGAGCGCCTTCAGTCGCCGACAGGGCTGACCCAGCAACCTCATCGAACCGCCGCAGCACCGGAAGCCGGGGCCCGCACCGCACCGGCCCCCAGCCCCCATCAGAAACTCGCCGCCACGGCCTCTGAGAGACCGCTGCGCCTGGGGGTGGTGAGCGGACTCGGCTACCGCAACGTCAAGGGCTCCCTCGAGAAGACCAGCGCCCTGCTCCGCACCGCGGGGAACGTCGAGCACCACGTGGTCGAGAGCCCGGAGGACGTGGCCCAGACCCTGGATGCCTATGAGGAAGCGGGCATGGACATCGTCGCCGTGAGCGGCGGCGACGGCACGGTCTCCATGGTGGCCACCCACCTCCTGACCCGCTCCAAATCACCCACCCCCCCCATCGTCGCCGTTCTGCGCGGCGGTCGGACCAACATGACCGCCGGAGACGTGGGGATGGAGGGCAACCAGGTGCGTGCCCTCAAGCAGCTCCTCGCCTGGTCCGAGAACCCCGACGTGGAGTCGGCGACCCTGATCCAGCGCCAGCTCATCGGCGTCGGTTCCCCCGGGCACCTGCCCTCCTGCGGGTTCTTCGTCGGCGGAGGCGCCATCTACCAGGGGTCTCTGGACACCTGGAAGTTCCGCGACCAGAGCAAGGTGCCGTGGATGCGCACCGGTCTCGGGACCGCCACCAGCATCGTCAAGCTGGTGACCCGGCACCTGTGGTCTCGCTCGGCCTTCGAGCCGACCCAGGCGCGGTTCCGGGTGAACGAACAGGACGGCCCCCAGGAAGATGCCTGGTGCGTGTTCATGGCTACGACCCTGGACCGCATGGCCCTGGGCATCTATCCGTTCTGGGGCGATCGCGGCGGTCCCATCCGGATGATGGCGGTGAGCCAGGATCACAAGAAGCTGATCCGGGCAGGCGCGCGCGCGGTGTGGGGCAAACCGAGCCGTCACCTCAACGAAGCGAACGGGTATCACGGCTTCAGCGGCCATCGGATCACCCTGGAGCTGCCCTCCAGCGGGGTCACCCTGGACGGCGAGATCATCAAGCCCGTGGACGGCACCCTGCGCATGGGTATCGCAGGCGAGCTGAACTTCCTCCGGCTCTGATCCTGTAGTCAGCGGGGGTCTGGCCATGGACGACCGCGCCGTCCGTGAACGGCTTCATGAGCGTCAGCGCAAGCTGATGGCGCGACTGCTCCCCGGATACGGTCGTCGTATACGGACGCTCGAAGAGCACCTCTACCCGGGCTACCGCTTCGGGTGGCGGGTGGCCGAGGCTCCGGCGCTCATCGACCCCGAGCTGTTCGGGCGGGACCTGGATGTGGCCCGACGACTCCTGGACCCCTACTTCACGGATGTCTTTCGTGAACGCTACGCAGATCACGTGCCCGCGCGCTTCCGCCGCCCGGACGACAGCGGGTGGTTCCCGCGGTTCATCGCCACCGACTACCAGCGGGTGTGGCAGGAGGATCGCGGGACGTTCCGCTGGTGCGTCCCGGAGATCCAGTCCTTCCCCGGGAACCTGTTCCTCAAACCAGCCATGCTCATGGCCTGCCTCCCGGAGCTGCCCGGGATCGACGAGCGACACCTGTTCCTCGACCCGCGGTTCCAGAGCCACGCGGACTACACAGGGTTCCTGCGGGCGCACATCCTTGGCGCTCATCCTCCCGAAGACACCATCGTCCTGGAGGTCAGGCCGCACCAGCAGGTGACCCATGTGGACATGTTCCTGGCAGCTCGGCACCTGAGGTGTGCGGTGGTCGGCCTGGAGGACATCCGCGTGGACCCGGCCACCCATGAGGTCCACTACACGAAGGCCACGGTGATCGAGGATGGCGCGCCGCGGACCCGCAGCTTCGAGCCTCCCCGCACCGCCCGCAACATCCTCTCCCGCTGCCTCCCCGAAGAGCTGGATCAACTCATGGACGACCCGGCGGAGCGCTTCACCCCGGCGCACGCCCAGGCCCTGTTCCAGGACAGCATCCGCTTCGACACCGCCCGGTGGGTGGTGCACCCCCAGGACTTCTTCGTCCTCTCCAAGGCGACCCTGGTCGGCAACCCCCACCATGACCCGCCGCTCCGTCCTCTGACGAGGCATCTGCTCGACACGCTGGAGGGAGAAGGTCGGGCGCTCACGGACGGCGTGGTGAAGCCTGCTTACGCCGCGGGAGGGCGCGGGCTCCTGGGCCTGGGACAGGACCTGGATCCAAAACGCCTGGCGGAGCTGTGCGACGCGGGGGATGGCGCCGACCCCATGGACACGCAACTGTGGCAGGAACGCTACGGCGCAGACCCCTTCGACCGCTCCCGCATCGAGGGCTACCGACCGACGAACGCGGAGGACGGCGACCCGGTGTACCACGAGCTGCGCATCATGTGGGCCGCCACCAGCCAACCCGGTTCCTCCTCCGTCGAGCTCGTGCCCCTCACCGGCCTGACCCGCTGGAGCCGCGTCGGGTTTGCCGCCAACGCGCGCCACCAGATCACGCCGTTCACGGGGACCCACGGGATCCTCGTCACCGACCTGGAGTAACCGCGGGCCCGCCGCTCAGTAGGTGAGGCGCTTCTCGAAAGTCAGCGGCATAGTGGCCAGGTGATCCGCGATGCGCTCGCCAGAGCTGCCGTCACCGTACAGGGTGTCGGAATCCGGGCGACCTCGCTCGCGCCACGTCACGATGGCCTTGGCGATCGCCTCTCGATCGTAGTCCACATCCATGACGTTGCCGCCACGATCGCGACCAGCCTGGCGCCCGCCGATGTTCACCGCAGGGACGCCGAGCCAGGCGCACTCGCGGATACCCACGCTGCTGTTGCCCACGATGCAATCCGCGCGGTTCAGCAATCGGATGAACGCCTCCGGCGGCAGGCTCTTGAAGAAGTGCATGTTCTGCGGATCACGATGCTCGCGGAATGAGCGGATCCCGCTGGAGGTCCCGTCCGATCCCGCGTCCACGTTCGGCCAGAACCAGAGCACCGGGTGCCCCAGGTCCGCGACCGCGTACAGGGTCTCCAAGACGTTCTCCCGTGAGGCCTGATATTCGGTGGTCACCGAGTGCTGCAACACCACGAGATAGCCGTCCGAGATATCGAGCCGCGGGCCGACGCCCCCGTACAGATCAAACACGTCATCTGGCGATGACGCGAACGCCGGGGCAATGGCTCGCTTGGCGACGTCGATGGAGGGGCACCCCGTGATCTTCACGGCATCCGCGTTCTCCCCCATGCGAATGACCCGCTGGGCCGCGGGATCGCTGGCCACAAAGTGGAGATCAGACAGCTTGGTGATCGCGTGGCGCACCTTCTCGTCGATGGACCCGGTCACCTCCCCTCCCTGGACATGAGCCAGCGGGATGTGCAGGTAACTGGCGGCGATCGCCGTGGCCATGGTCTCGAACCGGTCCGCGATGGACACCACGGCGTCAGGCTGCAGGCTATCGAAGGTCGTGGCCAGCTCCGCCACCCCGAGCCCGGTGGACTTCGCCGAGGTCACCAGGTTCTCGCCCTCCAGGATCATGTACACCCGGCGGTCGATGGGGAAACCCTCCTCCTCGATGGTCCGGTCCGTACCGCCATAGCGGTTCAACAGCGCGGAGGCAGCCACGACGAGCTGAAGCTCGAGATCCGGATGCGCCTTGATGGCCGCGAGCAGAGAGCGGCATCGAGAGTAGCTGGGCCGTGCGGTGATGACGACGCAGATCTTCCTCTTCGTGGATTCAGCCATGGTTCACCAGATCGTCGTGGGACAACAGCGTGTCTTTGCTCACGGATCTCGAGAGCTCCCGTCCCACGAGGCTCGGGAGGTCGTTCGCAGGGATCCCTGTGCCCGGCTTCTTGAGCGCGAGGTGCTCGGCCTCCAGGACGGTCCCCGCGCTGAGGTCGTCCGCCGCCACGACGCTCTTCGTGAAGATGGAACGTAACGAGCTCACAGACTCCGGCATCTGGTCCTTCACCACAGGGTTCGCGTACGCCTTCTCGATCGCGCGCACGCCGCGCACCAGACTCGACAGCTCGGCGGACACGATGGACACAGGCACATCAGGGCCGAACATGTCTCGGCTGAACACAACGTGCACCTCTAGGAGCTGGGCCCCCAGAGCCGCGGCAGCGAGCCCCGGGTAGATGTCGCCGGTGTGAGCCGAGAGGCCGACGGCGCAGTCGTACCGGGTCTTGAACTCCGCCAACATGTTGAGACCGAGCAACTCGGGAGGGCACGGATACGCGGAGGTGCACTGAAAGACGCCCAGCGGAGCGCCGTGACGCTTCACGCACTCGACAGCGGCATCGATCTCGGCCATGAAGCTCATGCCTGTGGAGATCATGACCGGCCGACCGGTCTTGGCCATGGCCTCGATGAGCGCGAGGTTGCTGGTCTCCCCGGAGGCCACCTTCCAGCCAGCGACACCCACCCGCTCCAGCAGTTCGACGGCCTCCATGGAGAACGGCGAGCTGAGGAACAGGACTCCGGCCTCATCAGCATGGGCCTTCAACTCGAGCCACTGGGGCTCCTCGAACTCCATCCGCTTCCAGTAGTCGTAGCGCGTCGCGTCCTGCGAGCTGAATGGCTTTCGCCAGGGCTCATCGGCGGTGCTCTCAGCGTCGGCCAGATGAGTCTGGAACTTCACGGCGTCCGCGCCAGCTGTGGCGGCCAGATCGATGAACGCGTGGGCCATCCCCAGGCTACCTTCATGGGCCTGCCCGACCTCAGCGATGACGGTACACGGAGCGTCGTCGCGCGGTGCCTGCAGCCACGTGTTCGCGTCTTGGTGCATCGCGGTCAAGGTCCGGGGTCACTCTCTGATTCGAGGCGGGCGCGCCGAGCGGCGAGAGCCTCACAATACTCAAGCTCGACAGGATCGTCGATGTTGATCATCGGTTCATCCGCCACGACCGCCTTGCAGTCCCGCTCGATGATCAGCCCTTCCTCCATCAGGGTGCGCCGACGGACAGCATAGCAAGCTCCGTCTCGCCAGTAGTACTCGCCATAAGACTGTCTCGGCGCCGTCCGCGCGCCGTCCAGATACGTCTCCACGCACCCCTCTCCATCCAGGCGGAGCAACTTCTCCGGGACGAAGTGGCCGGGGACGCGTCCGACGGTCACCGCCGCCTCGTGCCCCTCGTCCAACACCTGAGCCACACACCGCTCCACGTCGCGGGCGTAACGCAAGGGCGTGGTGGGCTGCAGCAACACGGAGCACTCAAACCGACGGCCGAAGTGCTCCTCAGCCGCTCCCCAAGCTTGCTGCCACATCTCCAAGGAGCCCGCGGCGTCCGTCGCAAACTCCGCAGGTCGCAACCCCGGAACGGCGAGCCCGTGACGGCGCCCTTCGGCCGCCATCTCCTCATCATCTGTGGACAGCAGGGCGCCGCCCAGCCAAGGCAGTTCCCCGCACGTCTGGGCGGCCCAGCCGATGAGGCTCAGCCCAGCGACCTGACGCAGGTTCTTCCTGTGGACTCCCTTGCTCCCACCCCGCGCGGGGATCACCGCGACCACGCCAGCTGCTGTCCAGTTCTCAGTCATGAGCTCGACACCTCGAAGAGATCCGGACCCGCGGCACGAACCTCCAGGGGCGCTCCAGCGCCGCCATCTCCGCCAACGATCGCAGCCAACTCCTGAACCCGCGCCTGGACATCCTCCACGGACAACTCCGGGAAGCGCTGCCGCATGAACGCTGCGCTGCACCGATCATCCCCCATCTTGCGCTTGGCGACCTTCACGAGAGCGCGGACCTCGGCCGCCAGACGACCGAGAAGCCGCTGACTCCACGGGACGCGCTCGCCAGCCCGCTCTCCGTCCAGGTCCGCGATCAGGTCAACGATCCTCTCCGACGCCAGCTGATCATGCTCGCGGTGAATGTAACGGTCCAACAAGGCGTTGCCCGATTCTATCAAGGCAGGGGTCGGCTCGGGGCTTCGCACCGCTTCGATCACGCTGCGGGCATCCCGCGCGACGATGCCCAGCCGATTCGGGAGATGGAAGTCGTATCGCTCTGAAGGACGCGGCACGAAAGAGATGATAGGGGTTCCCATGAGGAACCCCTCCACGGCCGTGGTGCACCCGTTATGAATGAGGCACGCCGCCGCCTTCAGCCACGGAACGACGTTGCCCTCCGCCAGCACCCGGACGTTCGGGTAAGACGCCAGGTGAGCTCTCCAGAACTCGTGGTTCTCCGCCGGATGGGGCCGCAAGATGACGGTCCTGCCCGGGAAAGCCGCCGCCACCTCCGGAAGCAACCGTTGAAACTCGGAGAACGTGTTGCGCCGATGATCAAACAGCCCCGCGGCGTAGTCCGCCGGCAACCCTCGAGATCCATTGCCCTGAACCCACTCACCCGTCTCAGGGTCTTCCCGCATGAGGTTCAGTCGATCTGCGTACCCGTTGATGGACCCGAAGTTCGTGTTGACCAGCATAAACTCGCCGTGCTCTCGCCGCAGCTCATCAGCCCGAGCGGCGAAGCGCGGGTGCATCTCAGCGCGGAGCAAGTCAGCCCGCGGATTGCCCAGGACGGAGACCTGCAGCCCTGCGCTCTTCGGGTGCCCTAACAGGAGTTCCCTGTTGTCCTCTCCCCAGGCCACCACGTGATCCACAAGCGGGAGCGCGGCTCGTCCTATCCTGCGTGCGAAGTAGATCTCCTCCGGATAGTGGACCACCGCCTCTTCGTCCCAGGCCATGATGCAGTGACCGAGCTGACGCTTGATCCTGAGAATCTCCGTGTTGCGCTGCGTGAGGGACTTGGCGATGCGCGCGTCCAGCGGTTGTTTCCACCCGATGATTGCGGCAAATCCCCGACGAGCAGCGAGCAACGACTCCAACAGATTGGCATCCATCTCTCACACCTGGTTCTCGACCGGTATCAGCAAGTACCGCTTCACCACACCTCCTCACGCTGCCTCCGAGTCATTCCACCGCTCGCCACCTCGGACGTCAACTACGTCTCTTCAGCGACGTTCGCGCGTCGCTCACCCAGACGACGGAGGCGTTGTCCGGCGCGCCGATCCTTGAGACTCAGGAACCGCGTGACGACAATCGTTTGACCAGATTCGCCGCGCGCTGATCCTGAGGCACCATGCGTTGCCCGATGCGGGCGTAGCGCAGGGCCTCCGCCCGCTTCCCTTGCTGCTCCAGCGCCAGGGCGAGGCTGAGGTAGGTCGGCGCGAGCTGTCCCTCGGGCTTCATGGCCAGCACCGCCTTGAACCGCCACGCAGCCTCCGCAGCGTCACGAGGGAGGAGGAAGCGACCCTCATCGTGCATCTTCCCGACCAGGCCCCGCTCCAGGAGGTAGGCGCGGTGCAGGTACTCCTCCGCCTGCTCCTGATGACCTTCCCGCAGCCGCAACTCTCCCAGCTCGATCAGCGTGAGGGCCAGCAGCCCCCTGGTCTCCTCCTGCGTCTGGTCAAGGGCGTGCGCCGCGTCCAGCGCCCCGAGCGCACCCTCCACGTCACCCTCCTGCTTCAGGGCGATCCCCAACCTGAGTTGCGCTGAGGGCAGGTCCGGGCTCAGGGAGGCGAGGAGCTGCGCCTGATGCGGGGCCGGGTGGGTCCCGCCCAGCTCCGCCGCCACCAGCAAGCCCGCCGGGATGACCAGCACCAGCCACTTGGCCGCGTGCACGAGCCCTGGAGCCCATCGAGCTGGAGCCGACGCCGTATCAGCCTCATCACCTCGGATACCCAAGTTCTTCCGGGTGCTGGTCTCGCGCACCTTCCAGATGAAACCGTCGTAGTAGAAGTGCAGCAGCGCGGAGGCCGTGAGCAGCCCCGCCATGATCCGACCGGCGATGCCGGCGTTGGGAGAGGAGATCCCCTGCGTGGTGAGAGAGGTCTCGGACCAGGGGCCGATGGCGCCGTAGAGACACACCAGCCCCACATACGCAGCCACGTACCACGCCCCACGACGGAACAGCATCTTGCTGAACGAGCCCACCCCCGGGTCCTTCTCTACGCGGCTCCGATTGAACAGCCAGACGATGGCGAGGTACTGCACATCATGGAACACCTCGAACAGCACGAGGCCGATGAGGATGTCCGCGACGTAGACGTTGGCGTACCACCACCAACCCACGCTGGTGACCGCGAGCGTCAGCTTGATCGGGCTGGGGGGCGCCCCCGCCCGGCATCGCGCCACGATGTTCACCACGTACGTCGCCGTCACCAGCACCAGGGCTCCCCCCATCACCGACCTCAGGCCGGAGACGAGATCGGCCGTGAGCATGGGCCCGCCGCAGGACAGGATGATCTCCTGCACGTAGTCGACCCGAAGATCCGAGAAGACCACTCCTCCGAGGAACCAGCTGGCGCAGAAGGCCAGATCCAGTCGCGCCGTCGTCCTCCCCATGGAACCCACCTTGGCGTCGTAGATGCGGAGGAAACCGTGGGTTTGCATCAGACCGTGCCACACCCCCCACAGGTACGCCGCCAGGACCATGGTGTGAAGCCCGGCGGCGGAGCAGCTGATGCAGGCGCCGCCGATCAACACCGGGGCGACGACGAAGCGGGTCTTGAAGCGACGGAAGAGCCCACGGTCCCCGTAGGCCCGCATCATGCCCGGCAGGTGATGTCCCATGCCCCCCAGGGCCATGATCCACTTGTTCACGGCGAAGCTGCTGACGCCCGCCCAGCCGAGGCTCAGCACCGCCGGGAGGATGAGGATGGGGGTGGCGACGAAGAGGAGGAGATCCTGAGCCGGACCGATGATCCACCCCCTACCCGATCGGTCAGTTGTCCCCGCTGGCTGCGCCATGGACGAACTCCTCAGTGGGTGCAGCTTACATCACCCAGCGCGAGCCCATGGGAGACGGGTCACGGGGGACGGGGCCCCCCCCCCACAAACGCCCCCACCAAAGGCCCCCCCCC
>CAZDQF010000004.1:303816-317492 GCA_964507445.1 uncultured Isosphaeraceae bacterium
GGGTGCCGCTTACACCCCCCCGCGCGCCCCCCGGGCCCCGGGGCCCGGGGGCCCGGCCGCGCCCCCCTCGGGAGGCGCGGACGTGGAGCCGCCCCGTCAGGGACCGAAGAGGCTCACTTCCCCTGCGGCGGCGCCGGCACCTCCGCCTTGGCGATCAGGGAATGAGCGTCCACCTCGCGCCCCAACGCCCCGTCCACGGTCTGCCACATCAGCTCGAAGAGCGCGTAACGCTCCCTGGTGGGCACGTCCGTGGTGGTCCCGAGATCGCGCTCCGAGAACATGGCCGGGTTGGAGGTGACGATCAACTGACCCCGTCCTCGGACGTGGCGCCCGTGGACACAGCCTCCGGCCTCGGTCACCAACAGGGGTTCGTACCCCAGCAACCCGAGGGAAGGGGGCGTGACCTCCATACCGAGGCCCGACACCTGGTTGGTCGCTGCCACCGGAGACGGCGACAGGTGGACGCAGGTGGCGTCCTGGCAACCGGCCTGCAGGCACGTCATGGCCACCTGGATCGGGACCTCCCTCAAGCGCGGCGGGAGTTGCTCCTTGGAAACCGCCGGCACCTCCTTGGCGCCACCCTCCGCCGTATCCAACTCGGGCCATGTGCGGGGGGCCACGGCGATGGCCTCGGACCCCAGCTCCGTCGCCTCCAGGGAGGCGTGCAGAGCGGCGAGCACGCGAGGGTCTTCGGACAACACCCAGAGGCTGCCGCCCTCTTCCAGATAGGACGACAGACGGGTCGCCATCTCCTCCGCCTGGTCGACGGTCGGCTCCACCATGACGGAGAAGGGCTTCTCCACCAGCGCATCTACCGTGAGCACCGTGGAGGGGATGGTGTCCGCCCGTTGGAACCCCACGTAGAAGTTGACGAACACATGAGGGTCCGTTTCATCGTGTCCCAGAGGCCGCCGCAGCCGCAAGGCCCGGGGTTCACCGCACATGGCGTTCACCTGAGGACGCGTCCACTGGGGATCCGGCAGCTTCTCCGCGAACGTCTTGGACGCCACGTCCGAGAGTCCCAGACCGAGCACGACGCCTATCGCCGCGGGCGGCACCAGGGATGCCAGGTCCATGGGACGCCTGCCGCAGACCCCCAGGCACAACCCGGCCAGGGCCAGGGCGCCGCCCACCCCCAAGGGGATGGCGGGCCAGTGCGGCAGACGGTTGCGGTGGTTGAGCCAGTTGACGCTGCCCAGGGCCAGCTCCGGCTTGCCGTAGGTGTGCATGAAGAAGCTCGAGAACACGGTGCTGTCTCCGAACGCCACCACCCGACCGTCTCCGTAGGTGGCCGCCGCCGCCTGGGTGAACTGGCCCGACGGCTCCCGCGTGGACCAGGCGTGGTCACCGAAGAACGTCAACTTGGAGTAGTCCGCAGCGTCAACATAGTACGGACCGCCCACCATGATGGGGGTCGCCACCAACGGGTTCAGGGTCAGCGTGTCTGAGGTGGCGAACACGAACTCGTCGATGAGAGAGACCGCGGGATGAGCCCGATGGGTGGGAGCCACCCATAGCTGGGTCTCCTCCTTCTCGGGCAGGTCGAAGGTGGCGTCCGGCATGAAGGTGATGCCCATGGGGCCACCGATCTGATTGAGGAACGTGTTCATCCCGAAGATGTTGGTGTGGTCACCGATCAGGAAGAGACCGCCGCCTCGCTCCACGAAGTCCTGGAACGCCGCCACCTCTTCCTCCGAGTACGGGCTGGTGGGTGTCTTCAGGATCCAGACGTCGTAGTCGTTGATCACCTCTGCGGTGAGCGGCCCCTCGGAGACCGCGTCCACGGAGGGGAAGAACTGCCGCAAGTAGACCATCATGGACCAGAAGTTGTACGTGGTCTTGGTGCCGAACAGGGTCCTGTTCAACGGCACGTCGGTCCACTCCCACTGGCTATGGACCGCGTCCACGGCGACCCGGCCACCCTTCACCTCTCCCGGCGGTATCCACGTCAAGGCCACGGAGATCATCACGCAGCCGACCGCCAACCCGGCGACGGCGAGGCGACGACGGGCCGCGGGAGGCGCCGTTTCAGGTTCTTCGGAGCGCGCTCCGGGCCTCGACATCCAGACGGCCGCCAGCAGCAGAGGCAGGTAGGCCGCGGCCCATCCGGTCACCGCCAACCCGGGCTTCTGCGCCGCCATGGAATCGCTCAGCAGCATGACCAACTTGGTCATGACCATGATCTGCCTGCAGACCTCCGTCATGACAGAGAACGCCATGAGTCGCTTCAACACGCCGCCACGGGTCCCACGTCCTTGCAAGATGACAGCGCCACCGAGCGCCAGGGCCAGGAGCGCCGGGAAGACCTCTGCATAACGCGGGCCCGCCCCGAGGGCCACGGTGCGCCCCATCTCTTCGAACACCAGGGCGCCGCCGTGGCCGTAGGTCGTGAACCCGAGCAGGTCACCCAGCCAGCGGCTGAGGAAGGTCGGGAACTCCACGTACTGCACCCAGGGCTCCATGGCGAAGTAGGCGGCGTAGGTCGTGGCCGCCGCCACCCCCACCCAGGTTGTGGACAGCAGGGCGGCGCCCCACGCCGAGCGACGCAGCGCCCGCGCCAATAGGCTCAGGGCGACACCTCCCAGGGCGATCAGGACCGCCGGCCGTAGGTCGGGGACCGTAATCCAGGCTCCGGTCGCGGTGACGGATGCGAGGGCCAGGGAGACCAAGCTCGGGGCAGCGTCCTCGGGCTGCCCGGGGCCGGCGACGCGGCGGCGCAGTCGTCCAACCCCCCAGATGACGGCGGCAACGGCCAAGATGATGACAGCAGCGGCGACGAACTCGTTGGCGGTGCCGGGCTCCTTCAGCTGCACATAGGCCATGAAGCCTGCGATCCAGAACGGAAGGACGGCGATACGCGCGAGTGGATGACCGGAGTTGATGTGTTGCGAGTTCATGTCAACCGTTCCTTTCGAGGAGACCGCTGATGAAGCGGAAGTTGGAAGCCTTGTAAGCGGACTTGCCCGCGTTGAAGTTGTGATCCCAGATGAAGCGGGGATCAGAGACCCAGATCCACCGTCCGGCGCCCATGGGCACCTCGATGACCACCGGCTCTCCGAACGCCCGGACCAGCACGTTGTGAGGCACCGTCTCCGCGTCCACGGACATGGGCCATCCCCACTTGAAGCTGGGGACCGCCAACCCGTCCGACGCCTCGGCGCCGGGGCAGCTCCCCGCAGGGTCCGCCCGCACAGCGATCCCATGTTTCCGGAGGACGCCGTGCTCCCTTGCGTCATCCGGGTCGACCACCGCCAACACCGTGCCGCCGCGAGCACAAAACGCCGTCAGCTCTTCCTGGTCGGCGGCGCGGAGAGGCGCCCCCCCCCCCCGCGTCACAACCACCTCCCTGGGAGCGCGCACCGGCCACAGGTCCTCATGTCGCAGCAAGGCGCTGTGACCCGCCGCCCTCAGCGCCGTCGCGAAACCCTCCACCTCGTTGTCGCTGGCCGACGCCGGGTCCAGGTTCGAACCCATGCCCGTGTGGATCCAGGCCACGGCGTCCGGACGCAGGCGGTCACCGTCCATCTCCCATCGCGCCAGCGACCGGGCGCCAGACATGGAGCCGAGCAGCAACACGAGCGCCAGCAGGGAGCCGATCGCGGCGGGGTGCACGAGCACGAACGCCAACACCAGGACCATCATGCCCGCGGCCATCCACGCCCTGGCCGGCCCGGACTCCTCGTGGAACAGATCCCGCAGGGCGCCGTCCACGAACGTCCAGCTCTGGGAGAAGGATGTCTGCTGCAAGATAGCGGTGTCGCCAAAGGCCATGACCCGGCCCGCGCCCACGGTCGCGTCCGCCGCCAGGATCAGGTCTCCGCAGGCCTCTTCTCCGCGATCGTAGGACCAGTTGCCCAGGAACGCCTTCTGCGGGCTGCCTCGGTCACCGATGTCCGCGTACCCGTCGCGGGCGACCACCAAGGGTCGCGCCGGGGAGCGCACCCCCATGGTGGCCCCCACGGAGATACGGATCAGGTCTTCGCTGTCGGTGGCGGCAGCGACTCGTGACCAGCGGGTCTGGAGCACGCGCCGCCAATTACTCTTGAAGGGGATGGCGCTGTCGAACTTGAGGCTCATGCCGAACCGCTGTAGCAGCGGGTTGGAGAAGCGCATGACGCCGAAGATGTCAGTGTGGTCCCCCAGGAACAGCAGACGGCCACCGTCACGGACCCACGCGTCCACCGCTTCCAGCTCCGTCGGAGCGAGCTGCCGGCAGAGGTTCACCATCACCAACAGATCCGCGTCGCGGAGCTGCTCCTCGTCGATGGTCTTGACGTGCGCGACCGAGTCCACGGAGCCTTCGAGCCAATGAAAGAAGCTCCCCATGTCAGCGCGCTTCGGCGCCACCGGAGCCTCCACGTCCGGCTGCTCGTGAGCGAAGGAGCCTTCCAGGACCAGCGCCGACCGTGGCCTGGCCTCGTCGTTGACGGGCAGGTAGAAGCCCACCACCGCTGCCACCACCGCGACGAAGCCGGCCGCACCTGACAGCAAGACCGACGGCCTACGGTCGAGCAAGCGCCCGGGGACCGCCCAGATCACGCCGGTGAGCAGGGCCGTCAGCAAGACCACCTTTGTGAGCCCAGAGTCCCCGATCGCACCTGCCGGGAGGACCACGGAGCCGCTGATCAGGGTGACCACGCCGATGACCAAGCAGCGCACGTCCCAGCGGCGTCCGCTGGTGGCGGCGACGGCGAGCGCCACGGCACCCACCCAGGCCTCCATCCCCCGCCCGGTCCAGCCGAGGAGGTCAACGGATTCGCCACGCCAATCGGACACGGTCCTGGCCCACCATCGGACGGCGTCGGAGGCGGGTGCGGAGAACAGGGTCAGGTGGTCGCACAACCGCATCGCGGCGACCACCGACACGGCCGCCACCAGCGGCCGAACCGACGATGGCGCCCCGACAACTCGCGACGCGCAACCCGCACCCACCAGCAGGATCAACAAGGCGAACATGCCCTCGCCGGACACCGACGCCAGAGTGGTCGCGGACGCAAGCGTGATCGATCCCACGGCGAGAACGCGCCGCCCGGCGCCGTCCTTGATCCTGTGGCGACGCCGCCACAGGGTCGCTGCGGTTAGCCCGACGAAACAGACGGCGCACATGAGCTCCATGAGTCCTCCCATGGGACCCCAGCCCGGGCGCATGGTCACCGGTATGAGGAACGCGGCGAGGGCCGCGGCGGCGGCCGCCGTGGACAACGCATCCCGGGATGCGGCCTGGCTTGTGATATCGGTCTGGGACATGGTCAAGGCTCCCTGTTGGAATGCGAAGGTTGAATGATCAGGACAGACGCTGCGGCCTCACCGGCGACATCTGGTCACCATGGGATCGCGGCCGCGCGCGCCCCCTCCCGGGCCGAAGCCCGGGAGGCGACGAACACGGGCGGCGGAATCAGCCGCGGGCTCTCCCCACAAACGCTCCGGCGAAGCCGAAGCCGAGGACGCTGAGACCCAGCAGGGCGCTAAGGTCCTCCACGCCGTTCTCTCTGCCGAAGCCATCGAGGGCGCGTCCCACGTTGGCCATCCTCATCCCGGGGAGCGCACCCGGGTTCGCGATGTTCGGGCCGCACTGAGTGGCGCCGGCCGAACACCCGTAATTGCTGGTGCAATTGGGCGCTGAACTGCATTGGGCAGATCGCGATGAACACCCGGAGTTGGACGTACACTCGTCGCCACTGGAGCAGTTGGGTCCAGCGGTGCAACTACCCTCTGACGTGCAGTCGTTGTGGTCGGAGCACTGGCCTCCGGCGGTGCACTGATCGCCGGTGGAACACTGCGTGCCTTCGGTGCAGTCCTCCACCTCGGAGCAATCCGGGCCGCCTGTGCAGGTGTTGCCGCTGGAGCACTCCTCCCCGTAGGTGCAATCGGAACCCGTGGAGCACTCCCCGGCCGAGGTGCAGGCGGCGCCGCTGGAGCACTCGGTGCCGAGGGTGCAGTCGCGGCCGCTGGAGCAGTTGTTGGCCGAGGTGCACTGGGGGCCTTCGGAGCAGCCGGAGCTGGCATAGGTGCAATCCCAGCCAGTGGAGCAGCTCGACCCGCTGGTGCACACCGCGCCGCTGCTGCAATCGGATCCCTGGGTACAGTCTCCTCCGGAGGAACACCCCTTGTGGTCCGTGCAGCGGGCGCCTCCGGAGCACCCCGAAGCCTGGGTGTTCCCGTCCGGGTTACAGAGCCAGGCGGAGAGGCTGACAGTAATGCCGATGCCGCCGCAGACCGCAGTGGTGACTAGCCTACCGTCAGCGTCGATCGCCTCGAATTGGCGCACGCCGGCCGCCGCTTCAGCGGACTTGAACACCTTCGGCACCAGCCCAGGACAGTCGCCGCAAGGGACCCAGGCCAGATGACCGAAGTGCCCGTCGGTGACGTCCAGCAGGCCGTCCTGGTTGACCACATTGACGGTGCGGCAGTTGAAGGCGTAGAGGCTGGACGGGCTGGAAGCAGCCGCCGGCTCACGCTTCTCGTTCTCTTCAGGCCCATTGGCCCAGGTACACGGCGCCAGCACCACGCTGACGACGAGCAGGGACAGGAGGCCACGGTTGACGTGTCTCATTGTAAATCTCCTCGGAGTAGATGGGATGACGGACCGCCACGTGGCCAGACGATGGCCACAGAGCAACGAGCTCCGTCAAGGGATGTGATCAGCCGCCGTTCGGCGATGTCGGCAGCTGTGCCAGCAGCCGGTCGAAGTGCTGCCTTGCGCGCCCGGTGAGCTGGCCTCCCAGCCCCGCCTCCGACAACATCAACCGCAGACCCTCGCCGTTCTCCCCTGACCGGAGAACGGCGGGCAGCTTCTCCTCCATGGCGTCGAGGAACGCGACCCGGGCCTGACCGTTCATGCGCTTCAATTCGCTCACCATCAGGGCGCCGACCTGGGCCGACGTCAGCACACCCCGTTTCGCGGAGTCCAGCAGCCCCGAGGCGATGAAGGACGCAAGGTCGTCACCCCGGTCGCTCACGGTCTCGTCGAGGATGGCGACGATCTCTTCATGGGTCGTGGCATCGGCGAACACCAGCTCCAGGGCCTTGCACCGGACCTGGGAGGACGGGTGATCCCGGATCAGGCCACGGACCGGTTCTCGCAGCGCTTCTCGTCGAGTTGACGGCATGCCCCCAAGACGATCCAGGATCACCAGGACACCGAACTCACCATTGGGACCGGCCGCCTCGGAGCCTCTCAGCGTGGTGAGGATCACGTCCTCATCGAAGGCCTCAAGAAACAACAGCACGCTCAGCAGGTCTGTCACAGGTGTGGCCAGCACAGGCTCCTCCCGGAGCACGTCGGCGAGGCCGTCCACGCCCAACTGGCTCAGCCCTCGCCGCAGATCCTCACGCGGCTCACCGTGCATGGACTTCAAGAGCGCACCCATGGCCAGCTGGAGCACGCTGTCGAGAGAGTCCACTGCGATGCCCCAGGGCGGGGTCGTCACCTGATCCAGCAGGCTCTCCACTTCCTCCGCGCGGATGTCCTCGGCGAGCGCTCGATGATCGAACCGCGCGACGATGGACCGTGTCAGCAACTTGGTCACCAGCACCCGGTCGTTCGCCTGCATGGGCTCGGCGCGCTCGGTCACCAGGGCGTTCACCCAACGCAGCCGCTCCGCCAGCGGACGACCCGTCAGCACCTTGAACAGGTCATCGCCGCCGAGAGAGCCCCCAAGCGCGGCCAGGCCGCGACCGGCACCCACGCGCTCCGGACCCGAGGTCGCCAGCCAGGCCCCCAGAGCCTCGCGACGGACCCGCGGACGCTCTCGCCCCACGGTCTCGAACCGCTCCAGCAGCGGTCGCGGGTCGCCCTTCCCCAAGGGCTGGCTCAGGAGCCGCAGCATACGGCGCACGACGCCGTCGGAAGGCTTTCCCGCTATCACCCGGTCGAACACCCGAACCCGCGCATCCCCCGGCAACAGCTTGGCCAGGGTCGTCGCACCACTCGGCGGCAGCGGATCGCGGCGAACCCGCCGATCCGGCGCGAATCCGTTGGTCAGCAGCCTCTCAGCCTCGGTGGTGGCGGCACCGGACCCCTGGGCCACCAGGCGCGCCAGCGTCACGAGGGCGACACCCGTAAGGGCATCCGGCGCCTCCACCGCCGGCAACCTCGCCAACCGCTGGAACGGCATCTCTAGGAGTACGGCCAGGGCCCCCGACTCCAGCGCAGCGAGCAGCTGCCCGTCATCGGCGAACCGGCAGAACTCCCGCTCGAAGCCGCGCAGGGGAGTCCCCCCCTCCTCCACCAGCAACGCCGCCAACGACGCCGTGTCCTCCAGGTCGTAAGCCAGCACCTCCAACAGCCGCCGACCCTCCGTCGGATCGGCCGCGAGCAGACCCTGGAGAGGCCGCGTCAGGCCGCTCGAGAGAGTGGCTCCGGAGGCCGCCCACGCCTGACCGGCGTCCCGGAACTCCTCGATCTCGTGCAGGTCAGCGAGAGCCGGCAGGGTGACGGAGACCTCCGCCTCCTCCGGCTGTTGTCCCTCCACGAACGGCGCCGTCTCGATCCTCCCCGATGCGACGGCGCTCGGCTCGGCGGTCTTCGACGTGGATGCTCCACGAACCTCGACCACCTCCTCCACGGACTCCGACCCCAGGTTCATGAGCAGCATGAAGGCCACGCAGAAGATCACCAGGGCGCCTGACAGGATTGCGAATTGACGGGGGGGCATGGAGCGTTCCTCCGGGTCTTGAGTTCTCTGGGACACCCGAAGAGCGACAGGACCCGGGCCCCGTCACGGCCCGATCGTGGCTTTTGGGCATTTTTTGGCCTACGGGGCATGGGCCGCCGCCGCCTCCGTTGCCCTCATCCTCCTCCCTGGACTACGCTCCCCGGCGTGTCCGACACCCAGCAACAGTGGTGGGTCTACGTCCTGGTCTCCGAATCGGACGGACAGACCTACGTAGGCGTCACGGTAGACCTGGAACGCCGCGTGAATCAGCACAACGGCGTCATCCCGGGCGGCGCCAAGCGCACCGCCCGCGGTCGACCCTGGCGGCTGGCGAAGACCCACGGCCCGTTCGCCGATCGCTCTCAGGCCCAGTCAGAAGAGCACGCGATCAAGCGTCTCAAGGGCTCCCAGCGGCTCGCCTGAGCGCCCGCAACGGACTCGGGTCACCTGGGCCCGCTGCTCAGCGGTTCGTCGCCGCCTCCTGCTCCAGCACCACCGGGTTCTCCTGCCACCAGAAACCCGTGGACTCGATGAAGGCGACGCGCGGACCCTGGGTGCGGTACCAGGTCTGCCAGTCTCCGTCCTCCGGGCGGATGTCCGGATGGACGTAGCGCTCCAGGCAGCGGAGCGCGCGGGCCCGGTCATCGCCGACAGGACCGGCGGCCAATTCGATCCAGCGCTCCAGGCTCTCACGCGACTCGTTGGGCGTCTTCAGGGCCATGGCGTCGGCGTCCACCTCGAACACGTTCTTGTACCGCTCGTGGCGGTGCTGAGGCCCCTTGCCGCTGAACACGTAGGGCAGGTACTTCTCCACCCACGCCACGGCGCCTTCGAAGGTCGGCGTATAGGTCTCCTTCCACGGCTCCATCAGCTGGTTGGGGAAGTGCTCCTCCACCCCTCGCTTGTATCCGGAGTCCTTGCCGAGCCGCGTGTACACCCAGAGGATCTTCCGCGTCTTGCAGACGAACGGCACCGTCAGGGCGTGGCGCTTCTGGTGCATGTAGTGGATGACGTTGATGAGGGTCTTCTTGCCGCCCTCCGTCAACAGCTCCGGGTCCGCCGAGAACCCCCAGTAGAAGTGGCGCCCCTGACGCGCCAGGGCGAGGCTCCCGAGCATCTTGGCGGAGTTGCCCTCCGCGAGGTTCTCGAACCCGGGGATGTCCGTGAAGAACCCCTCATGGCTGACGATGGTGGGGTTCGACCCATCCGGCTTCTGCTTCTCGAACAGGGCCAGCTTGTAGGTCTCCGGGACCCCCTTCGGGTGCAGCGGCGACGTCATGCCGACGTAGTGATCCGGCCGCTTCTTTTCGATCCAGTCGAAGGAGACCTTGTGGGGTGTGTTGTAGATCGAGTGGTCGAGGGCCAGCCCGTGGCCCAGGTGGTCCATGCAGATTCATATGTAGCCGGAGGTCATGGCCAGGCCCTGGCCCTCCACCAGCTCGGTCCCGAAGAACCCGACGGCGACGATGGGCGTGGTGGTTCGGGGGAACCCCCGCACCGACGGCAGCGCCCCCCGCTCGTACTTGCCGAACAACTTCGAATCCGCCACGACCACGTCATGGGCGTCGCACAGGGAGGTCGTCACCTCGCCGTAGGTGGTCACCGTGGGCGTGAACCCATGGGCGCCCAGGAACGCCGCGACGCGAGCGCTGTGATCGTCCCGCACATCCGCCACCAGCAGGACCTTCAACGATCCGGACGCCGCCCCTACCTGACCCTTGAGGGACACGGTCATGGGCGGCATGCACATCAACGGATCACAGGCCATGAAGTCGAACCGGGCGACCACCGGAGCCCCGGCCGCGGCCCCCTTCAAGGGGAGCACCAGGTCGAAGCTCCCCTTGAGCTTGCCGTCCTCATCAGGTGGCAGCACCAACGACCGGGCAGACGCGGCGCCCGATTCCAGGGTCACCGCCACGGGCCTGCCCCCGCCCACGTCGCGGGCGTACAGGTGCCATCCGCGCTGCATGACCACGTGGACGGTCAACCCGTCCGTGGTCGCCGTGGCCTTCACCGTCAACGGAGCGTTGTCCGGCAATCCCTCCACCGCCAGCGACCCCTGGCCGACCACCGCCGCCGCCATCACGCAACCGATCACCAGGACCCTGAGCAAGCGCATAGGACACCTCCGTAAGCGTCCCCGACCGTAGCCCGCCCGCCCGCGCAGGTCGAGAGCCCTCACCACGCGGCCAACACGAACACGTGGGATCAGGGAGAGGAGAACAGCCGCTCCGCCATGCCCGCCCAGGCGTCTGAACTGCCGATGGTGAAGCTCCCCACCATCTGGAACAGGACGATGGCCGTGCCCACCCAGGTGGGTCGGTGGACTCGCCCCGTCCGCCTCCGGTCGTACAGGATCAGGATGACGACGAACACCAGTTGTGCGATGGCCGCCGACCACGGAGGCAGCCCCATGCCTCGCACCAGCCGGAAGGTGGCCGGCGCGATGATGACGACGCTGGCCCACGTCATGTAGCGCTTGTGGACCTCCGGAGCTCGCCGATGAACCACCCCCGCGACGAAGCAGATGGTCAGGCCGATCAGGTTGAACAGGTTCGCGAACAGCAGCGCCGCGGCGGAGACCACGATGTCTCCCGGACCCTTGCCATAGAACTCCACGGACACCACGAACCCAGTCCAGAGGATGAAGGCCACGAGCACGCTGCTCCCCATCCCGAGCCGCCGGTGCACCTTGACCCACCGCCCCTCACCGCCCAGCCGGACCAGCGCCGGCTGCACGACCACCAGCACGTACCACGCGGTGAGCGCGACCCCGTGAGCCACCAGGTACGCCGACAACGGCGGCTCCCCGGCGCCCCGGCCGTAGAAGCTCGGCCAGAACCCGGCCACCACCACCGCCAGCATGGCCACGGCCATGCCGAAAAACAACGGCTCGGAGCCTCCTCTCCGCGCCTCGGTGGTCATCGCGATCCTCCCTCTCCCCTGGTCACCGCCGCACCTCCGCGTTCCGGACCGAACCCCGGAGGGCAGCCACGCGCCGACCTCGCCGTCAATCGCCCACGGTGCTGCCGTGACACCGCCCTTGTCCGACGGGGCTCCATGATAGCCTCGACCACGCCGACTCGGGACACCGCGGCCGTTCCCGAGACGTCATGCGAGGGTGGCTGCTGATCCGATCTGCGGTGGAGCCTCGCTGCGCCGCGTGCGACGACGCCCCTTCGACCAGGAGAACTCCGCTCTCGCGAGGCCCTTCATGCAACCCCATGAGCTCGTCGTCATCATCGCAGCGATCCTCTTCGGAGGGTGGATCGCGCTCCGCCTGCGTCGGTGGCGCGCCGCCAGAAAACTCAAACGTCGCTTCGCCATCGGGGCTCGAGCAGAGAAGGAGGCGATCTCGCTCTTGCAGGAGCACGGCTACACCGTCCTCAACGGTCAGGTCACGGCCGAGAGTCGCCTGTGGGTGGACGGCGAGGAGGAGACGTGCACGGTTCGCGCGGACCTTATCGTGGCAAGGCGGGGTAAGCGCTACGTGGTGGAAGTGAAGAGCGGCAAGTCAGCGCCCGACCCTAGGTCCTCCGCTACCAGACGCCAGCTCCTCGAGTACGAACACGCCTTCTCCACCGACGGGTTACTGCTCGCCGACATGGATCAGCGCGTCGTCAAGCATGTGACCTTCCGGCTCCAACGCTCCCGGCCCCGAGTCTCCCTCGCCACCGGCATCGTCGCCATCGTCGCGGCCACCGTCGGCTGGCTCCTGGGGCGAGCGCTCTGAGCTTCCGGAGGGCCCACGCGCCCGAACCGGCACCCGGGGGCGGCGATCCAGGCGCTCCCGGGTGCGACCTCGCTTACTTCTTGTGCCTCATCTCCGGCAGGAGGTGGCCTCCCGCGCACTCCATGACCATCTTGACGCCGCCGTCAGGTTGACGCTCGAACACGTTGCCCCATTGCCCGAACTCGACGACCTTGCCCTCGCCGTCCTTGGACTCCCAGACCCCGTGTGCGATCAGGTAGTTGGGAGAGACCGCCTTCACGCCCAGGATGGGAGCGCTGAGGCTGTTGCTCTCGTACGGGCTCCCAGCGGCGAACTCCGACTTCACCTCCTTGATGATGGCGTCCCGTCCATGGCTGAAGCCGGAGGAGGAGCTGACGAGCCGCAACCCGTCCATGGTGAACTCACCCGCCACCATCTCCGCGTCCTGCGCGTCCATGCCGGCGATGAAACGATCAGCCAAGTCCTGCACGGCTTTCACCAACACACGGTCCGTGCCTGCCGGCCCAGCCGGAGGGGATTGGCGCGACGCGGTGGCGTAGGCGCTCCGATCCGCGTCCATGCCGAGCTCCGCGTGGGCCGATTCCAGCACCAGCTGGAGGTCCTCGCCACCGGTCCGCAGCACGTTGCCCCACTTGCCGTTCAAGATGGTGTTCCCCGCACCGTCACTCAACACCCACGTCCCATGGGCCAGGGCCAGGTCCCCCTCGAGAGGACGGGCGCTGGTCACCTTCGCGCTCAGGAACGTCTCACCGAACGGACCATTGGCCGCGAACCCGTCGACGAACGACTTCTTGATGGCCGCCCGACCGGTGGCCGGGAGCTGCTGTCCGCTGACCACACGGACCCCGTCCTCGGCGAACAGGTCCGCCAGACCCTGGGAGTCCTGTTTCTTCCAGAGCGCCACGAACCCGTCCACGTGGGCCTGAACCCTGGCCTCCAGCGCCGGGTCCGACTCCGGCCCGGCGGTGCAGCAACCGCCCGTCGCCACCACCACCGCCACCATCACGACACCGATGACGCTGCGCAAACCGACCGCCGAGAATCGACACACCTTCATCTCATTGCTCCGCGATCAGGGAAACTGCCTCTCATCTGGGCCAAGGCCTCTACGACCCCGGCCCGTACGCTCCGCGAAACATACACCGACGGACGCCCGACCGCCCACCCCTGACCCACGCCTACCTCGGCACGGACTCGAACACGGCGTGCAGCGGGAGGCACAGCCCCCGGAGCGCCCCCCCCCCCCCCCCCAACATAGGGAAGCCCCGAAAAAAAAAAAAAAATAA
>CAZDQF010000004.1:317502-322031 GCA_964507445.1 uncultured Isosphaeraceae bacterium
CGCCCGCCCCCCCCCCCCTCCCCCCCGCCTCCCTCGGCCCGGACTCCACCCCGGCGTGCCGCGGGCGGCACTGCCCCCGGCGCGCCCCGCGCGCCGAGGGCTCTTGCGTGACGCCGTTCCTCCTGTCCTATTGGACCGGGACCGCGAGCTCGCGGTGCCACCGCAACGCCAGCGTCGCCGCCGCCCGCACCTTGCTGTCCGGGTCACGAACGAGGCGGCGAAGCCCCTCCCCGGCCTTCTTCCCCAGCACGGCCTGGCCCGCGGCCCAGGCGGCGTGCCGACGCACCACCGCCTCCTCGTGCCCGAGGGCCTGGATGATGTCCTGGTCGGCACTGCCGTCGGTGATGAAGGTGAGCATGCGTACGCCGTCCGCGAAGATCGCCGCCTCGGCGTTCTTCTCCGCCACCATGCGCACACCGCTCAGCGCCGCCTCGGCGCCCATGTCGTAGAGCGCCGAAAAGCCTGTGTAGGTGTAGCCGGAGAGCGTCGTCTTCTTGTCGTCCACGTGCAGATCGATGGTGAAGCGCCGATCATCCGTCCGGTCCCCGTGCTCGATGATGGCCTCGACGATGATCGGGATGGCCCGCGCGTCGCCCAGCTTCCCGAGCGCCCGCAGGGCTCCGCGGCGCTCACGGGCGTTGAGCTCTCCCCCGGCGAGCTTACCGCGGATCACGTCGAACGCGTTGGGGACCTTCTTGTTGGCGAGATAGGAGAAGATGACCGAGCGATCCACGTCGCGGTCGTCGAGCTTCCCGATGAGGACCTGCACCGCCTGCCTGCCGCCGACCTGGCCGAGCGCGCGAACGAACGTGCGCTGCGTCTCGGCCTCGGAGCGCTGCATCGCGGAGGCGAGCAGGTCGACGTGGGACTCGTCGGCCAGCGCCGTGATCGCCTCAAGGAGGTCGTCGCGCATGCCGCGATCCGACTCCTGCTCCAGCGCCGAGACCAGCGGTGCCACGTCCTTCGCCGAACCGTGCCGCCCCAGGGCCCACGCGCCCGCCGCGCGCTCCTCCTTGTCATTCGACCGGATCATCTCGAGGTAGTAGGCGATGGCGGCGGCCCGCTCACCGAAGTAGGAGCCGAGCGTCCGCATGAGGCGGCCCCGGTTCTTGGTGTTCTGGGCGGCGCGCACCGCCGCGAGCACGCGGGGGCGGTCCTCCTCCTGCGTGAGGACGTCGCTCACCGCCCCGGCGAGGCGGTTGATGCGCCGCTCATGGATCGCGTCGGCGTGATCCAGCAGCATGTAGATGGCGTCACGATGACCGCGCTCGCGCAGCCAATCGATGATGCCCCCCTGATCGAGGCTGTAGGGGGGGCGCTGATGGTTGTTCCGTCCGTAGCTGATCGATCCCGAGCGGGAGGCCTCCGAGAGGACCTCGACGATCCGCGGCATCGCCTCGACCTTGTCGTGCCGCATGATGTACAGGAGCGCGGCGGCCAGGTTGTTGCCCATCGTCTCCCGAAGCAGGGGGACCATGTCGTCGAGGATCGTGTCGTCGCCGGCGCGCGCCAGCATGCTCCCCGCGTACTGACGCAACCTGCGGTCGCGGGTGAGGCACTTCACGTGGAGCGCCTGCGACGCCTCGTCGGTGATCACCTGCTCCGCGGTGAGGTTGTTCAGGGTGTCCGCCGCGCGCTGGCGCACCTGCTCGTTCGGGTCGTCGAGGAGCGGCCGGATCCGGGGCACGTCGGCCGAGACGACGTCATGGCCGATCGTCCCCACGCAGAACTCGCGCACGTACGGGCTCGAGTCGGTCAGCCCCGCGATCAGATAGGGCTTGCGGCGCGACGGAGCCATCATTCGCAGGGTGCGGTAGGCGCTCATTCGCACGACACCGTCCGCGTCCTTCATGGCGCGCTCCACGAGCGCTTCGGTGCGGTCCCAGTCCCGATGCCAGGCGTTCTCCAGCGCCTTGGCGGCCATGTCGCGCACCTTCACGTTGCGGTCGCCGAGCGCGATGTCCAGCCCCTTGAAGAGCTCGTCGGAGACGCCGTCCGTCGCGCCGTGGACGAGACTCTTGAGCGCCGTGGAACGTACGCTGTAATTCGTGTCCTCGAGCCCCTTCTTCCAGGTCGCCCAGGGAACCGACGGCAGGCGGTACAGGAGGCCGGCCGCGGTCTTCCGGGTGAGCGCGTCCGGATCATCGAGTCCCGCGAGGACCACCACGTTCCACGACCGGTCAGGCTGGCGCCGGTAGACTGCCTCGACCGCGTTGATCAGGAGATGACGCTGGACCATGCGCCTCTCACGCAGGACCGAGAGCACGACGTCCGGCAGCTCCGGAAACTGCATCTCCACCAGGGCCTTCACGGCGGCGGCGAGATGATCAGGCTCGTCCGGGGCGCCGTCCACGCCGTTGAGGATCTTCTTCAGCGAATCGATGGCGGGCCGTCCCAGCGCCGTCACAGACTTGGTGTCGCCCGCGCGGACGAGCTGGAAGACACGCTTCTCGATCGGCTCTTCCTGGGGCGCCGCGCCGCGCATCCGCTTGGCCTCGCGAGCGACCTCGCCCCTCATGGACTCAGCGGCGGGCATCTTCTCGACGTCGGCGAGAACCTCCTTCGCCTCGTCGACGCGCCCGAGACGATACAGGCACCGCACGCGCCCCAGTCCGGCCCGCACACCGGTCTCTGCGCACAGCCCCGGCGACTTCACCACGCGCTCGTAGAAGGCGAGCGCCTGAGCGGGGTCGGCGCTCGCCTCCTCCGCCACGAATGCCTTCGCCATCAGGCGCGCCGGATCCTCCTGCGCGAACATGGGGCCGGCGAGAATCACGATCAGGACAACGACGATGGTCATGAGGAACTCCTTTCCGCTCACAGGTCCCTTTTAGACGTGTTCGGGGGGTGAAACCCAGTCCCGAAGAAGTCCCGCTGCCGTAACAGGATGTAACAGGCGCAAACCCAATCAGGTAGACAGCTTGTAGCCGACGCCGTGAACCGTGAGGACGAGATCCGGAGCCGCCGGGTCGCGCTCGATCTTCTTGCGAAGCCGCGCCACGTGGTTGTCGAGAGTCCTCGTCAGCGCGCCGGCGCCCACGCCCCACACGCGCTCGAGCAGCTCCTCCCGACGGCAGACGTCGCCGCGCCGCTCGAGGAGGACGCGCAGGATCTCGACCTCGAGCGTGGTCAGCGTCACGACGTCGGCGCCGTCCAAGCAGCGGAGGTTCTCCAGTTCGAGTCGCCAGCGGCCGATCGTGGTCGCCTCGCTCGGCGCCGCCGGGCGAGCGCGTCGGATCACGGCTCCGATCCGCGCAACGAGCTCGCTCACGCCGAAAGGCTTGCGGACGTAGTCGTCCGCTCCGAGGGACAGCGCGCACACGGCGTCCGACTCGTCGGCGCGCGCGGTGAGCATCATCACCGGCGGCGACTCGCCCGTCTCCCGCAGCTTCTCGAGCACCTCGAGTCCGGTGATGCCGGGGAGCATGATGTCGAGGAGCACGAGGTCCGGGGAGCGGTCGCGGGCGAGCTCGAGCCCCTCCTCTCCGTTGTCGGTCGCGATCACCTCGTACCCCTCCTTCTCGAGGTTGAAGGTGATGCCGAAGCGCAGGTGGGTGTCGTCCTCGACGATGAGGATCTTGTGTTTCATCCGTCTCTCCGGATCACCGGCAGGTCGAAGACCACGACGGTGCCGCCGTGGGCGGTCCGTTCGATCTCACACGCTCCGCCGGCCCGCTCGGCGCCGGCCCGAGCGATGGCGAGGCCCAGGCCGGTGCCCTCCCCCGCCCGCCCCGCGGCGCCGCGATAGAACCGCTCGAAGACGTGCGGTACGTCCTCCGGCGCGATGCCGGGGCCCTCGTCGGTGACGGCGATGCGGACGCGGCCGTCGGCGGACGAGGCCTCGACGCGCACCGTACCACCGCTCGGAGAGTGACGCACGGCGTTGTCGATCACGTTGTGGAGCCCGTCGAGGAGCGCGTCCGCGTCGCCCGAGGCCGAGGGGAGTCCGCCGTCGACGCCGAATTGCACGATGACGTCACGAGCGGCCGCCGCGGCCGTCCAGCGGGTGCGCAGGGTCTCTATCATCTCACCGAGATCGACGGGGCCATCCGTCCGATCGCCGGGTTCACGGCGCTCCAGGCGCGCCAACGCCAGGATCCGCTCCAGGTATTCGCCGAGCTTCGAGGCCTCGATATGGAGGATCTCCTCCATGCGCCTCCGATCGCCGGCGTCATCGACGCGACCGCTCGACAGCGTCTCGGCGAACATGCGCAGGTTGGCGACCGGCGTCTTGAGCTGGTGGGAGACCTCCGCCAGGAACTCGGAGCGCACGTCGATCAACTGCTGCTCGCGACGCACGCTCCGCAGGGTGAGCACGACGCCCCCGGCGATGAGGCCCAGGCAGCTCACCAGGAACAGCACGGTCACGGCCGTGCGCCAGGGGAACGGCGTGTCCCCCTCGCGTCGAACCAGGCGCAGGGCCGAGCCGGCCAGGTAGCCGCCCAGCGGCACGACCAGCGGACCGTGGCCGACGCCGGCGGGGGGGGGGGGGGGGGGGGGGGGGGGGGGGGGGGGGGGGGGGGGGGCGG
>CAZDQF010000005.1:0-179112 GCA_964507445.1 uncultured Isosphaeraceae bacterium
GTCAACAAGGCGGCCAGCAGGGCGGTCAACAAGGCGGTCAGCAAGGCGGCCAGCAGGGCGGTCAACAAGGCGGTCAGCAAGGCGGTCAGCAAGGTCAGACACCGGAAGAACGGCAGGCAGAGCAGGCGCTGAACGACGCCGCTCGCGACCTCGAGGCCGCCGCGCAAGCGAGGCGCTCCGGAGACGCGGCGGAAGAGCGTCGTCGACGGGAGGCCGCGGAAGCCCGTATCGAGCAGGCCAGAAAGATGGTCGAGGAGACCAGGAAGGACCTCTCCCGCAAGAAGGACGAGTTGAAGGCCATCGCGGACAAGGAGAAGGACCTGTCCCGCAAGCTGGACGAGGTGAAGAAAGACCTGGAGCAAGCCACCGCCGGGACTGACAACGAGAACGTCCAGCGGGCTCTCAACGACCTCCAGCAAGCCACGGAGCAGTCCCAGCAAGCGTCCAGCCAGATCCAGCAAGGCCAGACGCAGCGTGGCCAGCAGAGCCAGAACGCAGCCCAATCGGGGATCGACCGGGCAATGAGCGAGCTGGAACAGGCCGCGCAGGCTCGCACCCGCGACCCGGAGGCTGATGCGCGGGAGGCGGAAGAGCTCGCCAAGCGCCAGGCGGAGTTGCGCGAGGAGACCAAGAACCTCGCGGAGAGCATGAAGCAGCTGTCTCCCGAGGGTGCGGAGTCGGCGCAGAAGGCCTCCGAGTCCATGGAGCAGGCTTCCCAGAGCCTGAGACGCCAGGACCCTGGGGAGGCCTCACAGCAAGAGCAGGACGCCATGGACCAGCTGGACCAGGCGCAGCAGGAGCTGGAGCGAGAGAAGGGTCAGTACGTCGGCCTCCAGCAGGAGGAGGTCCTGTTCTATCTCAAGGCGGAGACCGAGAAGCTCATCAAGGAACAGGAAGAGATCAACGGAGCGACCACCCAGATCGCCAAGGAGCGGGAGGAAGCCGGCCGCCTGTCCCGGTCCAACAAGCGAGCCATCCTCAAGCTGGGGCGGCGACAGGGCGCATCCCACGAGAAGCTCAAGGGAATGCACGAGGCCATCACGGAGGAGCAGGGAGAGAGCAGCTCCATGGCCTTCGCCTGGGTCATGGAGCAGATCTCCTCGCAGATGGAGCGGGTCGCCACCTACCTCGGCAAACGCCGCACGGATCGGTTGGTCCTGTTCGAAGAAGAACAGATCCTCTCAGGCTTGAAGGAGCTGAGGCTGACCCTGGAAGACGAGATCCGGGCCCGCCAGCAGCAACAACAGCAGCAGCAGCAGCAACAACAGCAGCAGCAGCAACAGCAGCAGAAGCCTCCGTTGGTATCCGTCGTGGCCGAGCTGCTCCTGATCAAGCGGCTGCAGACGTCGTGGAACCGGGAGAACGACTCCTTCTGGGCTGGTGAGCCGCAGTTCGGCGACGAAGCAGACCCCACGGACGTTGAGATGCTGCGGCAGCTGGCCCACCGTCAGAACGCGATTCGGAAGCTGTTCGAGCGGATCATGCGCAACATGGAGATCGAGCCCGAGGCCGGATCTCCCGATGAAGACAAGGACAAGTAGGCCCTATCTCCCTTTGTGACAGAGATTCTCCGCGAACCCGCCCACGCGGGGGATTTCGATGCGAACCGTGGGGTTCGGGTTCCGTATGATGAGAGTCATGTCCGCGTCCAGCGCGACCCGGACCAACTGAATGGAGTCGAAGCCATGAAGCTTCTCTTTACTGGATTGATCGCGAGCATGATCCTGATCTCCGCGCCGACCGCGGGGGCTCAGGACGACACCGGTGAGCAGGTGGACATCAAGGAGCTCGCCAAGCAGGTTCGACGCAACATGGTCAAGGTCGAACAGGAGATCGATCAGGTCGAGGCGGCGGCAGCCCAGGCACAGGGCGAGGCCGCGCGCGAGAACCTGGAGAAGCTCATCAAGAGCATGCAGGGGCGCGGCGATCAGATCACGTCGGACATCGACGAGATCATCAAGAACATCCCTTGCTGAAACGGCTCAGGCTCAGGCGGCAGTTCGTCGCCTTCCAACTCCCAGTCACAGAGTCAGTCCCAGGCCCGCGACCGCAACCAGCGTCAGCAGGGCTCGAACCGGAACAACCGCGACTCCAGCAGCCCTCCGCAGGGTGGGAAGCAGGACGACGCCACCGCCCAGGACAAGCCCGGCGGCCGCAATCAACGGGGCGCCAAGAAGCGGGACCCCGGACAGGTCCAGGTCCCGGTCAACTGGGACGCGACCCGCTGGGGGCACCTCCCTCCGGAGCTACGCCAGCGCCTGATCGACCGCAACTTCAAGAGCGTCACTCCTCCCTACGCCAAGGAGTTGAAGGAGTACTACAAGAAGATCAGCGGCGCCCGCTGAGCACCGACGTCTCAGCGACGAGCAGACACAGGGCCGCGCAGCCATCCGGCAGCGCGGCCCTTCTTCTTGCCCGCTCGTGACGCCTCGGCTCCATACCCCCGTCCCCTCGACGCTGGTGTAGAGTCCGCGGCATGGATCGAGCCACCGCCGTTCTCATCACCCTCGTCGTCTACAAGGTGACCTTGCTGGCGCTCGGGTGGTGGGGTCAGCGCCGAACGACGGACCAGTCGGATTACTTCCTCGCAGGGCGCTCCCTCGGCCCCCTGGTGGCGGCGGTCTCGGCAGCGGCCAGCTCCTCCTCGGCCTGGACCATCCTGTCCGTGAGCGGACAGGCATACGCCTGGGGACTCGGAGCGCTCTGGTTCTTCCCCGCGTGCGTGGGCGGCTTCGTCATCAACTGGTACCTGCTGGCACCGGGAGTCCGGGCCATGACGACCCGGACCGGGGCCCTGACGACGACGGAATTGGTGGCAGGCGAACACGGGGCGCCCCTCCATCGGACCATCCGTCGCGTGGGCGCCAGCATCGTCGTGGTCTCCCTCGGCTTCTACGTGTGCTCGCAATTCCAGGCCGCAGGCAAGACGTTCGAGAAGACGTTTCCCGACCACCTCTCTCTGGAAGCCAGCGTCGCCATCGGCGGCGGCATCGTGGTCATCTACACCCTCGTCGGAGGGTTCTGGGCGGTCAGCCTGACAGACACCCTGCAAGGGCTGCTGATGGCGTTGACCGCGATCATCGTCCCGGTGGCCGCGCTCGTGGAGGTGGGCGGCCCCGGCGCCCTGATCACCTCCCTGCAGGGGATCGAGGTCCAGGGCTACCTGGACCCCATGAGCGGCGGGCCGTCCGCAGGCCTGGGCTTCGTCTTCGGGATCCTGGGCATCGGGCTGGGATACCCGGGCCAGGCCCACGTCGTCAACCGCCTCATGGCCCTGCGCGGTCACAATACGGAGTTGCGGCAGGCCCAACGCATCGCCGTCGCCTGGGCCGTCGTCGTCTACACAGGCATGATCCTGCTCGGGCTCTGCGGCCGGGTGATCTGGGACAGCCTCCCTGACAACGAGAGCGTGTTCATCCACGCCACCAACAACCTCTTCAGTCCGGTGGTCTCCGGCGTCATGATCGCCGCCGTCCTCTCCGCCATCATGTCCACGGCGGACAGTCAGCTGCTGGTGGTGGGGTCGTCCGTCGCCCATGACATGCGGTCCGGAGGCGGCGACCCCCGCACGGCGCTCACGCGCTCACGCCTCGCCGTGCTGGCGGTCAGCGTCCTGGCCATGATCGCGGCCATGGACCCGGAGGCGACCATCTTCAATCGCGTCCTCTTCGCATGGGGCGCCGTGGGCGCCGCGTTCGGCCCGGTCCTGTTGGTGAGCGCCCTGGGTCGGCGCCTCCCGCGCCCTGGGTTCACCCTCGCCTCCATGATCTCTGGCGCGACCCTCAGCATCGCCGCCTACTACGCCTTCCCGGACAACGCGGACAAGTGGATCGAGCGGGTGATCCCGTACCTCGTCTCCGGCGGGATCGCGGTGGTTGGACTCAGAAGACGCTGAACGACCTCTAGAACTGGATCTCCTGCGCCGGCGTCACCGCGGAGATCGTGTTGATGGCGGCCGGGTTGATGACCGCCGCCTGTGTCAGGACGGCGAACCCCGGCGGCAAGGACGGCGGGACCGTGATGGTCATGTCCAGGATCCCCGTCGCTGGGGTGTTCAACCAGGAGATGAACGTCTCGGAAGTCAGCGACAGCCACACCTCCGAGCTGAGCGCATTAGGCGGGCAGCCCACATCGAACGCCTCGAATCCGATCCCCACCGGGGAGTTGGGGAAGGCCGGCGCGACGATGCTCATCAGGATGTTGTTGCCGGCGGTCGCACGCTGCACGGAGCCCAGCGGCCCCACCACGGGCTGGCTGGGGAGCCCGGACGCAACCGTGACGGTGTAAAGCTCTACGCCGTCCGCTGTGCCAGGCCGGGGCTCGGTCAACGGCACGGTGTCGGAGAGCTGGACCCGGACCATCCCGTTCGGGCTGGTGGAGACCAGATCCGACACCCCATTGCCGTCGAGGTCTCCGACCTTGATCTTCGAGGCCGAAGGCATGGAGAGCACATAGGCGTCCAGCGCGAAGGCGCCCCCGCCATCATTGACGAAGAACTTGATCTCGCTGTTCCAGGTGAGGATGGCCAGGTCCTGGTCTCCGTCACCATCCACATCCGCGGGCACCGCCTGTCCAGCGGCCCCTGGCCAGACGGTGCTGTAAGCGTGGATGACGCTGCCCGCCTGGAATCCCAGGTTCTCCAGAACACCGACGCCGGCGCCGTGAGCCACGACGATCTCGTCGCGCCCGTCGCCGTTAAGGTCCGCGGCCTCCAGGCTCGGCAAGGCAGGGACCGAGGCCGCCGACGTGGCCGAGTTGGGGATGAGACCGGTCGGTGACCCCAGATACGTGTAGAGCTGGGCATCCGTCGACGTCAGCAGAGTGGAGCAGGCCATGACCAGATCCATGTACGCGTCACCGTTCAGGTCGCACATGACGGCGGCTCGGGTCACACCACAGTTGGCGAACCAGGGCGCGCCCTCGGTCAAACTCGGAGGACCACCCGGGGTCGAGCTCGGAGTGACGTCCACTGGCCACATGGTGGTACCCGGAGATTCCCAGAGCCACAGCCTGTCGGATCCGTCCCACATCACCCGCGCGGGACCGATGAAGCAGCCCAGGCCGGTGATGCCCAGGGTCGTCATCACCAGGTCCGGCCCCAGGCCTCCTCCGCACGTCCCCTGGTTCATCGCCACGCGCAGGGTGCCCGTCCCGCACCCGTTCCCCGCTCGGAAGAGGTAGACCACGTCGTTCAGACCGTCGGAATCCAGGTCCACGATGCAGGCGGAACCGCCACCAGCACCTGGCTCGGTGATGCGAGCGGCGAGGGACCCGTTGAGGTTGGCGACATGCACCTCACGGAGGCCCCAGATGTCGGTGAAGACGTCGTCCCGACCGTCCTGAGTCACGTCCCCCACGACCGAAAGAGTGCCGCCCGGGTAATCCAGCGCGGGAGCGAAGGAAATCCCCTGGCCGACAGCCATGGAAGCGAGGAGGCAAGCAATGGACGTAAGGAGGCCGAGATACAGCAGTGATCGGTTGAAGATCATGGGTGGGCTCTTACAAAAGGTGCCCCCGGAAGCACCTAACTCCACCGTCGCAGGAGCCGGCGATATCCGTCAAGAGAAAGCTCTCAAGCGGGCGATGGTTTTCCCGATCCCGCCGCAGAATCAGGCTCTGAGCCCCACGCTGGCACCCGGAAAGCCCGGCAATCCAGGTACCGGCTCTCCTCGACCGGGAACATGACCGGGTGATCCGCGGACTGGCCTCCGCGGTAGATCTCCTGCAGACGGACGCCCGCCTCGTGCGCCACGTCGCCGAGCATCTCTTCGAAGTGCTCCGGACGGACATGCTGGCTGCAAGAGCAGGTGATGAGGAGGCCCCCTGGGCGCAGCACCCTCAGCCCCTTCAGGTTGATCTCACGATAGAGCGCCAGGCCGCGCTCCAGGGCTGATCGTTTGCGCACGAGCTTGGGCGGATCAAGGACGACGACGTCGTAGCGCCGCCCCTCCTTCGCGTCGTGATCAAGCACTCGCAGGACGTTCCCCTTGTCCGCACAGACCCGGTCAGCGACCCCGTTGAGGGCCGCTCCGCGCTCCAGGAGTTCCAGGGAGGGAGCCGAGGAATCGACGGATCGGACGCTGCGTGCGCCGGCCACCGCCATGGCGATCCCGAATCCGCCGACGTAGGAGAACGCGTCGAGGACGTCCTGACCTCGGGTCAGCGACGCGAGGGCGCGGCGGTTGTCGCGCTGATCGGCGAACCACCCGGTCTTCTGACCCTCCATCGGGTCACACAGATACCGGACGCCGTTCTCGATCACCTCAACGACGCCGGCCGGGGCCGAACCGCGGAGGACTCCTCCTTCACGTTCCAGCCCCTCCTCCTCTCGCGCCACCGTCGACTCACGTTCGACGATCCCGAGCGGGGCGAGGCGCTCCTGTAATCGATCCAGGAGCGGCTCGAGAAACGCCGTCAGGCCGAGACAACCCACCTGGAGAACCAGGTGGTCCCCCACCCGATCGACGATGAGGCCCGGGAGGCCGTCGCTCTCCGAGTGCACCAGTCGGTAGGCGTTGGAGCAGTCCTGCAGACGCAGCACCTCCGTCCTGAGCCTGATCGCGTCATCGAGGCGCCCGAGCAGCAGGTCCGCGTCCAGCGCCCCCTCGGAGACCAGGGTGGCGAGCCGAACCCGGATCTGGCTGTCCTCGTTCCAGAAGCCCTCGCCAATGATCCGGCCCCCGTCGTCGCAGACCTGAACCACCCCCCCGTTACGGATCTGCCCCTTGGTCCGGCCAATGGCCCCCGAGAACACCCAGGGATGGCCGAACCAGAATGGCCGCGCGCGGCGGGGCTTGACGAATACCTTGGCCATGAAGTTCTACCGGAGGAAGAGCGACCTTAGCAGGCCACGGGCCTTTGCCCAGCCGAGACAGTTGCTACCCTTCAGAACCGTCAGAACAGGAGAAAACGAACTCATGGGCGCTCCGATGACCTCCGCCGATCTCTACGACATGGAAGCTCTCTACAGCGAGGAAGAACGCCTGGCCCGCGACGAGATCCGACGCTGGACCAAGGAGCGGTTCTCCCCTCTGGTGGAAGATGCCTACCGCAAGGGTGAGTTTCCCCTCGAGGTCGCCCTGGAGCTCGCCGACCTGGGTGCGTTCGGCGCCAACCTCGAAGGCTACGGCTGCGCCGGGCTGTCCAACACCGCCTACGGCCTGATGATGGAAGAGCTGGAGTACGCCGACTCCGGGCTCCGGTCCTTCGTCAGCGTGCAGGGGGCGCTGTGCATGTACCCGATCTACGCCTACGGGTCGGATGAGCAGAAGGAGAAGTACCTCCCACGGATGCAGTCCGGTGAGGTCATCGGCTGCTTCGGGCTCACGGAACCCGACTTCGGCAGCAACCCGGGAGGCATGCTGACGCGGGCGGAGGACAAGGGCGACCACTACCTGCTCAACGGGGCGAAGATGTGGATCACCAACGGTGGGCTCGCGCACATCGCCATCGTCTGGGCGAAGCTGGACGGAGAGATCGTCGGGTTCATCGTGCCCACGGACGCGGAGGGGTTCTCCGCCCCCGAGCAGCGACGCAAGTGGTCGCTCCGCTGCTCGGTCACGTCAGAGCTCGTGCTGCAGGACGTGAAGGTCTCGAAGGACGCCCTGATGCCCAACGCTCGCGGGCTCAAGACCGCGCTCGGCTGCCTGACACAGGCTCGCTACGGCATCGCCTTCGGCGCCATCGGCGCTGCCCGATCCTGCTACGACACCGCCCGCGACTACACGATGTCGCGCATCCAGTTCGACAAGCCCCTCGCCTCGTTCCAGCTCATCCAGACCAAGCTCGCCAACATGTTGACGGAGATCACCAAGGCTCAGGTGCTCTGCTGGCGACTCGGTCGGCTCAAGGACGAGGGCAAGATGAACTTCGCCCAGGTCTCCCTGGCCAAGCGGAACAACGTCGGACGCGCCCTGGAGATCGCCAGGGTTGCCCGGGACATGCTGGGTGCCAACGGGATCACGGACGAGTACCCGGTAGGGCGCCACATGTGCAACCTGGAGACCGTGAACACCTACGAGGGCACCTACGACATTCACGGGCTGATCCTCGGTGAGAAGATCACGGGCCTGCAGGCCTACGCCTGAGCGACCCTCAGCGGTGCTTCTTCAGGAACTCCAGGATCAGCCGCGACGCTTCGTCGCCGTCTGACCCGATGCGCGAGGTGATGGTCATGTGGTTACGACCCTGCACCTCGTGCCCCTCCACCGGTCGCTTCGCCTTCTTCAGGGCAGCCACGAACCGCTTCGCGTCCTGAGGCAATCCGGCCATGTCCTTGTCCGCCCAGATCACCATGAACGGCGGAGTCTTGTCGTGGATGTTGGCTACGGGAGAGGCCTCCTCACGTCCCTCTCGCTCCTCACCGAACGTCTTGACGAACGTGCCGTACCGGGACCGGCAGTCATAGACCCCGGAGAGGGGGAACACGCCACGGATGCGAGTCCGCTTGAGCCCTTCCCCCTTCAGGTACTTCGGAGACAGTGCCAGGAGGGACGAGAGGTGTCCGCCGGCGGAGTGCCCGGTGAGGAAGACGTTCTCGACGTCGTACCCGTACTTCTTTGCGTTGGCCACGAGCCAGGCCAGCGCCTTGGCGCAATCCATGACGTGGACCGGGTGCTGGACCGTTGGGGTCAACCGGTAGTTGTTCTGAGCACAGGCGTAGCCGTTGCGGGCGAGCCAGCGTCCGATCCCCGCGTACCAGCCCTTGGCTCCCATTCGCCACGCCCCGCCGTGGATGAAGAGGACCAAGGGCGGCTTCTCGACCCCCTCGGGGACGTACAAGTCCAGGGTGTGCCGCACCTTGTCCGCACCCTCCCCCTCCACGTATGCCAGGCTGCGGTGTCGCTTGAACGCGTGGTCCTGGCAGAGCGCCGGCGACGAGAGCAGGAGCGCTGACAGGACGAGGGGGGTGGCGATTCTCATCGAGCCAGTGTAACCATCTCCACCTGATGATGTCTGCCGAAGATCTGGTCCAGCGATTCGGTTCCCCCCTCTACGTCTACGACGAAGACGACCTGCGCTCCCGGTGCCGGTCTCTCCTCACCGCGCTCCCGGATTGCGCGTTCCACTACGCCATGAAGGCGAACTCCAACCGCGCCATCCTGGACATCGTCAGGCAGGAGGGGCTGTACGTAGACGCCGTCAGCGTCGGTGAGGTCCTCGCCGCCATCGACGTGGGCTTCTCTCCCGACGCGATCTCGTTCAACGGCAACAGCATCAACGACGAGGAGCTCCGCGCCGTCGCCGAGACCGGGACCCACATCACGGTCGATTCCATCTCGCAGCTGGAACGCTACGGACGGCTCTTCCCCAACACCCGCGTCGGAGTTCGCATCAACCCGGACGTCGGCGACGGCCACCATGATCACGTCATCACCGGGGGACCGGAATCCAAGTTCGGCATCGACACGGATGACCTGGAGGACGCGTGGTCGGCGGCCAACCGGCATGGTCTCCTCGTGGACGGCCTGCAACAACACGTCGGCTCCGGGATCCTCGACCCGGAGGTCTTCATCCGCGCCGTCGAGGTGATGCTCCGTACTGCAGATGGGACTCCGGGGCTTTCGTTCGTGGACTTCGGTGGCGGATTCGGGGTGGGATACAAGCCTGGAGAGGAGGACTTCGACGTGCTCCGGTTCAGCGAGCTCCTGCGGCCGATCCTGGAGCCGTTCAAGGTCAAGCATCCAGGGGTCTCCATTCGTTTCGAGCCTGGGCGCTGGGTGGTCGCCTCCTGTGGCACCCTCTACGTGACCGTCACCAGTATCAAGCGAGGCAAGCGGCACACGTTCGTGGGGACCGACTCCGGTCTCAATCACCTGTTGCGGCCGGCCCTGTACGGGAGCTGGCACACCATCGAGAACGTCTCCCGACCTGACGCCCGCCCGGAGCGGGTCACGGTCACCGGGAACATCTGTGAGGCCGGCGACCTCTTCGCCCGCGATCGCCTCCTGCCCATGCCACGGGAGGGAGACCTCCTGGCCATCCGCCACACCGGCGCCTATGGGTGGTCCATGGGGTCCTGTTACAACCTACGACCACTACCCGCGGAGGTGATGGTCGGTCCGGATGGCCCACGCTGCATCCGGAACGCCCAACCCCCGTGGACCTAAGTAACGGCCTCTCAAGCCCTTGAGGCCATGACAATTTGCGCCCCGGGACCTCGTAACCAATGACACCCGTCGGTGTTTCAGGTCCGGCCATCGCGCCTGTCCTCCTCCCGACCACGAAAGGAACAACCATGAGACAGTTCTGCGCCGTCCTCCTCTGTTCGATCCTGGCCACCGGGCTCACCGGCTGCCTCAAGGCCAAGATGACCATGAACGTCAAGAACGACGCCACCGGCGCGATGACCATGGGCATGACCATGAAGACCGAAGCCCTCGAGAGCCTCAAGGGCATGATGGAGTCCATGGGCGACATGGGCGGCGCCGAAATGGAGCAGGCGGAAGAGGCCTTCGACGAGATGGAACAGATGTTCGACGAGAAGAAGGTCGCGCAGATGTTCAAGGACCAGGGGATGGACGTCACCAAGGCCACCAAGGTGGACGAGGACGGCTGGAAGGGCTTCGAGCTCGAGGCGTCCATGAAGGACGTGAACGTCTACATCCAGAAGGCCGCCGCGGAGCAGAAGAAGCAGGTGGAGTCCATGGACGTCCCCTTCTCGCCCGACGTGCCCTTGACCCCCACGTTCTACAAGACCAGCGACCCCAAGGTCGGGCAGCTGGTGCTGCTCGCCCCCATCGCCGAGCTCCTCGGTGACGACATCCCGATCGACCTCGAGGAGCTGGAAGACCTCGGTGACGAAGAGCTCGAGGCCATGGAGATGTACCTGGACACGTTCAAGTCCATGCTCTCCGTGGACGAGATGAAGTTCGAGTTCGTCATCAACCTCCCCGGCAAGGTCCAGGAGACCAAGGGCTGCAAGAAGTCCGGCGAGAACGGCATGAAGGTCTCCTTCTCCGGCGGCGACATCAGCGCCGACAACCTCGTCGACATGATGGGCTTCAAGGACGGCATCTCCTGCACGTTCGAGATCCCCGAGGACTGCAAGATCGTCTTCCAGGACCGCAAGGCCAAGGGCAAGTCCAACTCCAACTCCGAGGCCACCCCTGACAAGGCGAAAGAGAAGAAGGGCGGCCTCAAGATCGGCGGCAAGAACGGTTAGTCGATGCGTATGGCCGGGGGTGTCCCGGCTCTGCCACTCAGGCCTCGGGCGCCGAGTCCGGGGCCTCGCCTGTTCTGGTCTGACTGCTCAACGCACCTCTACTCCACAGGGAGCACCATGAAGCGAACGATCCTGACCGGGGCCATCGCCCTGACGCTGGCATGCGGCTGCATCGGCCAGACCCTCGCCCACAGCCTCCCGAAAGACACGTTGGTCTACGCCCGGAGCTGGTCCGGCAACCCCATCGACGCCATGAAGAAGATGATGTCCGGCGGCGGGTTGTACGAGAGCCCCGTCGACGTGGACGCCGTCATCGACATGATGGATGAGGGTCTGCAGTCCGTGAGCGCCATGATGGACATGGGGGACATCAGCATCGGCAGCTGGCTGCGATCCATCAGGGGTTACGAGGCGGCGCTCACCCGATTCGAGCTGACCGACAGCTTCCCCGAGATGGACTTCGTCTTCGTGTTGCACACGTCCATGGCAGATCGCATCTACGAGGTCGTGTCAGGCAAACTGATCGAAGACGCCGTGGCGGATCCCGTCAACGACGACGAGATGGAGCTCGCCATGGGCGAGTTCGGGGTCAGCGTCGGCAAGCGCGACGACATGATCATCCTGGCCTCCGACCAGCGGCAGCTGAGGGAGACCATGAGCCGGTTCGGTTCCGTCCGCCAAGGCTCTCTCGCTCAGTCCTCGGAGTTCAAGCGGGCGGTGGGAGACGATTCGGTCCCGGACTACTGCCTGTTCATCAACGCCGAACCGTGGCTGAGGATCGCCCGCGAGGAGATGGACGCCACGGGGATCACGGCCCGCTCCGGGTCGTTCGAGCAGATCGCCACCAGCCTCGGGCTCTTCCGCATGGGAGCCATGGGGTGGACCGAGACGGAGACCCACAGCCACATGGCCATGGTGGGCAACGGCGACGTCCCGCTCTTCCAGATCCTTGACTGCGGCAAGGCCGGCCATGACCGCCTCGACCAGATGCCGGCGGATGCGGTCTTCGTATACACCTGGAATGGCAGCACCGAGGCGCTGTGGAGGAAGGGCATGGCGTTCATCATGGACGAGACCAAGCTCCCCATGGCTCCCATGATCCAGCAGCAGATGATCGGCGCCCAGAAGCAGCTGGGCGTGCGCTTCGAGGACATCGCGGCGGTCGGCACAGGCGGGATCAGCGTGGTCGGAATCCCCGATGCCGACGGCCAGATCGACGACGACGAAGAGAACGGCTTCCTCGTCATCGAAACCACCGACCCGGCGGCAGCGGAAGCGACCCTCGCCGATCTGATCACCAAGGCCGTGACGCCCCGGGGAGGCGAGCTGGCGATCACGGAAGAAGGCGGACGTACGTGGTTCCGCATCAAGGGCATGAAGGACATGGGACGGATCGAGCCGTGCATGGTCTTCGACGGCGACTCCATCATCATCGGCGTGGAGGAGCCTTGCCGGCGAGCGCTGGACGCGCGCAGCGGCGCCACCCCGAGCCTGGCTCGATACGGAGTGTGCAAGGGGCTGCCGCAGCAGGCATCTTCCTACGCCTACGTCAGCCTCAAGGCGCTCATGACCGAGAGCCGTGAGTTCGGCGCCGCCCTCTCCAACCTCCGGGACGGGGCAGGCATCGCCGCCGCCATCGACGTCAACCCCGACAGCATGGTGATCCGCACCTCCCGGCCGATCTCCCAGATCTACGCAGCCTTCGGCTCGGCCATGGCCATGCGAGAGCAGCAGAGGTCGGAACGACGGGCGATCATGAAGGACCTGGAGACCATCGCCAAGGCCTACCGGGCGTACAAGGCGGAGCACGGCAAGGACCCGAAGTCCATGAGCGCCCTGGGCTTCACCGGAGACAAGGCGCTCTCCTACCCCCCCGGGCGAGCCGGCAACATCCCCGGCAAGCCCTACAAGCTCGTCTCCACCGAAGGGACCGACCCTTCGTCGGAGCGCTGGACCATCGTGGTGACATGCCCGGACGCGCGCTTCGGGAGGCTCGTGGGCACGCTCAGCGGCGACTCCCGAGAGCTCAGTGAGTCTCGATTCCGTCGCCAATTCCAGAGGCAGCGCGCGCCGAAATAGGACGCCGTCTTCCCTGGGGCTGGGGCCCGTTCCCGCCCCGCCCCTGGGGAGCCCCTCCGTCGGCTGGTATCCTGCGGCTCATCACCGCACAGGAGTCCTCACCATGCCGTCCATGCCCGTCAACAACCTCAAGAAGGGCGTCACCATCCTGTTCAAGGGTGCCCCTCACGTCGTCGTCTCCACCGAGCACGTGAAGCCCGGCAAAGGCCCGGCCTACGTGCAAGCCAAGATGAAGGACATCAAGGGCGGGAAGATCGTCGAGAACCGCTTCAACAGCTCCGACAAGGTGGAGTCCCTGTTCGTCTCCCGACAGAAGTACCAGTACTCCTACGACGCCGGAGACATGCTGATCTTCATGCACGGCGAGACCTTCGAGGAGATGAACATCGAGCGTCAGGTCCTCGGAGACCGCCTGCTCTTCATTCGCTCCGGCGACGAGGTGGAGTTCGAATTCTGCGACGACGAGCTCGTCGCCATCAACCTGCCCAAGGTGGTCGTCCACGAGATCACGGAGACGCCGCCGGCGATCAAGGGCGCCACCGCCACCAACCAGTTGAAGCCCGCCACCACGGAGACCGGACTCCAGGTCAAGGTCCCGCCCTTCATCGAGTCGGGCAACAGGATCCGCATCGACACGGACTCGGGAGACTATCTCGAGCGGTCGAAGGACTAGACCTGCTGCTCCCGGCGTCGTACATACGCCCATGAGCGAACTCACCGAAGACATCATCCGACGGATGCCCAAGGTGGTCATCCACGACCACCTTGATGGTGGCCTCAGGCCCACCACGATCATCGAGCTGGCTCGGGGGCTGGACGTTGATCTACCGACCAACGACCCCGCAGCCCTGAAGACCTGGTTCGAACGCGGCGCCGACAAGGGCAGCCTCGCCGAGTATCTGGAGGGCTTCGCCGTCACCTGTGGGGTCATGCAGACGGACGACGGCCTGGAACGGGTCGCGTTCGAGGCCCTCGAGGATCTGCACGAGGACGGCGTCGCCTACGCGGAGCTTCGCTTCGCCCCCCAGTTCCACTGTGACCGAGGGCTCCACGCCGAGGCCGTGGTGGACGCGGTCCTGCGCGGAATGGAGCGCGCACAGGTCGCGCACGGCATCCGATGGGGGCTGATCCTCTGCGGCATGCGTAGCTCCCCTCCGGAGCAGAGCCTCAAGACCGCGGAGTTGGCCATCGCATACCGCGACCGCGGCTGTGTGGGCTTCGACCTGGCCGGGGATGAGTTCGGACACCCGCCCAAGGACCACCTGCAGGCCTTCCAGCTCTGCCAGCGTGAGAGCTTCAACATCACCATCCACGCCGGGGAGGCCTTCGGCGTCCCGTCCATCTGGCAGGCCCTGCAGTACTGCGGCGCCCACCGTATCGGTCACGGCACCCGACTGATGGAGGACATGGTCCTGGGCGATGGTCGCGTGGTCTCCATGGGACGGCTCGCCCAGTACGTCCTGGACCACCGGGTACCCCTGGAGATCTGCCTGTCCTCCAACGTCCAGACCGGAGCCGTCCCGTCGATGGACGAGCACCCGCTCAAGCACCTCCTGCGCCACCGTTTCCGCATCACCCTCAACACGGACAACCGCCTGATGTCCGGGACGACCCCCACCAGGGAGCACTGGCTCGCGCACCAGTCTTTCGGCGTCGACCTGGCGGGGCTCGAGACCATCGTGATCAACGGCATGAAGTCGGCGTTCGTCGGCTACAACCGGCGCTGCGAAGTCATCTACGACAAGCTCAAACCCGGCTTCGCGGAGTTGCGTGCGGAGCTGGGAATGGGGCCCGCCGGATACCGGTCCGCCCGCTGAGTTCGGCGAGACGTCATCGCGGGCCTCGAACCCGGATGTTCGGAGACATGGACCATCGCCGACTGTAGACTCGGCCTATCGCCCCCCGCCCCTGGCGGGGCGAACTGTCCCATGACCGACGAATCCATGGAAGACGAGCACTCGGCGCCCACCGACGACCTCGTGGCGCGCGCAGGCGCCGAAGACGCGGAAGCGTTCAACCAGCTCTACAGCCGTATCGCTCCCGCCCTCCTGGCATGGGCGGAGATCCGCATCCACTCCCGACTCAAGCGGGTGATCGACGCGGAGGACATCATGCAGGAGGTGTGGGTGCGCGCCATGGACCGGTATCGCAAGGAGTCAGAACCGCCGGTCAAGAGCTTTCGCCCCTGGCTCTTCGGGATCGCCCAATTCGTCGTCATGGAAGCCCTGCGGCGCTCACGAAGCCACGTCGCCGACGCGGCCCAGCCGGGCACACCGATGACGGACCTGGACCGGATCCCCGCCTCCGTGACGTCGCTCTCGCGGGAGCTCAAACAGGACGACGCCTATCGGATCTTCCTCCAGCACGTGGAGGACCTCAGCGAGGAGGAGCGTCAGCTGTTGATCTACCGCGGGCTGGAGGGCCAGGATCACGCCGAGGTCGCTCGCCGTATGGGCATCGATCACGCCGCCGCCCGCAAGCGGTGGGGCCGTCTCCGGGAGAGGCTGCGAGCGTTGAAGCTCCCCGAGAACCTGCTCGAGACAGAGTAGCCCTGAGACGACGCGCGTCAGGGCGTGAGTTCACGCACCGGCCGCAAGCCGATGAACTGGGCCGTGAACGCGCCGTACTGAGCGCTGCGGTAGGAGCTCCGAGCGGACGCCGGAACCCGGCCGAAGTAACCGCCACGCAACACGCAGTTGTAGCCGTTGTTGAACTGGCGCTCGCCACGGTGGTTGACCGTGAACACCCCCTCCACCAGTCGCTCCGAATAGTCCGGGACCCACGGATCGGCGCACCACTCCGCCAGGTTCCCGCCCATGTCATGGAACCCCCAGGGGTTCGCTTTGAAATACCCCACGTCCGCCAGGTACCGGACGTGGTCGGTCACGCCTTCCCCCCTGTAGCCCCTGTACTCCTCGGTGGCGGTGTTCTCAAACTGCACCACCTGCTTCCAATCCTCTCCCCAATAGAACGAGGACCGGGTCCCCGCCCGACACGCGTACTCCCACCGAGCCTCGGTCGGGAAGCCCAGGTCCAGGCGACCCAGCACACGCCGCGCGTCGTTCCAGGTGACGTCGCCGACCGGCTTCGTCAGGCCCTCGCCGGAGGCACCCGGCGGCAACTTGCCAGCCACACGCAGCCATTGCCCGCACGTCACCTCGTACTTGGACAGGAAGAAGGGGCCCAACGTCACCTCGCGCACAGGCTCCTCGTTCCCACTCGCGTACCTGGATCGGTTCTGACCACTGGGCTGTTCCTCCTTGACCTTGACCGCGCCCATGTGGAAGGACCCGCCAGGGACCAGCACGAACACCAGACCCGTGGCGTCGCCGATCTCCAATCGGCGACTCTGATCACGAGAAGCTACGTCTCCAGACTGCAGGTGAGCGAACTCCTGCAACCCTGACGCGGGATCCGGTCCGAGCGGTACCAGGCCCCGCTGTGGGGTCAACTTGAGGCCGGCGTAAGCGGGGTTTGACTCAACCGCGGTGATGCACCGGGCCCACGCCTCACGATGGGACTCCACGCTCTGTTGATCGACGCTCTCGGCGAACGCGAGCCTGTTCTCCATCTCCTCGATCCAAGGGCCGAGGTCGTCCAAGAGCACGACGATGCGTTTCCAGGCGTCGTGGTTGGACGCGTCCCAAGGGAACTCGAACCGCCAGGTCCGGCGACGCTCCAGGCGATCGGTGGCCAGTCCTCTCTGGTCCTCGACCTGTTCGCGCCGCTGGCCCTCCCCCTCCCAGGCGGACAGGACATCGGCGTAGATCCGGGCAGCGTCGGCGGCGAGCGGATCGAGCTGGACGTTCGCAGCACGATCCAGGGCGCGGTCCGACGCCGTATACGGGAACGCCCGCTGACCGACCTCGGCGAGGGCAGCCGCCCGCGAGCGCAGCGTGTCTCGCAACGTCCTGGCTCTGATGAGCCATTGTCGGATGACGGGCGCCTGCTCCGGCGTCGCGGGCCAGAGCCCGTCGCGCTCGAGCTTGAGGTCACGCAGCTTTCGAAGGTCGTCGAGCACGCTCCACTGGTCCAGGGCTTCCTGCTTGTCGTTGCGCTCCGCGCGCAACGCCTCCGCCGACCGGGCGCTCTCCACGGAGATGTAGATGGAGGCGCCGAGAGCGCCGAGGATCAAGACCGTGAGGCTGGCGACGAAGCTGGCCGCCAGCCGGTTCCGCTGCACCCATCGCCTGATACGCGTCGGCATCCCGATGGGGCGCGCCAGCACCGGTTCGTGGCGCAGGAACCGCGACAGGTCCGCGGCGAGAGCGCCGGCGTCCGGATACCGCCGCTGGGAGTCCTTCTCCAGCGCCACGTCCATGACCACCTTGAGGTCCACAGGGATCGACGAGTCCCATCGACGAGGGTCCTGGTGAGGGACGGCGCGCACCCGCTCCGCCAACAGCTCGTGGGTCGGCCCCTCGAACGGGCGGCTGAGGGTCAGCCCTTCGTAGAGCATGACACCGAGAGCCCACACGTCGGCGCTCGGGCCGACGCCCGTGCCACGCCACTGCTCGGGGGCCATGTAGGCCGGCGTCCCCATGGAGTCCCCCGTGACGGTAAGGGTCGGGAGGGTGCCGCCGTCGTCTCGGGCGAGGCCGAAGTCCAGGATCACCGGCTCCCCGGTGGGGGTCACCATGACGTTCCCGGGCTTGATGTCTCGATGAATGATCCTCGCCTCGTGCGCCGACGCCAGCGCCGACGCCACGTTGGTGATCAGCTCCACCATCCTGCGTTGCGTCGGCAGCTCACCGGAGTCCGTCACGGTGTCCTCAGCGCCCGCTCGGTGCTTCATCCTCGCGATGACCTGCGCCAGAGTCTTGCCCTCGACGAACTGCATGGCGATGTAAGACATGCCTTCATCACGCCCGCTGTCGTAGATGGTGCAGATGCCCGGATGGTCCAGCCGGGACGCCGCACCCGCTTCCCGCTCAAGACGAATCAGCTGACGGGAGTCTCCCACCATGAACCGGGCGGGGATCACCTTGAGCGCCACCGGGCGCTTGAGCTTGAGGTCATCCGCCAGGTAGACCGTTGCCTGCCCTCCGCGACCCAACTCCCGCGTGATCTGGTAGCGCTCGGCGATCAACCGATCCGGCACCGGCTCCGGAGTCATGACGTCGCCCCAGACGCGATGGACGATGTCGGCGTTGGAGGAGAACATCTCGACATAAGCGTCGAGGGTGCGCATCCGGCCCGCGTCGCCATCTCGCATCACGCGATCGAGGATCTCGAGGTAGGCCCAGTCTTCAGTGGAGTCGGAGTCGTGCGCGGTCATGGGAGCGCAGGACACTTCACCCCACGACACCGAGTTTCGTCAACGCTGCCCAGAGTCCGGCGATCACCAGACCCATGGCCGACAACCACAAACCCAGGTCCCACAAGCGCCGCGACACGAGCTGAGGATGGGACGCCCGATACCGGAACCACAACGCCGCGAACGCCAGCATGGGCAGCATCAGCACCTGGGAGACCCCGGCGGCGATGATGAGGGCGCCCGGTGCCCGGACGAGCACGAAGATCACGCAGCTCGCCAGCGGGAAGAACGCGCAGAACACCCGGCGCCACCACTCCCGGTCGGCTTCCGTGCGCCCCCCCAGTCCGAAGACCCGGACCGCGTCCGCGCAGACCCTCGCATAGCTGGCGCTGGCCACGAAGTAGGTGGAGTAGAGCACGGCGAAAGCGCCGACGAGGAACACCGTGGGCGCCCAGTCACCGAACACCGGCGCGTACATCTGAGACAGGGTCCTCACCAGGTCCCCCTTCTCCGGGTTCAACCCGCAGCGCCCGAGGACGGCGGCGCCCAGGAGATAGAACGCCACCGTCCCGACCGTGTAGATCACCATGGACAGCATGGCGTCCCAGCGCATCACCCGCATCCACCCTCGGGCTCGCGCACCCCAGGCCTCCGAACCGTCATCGGCCCCGGTGTGTCGGGCGTATCCCCTCTCCAGACACCAGTACGGGTACATGATCAACTCCGCGGCGCCGACGCCGATGATCCCGAACGCCGCCAGAGCCGTGTGCATCGGATTGACGCCGCCGGTCTGCGGCGGCAACCGGAACGCCATGCCGTCGCTGAACTCCTGCCCCGTGACCGCCCATTCGGGCTGGGACTGGAGCAGCGCTAAGGTGACCACCGTGACGGCGGTGAAGGACGCGACGAGGAACGTAGAGACCCACTGCACCATCCGGTAACGACCGGCCACCAGCAGGACCGCCGTCGGGAGCGCGAGCAGGATCGACCACAGGGCAGGGTCCGGGGGCGGCGACCCTTCGCCGCGGCCGCCGTCCTTCACGTCCGCAGGCGGACGCGACTCCGGCGCGCTGTCCCGGCCTCCCTGCTCTTCGCGGCCTCGCACCGCCGCTTCCACCTGGCGTTCGATCCGTGCCTCCTGGGTCTCGTTGAACGCGCGCCCCTCCTCCGTCAGCGGCGCCGCCAGGGACAGGGTCTGACCGACGCCCCCCACGATGCCGCCGAGCTGCGCCAACCCCACGATGGTCATGATGAGCCAGTACCAGACCACCCAGTTGACCCGCCGCCGTGGCCCCGGCAACGAGTCCAGGGCCTCCAGGGCGGTCTTGCCCTCGGTCACCGTCACCCGACCGAGCTCCACCTGCACGAACACCTTGATGACGCAGCCCACGAGGATGAGCCACAGCAGGGCGAAGCCCGCCTCGGCGCCCGTCTTGGTCGTGGCCACCAGCTCACCGGACCCCACGATGGCGCCGGCGACGATGAGCCCCGGGCCCAGGTTCCGGAGGATCCCCCCAACGGTCCGGGGAGGCGGCCTAGTCATGCGCGTCGTCCGTAGCAGGGGGCATGGGCGTGGCCACATCCCGCCGATTCTCCCTCTGGACCTCGGAGGCATGAGCCCGTTGGGCGGCCCGGTGGGCCGCGATGCTCTCCTGATCCCGGGCCTGCTGCGTTAGCTGGCGCCACCCGGAGAGCAGCAGGAAGCCCAGGAACAGATCCACGGCCAGCAGGACACCGATGGTGACCAGGTCGTCCTGCCAGAACCAGACGGTCATCGCAACGACACCCGCCGCGATGACGAGGATGCTCAGCCGCCTCGCGATCATCGCCACGATTGTAGAGTGTGGGTTCTACTCGCGAGGAGGACAGCGTCATGAAGCCCCTGGTTCTCGTGTTCGCCCTGACCGCAGCGGTCGTAGCGCAGATCCCCACTCCCAAGGACGTACTCGGATTCGCTCCCGGGACCGACGGCAGGCTGGCGGACTACGACCAGATCCTCGACTACATGCGCAAGCTCGCTGACGCCTCGGACCGGGTGTCCTTCGAGGTGGTTGGAGAGACCACCGAAGGCAGGGAATTCGTCAGCGTCATCATCTCCGCTCCCGAGAACCTGGCCCGCCTCGACCGCATCCGGGAAGACAACCTCAGGCTGGCGGACCCACGAGACCTGTCGGATGCAGACGCCGAAGCGATCCTGAGCCGGGGCAAGACCATCGTCCTGCTCAACGAATCGATCCACTCCACCGAGGTGGGCCCGGCCCAGGCGGGAATGGTCACGGCCCACTTCCTGGCCACCACGCAGGAACCATCGTGGACCCGGGTGCTCGAGGACGTGGTTCTCGTCCTGACCCCCTGCCACAACCCCGACGGCTACGCCACGGTGGTGGACTGGTGGAGGCGGTTCAAGGACGACGAGGCCCGACGGGGGGTCTCCCTGCCCGTGCTCTATCACAAGTACGTCGGGCACGACAACAACCGTGACTGGTTCATGCTCACCCAGAAGGAGTCCCGGGTCAGCGTCCGCACCGGTCACATGCGCTGGCGCCCTCAGATCGTCATCGACCAGCACCAGATGGGGGGCAACGGTGCGCGCATGTTCGTGCCGCCCTATCAGGAGCCCTACGAGCCGTTCGTCCATCCCCTGCTCCGTGAGGGGCTGACCAGGCTCGGGCGCAACGTCCTCCAGCAGATGACCGATGAGGGCTTCGCCGGGATCTGGTGCAACCGGCAGTTCGACGCCTGGACCCCGGCGCGGGCGTTCCAGCACTACCACGGGGGTGTCCGGATCCTCACGGAGGTGGCCAGTGCCCGCCTGGCAGACCCCATCCGGAGGGTCCGCCCCCCACGGGGCGCGGCCGCGGTCCGGTCCGAGGACAACCCCTCGCCGTGGAGCGGCGGCCCCTGGTCTCTCAAGGACATCGTCCGCTACACGAGCCGCGGGGCGTTGCTCGCGATCAAGGACGGGAGCGACCGTCGCGCGACGTGGCTCCGCAGTTTCCTCCAGATCCACCGCGACTACTGCGAGGGCAAGTACGGGGCGTACAGCTACGTCATCCCCTCCAACGGTCGCACCCTGATGCGCGACAAGCTGGTGGACCTGTTGACTCTCGGAGGCGTGGAGATCGAGCGCGGGAAGGGCGCCGATGTCCTCGTCATCCGCAACGGTCAGCCCTGCTTCGGGTTCGCCGCGGCGCTGCTCGAGAACACGCCGTATCCGGTGATTCGCACCAAGCCGGGAGCGCCGATCCGACGGCCCTACGACATGACATGCCACTCCCTGCCGCTGCTCATGGACTTTCCGGTCTACCGCGTCCCGGAGAAGGGCCAGGAGCAGGCGATCATCAAGCAGGCCGTCAAGGAGACCCGGGTCGTCGGCTCCGATGAGCGCGAGCTCATCGAGCGCCTCAGGGAACGGAAGCGGCGCGTGGGGGTGTACTGGTCCTGGAACGCCTCCATGGACGAAGGGTGGACCCGGTTCTGGTTCGACATGCTGGGCATCCCGTTCACGCCGCTCCGACCCGCCGACGTACGCGCCGGCAAGCTCGAGGACTCCTTCGACGTGATCCTCTTCGCCGACGTGGACGGCCGACGCCTGAGGCGCGGGCCCACGGATCGGCGGCTACCGCCGGGGTACCGGGGCGGACTCGGCGAGGAGGGCTGCGCGGCGCTGCGACGGTTCGTCAGGGCTGGGGGCTCCCTGGTCTGCATGAACGCCTCCTCCGCGCTGCCCCTCGACCTGTTCTCCTTGCCCGTGGAGCGGGAAGGGGCCCTCTCTCGTCGATCGAGCAGCAGACGCGGAGGTGAACCCCGCCGCACCTACATCCCCGGTTCGGTGGTGCGCGCACACGTGGACACGACGCACCCCATGGGCATCGGCTGCAACCCGGTGACGCCCGTGTTCCTCCGGGAAGCCCGCCCGTTCGTGCTCAAGCCTGATGCCGGGACCGGGGACGTGGCCTTCCCCGTACGGTACTCGGACCAGGGGGTCCTCCTGGGCGGGTTCGCGCAAGGCGAAGAGGTCCTGCATGGCAAGGCCGCTGTGGCGGTTTGCCAGATCGGCCCGGGGAAGGTCGTCCTCTTCGCGTTCTCGCCCCAGTTCCGGTGCCAGACGTGGAGCACGTTCCGCCTACTCCTGAACGGGCTGCTGCTATAACGGGGCCATGTCCGACAACGATCACCTGATCGCGAGCTATGGCTCCTATCTCCGACTCGGCACCCTCCTCGCCGCTCAGGACCCGCCAGACTTCGTCAACCTGAAGCCTGATGACCGCCCCTCCAAGAAGACCCGCGACCTCGCTCACCACGACGAGATGCTGTTCATCGTCGTGCACCAGGTGTTCGAGCTGTGGTTCAAGCTGATCCTCCACGAGCTGGGTCGCGCGCGCGACCTGCTCGGCCACGTGGGCAAGCAACGGGCCCACGTCCCCGAGGAGGACGTCTCCACGGTCGTGCAGTCCATCGGCCGGGTCAACGAGATCTTCCGCATCACGACGGAGGGGTTCCGGGCCATGGAGACCATGAACCCCACGTCGTTCCTGGAGTTCCGGGATCTCCTCATCCCATCATCGGGGTTCCAGTCCACACAGTTCCGGGAGCTGGAGATCCTGGCCGGTCTGCCGGAGGACATCCGCATGGACTTCGAGGGGGTCCCCTATGAGTTCAAGCTCAGCGAGACCGAACGGGAGCTCCTCGCGCAGCGCAGGAGCGAGATCTCCCTCCGGGAGGCCCTGTTCGACTGGTTGACGCGGACGCCCATCGATCAGGTCTTCCCCGACTTCGCCGAGGCCTTCCTGGGGGCCTTCCGCGCCTACATCGAAGAGCAGATCTCCTTCCAGGACCACAATCCCAATCTGGCGACGTCGCAGCAACGAGCCGCGGCGGTGCGCCTGACGGAGCAGTGCGAACAGGCGCGGCAGTACCTCACCGGGGGCGACGACCGACAGAACCGCGCACATCAGGCGTTTCTCTTCATCGCCTCCTACCGCTCCGAACCCCTCCTGATGTGGCCCTCAGCGCTGGTGGACGCGCTCATCGAATTCGAACAGGGGTTCCGCATCTTCCGGTTCCGGCACGCCCGCATGGTGGAGCGCATGATCGGCACCCGCACCGGTTCCGGGGGCAGCCCCGGGGTCGCCTATCTGGACAGGACCACGGACAAGTACCGGATCTTCGGCGACCTGCTGAAGGCCCGTAACTTCCTGCTGGCCTCCGACCGGGTTCCCCCGTTGCCCGACGACCGGCTGTTGCATTTCCGTTTCGAAGGCTGAATCGGTAGTCCTTGGAGGCCACTCGGCCCGGGCAACTGGATCGTCACATCCGATTTATCAGAAACCACTTACGATCAAGGCGCCCTGCCGGCCCGCCGCTGCCGTCGCGCCTCACCCTGACAATCCGTCCCCGGGGGTAAACCGATTCGCCAATCCCGGCGAAGTAATCGGTGAACGAGGACGTTCCTACACACCGAGGCTGACCCGACCCTGCCGGGCTCAGCCAGCCTCGTGGGGATGGGTGACATGAAGATCAAGACAGGTTCGCGGAATCTGCCGACCGACACGCTGGAACTCTACATGCGGGAAGCCCGCGGGTTCGACCTGCTCAAGCCCGAAGAGGAGAAGGCGGTACTGAAGGCGCTTTGCCAGGCCCGGGAGTCCTGGCTGAGACAGTGCCTCGAGACCGAACCCGCCCTTCGGGCCGTCTGGGAGGATCTGGAAGCCTGTCACCGCGGCGACCTGGCCGCCCTGAGCCTCATCCCCGGCCCGCCCAAGCCTGCGGACAAGACCAGCGGACCGACCCTGTTCGCCGACAGGCTGCACCGGATCTTCGCCAAGCAGGTAGCGCGAAAGCCCAACAGGCCATTTCGAGGCAAGGCCGTCTCCAGGCGACTGGTCCGGTGCGTGTTGTTCGTCGGCTTCCGCCCCGCACCGGTGGAGCGTTACCGCGAAGCGACCCTGCGCACCGCCACCCCGAAGAAGAAGGCCGCCATCCGCAGAGCTCGTCGGCGCTTTCTGGACACCCGAACGCCCCTCATCGAGAAGAACCTCCGCCTGGTCATGAAGGTGGCTCACAACTTCATCCCGGGCCCCCTCGCCTACGCCGAGTTGATCCAGGAGGGGAACATCGGGTTGATCCGGTCCACCGAGTCGTTCAGTCCCCGGTTCAACGTCAGGTTCTCCACCTACGCCTATCTGTGGATTCGACAGAGCATCCTGCGAGCCCTCGAGAACAAGAGCCGGACCATCCGGTTGCCCGTGAGTTTGACGCAGGCCCTGAGGAAGCTGGACCAGGCACAGTCAGAGGCCTCCGGAGAACCTCCGCAGGGGAACCAGAGGAAGCTGACCGGCGCGCTGGCCAACCCGACCGTCAGCCGGCCGATCCTCAGCCTCGACCACAAGCTCGACGACGACACGGAGCTGGCCCAGGTGGTGGCGGACAGGGACGGCGAGCAACCCGCGTCGGAGGCGCAGGCAGGGGACACGTTCGATTTCGTACGCAACTCCGTCGCATCCCTACCGGATCGTCAACGCCTCATCCTGAACCTCCGGTTCGGTATCGACGGCGCCCGGGAGCACACGCTGACGGAGATCGGCCACCTCCTCGGGGTCTCGGCGGAGCGCATCCGCCAGCTCCAGAAGCAGGCCTTCGAGAACCTCAGAGACGGCCCCGTAGGCGAAGAGCTCTTGCAGCTCTCGCTCGACTGATCCGGTCCGGGGCCGGCTCCAGCCCGTCCCTCCATGTCCCGCCCCGGTGGTAACCTCCGTGCCAGGACATGGAGGATGAGAGCCCCGTCATCGGCGCGCGCGGACCGCGCCATCTCGAGTCCCTGCTGATCAGGGACATCGGTGCCGCAATCACCAATCAGGTCCGCCCCCTCAGCAGCTCCGTGCTCGTGGTCGTCCCGTCGGCGACCCTTCGGCGACACCTTCAGGTGCAGATCGCCCGTAGCCTCGGACCAGCGGTCCTCGGCGTGCAGGTGCAGTTGATCGGTCACCTGGCCAGGGACGTCCTGCGCCGGACCGGCGTCCCCGACCCGGAGGGTGGCGTGCTCTTCGAAGTCCTGGCCCGCAGGGCCGCGGCGAAGAGCACCGTCCTGCAAGGACCCCTCGATGGCCTCGAAGATGGCTACGGCGTCGCCGCCCAGGCCATCCGCGACCTCCTGTCTGCCGGCCTCAACGAGGACAATGCGGCCGAGCTGCACCGGAGGCTCCCACCGAGCGCGGTGGTGGCGAGGGCCGTGGTCTCCGCCGCCACCGAGACACACAAGGAAATGAAGCGGCTCGGCATCGGTCGACGGGCCGACGGCATGGCGCTCGCCGCACGTCGCGTGGCCCAGGGGGACCTGGGCGCGACGCCCGGCCGCAAGGTCTTCATCTACGGGTTCGCGGACGCTCCGGGGATGACCACCCGGTTCATCTCCGCCCTGATCCGCCACGCCGGTGCGCGCCTGTATGTGGATCGTCCCGTCGATCCGGTCGACCCGGCCACGGAGGATCTCGGTTGTCGATTCGCAGATCGGTTCATCCAACGCTGCGGGATCGAACACGGAGCCTGCCCCGAGGCCCCAACGGGGGCGACTGTCGACACGAGCCACTCCGCATTCACCGCCAGCGGCGCGGAGGCGGAGGTCAGGGAAGTGGCCCACCGGGTCCGCAAGCTCCTGGAGTCGGGGGTCACCCCGGAAGACGTCGCCATCGTCACACGCAACCTGGAGATGTACGCCGCACCCCTCAGGAAACGACTCGACGAGCTCGCCATCCCCTTCACCGGCGGCGCCGTTCCCGCGGCTTGGCATCCGGCGCAGCGCCGACAAGACGCGGTGTTCGCCGTGCTCAGGGATGGGCCGGATGTCATGCTGGACCATTGGTTCAACGCCCGCGGCCGAGACCCTTCCCGGGCCGACGGCATGCTTGCCTGCCGGGTCCTGGGGTGGACTCGGTTGGCCGATCTGATCGACCCGGAGGCCGGACGGACCCTGGATGATCGCAACGGCGTCGTCCTGCCGGTCCGCGGGGGCTTCCAACGGTCTGCGTCCAAGGGTGAGGTCACCAATCGACCACGCCGGTTCGCACAAGCTGAGCTGACTGACCTGATCCGGGACGCGGACGCCACGTCCCAAGCCCTGCGTGGCTGGCCTGACCATGCACCCCTCCACGCTCACATTGACAACGCCCGCGCCTTCTCCGCAGCCCTCGACCTCGAGCGCTCCACCGGGAGCGACCCGGACCCCGTGGGAAGGCGATGGGCCAGCGCCCTCAAGGAACTCGAGGAGCTACCAGCAGGCCTGGAGTTGTCCGCAGACGAATTCCGCGGGCTCATGGAGTCCTCCACGGCGCAGGGATGGGCGCAGATGGGCGGTCGAGGCGCCGGTGTCCAGGTCCTCGATGTAACCCATGCCCGCGGCCTCACGTCGAGCCATCTCTTCTTGCTGGGACTGGAGCGCGATGTCTTCCCACGAGCCGCCGCTGAGGACCCCCTCCTCCCGGACGTTCACAGGTCGAAGCTCCGAGCGGCGCTCCCGGATCTCGCTTGCCAGTCCTTCTCCCGGGATGAGGAGCGCTACCTGTTCGCCTCCCTCATGGGCGCATCATCGAAGATCACCCTGTCCTGGCGGCGGGCTGACGAGGAGGGGCGCGGACGGGCTCCCTCGCCGTTCATGGAGCGCCTCCGTCTCGCCGGGAGAATCGACATCTCCAAGGTGGGCAGGTCCTTGCATCAGGTGCTGGCGACCAATCCTGGGACGGCATGGGAAGCCATGCTCGCAGCCGGCTTGTCGGGTCGTCGCGACGTGGCGCGGGAGCTGTGCCCCTCGGTGATCACGGAAGTCTGGACCCGCGGCGGAGCATCTGAGACCTCACTCCCCCACCTCCCGGCGCCGGATCGGTCCCGGCTCGCGGAGGTCCGGGGGCTGGTCCTGCAAGCCGTGGACCCGGATCGGTCCACAGCAGAGGGCCGCGCCGTCGCAACGACGCCCAGCCCGTGGTTCGGAGCCCTGGGCCCGATCCGTCCCGAGACAGCGGACCCACGTCGGCGGGACCTGTATGTGACCAGCGTGGAGAACATGGCCAGGTGCCCATGGCAGGCGTTCCTCACCCGGGACCTGGGATTGAAGCGGCTACCGGACCCGGTCGCCGGCCCGCCCACCCTCTCTTCGCTGCTTCTGGGGAACATCGTCCATGGCGGGCTGGAGCACCTGATACGGGGCGCGTTGGACCCGTCGGGCGAGACGGCCAACGGGTCCATGGAGGGCGACGGCACGGATGTCCCGCTCCCGCACCCGGATGCGGTACGGGCGAGCGTCCGGCATGCGGTCGATGCCTGCTGCGACGACGAAGGTCTGCACCTCTCAGGCCTTCGGCAGGTGCTCCTCGAAGTCTGCCTTCCCATGGTCCAACGAGCCCTCGACACGGATTGGCGGGACGGTGACCGGGTCCACGTCCTGGGGGTTGAGTTGAACGGGACATCCACCGTCACTCTGGGGGATCGTGAGGCCACCCTGCGCTTCAAGGTGGATCGAGTGGACCGGCGAGCTGACGGCACGCTCCTCCTTACCGACTACAAGACCGGCAAGCCCATCTCCACCGCCAAGCGGGAACAAACGCGAGCCCGGCACGTCTCCCGATCCGTTCTTCGCGGCACCCATCTCCAAGCCGGCGCCTACGCAACCTCCAGGCCAGGCGCGCAGGGTCGGTATCTCTTCCTCACGGAGGGGCTGGATGATGAGCACCGCAGCTTCACCATCGAGTCCGACAGCTCGGAGGCGCGGTCCTACGAGACCACCGCGGCGGCCCTGATCCTGGCGAGGGACGACGGGGTCATGTTCCCGCGGCTCGGGGACGGCAAGGGCGAGCGGGGAAAGGCCTGCGAGTTCTGCGAGGTCGTCGAAGCCTGCGTGCAGAACGACTCGGGCATGAAGCGACGGATCGAGTCCCTCGCCCACCGGAGTCAACAGGCGCTGGAGTCCGGATCGGCGGCGAGCCCATTCGAGCGTCACCTGGCGCGGCTGTGGATCATGGATGAAGGGACAACATCATGAGTCTGCCTGCGGACCAGGCTCACCGGGAGGCTGCCCGAACGACCTTCAGCGCTCCCGTCGTGGTGGAGGCCGGGGCTGGCACGGGCAAGACCGCCGTCCTGGTGACACGCACCGTCACCTGGCTCGTGGACGTCGGCTGGGCCCGTCATGACTCACCGGACCAGGACGCGGAGGACATCGCCGCGAGGGTCGCCGAGGGTGTCCTCGCCCTGACCTTCACGGAGAAAGCCGCCGGTGAAATGGCGTCCCGTGTAGGCAAGGCGCTCGAGAGGCTGGCTCAGGGCGAGACCGTGCTGGGGATGCCAGCCGCGCCCTTCCACGCGCTCTCCCCCGACGAAGTCCGGGTCCGGGCGAAGGCGTGCCTGGTTCACCTGGACAGGATCTCCATCACGACCATCCACGCGTGGTGCCGCCGACTCCTCGCGTCGTTCCCGCTGGAAGCCAGACTCCACCCTGGCTTCGAGGTGGACGCAGACGGAATACGGAGGCGGGCCGTGGTGGACGAGGTCCTCGCTCGCTGGGTCGCTTCCGCTTTCTCCGGGTCCGCCGATGAGGATGCGCTGGCGGTCGCTCGCTCCGGGAGAGGGCCGGACGCCATCTGGGAGGCCCTGGCGATCCTCGCAGAGTCCAACACTCATCCGGAGATGGTCGACACCGAGGCATTCCACGAACGTCGGTTCCCGGCCGCTCACGGGCGACTGATGGAACGGCTGGAGGCCTTGGTGGAAACGGCCTCCGACCTCCTCGATCCGGCGTGCAAGGCAGGGCTCGGACATGACGCCGCGGTGTGGCTCTCAGAGCTGCGCTCCGTCGTGAACGACTCCGACCGCTTCACCCACCTGTGCACCGCCCTGCAATCGACGTCAGCGGACGCGCCGCTGAAGCGCGTCGGAGAGTGGGCTGGTGGTCGCTTCACGAAAGGCGAGTTGAGCGCGCTGCCCGATCAGGTGGAGACGGTCTCACTGGCCGCCGCCCGCTTCACAGCGGAGGTCCGGGTCTGGAGGTCCATGGACCCTGACCTCCAACCTCGGGTGGCGAGGGTCCTACGACACCTCACGCAGGAGGTCCGAGCCCGCCTCGCGTCGCGGGGCATCGTCTCCTTCCCCGAGTTACTGGAGAGGTCAGAGAGCCTGTTGCGCCGCGAAGACGTGTGCGCGGCCGTGCGTTCGCGCATAGAGTTGCTGCTGGTAGACGAGTTCCAGGACACGGACCCGCTCCAGTACCAGATCGTCGGACGCCTCGCCCTCACCGGTGACCCGAGGCCCTCTCTCTTCCTCGTGGGCGACCCCAAGCAGTCCATCTACGGGTGGCGGCAAGCGGACCTGAGCGCCTACGAACGGTTCCTGCAACGCTTGGATACGGACCCGCTACAGCTGTCCGTGAACTTCAGATCGGTGCCGCCGATCCTGGACGAAGTTCAACGTGTCATGACCGACACCATGGTCCGCGCACCGGATCTTCAGCCAGATTTTCAGCCGCTGGAGGCTTGCGAGAAACGAACCCAGGACACGCCGTTCACAGCCGGCGGTCGCCGAAGCGTAGAGTCCTGGGTGTCGTGGGGGCCGAACGGCCCTCGCACGACCGCTGACGAGGCCCGAGACCTCGAAGCCAGCGCCATCGCTCAGGACATCGGCGCGCTCCATCGTGAGCACCAGGTGCCCTGGGGTCACTTCGCGATCCTGTTTCGTGCCAGGTCTCCTCTGGAGCGGTACCTGCGAAAGCTACGGGACGCGGGGATTCCCTTTCACGTCGAGGGCGGCCAGGAGTTCTACCGCAGACGTGAGGTGATGGACGCCGTCAATCTCATCCGCGTGGTCCTCGACGGCAACGATCACCTCGCCCTGCTCGGGTTCATCAGGTCTCCCATGGTCGGCACACCGGACGCAGCGGTGATCCCGCTCTGGGAGCGCGGCTTCCCCGGCCTGATGAGCGAGCTTCATCGAACCGGGCACATGCCGTCCACCCTGGCGGATGTCATCACGGACGCCGCTGGCGCGATCCCCCCCGACGCGGAGGGCGCCGGCCAGGTGACGGGGTGGGAGTGTGCGCTGCGGGAGGCCATTCGCTCCATCACGTTGCTACGTCACTCGTTCGCCACGGAACCCGCCAACGTCTTCGTCGATCGGCTCCGGGAGTTGTCTTTCGCCGAACCGATCGAGGGCGCCCGCTACCTCGGAGAGCACCGCGCCGCGAACCTGGACCAGCTGTTTCGCCGGGTCATGGAGCTGCTCACCAGACGAGAGACCGGTCCGGACCTGATCCTCAGGGAGCTGACGGAGCGCGTGCGCGCGAGCCTCCCTGAGCAAGACGCGGCAGTGGGTGAAGATGAGGTGGACGCCGTCCGCATCATGACCATCCACATGGCCAAGGGGCTGGACTTCAACCACGTCTACCTCCCTGACCTGCACCGCAGCGCCGGCGATCGAGAGACCGCCGAGACCCGCATCGTGGATACGGCTGGCGGATTCGAGTCCCGCTTGATGGGACTACCCACCCCCGGCTGGGGGCCGGTACGAGAGCGCGAAGCTGAGGTCCGGGACGCGGAGTCGGTCCGCCTGCTCTACGTGGCCCTGACACGAGCCAGCGATCGACTGGTCATGGCCGGCCGCTGGCCGGATCCGTCCGCGATCTCCCGCGCGACCACGACCTCCCTCCTGCGGTTGATCGGGACCCGGCCAGGCGACTGGACCTCAATCCTCGCTCCCTGGGCGTCAGGCATGATCGAGTCCACCGTCGAAACGGATGAACATCAGGTGCTCTGGAGGTTGCTGCAGCCCATCGACGAGGACGCCCACACCAACGAATCGGGGGAGGCTGCGGCAGAAGATGTGGGGGCCACCGTCGACCGATCGCGGCGCTGGCTCTCCGAGCGGAGGCAATCATCGGAGCACGCTGCACGAGAGATCGTAGGAGCCGCTTCACAGGGTTCACACGAGGCCTTGGTGGACGTCGTTCGACTCCGAGAGGAGGGAGACGAGCGGGAGCCTGAGCGAACTCCGCTACTTCACTCGGGAGACGAACACGGAATCGAGCGGGAAGTCGGCACCGCGGTCCATCGGATTCTGGAGGAGCTCGACCTCCACGGTGACCCCGCCGAGGAGTGGGCCGCCGCCGCCCTTCGAGCGCCGCAGCAGGTCGCAGACCTGCTGAGTTCCTCCGCAGCGGAGCGTGCTACCGAAGAGGTACGGGACTTCGTTCAGCACCTCTCCCGGAGCTCCCTGGGAGCGGCGTTGTTCGCGCTCAAGGAGCACGTCCTGGGCCGCGAGGTCCCGATCATCCTCAGGCCCGAAGCGGCCCCAGGAGCGACCGCCACGGGTGCGGTCGTAGGAGCCATCGACCTGCTCTACAAAGACCCGAAGACCGACGAGGTCGTGGTCGCAGACTTCAAGACCGACAAGGTGTCTGCGGGCGCCACCTTGACGGACCACGCACGGCGCTACGCAGGGCAGGGCGCCACCTATGCGAACGCGGTCAAGGTCGCCCTGGATCTGGATCGACCGCCGCGATTCGAACTCTGGTTCCTGCGCCACGACGAGCGGGTCTGACCCTCGACGGTCAATCGAACCGCAAGATCTCCGTCTCCCGCGAAGCCCAGGTCTCTTCGATCAGACCATCAACGTCAAGCGCCGACTCCGCCTGCTCCAGCTCGGAGGGCGTCGAGTGGGTCGCCGGATGCCGCGGCATGAGGTAGCTGCAGCAATCGTCGTGGGGCTCGATGGAGATATGGAACGTGTCGATGCGCCGCGCGACGTCGATGATGCTCGCCTTGGGCATACCGACCAGGGGGCGGAGCACGGGCAGCTCGGCCGACGCCTCCACCGTGGTCATATTCTCGATGGTCTGGCTGGCGACCTGCCCGAGCGCTTCACCGGTGACGATGCACGTCGCCCGCGATTCCTCCGCGGCTCGCCCCGCCAAGCGCATCATGAAACGGCGGTAGAGGATCACCCGGTACTTGGGTGGAGCGGTGGTGATGATCGCCTGCTGGATGGGGTCCGCAAACGGGATCATGGTGAGGGCGAGGACCGGCTGGTATCGAACGAGCTGGCGAGCGAGGTCGCGCACCTTCTCCTGGCTGCGGCGGTTCGTGTAGGGCGCCGAGTGGAAGTGGACCGCCGACAACTGCATCCCCCGGGTCATCATCATCCAGGCGGCCACCGGGGAGTCGATGCCTCCGGACAACAGGATGACTCCGCGCCCCGACACGCCGGTGGGGAGCCCACCTGGCCCGTCATGGCGCCTGGTGCAGAGAAACACCCGACCGTTGACGATCTCGATTTTCAGCCAGCAGTCCGGCTCCCGCAGATCAACGCCCCAGGAGCGATGCTCAAGCACCCGAGCACCGACGACACGCTCTAGTTCGGACGAGCGGAGGGGGTAGCGCTTGTCTGCCCGCTTGACCCGGACCCCGAAGGTCTGGACGGCATCCTGCTCGGGCAGAACGGTCACGACCCGATCCAGCAGGTCGTCCAACTCCCAGGGCCCTTCAACTCCCTCGAGCACGTACCGCACCCCGGGAAGGACGCACAACCTGGACGCCAAAGCCGATAAGTCGGGTGTCTCGCCGGAAGCCGTTAAGATTAGTCTGCCGTAGGACTTACGGGCCTCCACGGGCGCTATGGAGCGGGCGATCTCGCGCACGGTCCGGAGCAACCGACGCTCGAACACGCCCCGATTGCGCCCCTTCAACGCAATCTCGTCGTAGTGGATCACCAAGGTGTCATGCAAAGCTCAGTCTCACATGGACTTATGAGCAACAATGGGCGCGGTTTCAAGACGCCGGGCCAACCCCCCGGGGAACACGCCTGGCCCATCAATCGAGGTTCCGGGTCTGGGGATTGGCCCCGGGAGTCATACAATGGCGTCACTCAGCGCGATGGTCCGCCGCCTGAATGGCGGGACCACCTAACTCCGCGTCGTACAGAATCCCGCTCGGGCGGTCCTTCTTTTGGTGGACCCAGCACGGTGGGCATGGTTACACTGCCGTCTCAGGGTTCCGTGCAGGGACCCAGGGAGAAGAGGGCCGCATCCGCCGCGCTCCGGTGACCGAACACCATCCGCGACGCGGTGGCGCCCTGTGCCGCACGAACCTTGAGCCTACGTGGGCATCGAAGGTCGTGCTGTAGACCACTGAAACGGACGACCCATCAAGGTGACACCTACCGACAAGGACGCGGGCTCGGCGGTGGACGATTCCACGCCCGATCTTCAGCGGGCTCTCCGTCAGGGAGAGCCGCAGAAGCGCGAATCGGACGCGTACCGGAAATCGGCCACCAAGAAGGCCGACAGCCACGAGCCAAGCGCTGACGATCCCCTCGGGATCTACCTCAAAGACGTCGGCGCCCACGACTTGCTGGAACCCGAGGAAGAACACCTTCTCCTCGGCGATCTCATCTTCGCCCGAAACCGATGGATCGCGTCGTTCCTCGGCACCGAGCACGGTCTCCAGACCGTCTGGGACGACCTGCAGCGTTGGAAGAACGAGGAGATGGCTGCTCGCTCGCTGGTCCCCGGACCGCCGAAGCCCAAACCGGGGCGCGAAGACAGCGAAGACCACGTCAGCCGGCTTTACCGCATCTTCGCGCGCCACGCAGCCAAGCGTAAACGCCGCCCGTTCCAGATCAGCCGGCGCAACAACACCAACCGGCTCCTCGGCGCCCTGCTGTTCGTCGGCCTCCGCCCCGGACCGCTGAAGCGCTACCGGGAAGCCGCCATCGAGCTCGGCTCTGCAGAGGTCGAACAGGGCATCCGTCGGGAGCGCGCGCTCTTCGTCGCCTCGAGGCGTCCGCTCATCGAACGCAACCTCCGGCTCGTGCTCTCCGTCGCCCGCAAGTTCGACGGCGGACCGCTGGCCTACAGCGAGCTGATCCAGGAGGGCAACCTCGGACTGATCCGCGCCACGGAGTCCTTCTCTGCTCGCTTCGGCGTGCGTTTCTCCACCTACGCGTACCTGTGGATCCGTCAGGCGATCCTCCGGGCGCTGGAAGACAAGAGCCGCACCATCCGGCTGCCCGTGAACGTCACCCAGAGCCTCCGCAAGGTCGCCAAGAACGACCCCGAGGGCTTCGATGACCCGTCCAGCATCAAGGACGAGGCGAAGCGGACCCGTCTCACGGACATGCTCTCCAACCCGACCGTGTCCCGGCCGGTCCTCTCCCTCGACTACGGGCCTGAGGACGAGAGCCGCCTGGGCGATCTCGTCGGCGACGGCAAGGCGCCGGCCCCCGACAATCCGGTCATCCGAGAGGACATCCGCGGCCTCGTCAAGGGCAGCCTCCAGATCCTCCCGGACCGGCACCGCCTGGTGCTGCGGCTCAGGTTCGGTATCGACTGCGCCAAGCCCCACACCCTGGCAGAGATCGGCAAGATGCTCGGGGTCAGCGCGGAGCGAATCCGACAGATCGAGTCGTCCGCCTTCGAACGGCTTCGCAAGGGCCCGGACGGCAACGTCCTCGAGGAGATGGTGAGCGACTGAATCCCCTCCGCAGCCCGTCTGCCTCATCGGAAGGCGCCCTTATCGCACACGCGTAGGGGCGCTTTTCTAATAGACTCGCGCTATGCGATGCATCCCGCTCCTCCTGGCGCTGCTGCTACCCCTGAACGCTCAGACACGAGGCGATGGGGCACCTCAGAACCCCATCGCTTCAGCCTGGGAGTTCAGGTCCTCGCAGATCGACGACGGAGTTGTCCGCGATCTCCGCGGGGAGCACCACGCCACGATCACCGGACCCGTCCGAGGCACGGAGCGCTACGTCGCCCTCAACGGTCAAGCCAACAAGGTCACCGCGGCGACGCGCATACAGCCGACCGACCTCCCCAGGGAGTCCATCACCCTGGAGGCGCTCATCCGGGTCGACGCCCCCGCAGAGTGGGGCGGGATGGTCTGCTGTCTCGAGGACAACGGCCCCGATGAGAACGGCTTCATCCTGGGCTACCGGGGCACGGCGTTCATGTTCGGCATCGCCACGGAAGCGGCCGGCAAACTCACCTACCTGACAGGCACCCGACGCATGCGCGAGAGCCGGTGGAACCACGTCATCGGCACCTACGACGGCACCACCATGCGCCTCTACGTGGATGGCGAGCTGGACGCGGAGTCAACGACCCAGTCCGGCCCCATCAAGTACAAGCCACATCACACGCTCGCCCTGGCCGCGTATCACGACAAGAACGAGTACTACGGCCTGACAGGCCTTGTCCGTGAGCTGTCGTTCACGGACGTGGCCATCACGGCAGCCCAGGTTCAGTCACGGTGGGTCACAACGCAGTCGAAGACGCCGGAGACCGTTCATGCATCCCGCGAGCCGACCCCCGAGGTCAGCGGCTGGCCGGGGTCCATGCGTGATGTCCGGCGCAGCGGAGTGAGCCCCGAACTCCTCTCCCTGCCTCTGAGGCGTGCATGGACGCATCGCGGCACCACGCCCCGTTCCGCCTGGCCGCCGCCCGCCAAAGGGAGCTTCTGGCAACGCCTGAAGGACATCAAGCCACGTAACGTCTGGGACAACGCCTATCACCCGGTGATCGTCGATGGGCACGTCCTCTACGGGTCTTCGTGGGACAGGGTGCGGTGCCTCCGGATCGACGACGGACGGGAACGGTGGTCGTTCAAGACCGGAGGGCCGGTTCGATTCGCGCCGTTTGTCTACGACGGCCGAGCGTTCTTCGGTAGCGACGACGGCCACGTCTATTGCGTTGACGTCCGAGACGGACAGCTCGTCTGGAAGCGGCGCCTCGCCCCCAGCGAGCGCCTCATACCGGGCAACGGTCGCCTGATCTCCCCGTGGCCCGTCCGGACCGGCGTCGCAGTAGAGCGCGGCGTCGTCTACGCCACCTGTGGCCTGTTCCCTCGTGAAGGCTGCTGGGTCATGGCCATGAACACCACCGACGGCTCAGCGATCTGGAGCACCAAGGTCGACAGCTCGCCTCAGGGTTACCTGCTGTTGTCGGATCGCGCCGTCTACGTACCCACGGGTCGCGGCACCCCGTTCGCCGTCGCTCGGGACACGGGCGCCGCCCTCGGCAACTATGGCGGCCCGGGAGGCGCGTACGCTCTCGTCGCCGGAGAGACGCTCACCTCCGGCTCCGGTAACACGGGAGAGCTGGCGGTCTCGAACACCTTCGGCAAGGACCAGCTGGCCCAGTTCGCGGGCAACCGGATGATCGTCACGCCCGGGATGTCGTTCCTCGTCTCGGACACCCACCTGTCGGCCCTGGATCGAGAGCGCTACCTGGGACTCCTGCCCAAGCTCTCGAAGGCGAAGAGCTCTCACCAGCAGGTCAACGGCCGCTACCGGAATCTCAACGAGGCCCTCAAGAAGAACGCACCCATCAAGTCTCGAAGTGGGGCCACGCTCTCCAAGGCGCAACTGGAGACGGAGATCAAGGACACGCGCTCCAGGTTGCTGGAGCTGGGTGAGACCATCGACAGCTTTGAGGCGGACATGGGGGCGTGCGTCCCCTGGAAGGTGCCGACCACCCACAAGGACGCCCTGGTGGCCACCAAGGACATGCTCTTCGCCGGCGGCGATGGAGAGGTGGCAGCGTACGACATCCGAACCGGTGTGAAGAGGTGGTCCCACGCGGTGGAGGGCAAGGCCCTGGCCATCGCCGTCGCCGAGGGAAGACTGGTGGTGGGCACGTCCACGGGGGCCATCATCACGTTCTGCTCGAGCGGGCTGCCAGTCGCTGAACCGGCCGCCGCCAACGAACCGCCGACGTCCTCGACCACGGAGCCCATGGACGGCTCCGCCCTGCCGCAGAAGGGGTTCATCGTCGCCGTCGATTACGACCGCGAAATCCAGAACTGCGTCGCCACATCGCCCTTCGCCAAGGACGATCTCCACCGCCTCCCCGACCGGTTCGCCAACGCCGTGATCATCCCGAACCGGGGCGCCCTCACGGACGAGGTGCGCCGGATCGTCCGGCCCTGGAATGGCGCGGTCTTCATCCCGGAAGGAACCGGCTTCAAGCGGATATGGGCCCGCGGCCCGTTGGCGGGATCCGGCTCCTGGACGCACATGTACGCGGACCCCGCGAACACGGCTTGCAGCGGCGACGAGCTGGTCAGCGCCGACCTGCAACTGCAGTGGTTCGGCGGTCCGGGCCCGCGACCGATGATCGACCGCCATCTGCGCACGACCCCGCCGCTGTTCCGAGACGGTCGGCTCTTCATCCCTGGCCACGACGTGCTCATCGCGGTCGACGGGTGCAACGGCACCATCCTCTGGCAACGCCCCGTCGCGGGTCTGTCCAGGACGGGCGCCCCCTACGACGGCGGGCACATGGCGATCGGTCCGCGTTTCCTCTGGATCGCTGATCGCTCCCACTGCCATGCCCTGGACCCGGACTCCGGCGAGACGGTGCGGTCCGTGCCCACAGGACCTGGACCCGACGGCGGTCCAGCCGAATGGGGTTGGCTCTGCAAGACCGATGACGCGCTCTTCGGCAGCGCACGACGGCCAGGCACAGCCATCACATCACACGGACGAACGGAGGTCTCTCGGCAATACGGTGAGGAACAAACGCTGGTCACCAGCCACACCCTGTTCCGAGAGGGCGGTTGGCGATATGAGGGCGGCGCCGTGCTCAACTCCACCCTGACCCTGATCGGCGACAGGCTGTGGTTCGTCGAAGGGCGATCGGAGAACGCCGTCCGCGAGGCTGGAGGTCAGGTGAAGCTGGCGGAGTTCCACAGCGACTCCTTCCTCGTCTGCCTCGACGCCGCGACCGGGGCTCAGCTGCTCCGCGTCCCGTTCCCCAAGACACGAATCAGCCACAGCCTCTTCCTCGCCGGCACCCCCGAGCATCTGGTGGCGACCGGGAGCTTCACCAAGGAGATCGTCTCCAAGCGACCCGACGGCACCGAGTCCAAGCGGCTGCAGACCTGGTATGAGGTCTTCACCTTCGACCAGGAGACGGGGGCTCTCTCGTGGGGACGAGATCACTCCAACAACGTCGGTGGGTCAGGGGGCGACCACGGCGAGCAGGTCCATCACCCCGTCCTCCGCGACGGCCTCCTCTTCGTGGAGCCGATCGCCTATCACCTGAAGGACGGTGAGCGGTGGAAGCCTGACGGCAAGGCGGCCTGGTACATGCCCCCGCGCCGCGGGTGCGGCGCGTTCTCCGCATCCGATCAGTGCCTGTACTTCCGCAACCACAATCCGATCGCTCTGCCCATCGCCAAGGAAGCACGCCAGAGCAAGATCACGGCCGTCACCCGCCCCGGATGCTGGATCAGCATCCTGCCCGTGGGCGGCATGGTGCTCTTGCCGGAGGCCAGCTCCGGGTGCGTCTGCTCGTTCCCGATCCAGACGTCCCTGGGGTTCGTACCCCGCAGGTGACCTCAGTCGATCCGGAGCGAGAGGCAGGTAGGCCCGCCGTTCCCCTTGATGAACTCGCTGAGCGGGACCGGCGTGACGTGAAAGCCGAGGCGCGTCAGGGCCCTGCAGGTCCCCGAAGCCTCCGCCGGAACGATGACCTGGCCGTTCACCGGCAGGACGTTCGCACCCTCAGCCTCCGGCGCCACCACCAGCTCCATGCCCGGGAAGGTGTCGGGCCTCACCATCCCCGCTGCGTGGAGCACCAGACCGCGACCCAGGTAGGTACAGCACGACTTGAGGTGCAGCGCTCCCTCGACGGGGACGGGTCTCACGGTCATCCCGACTTCGTGAGCGACGCTGGCGAGAAAATCCAGACCACCCCGTGAAGATCGCTCGGACAACCCCACATAGAGATCGTCGCCAATACGGAGGACGTCGCCACCGTCCAAGGTCATCCCTGCAGGCATCCCGTGGACGACGCCGCACTCCTGAAGGTGCGACCGCACCCCCGCCGCCTCTCCGGAACGCGCGAACACCGCAGACCGCGCCAAGACGACCTGGCGGCGCGGGAGAATCACCGCCGTGTCTTCGATGAAGGGAGCGTCTGGCAACGGGTCGTCAGCCCTTAGCACGACGACCTGGGCATCGGCTTGGCGCAGCGCCCGCACGTACTGCTTGTGCTGGGCGCGGGCCAACGTCACGTCGATCCGCTCGTTGAACCCCGGCCGCTTGAGGCATCGGTGGTAGGAGTCGGGCACGTCCCTCACGAGCGCGAGTCGGACCCTGTGCTCGACGTCAACTGGTCCAGGAGTGGTGGGCATGACTGATGGTGCTCTCTCGGCCTTCCCCTCGAAACCACCCGCCTCTGTATTGATCGGCCTCGCAGCCTCCCGATCGTGATCAAGTATGATCAGACGCTACCATTCCCGCGTCGCCGTACGCCTTTCCACGCATCAAGACTTCCCGGGAGCACTGGTGAGCCACCTCGGAGACCTCCCAAGCGAACAGATCAACCCGCGGTCCATGGGGCTCGACCTCCTCTCCTCCGAGGAGATCGTGGACGTCATCAACACCGAAGATCGTCGTGTGGCGGAAGCGGTCAACAAGGTCCGCGCCTCGCTCTCGACAGCGGTCGATCGAGCCGCCGAGAGCATCCGATCTGGAGGGCGGATTCACTCGTTCGGAGCTGGAACATCCGGTCGCCTGGCGGTCCTCGACGCCTCCGAAGCCCATCCGACCTTCGGGGTCTCCCCAGACCTCGTCCAAGGCCACATCGCAGGCGGAGACAGGGCCCTCAGGTCTCCGGTGGAGGGCGCTGAAGATGACCCGGACGCGGGCGCCGCCGCCGTGGACGCCGCCGCCGTGACCGGCGGAGACGTGGTCATCGCCCTGTCCGCCAGCGGACGCACGCCCTGGTGCGTGGGGGTGCTACGCCGTGCTTCTGCTCTTGGCGCGTTCACCGTGGCCGTGACGTGCAACGAAGCGGCGCCCATGAAGTCGGAAGCAGACCTCTCCATCATCCCCTTGGTGGGCCCCGAGGTGATCACGGGCTCTACCCGCATGAAGGCCGGCACGGCGCAGAAGCTGGTCCTCAACACCATCACCACCGGGGCCATGGTCAGGGCCGGATTCACCTACGGGAACCTCATGGTCGGGCTGACGCCCACCAATGAGAAGTTGAGAGAACGGGCTCGGCGCCTCGTCCGCAAGATTACGGGACACGACAACGTCGACGTCCCCCTCGAACAGTGTGGCTGGAGCGTCCGCGCCGCCTGCCTCATGCTGATGCATCGTCTCAGTCCAGAGACAGCCCATCAACGCCTCGCGGCGTACCAGGGCTCGCTGCGCGAAGCGTTGCAACATACTGATGCCAAAGGGCGACGGGACGAGTGACCGGGTCTGCTGCCGCGCAGAATCAACGGCCCTGTGGATTGGGTCCCGATGAGCGGCTCGACCGTGGTAGCCTTGATGTCGGTAGCCAATACCACTTCACACTCCACACACTCTCTTGCCCTCAGTACCACTTCGCCATGAAAGTCGCTGCCGTCGCCGCGGTCATGCTCGCGGCCTCCGTCTTTGCGCAACAACCCAACGGCCCTGAGCCCAGGGACTTGCGCGGGACCAATTACACGCCGGGGATGCAGGCCCTCTTCAACAACGTCGTTGGCATGCTCCCCAGCCCCGCCGAACCAGGAGCCACTGCGGTCGGTCAATTCGACGCCGCCATGGTCGACGAAGAGCTCAAGAGGATGCGGCTGTCGGGCGTGAACAACGTCCGCCTGCTCCCCTCTTTCTGGGCCTGGGTCATTGACCGAAACGGCTATATGCAGTGCCTGAAGACGCTCTCACGGCTGTGCAGCCAGCACGGCATCACCATCACCTATCAGGTCTGGAGCTCCATCCCCAAGACCTCGGCCGTCATGTCCGTGAGCGGGGTCGTGAGCAAGGAGCTATGGACCGAGTTGAGCGGCAGTGACCCCAGCGCTCCGACGAACTACGGCGTCCTCAACGGCTGCTTGCTCCGGTCCATTCAACACCACCAGGATTTTGTGATCCAAGGCGGCTACATCCCCGCTGGGGAGCCGTGGCAATCCTCCATCTTCGATGAACCCGGCAACGAGCTGATCGCGCTCTCCGGTGACTACGGCGCCTGGCCGTACAACATGAAGACGCGGATCAACGCGTACCTGGAGCAGATCGCCATCTTCTTTGCCACGGATCCGGACGGGGCAGCCGCGTTTCACGGCTACGACCTGTTCAACGAGCCCGACGCCATTGAGACGATCCCGATCACCAACTACCTGCAGTTCATCAAGACGACCTACGACAAGTTGAGCCTGCACCACTCTGACGCTCGCTTCACCATCGGCTGGGCCAACGACGACTGGCGCGCGGACACCTATGACGAGATGGCCGAGTCCATGGGGATCGGACGGACGTACTACTCGTTCCACTCCTACACACATCCAATCCCCTTCGCCGAGCGGTTGAAAGACCGCAAGGCCCACGCGGAAGCGGCAGGCGTCGACCTGGTCTGCTCGGAGTTCCATCGCACGGATTACACCGCCGGGACGCTCAAGTACCAGCTGGCCGCGTTGGACCGGGAAGACACCGGCGGGCAGATCTGGGGCTTCCTTCAGTCCAATCTATTCCTGAAGTGGCCGTCCGGGAGTCACCCCATCGACGGGCTCTACATCCCGTCGCTCCTGCCTGGGGACGTGCCGCACTTCGAGCCCAACAACGAGACCGATCTGGCGGCGTTCGAGGCCTGGACCAACGGCGACCTGTCCGCCCCTCCCTACACCACCATCGAGATCCTCAGTTCCGACTCGGGCCCGCTCACGAGCGTGGTCCCGGGGGGCAGCTACAACGTCGCCCTCAGCAGCTCCAAGACCGACTGTCCCGCCCAGCTGCACGCCTCCCTCCGGCCCATCGCTCCGCCAGCCTGCCTTGCCACCGTGGGACCAGGGTGCATGGTCTTCCCGGGTCTCGGCCCGGTGAGCGCGTCCACCAACTTGTGGAGCGTGCCCCTGGGAATCCTGACCTCCACCTACAAGCTGTTCCCCAACGCCCTCAACATTCCGGTCTCCGCCACCCCCGGGGAAGTGGTGACCGTCTACGCCTACGCCGGCACCTACCCGTGGCATGATTTCAATCTGAACACGGGGGAGATCACCGCACCGCTGGCACTGACTGTTCAGTAAGGCGTTTCAACCAAAGGGCTTAGATAAGAAGGAGCCTTCCCGACACGACCAACATCTCTCCTTTTTTCGAATTTCCCTATAAAACCGCAATATCTTACATATACTGCTGTGCATCGAGATCACACCGGGGCCCCGGCAACGGGAGCTCTGGCACGTGGCAAAGGGAACTACGGGGAAGGAGTCCGAGACAGGTTCTGGCGTGGCTCGCGAGCCGACGCGCACCACTGGGGGGTGGACGCAGCGACAGCCGCGAGCGCAGGAGACTTCGGTCACCCGCGTCAGGTCATGACTCGGTCCGAGCGCCGCGCCGAAAGGTGCGGCGCTTTTTTTTGGGGGTGGTCTTTCTTGATCTGGGCCGAAACCAGCCGAGACAATCGAAGCAAGCGCAGGCCGTTGGCCCGCACGTACCGGCAGGAGCCGGCAGGAGAAGCATGAGCAGCCAGGGTTTCACATCGCAGGACGCCAAGGTCGATCAGGTCGATGGTCCGGCCTGGCACCCAACGCTGCCTGCCCGCCTCGGCCGCTACCGGATCCTCAAGAAGCTGGGCGGCGGCGGCATGGGGGTCGTCCTCCTCGCCCGCGACGATCAGCTGGACAGGGACGTGGCCATCAAGGTGGTCCGCCCGGATCAGGCGCTCCTGGATGAACCTCATCCTCGATTTCAGCGAGAGATCGACGCCGTCGCCCGGCTCCATCACCACGGGATCGCACCCATCCACGACGCGGGGTTCGACGCCGGGCTCTCCTGGTACGCCATGGAGTGGATCCCGGGGTGCACCCTGTCGGAGCTCGTGAAGGAACTGGGGGCGAGTGACCCCAGGACACTGACCGGTCTCGACGCCCATCGAGCCGTGGCCCAGCTCTCCGCAACCAAGCACCCTCCCGTGGTCCCGCAGGCGGAGCCGAACGAGCTCTTCGACGGCACATGGGCCACGTTCGCGTTCCGCGTCACCGAGCGCATCGCCGGCACCCTCGATCACGCCCACGCTCAGGGCACGCTTCATCGGGACGTGAAGCCATCCAACGTCATGATCACGCCCGACGGACGGGTCTTCCTGATCGACTTCGGGCTCGCCATTCACGAAGAGCAGGAGACCATCACTCACACCGGCGTAGCGGTCGGATCGCTGCCTTACATGGCGCCCGAACAACTCCAGGGTCTGACCTCAGCCCTGGACGGGAGGACGGATATCTACGCCCTCGGGGTGACCCTCTATGAGCTCGCCACCCTTCGACAACCGTTCCGTTCGTCCAATGACGAGGCGACCCGCCGACGCATCATCCATCAGGACATCCCGCGAGCGCGTGTCCTGAACCCGGACCTCAGCTGGGATCAGGAGACGGTCATCAGCGTGGCCATGGACCCGGTTCCCAGCCGCCGCTACCGGTCGACCGCCGCAATGGCCTCGGATCTCGCCAACGTCTGCGCCGGCCGGGCCGTGAACGCGCGACGGGCGGCCGCTCACGTCCGGTTGTCCCGCTGGATACGGATGCACCCCACCGCCACGACGGGTGTAGGCCTGGGCCTCATGACCATCGCAGCCCTGACCTGGGGCCTCGTGCGTGCCAAGGAAGACGCTGACAGGATCTCCCGTGCCCTGACCGCCGCAGACAGCGCCCGGGTCGCCGCAGACAGCAGCCGCCTGCAGATGACGGAGCTCATCTCGAGCGAGTTTGAGTTCCTCAACTCAGGCGACACGGACGGCCGCATCGTGGACCTCGAGGGGATCTACGAGAGCCGGCGCCGGCGACTGGCGAGCCTCGAGCTGTCCCCGGCCGAGACCGCCTTCTATCGTTACAACCTGGCCCGCATCGCCAACAGGCTCTCCCGCCATCGGGACGCTCGTGACGACGACGCGACGGCGCTGGCGATCTACCGCGAGCTCTTCGACGGCGATCACGAGATGATCGCGACCTCCCTCGACAAGCTGGCCAACGACTATCAGTTCCTCGATGACATCGACGCGGCGGAGGCCCTGTGTGAGGAGTCCCTCGCCATGCGCGCCAGGATGCACGGGGAGGACTCTCTCCCCTACGCTCGGAGCCTCTCCACCCGAGCCGGGATTCAACGCCGGCGCGGCGACATCGATCAGGCACATCGGACCTACCAGAGCGTCCTGAAGGTGTATGAACGAGAGCTGGAAGCGGCGTCGTCATCCCGCCATCCCTTGAGCGATGCGCTGCTCATGAGCCTCAGAGAATCCGCAGGTGAGATCCACCACGGACTTGGGATAACGCTGCTCAGGTCTTCTGATCCTCGGGGCGCCCGGGAGCACTTCGAAGCAGCTCTGGCGCACTTCGCCAGGTCCCGGGGTGTCCCGGTGGATCAGGCTTCCTGTCAGTATCATCTGGCTATCTGCGCCCGCGTCACGGGCGAACTCGACGCGGCCCGCGAGCACCTCGAACAAGCGGCGGAGATCCAACAACGATACCTCGGACCGGATGACATCCTGGCCCACCAGATTTGCAGTGAACGCGGCCACGTGGAGTGGGCTGCGGGACGACGCGAAGACTCCGTCACCTTCCTGATGGACGCGGTAGACGGGTTCTCCCGATCGGAGATCGAAGACCGGTCCAAGGCCCCCGCCACGCGCGTCGTCCTCGCGAGCTACCTCATGAAGATGAACCGTGACGCCGACGCCATCGCGCAGCTGGAGGCGGCGGAGACGGAGGCCGCAGCCGTCAACGACCCGCTCATCGCAGGCAGCGTCCAGTGGGCGCTCGCGGACATCGCCGAGAAGCTGGGACGGGCCGAGGAGGCGATCCCGAGGAGACGGACCTACATCAAGGCTCACGAGCAGTCCCTCGGACGCGACCATGCCCGCGTCATCACCCTCAGGCTGGTTCAGTGCCGCACCCTCGCCCGGTCAGGAGCCACCCAGGACAGTCGCCGTTGCCTGGAGGGAATCCTGGAGTGGCTGGCAGATCGAGAAGGCGCGCAGGCCCGTCTCGTCACCCGCTCCCTGGGTCCCCTCTACCTGGCAGACCTCTTCGAAGCGCTGATCGAAGCTGACGACTCCGAGGGCGCCATCAAACTGGCGGTCGAGGTGGCGACCCAGCGCTTCCGCGTTGAACAGCCCAATCCGGATGAGCGCCTCGCCTACCTCAGCCGGCTGACCGACATCTTCACCGAAATGGGCGAGGCGCTGATCGCCCGCGAGATCCGCAAGCGCATGCAATGAGCCCAGCCTCAGGGGCGCGTCACCGCAAGAGGAAGTCCATGCTCGCCCCCGGCTGGAACTCCTCCGGGTCCTGGCCGCGGCGGAACAGCCGCGCGCCACGCTCACCTTCCAGGCGGACCTCCTCCCCGACGACCCGCAACCACGCCCCCTCTCGCAACCCGACCACGGGGGATTCGTTCATCTCGTGGTACTCACGGATGCGGTCCTCCCTGGTCTCTCCCTTGTGCCTGGAGTCCGGATCCGGGTCCAGGTAGTGCGGGTTCAACTGAAAGGAGACCAGGCCCAGGGCGTCGAAGGTGGGGGGCTGCACGATGGGCATGTCGTTGGTGGTCATGATGGTCGTGCAGGCGACGTTCGAGCCGGCGCTGCTGCCCATGTAGGGCATACCCTCGGCGACCCGCCCCCGGATGGCCTCCACGACCCCCGTCTCATGGAGCCTGGTCAACAAGCGGAAGGTGTTCCCGCCGCCGATGAACATGGCCTCCGCCGTGCGCACCGCCTCCAGTGGTTCCTCGTGCTCATGGATACCCGAGACCCGCAGCTCCATGGCCTCCAGCCGCTCCCTGACGACCGTCGTGTAGCGATCCAGGTCGTGCAGCGCCCAGGGGACGAACAACACCGTGTCCACCCCGGCCATGGTCTCGCGGACGGCGTGTTCCACGTGGTCCATGTAGCCGTGACCATGAAAAGCCGAGCTGCTATTGAGGAGAAGGTTGCGCATGGCCCGGTATCATACGCCGGTGAACTCTGGAATATCACCGCCGCTGGCACAGCACTGGGGCCTCGATCCCGAGGTCATCTTCCTCAACCACGGCTCGTTCGGCGCCTGCCCCCGGCTCGTGCTCGACCGACAGTCCGAGCTGCGCGCGCAGCTCGAGCGCCAGCCGGTGGACTTCTTCGTCCGCCAGTACTACCCGCTGCTCGACGAAGCGCGGCATGGGTTGGCCACGTTCCTGTCCGCGGACCCCGAGGGGCTGGCCTTCGTCCCCAACGCGACGACGGGCGTCAACAGCGTCCTGCGCTCTCTCCAGCTGGGGCCGGATGATTCCCTCCTCGTCTCGAACCACGCCTACAACGCGTGCCGCAACGCGCTGGAGTTCGTCGCCGGGACGGCCGGAGCCAGCGTCGATGTGGTCGACATCCCGTTCCCCTCCGGCGGCGCCGACGAGGTGGTGTCCGCCATCACCTCCCAGGTCACGGACCGCACGAGGCTCCTGCTCATCGATCACGTGACCAGCGCGACGGGGCTCGTGCTGCCGATCCAGCGCATCGTCAGGGAGCTGGAGCCGAGAGGTGTCCAGGTGTTGGTGGACGGAGCGCACGCGCCGGGCATGATCCCGCTGAGCCTCGACGAGCTGGGCGCCACCTACTACACGGGTAACTGCCACAAGTGGATCTGCGCACCCAAGGGAGCCGCCTTCCTCTGGGTGTCGAGCCGGGCACGGGACGACGTCCGGCCGGCGACCATCAGCCACGGCGCCAACATGCCGACGGACTCGAGGACGCGATTCCGCCATGAGTTCGACTGGATGGGGACCGATGATCCCACGGCTTACCTGTGCGTACCGGACGCGCTTCGGGTGATGGAGGGGATGGTGGACGGCGGATGGAGCGCCGTCATGGATCGCAACCGCGACCTGGCCCTGGCGGCGCGGCGGATGCTCTCAGAACGGCTGGGGCTGGAGCTCCCCTGCCCTGACGACATGATCGGGTCCATCGCCGCCTTGTATCTGCCGGACGGCCCCCATCATCCACCCGCCCCCCTCTACGAGGACCCCCTCCAGAGAACCCTGTGGGACGAACACCGGATCGAGGTCCCCATCGGCCCCTTCCCGAGCGCGCCCCGGCGTCTCCTGCGGATCTCCGCCCAGCTGTACAACTGCATGGAGCACTACGAGCGACTCGCGGACGCCGTTCAGCGCGAACTTCAGACCGGCGACTGACCGTACGCCCGGGTAGCGCCGCGCAGGACTGACGCCAGCGCGGTCAGCTGCGACGGACGGAACCCGTAGGAGAAGACCACCGTAGCGGCCACGTCGGCCACAGCCACGGCGTCGAAGGGACTGCGGATGGCCGCCACGACGGCGTTCGGGTGCTCCTCCAGGCAACGCCTCGCGTATCGGGCCTGGGACGGGATGAACCGTGCGTTGGTGGTCGCGACGACGAGGGCGCGCCCGGCGGCGGCGGCCAGCACTTCGTCGACCTCGGCCTCCGTCGGCTCCGTGGAGAGCTTCATCACCTCGGTCTCGCCGAGGGCTTCCGCCAGGACCTCGCCGTCCTCTTCACCGCGCAGGGGGTCTTCCACCTGGGTCTCGCGACGCAGGGTCGGCAGGGCCAGCACGCAGGGACCGGCCAGGGGCAACGCGGCGCCATCCGATCGCGCGATCGTGACCGCACGGCCTGCGATGGCCGACGCGACCGTGGCTCCGTGTTCGGGATCAGGAGGCGCAGCGCTGTCATGGACTGGCAGGGATGCGAGGCGCTCGTGCACGCGATCCGCGTCTCCATACCAGGATGCGCCCTCGCTCAATCCGCCCCTGAGCAGCTCCGCCGCCCGGAGGTGAAGCCGCGCGTCGTGGGCGATGCACAGCACGTCGTGGCCGGCGGCGCACGCCCCCCGGACCACGTCGTCGAATCCGAAGTGGCGCTCCATGGCGCCCATCTCCAGATCATCAGAGACCACGACGCCGTCGAAGCCGAGTTCGTCACGGAGCAGGCCCTCCACCACGGGACGGGAGAGGGTCGCAGGGCGGTCCCGGTCCAGCCCTCCGAACACGACGTGGGAGGTCATGACCAGCGGCGCTCCGGCCAGCAAGCAGGCTCGGAACGGCAGCAGGTGCGGCTCCTGATCCCCGGGAGGTATCACGGGGAGGTCCAGGTGAGCGTCGACGGTGGCGTCCCCCTTGCCGGGGAAGTGCTTCAACGTCGGCAACACGCCACCCCGCAGGGTGCCGCGCACCAGAGCCGCGCCCAACCGGGTGACCAGCTCCGGGGACGCTCCGAAGCTGCGGATCGTGACCCCCGGGTTGTCGTCTCGGGTGGCGAGATCCAGGACCGGCGCCAGGTTGACCCGGATTCCGAGGTCGAACAACTCCCGCGCGGAGGCCTCGCCCTGCTGCTCCGCCAGGTGCTCGCCCATGGACGGCTCCGGGAACGTCACCGCTCCGAGCGCCATGTTCCCCGGGAAGACCGTCAACTCACGATGAAAGCGGGTGACGAGCCCCCCCTCGTGATCCACCGAGATCACCAGGTCCTCCCCGAGGAGCTCGTGGAGTCCGGCGATCAACGCTCGCACGCCTGCGAGAGACTGGACGTTGCGCCGAAAGAGCACGACCCCGCCGGGCCGCACGGCCCGCAGCAGATCGCACGTGGAGTCGTCCAGATCGGGACCCGGGATCCCGATCCAGAGGCGACGGGTCGCCGGATCAGAAGTCACGCAGTTCTCCTGGTTGGACCGTGGTTTCTCGCATCTGCCGCTCCGCTCGGGTCACGGGACAGCAATAGCACATGGAGCGCCCCAACGGGAGGCCACCTGAGCAGCGTCACAAGCACCTCTACGCCGGGATGAAGGCCCCCGTCTGCGCCGTTAGGATGACCCCCCATGCCGCGGTCGAACACCAAGGTCCTGATCGTTGGAGGCGGAGCTGCGGGGATCACCGCGGCCATCGGCCTCGCCAAGCGAGACATCCCTGTGGTGGTGCTCGAGGGCGGCCTCTACGCCGGCGCCGAGAATTGGTCCGGCGCCGTCTACTTCTGTGAGAACCTCGTGCGGCCGGAGATTCTCGGAGAGGACGGCCTCGCCCAGACGCCCGTAGAGCGCCGCGTCGTCCAACGAGGCCTCCTCGCCTCCGACGGCGAGCTGGCCGTCGGCGCGTCCGTCAGATCCCCCGCCGCCTTCAACCACTGCTACACCGTGCTGCGCCCGGTGTTCGACCACGACCTGGCCGAGAAGGCGCGGATTCACGGAGCCGAGATCCTCACCGGCACCACCGCGTTGGCGCTCCTCAGGGATGGCGACCGGGTCCGCGGGGTGCTCACGGACCGGGGCCCCATCTACGCAGATGTGGTGTTCCTCGCGGAGGGAGACGCCTCCAATCTGGTGACGCGGGAGGGGCTCGAGACCAAGAACCCTGGGGAGTCCGGGATCGTACGTCCCGAGTTTCTCCAAGGCATCAAGGAGGTGCTGCAGCTACCGGAAGGAGAGATCGAGAGGCGCTTCGGGGTTCAAGAAGGAGAGGGGGCCTGCTTCGAGATCCTCCTGCGAAATGGCACCGTGAAGGGCGCCACCGCGCCTCTCAACGCTGGCGCGTTCCTCTACACCAACCGCGACAGCCTGAGCATCGGTCTCGTCGCACCCCTGCACAACCTCAAGCAGGTGGGCGTACGCCACAACCAGTTGATGGAGTGGCTCAAGGGGATGCCCGCGCTCGAGGGGCTGCTGGACGGAGCCCGCCCGGTCTCTTTCGGAGCCAAGCTGATCCGAGGCGGCGGCTTCAAGGAGATGCCCCGGCTGGCCCTGGACGGGTGCGCCGTAGGAGGAGCAGCCACGGGCATCGGCCTGGACTTCCCCTGCCCCAACTACACCGGCCCCGCCACCTTCATGGGGTGGGCGTTCTCGGAAGCGGTGGCCGACATTCTCGATGACGGCGGCGCGTTCACCCGCGAGGCCCTGGAGGCACGCTACGTCGAGACCGTGCAGTCCAGCTCGTACCTCACCGACGTGCACAGCCTGAAGGACTGGCCCGCCTTCGTCTCCGAAACCCGACACTTCTTCGACACCCAGGTGGACGTCGCCACGGCCATGGCGGACGCCGCCACGAACCCCGAACGCTCCGGGCACCTGGCCGTCGCGCGCGCCGCCCTCGACGCGACGTCCGGTCATCGCAAGGCGCTCATGGCCGAGCTCAATCGAGCCGGCGCCGCCCTCGGTTTGACCCGGGGACTCGGCAAGGACATCCTCCTCGCGGTCCCGTGGTGGGTCATCAACTGCGTCATCGGCTGGTTCCCTCGCAGGACCTCCACGGACGCAACCCTCGTCCCCCACCTGCTCCACGGCGCGGGCGTGACCCGCGAGAGCGCACCCTGGCTGATCCGGTACGTCCGCTGGATCATGGCCCCGGGTCTGGCGGAAGCTCTCCACCACCTGTATCGCAACGACGGTGCCGCCCTCCCCGAGAAGCTCCGGGCCAGCCGTCGAGCCCTGCTCAACCGGATCTCCCTGGTTGATCTGGTGCTGGCACCGCTGCTCCTCCTGGTCCTGACGCTCCTCAACCTCGTGGCCAGGCGACGGGAGACGGACCGGCGGACGGCCCTCGATCAGGTCTCCCCGGAAGTGGATCACGACTCCAAGCTGGCGTGGCTCACCTACCGCAGCGACGAACACACTCACATCCGTTTCCACGCCGCCTACGACGAGCATGGACTGCCGGACGACGCCAGCTCCTCCCTCTTCAACGTGTGCCCCGCGTGGGTGTACAAGCAAGAGGACAGCCCCGCGGGGGACGGGTCCGTAGCGGTGCTCCACGAGAACTGCATCCGCTGCGAGACCTGCTGGCGGGCCGATGATCGACGGGTGGACTGGGGACGCACGCGGGGTCAACGCTTGGTCTTCGAGTCCTACACCAGCGCCGACGCCTGGCTCAGGGAGTCCCGGGAGGCAGCGAACCTGGCCCGCGCCGCGCGGGCAGGAACGGCTCAGCCCATCCCGCCCATCGTGGATCCGGATCCGGTCGCCCTCGACGCCGCCGATCGTGCGGACGCATCCGCAGCCGGCACGCGGATCAGCCGTCACCTTCGGAGCTTCCGCTCCCTGATGCGACACATGCCGTCGGTCCTCCTCGGGTCGGACCGCAAGCTCCTCGATGCTCTCGGCAGAGAGGTCATCCGAGGAGTGGAGGACCTCGGCGAAGCGCTGGGCCGACACGACGCCGCGGACCTGAAGTCCCGTCGCGACGCGCTGGCGGGCTGGGTGCGACTCGCCACCGACCACCTGGACACGGAGCGCTTCTTCCACTTCGAAGCGGATCTGGGCGTGCTGGAGAGCCACCACATGGTGGAGGTTCGTGCGCTCACGGGTGTAGGCCTGTCTCGGCCGCCGCGGCGCGCCAGCTTCGGCATGGGCGCTCGTCGCGCGGCGCTCCGCGCCCTCCTGGAGCAACGGTTGGATCGCGACACCGTGGCCGCCTGTGAGGCCAGCATGCAACCGACGGACGACGCTCGCCGAGCCTTGCTGGATGTGGTCGCGGCGCTCTGCGACCCCGATTCCGGTGAACCCGTCGCCCCCGGATCCGTCGCCCGAGACGCCGCGTTGGAGGAGATGGCCCGTTTGTCACCCTCCCTGGCTGTGCTCACGGCCGGTCATCTTGCGGTCTGTGACCTGGTCCATCGAGCGGAGACCCCCGCCCGTCCCGTCCCCGCCCTGTCGGAGGTGCGCGACGATCTGCGCACCGGACGGGTCATCGGAGGCATCCTCCGCGGGGAGTTCTGGCTCAACGACGACGCCGTGTCCGGACAGAGCGAGGCCTGCCTCCTCGGGGGGCTGGGCGTGCTCGCCCTGCCCACGGGGGATGGCTTCTGCCTGCTCGTTCCGGGCGACGACGGCGTGACCACACGCATCGTCGGGGGCCTCGGACTGCGCGGAGCGGGCCCCGGGACCGTAACCCTGGACGCGGTCGTGCCGCGCGCGTTCTTCTCCGGAGAACCAGCCGGTGACTGGCTCCGTGAGCGCGCCTGTTGGGACCTGGTCGCCGTCGCGCGGGGCATGAGCGCCTACCTCCTGGAACGAGCCCTCGATCACGCCGCCTCCCGCGTCCAGTTCCCCGGCATGTTCAAGGACCACCGCGGCCGAGACTCCATCGCCAAGTTCGGCGCCGTGCAGGAGATGCTCGGCGTCATGACCGAGAACCAGGAGGTCCTGGAAGCGCTTCGTGACCGCGCGGGCATGGGCCGTCCCGCCGCTGCCCTCGCCATCAACCTGCTGGGACCCTCGCCCCGATCCACCGCCTACCTGGCCGGACAGGTCCTGGGGGGGACCGCCTACTCGGAAGAGGACCCGGTGTGTCGCTTCTTCCGCGACGCCGCCACGCTCACCCGCCTGCCGATCCACCTGGCCCAGATCTGGGGCGAGGTGGGAGACACGGCCCTCGGCATGGGGCCGGAGGGGCCGGACCTGCCTGACCTGGACATGGAGCCACGCCCCCTGGCAGCCCCGGACGAAGCCTCCCGTCTGGTGGCGACGCCGATTCGGGACGTGGACGACGCCGTGCGAGCGTTCACCGCCGCGGTGGGTGAGCTTGAGGAGGCCGATCGCGCCGCCTTGAGGCGGGAAGTGGGGCGCCTCACCCTCGACGTCGCCGCCGTACGGGCGCTGGCGTCCCGCGTCGAAGCCCGGCTGGAAGACGGCGCCCGAGGCGGCATCTCCAGCGCCGCTCTCGAAGGGCTCTGCGAACGGACCGCCGCACGCGCGCGGCGACTGACCCTACGCCTGGGTGACGTCCCGGCGCTCTGCGAGCTTGGCCGACAGCTCCTCGACAACCACACCGTCAGCACGCCGCCCAACGGAGACGGGGCCACCTACGGTGACTACCTGAGCAGCGACGGGTCGTTCACGTCCGGCGACCTGCTGATGAAGCCGTCGCAGAACGACCTCGTCCTCACGCCCGAGCTGATCCACGCGGACCCGGAGCTCGCCGCGTTGAAGCAGCAGATCGACGACACCTGGAAGTCGCGCTACCGCGACCGCCGTCCGGGGGAAGAGCCCTACACGCGCTACGTGGAGAGGCTCCATCACGTCCCCTTGACCGACATCCGCACCCTCCTGGACGAGGGCTACTTCCGGCTCATCATCCCCACGGCCCACGGGGGCGAGGGCGCCAAGAAGGTCGCCTACTACCTCGCCACCACCGCCATGATGCGCCACGGGGACCCGACCCAGGCCATCATCGTCATGGGGTCCACGTCCATCGGCACGACACCGCTCCTCCTCGGCCTGGAGCAGGACCTGCCGGAGGCCCGCCGCACGCTGACCTCACTCATGGAGAGACGGGACGAGGTGGAGGCGGCCGCCGCCGGCGACGGTCAGGCACGCAAGGCGTTGCGGTCCCTCCTCGGCAACAAGGCGGTGCGCGGCCTCCTCCCCCGCGACCTCCGGGGTTGGGAGGCCAAGGTGCAGGAGGAGCTGGACTCGCTCCCCGGCCGGGAGGCGGCCCACGCGTTCTTCCTGCGGCTCATCGCCTCGGGCAGCATCTCCGCCTTCGCCCTCACCGAACCAAGCGCGGGCTCCGACACCGCCCGCGTCCGCACCAAGGCGGAGCTCTGCCATGTTCCCGTGGAGGCCGATCCCCGGGGCTTCTGGACCTTCCGACCTGAAGGCGCTCCGGAGGACACGGTCCGGAACCTCTTCACCTACGACAGCCTCGAGTTCGCCGACGACGGGATCACCTTCGTCGGCGCGGACGGCCAGCGCACGCCGCTCGACGTCCGCGACTTCGATCACCAAGGCGACGTCCGCAGCTCGGCGGAGAGCAAGCACCGATACGTGGTCCTGGACGGCGAGCGGATCGACGTGCACGACATCGGCAGGGTGACGGAGCAGGACGGAGCCACGGTCTACCCCTACTACCGGGTCAACGGCGCCAAGATGTGGATCACCAACGGTTCCACCGCCGGCGTCATGATCCTGTACGCCAGGACCGGACGCGGACCCACAGGGTTCATGCTCGACGCCCACGCCGAGGGTCTCGTCATCGGCAAGGACGAAGAGAAGATGGGGCAGCGTGGCTCGGCCACCAACGAGCTGGCCCTGAGCGACGTGCGCATCCCACGGGATCAGGTCATCGGCATCGAAGGCCGCGGCCAGGAGAACGCCCTCGAGACGCTGAACGTGGGCAGGGCCGGACTGGCGGTGAGCTGCACCGGGCTGATCCAGGAGGTGGTGGAGGACCTGCGCGCGCACTTCTCCGATGACGACGCGGAGCCCACACCGGAGCAGCTCCTCGAACTCGGGAAGATCGCCCTGGACGCGGTGAACGCGGAGTCCCTCGGGTGGCAACTGGCGGGGCGCTTCGACCACGGCGGCACGGTCTCCGTGCGGATGGAGTCGGCCCTGGCCAAGGCCTCCAACACGGAGGCCTATCACCGGGTCCTCACCCGCGCCGAGCGCGTCCTCAGTCCACGATTCGTCCTCGACGACCACGAGTTGGAGAAGCGGCGCCGGGACGCGCGGGTCCTCACCATCTACGAGGGGACCAGCGAGATCCAGCGCTTCCTCATGCTGAGAGACCTGGTGGACGGCCTGAGGGAAGATCAGGGGCAAGGCGCTCCGGAGACGGAGCTGTGGGGTCCGTTCTCCGCAGCGCGAGGCGACCTCTTCAAGCATGTGGGCGCCGTTCAGCGAGGGCTCGGCCCCCGCGCCTGGCAGCAGGCGGGGCTTCAGCCGGTGGTCTTCCCGCTTGTGGAGGGGCTCATGGCGCTCGGTGGCTACACCGCCACCGTCCAGAGGCTGCAGGTCGCCGAACGGCTGCTGGACGAGAACGACCCGGCGGCGGCGGAGCTGCTCGGGTTCATTCGACGCGCCGCCCAGCTCAGCGGAGAGGACCTGGAGCGGCGCCGCGTCAGCGGCTACGCACGGCACCAGGTCTCCATGGAGCGCCTGCGTGAAGGCACCGACGTCCACGCTCGCACCCTCGCTGACCGAGCCCTCCTGCGCCACGCCGATCCACCTTCGCCGGTCGAGACCATGCCGACCTCCAGCATCACCAGGCCAGTCCGCGTGGCGCTGATCATCGACCCGAGGCCGGTGGTGGCGCCGACGCCAAGGCTCCATGGCGGGACGTTGCGAGAGCACGCGGCGGAGTTGAGCGACCTGGACCGCGGGATACTGAGCCAACTCCGACGCCTCCGGGCCACCGCGGACGCGGCTGTCGACGTCACCGTCGTCGGCGTCGGACGGATCGCCACCATGGACGTGCTCCGGGAGACCCTGGCCCTGGGAGCTGACCGGGCCTTCCTGTTGAACACGGGCACCCGCAACCTGTTCGCGACCGACGTGGCCGGCGCCATCGCAGAGTTGGTGAGAGCCAACGAGGAGCTCGGTGACGCCGCTTTCGATGTCGTCCTGGGAGCCGCGGATCGCGGGTCCCTGCTGCTCCCCCTGGCCCGAAGGCTGGAGCTGGTGCCCTTCGAAGGCAGCCGCTGCTTCGGCCTCACGGCGACGACCGATCAACTGGAGTTCCAGGTGAGACCATCCCGGGGTGAGGACATTCAACTCGCCGGGCCCTGTCTCCTGACCATCGAGGACCCCAGGACGGCGGCGGAGTTCACCTGGAGCATGGAGGGGTGGGGCGCCGCCCAGGCCGTGGACGTGACCGTCGTGGACTTCATCCCCGAGGACGCTCCGTCCATCAGGCTCGAGGCCACCATCTCATCGGCGTCGTCGGAGGTCCCGGCGGAAGTCGGCCCCATGGACGTGACCGACGCCGCGGCGCACTTCGCGGAAGCCACGGGACTGGACGGGGCACCGGAGACCCGAGGCTTCTACGAGGGGGAGATCACCCGGATGCCGCCGGGCATGTTCTTCCACGGGCTGGGCGCCGTGGCCGTGGCGGAGGCGGACCAGGAAGGCGGCGTGGCCACCAACATCGCCGGCCCCGCGAACGCGGCGTCCGCCGCCGCGGCGGGGGGTCCTCTCGGCGCGTTGCTCATCGTCCCGTCCCAGGATCCGGATGTCGTGAGGAGGGCCGCCGGTGAGACCCTCGCCGTCGCGCCGGGCAGCCGGGTCGGTGTGGTCGCCTGGGAAGGGCTCATGACCCGTTCCGTCATCACGAGGGCGCAGATCATGGAAGGGCTGCTGCGCGAACACCCCACCCCGGCGTTCTTCGCCACCCGGCTGAGGTCCGCGGCCTTGCTCTCCGGCGAGGGGCGCGCCCTGGCCGGCGAGGACATCGCGCTGGTGGACGGGGTGGATCGCGTCGGGGCATCAGGCAAGCGCTGCACCCTCTCCGGGCTCCGCTACGACCGGAAGATCCGGTACCACGCCGACAGCGACGGAGCGTCACCGCACGTGGTGGTGGCCTCGACGGTGGAGACCTCTGAGGCCGAAGCCGACCCCGCACCAGGGGACGGCGCGGTCATCCTGCTGGATGAGCTACCGCTCCCCAACCAGGAGGACGTCCTCGGCAAGGCGGTGGTGGACGCCGAGCAGCAGCTCGGTGTCTCCCTCGAGGACGCAGAGTTCATCATCGATGTGGGCTACGGCGTCGGCAGCCGGGACGGCATCGAGGAGGTCATCGAACCGCTCCAGCAAGCCCTTATCGATCTCGGCGTGAAGGGCGTCACCATCGGGGCCACCCGCAAGGTGACCCAGGACCTCGGCATCCTCCCGGATTCTCATCAGATCGGGCAGACCGGGGTGTCCGTCGACCCCCGCGTGATGCTCTGTGTCGGCGTCTCCGGCGCTCCGCAACATCTGGAGTACATCGGCGACCGGGCGGTCATCTTCGCCTTCAACAAGGACGCGGACGCGCCGCTCATGACCCTGAACGGTAGCAGACCGAAGCCGGTGGTGTATCCCATCGTCGGCGACCTGTTCCAACAGGTCCCCCTGTTCGTCCGGGCGCTGGAAGAGCGGTCGCGGGGTCAGTAGTTCAGCGCGCTCAGCGGCACACGGAGACGGTGGACACGATCTCCGGCGATGTTGATGACCTCGTAGCTGACGCCGGGGTCTTCTCCGCCGGGCTCGAACCGCACGAATCCGAAAGAAGGCGTGGCGTTGTAGGAGAAGAGCGCCCTCTTCATCACCGCGTGCTTGTGGACGTTGGTCAGCCGGGAGGAGTTGAACTCGTAGATGGGGTATCCACCCGGGCGTTGGTTCAGCCAGGCGTCAGACCGGTGACGGTCAGCGGAGAGTTGCACCACGCCGGTGATCCTGTGCTCTGAGAGGAAGCGGTAGATCCCTGCCCGTTCCTGGGGATGCCCGTCCCACGTGTCCTTGCTCTTGCCCTTCGTCCCCGTCGCCCAGGGCACCGGGGAACAGATCACCTTGAACACCGCCTTCGAGTCCTTGAGTCCCTGCTTCAGCCAGCGCAGCTGATGGGGTCCGAGCATGGAGCTGGAGCCGTCGCCCTTGGGCCTCTCACGGTACGCCCGTCCGTCGAGCATGAAGAAGTCCACGGCGCCCCAGGAGAAGCTGTACCAGCAACCCGGCCGCTCCACGCCGCCGCCGTACCCCGGGTTGGCCCAATTCTCGACGAACACATCCCAGACGTCCCGCTTCCACGGTGGGGTGTCCACCGCGGGGCCGCCCTTGCAGTCGTTGGTGCCGAAGTCGTGATCATCCCAGATGGAGAACGTCGGTACGCGGGCGGTGAGGGCGCGGTAAGGCGGGCTGGCCTGACGACGGTGATAGCAGTACCGCTGAACGTCGGGGTGCTTGGGGTGATCGATGTAGACATTGTCCCCCAGGAGCAGCAGCAGGTCCGGGGAGGTCTTGGCGATGGTCGACCACATGTGCTCATGCCGTGGCGTGAACCCGGCGCCGCCGCCGAAGGCGAGGGTGAACGCCCCCTTCGAACCGAGGGTCGGAGCCGTTCGGAACGCCAGCACAGCAGCGGTCGGCTCTTCTCCGCTGTCAGGCCGCAGATCCACGGTCCCTTCGTAGGCCGTGTCCGACTCCAGGCCCGTCATGTGCAACACCGCGGTGCAATCGGAGGCTGGCTCGGTGCGCGCCTCGACCCGGCGCCCCGCGACCGAGAGCACCACCGTGGCGGGGCTGGTGGTCCGGACCCACACCCGCGCATCGTGAGGACCCACGGCACCCACCATGGGGCCCATGGCGATGCGGGGCGTCTCGCAGAGCTCGGGGTAGCGATCTCGAAGCGGACGCAGCCAATGCTGGAAGGCCACGGCCAGTCGCCCCTCGGGGAACCCGAGACGACGCACCCGTTCCACCGCCGCCGCGGCCGCGGCCGGATTCTGCTGCGCCGCCTCGGCGATGGCGACCATGAACCAGTCTTCAGGGTCATCATCGTTGGCCGCGATACGGCCGCGGAGGGTCTTGAGGGCCACCGCGGGCTTGCCGTCGACGATCTGACGCAACGCGTCACGGTGGATCTTCTTGTACTGGCCCTGAGCCGCGAGGCACCCGACCATGGTCAGGAAGATGATGCAGGTTCGCATGGCCCGGTATCCTACAGCCATGAACGGACTGAGCGCTGAGCAGGTAGCAGAGCTGCGGGCGGACCTGGCGACGCTGCACCAGGAGTTGGAGGCGCTCCTCACCATGGCCGACGACGGCGCCAGGCCCATCGAGCTGGAGCAACCCATCGGCCGACTGTCTCGAATGGACGCCATGCAACAGCGAGAGATGGCCATGGCGAACCACGCCGCACACCAACGTCGCCTCAGTCTGGTGGACGAGGCCGTGGAGGCCATGGAGGACGGGAGCTACGGCCTCTGCGCCAACTGCGACCGGCCCATCGCGTTCAGCCGTCTCAAGGCGCTGCCGGAGACGATCTCCTGCCTGCCGTGCCAGGAGCGCCTCGAGTAGGCGATTCCCCCTGTCCTCACCGCCTGCCCGGCCGCAGCACCAGCCACATGCCGAGGAACACTCCCGCCGCGGCGATGGAGTTGGCCACGGTCACCGGTTCTCCGTGGATCAGGACCCCCGTGAAGACCACCAACGCCGGCTGCGAGAACGTGTACACCGCGGCCGTGGACGCGCTGAGCCGGGTGAGCGCGAAGAGATTCAGCAGGTAACCCAGGATGGTGGGAAAGAGAACGACAAAGCCGAGGGCCCACCACGACGCGGCGCTCGCGGCCGCAGGGGCGAGGTCCGCGTCCCAGGACATGATCGGCAGCGACCACAGCGCGAAGAAGAACATCCACGCGGTGACCGCCATGGGGGGATGTTCTTTGAGCAGAGGCTTGGAGAGGACCAGGTAGACCGAGTACACCAGCATGTTGCTCAGCAGCAGCAGGTCTCCCAGCAGGTGAACGGCGCCCTCGTGGAAGAGGAGCTGGACGATGGCCACCAGCCCCACGACGATGCCCGCGATCCGCCGCCTGTCGGGCCGCTCCTGCCCCGCGATCAAAGCCACTCCGTAGGTGAGCGCCGGGATGAGCCCGACCATGAGTCCGGCGTTGGTGATGGGGGCCCGCTTCAGCCCTTCGAGGAAGCAGAACTGGTTCAGCGCGATCCCCATGAGGGCGGCCAGCTGGATCCGCACCAGGCTACGAAGCGGCGGGATCGCGGCCCCTCGGTGGAGCACGATGGCGATCATCCCCAGCACCAGGGCTCCGGTTCCGATACGCCAGACCGCCACGGCGGACGGCTCGAACCCCTCGAACGCCATCTTCCCGTAGAGCGGGAACAGGCCGAAGAAGAGCTGCGTGAAGCCGAGCGCCACGTGGTGCGGGAGAGTGGAGCCAGCGCTGCCCATGGGCGGCTAAACTACGCCCTCTGATGCCAAGGCACCATGTCGTCATCCTCGCCCTCGCCTTCGTGGCCGGGTCCTGCGGGCACCCTCCGGCCGTGAACCAGGGTCCATCCGCCGAACCCCGCGGCCTTCAGGTTCGCTCGGGTGTGGTCGGACACAGCGTTGAAGGTCGGCAGATCCGTTGGGAGGTCTACGGCGACGGGCCCGACGTCTGCATGATCATCGCCACCATTCATGGCAACGAGGCCGCCGGGACGCCGCTCCTCGCTTCCCTCAAGGCCCACCTGGACGATCACCCCGACCTGCTCGAAGGGCGGTCCCTCGTCCTGGTCCCTGTCGCCAACCCGGACGGCCTGGCCAAAGGGCGGAGGCACAACGTCAACGGCGTGGACCTCAACCGCAACTTCCCCGCCGACAACTTCCAGGCATCCCGCCGCCACGGCCCCCGCGCCCTCTCCGAGCCCGAAGCCAGAGCCCTCCGGGACCTCGTCTATCGTCACAACCCCGCTCGCGTGGTCAGCATCCACCAACCCATCGCCTGCATTGACTGGGACGGCCCCGGGGAGGGGCTGGCCCGGGCCATGTCGGAGCTCTCGGGCCTCGAAGCCAGGCGCATCGGCAGCCGCCCCGGCTCCTTCGGCTCATGGATCGGCGTGGACATGAACCGGCCCATCATCACCGTCGAGCTGCCCCGATCCGCCGACAGGCTGAGCGAGGAGGCCGCGTGGGATGCGTACGGCAGCATGCTCATCCAGAGCCTCATCTGGCCACGACGCCTGCAGGTCGTCCCTTACGCACAAGATCAGGAGACCGCACCGTGAACGACTGGCGCGCCATGCACGAGCAGAACAGGAGATCATGGAACGCTGTCACGGCGGCTCACAACAGCCACAAGCGCGACCAGGCGAAGTTCCTGAGCGCCGGAGGCAGCACCCTGTTCCCCGAAGAGCTGGAGCTTCTCGGAGACGTCTCAGGGAGAGACCTGGCACATCTGCAGTGCAACTGCGGTCAGGACTCCCTCTCCCTCTCGCAGATGGGGGCGCACGTCACGGGAGTGGACATCTCGGATCGCGCCATCGATGTGGCGCAGGGGCTCGCCGACTCCACGGGCATCGCGTGCGCGTTCGTGCGCTCGGACCTGCTCGAGTGGCTTGAGTCCACGAGCGAGCGTTTTGATGTGGCGTTCGCCAGCTACGGGTGCGCGGGGTGGATATCGGATATCAACAGGTGGGCGCACGGCATCTCCCGCATCCTCAAGCCGAACGGGCAGCTGGTCTACATGGAGTTCCATCCGTTGGTGTGGAGCCTCGACGCCACGGGGCTCGCCGGCGACTCCTACTTCGTCCATGACCCGATCGTCGAGGAGGAAGGGGTCACCGACTATGTGGGTGAAGCCCTCGCGCCATCCGGATTCGAGCGCGGAGTGGAGGGCTTCACGAACCCCGAGCGCGCCTACAGCTTCCAGTGGCCCGCCGCCGCCATCATGCAGGCTCTCATCGACGCAGGCATGAGCTTGAACGTGGTGCGAGAGTACCCCTACGCCAACGGCTGCGAGCTGTTCGAGGGCATGCAGAGGACCCCGGGCAACCGCTACACCCTCCCCGGTCACATGCCCTCCCTGCCGCTCATGCTCGGCCTGCGCGCTCAGCAACCAGCAGACAGCTGAGAGAGCGGTAGACCGAGCCCGGACTGTTCAGAGCCCCATGGAGTCCAGGAGCCCTGCGGGGGTCGTCTCCACGGTCAGCAGTTGACGGGCCTCCGCGCTGACAAAGCCCTCCGCCACCAGGTGATCGGCGAGGGACAGCCAGGGTTGGAAGAAGCCCTCCACGTCCAGCACGCCGATAGGGGCGCGCAGCTCGCCCAGCTGCTTCCAGGTGAGGACCTCGAGCATCTCGTCAAAGGTCCCGTATCCTCCGGGGAGCGCGATGAAGGCCTTGGACTCCGCGATCATCAGCTCTTTTCTCGGCATCATCCCGGTGGTCACTTCCATCCGCTGCAGCCCCGGGTGCGCGATCTCCACCGTGTGAAGGAACCCTGGGATCACCCCGAGGACCTGTCCGCCGGCGTCGAGCACGGCGTCCGCACAGACCCCCATGAGACCGATGGACCCACCCCCGTAGACCAGGTCGTGGCCACGCTCGACGAGGACCCGGCCCAGCTCCACGGCGGCCGCCTCGAAGGCGGGGCGCGCCCCTTTCTGGGATCCACAGAAGACACAGACGGCTGACATGGGCGCGGGATTGTAGCCCTGTGGAGCGAGCCCCGATAGGCTGCCGCTGTGCAGCTTCTAGACTGGGTTGTGATGGCGGCATACGCCGCGTTGGTGCTCTGGATCGGATGGAGAACCGGACGCGGCCACCAGACCACGGACGAGCTCTTCCTCGGCGGTCGCCGCATACCCGCGTGGGCCGCGTTCCTGTCCATGGTCGCCACGGAGCTGTCCGCGGCCACCTACATCGCGGTGCCGGCCGCCGCCTACGGAGGAGACTGGGCGTACCTGCAGTTCGCGTTCGGCGCCCTGGCGGGCAAGGTCGTCCTGGGGGTGTGGTTCATCCGTCGCTACCACGCCATGGGCCTGGTGACGGTCTACGGGTTCCTCCAGCAGCGGTTCGGGCGCGGCGTGGAGCTGCTGGCGTCCTGGTTCTTCCTGGTCGGTCGCCTGTTCGCCTCCGGATCACGCCTCTTCATCGGCGCCCTGGCCTTCGCCACGGTCACGGGCCAACCCATGGTGCCTTCGATCCTCATGGCGGGGCTGGTGGCCGGGATCTACACCCTGAGCGGCGGCATCAAGGCGGTCATCTGGACCGACACCCTGCAGGGAGCGGTGTTCATCTTCGCCGCCGTGACGGCGCTCGTCGTGGTGCTGGGAGAGACCGGCGGTCTCGGTGAGGTCTGGACCACGGCGGAATCCGCGGACAAGACTCAGGTGTTCCACTTCCCCGACCTTGGAGGACCCACGGCGGCCGAGATCTGGGATGCGTTGCTCGGGAACTACATCACCGGAGCCAGCGCGTTCCTGGTGGCCTTGTTCGGGGGCTTCTTCCTGACCCTGGCGAGCCACGGCACCGATCAGGATATGGTCCAGCGCCTGCTGACCACCCGCACGGGCAACAAGGGGGCCATGGCGCTGATCGGCTCGGCCATCACCAACTTCCCGCTGTCCGCCCTGTTCTTGTTCCTGGGCACATCCCTCTGGGTCTTCTATCGCCCCGACTCTCCCGACCCATGGACCGCTTACGACATCAGCGACTCGGGTCGGATCTTCCCTGTGTTCGTGCTCCACGAGATCCCCGCCGGTATCCGAGGGTTGATCTTCGCCGGGCTCTTCGCCGCCGCCATGTCCAGCATGGACTCCGCCCTCAACTCCCTGGCCACCACCTGGGTCGTGAACATCCGACGCAACGCTCAGGTGTCTCCCGAGGAGCGACTGCGGATGACCCGAAGGGCGACCGTCGTGCTCGGACTGCTCCTCATCGGCGCCGCCCTTGGGTGCGTGGCCTGGGCGCAGGCCATGAAGGCCAGCGGATTCGGGTTGCTGGACGTGGCCCTCGGGAGCATGACCATCCTCTACGGCGGCCTCCTGGGGGCGTTCCTGGTGGGCATGATGACCGAGCGGGGCAGCCAGGGGAGCGTCATGGCGGGCATGCTCGCCAGCGGCTGCCTCGGGCTCGTCCTCCTGTTCCAGCCGCTGTACACCGACGGGGCGAAGGTGGTGGTGGCGTGGCCCTGGTGGATCATCATCGGCACCGTCGTCTCCTTCGGCATCGGCGTCCTCGGGCGCAGCAAGCCGCGGCCTCCCGGGAAGCGGAGCCCACTGTGGTTCTTCCTCTACTGCGGCCTCGTGGTCTTGCTGCTGATGGAGGTAGGGGTGCGAGTCCTGAGCAAGGAGGCCCACGGTCACCTGCAGGTCGGCGACCTCAAGCTGGTGCCCTTTGCACGGGTCTCGGACGAGCACCGCCAGATCCTGAACACGAAGCTGGATCAATTCACCTACAAGATCCCGGACCGGGAGCTGGGGTGGACCATCCGACCCAACGGCCGCAGCCGTGACGGCATGGGCGCCGCCAACGCCATGGGCCTGCGCTCGGCGCCGTCTCCGGTCCGTCCCCCGTCCGACTCCGTGAGCCGGGTGCTGCTGCTGGGAGATTCCTACACCCACGGAGATGAGGTGCCCTGGAACGCCACCTGGGCGGCGCAGCTGCAACGCACCATGGGCGACAGCTACGAGATCCTCAACGGCGGCGTCGGCGGCTACGGCACGGACCAGGCGATCCTCCGCGGCCGGAGGCTTCGGGAGAAGCTGCGTCCTCAGTGGATCGTCCTCGGTATCCACACGGACGACATGCTCAGGAACGTCACCGTCATGCGGGCCATCCAGCACCCGTGGACCAACCTCCCCTGGCCCAAGCCCCGTTTCATCCTGGATGCGGACCAGGAGTCCGGCTTGAGGCTGGTCAATCACCCGGTGGAACCCTGGCCCCCGGAGAAGGTCATCGACGTGCTGGCGAACTACGACGACCACCCCGGGCTACGGGACTGGGATCGCCTGCGGTGGCCTGACCTCTACACGGATCGTGCCTGGTACGGATCTCGCCTGCTGCGATGGGTGGCCTCCAGGAAGATCCACCGCGACCGTCACGAGGACCGGCAGGCCCTCATGCGGGACGAGAACGAGGCGGTGATGGTGACGGCTCTGCTCGCCCGCATGTTCTGTCGCGAGGTGACGGAGTCTGGCGCGCGACCCTTGGTGCTCTTGCTCCCCGCAGACGACGAGATCCCCGGGTACGCGGAGGGCAAGAACCCGCGACTGCGGTACCTGCACGCGCAGCTGGAGCGGCTGGAGGTGCCCTTTGTGGATGCGGGGTCCGCCCTCTTCAAGGAACTCAAGCCTGGCGAAAGCCCCGCAGCCCTCTATCTCATGAGCCACATGAACCGGCGCGGCAACGGCGTCGTCGCGCGCACCCTCGCCCCCCTCCTCCGGTGAACCGACCTGGATTCGATACCCGACCGGTGGTCCTGGCCTACGTGGGCTTCTTCGCCTACCTCGGCTCCGCGGGCCCGTGGCTGACCACCTATCTGGCAGATCGCGGGTTCGGTCACGGCGTCGCCGGGACGCTCATGGCCACGTTGACCGCGTCCGCCATCACCGGCAGCCTGCTGGCGGCGCGGGTCGCGGACGCGCGACGAAACCGGCGTCAGCTGCAGCGCTTCCTCTCCCTGGGAGCCACCGCCGCGACCCTCTGCTGGCTGTGGGTCACCGAACCCTGGATGGGATACGGGGTGGTCATCCTGCAAGGCCTGTGCATCGGGCCTCAGATCCCCATGCTCGACGCCACCACCATCGACGGCCTGGGCAAGGAGCGCCGACGCTACGGCCGTATCCGCGTGTGGGGGTCCCTGTCCTGGGGCGTCGCGACCCTGGTGATCGGCGCCAGCAGGCAGTACGAAGCGGGAGCGGAGTGGATCATCCCCGTGTCCATGTCCGGGTGGCTCCTCATCTACCACCTCTCCACCTGGACCATGGCGGACACGCAAGCACCGGCGGAGCACCAGCGGCCGCAACTCGACCTGAAGGCGGCCTTCCGCTGCGCGCCCCTCATGCTGCTGCTGTTCACGTCCGCGCTTCACGGCGTCGCGTTCAGCAACTACGAGTATTTCTCCGCCCGGACCTTTGAAGAGTTCGGTGTCTCCCCCTTCGGGATCTCCGGCATCCTGATGGTCGGGATCCTGTGCGAGTCGGTGGTGTTCTGGACGGCGCCTTTGCTGCTCGCCCGTTGGAACCCGCTGCACCTCGCAATCGTCGCCTTGCTGGCCACGGGCGTCCGCTGGTGGGTCATGCCGCAGATCGGCTCCGTCGCCGGGTTCGCCCTCCTGCAACCCACCCACGCGTTCAGCTTCGCCCTCTGGTACAGCGCCGCCCTCCACCTCATCTCCCGGTTCGTCCATGAAGAGGTGCGGACCAGCGGACAGACCCTGCTGTTCATCTCCCTGTCGGGAGGCATGGCCGTCGGCGTCGCCGTCGGCGGCACGCTCCGTGAGCAGCTCGGGACGACGGCCACCTTCCAGGGGGCCGCGGTGGTCGAGCTGCTGGCGGCGGCGGTCCTGATCCTGTCCGCTGGCCTCTTCAGCCGCAGAGAAACGGTCGGCGCCAGGGACTGAGCGCGAGGGCGGGCTACTTGTCTTCTACCAGCGCCGACTCGCGATCCAGCTCTGGCTCCTGCAACGGCGCTGGCTTGGAGCCGCTGTCCCGCAGGGTCTTCAGCAGATCCCGAGCGAAGCGGATCGGGGTCCCGTAGTTGGCGCCGGTGAAGTTACGGCTGATGGCCGTGTTGATCCCCACCACCATCTGATCCTCATTGAAGACCGGCCCGCCGCTGCCGCCGTTATAGGTCACCGCGTCGTACACCAACTGCGTGTCGCTCTTGCTGGAGAGCGCACCCTTGGTGAAGACCGGCTCGATGCCCTTCATCTGGGTGAGGTTCTTGACCAGGCTGTGATTCGCGTCGTCCGAGCGATTGACCAGGTCCTTGAGGGTGCTGGTGGGCAACTTTTGCATGAGGCCCGAGAGACCCTCCGGGTACCCGATGACATACACGTCCATCCCCGCCTCGAGGGAGTTCTTCGGGCCTGACAGCGGGAGCACCGGGAGGTCATCGGGTACCGAGACGAGCCGGACCACGGCGATGTCCTGGTCCTCATGAACGGTCATGCGCTGCAACGGCACGGGCTCGACGCGCCCCGGAAAACAGGCGATGAACACCTCTCTTACGGCCCGGAAGCCGCGGTCCAGGAGCGGTGAGCCGAAGGAGTCGTCTTCGTACCAAGGATCGATGACGTGGCGGTTTGACAGCACCAGCCCCGACTTGTCGATCAGGAACCCTGAACCGGAGACCCAATCCATGTGCTTGGGCCCTTCGCCACCGAGGGTCACCGGGACCCGAACCTTGGGGTCGGGCTTGCCCGTCTTCGGATCAATGACCCAGCGGAGGAACTGCTTGCGCTCCGGGTGATAGAAGGAGATCCCGACGTAGATGAAGCAGACGCCGCGGTGATAGTCCTTGTGGATGCGCTTCGCCGCACCGGCCTGGAGTTCAGCGGCGCTCATGCGGGCGACTACGTCCTGGGTCTTGGTCGAGAGATCCTGCATCTCCGCCTCTCGCTTCTTCGATCGAACCGTGAGGCGAGCCAGCTCGTCAGCAATCTCGTCGTCCAGCTTCCTCGCTTGATCGGTCAGGCGCCGCTCCATGTCCTCTCGCTCGACACGGCTCTGGGTCAGGAGCGCCAGCAACCGATCGCCCTCCTCCTGATCCGCCCGGTGACGCGCGTCCATGACCCGGACGGTCTCCTGGGAATCGAGCATCGTCTTCACCAGCACGACCCCCAGTCCGATGATCACGGCCCCCATCACGGTCAGCGCCACCTGGAAACGACGGGTGCTGTTGGCAACGGCCTCCTTGACCAGTTGACGAGCGAACACGGTCATCCGCGTGGCGCGGGTCGCCCGGGGACGGTCCGCAGAGACCACATCTCGGGCATCCCCCACCATCTGGTGGAAGGTCTTGGTGGGTCTCCGAGCCTGGGAGAGGCGGAACCGGAACAACGGCCCCTCCTGTCCAAGCCGCACCAGGTCGTTCTGCTGAATGGCCGCTTCCATGACGGGCTCGTCGTTGAGGAGCACGGGAGCGTCCGTCAGGCTACGGATGAACCAACGGCCCTCCCGGTCCTCGAGCTCCAGGTGCCGCGGCGCCACGGGCCGACGAGCAGAGGGCGGGATGCGGACCACGCAGTCTCCGTCGGAACCGATGACGACAGGGTTCGCCTGGGGGGTGAGCGTCACTCCCTTGAGGCTCCCGGAGAGGCAGAACAAGACCGGATGAACAGGCATCACCGTCGATGATAGCGAGTGTGGGCGAAAATCGTCAGGGCCGAGTTGGCGGCATCGTTCGCTGACGACGGAACCGGAACAGGTAGAACCACACCGCCGCGAGGATCCAGCACACTCCGATCCAGGCTGCATTGCGGTTCTCATCCACCTGGAACGCTCCGTAGATGATCGCCAGCTCCAGCAGCAGGAACCCGAGCGGGACCACGGGATAGAGGGGAACCCGGAACGGACGATGCGCGCCCGGTGACCTGGTTCGCAGGATCACCAGCGCCAGCGCCGTCAGGCAGAAGAACGGAGCCTCCACGAACACGACCCCCGTCAGGAGACGCCCGACGCCGTCCTTTCCGGCCCCCACGGCGAACACAAGACCGAGGACCCCCACCAGGAGGATCGCCGGCAAGGGGGTCTTGAAGCGAGAGTGTACGCGGGCGAACACCTGGAAGAACCGACCGTCCTGGGCCATGCCGCACAGGAGCCGGGGACCCGAGAGGAGCTGGGCGTTGAGCACGCCGAGAGCGGAGAACGCCACCGCCGCGGCGATCAGCTTGCTCCCGGTCGATGGGAGCACCGTGGACACGGCGTCCGCGGCCAGGGTGTCGCTCGTGGAAACGCCCTCGTACCCCAGGAGCGCGAAGTACGCCCAGTTCGCGACCAGGTAGACCAGGATCACCAGGACCACGCCGGCGATGATGGACAGGGGGATGTTGCGCCTCGGGTTCTTGATCTCGCCGCCGATCCACAGAGCGTGCTGCCACCCTCCGAAGGAGAACAGGGCCGGGACCAGGGCCGCGAACAACAACCGCAGCCAGGGTTCGCCCGAGGAGTCGGCGGCGGGCGCCGTCACCCCTCCGCCTGCGCTCTGAGGAGTGAAGATGAGGGGCAGGGCGCCCACCATGACCAGGGTCCCGACCTTGGCGAACACGGTCACGTTCTGGATCGCCGCACCCTGCTTGACGCCGACCACGTTCGCCAACGCCAGACCGCCGATGAGGGTCGCTGCCATGGCGGTCACCGCCACGCCCCCCGGGACCTCACCCGTCACCAGCAGCCCGATATTCTCGGCGCAGATGATGGCGATGATGGCCGCGGCCCCCGGGAGAATGGCCGTTGAGTAACAGAAGACGAAGCAGAAGGCGACGAAGGGCCCGAACGCATCGCGCAGGACCTCATACTGGCCTCCCGTGCGCCCGTACATGCCGCCCAGCTCAGCGAACACCAGCGCACCCAGCAGCGCCACGAAGCCCCCCAAGGCCCAGGTCCACATGGCGAGCTGAGCGCTCCCGGCGACCTGCGCCACGGTGGTGGGTGTGAAGAAGATGCCGACGCCGACGATCGCGCCCACGACGATGCAGGTGGCGCTCAACGGGCCCAGGACCCGCTCCATGGGGGCGCCCCCGTTGGTCACCGCAACCACCTCCCCGAGCGCAACGGATCGGCGTCTTCGTTGAAGCGGAGCGTCAGCACCGCCGGACCGGACGTCCCCGGGGGGAGACTGAACCGAACGGGGCTCTCCGCCGATCCCGGCAACCGAACCCCATCCAGCCCCACCTCGACGTGATCGCCACGCAGCCCTTCCAGCAGGAGGCAGGTGGAGCCTTCGGGGATGTCCACGTCACCGAAGCATGCTCCGAGCCCCAGTATTCTCGGAGCCACCAGGGAGACGCCCTCCGATTCCTCCGGGGGGTTCCAGGCATAAGACCACGTCAGCCGATGGTCGCCGGCGGCCAGGTCGTCGGGCAGGACATACCCCTCCCGGTCTTCCGCCATGGCTCGCTTCGACGGGACACAGTAGGCGCCGTCCAGCTCCAGGGTCCGCAGCCCGGTGGCGTTCACCTCCACCTCCAACCGACTCAGCTTCACCGGGCATGAAAAGGACGCCTCCAGCTCGAGGATGGCGAAGTCCCCCTCCGCCACCAACCGCTCCTGGAGCGTGGCGATGGAGAGGGGTCCCACCTGCTCCCCATCAACGTCCGCCCGCACCTCATCGAGGGTCCGGGCGACGGACTGTTCGTCCAGCAAGGGACGGAAGCCATCGATCGACAAAGCAACACCCGCGTCCATTTACCGCCCCTTCCCCATGAGATCTGCGAGCGCCGCGTCGATGTCCTGGAAGCGGGACCGGAAACCAGACGCGTCCGCCCGCTCAGGCAACACCCGCTGGCTGCCCAGCAGGACCTCCGCCACCTCTCCCAACATCAGTCGGATGGCAAACCCGGGCACCGGCAACCAGGAGGGGCGGCCGATGGACCTACCCAGGGCCTGACAGAATCGCTTCATGGTCACGGGATTCGGCGAGGTCCCGTTGACGGCGCCCCGGACGTCGTCCTTGTCCATGGCGTGGAGGATCAAGTCCACCAGGTCATCGCCATGAATCCAGCTCATCCACTGCCTGCCGCTGCCAACCGGGCCCCCCGCGAAGAACCGGAACGGCGGCAACATGGCCTTGATAGCGCCCCCGTCGGGACCGAGGACGACGCCGATGCGCAACAGGACGGTCCTGACGCCGTGGGACTCCGCCTCCGCTCCGGCCGCCTCCCAGTCCTTGCAGGTGTCCACGAGGAACGCGCCGGAAGGCCCCGGGCCAGAAGACTCAACCAGCTCTTCGTCGCCACGGTCACCATAGAAGCCGATGGCAGAAGCCTGGATCAGGACCTTGGGACGCGGCTCGTGGGCGAACCGCGCGACCAGGTCCCGGGTCAGGTCCACCCGACTGGATCTCATGATCTCCTTCTGGGCTGCGGACCACCTGCGGGCGAACAGGTTCTCGCCGGTCAGGTTGATGACCGCATCGGCGTCCAGGGGACCGTCCGTGCAAGGCGCCCAGGTGATCCCGGGGTCCGCGGGGCGATCCGGATTCCTCGTCAGCACGACCACGTGGTCTCCTCGATCCGCCAACCGGCGGGCCAGGCGCCTGCCGATGAACCCGCTCCCCCCAGCGATGACGACTCTCATGATCGAGATGATAGCGATCCGAGGTCGGGGCGTTACCATGCCGGGGATGAACCCGCTCCCTCCCATGCACGGCCTGCGCCACGTCGCCCTTTATGTGTCGGATGTGGAACGCTCCGTGGCGTTCTACCGGGATGTGTTCGGGATGCACGAGGAATGGCGCCCGGACCCGGACAACGCCTACCTCACCGGCGGCTCCGACAACCTCGCTCTCCACAAGGGACGGGTGGAGGTGTCGACGAACCTCGATCACATCGGCTTCCTGGTCCCCAACGCAGAAGACGTGGATGCCTGGCAAGCGCGCCTGATAGACCACGGACACACACCCGAACAGCCAGCGAAGACCCACCGGGACGGCGCCCGGTCGTTCTATGTCAGGGACCCGGACGGGCACCTGGTCCAGGTCCTTCACCATCCTCCCATCTCCTGAACACCGCGAGCGGAGCCCAGCCCCATGAAGCCGCTGTTGATGTCGCTCCTGTTGCTGCTGACCTCCTGTCAAACCGACCAGCGCGGCGACCTGGTGGTGGTCGCCCATCGCGGGGGCGCCATGGAGGTGCCCGAGAACACCATGGCGGCGTGCCGCTGGGCCATCGCTGAGGGCTTCGAAGCGGTGGAGATCGACGTCCGCCTGACCGGAGACGGCCGCGCGGCCATGATCCACGACCGCACCGTGGACCGCACCGCCGGGCGCCCGGCCTCGGCGCCTGTGCGACAACTGGACCTGCAGACACTCAACCGCTTCGACGTGGGCGCGCCCTTTGATCGGCGCTTCGAGGGTGAGCGCATCGTTCCCCTCGAGACGGTGCTTCAGCTGCCCTGGGGTGAGCGCACCCGGTTGATGATCGAGGTGAAGAGGGAAGGGGACCACAAGGCCACGGAATCTGTACCAGACGATCGAGCCCTGGCAGACGCGGTGGCCCGAGCGATCGGGCAGGCCCCCAATCGCTCGGGGCTGCTGCTCGGGAGCTTCAGCGCCACCCTCCTCGGAGAACTCCGCACCCGGCTCCCGGATGTCCCCCTGATCGGCATCGCCAGCACCCGGGAAGACCTGGCCCCGCATCTGAAGCTCCCCCTGACAGCCGTGGCCCTGAACCGAAAGCACGTCACCCGCTCCTTCACCGAAGACATGTCTCGGCGTGGACTCGGCGTGTGGTGCTGGACCGTGAGAGATCCATCGGAGCTCGCCCCTCTGCTCGAAGCGGACGTGGACGGGGTCATCACCGATATCCCCACCATGGTCCGGAAGCTGCTTCGCGGGCAGACGGGGGAGTGACCTCCCTGTCGGCGTCGCAAACCTGCTGAAGCCAACGGGTTCTCCCATGCCCTCTTTGCCCGGGAAGATATCCCCGGTGGCGCTCGTCTCAACCACCATGGCGCCAGGGTGCGCCTGAACGGAGACGACCCATGTCACGGAATCAGTTGATCCTCGTCGCGCTGCTCGCGGTGCTGGCCCTGTTCACCCTCGCCCCCCTGGCCTTCACCTGACCCGCTTGCGGCACCGTCTCCGACCACGCAGGATCGGAGCAGATGCTGCAACCTGATAGACCGCTCCCCCCTTATCCCTACACCCCCGGGACCCGCCCCCACCCGACCCGCCACCCGGACGGTCATTCGTTTCAACACACGAGACCCGAACCGGTCCTGCCCGATCCTGGCGCCTGGGGAGCTGATCCCGATCACCGGCACGCCTGCGACCTCTTCAACAACGGGTACTACTGGGAAGCCCACGAAGCCTGGGAGCACCTCTGGCATCTGACGGAGAAGGCCTCCCCTGAGTGGCACGCGCTACGCGGCCTCATCCAGGCCGCCGCCTACCGGCTCAAGCGCGCCATGGGACACGAGCGCGCCGCCGACGTCCTCCACCGGAAAGCCGTGGCCAACCTCGAAGCGGCGACCCGCGACCGTCCCATGGTCCTGGCCTTGGACTGCGCGCGGTTCGCGCGAGCGCTCTCGTCGAGATCGGTTTCTGTGATTCCCGAGGAATAGGTCAGCGGACCTCCCCGTCGAAGCCCGCGAACGAACGACACCGGAGCGGACCTGCGGGAGTCACATCCATGCGCAACCTGAACAACATCCTCGTCCTTGCCTTCCTGGCCTCCCTGGCGTGGGGACAGGAGCCCGCGACGAAGAGGAACCAGGGCTCAGCAGCCAGGCTCGTCTCCGTGGAGGGCGGCTATCGGCTCTTCCCGATCAAGGAGGACATTCACGCCGAGGAGATCCTCGTGCTGTGGAACAACGCCACCTCCACGCGACTGAGCTGGTCTCCGCTGACCTTCAAGGAGCACCATCGCGCTCGATTCTCGGGCATCGTGGAGATTGACAGCCAGGATCTGGACCGCTTCTTCGAGAGCATGCTCCAGGACCTGGGGTTCGGCCTGATCCCATCCGGATCTCCTCAGGCCAACGTCTACCAGGTCTACCCCATGGGGGGCGACAGATCTCCTTTCATCATGCGAGCGAAGCTGGTGGAGCCTGACGAGGCCGCTCGTTGCGCTCAACATCCCGCCCGGTTCTTCCTCACTCACGTCACGGCGAGGCACGCGGAAGCGAATGAGATCGCGTATTCCCTGAACGGCCTGCTGAGGATCAGGTGCCTGGAGATCGTGGCCGTCAACTCCAGCAACCGGATCACCATCAGCGGCTTCGGGCCTACGGTCGCCAACGCAGTGGAGTTGGTTCGGAAGCTCGACCAACCACTGCCTGAAACCGTGGCCAAGAGCCGGAGCGCCCGGTTCGGCAAGCCCACCAAGTCCAAGTAGACGAGATCGAATCAACCTGCTCCTGGGGAGCAGGGAGCTGACTGACACTGACGAGTGGGAGGACGTTGAAGGGGTGTGGCGTTTGTTGGGGAACGCGCCACGCCCCTTCTCTTTTGTCGCGACGTCGCGCGACGCCGCCCACGCGACTACGGCACGATGGCCATCACGGTCTGCCCCATGTAGGGGCCGTTGGGGTCGGTGATGGAACCTGCGCCCACCATGCCCACGGGGACCGCCGGCGCGGGGTGTCCGGAGAGCCACAGGTTGCGCAAGGTGATGGCGTCCGGGTGAGGGGTGGTGGAGACGATTCCGTCACCGCCGTTGGCGAGGAAGTCGATGTACTCAAAGGACGACGTCTGATAGAGCACGGTGGCCCGGACCTTGATGGGTCTGGTAACCCCGGCGGGTACCGGGATCTGATACAGGGTCGTGTCCCAGTGCTGGTTATCCGGGTAGAGCCCACCCTCAGGCCACGGGGCGAGGTTCGGGTCGTAAGCACCCGTTCCACCAATCCCCTTGATCAGGGTCGCGCCCTTGGGCGGGATGCGGTTGTCCTTGACCGTGATGTTGTTCAGGGCGAAGTGGAAGGTCTCACCGTACAGGCCCAGGGCCGGGTAGTTCATCCCGTGCTTGGACTCGTAGATCTTGAGCTGCGGGTCCGCGATGAGCTCGCTGTTGGCATCCAGCGTGCCGGACTGCCAGAACGGCGTCCCGGCGGCGTCGAGGGCTTCGATCTGGATCCACATCTGGCGTCCCTCCACGTACCCGGTGGGGAGCTTGTGCCCGGTCAGGTTGGTGACCGTCACCGCCGCGGAGATGGTCCCAGGAGTCGGCTCCGAGGCGGTCAGGTCCACGTCGGCGGACTCCTTCAGCTTGTTGATGGCCCGGGTCGTCACCGTGTCGTACAGCTGGTTCCGTGAAGGCGGTCCGAAGTGGTAGCCCCCTTGGAAGTTGTTGCCGCTGGTCCAGGGCAGGTCCACCTGCGGGTACATCAGCTTGAGGATCTGCGGGATCCACGCGTTGCCACCGACGAACTCATGCTGCCTCAAGGCGCTGCGTACCTTGTTCCACGGACCGTAGAGCGGGTCCAGCCCTGCCAGGGTGCACCCCATGGCGTTCGACTGAGCCGGCATGTGACAGTCCTGGCAACTCTGGTGGTCCGGGCTGTTGGGGTCTGAGTAGGCGGAGTTGAGCCACTCCGTGTAGGTCCGCTCGATGGCGTGGCCCGACTCGGGCTGGGTGATGTTGTGGCAGGACCCGCAGAAGGTGGACTCCCCCAGGTTGGCCCCGTGCTCCGTGTCGTGGGCCGGAGAGACCGCGCTGCCCGGCTGGGTCGGCGGCATGTGCGCCACCGGTGGCACGAACGTCCCCGTGACCGGGCCGACGTGGGCGCCGTAACCGGTGGTCCCACCCGCGTGACCGTAGGAGTAGGTGCCCGGGTAGGGACCGCGCTTGCCCGTGGCCTGAGAGATCACCAGCTGGCTGTTGTCCGGCTGCCCCGGCGTCCTGAATCGACTCGGAGAGACATTGCCCACATAGTCCGTGGTGCGATGACAGGTGTCGCACATCACCCCTTCCATGTCGAAGGAGTGGTTGTGGTCGTAGACCCCGGGGGTGAAGGCGGAGGTCACGCCGTCTCCTTCGAAGCCGGAGCGACCGCCCTGCCAGGCGTTGGGAGAGTGGCAGCGGATGCAGAAGTCCGCGGCGAACTCGCCGCCATGGGACGACACCCCCTGAGCCTGCAGATAGTCATAACCGGCGACGGAGATGGCGAACTGCGCGTTGAACAGCGGGTCGCGCATGGAGTTCGCCATCATGGTGCCCATGTAGGACGGCCAGATGTCGTCAGCCGACCCGTGGCAGGTGTAGCAGTAGAAAGAGCTCTGGAACACGCCGTGGACCGGCTTGCCGTTATCGAAGACCTGGGTGGGCCCGGGGAATCCGTTGAGGTCCAGGGTGGGCAGGTCACCGGGGAGGGTCCCGGCCGGGGGCAGGATGCTCTCCACGCCCTTGGCGGCGAGGATCGGGTCGAAGTGGAGGTGGGCAGGGGTCAGCGGATTGGCGGTGACCGTGACCACCGACGGGGCGGTGAGGGTCACTCCCGCCGCCGAGTTGGCGTCACCGACAGCGCCCTGCGCGCCCATGGTCACCCCCGGGGGCACGGCCCAGGGCACGGGCCATTCGCCCCAGAACTCCCCGTTCCCGTCCGTCTTGTGGGCCGGGTTGTTGAAGCCGTCCAGCAACCACGCGTCGAAGGAGGACAGGTTGATGAACCCCGCCACGCCCGTGTCGGGGCCGGGGATCAATGCCTGTCCGAGCACCAGAGCGACCAGGGAGTTGGGCGCTCCGGACAAGTACCCGTGGACCACGTCCCCCTGCAGCACGGTCTGGCTTCCGGTCTGACCCTGCACCAGCAAGGACGCGGCGGGAGAGTTGGTCTGGGTTCCCTGCTGCGCGGCAGTGGGGATGACGAGCAACAGCACCGCGAGCGGCGCGAGACAGCGTTGATTCATGGCTCTGACAAGTAGGGAGGAACAGGTGGCGATGTGCGAAGCGAGGGCGCGGCCATGTTAGCAATGTACCCCCATCGGAACCGATGCCGATTCAGGAACTAATGAGCATTGGCACGCGGGTTTGTTGAGCTCAACCGCCCTTCACCGCCATGCTCACCGAGTACAGGGAGGTCCGGGCCGTGATGAAGAGCGTCTTGCGCTCCTTACCTCCGAAACAGACGTTCGCCGGTCCCTCTGGCAGGTCGATGGTCTCGATGTGGGCGCCCTTCTTGTCGTGGATGAACACCTTCCCGCGGGTGGTCAGGTAGAGGTTCCCCCGTTCATCCAGGGTCATGCCATCGGAGCCGGAACCCGGGATGAACACGGTCCGGTCGTTGAGGCGCCCACCGGACCCGATGCTGTACCGCATGATGTTCTTCCCCCCGGCGTCCGCCACGTAGAGGGTCTTGCCGTCACGGGTCCCCACGATGCCGTTGGGCTTCACCAGGTCATCGATGACCCGGCGCAGGGAAGAACGGTCCGGCGGCAACCAGTAGACATGGAAGCCGCCTTGTTGAAGGTCCGACTGCTTGCCGTACCGGGGGTCCGTGAACCAGATCCCCTGGTCCGGGTCGATCCAGAGATCGTTGGGGCTGTTGAGCGGCTTGTTGTCATGGGCCGCCACGAGCACCGTGCGCTCGCCGTCCCCGGCGAGACGACTGAGGCGGCGGGCTCCCCCCTCGCAGGCGTGGAGGCGCCAGCGAGCGTCGAAGTACAGGCCGTTGGCGGCGCCCGAGTTCTCGAGGAAGGTGGAGAGCTTCCCGTCCACGGACCACCGGTGGATACGGTTGTTGGGGATGTCCGTGAAGTAGACGTTGCCGCGCTGGTCCGCCGCGGGACCTTCCGTGAAACGGAACCCGGTGGCCAGGCGCCGCACCTTGGCTCCTTCGGCGACGAGGGAATCCTGACCCCATAACGGACCGATCAGGGACAGGAGAACGACCAGAGCGGGGATGTTGTGCCACATGGGGCACGAGTATAGGCCCGTCTTCGCCGAGACGCCTTACAATGCCGCCATGATCCGTTTCGCCCTCCCCGTGCTCATCGCCTGCCTCCTCTCACCCCAGGTCCCGGCCCAACGCAAGCGTCGCCCCAAGCCCACTCCCCAGACCCTGGCCTGCGGATCAGAGATCCCGTGGCGCGCCACGGTGGAGGAGGCCCTCTCCGACGCCCGAGCGAGCGGTCGACCGGTGTTCTGGTATGTGCCGACGGTGCGGGGCAGCCGCATGGACCGGAAGCCGGAGATCGATCTCTACATGATGACGGGCCCCTTCGCCGACCCCGACGTCGCCTCCGTCATCAGCCGCAAGTTCATCCCCGTGAGGTGGGCGCCCAAGGACGCGCTGCAGGAGAAGTACCGCCTGCTGCACGGCAGGTTCATCGAACCGGGGTTCCTGATCCTGGAACCGAACGGCGACGAGGTGTTCCGCGTCGACGAGATCACGACCCTCTCCGCAGAGTGGTGGGTCTGGCAGCTCCGCAACGCCCTGTCCATGCGACCCAACCTGAACCACCCGTCAGCAGAGGCAGCCGCCGCGGCCAAGGCCAACGACTCCATGGCCCTCGCTGAAGCGTTGCTTGCGGAGGGCGACCTGGAGGGCGCTGGCAAGGTCGCCGCCACCCTCGAGAGAGCGGGGCGGCTCGCCCCCGAAGCAGGCATCACCATCGCCCGGGTGGCCCGGCGCCTGCACGACGGAGACAAGGCGAGGCGGTGGCTCGACGGGCTGCAGGACTACGACCGCTGGCCCGCGGCCCTGGTGGAGTCCATGAGGCTCGCCCTGGGACAGGACGACGCCTCCGGATGTCTGGCCATCTTCGCCAAGGCCGGCAAGCCGTCTCCGGAGGCCCGGTTCCTGCAAGGTGTGGCCCTGCACCTCCTCAACCGGGACGGCGAAGGGAGGAAGGCCTGGGAAGCCCTGGTGGCGGACGGCGGTGACAATCGGTGGGTCAACAAGGCCTCCGCCGAGCTGCAACGCCTCGGGCCGTTCGTCCGGGCGTTCGAGCGCTTCGACTGGATGCCGGACGACGCCATGGTGAAGCAGCCGGACGGCACCCGCGTGCCTCGCGCCGCGGATCGGGCGCCGTGGCTGTCTGAACGCAGCGTTCATCTCCTGCTGCGCACCCAGCGCTCCCACGGTGGCTGGGACGACAGCAACTACGACTTCGGCGGTACGGACAGCCTGCCCAACGTCTACGCCGCGGGGACCGCCCTGGCGGGCATCGCCCTCATGGAGTGGCGTCACGTGGATGAGGAGCGGATCGACGACGCCGTGGAGAAGGCGCTCACCTACCTGCTGAACGAGGGCAACATCGCCGGTGACGATCGCAACGAGATCGTCTGGGCACATGCCTACCGGCTGATCTTCCTGGAGCACTACCTCCGCCACCCCGGCGCCCGCCGCAAGCCCGCCGCGCGCGCCAAGGCCATCGAGCTGGTCAAGGCCCTGTCAGCGAGCCAGCTCAAGTCCGGCGCCTGGCGCCACGAGTACCCGAACCCCATGGCCACCGCCAGCGTGGTCCACGCCCTGTTCCGCATCAAGGACGCGAAGGTCCCCACCGGCAAGGAGGTGACCAAGCGCGCCGCGGACGCCCTGGAGCTGTGCCGGAGCGAAGATGGCACGTTCAGCTACGGCATCCCCCGGTCCGGTCGCCGCAAGGGGCGCCCTTCTCCCCCGGAGTTCGCCGCCGGTCGCATGCCAGCCTGCGAGATGGCCCTGCTCATGGCGGGTCGTTCCGATCAGCAGAGGCTGACGGCTGCTCTGGACACGAGCTTTGAACACCACGGCTTGCTGGAGGCCATCCGCAAGTACGACGACCACTCGGACCGCTACGGCAACGGCGGGTTCTTCTTCTGGTACGACATGTACGGTCGCACGGAGGCCATCAAGAAGGTGGAGGCGGTGGACGCCCGGGAGTCCTACCGGAAGCGCATGCTGAAGCTCGTGCTCGACCTGCCGGAGATGGACGGCGGGTTCGTGGATTCTCACGAGCTCGGCAAGACCTACGGCACCGCCATGGGGTTGATCTGCCTCAAGGCGGCGCTGCCCACCCGACAATAGGGAGACCCCGGCGCTCCGCGAGGACGGGGCACGTCCCCTGCGCTATCCTCTGGCCCATGTGGTCGGACATCGGCATCGGAATCGGCGTCGTCCTGGCGATCGTGGCCATCCGCGATCTCCTCCAGAAGAAGCACGCCATCATCCGGAACTTCCCGGTGATCGGTCACTTCCGCTACATGATCGAGGCCATCGGGCCCGAGTTGCGGCAGTACATCGTCGCCAAGAACGACGAAGAGCGCCCCTTCTCCCGGGATCAGCGCCGCTGGGTCTACACCTCATCCAAGAAGCAGAACAACTACTTCGGGTTCGGCACGGACAACGACCTCGAGACGGCTCCGGGGCACATCATCCTGAGGCACAGCGCCTTCCCCGTCGCACCGGCGGCCCCCGACGATCAGCTCCACCTGATCCCTTGCGCCAAGGTCATGGGCGGCGCCCGTGGTCGGGCCAAGGCGTTCAGGCCAGACAGCGTCTTCTCCGTCTCGGCCATGAGCTTCGGCAGCCTCTCCGCCAACGCGGTGCAGGCCCTCAACCGCGGCTGCGCCGAGTCCCGCTCCCTGCACAACACCGGCGAGGGCGGCATCAGCGAGCATCACCGCAAGGGCGCCGGGCTCATCTACCAGCTCGGCACCGGGTACTTCGGCGCCCGGGCTCCCGACGGGACCTTCTCCATGGATCGGTTCCTGGAGACCGTCGCCTCCGCGGACGTCCGCGCCGTGGAGGTGAAGCTGAGCCAGGGGGCCAAGCCAGGCAAGGGCGGCGTCCTTCCGGCGGCCAAGGTCACCCCGGAGATCGCTCGCACCCGCGGCATCCCCGTGGGCGAGGCATGCCTGAGCCCCGCCCATCACACGGCGTTCCAGGACTCCTCCGGCCTCCTGGACTTCGTTGAAGAGCTCGCGGAGCGCACGGGCATCCCCGTGGGCATCAAGTCCGCGGTCGGCGACATCGGCTTCTTCGAGGAGCTGGCCCACCAGATGGAGACCACGGGCCGCGGCGTGGACTTCATCCAGATCGACGGCAGCGAAGGCGGCACCGGGGCCGCCCCCCTCGCGTTCACGGACCACGTCTCCATGCCGTTCAAGCTGGGATTCACCCAGGTCTGGCGGACGTTCGCGGAGCGCGGCATCCAGGACGACGTGGTGTGGATCGGATCAGGGAAGCTGGGCTTCCCCGCCCCCGCCTGCCTCGCCTTCTCCCTCGGTTGCGACATGATCGGCATGGCACGGGAACCCATGCTCGCCATCGGCTGCATCCAGGCTCAGCAGTGCCACACGGGGCACTGCCCCACCGGAGTCGCGACACAGGGCAAGTGGCTCATGCGCGGCCTCGACCCCACCCACAAGGCCTACCGCATGGCCAACTTCATGGTCACGCTGCGCAAGGAGACCCTGGAGTTGTGCCACGCCATGGGAGCGGAGCACCCGGGGCTCCTGAGCCCCGATCAGTTTGCCATCCTGGACGACCGCTTCGGATCCAACTCCGCCGACACGATGTTCTCCTATGAACCAGGGTGGGGCCATCCAGCGGAGGGCCTTCGAGACGAGCTGGTGACCCTCATGAAACGAGACGCTGATGTCGCCTGACGAGACCGCGACCACGGGTGAGGTGAGGTCGCTCTGCGCTGGAGGTTCCGCCCCGCCCCGCCCGCCCGAGTCCTTCGACCCTGAACCGGTCAAACGGGGTGAGGTCCGTCAGTCCCGGATGGGCCGTCGACGCGCCGTGGTTCTGTTGCTCGTGCACGTCGCGATCTTCGCCCACATCCTCCAGTGGCTGCTCCAGGGTCGCACCCTCTCCCCGGTGGAACCCTCGGAGGCCATGTACACCATCGCCACCGGGGTCGTGAACGCAGGGGCGATCCTGCTGATCCTCTCCCTGCTCTCCACCATGATCCTGGGGCGCTGGTTCTGTGGCTGGACCTGTCACCTGGTGGCGCTGCAGGACCTGTGCGCGTGGTTGCTGAAGAAGGTCGGGATCCGGCCTCGTCCCCTGAGGTCCCGGCTGCTGGTGTGGGTGCCGCTGCTCGCCGGCATCCACCTCTTCTTCTTCCCGCTCTTCGCGAGGTGGTGGCAAGGCACGCCCGCACCAGATTTCTCCAACGGCCTCATGCGCGACGATTTCTGGGAGACGTTCCCGGGGCCCTGGGTGGCCGTCGGCACCGTCGCCGTCTGCGGGTTCGTCATCGTTTACCTGCTCGGAGCCAAGGGATTCTGCACCTACGCCTGCCCCTATGGCGGCCTGTTCGGCGTGGTGGACCGGGTCGCTCCGGGGAGGATACGGGTCACCGACGCCTGCAAGGGCTGCGGTCACTGCTCCGCGGTGTGCACGTCCAACGTCATGGTGGCCAAGGAGGTCCACGAGTTCGGCATGGTGGTGGATCCGGGCTGCATGAAGTGCATGGACTGCGTCAGCGTGTGTCCGGAGGACGCCCTCTACTTCGGCTTCGGCAAGCCGGCGCTGAAGGCCGCGCCCCGGGTCAAACATCGAAAGCCCCGGCCCGCGCAATTCCGCGTCGGAGAAGAGGTCGCTCTGGTCCTCTCGTTCTCACTGAGCATGCTGATCCTGCGCGGGGTCCCGCCGCTGTTCTCGGAGAAAGCCAGCGGCATCCTCTACGGCGAGATGCCGCAGCTCTTCGCCCTCGGTGTGTCCGCCATCGTCGCGTTCACCAGCGTGCTTCTCTGGAGAACCCTCACGGGGACGGACGTCACCTTCCAGAAGTGGACCCTCAAGGCAGGGGGACGGGTGACACGCCCTGGCCGGGTGTGGTTGACCTTCGCCGTCCTCCTCCACCTCTGGGTGCTGCACTCCGGCGTGGTCCAGCTGCTGATGCTGAACTCACGCGGCCACTGGAGCGACACCGCTCCTCTGTCCGCAGATGTCTGGACCCAATCAGCCAACCTCGCTTCCCTGCCCGAGGACATGAGGGAGACCATCGACGCGGGAGAGCGGATCCTGAAGCGAGCCGATTCCATCGGCCTGTTCCCCGATCACCGTATCCACCGTGACCTCACCTGGTTCGCCATGTGCCGAGGAGACCTTGACGCCGCCGCGGAACACATCGACGTGGCCGTCCGCTATGCACCTCGGCTGCCTAATCTGCGCTACTTCCGCGCCTATGTCAGCGCCCTGCGAGAGCGGTTCGAGGACACCTGGGACTTCCTCGAAGACACGCGCCTCAAGAGCTCCGAGCACGGCCCCTACACCGCACCGGCGCAAGGGCTCCTCAGCGAGCTGGCGCAACGGGGCATGTTCGGGACCATCAAGGGCCTGCTCGCCGCGGCGCCAGAGGACATCGCCGCGCTCCCCGAGAACATGATGCTGGACGCAGAGGCCAGCATGGCCATGGGGTCCGCCGACGAGTGCTTTGACACGGTCACCCGGGTGCTGGCGGATCCCCGCAGCATCCAGAGGGTCTCGAACCTGGGAGCGCGGGTCGTCAACCTCGCGCAGCTGGACCCGAAGCGGGCCCTGGCCATGATCGAAGCGGCGAGGGCGACCCAGCCCGGCGCCTACCATCTCCACGTCCTCGGGGTCGAAGCCGCGGCCCTGGCCAGGGACATCAAGCAGGCGGAGCAGGTGGCCAGAGATGCGGTGAAGCGTTGGGGCGATCGTAAGCCGCAGGGGTTCCCCAGGGGCCACCCCTACATGCTGCTGGCCGATGTCCTCCAAGAGCGCGGCGAGCCCCAGGAGGCGGCGCGCATGCGAGCCCGCGCCCGCGCCGTCAATCCGCAGCGGGGGTGGTAGTGAGCGACGGCCCCAGGGCCGTCAGGTCCAGGCCCGCGTCCGCCAGAACCACCACCGTCCCGCCGCAACCGCCGCCGGAGATGCGCGCCCCGTAGGCCCCCATGTCCCGCGCCGCGGTCGCGATGCGATCCGTCTCCTCGCATCCCAAGCCCATGGCTCCGTAGGACTCGTGGCTCTCATCGAGGCAACGTCCCGCCTCCGGGTAGTCCCCGCCGCGCAGGGCCTTCAGGAATCGACTCACCCGAACCCGCTCCTCCGGCGCGTGAGTGGCCGCCGCCCGCACCGGGTAGCTTTGCCCGGGACGGACCTCGGTCAGGTCATCTCCGTGGTGACCCAACCGTTCCAGGAACTGATCGCCGGTCCGGGACTCGGGCAGGTCCGCCAGGGCTACTTGACGCGCGTTCATGATCGCGCGCCCCATGAACGCCGCGGCGCGGGCCGCGGCATAGGCATCGCCGGCCACCGTGTGCCGGACACCGGAGACCACGCCCACCAGGCGCACGTCATCCGGAACCCTGAGAGGCGACGGCCGCGTCATGTCCGCGCAGTCCAGCGGGAACAACCGTCCTGGCTCGCCGAAGGCCACCGCCATCTGGTCCATGAGGCCGCAAGGAGCGCCCGCCACCTCGTGCTCCGCACGCTGCGCCACCAACGGCGTCACCGCCGGGTCCAGGTCCGCGCCAAGGGCCGCACACGCGACCCGCAACGAAGCCACCTCCACCGCCGCGGACGAGGCGGCCCCCGCCCCGGGCGGGAGGTCACCGTGGATCAACAACCGCAGACCGCGCGGAGGGACCGCGTGATCACGGGCGAGGACCGCCAGGGGACCGAGGGCATAGGCGGCCCACCCGCTCGCCTCCTGACGGGTCAGCGCGCGCCTCAGTCCGTCCACGTCGCGAAGCGTGGCCGCCGGCAACGCGACGTCTGCGCCGCAGGATCGATCCGTGGTCCGCGCCACCACCTCGTCATCGTCGCAGCCGCTGGCCAGCGCCAGGACCCCCTGGTCCGTGGGCAGCTGGAGCACCAGCCCCCCGCAGTAGTCCGCCACCCCGCCGAGGACATCCAGGCGCCCCGGAGCCCAGGCCTCGTGGACCTGGCAACCAGGTGGAAAGAACGCGGCGCCCGCCTCCCGGGCGGCGACCAGCAAGGCGAGACGGCCCATCGCCACGGACTGTCCCTATTGCCGGCGGAACACGATCGGGAGGGTGGCCCCGGGGGAAACCGGGAGATCGCCTTCGAGGACGTCGGCTTTCAGGATGAAGGTCAACTGCGGATCCGACTCCTCCGCCGAGACCAGGGTCACCTTCTGCCCGCTCACGGAGTAGGTGGCCCGGGTCTCCTTGCCCATACCGGTCATCTGGCAGACCCCGTCGGAGCCGAATCGGAGGGCCATCTTCCCGACCACCGCGAGCATCGGGGCCGCCTTCTTCTCTGCCGCCGCGCGGGCCGCGTCAAACTCCGGGGTCCCTGGTTTCGCCCCCGTGTCCTTCATGCTGTGGTCGAGGATCGACCCCTTCAGCAGCTCGAAGTCCACGACCCATTCGCCGGACAGGTCCGGCTGTTCGGATTCCCCGGCCGTGCTCTCCGGGATCTGCTCCCCAGCCCCTTGCGCGCCCCCCTCAACGGAGCCCGCCTCTTCCTTCTCAGCCGCATCCCCACACCCGACAAGCAGGATCGCCAACCCTATCACCAAGACCATCGTCATCGATTTCATGTCAGGTCCCTCACTGCCATCTCGGAGTTCCCTGGGAACATAAGCACGCGCTCTGCTGCGAACAAGCGCCCTCATGAACCCACCCCCCGCAGCTCCTCGGCGGTGGACTCGGGAGCGGTGTCCGCCAGGAACACATCACCACCCAGCTCGGGACCCGCCAGGTGCTTCATCAGATGAGGCTTCCGAAGAGGCGGCTGGAGCTCGATGTGGAAGTGGAAGCCGGGCGCGGGGGCGCGCAGAGGAGCGTTGTGGAAGGTCATGACGTAGGGGAACGGCTGGGACCACAGGCCATCGTAGCGGCACAGGATGTCGTGGAGCCCCCCCGCGAGGTCCGCCAACAGACCGTCCGAGGCGTCCTTGATGCCGGGGATGGGCATCCGCGGCACCACCAGCACCTCGTAGGCCCAACGGGCGAAGTGAGGCACGAGCACCACCACATCCCCGTGCACCGCGACGACCCGCTCACCCTCCTCCAGCTCGCGCTGGACCACGTCTTGCAGGAGGCTCCGGCCTGTCTGTCGATGATGATCGGCGGCGACACGGACGTGACGGGCGGCGGCGCCCATGACGAAGTCCGTCCCGTAGAGCTGCCCGTGGGGGTGGGGGTTGCTCACCCCCACGACCTCCCCCCGATTCTCGAAGATCAGCACATGCTCGATGACCGGATCGGCGGCGCAGCGACGTTCCTCTTCCCGGAACGTCTCCAGGACCCGGGTAACGCCGGAGACGCCCAGGGACCGCAGGCTCAGGTCGTGGCGAGGGTCGAAGCAAATCACCCGTGCCGTCCCCCTGGCGGAAGCCGCCCGCAGGGGCTCGGTGGCTTCGCTGGCCGGCGGCGCGGCGCCACCAACGCAGGGGCGGTCGTTATCGAAGGCGTAGGTCGCCTCGTAGGCAGGGTTCGCGACGCCGGAGACCCGAACGTTGCCAGGGCAGAAGGTGCAGGTCTCATCGTACGGGGCCTCCGATGTCGGCAGGATCTCCGCGCGATGCCCCTCCCACGGTCGGTCCTGCCGATGAGCCGCCACCACCACCCACTGCTCCCGCAACGGGTGCCAACGCCGCTCCCAGGTCCGGCTCAGGGCTCCAGCTCCGCGAACACGGAATCCGGCAACTGCTTGCGCAGGCGTTCCAGGGCCCGCTTGTAACGGACCGCCACCGTATTGGGCTGCTCTCCGAGGATGGTGGCCACGTCCTTGTTGGAGTTCTGTTCGACGCCCCGTAGAACCACGACCTCCCGATCCTTCTCCGCCAGGCCCTCCAGCGCCTTCAGGATCTCACCGCCGAGCTCGCCACGAATGGCCGCGGAGACCACGCTGGTCTGGGCGGCGGAGAGCCGCGCCACCGCTTCCTCGCCCTCCGAACCGTCGCCGGCGGGCTCCTCCTTCAGGGGCTTGCCGGTGATGTGCTTCTGGACGAGGTTGTTGAACCGGTACAACAGAGTGGTGCTGAGGAAACGAACCAGGACCGGGGTGTGCCGGCCGTCGCGATCTCCCAGCCGGCCCAACCGGGGCAGGGCCACCGCCCACACATCCGCCACCAGGTCCTCGGGGTCGAAGACGCTCGCCAGGCGGCCGGAGAGCCTGTAGCGCGCCTGGGTCAGCAGCAACGGGCTGAGGCGCCGCACCACCCAACCCAGGCTCTCCATGTCGCCGGCCATGGCCTGACGAACGTGGAGGGTCGTCTGGGGGACCTCCTCCGAAGGTAAGCCGTTATGGGGTCCGGGTTTCATGACATGGCGCCCTCCGTCGGCGGGCTCCAGGCTACACTAAGAAATCCTGACGTTCCCCGTCCGGAAACAAGAGCGCCCGTTACATCCGCTGAACGCCCTCGCTCCAGGGGGCGGGCGAAGGACCTTCGCCCGGTGCCCGTTCTCTGTTTCCAACCGCGAGCAATCAGATGACAAACAAACTCCTGTGGACCATCAGTGGATGCCTGATCCTCACCGCCCTTGCCGCTGCCCAGCCCACGGCTCCGCAGACCTACCTCACCAGACCCGTGGCCACGGGCATCGGCGCATCCGGCGACTCCATGGCCGTCAACGCGTGGGGCACGACCTACGTTCTGAACCTGAGCCCAGCGGGCGTATCGGACAGCATCACCGCCGTATCCCGGGCCGGCGTGGTGGACTCCGCCTACGCGACGGGGCTCGGCCGCGCCAGTCAGATCGCCTTCAACCCGCAGGACGGGCACTGCTACGTCGCGTTTCACAGCCCGGTGCTCCCCGTGGTGCTGAGCAGGATCTACAAGCTCGATTCCTCGGGCCCGGTACAGGTCGGCTCGACCCCGCTGATCGCTGAGGGGTTCGCCATCGACGACGACGGTCGGTGGATCTTCGGCACCAACGTGTCCGTGGGCGGTCCCGGCATCTACAAGCAGCTCCCGGGTTCATCCCTCATGTTCTTCGGTCTGGGTTTCGGCAGTAACAGCACCATCATGTCCATGGCCGGGAATGACGACGTGCTCATCGCCGACGGGCTGGAGGTCCGACGGCAGATCCCGGCCGCCCTGGTGGCGATCCCGTACTGGTCCACCCCCTTCATCCCCAACAACGTGACCAGGGTGAAGTCCGTCGCTCGCTCACCTTTCGATCAGGTGGGCCAGGGCGCCATGGTTGGCGTCAACACCTTCACGACCCTGTGCAATTGCGGCTTCGGAAACGCCTACCCGGGGTCCGCGACCGCGGGCTCATCGACGCCCCTGGCGACGGAGGCCTTCACGGGCTTCGGAGCCGGCATGGTCGCCATCGCTCCAGGTCCCGACGACAACCTGTACTGGCTCACGAGAGACTCCGCCCCTGGAACCGGGATCAGCAAGACCCTCTATCGCATCGAGGAGCAGACCGGCGCCGGTATCCCGGGCTCCCTCAAGGTCACCGTCCTCGCCTCCCCCGTGGGGAGCGTGGTGGACGTCCAGATCTGGGGCGAGGGCGGAGCCCCGGTCCTGTTCGGAGCGTTGGCCGCCCCCATGACCACTCCGTCGTTTGAGATCTACACGCCGTACGGCTGGATCATGAACCTGTTCCACCCCAACTACATCCCGGTGTTGGACGGCGTGGGCATGTTCGGACCGGCCAACCCGCTGGCGGTGCTTCCCGCGAACGGCAACGGGCAGTGGACGTTCCCGGTCCCGGCCCTGGGCATCAGCCTCGGAGCGCAGGCCCTGATCTCGGACACGAAGGCGCCCAACGGGTCCTTCAACATCACCAACATCGAGGTGCGCTACCTTCCGTGATCCGTGACCGCACGACCGTGCGGGTCTCTTGACCTCGTCTGTAAACGGGGGGGGATGCGCGACGGGCGTCAGCCTCGCCGCTCACCCCCCGGTACCATGCTGGCTCAACGGAGCCCGCATCATGAAGGTCACCACAACCGCTGCCCTCGCCGTCCTCCTCTGCCTCCTCCTGAACGACGGCGCCACCGGTCAGCAGCGGCCCAACATCCTCTTCGTCTTCACCGACGATCACGCACCCCACGCCATCTCCGCCTACGGATCGAAGATCAACCAGACACCGAACATCGACCGCATCGCCCGTGAAGGCATGACCTTCGACCGGTGTTACTGCGGCAACTCCATCTGCGCCCCCAGCCGCGCCACCATCCTCACGGGGAAGCACAGCCACCAGAACGGCGTCGTGGACAACCGGGCCACCTTCGACGGCGCCCAGGTCACCTTCCCGAAGCTCCTCAGGAGCGTCGGCTACGAGACCGCGGTGATCGGCAAGTGGCACCTGAAGTCCGACCCCACGGGCTTCGATCACTGGGAGGTGCTGCGCGGCCAGGGCCCCTACTGGAACCCTCCCCTCAAGACCGCGTCGGGCACGGTCAACCACGTGGGCTACACCACGGACGTGATCACGGACCGGGCGCTCCGCTGGCTCGAGACCGGCCGCGACGAGGCGAAGCCGTTCATGCTCATGTACCAGCACAAGGCGCCGCACCGGGAGTGGCAGCCCAACATCAAGCACCTCAACCTCTACGACGACGTCACCATCCCGGAGCCAGCGACCCTGTTTGACGACTGGGAGAACCGGACCTCCGCCGCCGGGACCCAGACCATGACCATCGCCAACCACATGAGCAGGCGAGACCTCAAGTTCACCCCGCCGGGCAACCTCACCCCTGATCAGCTCCAGGCATGGCGTGAGGCCTACGGCCCCAAGAACGCCGCGTTCGAGCAGGCCGGCCTGGAAGGCGAGGAGCTCATCCGCTGGCGTTATCAGCGCTACGTCAAGGACTACCTCCGGTGCATCGCCTCCGTGGATGAGAACCTGGGGAGGGTGCTGCGCTACCTGGACGAGAACGGCCTCGCCGAGAACACCGTGGTCATCTACAGCTCGGACCAGGGCTTCTACCTGGGAGATCACGGCTGGTACGACAAGCGCTGGATGTACGAGGAGTCCTACCGCATGCCGTTGGTGGTTCGCTGGCCCGGGACCATCAAGGCCGGGAGCCGCTCGTCCCACCTGGTGCAGAACATCGACTTCGCCCAGACCTTCCTGGAGATGGCCGGCCTCGAAGCTCCCGACGACATGCAGGGACGGAGCCTGGTCCCGGTCATGAAGGGAGAGGCCCGGGAGTGGCGCAAGTCCCTGTACTACCACTACTGGGAGTTCCCCGGCGCCCACAGCGTTCGGCGCCACTACGGCGTCAGCACCGATCGCTACAAGCTCATCCACTACTACCGCCTCGGGGAGTGGGAGCTGTTCGATCTCCAACGGGACCCGGACGAATTGAAGAGCGTGCACGGCGACGAGGGGTACGCCGAGATTCGCGAGACCCTCGAAGCGGAGCTCCGACGGCTTCGGGAGCACTACGGCGACGTGGACCCGGACCTGCAGGACCCACCGACTCCGGGGGCCCGCGACCCACGAAGGGTCAAGCTCAAGAAGGTCCTGGACCTGCCGAAGACGGGGACCTCACACCCGCAGCGGCTGCCGTGCGCCAGGATGCCCCTGTCCGTGGGAGCCCGTTGCGTCCCCGAGACCGGCGGCGGAACCCTGCTGGCCCAGGGAGGGAACGCCTACGGCTGGGCCCTGGCCATGACCGACGGCATCCCCCGTTTCTGCGTCCGAAGCGGCAGCGCCCTCAAGGAGGTGGTTGCGCCACAACCGGTCTCCCTGAACGAACCCCACGTGATCTGCGGGGTCATCGGCAAGGACGGCGGGCTCGCCCTCTGGGTCGATGGCAAGAAGGTGGCCTCCGCCCCAGGGCACTTCATCGCGCGAGAGCCCTCGGACGGGCTGAGCATCGGCCAGGACTCGGGGTCGCGGGTGGACGGACGATCCGATGACACGAAGTTCAACGGATCGCTGACGGACATCCGCGTATTCGAAGGCGCCCTCGCCCGGCGAGGCATCCGACGCTGGTGATGGCAGCCGCGACGCGGCTCACTTCACCGCGGGGAACGGCCTCACCTTTGCGCGCTTGGCGTCATCGCTCCAGATCTTGATGCGCCGGACGCGGCCCTCGTCATCGAATGAACCGAAGCCGATCCAGCCGCGACCGTGGGTAGCGTCCTCGGCGAGCATGATGGGCTCGGTCATGTTGTCGAACCACACCCTGATGCGAGCCCCCTTGCGCTCCAGGCGCACCTTGTGCCACTTGTCCTTGCCCCAGTCGATCCCCTTGGTCGTCTTCTTGGCGAACGAGCGGCGAGGTTTGCGGTCCACCAGGAACACGTTGTGGGCGTTCTTGTCCGCCTTGGTGGCCATGTGCACGTAGTAGAAGCGCGTGGGATCCTGGAAGCCGAAGAACAGGCACTGGTCCCGGTGCCCGTACTCCTTGCCGGTCTGCAACATCTCGCACTCGAGGACGAAGTCCCCGAAAGTCCAGTCGGCGATGAGGGCGATGTTGTGAGGCGAACGCTGCGGGGTCTTGTACTTCTGACCGGGGACATGCTGCAGCCAACCACCGTCGGCGTGAGGCTTGACGGACCACACCCGAGGATCGCTGAAGACGAAGCCCCTGGCCGCGTCCGCGGACGTGAATGCCTGGGTGTATGCCGGCGCCTCTTGCAGAGAGAGCGGCGCGAGGGAAGCGAGGATCAACGTGAGGGCCATGAGAAGTCTCCGCCCGCATCATAGTGGGCGCGGACCGGCCCTGCCCCCCGTCACTCGTGGGGGTAGGTCAGCGAGAGGCGCACCCCAAGGGAACGCACCCGTTCCTCGGGCGCGGCGTAATGACGCGCGGCCGAGGTGCAGAAAGGCGCGGCCAGAGCGAAGGAGCCGCCCCGATGCACCCGCACGGGGCTCTGACCGGACGCTCGCAGGCCGTCCCGCGGACGGACCGAGCAGGTGTATCCGGCCATGCCGTCCCGGCACCACTCCGAGACGTTGCCGATGACGTCGTGGAGCCCGAACCCGTTGGGAGCGTAGGACCCGACCACGGCAAGGTCCGCGCGGCCGTCGTCCAGCCCTGCCGTGGGGATGGAGGTGAGCCTCCTCCCGGAAAAGGACCCCTCATCCAGGATGTTGGCGAACCCCCGCAACGAAGTCACGCTGCTCCCGGTCGGGAACACGGCCCGTGAACCGCCTCGGGCCGCATGCTCCCACTGCGCCTCCGTCGGCACCTCGAGACCGAGGGCCCGGGCCACCCTCGACACCTCCTCCCAGGAGACGTATCCCGCCGGGATGTTCTCGGCCAACTCTCCCGCCTCGGACCCGTCACGCTCGCGCGCGAGGAACCTCCGCCACTGGTTCTCCGTCAACTCGTACTTGGAGATGAAGAAGGCGGACAGCCGTACCTGGTGGACCGGTCCCACGTCCACCTCCGCGAACCGGTCGACGTTGTGCTCTTCATCCGCTCCCTCAGCAGGAGGGGACGCCCCCATGTGAAAGCTCGCCGGAGGCAGGAGCACCAGGATGATGCCTCCGGCCAGGCCCGGGCGCCAACGCCTCTGGCCCTCATCCCACCTCGGGGCGGCGCCGGACTCCACGTGCCAGAAGTTCCAGAGCCCCGAACGCTCGTCCCTGCCCAGCGGCACCAGACCAGGAACGGGCCTCAGCGAGACTTCCGTGAACGCCCCACCACGACTCAGGTCTCTCAGGCACCGATCCCACGCCTCACGAGCGTTCAACAAGGAGCGCGTCCGATAGGTCCTGGATCGCCTCAGGCGATCCGTGACGGAAGCCATGGCGTCATCCAGTTGCACGTACAGATCGATGAGCTCTTCCAGCTGCTCCTCGAAGAACTGGTCCCTCTCGTCCGCGTAGGACCAGTGCAGGCGGAGGTCCGTCACCAGAGCCAGGCGCTCCCGCTCCTCGCTCCAGGAAGCACGTCGCTCGTCGCTGACGTCACTTGTCCGGAGCGACGCCTCCAGCTCTTCCATGCGACGAACCTCGTTCGGATAACCGAGTCGCCGCTCGGCAGAAGAGTAGGGCAACGCACGGATCCTGAGGCGTCTCAAGGACCGGGCGTGCACGCCCTCGTTTCTCGCCAGGGACCGAGCGTCTCGCAACCACTCCCGACATGAGTCGACCAACCTCGGACCCACGGGCCAGAGCCCCTGGTGGCTGGCGAGCAGCCGGCGCAGCTTGACCGTGTCCGACAGCTGCAGCACGTCGTCCAGCGCCTGGGTCAACTCTCGCTCGGCCCGTTGTGCCCGGTCCGCCTCCTGCTGTTCCTGGCGCCAGAAGCTCCACGACACGGTGGCGGCGATGGTGAGCACCGTGAGAATGAGGGCGATCATCCCCACCGCCCACCGGTGCCGTGTCAGGGTCTTCCTGAGCAGGTACCACCGGCCGTCTCCTCGCGCCTCCACCGCCACCCCCGCGAGCCAGCGGTCCAGGTCACGGCCGAGGGCCTCCGCGGATTGAAACCTCCGGTCCGGTTCCTTCTGCAACGCACACATGATGATGGCGTCCAGATCCCGGCCTACTTGTGGATTGATCCGGACGACCGGCTCCGGGTCGGTGTGGGTGATGGCCCTCACCAGCCCTGCGATCGACGCCGCGCCCTGCCACGCGCGCTGGCCCGCGAACGACTCGTACAACAACAAGCCGAGAGCGTGCACGTCGGTCCGCACGTCCACGAGGGAAGGGTCGTCAGCCAGCTGCTCGGGGGACGCGTAGGGCAGGGTCCCGGCGAACTCTCCGGTCTGGGTCAGCTCCCGGGAGCGGGTGGCGTGGAACGCCGGCTTGGCGACGCCGAAGTCGAGGATGTGTGGATCTCCGGCTCCATCGATGAGGATGTTCGACGGCTTGAGGTCACGGTGAATGACACCACGCTGATGGGCGAAGTGGACGGCGCGACAGAGCTTGCGGAACAGCTCCACCCGGCGCCGCAGGGGTGGCTCTTCATCTTCCATCCAGACGTCCAGGTGGCGGCCGTCGATGAACTCCATGGCGAGGAACCGCGCCCCCGCGACCTGACCGCTGTCGTAGAGCCGGACGATGTTGGGGTGCTCGAGCATGCGGATGATCTCGAACTCCAGCTCCATCCGCTTGACCGCCTGGGGAGAAGCGCCCTGCTCCGTGATGATCTTGAGCGCCACGGGGCGCTGGGTGCTCTGCTGCAGGGCCTTGACCACCAGTCCCTGGCCACCCCGGCGGATCACCTCCTGGAAGACGTAGCCCTCCGGCATGGGAGGCAGTGGCTGCGCCACGGAGTCCGTGTCCTCGACCGGGAGGTCGTGGCGGTGGTGCTGCAACAGGCCCACCAGGGAGTCGTGGACGTTCATCCCCGCCAGGAACTCCAACTCCCGGTCATCACTCTGTTCGCGGCGACGCCACGGCACCCTCACGTCAGTCCAGGCTCTCGAACGCTGCCTGCAACTCCGACATGCGACGCAGGACCCGGTACTTCGACAGATAGACCGAGCGCCGCGATATCCCCAGCTCCTCCGCCACTTGCGCGGCGGGGAGGCCGTGAAGAGATGTCAGCAGGAAGGCGCGATACGGCGCGTAGGAGAACTCCATCCGGACCCGCTGCAGGCATCGGGCCAACACCTCCCGATCCCAGGCCTCCTCGAATCGAGCAGCGGCGCTGGGGTCTTCGATGTCGAGGCCACGATCCTCGGAGTCGGCGTCGCAAGACACGGTGCGCCGGGCGGCCAGGGTGCCGCGGGAACGGAAGTGATCAACCATCAAGCGGTGGGTGATGGTGAACAACCAGGAACGAAGCCCACCCTTGGCTCGCTCGTAGCGCCCCTCCTGATACGCCGAAGCAAATCGCATGAGGGCGGCCTGGGCCAGGTCCTCCGCATCGGCGTCCTGCATGCCGGACTTGCGGGTGTGGGCCACCAGGATGGGCAGGACGCGGTCAACGAAGCCACCCCACGCTTCGGCATTGCTGAAGTCACGCAGGTCTGCCAGCAAAGCTGACGTCGTGCTCCACTCCATGACGCTCTCTTCTCCCGGGGGCGCAAGATCCCCCGCGTCCGTCTTGGACGTCGGCCCAGATCGCAGCGGGGCACGGAACTCCTGGAGGTACGAAGTCGGGTTCCGGTTTTTGAGAGAAAAAAACCGCGGCGTTGGGGAGAGGCAACGCAAAGGCGACTCCGTTCCGGTCAGTAACCCTGGTGGGCAGAGGACGGGCCGAAACGGAGTCGCCGTAGCCATCGTGACCCGAGGTCACCGCCGTCGGCCAGCGCGAAATCCCCTAATCTGGCCGCAGGATTACCGGAAACTCCGTCTATGGAGCCGTTGCACGCCACCCCCATCCGAGCCCCTCAAGGCTGGAGAAGTTGGCTCCAGACCCGCTCCACGCGCCCGAACACCGCCGCCCAGGTGAATCGGCGGAGGTCCAGAGGCTCCGCGTCAGCCTCTCTCAGGGATCTCTGGATGGCCTCCCCCAACCGGACCGAGAAGTCCCTACGACCCCCCTCGGAGGGCCGGTCGATGCCCGCCATGGCCGGAAGGTTCACGGGGCGCAGGCAATCTCCGAGCCCACTGGCCAGTTCGTTCATGACCCCCGGAAGGGCCGTGGCCACCAGCCGGCAACCGCTGGCGGCGGCCTCCACCAAGACCAGCGGCAGGCCTTCGAAGTAGGACGGCAGGACGAACACCCGGGTCTGGCGCAGCAACCGCGCCAGCTGTTCCTGATCGAGACGGCCGTGCCAGGTCACGTTGGGGAGCGCAGCCATCCGGTCCCGAGCGGACTCCGCTTCCGGCCCCGCGCCGTCCCCTGCCACGTGGAGCGGGAACCCGTGTCGCTCCGCCGCATCCAGGAGCTCCGGCAGGCCTTTCGCCGCGCTCAACTTGCCGGCGTAGGCCACCCCATCACGCGCAACACCGTCGCCTCGGTCAAACAGGTCCTCGCGGTAACCAGCCCCCACCACCTGCACGCGCTCCGGGAACAACCCATAGGCCTCCGTGTAGGCCTCCCGATGCTGACCGTGGAGGGTCAACCAGGCGTCCGCGTCGCGACACGCGCTGGTGACCCGTGCCCGCAGATGGTCGCAGGTGGCCAGCTGACGGAGCGCCGTGCCGTGGGTGTGGATCACCACGGGGACGGAGGCGGCCACCTCCCGGACGACGCCCGCGACGACCCAGCCATGATGAGCGTGAATCACCTGGGGCCTCACGCGCTGCACCACCGCCTTGAGGTGCCGACGCCAGGCCCCTCCGTAGACCTCGAGCTGCTCCTCGTCCATCTCGGACCAGACGGTGCTGACGTAGGGCATCACGTCCGACATGCCGGGGACCGGAAACGGCACCGCGGCCTCGCTCTCCGCAGGGGTGGTCGCGAAGGTGAGGGGGTGCACGCGGTCAGGGTCCAGCCCTCCGACCTCCGGTCTCGGATCTGAAGCCGGGACTCCGCAGACAACGTGCTGGTCCCAGCCGCAGCGCGTCGCCTCCCGCACCAACGCGTCGAGGGTGACGCCGCTGCCGGTGAGGAAAGGTCGCTGAGACAGCACATGCAGCACGCGGCCGCTCATGGCCTCCTCCTCGGTGAGCCCCGGATCATCAACACCGGACCCGAGCGCTCTTGGGGTCGTAGGCAGGCCGCAAGGAGGCCCGGGCAGACACGGGATGACCGTTCACGACCACGTCGTAACGACCGGCCACGAGCCAGTCCTTGGTGACCCGCTCCGGACCCCGGACGTAGCCGAGCCCCACGGCGCCTCCCAACGTGTGACCGTAGGCGCCCGACGTCGTGTGACCCACCACCGCTCCGTCGCGGAGGATCGGTTCCTGACCCCACAAGACCGGCTCCGGGTCTTCCAGGACGAGCTGGACGAGCCGACGGGTGACCCCGGACTCCCGCTGCCGCACCACCACCTCCCGGCCCAGGAAGTCCTTGGACAGGTCACAGAACATGGAGAGCCCGGCCTGGACAGGGGTATCGTCGGGGCTGAGCTCCGCGCCCCACGCCCGGTAGGCCTTCTCGAGCCTGCAGGCGTTCACCGCGTAGTGACCCGCGTCCCGGAGCCCCAGGTCTTCCCCTGCCTCATGCAGCGCCGTGTGCACGCGCACCATGTCCGACGGGTCCACATGGACCTCGTAGCCCAGCTCCCCCACGTAGGTGATGCGCAGCGCGCTCACCGTGGCCCCGGCCAGCTGGAAGCGCTGCGCCGTGCCGAAGGGGAAGCTCTCGTTGCCGAGGTCGTGATCCGTCAGCCGGCTCATCAACGCCCTCGTGTGGGGGCCCATGATCCCGATGACGCCCACCGCCTGCGTCACGTCCTCCACCTCCACACCCATACCCCGGGCGTTGGCTCGGACCCACGCCAGGTCGTGCCAGCGTTGGCCGCTGGAGGTCACCAGGATGAAGCAATCCGGGAGACGCAACACCGTCAGGTCACTCTCGAAGGTCCCCCGCTGGTTGAGCATGGCCGTGTACACCAGCTTGCCGGGGTCCACGTCCACGTTGTTGGCGCACAGGCGCTGCAGGAGGTCGCGGCTCTCCGGGCCCGACACCCGGATCTTGCCGAAGGAGGACTGGTCGAACAGAGCCACCCCCTCGCGAACAGCCCGGACCTCCTCCGCCACCGCGCCATGCCAGTTCTGACGGCCCCAGGCGTACTCGTTCACAGGGTCCTCGCCAGGTCGAGCGAACCAGTTGGGCCGCTCCCAGCCCGCCCGCTGACCGAAGCACGCGCCTCGCGCCGCCAGGGAGTCGTGCAACGGTGACTCGAGCAGCCCCCGCCCGGTCTCCATCTCCCGGTTGGGCCAGGCCATCTGGTAGTGGAGCCCGAGCACCTCGCCGACCCGCGATTGAAGAAAGGACGGGTCGTTGTGCATCGCGCCGAAGCGGGTCGGGTCCACGCTCCACAGATCCATGGTCGCGGAGCCTTCCGTCATCCACTCAGCGAGCACGCGGCCGGCGCCTCCGGCGGTGGCGATGCCGACGCTGTTGAAGCCGGCGGCGATCCAGAGACCGTCAACGCCGGGTCCGGGACCCAGGATGAAGCTGTTGTCGGGGGTGAAGCTCTCGGGTCCGTTGATGAAGTCCGGGAACTCCGCGTCACGCAGGGCGGGGATGAGCTTGCGGCCAGCGGCCAGGGGGTCGGCGAATCCCGGCCAGTCGGGTTCGAAGAGACCGAAGCTGAAGTCCCCGGGCACCGGGTCCACATCCCAGGGCTTGCTGCGGTCCTGGAACGCCCCCAGCATCATGCGATCCCCTTCCGGGCGCACGTAGATCTTGAGGTCCGGGTCCCGGAGCATGGGCAGGTCATCGTGGGTGCCGGCGATGGGCTCGCTCACCACGTAATGGTGCTCCACGGGCCAGAGCGGCACGGTCAATCCGCACCGGGCCGCCAGGTCCCGTGTCCACATCCCTCCACACAGGGCCACGTGTTCGGCGGAGACATCACCTTGATCGGTTCGCACGCCGACCACCCTGTCACCTTCCCGCAACACCTCCGTGACGCGGACACCCTCCTGAAGAACGGCGCCTCGTGAGCGCGCCCCTGCGGCGAGAGACGCCACCAGGTCCTGGGGCACCACGCGGCCGTCGTGAGGCAGCCACGCGCCACCGAGCACCTGCGCCGCGTCCATGTGAGGCCAGAGCTCGGCGCAGCGGTCCCGGTCGATGATCTCGGCCTCCACTCCGAAGACCTCGGCCATGGCGACGGTGCGGCGCAGCTGCACCATGCGCTCCTCGCTGCGGCCGACGATCAGGCTGCCGGTCTGACGCCACGAGCAGGAGACCCCGGTCTCGGCTTCGAGCCGGGAGTACAGCTCCACGCTCTCCTTGTTGATCCTGGTCAGGGAATTGGAGGTCCGCAACCGACCCACCATGCCCGCCGCGTGCCAGGTGGAGCCGCCGGCCAGCTCTCCCTGCTCGAGCAGCAGGACCTCGTCGTGTCCGTGACGGACCAGGTGGTAGGCGAGGCTCGTCCCCATGGCACCGCCCCCCACGATCACGATCCGGGAAGCTGCGGGGAGCGCCTGGGCCATTCAACGAATCTCCATGTCTGACAACGTCCTGCCCACGGCGTCCAACAAGGCGCGCACGTCATCCGGAGAGAGGTGCCCGATGGTCCCGATGCGGAAGCACCGAGCCTGCGTCAGCTTGCCGGGGTAGATCACGAACCCCCGTTCGTTGAGCCGCTCGTAGAACCCCTCGAACGTGAAACTCGGATCGTCCGGGTAGTGAAAGGCGGTGATGATCGGGCCCTGGACCTGCTCTGATAGGTAGGGGGTGAAGCCCAGCTCCTTCATGCCGCGGACGAGCAGTCGGTGGTTCTCCGCGTAGCGACGTCCGCGGGCCACGGGCCCTCCCTCCGCCTCCAGCTCCCGCAGGGCTTGCCGGAACGCCAGCAGGGCGTGGGTGGGAGGGGTGAAGCGGAACTGCCCATTGTCCTCCAGGCCACGCCACTGAGCGAGGAGGTCCAGGCTGACGGTGCGGGCGCGACCCGCGCTGGCGAGCAGAGCGTCGCGCCGACAGATGACGAAGCAGAACCCCGGCACGCCCTGGATGCACTTGTTGGCGCTGGAGACGAGGTAATCCACGCCCCAGTCGTCGAGGTCCACCTCCACGGCGCCGAAGGCGCTCATGGAATCGACGATGAAGACCTTGTCGTGTCCGGCCACGAGCCGTCCCATGGAGCTCACCGGGTTCATGATCCCGGTGGTGGTCTCGCAATGAACCGTGGCCACCGCCGCGATCCCCGGGTCCTCGGTCAGCGAGCGCTCGAGCGCGCCCAGGTCCGGCGTCTCGTCCTCCGGGCAACGCAGCTCAAGGGTCTCGACGCCGTGCACCCGGGCGATGGCCGCCATGCGATCCCCGTACGCCCCGTTGATGACCACCAGCAACTTGCCCTGCGGCGGCAGGACCGAAGACACCACCGCCTCCAGGCCGGAGGTGCCGCTACCTTGCATGGGGATGGCCTCGTATCCAGCCTCCTGGGAGGTGGACGCGAGCTTGAGGAGGTCACGTCGGATCTCACCCACCGCGTCGATGAACGACCGGTCCCGCGAACCGAGGTCGTGCAACATCGCTTCCTTGACGCCGGGACTGGTGGTGAGAGGGCCAGGAGTGAAGAGTGGTTTGTCCTGCGACACGGGGTCGGACTCCGTGGGAAGGCTATCGGATCCCGTGGACAGCAGCAACGGTAGGATGCCGCCATGCCGAGCGGAATCACCCTGGACCTGTGGGACACCGTCATTCATGACGACTCGGACGAACCGAAGCGCTCGAGACAGGGGCTGCGATGCAAGGCGGACGCCCGGATCGACATCGTCGAGCGCGCCGTTGCCACGGCGGACGCGGGGGTCTTGAGAGAGGATGTGGTGCGTGCATCCCAACTGGCAGCGGAGACGTTTCGTTCCACCTGGCGTGACCAGCACGTCACCCTCGGGGTGCCGGAGCGGATGGGGTTGATCCTGAGCGCCCTGCGAGTCGAGTTGATCCCGGAGGTCCGCACGCGCGCCATCACCGAGCTGGAGGAGCTGGAGTTGGACCCGCCCCCCGATCCGGTGCCGGGGGCGGTCGAAGGGGTCGCTACCCTCGCATCCAGGTGGCCCCTGGCCATCGTCTCCGACACCGTGTTCTCCCCGGCCCGCTGCCTGCGGGAGATCCTCCGGCTCCACGGCCTCCTGGATCACTTCAACGCCCTGGTGTTCAGCGACGAAGCGGGCTGTTCCAAGCCGGATCGACGAGTGTTCGAACGCGCCGTGAGCGAGCTGGGCGTGGACAGGGAGAAGACGGTCCACGTGGGTGACCGTGAACACAACGACGTGAAGGGCGCCCGGCGGGCCGGAATGAAGACCGTGCTGTTCATCGGCACCCGGGACACGGACCTTGCCGGCACCACCGCTGACGCCGTTTGCAGGAGCTGGGATGAGCTCCCGGATATCATCAGCGCCCTATGAGATTCCTCGTCATCGACGGATACACCAAGGCGGCCCGAGACGAGCTGGAAGCCGGAGGCGCGTCGACCGCGGCGACCCTCTATGAACGCATGCTCCTGCGCTGGGCCCCGGAGGGATCCTCCGTGGACCTGCTGTTCCCGTCGGATACTGGCATCGCGGACGACTTCGCGGTGGACCGATACGACGGCATCGCCTGGACCGGATGCAGTCTCTGCGTCAACGACACGGACAAGCCCGAGGTGACCTGTCAGGTGGACCTGCAGCGCCGAGCATACCTGGCAGGAGTCCCCGGGTTCGGCTCATGCTGGGCGGCCCAGGTCGCGGTCGTGGCGGCGGGAGGAGCGGTGGCTCCGAACCCCAACGGCCGGGAGATGGGCGTGGCGCGGAAGATCGCGTTGACCGGCGAAGGGCGGGCGCACCCCATGTTCGAAGGCAAGCCCCACGTGTTCGACGGCTTCACCAGCCACGACGACGAGGTGACCCGGCTGCCGGAAGGTGCGACCCTCCTCGCGTCCAATCCATGGACCCGCGTCCAGGCGGTGGAGGTGGTCTACGAAGGGACGCCCTTCTGGGGACTGCAGTACCACCCGGAGTACGACCTCCACGAGATGGCTCGGCTCATGCACACCCGCGCGGACAAGTTGGTGGCCCTCGGGTTCTTCAAGGACCGGGACGCGGCTCAACGCCACGTCGACGACCTGGAGACCGTACACGCCGACCCGTCGCGAACGGACCTCGCCTGGTCGCTCGGCATCGACGCGGACCTCCTCGACCCGGAGATCCGACAGGCGGAGACACGGAACTGGATCCGGTCCCTCCTGGTGCTCCTGTTGATGACCGGCCTCGTCGCCGCGCAGCGGACCAACTACGACGAGTCCAAGGTCCCCGCCTACACGCTCCCCGACCCGCTCGAAGGTGTCGCCACGCCGGCGGAGTGGACGGAGCGCCGGGCCCACCTGATGAAGCTCTTGGAAGGCCACGTCTACGGGCGCATGCCAAGAGCGCCCGTGCGCACGTTCGTCAAGGAGACCGAGCCCGACCCCAAGGCGCTCGACGGGCTGGCGACGCGGCGTGAGATCACCATCCGGTTCAAGGACGAGGGGTCCGGTCCGGCCATGACCGTGCTCCTCTACCAGCCGAACAAGCGCGAGGGGCCGGCCCCGGCGTTCCTGGGCCTGAACTTCTGGGGCAACCACGCGGTCGACGAGGACCCGGGGATCACCATCAACCCCGCCACCCGCGGTCGGGCCCGCGGCTCCCGGGCCCACCGATGGGCCATCCCCACCATCATCGACCGCGGCTACGCCCTGGCCACCATCTACTACGGTGACATCGACCCGGACCGCTTCGACGGCTACAAGGACGGGGTCCACCCCCTCTTCCCCATGAACCAGGGCTCCGCCAGGGAGAAGGACGCGTGGGGCTCCATCTGCGCGTGGGCCTGGGGGCTCTCCCGCGCCCTGGACTGGATGGTGCAGGATGAGGCCATCGACGGCGGCAAGGTGGCGGTCATGGGGCACTCCAGGCTCGGCAAGACCGCCCTGTGGGCAGGCGCCTGCGACGAGCGCTTCAAGCTGGTCATCTCCAACAACTCGGGGTGCGGCGGCGCGGCGCTGTCCCGCCGTCGATACGGAGAGACCGTCAAGCGCATCAATGACGTCATGCCCCACTGGTTCTGCGACCGGTTCAAGGAGTACAACGGCAACGAGGACGCGCTCCCCGTGGATCAGCACACCCTGATCGCGTGCATCGCTCCCAGGGCGTGCCTCGTGAGCAGCGCCGAGGAGGATCGCTGGGCCGATCCTAAGGGCGAGTTCCTCGCCGCCCGCGGCGCGGACCCGGTCTATCGGTTGCTCGGCACGTCCGGGCTCCCGGTCAGCTCCATGCCGACGCCGGGCAATGCCTCTCTCGGACGATTGGGATACCACATACGACCGGGCAAGCACGACGTGACCGACGCGGACTGGGACGTCTTCCTCCGCTTCGCCGATCGCTTCCTCCGTTGATCGATGCCCCCTCGAGCTCCGGGGATCTTCCCGACACAGGGCCACGGGATTAACCTAACGACGCTCCGCTACCAGCCGAGATGTGCCGTTGGCAGTTAAAATCACCAATCCGTACGACGGGTCCGAAGTCTGCGCCCTGACGCACACGGAGGACGATGCCCTGGATCGCGTGGTCGCGTTCGCCCACGCGGCTCAGGAGGCATGGGCCCGGGTCCCGCTCCCAGAACGGGTGGACCGGGTGCGGGCTGCCATGGGCTATTTCCGAGACCACGGCGACGAGGTGGCGAGGGATGTCTCCCTGCAGATGGGCAAGCCCATCTCGCAGGCCCTGGGAGAGGTCGAGACCCTCTTGCAACGGGCGGAGCACATGCTCGACATCGCCGCCGACACCCTGGCTCCAGACGTCCTCGACACGACGGGATTCACCCGGCGGATCGAGCACGCTCCCCTCGGTGTCATCTGCAACATCTCCGCCTGGAACTACCCCCTGATCATCACCGTGAACGTGGTGGTGCCGGCCCTGGTGGCAGGCAACGCGGTCGTCATCAAGCACAGCGCCCGTACGCCCCTGTGCGGCCGGGCGTTCACCCAGGCGTTCGAGGCCATGGAGCCCCGGGGCCTGGTGCACGACATCATCCTCACCCACGAACAGACAGCGGCGCTGATCGCAGACCGCCGGATCGCCCACGTCGCCTTCACCGGGGGCACGGAGGGCGGGCGACGGATCTACGAGACCGCGGCGCAGCACCTGAAGACCGCGGGGATGGAGCTGGGCGGCAAGGACCCGGCCTACGTCGCCGAGGACGCGGACCTGGAAGCGGCCGCCGCCGGCATCGTGGACGGCGCCTGCTACAACGCGGGCCAGTCCTGCTGCGCGGTGGAGCGGGTCTACGTCCACGCCAGCGTCCACGACGAGTTCGTGGACCGGGCCCGGGCCGTCATGGAGCAGTACCGGCTGGGCGACCCTCTGAGCGAAGACACCACCATGGGGCCGATGGCGAACCGGGCGTCTCACGAGACCCTGGAGGCGCACGTACGGGACGCGACACGCCGGGGAGCCCAGGTGATCCTCGGCGGCGGCCCCATGAACGGGTCCGGTTTCTGGCTCCCCACCATGCTCGTGGCCGTGCCCAACGACGCCGTGATCATGCAGGAGGAGTCGTTCGGTCCGCTCATGCCCATCATGCAGGTCGATGACGATGAAGCGGCCGCTCGCGCCATGGACGACACCCGCTACGGGCTCACCGCATCCGTCTGGACCACGGACAGGGAGCGAGCCCAGGCCCTCGCGCAGGGACTGGACGCAGGGACCGTCTTCCAGAACCGCTGCGATTACCTGGACCCGGCGTTGCCGTGGACCGGGTCGCGAGAGAGCGGCTTCGGATCAACCCTCTCCAGCTACGGCTACCTGCACCTCACCAGGCGCAAGGCCCTGCACTTCAAGACATGACCGCGGGCTACTCCGGGGTGACGTAGGCGGCGGTGATGCCGCCGTCCACGGAGAAGGTGGCCCCCGTCAGGTAGGACGCCTCGTCTGAAGCCAGGAACAAGGCGGAGCGGGCCATCTCGGAGGCCTCCCCGAACCGACCCATGGGGATGTGCACCATGCGCCGCTGCATCTTCTCTTCCGTGTCGAGGAACTTCATGAGGAGCTCCGTGCGCAACGGGCCGGGGCACAGGGCGTTCACCCTGATCCCCTCGCGGGCGTGGATGACCGCCAGCTCGCGGGTCATGGAGAGCACCGCCCCCTTGCTGGCGGTGTAGGCGATCTGCGGCGTCGCCGCCCCGAGCAACGCGACGAACGAGGCCGTGTTGATGATGGAGCCGCCGCCGGCCCGACGGAGGGCCGGGATCTGGTGCTTGCAGCCCAGGAACACACCCTTCACGTTGATGGCGTAGGTGCGGTCGAACACCGCCTCGTCCGTGGCCACCGCGTCGTCGTCACCCGAGTCCATGATCCCCGCGTTGTTGAAGGCGACGTGGAGTCCACCGAACGCGGACTCCGCCTCCGCCACCATGTCGGCGCAGTCCGCGTCCACGGACACGTCCCCCGGGATGGCGATGGCCTCCCCCCCTTCCGCGTTGATGGCGTCCGCTACCGCCTTCGCCCCGTCACCGTTCACGTCTACACAGGCCACCCGCGCGCCTTCTCTCGCGAAGAGGACGCAGGTCTCCTTGCCGATTCCGCTGGCGGCGCCGGTGATCAGCGCGGTCTTCTGGTCGAGCCTCATGCCGGGATCATACCCACCGTGTAGGCTCATGCACCCATGACCAGCCTCGACTGGGCCATCGTCGTCGTCTACTTCCTGCTGACCATCGCCGTCGGGCTGTGGTTCAGCAAACGAGGCAGCAACAGCCTGTCCGAGTACTTCGTCTCGGGCCGCTCCCTGCCGTGGTGGCTGGCGGGCACCAGCATGGTGGCCACCACCTTCGCCGCGGACACCCCCATCGCCGTCACGGGCATCGTCGCCAGGGAAGGGATCTCGGGGAACTGGGTGTGGTGGTGCCTGGCCCCCAGCGGCCTCATGACCGTGTTCTTCTTCGCTGCCCTGTGGCGGCGATCCGGGGTCATGACGGACGTGGAGCTGGTCTCCATCCGGTATTCCGGCCGACCCGCCCGCTTCCTGCGCGGCTTCCGCGCCGTCTACCTGGGCGTGCTCATGAACGGCTTCATCCTCGGCTGGGTCAACATCGCCATGATCAAGATCATGGGATGGAGCCTGGACCTGGAGCCATGGGTCGCCCTGGCAGGTTGTCTGGCGGTGACCCTGCTGTACTCCGCCCTGGCCGGGCTCTGGGGCATCGTCGTGGTGGACGTGGTGCAGTTCGTCATCGGCATGACCGGCACCATCGCGCTGGCGTTCTTCGCGGTCGACGCGGTGGGCGGACTGGGCGCCCTGCGCGAGAAACTCGCCAGCGCGAATCACCCCGCCCTCGGCCCGGGAGACCCGCGGCTCGGTGACGGCGAGGACGGCGTCGCGCACGGAGGGGCGCCCTACGGAGAGAACGTGGAGGACCTCCTGTCCTTCCTCCCGGGGGACGCCCCCTGGAGCCTCATCCCCATGACCTTCGCCGTGTTCCTCGCGGTCAACTGGTGGGCCAGCTGGTACCCCGGCGCGGAACCCGGCGGCGGCGGGTACATCGCTCAACGCATGTTCGCCTGCAAGAGCGAGCGCCACGCCATGCTCGCAGGCCTCTGGTACAACTGCGCCCACTACGCCCTGCGGCCGTGGCCGTGGCTCGTGGCCGGCCTGTGCGGCATCGCCCTCTATGGCAACACGCTGATCTGGGACGGGAGACCGGACCCCGAGCTGCCCTACGTCCAGCTGATCCTCGATCACCTGCCCACGGGCTGGCGCGGGCTCCTCATGGCTGCGTTCGCCGCCGCCTACATGTCCACCATCTCGACGCAGCTGAACTGGGGGGCGTCCTACCTGGTGAACGACGTCTATCGACCGTTCCTCGCGGGCGACGACGAAGACGAGCGGGCGCAGGTCACCGTGGCGCGCCTGACCACCGTCGCCGTGCTCGCCATCTCCGTGGCCATCACGCTGCTGTTCAGCACCGTCAAGGACGCATGGGAGTTCGTCATCGCCGTGGGCTCCGGGACCGGGCTCGTGCTGATCCTGCGCTGGCTCTGGTGGCGCATCAACGCCTGGTCCGAGATCATCTCCATGGTGGCCGCCTTCGTGATCTCGACCCTGATCTTCTTCCTGATGCCGGACCTGGGCTTCGGCCCCAAGCTCTTCATCATCGTCGGCGGCACCACCGTGGCCTGGGTCGTGGGCACCTTCCTGACTCGGCCGGAGACCCCGGAGACGCTCCAGGGCTTCTGCCGACGGGTCGACCCCCCGGGCCCGGGCTGGCGCGGGATCAGGGCCACGGAGGTCCCGCTCCACCTCGGACCGCGCCTGTGCGCCTGGGGCAGCGGGCTCGCCGTGGTCTACGGCGTGCTGTTCGGGGTCGGGCATCTCCTCATCGGCACCAGCGCCACCGGCTGGACCCTCCTGGCGGTCGCCGCCGCGGGTGCCGCGGGCCTTGCGCTGGCCCTCAGGCATCCCTGCTTCGCGGACAAGACCTGACGCCTCGCTCGGTTCCGGCGTAGGATCGTAGGCCCCATGGACTCCCCCGCCAGGAACGACGTGTCATGAGAGCGGTGCTGCTGGCCGCCGGTCGTGGCTCACGGCTCAAGGCAGACGAGCTGCCCAAGCCGCTCTGGGAGGTCGGGCCCACGGACGCCCATGACCCGACCCCGATCTCGCTCCTGGAGCGTCAGGTGCGTTGCCTGCGCAAGGTCGGGATCGAAGATGTGGCAATCGTGGTCGGCTGGCGACGCGACAAGGTGGCGGAGAAGATGGAGCCCCTGGGCGTCCGCCTCATCGAGAACCTGCACTCCGACATCAGCGCGTCCGGGACGAGCCACTCCCTTCAATTCGCCGCGCGCTCGGACTGGAACCCCCTGGACGGGACAGAACCCCTGCTGTTGATGGACGGGGACCTGGCCTATGAACAGGCCGTACTCGACACCATCGTCAACGCGCCGGCGGGCCCCTCCCGCATGCTGGTGTGCCCCACCACCCGTGAGGACTCCGAGGAGGTCCGGGTGTACGCCCGGAGCGGAGTCCCCGCCCTGCTGGGGAAGGGGCTCCAATCCCCCATGACGGATGGCCTGGAGTTGCTGGGAGAAGCCACGGGGATCGTGCGCTTCGAGCCGGCGGACCACGCCCTCGTCGCCGCAGCGCTGGATTGGCTGGTGGGAATCCCGGGCCAGTCATCAGGCTTCGGGTTCGCCCACATCGCCTCCGAACACGAAGAGCTGGCCCAGTACCTCATGACCCTGCAGCGCCTACAGACCCTGACCCTGCCGGGAGAGCTCCTCTTCATGGAGGTGGACTTCCAGGAGGAGTTCAACGAGCTACGGTCCTCCATGTACCCGGCCATCCTGGACCGGGACGCCAGCGGAGAGCGGTGATGCGCCGACCCCGCGGCCGCTGATCAGCGGCTCGGAGCGAACTCCCGCGCCCTGCGCTCCGCCTCAGCGACGGCTGCCCTGACGTGCAGCACCGTGTCCGGTGTCACGGAGATGGAGGTGATGCCGCAGTCCACGAGGAACGCCGGGATCACGTCCGGGAAATCCGAGGGTGCCTGGCCGCAGATCCCGATCTCCATTCCGGCTCTCGAGAACGAGTTGATGGCCTGCCTGATGAACGCCTGGGCCGCGGGCGACCGGGCGTCCACCGGGTGATCGTAGTGCTCCAGGTCATCCCGGGACACGGCGTAGACGGTCTGGACCAGGTCGTTGGACCCGATGGAGCCGCCGTTCAGCTTCATCTCGTCAATGAAGCGCTCCGCCTCGATGACGTTGGACGGGAGCTCCACCATGAGGAACAGGGGCACCCCGGTCTCGGCGGCGAGGCCTCGGGCGTCCAGGAGCTTACGGACCGCCCGACCCTCTTCCGGGGTCCGGCAGAACGGGACCATGAGCTGCAGGTTGTCGAGCCCCAGGTCCATGCGCACGCCCCGCAGGGCGTCGCACTCCATCTCGAACGCAGGCAGGAACCGGTCGTCCACGTAACGAGCGGCGCCTCGCCAGGCGATCATGGGGTTCTCTTCCACCGGCTCGAAGATCCGTCCCCCCAACAGCTCCCGGTACTCGTTCGACTTCAGGTCCGACATGCGGACCAACACCGGGCGCGGATGGAACGCGGCGCAGATCAACCCGACCCCGTGCTTGACCTGATCCACGAAAAACTGGCGCTTGTCCGCGTAGCCCGGCGTGCGCCGATCGATAGCCCCGAGCAGACCTCGCAGCTCCTCCTGCGACTCCGCCTCGAGAGATCTCGCGAAGGGCAAGAGCTCGGGCGTCATGGTCTCGGATTCCAGATAGTCGTGGAGCTCATCGCGGTAGAGCAAGGCCAGGGGATGCACCCCCACCTCCGCCGTCAGGATGAACTCGATCCGCGCCAGCCCGACCCCGTCAGAAGGGAGCTGCGCATCAGCGAGGGCCTTGGTCGGGAAGCCCACGTTGAGCTTGACCTTGGTGTCCAGCTCGCTGTCGTTGAACGCGACCTCCTCCACGTGGAACGGATGGACGCCGCGGAAGACCAGCGCGGTCTCTCCTTCGGCGCAGCTCCCGGTGACCTCCATGAGAGGCTCCAGGGCCCGCGTGGCGTTCTCGCAACCGACGATGGCCGGGATCCCGAACTCCCGCGCGATGATCGCAGCGTGAGAGGTCCTCCCCCCCTTGTCCGTGACGATGAGGGACGCCTCCTTCATCATGGGTTCCCAGTCCGGCGTGGTCATCTCCGTCACCAGGACATCCCCGGGGTCGAAGACCCGGTCCTCCGCCGGGACGTCTTCCAGCCGGGTGTCACCGGCGAGGCGCGTCCGCAGGGCGCGCTTCTTGAGGATGACCTCCTCATAGCTCTCGTAACGACGGACCCGCCCGGACGCGATCCGGGTGCCGACCGCCTGCCCGGTGACCAGCAACGACCCGTCCTTGGTGAGGCGGCTCACCAGGTCGTGGTCCATCACGAACCGCTCGAGGGTGTTTCGAGGCCGCTTCACATGCACCGTCTCCGGACGCGCCTGGACGATGAACAGCTCCCAGGTCCGACCGTCCTTGGCCCACTCGATGTCCATGGGCTGGCCGTAGTGATCCTCGATGACCAGGGCCGCGCGCCCAAGCTCCAGCACCTCCTCCTTGGAGAGGGACCACTGGCGACGTCGGCTGGCGTGGACGTCCACGGACTCGGTGCTCGTCCCGCCCTGGGATGAGTACACCATCTTCTGGTCCTTGGCCCCGAGCTGACGGTGGACGATGGACGCCTTGCCGCGCCTGAGCCCCTCCTTCCAGACCGTGAAGGAATCCGGAGAGACGCTCCCCTGAACGACCAGCTCTCCCAGACCGTAGGCGGAGCTGATGTGGATGACGCCCTGGTGACCGGAGTCCGGGTCCAGCGTGAACATGACCCCGGAGGCGGCCAGGTCCGAACGGACCATCTTCATGATCACCACCGACAAGGCGCTGGCGAGGGGATCGAGGCCCTTCTCCAGCTGGTAGCACACGGCGCGCTCCGTGAAGAGACTGGCGACGCAGCGGGTCCAGTGCCTCAGGACGCTGTCTGCACCATGGATGTTGAGGTAGGACTCGCACTGTCCGGCGAAGGAAGCCTCTTCCGAGTCCTCGCAGGTGGCGGACGACCGCACCGCCACGTCCGTCTGTTCCCCGTACTGCTCGCACAGCTTGCCGTAGCCCTCTGAGATCGCGTCGCGGACCGACTCCGGGACGGGCGTACGGACGACGAGAGCCCTCGCCATGGCGGTCCGCGCGTGCATCTCGAGATCGTCATCGGTGTCCGCGTTGTCGAAGACCAGATGCAGCGCCTCTCGCAGGGTGGAGGCGGTCCCCGTCACCCGCTCCTGGAGCCCCGGGAGGATCTCCTCGCCAGGCACGTTACGCCATGTGTGCTGCGGCACGGGGGTGTCCACGAAGAGGCGGAAGGCGGCCGCGGTGGTGGCGAAGCCGTTGGGGATGCGGACCCCGCGGACTGTCAGCTGGCGGTACATCTCGCCGAGGGACGCACCTTTCCCGCCGACCAACCCCGCATCGTTCTTGTCCAGCTCCCCGAACCAGAGAATCAAACGCGGCGCATTATCCATGGATCCCCCCCCTTGCCGGCTCCACAAACCCAACTGAGGGCGCAGACCGGGGTCCGGGCCCTTCAATAGGGTCCTGTCGGCAATCAAGCCCGGGTCGGTTGAATCAACGAACGGCCGCTTCCGGGATCTCCTGCAAAGCCAGACGGGGCGGCGGGATCTGGAGGGACCGGCACAGCATGACCACGCCCAGCCCGGGGGTCACCGGGTCCTGATATCGGCCGGGCTTGAAGGGCCCGGCGCCGAGATACCAGAGCGGCACGTCACGGTCGTAGGGATGGGCCGAGCCGTGGGAGGCGACGTTGCTGGAGTTGATCCAGCCGGGCTTGAACGTGAGGAAGATGTCCCCCGAGCGGGACGGATGGACCGCCGCCCTCACCAGCGAGGTCCAGGGCTCCGGACCCGCCTCCCCCGCGATGACGGCACGCACGGAGAACGCCCGTTGCACCGGGCGGAATTGCTCAGCCCCGGAGATGGCCACCTTGGTGGCCGCGTCCAGCGCGACCCCGGCCCTGGCCAACGCCTGATGATCCAGGAACAGGCAGGCCTCGTCGTAGTTGAGCACCCACCGCAAGTGGCCCATGGGCGGGGCGCCGTAGCGTTGATGCAGTGCCCGGTTCGCCAGCATGGCGGCTTCCAGAGACAACTTGCCCCTGCCGCCGTCACGCCCCTCCGCCCTCAGGGCCTCCGGCGAAACAGCGACCCCGTGATCCGAGGTGACGACCATGGACCATCGTCCGGCCCCGACCCGGTCATCCAGCAACCTGACGAGGCTCCCCAGCAACGCGTCGGTCCGCAATGTCATGTCTCTGACCTCAACGCTGCGAGGTCCGAAGATATGGCCGCCGGCGTCATTGGCGCTGAAGCCGATGCAGAGCAGGTCCGGGACATCGTCCTTGCCCAAGGCCTCCGCGTCGACAGCCACCCGGGTCAACTCCATCAGCGCGTCGTTGCCGAACGGCGTCCTGTAGAGCTCCTCGTAGTAGAGGGGACTTGGCGTAGGAGTGCCCCCGGTGATGGTCCGGGGCAGGGTCCGTTCACCGCCACCGCTGGCGAACTCAAACGGGCGATTGTCCACCAGACCCGCATAGGCGCCGGCTTCCGCAACCGGTCCCCAGCGTTCGCCGTGCCACTTGTCCAGTGGACGGGTGGCGTTCCATCGAGTCACCCAGGAGGGCAGCGCACTCCCGTACCGGTCCGTGGACACCCAACAGCCCGCCGCCTTGTCGACCCAGAGGGCGACGTCCGCCGCTCGCCCTCCCAGCAGCACCGCCGCCCGATCCTTCCAGGACAGAGAGACCACGCGAGCCCGGTCCCCGAACTTCTCCTTCATCACATCCCCGAGGGTCGGCCCGAGGAGCAAGGCCGGTCCGATGTTGGCTCCGGCGGAACGACTTCCCACGCCCTTGGCCCCGGGGTCCGCGCAGCAGTACTGGGAGAGCCCGGTCTGACGGTCGAACCACGAGTTGCCAATGATCCCGTGAGCGGACGGGTCACCGCCGGTGCTCACGGTGGCGTGCCCGGGACCCGTGAAGGTCCCTGCGTGGGCGTAGGAACAGCGGGTAAAGCTGATCCCGGAGGCCTCCACTCTGGCCTGAAGGCCCTCCGGCCCGAAGAACGGCCGGGCCTGATCATGCACCCAGGTGGCCAGCTGATCGACGCTCACCAGGACCACCAGGCGAGGGGCCTTGGACTGCGCGGATAACAGGCCCGTCAGGGTCAGCAACAACAGGACTCTGAGCATGATGTGAGCGATCTCGTAGACGATTCGGCGATGACGACCAGACGAACGGGCAGTGACGATCTCTATTGAGGCCAGCGATTCTCCGCTAACCTCAGCAGCCATGCGGCGCTGCCCCAGGTGCACCTATCCTCTCCACGTCAAGGACGACGGCAAGAGCGAGTTGGACAACTGCCACCGCTGCGGCGGGTCCTGGCTGCTGCCCAGTCGAGCTCTCGCCCGGTTCGGAGCGGGCGCAGACCCCCAACACTGGGAGAAGATGAAGTTCGCCGAACCCCACGGCGTCTCGTCGTTGCGGTGCCCCGAGGGGCACGGTCAGCTGGACCGGTGGGTGGTCCGTGACCAGGGAGCCAAGATCGAGGTGGACACCTGCCCGAAGTGCGTCGGCCTGTGGCTCGATAGGCGGGAGGGTGCGTTTCTCGCGCGCAAGCTGCTCCGGGAGGAGTCCGTCAGCCGCCCCTACTCCGGCGGCGTGGGGGGCTACCTGTTTCAGCTGCTCACCGGATTTCCCGTGGAGGAGTGGAACCCGGTCCGACGCAAGCCGGTGTTGATCTACTCGCTGCTGGGCACCATCCTGGCCTTCGCCCTGTTCCAGCTCCTGGGGCAACCCGCCGCCACGGGGGCTCAGGGTTCCTGGGTGGATCGTCTGGCCCTCGTGCCCGCGGCGCTGGTGGCCGGTGATTCGCCCTGGACCCTGGTCACCCACATGTTCCTTCACGCCGGGCTGCTGCACCTGTTCGGCAACCTGTGGTTCCTGTGGGTGTTCGGCGACAACGTGGAGGATGTCCTGGGACGAGCCAAGACCGGGCTGCTGTTCCTCCTCTCCGGGGTGGTGGGGGCTCTGGCCCAGGTCCTGAGCGACCCCACGGAGACCCTGCCCATGGTCGGCGCCTCGGGCGCCATCGCGGGGCTCATGGGGGCGTACCTGATCCTGTTCCCCAGCGTGAGGGTCTGGATCGTGTTCCTGTTCATCCCCATCAAGCTCCACGTCGGGGTCTACCTCGTGGTGTGGGTCCTGTTGCAGGTGCTGGGGACGCTCTCGGAACAGACCACTGTGGCCTGGTGGGCGCACCTGGGGGGCTTCGCCGCCGGACTGATCCTCGCTCTGATCCTGCGCACGACGACGCGAGATCGCACCCTCTTCAGGTCCCTCGCGACGGAGCGACAGGGCGCCAGACGGCAGCCCTATGATCACGCACCTCACGTCAACCGACGACGCTACACCAGCCGGACCGGTCGTCACTCCTGACGCCGACGAGGCCTCCGCCACCACCGATCAAGAGGCGGTCCATCAGCCGTCAGGGTCGGCTGCCCAGTGCCGCAGCAGGGCGTAGCGCAACGCTCCGGGGGGAGACCCGGCTCCGACGCAGGCGAACCCGCACTTGTTGAGGACCTTGAGCGAGGCCGTAGCATCCGGGTCCGCGTGGGCCAGCACGGCTCGCACGGCGTCATCGTCGAAGGCCCGGGTGGCCAGCGCTCGGACCGCCTCGGTGGCGTAACCCTTACCGCGATCCGCGGGCAGGACGACGTAACCCAACTCCACCGTGCCATCTTCGGACGGGCGCCCCTTGTACAACGCCACCCCGACGAGGCGGCGGGCGGAGGTGGTCTCGACCATGTACCACCAGGACCAACCGGCCAGGTCCTCGTCCTCTTCCAGCGCACGCGACACGCTCCGGACACGGTCTTCGTCCAGCTCTCGAGGGGTCTCCGAGACCGCGGCGTCGAGGGACGCCGCGAGGGCCTCGACACCATCCAGGTGGGACCGGATGATCCCGGCGGTCGCCGCCACAAGCTGTAGCCGATCCGTGGTGAGGCAAGGACCGGAGGAGGTCACTGCTGCCGCTTCTGTTCCGCCAGGAAGGCCACGAGATCACGCAACTCACTGGGCGTCAGCTTGGTGACCACGTCTTCCGGCATGGGCGACTTCTCGCGCTTGCGGAAGGTGATGAGGTCCTTGGGCACGGTCACCCGCTCCGTCGGTTCGCCGAACTCCTTGATCTCCATGACGATCTTCTTCTCGTCCTCCTCCACCACGCGGCCGCGGTAGACGTCGTCCTCCTTCGTCTCCACCAACCAGTCCTGGAATTCCTCCGTGATCTGGGCGTTGGGGTCGACGATGGACTCCAGCAGGTACCTGCGATCACGGCGACGGCCCACGTCGCTCAGGTCCGGCCCCGCCAGGACGCTGCTGTCCGTCGGGGCGAGATCTCCAACCTGATGACAGCGGCGACAGCCGGTCTCGCTCTTGTTCATGAACACCTTGCGACCGCGCGCCGGGTCGCCGCCCTCGAGCGAAGGCAGGTAACGAGCGATGGCGCTGGAAGCGACAGACTCGTCATAGCTCTTGACCCGGGCCGCCAGCTCGGCGTCCGCGTGCATCCGCCCGCGCGCAGAAGCGAGGAGCTCCAGCCAGGTCCCCATGGGCTGCTCCTTCGTCAGGAGGCGATCCATGGACTGTCTCAGCAGGAGATCGGCCCGCGGGTCCTTGAGCTTGCCCAAGGTCAGGAACGTGGCCCGCTTCTCGGAGAGGCTCCCCTCCTTCAAGGTCACCGCGAGGAACTCCAGGGCCAGGTCCTTGTCCACACGAGGCAGCAGATCCGCAACCGCCGCCCGCAGCCTCCCGTTCCTGGACGCCAGGGCCGCATCCACGGCCTCCTTGAGGCGCCCCGGCGCCACCGCCACGGTCGCCTTCAGCGCCTCCACCCGGGTCGGCCCCTTGGCCTCCCCGTCCGCCACCAGACCGAGCAGGGAATCGGCGAACGCCCTCATGCGGTAGTCCGCCACGAGCCGTATGGCCGCGCGGCGCACCGCCGGCTCCGCCTGCAGCAGCCCCGGCAAGCGATCCTTCAGGGCGATGCCGACGAACCGGGTGTCCCAGCGGACCGGACGAGGCCTCCACATGTTGAGGATGCGGTCGAACTCTCGATCGTTCTTCCAGTCCGCGAGGATGCTCAGGGCCTCCACCCTGAGCTTGACGGGGACGTCCTTACGCACGGCGTAAGCCGCGATCAGCTCCGGAAAGTGGGCCTGCCCCAGCAGCTCGGCGGCGGCGAGGGCGCGGCGGGCGAAGGGCGCCCCGGGCAGGGACGGCTCGCGCAGCATCCCGGCCAGGGACGGGTATGCGTCGGCGATGGGCACGTCATAGATGGCCCGCGCAGCCGCCGTGGCCACGTAACCGTCCGGGTCCTTGAGGAACTCAGAGACCCGCGTGGAGTTCAGCCGCCGCAGCGCCAGGACCACGGCCAGCCGCGCCGCCGCGGACTCGTCATCCTTGTGCTTCAGGAGGGCGTCCACGTCACCGATGGCGGTGAGCCCCACCACGCAGCCATGACGGATGAAGACGTCCTCATCGGCGTTGGTGCGGGCCAGCTCCAGCAGCCGCTCCACATCTCCCGTGTCCTGATAGCGACCCAGGTTCAGCGCAGCGAAGTAACGAACCCGCGGAGATGGGTCGGCGAGCCGGTCCCGCAGGAGCGCGGCGTGGTCGGCGTAGGGGTTCGGGTGCTCCCCCAGCAGCTTGATCACCTGCGCCCGGATCTCGTCATCCGCATCGGCGACGAGCGGCGCGAGCCCCTTCAGCTCCATCAGCCCGAAGGAGTCCTTCCGGGCCATTTGTCCCATGCCCCACATGGCGTGAATCCGCGCCAGGCGGGGCTCCTGCGGGTCGAGGGCCACTGCCTTGAACTGACGGATGCTCTCTCCGCCGCGGTTCACCAGCTCGAACTGGGCTTCCTGCCTCACCCGCCGGTCTGCGTGCCCCAGGAGCTTGAGCAGCTTCGGGGATCCGTATCCGGACCAGCTCCCTGAGAGCAGTCCGGCGGTCTCGTCCCCTGCGGCTCGAGCGGCGGCGTCCTCGTGACGGAAGGTGTAGATGCGGCCCTTGCCCGTGCCCACCCAGCCGTTGACCCAGTCACTGACGAAGACGGTCCCGTCCGGCCCGAAGTCGCAGTCCGTGGCCAGGGCCCCCCAGACCAGCTGGCCCTCATCCACCACCTTGAACCCGGCTCCCGACGGTTCGAACTTGAACGAGCGCACCCCGGAGTTGCCCGCGCCGCCACGGAAGTCGCACATGAGGAAGGTGCCGTCGTATGAGGCGGGCAACCCGGTCCCCGGATAGGAAGCGAACCCGGAAGGCCCCGACCCGACGTGCGCCAGCGGAGGGATCAGGAACGCAGCCTGCCCGTCATGACGGGTCTTCCACCAACCCTCCGACACCCAACCGCCGCGGTCGGCGCGGGTCTGGAAGTTCATGCGCCAGCCGGTCTCTCCCCCTTCCACCACATAGACGATGCGCGCACGATCCGCGGAGTCCGAGTTGTTGTCCGCCGTGAACAGGTTGCCGTGCTCGTCGAACGCCAGCTCCTGGGGGTTGCGCAGACCGGTCGCGAACAGCTCCAGCTGAGAGCCGTCGAGCTCGCACCGGAACACCGCGCCGGACCAGGGGCACTTGAGGTGCTTCCCCTCTGCGGTGTGGATGTTGTAGCCCCGATCACCGATGGAGAAGTAGAGGCGGCCGTCAGGCCCCAAGACGAGGCCGTGGAGATCGTGGCCCCGCAGCGCGATGCGGATGCCGTAGCCCGTATGCAGGATGCGACGGCGGTCGGCCACGCCGTCATCGTTGTTGTCCTGCAGGAGCCACACGTTCGGGATGCAGGTGTAGTAGACGTCGTTGCCGCGAACCAGGACGCCGGCTCCGGTGCCATCCAGGATGTCATTGAAGCCGTCGGCGAACACCTTCGAGGAGTCCGCGGCGCCATCACCGTCCCTGTCCTCCAGCAAGGTGATCCGGTCATGGTGTTCCGTGAACTGGGTCGCAAACTGGGGTCGGTGGGTCAGGTACATGGCCCGACGGTCTGCCAGGGTCTGGCTCTTGAGATCATCCTCGAGCCAGTAGGAGAAGCTGCGGTTGTCAGGGACGCCCCGCTGCTCCTGGCGATAGGTCTCGCCGACGAAGACCCGGCCGCGATGGTCCACCCAGAAGCACACGGGGTTGGCCAGCTGGGGCTCAGCCGCCCACAGGCCTCGCTCGAACGCGGCGTCTACCTTGACCGTTGCGAGCCGACGCCGACCGTCCTCGGAGGCCTCGGAGATCTTCGGCTGATACCGGGATTGAGCGAACAAACCGGCCCCCATGGCGACCAGGGACCACACGACGATGAATGGGAGTCTCATGAGCTTGCTGGGATCCTATCGCGACCCGGCGGACACCCGTACCGGGCAAGGCCGAAACCACCGAGGACGAGGCCCCCCGCTCAGGCCGCCAAGAGGCGGCGATCGCGGCTCCGCTGCACCACCTGTGTCATCCAGAGCAGGCCATTGAACAGGAGGATCTGGGACCAGAAATAAAGGTCCATCCGACCCGCGAGGGCGAAGCCGCAGACCGCGATCACATGCCAGTTGGGCCCCATCAGGAACCAACCCTTCATGGGCAGCCGGTTCAACCCGGCGTACCGGTCGGCGAACCCCGGGCTGCGGCGGAGGCGCTCCATCTGCGGCGCGAGAGCCAGCCGGGTCCCCGCCATGGACGCCTGCTCCCGAGCGTGGGTGCGGCGCATCCAGGCAAACAGACGGTCCCGAAGGCTCCCCTCACGCCGGTCCGCCGCGAGCTCTTCCACGGATCGGAAACGGGAGTCGTCCCGGAGGCAAGCCCAGTACCGCCACTCCAGCTTGTAGAAGTCGAGCATGGCGCTCTGACGGGAGTGGCTGACGCCCGCAGCCACCGCCAGCAGCCAGGCCCACGGGCCCCACTCTCCCCCGAACGGAGTGTCGGCCTCCCAGATGGAGTAGATGCCTCCCACATAGACGGACGTGAAGACGACGTTGTCGCACAACCCGTCGAGCACATAGCCGAACTCGCTGGACTTCCCGGTCATCCTGGCGACCATGCCGTCGGCGTTGTCGATGATGGTCGCGACGACGAGCAAGGCCACCCCCCAGGTCACGGCGGAGTCCTGGAACTGGAACCACCAGCCGGACGCCGCCCCGACCGTCATCCCGACGATGGAGACCACGTTGGGGTGCAACCCGACCTTGGCGCTCACCACGGCGAGCGGATACGCGAGGCGGCGGTTGAACCAGCGATCGATCCGGTCCTCGTCGCCTGCGGCGTGAGGCGAGACGGTCTCCATTGCAGCGGATTCTATCGGCCAGCCCCGCGCCTGCTACATTTCGCGCATGAGCCCCTCCGGTGATCACCACCCCTGGCCACGCCCTGCCACCCGGTGGGTCATGGCGCAGCGGAAAGCGAGCCCCACGGCTGAGCGGTCCGGGAGTTGAATTCAGTAAGATCTGCACCCGATCTCGAATCACGTGCCAATGGTGACCCCAACATGAGCGACCCGATCCTGTGCCTGGAGGGCCTCGGGCGGGACTTCGGCGACTTCGTCGCCGTCAAGTCACTGAACCTGGAGGTGCCGGCCGGCGCCCTGTTCGGCCTCCTGGGCCCGAACGGCGCCGGGAAGACCACGACGATCTCCATGGTCGCCGGTGTCCTGACCCCAAGCCGAGGTCGGGTCACCATAGCGGGCGCCGACCCCCGTGATCGGACCGTGGCGGCTCGCCGCACCGTCGGTGTCGTTCCCCAGGATCTGGCCATCTACGAAGAGCTGAGCGCCACCGAGAACCTGCAGTACTTCGGACGCCTCTACGGCATCGGAGGGGCGCAGCTGAAGAGCGCCAGTGACCGCGTCCTCGGCATCGCGGGTCTCTCGGACCGGGCCCGGGAGCCGGTCTCCGCGTTCTCCGGCGGCATGAAACGCCGACTGAATCTCGCCGTGGGGCTGCTCCATGACCCCAGGCTGCTGATCTGCGATGAGCCCACCGTAGGGGTCGATCCCCAGAGTCGAGCCCACATCTTCGACGCTCTCCGGGAGCTCAACGAACAGGGCGTCACCATCGTCTACACCAGCCACTACATGGAGGAGGTCGAGGAGCTCTGCACCATGGCCGGGGTCATGGACCACGGCGAGCTGGTGGCCATGGGCACCATGCAGGACCTCCTGGCAGGACAGGGGGAAGAGCAGCTCGTGCTTGAAGTGGACGACCACGCGGAGGCCGTGGCCCAGGCGTTGGGCGTCTCGTCGCCCACGGGGAACCAGGTCTCCATGACCCCTCCCGAACGTATCCAGGATCTGGTGAAGGCGGTGGAGGACACCGGCGCCCGCGTGCTCCGACTGGAACGTCGACGATCGGATCTGGAGTCCGTGTTCCTCGGCCTGACCGGACGGGAGCTGAGAGACGAAGCATGATCCGCGCCACCTTCATCAAGGAGCTGCAGCTGTTCCTGAGAGACCGGGCCGGGCTGATCACCACCTTCCTGATGCCCGCCGCGTTCATCGCCGGGTTCGGGTTGATGTTCAAGGGCGCGGGGAGCCCGGGTCCCGGAGGCGAAGCCGAGGACGCCGAGCCCATCGTCATCGCGGTGTGGCATGAACCCGATCACGAGGAAGCGAAGCAGGCGGTGGCGTGGATCCGCAGGAGCGGCCCGCTTCAGGTCATCCAGGGAACGTCGGCGGAGTCCGTGCGCGCCGGAGTGACGGAGAAGAAGTGGCGAGCGGGGCTCATCTTCCCACCGGACTTCAAGAAGGACGAGTCGCCGGCGGAGCTGACCATGGACCTGGCGGTTCAGAGCTACGAGCGCATGATGGTGGAGGGCCCCCTCAAGGGCGCGTTCCTCGCCCACGAGACGGCCAGGCTGTTCCCCCGCGTCAGCCCCAAGGCGCTGACCTCCGACAACTCATGGGAGTCACGGTCCAGCGGTTACTTCACCCCCAAGTCGCCCCCAGGGGTGAAGCGCGCCGTGGACAATCTGGACAGCTTCCAGGTCTCGGTGCCCGGCAACACGGTGCTGTTCTGCTTCTTCCTCTCCCTCGGCGTCGCCATGTCCTTCTACGAGGAGCGCAAGCGGGGAACATGGAGACGACTCCTGGCCGCTCCGGGGCCACGGGTCATGCTGCTCATCGGCAAGCTGCTGCCCTTTGCCTTCATCGGGTGCCTCCAGGTGGCCGTGCTCTTCGCCTTCGGGCATCTCGTCTTCGGCATGCGAATCGGAGGCAGCGTCCTGGCCCTCGGGGTGATCACGGTCTGCGTCGTATACGCGGCCACCTCCCTGGGCCTGCTCATCGCGGCCTTCGGGGGAACGGAGAAGCAGATCTCCGGGTATTCCCTGATCCTCATCCTCGGGATGGCGCTGCTCGGCGGCTGCATGTTCCCGCGCATGTTCATGCCCCAGGGACTGCAGGCGGTGGGCAACTGCGTCCCCCACGGGTGGGCCCTCGACGCCTACTACACCGTGCTCGTGCGCACGGGGTCGACGCTGGCGGATGTGGCCCTGCCCTGTCTCGCCATCGCCGGCTTCGGCATGCTGTTCATGATCGTCGCTTCCCTGGTCTTCCGATTCGAGCGATAGGCTCGAGCCCCGTCCTGGAGTCAATGATGCCCCTGAACCGCGAAGAAGCCTGGGCCCATCTCTGTGATTGGACCCCTGGGGACGCCCTCCGTACCCACGCCCGATCCGTGGAGGTGGTCATGCGAGCCGCCGCCCATCGCTACGGCGCCGGCGCGGAAGACGAAGAGACCTGGGGCATCGCCGGCATGCTCCATGACGCCGACTACGAGCAGTGGCCCGAAGACCACCCCGACCGCATCGTGGCCTGGCTCCGGGAGCGGGACGAGGAGGCCATCGCCCACGCCATCGCCGCCCACTACACCAAGTGGGGCGTGCCCTACGAGAGCCTCCTCGACAAGGCCCTGCTGGCCTGCGATGAGCTCACCGGGTTCATCGGGGCGTGCTGCCTCGTGCGCCCGGACGGGATCCACTCCCTGACCCCCAGGAGCGTGAAGAAGAAGCTCAAGGACAAGAAGTTCGCGGCGAAGGTCGAGCGAGACGAGGTCTCAGCCGGCGTCGAGCACCTCGAGGTGGACCTGGGCGAGCACATCCAGTTCATCATCGAGGCCCTGACCCCTCACGCAGCGGAGCTGGGCCTGGGCGGTCGCGGCGACTGAACGCCCTCTCCGCGGCTGAGGGGTGAGCCGGTCCTTCAGGCGCTCAGCTCGCGAGCCAGTCGCGAATCCGCGGACCGAACCAGTCGTATTCCTTCAGGAACGCGTCGTGTCCGAAGAGGCTCGGGAGCACCTCGAAGCGCACTTCCCGGCCGTAGCTCTCGAGCAGGTGCGCCAGGTGCTGCTGCTCATCCACGGGGATCAAGAGGTCTCGGTCCACGCCGACGATGAAGGACGGGCACTGGATCCGGAGCACCCCCTCAGCGTAGGTGCGAAACCCGGCTCCCAGGTCCATCAGGTCCATGCAACGAGAGAGCAGCAGGTAGCTGTTGGCGTCGAAGATGTTGGCGAACCGCTCCCCCTGATGGGCGAGGTAGCTCTCCACCTCGAAGGTGAGGTGGTGAGGCGTGAAGGGGCCCTCGGGGTTGGGGTCCCAATCGAACCGGTGATTGAACTCGTCCCGGGATCGATAGCAGATGGTGCCGAGCTCCCTCGCTACTGCAAGCCCACGATGAGGTCCTTTCCCGGCCTCGTAGTCGCCGTCGGCAAAGTCGGGGTCGTTGAGGATGGCGCAGCGACCGACGCGACGCAGCGCGACGGTCCCCGGCGTGGTCTTCCCCGTCGCCGAGATGCTCACGATTCGACCCACACGATCCGGGTACATGGCCGCGAATTGCAGCGCTTGCATCCCTCCGAGGCTCGAGCCTACGACCGCGTGGACCCGATCCAGTCCCAGGTGGTCCAGCAGCAGACTGTGGCAACGGGCCTGATCCGCAGGAGTGATCTGGGGAAAGTCCCGACCCCACGGTCGGCCGGATCCGGGATTGGGCGACACCGGGCAGGTCGTCCCGAACGGAGCACCAAGGATGGCTCCGGTCACCACGCGCCAATGATCCGTGTCGATCCACCGCCCGGGTCCCACCATGGGCTCCCACCAGCCGGGGGTGGGGTCGTCGCCGCTGCTCGCCACATGAGCGCTGGCGGACAACGCCGGCATCATGACCACCGTACGCTCACCGGGTGCTTCCAGGTCACCCCACTGCTCGAAGGTGATGTCTACGCCGGGAAGAGACCCCCCAAGGGCCAGGGGAAAAACGCCTTCGACATGGGTGGATGATGACCCGGGCATGGGGTCTCTTAGCCTGTCCTGCGGGCCGCCTCAAGGGACGGCCCTGATTCGGCACCCCGGAAACAGCCAATGCCCGTTGCTCGAGATGAGCGGCCCCAATACCATGGGGCCTTCCTCATCCCTCAGCTTCACCCATGACAATCAGCAGGCTCCCGCAGTGCGCGCTGTGGACGGCCCTCCTCACCGCGTTCGCGACCGCACAACATACATCCTACGTCTTCGAAGGATCGACGCCCTTCGGCCGGTTCGGGTCCGCCCTGACCTTCCTCAGCGACCTGGACGGCGACGGCTCCGAGGAGCTGGCCGTGGGATCTCCCGGCTTCACCAACAACATGGGGGTGGTGGTCGGCAGGGTCGAGGTGTTGAACCGGAACGGGGCGGTGCTGTGGGGAGTCAACGGCTCCAGCTTCAATGAGCAGTTCGGATGGGACTTGGACCGGGTCCCGGATGTGGACGGAGACGGCTTCGATGAGCTCCTTGTGGGAGCCTGGAGCAACGCGGCGGCGGGGACCCACTCCGGCCGCGCCTGCCTCCTGTCCGGCGCCACCGGCGTCGAACTGTGGTCCGTCCCGGGACCTCAGCCGTTGGCACGGTTCGGCTTCGCCGTAGCGTTCGCCGGGGCCACCGGCGGAGCCGGCACGTCGACGGTCATCGTGGGCGCTCCTGGCATCAACGGGAACATGGGCGCGGCCTATCTGCTGGACGCGGTCTCCGGCACGGTGATGCTGACCCTGAACGGGCAGCACCCCGGAGAGTCCTTCGGCTACAGCGTCGGGGGTGCCGGACTGATCAACCTCGACCCCGTGGAGGACGTCATGGTGGGGGCCCCGTTCCGCAACGGAAACGGGTCGCAATCCGGCGCCCTGTATTTCATCCACGGACAACAGGGAGGATTCCTCTCGACCCTCCAGGGCCTCGCGGGATCCCTGCTCGGGTTCTCAGCCGCGGCCTTCGATGATATCTCCGGCGACGGCCGCGATGACTTCATAGTGGGAGCGCCCGGCTTCTCCCCTTCGGTGAGCAACTCTGCCGGAGCGGCGTTCCTGCGCGCCAGCTTCACGGGCGGAGCTCCGCCGGTCACGAGCTTCCCAGGGACCCAACCCGGGGAGACCTTCGGCTTCCGCGTCGCCCGAGGGGGGGATCGCAACGGTGACGGCCAGGCCGAGGTCATCTGCAGCAGCCCCGGGTGGACCGGTCCGCTGGGCTGGCACCAGGGGCGCGCGATGGTCTACCGCCAGGATGGGCAACCGCTGTTTACGGCATTCGGCAACACCGGCGGAGAGGAGTTCGGGGCGGCCATCCGTGGCGACGGGGACTTCAACGGCGACGGGCGGGCGGATCTGGCGGTGGGTGCCCCGCGGTTCGGGGCCGGTGGGCTCATCGATGCAGGACGGGTCCTCGTCTATCCGGCGGATGGCATCGTCGGTTACGGCTCCAATGCAGGGGGCCTCAACACCTTAGGCCTGAATACCGCCGGGTCGCCCATGAACGGCAACCTGGTCGTGTTCAGGGTCCGAAACGGACACCCCGGCGGCGTGAGCACGTTCGGGGTTGCCCTGGATCGGGATTTCCTCCAGATCACCCGTCCGGACGGGGTGATCACCCTCCTCCTGGATCGCAATCTGATCCTCCCCTGGGCGATCCGAACCCTGGATCAGGACGGCGCAGCGGAGGTAGGCGCCATCGTCGAGCCTTGGATGCCTGCGGCCTTCGGTGGAGTCTCCCTGTTCCTCCAGGCCAACGCAGTCCTGCCCAACGGCGAGGGACTGCGCGCCAGCAACGGACTTCAAGTCACCTTCGGCTACTGAATCGGCGCAGCCGAGTCAGGGACCGCTCAAGGGCGGTAGGCCCAGGCGTTCGATTTCCGCTGCGCTCTCCTCGGCGAACTCCTCACGCATACAAGCGAGTTCATCCATGGAGAACTCAAGGCCCGCACCTCGCGCCCGCGCCGTGACCCGCGAGGCGCTGGACGCGTCGTCCTCCCGCAGCTCGAACATGGCGTCCGCCAGGGCCACCAGACGTGCGTAGGGAGCCATTTCGTCCGGTCCTTCGATGGGGTCGTCGTGATGATGACGGATGACGAACCGGAACACCGGCGGCAAAGCCCAGGCGGTGCTGAGCCGCACACCCGCTGCCGTATGATCTTCTCCAAACACCTCGCGTTCTCGCTTGAGCCGGGCGCGAAGATTGGCGCCATCATGGGGCGGCAGCTCCCCGCAGGCCTCCTGGTCGGCGCACGCCATGGCGAACAGCCCCAGATCGTGGAGCAACCCGGTGGTGTGAGCGCAGTCCGCATCCAGACCGTCCACGGCAGCCGCCAGACGAGACGCCGCTACCGCCGTCCAGACGCTGCGCTCCCACAACTCCCGGACCATGGGTGACTGAGGCACAAACACCCGCACCATGGCCCCTCCTACGAGGTGGTTCACCGCAGCCTTGGGCCCCACCAGGATGAGCGCCTGACGCATCGACGACACCCGGACACGGGTCGCCACGGCCACGGAGTGGGACAGGCGGATCACCTCGCTGGCCATGCCGGGGTCCACTTCGCAGATCTCCAGCACCCGGTCGTAGTAGGAGGGCGTGTCCGGAGCCAGGCGGATCAGCTCGCTGATGCTCGCTGGCAGAGCGGGGACGCGGCTGAGCGGGATGTGGCCCATCGGCTACTTCTGCCGACCCTTCAGCCAGTCCCGCCACGCCTTCGCGTCGCCGCCGAAGGTCTCGCCGGTGATGCGTCGCAAGGCGCCGGCGTAGGCCGCTCGCTCCACGGAGACGCTGACGACGCGGACGTCGAGGATCACCCCTTCGGTCACGATGTCGATGACGGGGTCTGCGATCACCGCCGCCTGAGCGACCTCAACATCAAAGTCCTTGACGTAGGCCCGCTGCCGGGTCACCGCGATGTGGGAACGACCGCCTGAGGCGCCGCCGGAGCCCGCGAGGCGCATCGCGTCCACCAGCGGGAGGACCGCCTCCTGCGAACCCAGCTCTCCGAGCGCCTCCGCCGCGGTCATCCGCAATCGCTGCTGCTTGTTGAACAGGTTCTTGGCGAACAGACGAACGAAGACCGGGTCCTTGAGCACCTTGAGGCTGCGCACCGCCTCGCGACGGACCGCAGGCGCCGGGTCCAGCAGACACCTGCGATAGAGGGGGTTGATGCGCTCCGGGTGGCGACGGTGACGAGCCAGCTCTCGAGCGGAGAGCCAGCGCACGCTGGCCTCCTTGTGCTTCAAGCCCTTCAACGCCGATCTCAGGGTGTCCTCTGCCGAAACCTCCCGCAGTTTGTGGGCGCAGATCATGGCCGTGGTCAGGTCCCTGGCGGCGTGGCGGGAGAACAGGTTCCGGATGTGCCGACGCCGATCCCGGGGCTTGGGTCCGACCTCGTCGGCATCCAGCAGCCACTCCTCCGCGATCCTGGCCACGAGTTCTTGAGCGGGACGACAGTCCGGGTCCCGGCGGAACACGGCCTCCAACTGTTCCTTCGCTCCCGTGTAGAAGCCCTGATCCAGACACCATCTGGCCAGGGCCGCCCGACCACGATTGTCGTCGGGGTTCGCCCGCTTGGTTTGAGCCTCGTACGACTCCCGGATCCCATCCACCTGAGCGGAGGGGACCACCCCGACGACGGTCTCCTTGTCCACGAATCGGAGCCCGAAGACGGAGAGGAGCGCGGCTCTGGAACCGGAGCGCAGACGGGCCTCCACGCGAGAACCATCCTGCAACCGGATCAGCTGCTGTGCCGGCAGTGCACTGGCCATCATGAGGATGGCGATCAACGGGGTGCGGCTTTTCATCGGTCTCCTCCGGAGCCGGCATCATGGGTCCCGGCAGGACGACGGATCGCGAGTATCCGACGTCCAGACAATCTACCATCGCCGCTCCACGAGATGGCACCCGCCTGGACCGAAGACGACCGGGATCCCGCGAGGTAGGGGGCATTCCCGTGGAGAGCGACGCAGCCGTATCATGCTCCCATGGAAAGCGGAGGACTGGCGAACATCGACATCGTCCTGGTCGAGCCCCGTGGGCCGCGTAACGTCGGCTCCGTCGCTCGGGCCATGAAGAACTTCGGGCTCTCCAAGCTGGTGGTCGTCAACGGCGTCTCCGTGGAGGACCCTGAGGCCATGGCCATGGCCGTCAAGGCGGGCGACCTGCTGCGTGGAGCTCGCACTCCACCAGATCTGCCGTCCGCCATCGCGGACGCCACCTTCGTCGTCGCCACCACCGCCAAGCAACGCTACCGGCTCCCCACCCTCCGCCCCAAGGAAGCCGCGGAGGCCATCGTCCAACATGCCCACAACGGACGCGTCGCCCTCCTGTTCGGTCGCGAGGACCACGGCCTGGACGACGCCGAGCTGCGGCAGGCCCACCAGACCGTGGCCATCGAGACGGCGCCCGGATGTCGCGCCCTCAACCTGAGCCAGGCGGTGCTCGTCCTCGCCTATGAGATCTGGCTCGCCGCCGGGGAGCACGGGGTGGTGGCGGACAGCAGCGCGGGACGCCTGGTGACGGTCGAGATCCGAGAGCGGCTGGAGCGTGAGCTGCTCACGGCGCTCACGGAGCTGGGGATCATGCACGACGGCAACCGCGAGGCGTGTGAGCAGTCGATTCACCGACTGCTCACCCTGGGCCCCATGCAGACCCGGGACGCCCGGGTGCTCTTCGCCATGGCCCGACGAGTGCATCAGGCGCGGCCGTGAAATGGACCGGGACGACGTGGCCACCGACGCGATCCTCCGGCTCCTGAGCCAGGGAGGCCCGGAGGTTCAATGCGCCGCCAGCATCGTGCTGGGCGCGCTCCAGCCCGCTGACCCGCGCGTCGTACCCGCCCTCGCCTGCGCCCTTCACGACGCGGAGAACCCGGTCAAGCCGTATCTACTGGAGACCCTGGTGAGCCTCTCAGGTCCCGACGTCTACCGACACGTGGAACCGATCCTGAGAGTTGAAGGCCCGCTCCGAGGCCAGGCCGCGGACGCCCTGACACGACACGGAGCCCGCTTCCTCGACGACCTCAAAGCGTCCTGCTCTCGCGCGGCCGCGGGCGAGCGAGACACCTATATCCGGATCATCGCCCGCATTCCCGACCTAGGCGCCATCGACTGGGCCCTGGAGTCGCTCCCTGGTCTGGCAATGGAAGACGCCCGGACCCTGGTGCGCTCGATACGGTTTGCTCTCCCCGGCATGCCTGCGACGCTCAAGCGCCGTCTCGCGACCGGGCTGGTCAGCTTCCTTCGTGCGACGCCCCCGGGAGCCGCCCAGGTGGCTGAGACCGCCGTCATGAAGCTCCTGGCGGTCTGCGGCGACGGACGCGCGGTGACCCCTCTCCTCCAGCGGGTTGACCAGACCGAGGACCCGGAGCTCGGGCGTCACGTCCTCCACGCGCTGGCGTCCACTCCCATCCCGCGTAACAGGCATGGGACCATCCTCCGCAAACTGATGCCGAGACTCGAGGAAGGAGAGGCACCTCACCTCGCAGAGCACGGCATGCGGGTGATCACCTCCCTGCGGCCGTTCCCCCTGGACGCCCCGTCCGTCATGTCCCTGACGCGATCCCCGAATCCCAGGATCGCTCACATGGCCGTGCGGTCCTTGCGGCACTTCTCCGGATCGGACGTGGTGGATCGACTGTTGGCCTGCTCGAGAGCTCGCCACCGGAGCTCCAGGCCGCCGCAGCAGCGACCCTGGGAGAGGTGCGCGACGCCACCGACGCCCTGCTACAGGCCTACCAGGAGCCGCGCCATGAACCCCGGCGAGACACCCTGCTGACGATCATCAGGGCGCGTCCGTCGAACCTGGACACCGCTCCGTTCTCGCGGCTGATGAAGCGATGGCTCGACCCAGACCATCCGCCCGACACCCTCCCGGACCGGGTCGTCGCCCTCGCCGCCGCGGACCAGCAAGGGCTGAATCGCGCGGTGGAGGCTCGGGTCCGACGAGCTCCAGGGGCCGCGGGGATCGAGATCCTGGAGCCGCTCGTCCGGAACCGACTGGCGACACCCAATGGGCGGTACCTGCTGGCGCTCTGTCACCTCCTGGAGGCCGGCCTGGCGCTCCGGAAGGGCGACGATCACCACGACCGCGCCATGCAGTTGTTGTCACCGTTGGCCAGGATGGCGGAGGTCCGCCTGGGGAAACGACTGTCAGCGGAGCGACGGCTGCCGGACCCGTGTCTCCGCGCGATCGTCGATCACATGGCCGCCCGGTCAGCAGACGAACAGGCCGTGGCCGCCGCCATCAGCGGTCGGCTCGGCCGAGTTCAGCGGACGCGTTAGAAGGCGATGAGAGCCTGCAGGTAGAAGGCAAAGGCGAGGTCGTCCCCCGCTTCCCCGTCCACGCCTGAGGGGCTGAAGAAGTAGTAATCCACCATGTCGTCGGCGGTCTTCCCCGGGAAGAACACGGAGAAGTTGCTCGAGAAGCGGATCCACTCGTTGTAGTCGTACACCGCGAACAGGTCGAGCTCGTACCCGAACACGCCCGTGCCCCAGCCCTCGTCGTCCGCCGTGATGGCCATCACGCCGGCCAGCCCGATCTCCAGATTCTCCTGTGGGGCCACGGTGACCGCCGCCTTGATGGCGTGAATGTTGGTCAGCGGGATCAGGTCCATGTTGCCGTAGCGCCCACCACCGGCGAAGTACGGCTGGTCGTAGTCTCCGCGCTCGATGGCCGGACGATCAAAGTGACGGTTGATGAACAGGGGCTGGAACCCGATGCGGCTGTTGGGGAAACCGTTCCCGGTGTTGTCGTTCTCCTCACCACCTTCTGCGTAGTAGTAGGAGAGAGACACGATGGGCTGCCACCCCTCTTCGTTGTCTGGATCGACCCACCAGTTGACGAGCAACTCCGTGGCCCAGCCGCGGATATCCTGCTCGTCCAGGCCGCCGGAGGCGAGCGGGTCCACACCGTTGTTGCCAGTCTGGAAGGCGGCCTCCGCGTTGAATTGCAACAGGCCACCCAGGGCGTCGATCTGGCTCCAGAAAACACGCGCGCCGAGGGTCCAGAAGTGCCCCAGAATGGCCGGGGTCAGGGCCCCGTCGAAGGCGGAGGCCGTGGTGCGGGTCACGAACGAATCCGTGAAGTTGGAACGGCCGTCGAAGAACAGGGCGTAGGCATCGACGGTGGTGCTGTTGGTGCCGTCCGGGCTCCAGCTGGAGTACAGACCGGCGAGCCAGTCCTCATCGAAGTCATCCCCCGGGACGGTGACCGCCAGCTCCGAGTCCGACTGGGCCTCCTTGAAATAGAAGCCGGAGAGGCTGAAGGACGACTGCGACCACGTCACGAGCAACCCGTCGTGAACGGTGCCGTCATAGAAGCTGTTGTTGCCGAAGATGAACTCGCTGCTGTTACCCTCGGCCTGGGGCATGATGACCTCCTGGCGGCCGACCCGCATGTACAGCTCCGGCGCAAGGATGCGGTCAAACGCCATGTACCCCTGGTAGATCCCCACCTGCTCGAAGGGCTCCTTGAAGATGGTGAACTCCGTGGGCAGCGGCACGCCCCCGGGGCCGGCGAACGAGAAGTAGGTGTTGTTGGAGAACGTGCCCACGGCCTGGAACTCGGTCAGCGCCGTGACCTTGAGGTCTGTCTCGTTGGAGGGGTTCAGCATGACGGCGCCGAAGCCGAGGCGGAACCTGCCATTGAACCGGGTCCCTTCGTCGTCCAGGCCACTGTTCGAAGCGTTGAGATCCACGTTGTGGGCCCGATATTCGAACCGGGACCGGAACAGGCCGGAGAAGATGAGGCCGCCCTCAAGGGCCCGGAACACGGACGGAGTGATGTCGGCGTCGCCCCGACCGCCCCGCGGACGCATGTAGAACTTGCTCTTGTCGGCGACGATCTCTTCCACTTGATCGGAGAGCTGGCTCCGGATGCTCTCCGCCAGGTCCTCGTCGACTCGACGCTCCAGCTTCCCGATCTGCGCCTCGAAGTCCTTGCGTTGTTGCGCAAGGAGTCGCTTGAGCTCCGCCACCTCAGCCTTGAGGCGCTCGACCTCGGGCTGCGCCACAACCAACGATGGGGTCAGAGTCACCGCCAGCGAGGCGAGGAGTAAAGCAGCCCAGATTCTCATCGGATCCCTCTCCATCATGGCCGCGGTCAGCTTGCCCAGGGAGCCCGGAACTGTCAAGGACCACAACTCGCAAGTCCTGACAGGCGTGCGATTTGTTTGCCGTATGGGGCGCTGATAGGATGGCCGATGACTCGCGGCGCACGAGTGGCACGAGTGCCGCGCCGGCTCACAGCACCCTGGAGCGGCCTCCGGCATGGGCGATGACCTCAAGGGAACGGTCTTCAACGACCGCTACAGGATCCTCGAACGCATCGGAGCCGGCGGCATGGCCGTCGTCTACCGCGCGCGGGACGAGCAGACCTCCACCTTCGTCGCGGTGAAGATCCTCTCCCGGGACTTCCTCGACAAGAACCCCAACGAAGCAGAGCGCAACCTGCGTCGCTTCAAGCGGGAAGCGGAGATCCTCCGGCTCCTTGACGGCAGCCCTCACGTCGTCCGCTTCGTTGAGCACGCCTGCTCCGAGGGTGGTGATTGGTTCATTGCCATGGAGCTGCTCGAGGGCGACCAGCTCAGTCACTACATCCGTCGCGGCCGCGACGCCATGCCCATCAACACCCTGCTCCATTACGGCACCCACCTGGTTGAAGGGCTGAAGGAGATCCACGCCAAGAACATCGTTCACCGCGACCTGGCCCCGGACAACGTGATCCTGGTGAAGGACGAGAACGGCATCCGGATACCCAAGTTCCTCGACTTCGGCATCGGCAAGTCACTGGGAGACGAGCTGGACCAGGTAACCCAGATGCTGACCATCATGGGGAAGCCTCAGTACTTCTCCCCTGAGCAGGCCCGCGGCCAGGAGCTCGCCGCGAGCAGCGACGTCTACTCCCTGGGCGTGGTGCTCTACCAGATGATCACGGGGTTCGTGCCGCTCGAGATCCGGGGGATCCCCGACTTCAAGAAGATCCAGAAGGACGCCCCACGACCCATGGAGGACCACCGGGAGGGTCTCCGGGTCCCCCCGGAGCTGAGGACCGTGGTCATGCGCTGCCTCGCCAAGTCGGCTGAGGATCGCCCCATCCTGGACGAGATCCTGGGCGTGCTCGAAGCGGTCAAGACTCGAGCCGCCGCCGGAGAGGAGTTCGGGCGGGTATCCCTGGGCGACTCCACGGCGGACTACACGGAAGAGGTGCAGGTCCGCACCGAGCTGGAGCTGGCCGAGGGAGACACGATCAACCGTTACGTCATCAAGGAGCTGGTCGGACGGGGCGGCATGGGCGCCGTTTACGAAGCATGGGACCCGGAGCTTCGTCGCAAGGTGGCCCTGAAGGTGGCGACCCAGATCGAGGAAGAGGAGGCCAAACGCCGGGTCCTCAACGAGGCCCGGGCCTCGGCGGCGCTGCGCTGCGAGAACATCGTCACCATCTACGACGCGGGGACGGACGGCGGCACCCCCTACATCTCCATGGAGTTCGTGGAGGGACAGACCCTCGCCGAGGTCATCGAGTCCGAGGGCCCCCTCTCCGGGATCCGGTTCTGGGAGCTGGCCAGCGGCCTGTGCGAAGGCCTCGCCCTCGCGCACGATCGCGAGGAACCGGTCATCCACCGGGACCTGAAGCCCGCCAACGTCCTGGTGCATCGGCACGTGGCCAAGATCACGGACTTCGGCATCGCCAAGGTCTCGGGGTCCTCCTCGGCCCAGAGCGGCGACACCGGGGGGCACGAGGTGGTGGCGGGCACCGCCGCCACCATGAGCCCGGAGCAGATCAACGAACAGGCCCTGGATCACCGTTCGGATCTCTACAGCCTGGGGTGTGTCCTCTACATGATGGCCACGGGTCGCGGCCCGTTCCAGGGCAACCAGATCGCCATCGTCTACCAGCACTGCAACGCGGAACCGGCCCCTCCATCCAAGAACGTCCCCACGGTCCCCTCAGAGCTCGACCGGATCATCCTCAAGCTGCTGGAGAAGGCGCCGGATGATCGATACGCCACGGCCGCGGACGTCCTCCAAGACCTGCGACAGCTCTTCGCTCCAGCAGAGGTCCAGCAGCGACCGTGGCACCGGTCCCCCGTGGCTCTGGCCGCCTGCGGCGCCCTGGTCCTGGCGGTGATCGCCCTCGTCGTCTCCATGAACAACCCGCCCGCCGCACCCCCGGAGGAGACCTTCGGCGTGGAGATGGTCGAGGCGCAGGACTTCCTCTCCGACAAGACCTACTACGTCCGGCAGCGGGCCTGCAAGCTACGGATCGCCGGCCCGGCAGGGACGGGATTCCAGGCCAGGGTCCAACCGGAAGGGAGCACGGAGGAGACGGTCTCTGATCTGGTGATCCAGCCGGAACAGGAGGCCTACACGTTAGAGCTCCCCAGCACCGAAGTCGCGCGATCATGTGCGTACGACGTGAAGCTCCAGCCTCAGGACGAAGAGAGCGACCCGATCTCCTTCCGGGTGGTCTACGACCCGACGCCGCCCGAGATCCGGGTCATCACGCACCCCAGCCACGACGAGCCGCTGAAGGGGAACGTACGCGCCCTGTGGGATGCGGCGGTCGTCTTCGTGGTGACGGACGAGGACAGCGGCTTCGCCAGCCTCGAGGCCAACTCCGAGGGCCGCATAACCAGCTGGAGGAGCGACACCGACGAGCCCGTCGACAGCATCCGGATCACCCAGGATTCCGACGATCCGAATCGCATCAGCCTCGCCCTCGAAGACCTCACCGGCGCGAAGTGGGTCAAGCCGGTGGAGATCGTCCGCGTCACACCGCAGATCAGCAGCCCGAAGAACGAGGTCCGCACCCGTAACGAGAGCTGCCAGGTGGACCTCCAGCTGAGCTGCCCGCCGTTCGATCTGGATCAGCACCCCCTGGAGGACGGAGCGATCCAGGCCATCCTCGGCGACGGAGAGCACCCCGTCGTGCACCGGGACGGTCGGTACGGCGTCACCCTCCCCCTGCCACCGCTTGGAGACGGCGACCTGACGAGGCACACGGTGCGGTTCACCTTCAGGGGACGGCCCATGAAGGACACCATCACCGTCGCCCATGATTCTGTGCCCCCCAGCATCGACGTGACCTGCCACCGCAACGGCAAGGACCCGGTAGCCGTCGCGAGCGACACAGACGTCAAGCACCCCAAGCGCTCCAGCGAGGCCATGGACAAGCTGTTCCGGTTGACCGCCACGGACGCGGGTGGACTCGCTGAGACCGCCAAGGTCAGATACGGCGACGACGAGTACACCGTGCGGATCGGCGCCGAGGGCTCTGTCGAGCTCCCGGAGGACATCCCCGAATCCAGCACGTTCCCGGTGACGGTCGAGGTGGCCGACGTCTTCGGAAACCGCTCCGTCTTCATGTTCAACGTCGCGGTCGTGGGGACCAGCGTCAACCGCATCGCGGTCAACGGTCGAGGCGCGACGGCGAACACGTTCTACGTACCTGATGGGCAGGAGATCGCGGTCAAGTTGTCCGCCACCGGGCTCACCGCCACCGACGAGCTGCGTTGCGTTCTCAGCAGCGGCCGGGCTCCCGAAGGGCCCCCGGTGCCGCTGACACGAACCGGACAGGGCAACGAAATGGCGGCCACCTTGGCCTTCTCCAGCCGGGAAGACCGCGAGGGCACACTCCAGATCGTGGATGGGGCCGGGAACGAGATCAACCGGTACGAGATCAAGGTTGACCGTCGAGCGCCGGGCGTCGTCACCAGCGTCTACGGACAACCCACGAGACTGCCAGCGAGCCTGACGGTGTCCCGGTTCCCTCCCATTCAGATCCGCGTCAGCGATGAAGGCGTCATCAATGACAGGCCGGAGGACCTCGTCGTGAGCCCCCGGGGAGACGCCCGTCCGCTCAAGACCGAGATCCGCGACGTGGAGGGTGGCGTCGAGCTTCGTATCGCCGCCGACGACGACCAACAGGCCCAGGACGGGACGTGGGAGATCCGCTACCAGACCCGGGACTACGCAGGCAATGAGACCGACCTGCTCGAGTTCGCGATCACCGTACGGCGCCCTGAGCTGAGGGTCCTGAAGGCCGGCGCCATCGAGTTCGGCCCGGACGCCGAAGGTCCCACGGACACCCAGGTCCCCATCAAGGACGGGACCATGGATCTGCGGATCGTCGCCCGGCGAGGAGCGGGCACGTATCGCCTGGCGATCAAGCGGCGGGGCGACGAGAGCGCGGAGGAATCCACCGTCAGCCTCGATGGCACCCAGGCTGAACAGCTTCGGGTCAGGGGGCTTGACGGCGAAGGAGGAGAGTTCGCCCTTCGGTTCTTCGAGATGCTGCCCGGAGATGTGAAGAGCGACCACTGGTGGTTCGCCGACGTCCGGTGGGAACGTGACGAGCAGCCGCCTCAGTGGCAGGTCATCCGCAACGGGCTCCCCATCACCGCCAAGAAGGCGGAGCTGGAGACCAACGGCGTCCTGGTGTCGGACCTGAGCCAGGTGAAGATCCGCGTCACCGACGACCGAGGTCTCCCCAAGAACCCCATCAAGAGCGTTCGGGACGCGCTCCCGGACAGCCTCGACACGGAGGCCGAAGCGAAGCAGATCACCTGGACCCTGCACAAGGACGCCAACTGGGAGGAGAAGTCGATCCGGCTCACCCTGCAGGACCTGGCGGGTCGGGAGACGGAGCTGGCGCTGAGACTGATCCGCGATCGGGGCGTCCCCACCTTTGACAGCGTGACCGCCGAGGGGACATGCCGGCAGGTCGACGCCGGGTGGGTCACCGGATCCGGCGACCTGCAGCTGAAGATGACCAACAAGACGCAGAGCATCGTCGCCGTCAACCTCAAGGTCACCGGACCCGGCAGGTACTCCGACGACACACGTCAGCCGGTCTCTCCGACGTTCCGCATCCCGGTCTCCCTGCCCCGGGACGGCGAGTACAAGCTGAGTCTCTACGCCGAGAGCTCCGAGACCGGGGTCGCGAAGGACCCCTTCCAGGAGGTGGCAGTGATCGTCGACACCAAGGCGCCGACCACCGAGATCACCTACGCGGGCAACCCCTGCGGCGCCCCGATGAAGGTGCAGGCGTTCCGGGAGTTCGGCGTGCGCGCACGGGACGACCGCGCCATCGAGAGGGTGGAGTGGTCCCTGGCCTCCGCCTCTGGCGCCATCGTGCAACAGCGGCGACTCCTTCAGGCCAGCAGTTCCGGCACCTACCCCATCCCGGCCCGCGACCTGACACCAGGGGGCTATCGCGTCACCGTCCACGCCATCGATCAGGCGAGCAACGAGATCTCTCGCACCCTCGAGGTAACGATCGAGGAGAAGGCCCCCGTCGGCCCCACCATCATGACCCCGGAGCAGATCCGGACCGTCAGCGGCATGGATCCGGTCGCGGTGACCGACAAAGACAAGGCCCTGTTCTATCTGGCCCGAACAGAGGCCACTGTGGGCCAGTTCAGGCGTTTCTGGAGTCGGGTGAAGCCCGACGCGGAAGCGCGCATGGAACGTCACCGAAGCGGTCTGCGGGCGCTGCGGGGAGTCAACAGACGCGCGGCGCAGCGGGTGAACGCCCGGCGGGTGGAGGCCGTCCTTGAACGGAACGGCCAGACTGAGCCGGACATGCCGCTCCAGTTCGTCCCCTACGACGTCGCCCTGTTCTTCGCCGTGGAGTGCGGCGGGAGCCTCCCCACCGCTCAACAGTGGCAGGACGCCGGCGGGCTCTTGCTGAACCCGAGCGCCGATTGGCTGGTCTACATGGACGGCGGCGACCCCGTCAGCAAGCGGAGCCTGTTCACACGAAACACCTACCGGCAGTGGCGCAACTACAGGGATGACGGTGGGGTCCGACCCGCAGAGGAGCCGAGCGCCGACAGCCCCTATGGGCTCCGCGGAATGGCGGGGAACGTCGCCGAGTGGGTCGCCGAGAACGGCACCCTGGGCGGCAACTACCTCGAACCCGGGCGGGACTCCAAGACCGGCGGGGGGCTGCGAGGGCGCGAGCCCTTCGACCGGTCTACGGACGTCAACCGCCTCAAGGGCGTCGGCCTGAGGGTGCTCTGGCCGGCGAAGAGGACCCGGTGATGCTGAACACGCGCAACATCGCCTGTGCGACCCTGGCGCTGGCCCTCCTGGTCTGGATCATCTTGTCCGCTGCTCGGCTCAAGGAGATCGCCGACACGGACGCTCGGATGGATGAGGTGGAGGAGCTGCTCCAGGCAGAGTCCCTGGGTGAGGCGTGCGACGGCCTGGAGCACCTGGCTCGAATGACGGGCCTGACCCGGAAGCAGGAACAGCGCTTCACCGAGTTGACGGAGCTGACGGGGTCCACCGTCACGGGCTTCCTGGATAGGCGACATCCGATCCGCCGCATCGGCGCTCTGGAGTTCAAACCGGACGAGGGCCACGAGGTGGTCGTCGGCATCAACCCGGTGAGGGTCACGGCTCGGATCGAGCCGCGAGAAATGGGGCGCCTCGTCCGGTCCATCCGTATCGGCGCGGAGCTGGCGGCGGTGGAGGGAGACACGGCGTTCGCGCAATTGAGCCTCTCCCCCTCCGGTACCCCCCAGACGATCCCGGTGGTAGCCGTGGTGAGTCTTCCGGGGGGCAAGGTCATGGAACACCCCGTGGGCGATCCGCTGGTGGTGCGATTCGACCCGACTCCGCCCGCCATCACCGTCGCCGTGGGGGACGACGAACCCGTGACGCCGGACCCGGCCGGCACGACGACCTTGGTGGCGACCTACGGCCGGCCCATGGGCATCTCCATCTCGGACCCCCATGGCCTACGAGAGGCCCGGTGGTCCGCGGAGGTCGGGGAGGATGCGTTCCAGTTCCCGCTGACTCGGCTCGGAGACGACCTGCCAAGGTCTCGCAAGGTGGTCGTCCCGAAGGAGATCACTCACGAACCGGGCTCTCACAGGATCGTGGTGGTGGCGGTCAACAGCCTCGGTACCCGGCACCGCGTCCCGTTCCAGGTGGACGTGAAGGGGCAGCGCTGGTTCCCGGTGAAGAACGTGCGCCTCTCCGACACCCCGCTCGAGGGCAATGAGACCGTCGTCAAGGGGACGCGCCACGAGCTGGTCATCACGCTGCCGGAAGACGTGCTGACCGCGTTCGAAGGCCTCACCGTGCGCACGGATCAGGGCGAGGCGGTGCCGCTGCAACAACGCGGCCGCAAGTTCAGGGCCGAGATCCAGCTCAACTCTCGCGGCAAGACGGGCGTCAGCGTCATGCGTGGCGAGACGGTGCTGAGAACGTGGCTGGTGCGATCCGACAACGAGGGCCCCCAGATGGTCCTGCTCCGGACTGGCGGGCAACGATTGGAGGCAAACGGCGAGCTATGGGCGGTGCCTCCCGGCGCTGCGCTGCGGCTCGAACTCCAGGACCACCACGGGATAGCCGCGAAGACCGTCGAGCTCGAGGGGCAGGGCATCCACAGGACCGATGTCCCGGAAGCGGGACCCGCGTCGTCATCAACGTGCTCCATCGCCTTGCGAGTCGATGCGGGAGCAAGGGGGACGATCTCCGTCCGGGCCACGGATCAGGCGGGCAACGCCACCCACAGAGAATGGAACGTCCGAGCCCTGGTCCCGCTCCAGATCACGGAGTGCTACATCCACGGCACCAGGGTCGGGACAACGCCCATCCCGATCCGACGGGACGAAGTCCAGGTCCGCGTCGGCTACGAAGGAGAAGGCCCGATCGCGTTCCTGCTGAAGGACGGAGCCTCCGGGGAGACCCTGCAGCACCTCCGAGTCGACTCCTCGCTGGGGGGACAGTACGCCATAGCCCAACTCCCACTGTTCCTCCACGGCGCCGTCGAGGGGGAACGAAGGGTCGAGGTGAGAGACGCCGCCGCAGGCAACGTCGCGTGCTCCGCCACCCTGAGAATCGACCGGGCACCTCCGTTGGTCCGCATCGGCGACTGGAGCTCGGGCGCGGATGGCCACCGCGCGTCCATCGAGGCCACGCCCGGCTCCCGGATCTCCGTGGTCATCGAGGAGCCTGATGCAGCAGCGACCGTCACCGTGACTGGAGCCGTCATCCTGTCCCGTTCCGCGCAGGATGACCGGGTGACCCTGGCGGTGGGTGTTCCGGAGACCCTCCCTGCGGAGCTGGTCATCCGGGCCCGGGACCCGTTGGGCAACCAACGCGACCTCACCGTCAAGCTCGTGAAGCCGAGCGTGATCGCCCCGGTCATCATCAACCTCATCCGCGACGGCAAGGTGGTGGTCCAGGAGGGACCGCTCATGGTCAAGCGCGTGTCCGAGCTGGGCGTCCAGGTCAGGAACGGCGCCCTCCTCGGGTGCTCCATGGGAGGGACGGACCTCCCCATCCAGGACGACGGCAGCCTGAGAGACCCCGTAAACCCGCCCGCCGACGGGCCATTCCTGGCGGTGGTGAGAGACGACGCCGGTGATGAGAGGACGGTGCCATTTGACGTGGTCCTCAAACGCTACACGGTCCCGCAGGAGCTGAGGGACCGCGTCAATGAGGCGCGAGGTCACCTGGACGCAGGCCGGCGCGAAATCGCCCTCAAGGCCCTGGAATCCGTCGCGAAAGAGCTGCGCAGAACGATGGCCGAGTTCCTGGATTCCGGAGAGAGTCGTCACCTCCTCGCAGAGGTCATACGCTTGAAGGAGAGGACGGATCGCGTCCTCCAGGGCCATCACTTCCGGTCGAGACCCGCTCCTTGGAGTAACTTCTCTGTGGACCCAGCGACCAGAGCGTGGATAACAAGTCAGTGACGGACTCCGATTCTGAAGGAACCAAACCCGCGGCGGAGCAGGGCAGCATCGCCCTCCAGCACCTCAGCGGCAGACGGGCCGGCTCCATCGAGGAGTTCCAGCATCCCCGGGTCTCCATCGGTCGTGGACGGGGAAACGACTGCGCGTTCGACGCCGAGACGGAGCGATCGGTCTCGCATCGGCATTGCGAGATCCGGATCGAAGACGGCATCCCGGTGCTGCACGACATCGGGAGCCTCAACGGCACCTACGTCAACGGCCGACGGGTGCGACGAGTCCCGCTCGCAGACGGCGATGAACTCGGTCTCGGACGCGAGGGTCCGCGCATGCGATTCGCCCGTGACCCGGAGCTCCTGGCTCAGGAGAAGGTCCCGACGCCGGTGCCGTCGCGACGCAAGTCCGGCCGAGGCTCTCAGTTCGTGGGAGGCACCGCAGAAGAGCGGATGGTCGGCGGTATGACGTCGATGACCGGACGCAACCCGCGAGGCCGAAGGGTCATCACTGCGGTGGTGTTCGTAGCCCTCGTCTCCGTCATCAGCATCGGAGCCATCGTGCTCAACCGGCTCCTGGAGCGGATCGAGGACCTGGAGGGGAAGAAGGAGGGCACCTCCGCTTCCGAGAGCACGACGCAGCATGGAGATGCCACGACACGCCCGCCACAGCCGACACCGGGGGCCGTGCCGGAGGGTCCGCGAGGACGCGTGGTCAGGCTCCTGGGCGTGGTTCGGGACAAGAACCAGCGCCTCGTCGACCAGCAGAGCCTGGGCTTCGGAGCCATCATCCGAGCCGACGGGGTCGCCACCACACACGACGTCTTCCTCCGGGTCCGTCGCTGGCTCGGTCGCGGCGCCATCGACAACCGCCACGAGAAGGTGCTCATGGCGGCCCCTGGGGGCGCCCTCGCCAACGCGATCCCCGTGGAGTCTTATGTCCTGCACGAGAAGGCAGGAAGTCAGGACGATGGCAACGCGGTCCTCCTCTTCCTGGATCGCCAACAGGGCGCGGCGCGGACCTCAACAGCCGTCCCGAAGCAGGGGGATGTCCGCTTCTTCCCGCCCTGGGAAGCGGCCCAACAGGTCCAGGTGGTGAGGTTGACCAACGCGGCAAAGGACCGTGTCCGCGAGGCGGACGCGACCCTCATGGGGTTCAGCCTCGATCGCGATCAGGCTCCTCCCCCCGCCGGGATGCCCCTGTTCGTCGATGGCGAGTTGGTGGGATTGTCCCTCGGCAGAGACCTCTCGGGGTGGGCCATCACCTCACGCCAGCTGAAAGAACTGGTCCAACGGGCCCAGGTCGCCACACCAGAGTTGATCCACAGCTCCGGGCGCTAGGGAGCGGCGCCTCAGCCCTGGGGCTGGAACTCGAAACGCATGGACGTGCGACCGACCCTGAGGATGTCGTCGTGCCGGATCTCCACCTCAGTACCAGCCTCCACCTTCTTCTCGTTGACGAACGTGCCGTTGGTGGAACCCGTGTCCTTGACCACGAAGCCTGCGCCGGTGAACGTGATCATGGCGTGGTGCCGTGAGATCTCGGGGTCATGGGGGCGGATGTCGAAACGGAGGTCGCGCCCGATCCGGGAGATGGGCCGCAAGCCGTAACGTTTGCCCTCGAACTTCCCCGCGGTGACCTCGAGGAACGCGTTGAGCTCGGAGATGTTGGTCTCTTGGACTTCGCCGGAGGGAGCACGCCCACCGTGGAAGGGAAGCGGATCGCTGGCGTCATCGTCCGCGAGCTCTCGCTCCCGACGTCCCGGCGCTGGACGTCGCGCGGGAGCTGGTGCCGCCGGCGCCGAGGCGGAGCGCATACGCTCCATGGCGAAGGCCCCGGCCAGGACGACCGCCACAGCCAGGAGTCCGGCCACCGCCGACATCCCTGCCCGAAGCTCCAAGAGGAAAGAGCCCAACGCGCCTACGAGGGTCCCTATCACCGCCGCCACGACGAACACCAGGACGGGGCTGACGGAGCGCCGCGGCGGGCTGGCCGCCACCCCGATGTCGGGCATGGCCATGGCGCTGGTCATGGGGCGGCCGTCCGGGATCTCCACCGGGCGCTCCACCAGCTCCGGGAACGCCCGCTTGAGGTCCGCCTGGAACTTCTCCACCGTCCGATAACGCTTCTTGGGCTCGCGGGCGATGGCCTTCATCACCACCTTCTCCAGCTCCGATGGGATCGGTCGGAACTTGCTCGGTGGCGTCGGCTTCCCGAGACAGACACGCTTGGCGAATTGCACCAGCGGTTCATCGTCCGTGCGGAACTCGAACGGCTTCCGGTTGGTGAGCATCTCGAACAGGAGGACGCCCAACGAGTAGATGTCCGTCTGCGGGGTCACGCTCCCCTGGGAGAGATACTCCGGCGCCATGTAGAGCGTGGTGCCGAGGACGAACCCCTTCTTGGTCAGGTCCTCGCCGCTCCCGAGGACCTTGGCGATCCCGAAGTCCGTGACCTTCGCCTCCCCTGCCTTGTTGAGGAGGACGTTGTTCGGCTTCAGGTCCCGATGCACGTACCCGAACGAATGGGCGTGGGCCATGCCGTCCAGCAAGGGATAGAAGATGGGCAGGGCGTACCGCGGCTCCAGCGCGCCGTTCACGTGCAGGAGGTGATCGATGGCGCCGGCGTCCATGAACTCCAGCACCATGTAGTGGTAGCCACCGGTGCACAGGTAGTCCAGGAACCCGACGATGTTGGGGTGGTCGAGAGCCTTGAGGGCCTCCACTTCGATCTTGAAGCGGCGCTCGAGGTTGTCCTCCTGGGCCGCAGACGGCTTGAGCATCTTGATGGCCGCCTCGTGCCCATCACGGACCCCCTTGAAGACGAAGGCATGGCCTCCCTCTCCCAGCTCCTCCGTGATCAACCAATCTCCTACCTGGGTGCCAATCATGCTCGGACGCTCACCGCCCCAGGATCAAGGCCTGGAGCACGATCAAGATGACGATCTCTACGGCCAGGAGGACCATCCATCCCTTCAATCCACGACGAGGTGACTCGACGGTGACACGGCCGTGGAAGGCGGTGATGTCCCGCCCAGGGTTGTGTGCAACGGGAGCGGGGATCTGTGGAGTCGCCGCGTCCGGATTGACTGGCAGCACCGGGGTGGGCTCCACCGGGGTCGCCTCGCTCTCGTCGCCCACGGGATACTCGCGGTTGGCGGACTCGAATTCCACCGGGATGTCCAGGACCTTGACGATCCCCACGGTGATGTTGTCTTCGCCGCCCCGGCTGTTGGCCAGATCCACGAGCATCTGCGACGCCACCTGCGGCGGGTGCTCGAGGGCATGGTCACGGATCTCGTCGTCTTCGACGTGGTTGTACAGGCCGTCGGAGCAGAGGACGAACAGATCGCCCGTGGAAGCTTCGCGGCTGTTGTAGTCCACCTGGACCACGTCTCCCATCCCCACACACCGTGTGATGATGTTCCGTTCGGGGTGGTTCTTGGCCTTCTCCGGCGTCAGCAACCCGATCTCAATGAGATCGTTCAAGTAGGTGTGGTCCCGGGTGACCTGCTCGATCTCCCCGGCATGAACCCGATAAGCCCGACTGTCTCCGATGTGGGCGATCTGAGCCTGTCCGCCGCGCAGCGCGACCACGACGCAGGTCGTCCCCATGTTGCGGAGGGCGGGGTCCCTCGCGCCCTTGTCGCGGACGGAAGCGTTGCCCTTGTCGATAGCCGTGGAGAGCAGGCGCTTGAGGTTGTGGGTCGCCGAGTTCTTGAACGACTCCACCATGGTCTCCACGGTGGTCCGGCTGGCCACCGTGCCACCGTTGTGCCCGCCCATGCCGTCACAGACCACCAGCACACGCCCCTTTCCCATGAGGTCCTCGTCGTCCTTCGACTCCCAATAGGCCCAGTGATCCTGGTTCTCGGAACGGACCATCCCCACATGGGTGAGGGCCCCCATTTCAACGTCCTTTCTCCAGGACGGGCTGTGCACCGAATCAGGACTCAACTTGACGAGCTTCTCACTTCAACGATCGTGGCGACGCATTCTATCCGACGCCGCCGCCGTCACCTCGACCTGGTCTCCGAGGGCCCTTGGCCGATGACCGACCCCCACCTCTGTCGCTCCTGCTGCCAGCGGATCCTCCACCGCGAGAGCCTCTTCCGGCGCCTCCACGGCTTCGATCCGAGGACCGCTCTCCGCCCTTGCGGGGACCGTCCCTACGCTCAGAGTCCCTCGACGAACGGGCTCCTCCATCACGGCCACCGGAGTCTCGCCGGGGACCGCGACCGCCGCCGCGACCCTGGGCAGGTCTCTTGCCTCCGCCAGCACCTCCCCCGCCGGGGCCACGGGATGCGGGGCGACGGACACGCTTCTTGCGCGCCGGGAGCGGCGCCGGCGGCGTGACCCGAGCCTCAGCCGCTACGAGATCTTCTCGTCGCGGTCCCGGTTCGGGGTCCCGGGCGAGCGCGGTCCCGTAGGCGTCCACATGGTCGCCGTTCTTGAGGTCCCCCCGCCAGGCTTTGGGGATGGCGTCTACGCCGTGCAGCGCGCCCGACAGTCCGCCCACCAGACAACCGAGCGTGTCCGCGCTCCCTCCCTCAGAGATGGCATCCAGGACACACCCCTCGTACGAGTCGAGGCCGGTCAACCAGAGGTAGAGGGACGACACCACGGCGGTCAACGAGAAACCCCCGGTGGCCGTGGTGATGGGTCGCGCGCCCTTGTCGGAAGCCTGATCGATGATCCGACGAAAGGCCGGCTCCAGATCGAGCTGGATCAGGTCCGGCAACGGCTGGAGGGCAACGGAGAACTGGTTGAGGAAGGTCTCATGGCCGGGATAGAGCACCTCCACGTACTCCTCCGCCATCATGTCCTCCGCCCGGCGAGCGGCCGCGGCGAGGCAGGTCGCCAAGTCCTCCGGGCTCAGAGCTTCCGGTCGGTCCGCGGCCACGGCGAGGGCCACGGCTTCCGCGACGCTCGCGGTCGAAGCGCACGCACGAGGGTCCCGATGGGTAAGGAGCGTCGACTCGATGGCGGCGCGGGTGCGGCCCTCCGCATCGTCCCGGTACCAGACACCCAGGGGAATCCCGCGGCTGGCGGCGCCGGAACCCGCGGTGTTGACGCCGCAGGTCTCCCAGGGGCCGCCGGAGAGCATGCGCCGGAGGGCGATGCGGAAGTTGCGCCGCGGGCGCCGGTACTGCCCGAGCACCCGCCCCTCCGCCGCCTCGCCGAGGGCCTCCAGACGGGCTCGCAGACCGGCGACGGCGAACTCTCCTTCCTCGAGCAACGTGTCGATGGTGGCGAGAGCTACCTGGGTCTCGTCTTCGTAGGCGCTTCGGGTGAAGTAGCCGGAGCGATACTCCGGCTGGGTCTCCTGCGGATCAAGGAACCTCTCGATGGGCCCCACACGCCGCTCGATGTCCTCCGGGCTCATCCCCTCGAGGGGTGCGCCCAAAGCCTCCCCTACCGCCATGCCAACGATCGCTCCACGCGCTCGATCCTTCATCCCCACACCCCTTCGCGAGTACCGCTCCCTCGTGCCGATCAGGCAATCCCCTCGATGTTCAGGCTCTCTGGAAACGGCAGCCCTCCGACCCAGACCGCGATCCGAACACCGTCCCCCTTGTCCCCGTAGACCCCCACGTCGACGTCCGCCTGCGGCAGCGGACCCTCGAGCTTGCCGACGGTTGCGGAGATCCTGTCGACGACCGCTGGATCGCCCGCGAGGGTATCCTGGCCAATCATCACCAGCGCCAGCGCGACACGCCCACGGGAACCGGCTGTCCCACACAACCAGCCGTCCGCGAACACGTAATCCACCGCTTCCTCCAGCCCCTGAGCGTCGACGCTCCTGGCGGCGGCGAACCCGAGAGCGCTCATGCCGTCGGCATCCAACACGCCGCTCAGATTGCCGCCGGTGAGACCGCCCTTCAGCGCCGGAAGGGACGCAGCACGCAAGAACAGGTCCAGGAGCCCGGCGACGGTGTCGTTGTGAACGACACGGGAGCCGTCCTGTAGCGCCGTCGTCAGGCGCGCTTCGTCGAAGAGGACGAACGGGCGGAGCTTGGAGGCGTCGTGCAGGAGCCGCAGCTCGGCGAGGCCATCCTCAGTTGCCTCGGAGCGGCGATCGTCCGCCATCGCCTCTGAAGATGGCGTCGACAGCAACAACCCACACGGCCTCTCCGGATCAAGCTCCCGCAGGACCTCGGTCACCACGGGCACGAACCCGACCCCGGTGGAACCACCGAGCCCCGCGGTCAGCAGCCTGAACGTCGACCCCTCGCCGATGGTGGCGGACAGTTGATCGCGGAGCTCGCCGCGGAGCGCGTCCGCTGCTCCACGGGCAGCGCGCACGTCGTCGAGGCCGCTGGGGAGCAGAAGGGTGGACTCCGCCCCCGCTTCGTTCAGGACGTCCTCGTCCCCTGACATGGCGACCACGCGAGACCAGCCGAGCCGATGAAATGCACCCGCCAACCGCACGCCGGCCCGCCCCAATCCCACGATGCCCAGTCGGTAGGCACCGAACGCACGCTCCGACCCGGACCGGGCAGGCAGGACGGCCCCGTCCGCCTGGGGCCAGGCGATCCGGTCTTCCGGGTTCTTGACGATGGAGAGGGCATGCTCGGGCAGCGCCTCCTGAGGCGCTGCCGCAGCCAGCCGCCCCAGGTCCACGTGACCCGTCTGCGGATCGATCAGCCCCTCCCTGGCCAGGGCGCGCTTCAAGACCGCGTTCTCCGTAGCCAGTCGGCTGTTGTCCTCTTCCTTCTCGTTGAGGAGGCGTTCGAGTCGGCGCAACCGGTTCCGTTGATCCACCTGGGAGCCGCCGCCACGACCGGGATCGTGGATGGTCATATCCAGGTCGCCGGCGTCACCAGAGGAAGGCACAGAGGGTGCGTGGATGGTGGAGCGTCTTCCGAGGGCAGCCAGATCCAACCCGCTCTCGTCCTCTGCTGGATGGAACAGGCGCATCTCAGTCCGGCCGATGCGGAGGACGTCCGAGTGCTTGAGCTTGCTGTCCTTGACCCGCTCGCCGTTGACGTAGATCCCGTTCTCGCTGTCGAGGTCCTGAACCATGAACTCGCCCGGGCCGCTCTCGATGATGACAGCGTGCTCCCTGGAGACCCATCCGTCGGTCAGCAGAAGATGGCAGGTGTCGCTGCGACCGATGAGGAACCGCGGGCCCGAGAGCTTGCAGGTCTTCCATTGAAGCGGTCCGTTGAGGACCTGGAGTTCCGCCATGAGACAGGAGTGGTCAACAGAACCGGGTTCGAGAGTCGTCGTTGGTGACCCGCGACCTCCCCAGGGCCACGGACGCCACCTCGCACACGCCACCATTGTTCTTGCGCCGACCCTTTTTTGAAAGCCCAACGGACACGGAACCGGGACGGCGGACGGATGTTGGCCAACCCCGCCTGCTTGCCGTAAGATGCCGTCGCTTAGGGATTTCCCGTTAATCCAGCGGAAAAAGGGAAGCGAGCCGGGGGAGTGGGCAGCGTCGCGCTTCGCTCGCCCGGCGAATCAGGGGCCCTTCAATGTATCGGATCGTCCTCGCCCTCGGCGTCATCGTCGCTGGTACCACCTTCGCGCAGACGCCATCGCTCCAGGTGACCTCCGCCTTCGACGGCGGAGTCGGCCCGTTCATCCGCACGGAGATGGTCACCATCACCGTCAACGGCATGAGCCATCAGCCCTGCACGTTGTTCATGGGGGACGCCGCGCCGACACCGTTCGCGGTGCCGGGCTTCGCGGGGACCCTCGGCATCGACCCGTTCACCATCGCGCCGTTCGGGCCCTATGACGGGCTCGGGTTCTTCGGCGGGTCGTTCCCGTTCTTCCTGGACAACACGGGTGCGGCCTCATTCACCATTCGAGTGCCCGTGGACCTGGGCGCCCCGGGTCCTCTGCCGGTCGCGTTCAGCCTCCAGGCGGTGGTGGGTCAACCGGCGAACCCGACCGGGGAGGTCATGGCGTTCTCCAACGCCGTCGTGCTGACGGTCGATGAACCATCCACGTCCCCGTCAGTGAGCGGCATCGACGTCCAGGTCATCCAGGAAGGGAGCAGCCCCACGGTGCTCATCAGCGGCGGCGGCTTCCTGGAGCGCGCGACCCTGACCGTGCCCCGCGTGTCCTTCCTGTCCACCACCATGCCCGGCAGTGAATCGGACGCGCTGTCCGTGAGCGTCGTGGACACGGACCCGGGTCCCGGTGTCACCGCTGCGCTTCAGGTGGTGGCTCCCCCGGGACTGGGCTCGATCCCGTCCCCTCCCATGACCAGCGCAGGGTTAGCGCTCATCCGCATCGACTTCAGCGCCACGGGGCTGTACAACGCCGCAAACCCGGCGGCCACGTTCACCACCAACCCGACGCCCGGAAACTACGGCGACCCCACCTACCTGGTCTATCAGACCAACTCCAACCCGTCCTTCACCTCCATGACCCCGCAAGCGGCGCTCACCAGCGGTAATTGCGCGGTGTCCGTAACCGGCAGCGGCTTCCTCACCGGCGCCGAGGTGCGCATGGACCCGGGCGGGATGGTGACGTCCCTCAGCCCCACCGCCGTGACCCAGACCCAGGTGGACTTCACGGTCCCTCCGGGCGTGCTGTCATCGAGCCTCTACGGCGTCACGGTCAGGAACGTGGACCACTTCCCCACGTCCCCCAAGGAGAGCACACTGAGCCCCCCAGGCACGGACTTCGCGGTGTTCCGCACGGGGGTCACGTCCAACGTCACGGTCACCGGCATCTCCCCGGTCAGCATCGTGGAGGGCACCGGGGGCGGCACCATCTTCATCTCCGGCACCTGCCCATCCGTCGGCACGTTCACGGCGCTGGAATCGAGAGCCGGGATCACCAGCGTGAACCTCGGTTCCAACCTGGATGGCACAGACGCCAGTGTCTCGCTCCCGGTGGTGGCCATCCAGACGCCGGCGGCAGGCCAGTTCGTGATCGAAGCCCTCGTCCCTGATCTGCCCCCGGGGCTCAACCCGGCGGGCGTCACCGCGGGTGGCCTGGGTAATGCAGGAGTGAAGCACCTTCAGTTGATCCCGCCACCCTGCCTCGAGCCCGGAGGCAACCCCCACCTGACCTTCGGCGCGATCCCCGGCGCCGAACCGGGGAACGAGCTCACCTACCTCGCACAAGCGGCGCCGCAGGTGACCGGAGTGACGCCCAACAACGCGGGACGGGTGGACGGCGGTCAATCCGTGACCATCACGGGCACGGGGTTCTTCACCAACGACACGTCCTTACCCTCGAGCAACGGCGCGCTCATGGGCACCGCGGTTCTTGGCGGGACCATCGCCGACACGCCGTTCACGAACGTCACCATCATCGATGACCAGACGATCACGGCCACCACACCTGATCTGAGCCTGCTGGGCCTGGCCCTGCCGTTCCAGACCGATATCACCATCCGCAATCCCGACGGCCAGCCGAACCCGTCAGGAGCCGGTGACGACTTCTGGATCGTGGACTCGTTATCGGACACGACGCCTACCGGCTTCCCCGTGGTACCAGGCGTCAACGTCCTGGACACCGGGTTAGCGGTGGCCTCCGCCAACGTGTACACATTCGACACCTCTCTCACCGTCTCGGTCGCGAGCATCATTCAGGCCCATGGCGAGTCACCGGTGATCATCCGGTGTCGCGGTGACGTCCTCATCGACGGCGACATCGACCTGTCCGGCGGTGTCTTCGCCACCGCCCCGGGCCCCAACCCAGCACCGCTATCGCCGCCGGCCGCGGGTGGCTCCGGAGCCATGGGAGGCGACGTCACGCTGGTGCAGCCACCCCTGAGCGCCAACCTGGGAGCCAGCACGTTCAACGCCCTCACCCTGGGCCCGTTCAGCAGCTTCGGCAACGGCGGCGGCCACGGTCCCATCCAGGCCGGAGGCGGCGGTGGGGGCGGCATGGCGGGCGCCGGCGCCATGGGCCTGGGAATGGACCAGGGGCTGCTCACGGGAGGTCTGGGCGGACCGACGCTTGGCTTCCTCTCCCTGCCGCCGGCGATCCTCGGAGCAGGCGACGGCACCGAATACCTGTACCCGCCTGGCGGCTCCGGAGGCGGAGCCGGTGGCATGGGCGCCTCCCTCCCCTATTCCTCCTCCCAGCCCGCCAACCAGCTGGGCCTCTCCGGCTCCGGAGGAAACGGCGGCGGAGCGATCCTGATCGCCGCGGACGGCATCATCACCGTCAACGGCGTGATCACCGCATCGGGGGAGGCGGGCTACTCAGGCGCCTTCGACAGCGCCACCCTGACCATCCCCGGAGCCGGAGGCGGGGGAGGCAGCGGCGGGGGCATCCTCCTCCAGGCGATCCAGGGCATCGTCCTCGGCCCGACCGCATCCACGCTGGCCAACGGCGGCCTGGGAGGGGTGGGCGCCCTGGCCGGGGTCAACGACGGGGGAGGCGGCAGCGACGGCATGATCCGATTCGCGTTGCCAGCCCAGGGCTCCGCGACACCGCAGATCGATCCACTGGCCGTTGTCAGCCCCACGGCAGACACCACGGGATGGTAGGGAGAACGACCATGAGGACTACTTGGATTTCCCTCGTCTTGCTCGCCGCTTCGGCACCGGGGCAGAGCCTCTCCCTGGGACTCGGCACCTCCAGCCCGTTCAGCTTCAACGGCGGCACCGCTTCTCCGCCGGCGACCCTCATGAACGTGGTCCGCACGGAGCCCCTGGTGGTCACCCTGGACACCACCCCCACCATGCCCTCCTCGCCGCCGGCCCAGCTCGTGCCCAGGCCCGTGGCGCTCTACATAGGTCTCGATGACCCCACCCCCACCATGTTCCCGGAGGGGCTGGTCTACATCGACCTGAGCTCCACGGCGCCGCCTCCGGTCGTGCTCTTCGATTCTTTCTCGGACCCGTTCGCGCCCATGTTCGGGCCACCGCTGCAAGGCGCCTCCAACAACCTGACGCTGAACTTCGGGGCGTACCTGTTCGACCCGGTCTTCCCGCTCTGTCTCGGCGCGTCTCCACCCCAGACCCTGACGCTCCAGGCGGTCTGCGCGGACACCCCCGGGGTCGGCGTCGGCCTGATCCTCTCCAACCCGGTGCGGATGCAGCTCGTGGACCCCGAGACCCAGGGTCTCGGACCCACCATCACCGGCATCTCCCCCACGGAGGGGCCGGAGGCGGGCGGCACCACGGTCACGATCACGGGCACCAACTTCCTGGCTCAATCTGATTGGGTGAACTTCCCGCCGAGCCTCCGCTTCGGCTCTCAGCCCGTCACCCAATTCACCGTGGTGGACAACAACACGATCATCGCCGTCTCCCCGCCCACCGCCTTCCCGACCACGCCTCCGGCCACCGCCGCCTGCCGGGTCGATGTGGTGTACGTCAACAACCCCATGATCTCCTGCTCGGCGGCCGCCGCCGTCTCCCCCACACAGTTCCTCTACAAGACCGGGAACGCGCCCACCATCACCGGATTCGACACCCCCAACGGCAGCCCCGAAGGTGGCTATGCGCGGCAACTGCAGGGCAGCTGGTTCCTGGACGGGTTGACGGTCACGTTCACCTCCCAGGCCAACCCGAGCCTCTCCGTGACCCTGACCGCGCCCACCGTCACCGCCGGGCCGGGCGGGACCACCGTGAACATCGCGGCCATGCCCGCGTTCTGCACCGGTCCCGTGGACGTCCGGGTCGACAACTGCGATGACGAGGTGTCCAACACGGTCACCTACAACTACGACCCCATGCAGCCGACCCTGGCCTCGGGGACGCCAACGGTCACGGCCCCTGCGGCCCTCGGCGGCGCCACGTTCGTCGCCATCAACGAGACCGGAACGAACCTCACCCTGAACGGCACCGACTACCTGCCGCCCTCGAGTCCGCTGGCCACGGCGTCGACCGTGATCCCAGGGGCGTTCTATCCCACGCGCCTGTTCGTGGACGGCGTCCTGGACCCTGGCGTCATCGCCCAGAACGGGGTCGCCATGAACGGCAACACCGCGCCGTTCTCCGCCACTTCGATCGCACGTCCGGAGCTGGGCTTCAAGGAGCTCCGGATCGAGAACCCGCCCTGCGTCAACACGGGCACCACCAACCCCATCTCCAATCCTCCGTGCGCGCCCGCGGCGCCGCCTTGCACGGCCGTGCTGCAGGACAGCAATCCCCCCGCGATCACGGACATCTTCCCCGCCATCGCCGCCTCCACCGGGAACACCTACATCGAGATCCGAGGCGACAACTTCTTCTCCGTGCAGGCCGGGGTCACTAGCCAGGACTTCTCCAGCTTCGCCGGCCCGGGCGGCGGGGTCGCAGCGATCGACGCCACCCAGCTCGTGGTCCCCGCGGTCCAGTTCGGCGCCCGCTTCGCCGAGGAGGTGGAGATCATCAATCAGCAGACCCTGCGAGTGAAGGTACCCCAGGCCATCACGACGGCCGCCAGCTCCAGCGCAGCGCTGATCGTGCACAACCCGGATCTTCGATCCGTCACCAGCGCCGTGGCGTTCAAGTACGTCCCCCCGCTGACGGACCCGACGAGCCTGCTGGACCCCATGTTCCCGGAGCTGAACGGGGACACCCTGACCATGCTCGCCCAGGGGATGGCTGGCGGACCGGCCACCATCCCGGTGCTCGGCAGCGGACCGCTGGCGGCTCCCGCCATCGCCGTGATCCGTAACCCCTCGCCCAATCGCGACCAGCTCCAGGATCCGCTGACTCCGCCGCCTGGAGAGACCTGGTCCTACGACTACGTGTTCCTGCTCAACACCCGCCTCCCGGGACCGACCCCAGGAGGGACTCGCCGCTTCGAGTTCAACCGGATCGACCTCCCGGAGACCATCGAGCTGCCCAGCGGCGGGTTCGCCTTCCTGCCTCCCATCGACCCCACCGTCCCGCCGCTGTTCGACCCCGCGTCGGAGGTGCCGATCCCGGCGAACACCAAGATCCGGGTGATCATCAAGGCGTTCGGTTTCTCACTGGGAGCGGGCAACCGGCTCCAGTTCGACCCCACGGACAACCCGCCGCTCGTGCTCATGTCCCACGACGACCTGGTGGTGGACGCCATGATCGACTGCGCGGGTGACGCGTTCATGATCGAAGGCATGGTTGGTCAGGGCGGGGTCACCTTCGGCGGACCGTTCCGGGTGCGGGTCGACCGCACCATCCCCCCCGCCGGAGGCGGGCAGGGCGGCCGGGGAGGGGCGTGGTTCCCGGAAGACCTGGTCCAGCTACCAGGACCCAACTTCGGCGTCGGACCCGGCATCCTCGCCGGCATGGATGGATTCCCGCCCCCCGGGCGGTTTGACGCCGCCACGCCAGGCAGCGTCGTCCTGACCGCCGGCACGGCAGGGATCGGCGCGGCCCCCATCGGCGTGCAGGCGGGCGCCGGCGGCGGGGCGGGGCACGTCACAGCGGGAGGCAACGGCGCCAGCGGGACGAGCCCGGGGGGCTTCGGTGGCCTGCCCTTCGGCAGCGTCACCAACTCCCTGCCCATCCCAACGCCGGGCACGCCCGCGGACGATCGGTTCGTCTTCGGTGACACCCCCACGGACCTGACCCGGTTCGCTGACGGGACCGCGTTCACATCAGGACTCCTGTACGGCGGGTCGGGCGGCGCGGGTGGCGGCGGCGGCCTCGCCATCTTCATCCCCGCCCTCACCCTCGGCGGTCGCGGCGGCAACGGCGGCGGCTGCGTCGTCCTCATCAGCAATCGCCTGCTCGTCATCGAAGACGGCGGCACGGTGCTGGCCCAGGGCGAACGGGGACAGCTCGGAGTCGATGCGTTCCCGGTCTACAACAGCGACCCCGTCATCCCGGTCAACCTGCCCGGGGCCGGCGGGAGCGGCTCCGGAGGGACCGTCCTCGGTCTCGCCATCGCCAACGTCTGCTTCGCCTACGCCGCCCCCGGGGTCTGCGCCCCTGGCGTTCCCGGGAACGTGCCGTGGCCCATTCCGGCCCCACCCCCCGGGACCTCGGAGGAGGACATCCTGCGCCAGGTGGATGTGTCGGGCGCACCCAGCGGCCCCCAGATCTCACCGGAGGGGCTGGGCGACCCCGGGTGCCCAGCGGGAGGAGGGTCCGGTGACGGTCGGGTCCGTTTCGCTATCAGTTCCCAGTCCCCGTACGTCGCCGACTTCACCACGAGGCTGGATCAACTCTTCGACAACATGCCGGGGGTCTTCTACCCGATGCCCCCGAACCCCCTCATGGGGCCGGTGACAACGCCCAGTTATCCTCTGGGTTACTACACCTTTCCCCAACCCTGACAACGAGTTCGGCCTGGAACCTCCGCCGGGGACCGGGATATCATGGTTCAGTCGACTCGCGTCTGTCGCAGGGTATGATCCATCAGGCTCCGAGCCTGCGAGCTGTCGCTGGTCGAGTCGCGAATCGCCGTCAACGGGATAGAGGGGCTGTGCTGTAGGACGCCCCCTGACCCATCACCTCAAGCGCGGAGACTGCCATGGCCCGCGCCATGCTCATAGCTCTCGCCATCGTCACCTCGGTCCCGGGTCAGACTATGCTGACTCCGGCCTTCGAGGCCTACCTCCCTGGTGACCCTGATAACTCCACACTGCTGATCGTCCAGCCGTCCCGCCACGGTGATGTGATCATCCACCCCAAGTTCACCGGGGAGACCGGGTGGCAGGCGGTGCCTGCCATCAGCCTCTATGGTCGCTACGAGATGGACAACCAGTCCATGCAGACGTCTTTCGTCAGCCTGGACCCGGTCAACCATCTCATGTGGCCCAACCCCTACGCTCTTGTCCCCCCGTGGCTGATGACCGTGGGCCCCCTGGTGGCCGGCCAGTTCACGCCGTGGACGCCCGTCCTCTACAGCTCCCCGTTGTTCGATGAGTTGACGTACTACTTCAACCTCGCAGCCATCGACTACGCCGGCAACGGCGTGTATCAGCTCGCCATCTCCAACGGTGGCGCCGCCGTCAACACCGAAGGACGCGGCTCGGAGCTGGGCACGTCCCCAGCCATCGGTCCGGCCAAGATGGGCGAAGCCCTCGCCGTGGGCGACTTCAACAACGACGGCATCGACGACCTGGCGGTGGGAGCACCGCAGGACGTGGCCGGAGGGTTCGCTGGCGCAGGGCGCGTGTACATCTACCTCGGCACCCCTCGCCAGGGCGGCGCCCCAGGCGGGTTGCACGACGTGCCCTTCTTCATCGAAGAGCCCGATATGACCGCGATCCCGCTGGTCGGAATCGGCGAGAACCCGGGGCCCTACTCCGGAGCGCGGTTCGGCGGCGCCGTCGCCGCGGGAGACCTGGACGGCGACGGAGCGGACGAGCTGGTCATCGGTGTACCCCAGGGAGACGGCGTGGCCGGCGAGATCAACCAGGGCGAGGCTTACGTCTATCGCTCCCTGGATGTAACGCTGAGCGGCCTCTCGCTCCCCGCGACACCCACCCTCCTGCCCGTTCAGGCGACGGACATCACTCAGGTACGCCCGGTGATCGAGCGTACGGAAGCCCAGTTCGGGATGCGGATCGCCTGCGGAGACCTGGACGGAGACCAGGTCGCCGATCTGGTGGTGGCCGCTCCGACCCTGGACAACTCCCTCGCACCCGCTGATCAGCGAGTGGGCGCGGCGTACCTGTTCAAGGGCCCCCTCGGCCCTGCCAGCTTCGTCACGGAGGACGAGCTGCTCCAGGACCCGACGCCCTCTGCGGACCAACAGTTCGGCACCAGTCTCCTCATGGCCAATCTGGACGCGGACCCGGAGCTGGAGCTTCTCGTAGGGGTCCCCGGAGACGACACCGCCGGCGAGGTCGCCGCCGGGAAGCTCTCGGTCTGGTCCTACGCTCCCACAGGCTCCGTTGAAGACACGGTGATCCTGCATCCCAGCCCCGCGTTCGCAGCCAACCTCGGCGTCTCCGTGGCGGTGGGAGATCTGGATGGCGACGGCATGATGGACGTGGTCGCAGGCTCCAACGAAGACGTCGCCATAGTTGGCGCTCCGGGCGCCATGGCAGACGACGCGGGCGCCGCGTACATCTTCCGTGGCCCCCTCACCGGACCCACCGCAGAGGTCCTCACCACCCCCTCAGGTCCCCAGTCCTTCCAGCGCTTCGGCAGCGCGTTGCTGGTGGCGGACCTCAACTCCGACGGCTACGACGACATCGCCGCAGCCGCCCCCGGAAGCACGGTCGGCGGGATGCCCTTCGGGGGCAACGTGTTCGTCTACTTCGGCGGGCCCAACACCACCTTCAACGACAGCTTCCGCCAACTTCACCTGAAGTCGGACACGCCGTCGCTGTACGGGTTGTTCGGCATGACCATGGCTGCTGGCGACTTTGCCGGCGTGGGCGTCAACGACCTGATCTGCGCCGAACCCCTCGCCACGGGCACAGGGGGACCGGGTAGCGGCCGGGTGGTCTACTACACGGACCTCCTTCATCGGGAAGACAACCTGACCCGAACCCAGGTGCTCAGCGGCGTCACACCCAATCCATAAGACACGACGTCTTCGACCGACAAGAAAAGCCGCCGTCCCCCGAAAGGGACGGCGGCTATTTTCTTCTCGATTTCGTGTGGTGCCCGCGACGAACACCGCGTTCGAGATCGTGCTTTCCAGCTTTCTCTGATGGGCTCCTCCGCCCAGCACGCGGAGTGCGGGAATCGTCCCAGATCACCAATTACGGATCAAGGGTCCGGGAAGAAACTCAGCAAGCCAGGGCACCTCGTGCAGCCTCCAGCACCTCGTCGAGGGCGTCCGTATCGTGCGCGAAGGACAGGAACCAGGCTTCAAAAGGAGACGGCGGCAGCATGACCCCGTTCTCCAACATGCACGCAAAAAACCGGGTGAATCGCGCCCGATCGCTGGCCATCACATCACCGAGAGACCGCACCGGTCCGTCCGTGAAGTAGAGGCACATCATGGAGCCCTGCCGGTTGATGGCGGCCGGGACGGACAGATCCGAAAGAACGGCAGCGAGCCCAGCCTCCAGATGGGCGCCCGCGTCCTCCAGGGCGTCCCACACCCCGGGCCGATCCAACGCCTCGAGGGCTGCCAATCCCGCCGCGACAGCCAACGGATTGCCGGAGAGGGTGCCCGCCTGATACATGTCACCAGCCGGAGAAACGTGGGCCATCAGATCAGCCCGCCCCCCATAGGCCCCGACGGGCAATCCCCCACCGATGACCTTCCCCAGGGTGGTGAGATCCGGCATGACGCCACAGACCTCCTGATAGCCTCCGCGCGAAACGCGGAAGCCGGTCATCACTTCATCGAAGACCAGGAGCGCTCCATGGTGGTCGCACAGCTCTCGCAGACCCTCGAGGAAGCCCGCGTCCGGAAGTACGCACCCCATGTTCCCCGCCACCGGCTCGACGAACACCGCCGCCACGTCACCCTCACGTTCGCTGAAGCAGCGCCTCACCGACTCCAGGTCGTTGTACTCAGCCACCAGGGTGTCTGCCACGACGTTGGGCGGGACCCCCGGAGAGTCCGGCGCACCGTGGGTCAACGCCCCGGACCCGGCCTTGACCAGGAAGGCGTCACCGTGCCCGTGGTAGCAACCGTTGAACTTGATGAACGCGCTGCGACCCGTCGCTGCCCGAGCCAGACGGAGCGCGGACATGGTGGCCTCCGTGCCGGAGTTCACGAGACGAACGCACTCGACGGACGGGACCCGTTCGCAGATCGCCTCCGCCAGATTGATCTCAGCCTCGGTGGGGGCGCCGAACGCCGTGCCGCGTTCCAGGGCCGCGCTCACTGCCGCGACCACATCCGGGTGACCATGGCCGAGGATCATGGGCCCATAGGACAACACCATGTCCACGAATTGATTGCCGTCCGCGTCCACCACGCGACAGCCCTCGGCCCTCTGCACAAACGGCGGGGTCCCCCCGACGCTCCTGTAAGCCCGCACCGGACTGTTCACCCCCCCGGGGATCGATCGGCTGGCGCGCGCCAGCAGGGTCTCGCTGGTGTTCAGGTCCAGGGTCATGGCTGACCTTAGCGAGGGGGCGGGATCGGCTAAAGCCCGCAGCCGGCGGAAGCCACACCGGCCAACGCCGCAACAGTCGGCGCCGGCGCCACCTGAACCACCTGGAAACCCGCCTCCCGCAGGGCCGCTCCGGTGGTCTCACCGATGGCGCCGCAGACCAGCCCAGGACGCGCCTGGTCCAGCCAGTCGGCTGTGGCGCAGGCGACCAGGGCCTGGACCGAGCTGGGACTGGTGAAGGCCGCCCCCGTCAGGTCGGACAGCGCCGCATCCCGCTCGTCATGGGGGGGCCGGCGCAGGATCGTCTGGTACACCACCAGCTCACGCATGGGGAGCCTGGCTGAGGCCAGTCGCTGACCCAGCGTAGGCAACGCACGATCACCGGTGAGCCACAGACACAGGGGTGGCGCCGCGGCGACCACCACCTCGGCCACGGCGGCGGCGTTGGGCAGGTCCTCACCGACGGCGATCACTCTCCGACCCTGGGGACCGCCGCACGACGCCAGCGCGGCGGCGCCGCGAGGGCTGGTGATGATGACCATGCTCCCGGCCGGGGACGACCCGATGGTCTCCGCGACCGCGGCCGCATCCGGGCCCTCCGCGAACTCCAGGAGTGGCATGGGGACCGGCTCGCACCCCCGGACCCGGAGCGCGTCGCAGAGTTCATCCGCGGTGTCCGCGGCGCGGGTCACCAGGACCCTGGGACCGGTCAAGAGGTCTCCCCGCGCATGAGACCGTGGGCTCCCTGTGCGATCAACCGCTCCGCCAGGGCGACCCCGAGCTGTTCCGCCTGCGCGACGTCCCCGGATTCCTCTCCGTCAAGGCAGGCGACGCCGTCCGGTTCCAGCACGCGAGCGCGCAGTCGCAGTCGCTCCCCATCCACGGTGGCGTGGGCAGCGGCGGAGACATTGCACCCGCCGCCGAGGGTCCTGAGCCAGGCTCGCTCCGCCAGAGCGCAGGCATGAGTGACGGCATCGTCCGCGGCCCGGAGCAGGTCCCTGGTGCGAGCGTCGTCCGCCCGGCAGGTCACACCGACGATCCCCTGAGAGACGGCTGGCAACATGACATCCGGATGGATGACCTCCGAGATGCGCTGATCGAGCCCCAGCCTGGTCAAGCCGGCCCGCGCCAGGATGAGCGCGTCCGCGTCACCCGCGTCCAACTTGGCCAGGCGGGTGTCTACGTTGCCGCGGATCTGGACCACCTCCAGGTCTCGCCGCGCGCGGCGCAGCTGCGCCCGACGGCGGAGGCTCCCCGTGGCCACCCGCGCGCCCTCAGGGAGGCTGGCCACGGTCTGGTCACCTGGAGCCACCAAGGCGTCTTCCACGAACCCGCGCTCGAGGACCATGCCCAGGTGGATGCTCTCCGGCAGGGTCGTGACCTGATCCTTGAGGCTGTGCACCGCCACGTCCGCGTCCCCCGCAGACACCACCGCGTCCACCTCCTTGGTGAAGACTCCGGTAGCGGAGAGGGCCTCCAGGGGACGATCCTGAACGCGATCCCCGGTGGTCTTCACCACGCTGATCACGACCTCGTGATCCGGGTGACATGCCTGCAGACGGCGCTTGACTTCTTCCGCCTGCCACAGCGCCAGAGCGCTTCCCCGGGTGGCGATGGTAAGGGTCATGATCTCTCCAGGTAGCGTCGGTAGTTGCCTTCCACGCTCTCCGCGGAAAACGCCTGACGGGTCCCTTCCTTGATCTGAACGAGGGCCTCGTTGAGGAGTCGGCGCGTCAGCTTGCGCGCGTTGTCCTCGACGCCGCCGTCCGCCGCCCGAATCTCCTCCAGGACCTCGTCGCAAGCTCGCTCGAAGCGGTCCTTCATGCCCGCCATCACCGGCTTCAGCGCCGCGTAGGCGCGCAGCACGAGATACTTGTGGACCTCCTCCACCAGGATCTGTTCCGCCTGAGCCACCTCGGCCTCCCGTTCGCGGTGGTGTCGAGCGACCACCGCGTCCAGGTCGTCCAGGTCGTGGACCAACAGCTCATGGATCCGGGAGACGTCCTCGTGAGCTCCCCTCGGCACGCTCAGGTCAACGAGCATGGGGGGACGATCATGCCGCTTCAGACGGGTCACGTTGAAGTGCTCCGCGCGGACCACGGGCTCCGGCGCCGTCACCGAAACGACGGAGAGGTCCACGTCACTGAGGACGGCACCGATCTCATCCAGGGGCACCGCATCTCCACCGAACTCCTCCGCGGCCCGTTGCGCGCGCTCGAAGGTCCTGTTGGCGAAGCGGATGTGCCGAGCGCCCACATCCCGCAGGTGCCGAGCGACCAGCATCCCGGTCTCCCCTGCGCCCACGATCAGGGTCTGCGCGGACTTGAGTCGACCGAGGACCTTCTCCGCCAGCTCCACCGCCGCCTTCGCCACGGACAGGGTCCCCTCACCGACCCGGGTCTCGGTCCTGACCCGTTTCCCGACGGAGAGGGCCTGGTCCATGAGCGGACCGAGGCGTTGACCGAGGGTGCCGTGGTTCCGTGACTCCTCCACCGCCACCTTCACCTGGGAGAGGATCTGGCTCTCCCCCAGGACCTGGGAGTCCAGGCCAGAGGCCACACGGAACAGGTGGAACACCGCCTCCTGCCCCCGATGGACATAGAGCGCCTCGATCGGAGCGTCGGCGAAGAGCCGCTCTCGCAAGGTCTCCTCACTCACCTGGCCACCGACACACATGACCTCGGTGCGGTTGCAGGTGCTCATCAACCACGCCTCCTCTGCGTGGTCCCCCCGCGTCAGCTTCCGGACCTGATCTGAGACGGCGTCCGAAGACACCGCGAAACGCTGCCGGACGACCACGGGAGCGGTCTTGTAGTTGAGCCCCACCAGGAGGATGTCGTCTGCGAATGCCACGTCAGGATTCGTGAATGGAGCCCAGGGGCAGGAAGGAAACGACCACGGCGAGCACCAGCAGCGCCGCGGCGGTGCTGGCGAGGATGGCAGCCCGCCGACCGGAGAGGAACCCGAGCCACCGAGAGGACCCGATAAGGCCGAAGACCACCCAGAGCACCAGCACGGACAGGATCTTGGGGTCGGAGTAGTCCACGCCCTTCGCGGCGCCTTCGTGGGCCCACCAGATCCCGATGTTGAGGCCGGCGGTCAACAGGATGAAGCCAAGGCCGGCGGAGCCACGGTTGAGCTTGGAGAGGCTCTCCAGGTCCGGCAGTCGTTCGAACAGCACGCCGAAGCGACGGCTCCGGATCTGCCGCAACAGCATGAGGTAGAGGGCGCCGAAGAAACCGGACAGCAGGAGCGCGGCCACCGCAAGGACGATGGTCACGACGTGAATGGCGAAGAAGGGACTCGCGCTGTTGGCGCTGTACTCCGGGGCGCGCGCAAAGCAGGACGCGACGAGCTGAGCCAGGAAGGCCGCTCCGACCACGAACACGCCGGTGGTGGGGGCGCCCGTGATCCACTCAACTGGCAGGTACACCAGGACCACACAGAGGGCCGCGAACGAGACGGTCGACCAGAGGTCCACCACGGGCAGGTGACCCAGCGTGCTCCACGCGGAGTACATCCACGCCAGGTGGGCCACCACCAGCATCGTGCTGCAGACATGGCGACACCGGGTCGCCCGCGGCGCCCGGGGCCCGCCGAGCTCCATGCCGTAGAAGAACGTCGTCAGGAGGTAGAGGACAGGGAGCAGGGTGGTGAGCGCTTGCAGGGTCGGAGTCATGACTTCATGCAGCGGGCAGGGCGTCGAGGGTCTCCCTCGAGGCCTCCCGGGCGCGCCTCACACATGCATCCACGGTCACCCCCTTGACCCAGTTCCCCGCGAGGGAGATCTCGGGGACATCCGTCTCTACGAGACGGCGAACCGCATCCATGCGGCGCAGGTGACCGACATTGTATTGGGGCATTCGATTCCGCCAGCGAACGGTGCGGAAGACCTCTGGCTCGGGCAGCTTGCTCTGCCCCAAAGCGAGCGCGAGCTCGCTCATCATCAGGTGCTGGATCACCTCTTCAGGAAGGTCCACGGCCGTCGGGTCCAGGAGTCCGCCCAGGCTGCCGCAGAGCGCCACCTTGCCCTCGGGGGCCCGCGTGGGGAACAACCGCGACTCGAACACCCAGCCGAGAGTCCGCATCCGCATGCACCGCGGGACCAGGAAGCCCTGTCCTCGGGGCAGGCCAGGGAGCTCGCTCAGGTCGAGCCCGGCCTGGGCCACGACCAACGGTGAGGACTCCACTTCGAACAGCAGGTCCGCCGCTCCCGGGGCCAGGGGCGCGATGAGGATTCCGGCGGTGGCGGCGTCCACCGCCAGGATCATGCGATCCGCCGTTATGGACTCCGAGCCCTGCTGTGAGTCCACGGCGATGCTGAGGCCCCCTTCCGGCAACCGCGTGATACCGCTGACGCGACAGCCAGGCCGAACCCGGTCACCGAGCGCGCTCGCCAGCCCCTGACCGACGCTGCCCAGCCCGCGCTTCAAGGACCACAGCGGCGACGCGCTGACGCTCCCGTCACCATGACGACGGTCCCGCTCTCGCTGCCTCATGCCCTTGATGATGCTGCCGTGGTTGTCTTCCAACGCGGCCAGGTCAGGAAACGCGCTCCTGATACCAAGCCGATTCGGGTTCCCCGCATAGACCCCGGAGACCACGACGTCGACCCAGGTCATGGTCACGCCCCTGCCCACGCGCCGACCGAAGAACTCGGCCACGGTCTCCTCTCGATCCGGGTGACCCACGCGCACCAGGGGCTCCAGCAATGCCCGCAACTTCTGGCCTGCGGTGAAGAGGCGAGAGTGGAAGAACCGGTCGAAGCTGCGCGGGAGCTCCTTGAGCGAGCCGTGGTAGTAGAGGAGACGATCCCGCTGGTCCTCCGCCGCGTGGACGATCTCGCCCTCCATGCCCAGGTCCTGGATGATGGAGCGCAACGCCAGGGACTCTCCCTGGATCGCTACCGGCCCGTTCTCGAAGCAGTAGCCACGGGTGTCCCAGGTTCCTATGACACCACCGACGTCTTGATCCGCGTCGAGCACGAGCACGTCCGCTCCCGCGCGCATCAGATCCCATGCCGCGGTCAGACCGCTGATACCAGCGCCCGCCACGACAACCCGAGCGGTCAAGCGGGCCGCCTCCGCTGGCGAACGGTCTCCACAACCGCACCGACGCTCTCAACAGGTGTCTTGGGAAGGAGCCCGCTGCCCAGGTTGAAGACGTAGCCCGGCTCATCGCCGAAGGCATCGAGGGTCCGGTTCGTGAGCCTGGTCACCACATCCACGGGGGCGAAGAGAGCGGAAGGATCCAGGTTGCCCTGAACCGCGACCCCTGCGCCGAGCCGGGCCCGTGCATCCTGCGGGTCCACCCGCCAATCGAGGGAGACACAGTCGGGGCCAAGCCTGGACAGGAGCTCCAGCATGTGCCCGCCTCCGTTGACGTAGAGGATGACCGGCACCTCCAGCGCCTTGGCTGCACAGATGAGCCGCTCCATGGGAGCCGCCAGCGACTCCTCGTAAGTCGCCTGGGACAAGGCCCCGCCCCAGGAATCGAAGATCTGCAGGACATCGGCGCCGGCGTCCACCTGCATCCCCAGGTAGGGGATGAGAGAGTCGACGATCTTGTCTACCAGCTCCCTGAAGGTCTCAGGGTCACCGTGGAGCATGGCCTTGGTGTGCTCGAAGTTCCGAGAACTCTGGCCCTCGATCATGTAGGACGCCGTGGTGAAAGGCGCGCCACAGAACCCGACGATGGCGTGGTCCGGACCAAGCTCGGCGCGGACCTTCTTGATGGCGTCGGCCAGGTAGCCGGTGGATTCTTCGGGATCGAAACCGTGGAGCCGATCCACGTGGGCCCGCTCCCTGAGCGGAGGGCCCACCCGCGGCCCGAGTCCTTCCTCGAAGGAGACGTCCATGCCCATGGCCTCCGCCGGGACCAGGATGTCGCAGAAGATGACCGCCGCATCCATGCCGAACCGCCGGATGGGCTGGCAGGTGATCTCCGCAGCCCTGTCCGAGTGACGGCAGGTCTCCATGAAGGTGCCCAGGCGTCTCACTTCGTGGTACTCGGGCAGGTATCGACCGGCTTGGCGCATGAGCCACACAGGCGGTCCATCGACGGGGAGCCCCGAGGCGGCCCGGATCATGCGCTCACGGGCGGTCAACTCGTCCTGAGGAGCGGCGTCGGTCATGGTCTGGAGGATATCACCATCCCTGGCCACGACCAGCGGACACCCGGTCGCTCCGGCCCATCCGCTCCGCCTCGAAGACAAAGGTGTCGTCAGGCTCGGGCCCGGCGGCTTATCATCGCGGGTCCATGGTCGAACCACGGCACATGACCCTCGCCCCCCGACACCCAAGGGTCCTGCACCCCGGACCGCGGGTCCGCATCGCGGAGATCACCCTCGTGGGGCACGTGGTGCTGATCTTCGCGGCCCTCTTCGGATCCTGGATCATGCTCCAGAATTCAAACGTGGTGGGTGCGACCGCCGCTACAGGAGCGGCCATGACCCTGGTGGTCCGGGACGTGCTCAGGCTGCGCCAGATTCGCAAGCTGCGTCGGCTGGCTCTGCACGGGATGATCACGCAATCGCGGGTGACATCCGCTCGCCTGACCCGTTTCTGCTGCGCGCTGAGAGCGGACGGCGCCGTCCCCGGTCATGGGGTCCCCCTGATGCAGGGGCTGGTGGTGGAGTACGAGTTCGAGGACACCGCCGGCCGCGACCATCGGGGCACGTTCCTGGCCTCCGCAAAGGACCTTCAGTTCTACATCGCAGGGCGCACCCACGAGATCTTCTACCTCGAGTCGGATCCGGCCAACAACGCCTCCTCCCTGGTGATGCGCTGGTACTGGCGGTTCGGCGGCCCCGCCATGACCGACGAAGCCCCGGAAGAGGACTTCCCTCTCGACCAGGACACGGTCATCGAAGAGCAGCTCTGATCCGTCTCGGCAAGGCATGGACGCGGCCATCCTCATCATCGGGAACGAGGTCCTCTCCGGGAGGGTGCGGGATGAGAACAGCCCATTCCTGGTCGACGAGCTCCGGGGCCTGGGCGTCCGGTTGGGGCGCATCATCACCGTGCCGGACGACATCCCGGTCATCGCCAGCGTGGTGTCCGAGCTGTCTGGACAGTTCGACCACGTGATCACCTGTGGCGGCGTCGGCCCGACCCTGGACGACGTGACCTTCGCCGGCCTGGCCAAGGGGTTTGGGGTCCCCCTCACCCTGGAGCCCACCCTGGAACGAGTCGTCAAGGAGCACCTCGGGGACAAGGTCACGGACGCTCACCTGCGCATGGCCACCGTCCCCGAAGGCGCGCAACTGGTATGGGCAACGGGCACGTCATGGCCGACCATCCTGGTGCGCAACGTCCTGGTGCTCCCCGGCTCTCCAGAGCTGGTCAAGGAGAAGTGGGCGCTCGTACGTGAGCGTTTTCGAACGGACCCGTTCATCGTGAGACGGGTGCTCCTGTGCACCGACGAGGCCGTCATCGCCGATTCCCTGGAGGCCGTCGACGAGGCCTTCCCCTCCGTGAACCTCGGTTCCTACCCGGTCTTCGAACCCGAGGACCACGAGACCCTGGTCACCTTCGAGTCCAAGGACCAGGAGGCCGTGTCCGGGGCAGTAGAGTCGTTCGTCTCCCGGCTGGACCCGGCCGTAGTCGTGCGGATTGAGCGAGGCTAGAATCTCCCCAGGGAGCCCAACATGAAGATCTTCATCGACTCAGCGGATATCGCCCAGGTTCAGGAGGCCTTCTCCTGGGGCATCGTCGACGGCATCACCACCAACCCGTCGCTCATCAAGAGCGCCTACGCCGCCGTCAAGGCCTCCGGAGAGGTCCTGTCGATGCACGACTACATCTGCCGCATCCTCGAGACCGCGGGCGACACGCCGGTCAGCCTGGAGGTGATCGGGACCACGGAGAAGGAGATGACCGCGGAGGGTCGCTTCCTCTACGAGACCTTCAACAAGGTGGCGGGAAACGTCGTGGTGAAGATCCCCGTCAACCCGAGCCTCGGCGCGGAGTCGAGCGCTCGCTACGACGGGTTGAAGAGCATCAAGACCCTGAGCCAGGCCGGCATTCCCATCAACTGCACCCTGATCTTCAGCGCCGAACAGGCGTGGGCTGCCGCCAAGGCCGGAGCGACCTACGTCTCACCTTTCGCCGGTCGTATCGACGACCTCCTGCGCAAGAACGCCGGCCTCGACTTCGACAAGACCGACTACTTCCCCATGCATGGGATGCGGGACTCCGAGGGCAACCTGCGCATTGAGGACAACGGGGTCTACTCCGGCGTTCATCTGGTGGAGCAGTGCGTGGACATCTTCCAGACCTACGACCTGGACTGCGAGGTCCTCGCCGCCTCCTTGAGGAACCCCCGGCAGGTGCGGGAATGCGCGCTGGTGGGCGCCGACGTATCGACGATCCCGTTCCCCGTGATCCGCGACATGGTGGATCACCCGAAGACCGTCGAGGGCATGAACGCGTTCTGCGCCGACGTCGTACCCGAGTACCGCGAGCTGTTCGAAGCCTGACCGTGGGTAAGAACCGGTACCCGAAACCCGACCCCATGGAGCTCGCGCGCGAGGGCGACGAGGACGCCATGGAGCAGGTCCTGGGTGGTGTGGTCGCGCCCCTCTTCGACCTGGCCTTGCACCGCTACAGGCAGCCGGTCAGGGCCGAACTGGCCACCGTCGAGGGCCTGCAGCTCCTGGTGAGCGCTCTCAGGCAAGGAGACGTGTCCCCGTCGCCGGTGGCCGTCGCCGCCCGCGGCGTCCTCAGGTCCGGGGCAGAGACCCGCCCCGCGTCCATCGCCACCGACCTGGAGCGTTCTCTTGAAGCGCTCTCCGTGAGCCAGCGGACCGCGCTGCTGGCCGCCGCCTCCTGCGACCTGGACGCGGAGGAGCTGGGTCACGCCCTGGAGATGGACCTGGATCAGGCAGAGGAGCTGCACCGGGAGGCTGCCACGCGGTTTGAGCTTGACCCGGCGGAGCTGCGGGACGCTCTCGACCAGGTGGCCGGCCGCACCCCGCTTCCCACGGGGTTGGTGGAGCGGGCCCTGGGCTAAATACCCTCCCTCTGTTGCTCTGGCGCGGCGCACAAGAGCGACAAACCCCTTGGAGCCCAAGGGTTGTGGCAGATCCCGTCATCGCCGATTCTCGCCAATTGCGCTCCAGATGAGACCCGGACTCTAGCCGATGAAGGAGTCGGTAGGAGCGGACGGTCTTTCGGAGCATCGGCGTGCAGGAACAACTGGCAGACTTCATCGCCCGGCACGAGTCCCGGGTCGCCGGGCTCGGCGATCCCGTGGCCAGCATCAGGCACCTGGGCAGCGTCCTCGGATCTGAGGATACGGTGGATGGGGGGACCCGCGCACTCAGTGGAGTCCTCGCCGATCGAGATGCGTTCAGCCGCATCCGTACCTACGCACACGCGGACGTTGACGTGGACCCGGTCCTCCGGAGACACGCCCAGTCTCTGTATCGCTGTTACCTCGCGCATCAGAGCGAGGCTCGCCAGGAGACGACCACAGAGCCCCTGAAGGAGGAGATCCGGACGGGGCTCGAAGCCTTCCGGTGCGACGTCGGCAACGGGCCGCTGAGTTGGGACGAGACCTGGAAGATCTTCGCCTCGGACGCGGACAGCAACACCCGCCGGGCCGCCTGGACCAGGTTGATGGACCTGGGCGACCACCTGGCCGCGACCATGCTGGAGTTGGTGGCGACCCGGAACCGGGCCGCCCGGGACCACGGGTTCCGCAACCACTTCGAGCTGGCGGCGCTCCTCTGCGAGATCGACCCGACCTGGACGAGCGAGCTGCTGGTGGACGCCGTGACCCAGACTCGTGAGCAGCGTCAGCTGGCGAAGGAGACCCTGGCGAAGGAGACCGCCGACGGGCTCGGCATCAGCCGTCGAGCGCTGCGCGGGTGGCACTTGACCGATCCCATGTCTCTGCTTTCACGCAGCCATGGAGGCACGACCGGCCCTGTCAACGACGAACATGTGGCGGCGCTCCGCGCGTTCCTCGCGTGCCGCGGGCTGGGTCTGCCCCCAGCGGAGACGACGCCGGCAGAGGAGGTCGCCGATCAGGCAGAACTCAGCCCCCATGACACCCTGAACCAACTCGGCAGGGGGCTCTACGACTCCATCGAGACCCTCTTCTCCACGTACGCGGACCCCAACTTGCCGGCGGGAGCGCGACGCTCACCCCACCCCTCCGTGACCTGGGCTCTCTGGTTCATCCTCTCGGACGAGCTCACCGCCCCGGACTTCCTCGAGGGGATGCTCGGCTACGACAGCGGCACCGCGGCAGCGCTGCGCAACCGCTTTGAAGAACAGCGCAACAGGGAGATGCTGTTCCTCAGTCACCACGCCCTCACCATGCTCTCGTTCCAGAGGGCGCTCTACGGGAACCCCGGACAGGACCTCCCCGGCACCTGGTGGGGCCTGCTGGAGCAAGGGCTGGGAGTGCCCAGCGGCGGCGGCTCTCACATCCACACCGGATGGACCATCTCCAGCGACGTCCTGGGTCCGCCGATGCAGTCCGTCGAGCGTGCCCTGGGTGCGATCATGGCGGCCCAGATTCGGGAGCAGCTACCGACCATGGTGGCCGGGTCCCGCTTCCTTCACGACCACACGTCGGCCGAGACCATCAAGAGCCAGCTCTTGTGGTACGCGGCGGGGCGGAGCTGGCAGGAGCACATCAGCCACCTGACCGAGTCCCCTCTGCGACCTGACGCGTTCGTCCAGCAGCTGACGCCCATCGACGCCTAGACCTCGTCAATCCGTCGCGGTCACACGCCTACGGAAGGTCGCCGTCCGCATATACTGGGCGTGCCATGGCCACCATCGTCAGCGTCCACTCCTATCGTGGCGGGACCGGTAAGAGCAACCTGACCGCCAATCTCGCCTACCTGGCGGCGCGCGCGGGGCACAGGGTGGCCGTCCTCGACACCGACCTGCAGTCTCCGGGGGTCCACGTGCTGTTCGACATCCAGCACGACCGGATCACCCACACGCTCACGGACTTCGTCCGTGGCTCCTGCGAGCTCGAAGAGTGCGCTTACGACATGTCGTCGTCGCTGGAGATCCCCTCCCCAGGCGCCCTGTGGCTGCTCCCATCGAGCATGCGCATGGAGGCCATCATGCGCATACTCGACCAGGGCTACGACGTCGGGAAGCTCAACTCTCAATTCCACTCCCTGGTGGAAGCCCTGAACCTCGATCTCCTGTTGATCGACACCCACCCCGGCCTCAACCGCGAGACCATGCTCACCACCGCCATCTCCAACGTCCTCCTCCTGCTCATCCGGCCCGACAGGCAGGACTTCCACGGCACGGCGGTGATGGCGGAGCTGGCCGAGCGCCTTCGGGTTCCCAAGGTCGCCATGATCGCCAACAAGGTGGCCAGTACCATCGACCATGACGACGTCCGCAAGAAGATCACGGACGCCTTCGGATACGAGGTCTACGGGCTGCTCCCGTTGGACGAGGAGCTGGCCAGCCTGGGCAGCCGCGGGATGTTCACGAGACTCCACCCCGACCATGTCATCACACGGGAGTTGAGCGCCGTCGCCCGGCGCATGCTGGGGGATCTCGCTGCGGGTGACGACGGCGGTGAGTGAGCCCCCGCTTCCCCCCGGGTCGTCAGGTCCGGGACGCGTGGCCCGTTACACCGGCTGCGGCGGCCGCGAGCTGCGCTACCGGATCATCGAAGCCAGCCCGCAGCGGGGGGTGCTGCTCTACTGCCACGGCATCGAAAGCCACGGCACCTGGTTCATCCCGGCGGCGGAGAAGCTGGCCGAGCACGGGTACACGACGTTCCTCCTGGACAGGCGAGGCTCGGGGCTCAACCGTGGGGCCTCACCGGGAGACGCCGCAGACGCCAAGACACTCCTTGACGATGTGCGCCTGTTCAGAGCACACATCGGCGACCCCACCCTCGGCCTCGTGGGGCTCTCATGGGGCGGCAAGCTCGCCACTGCGGCCGCCATCACCCGACCGGAGAGGGTCAGCGGTCTGGTGCTCATCACCCCTGGGCTCAAGGCTCGGGTAGACCTCCCGGTGATTCAGAAGCTACGGCTGCTCTTCAGCCTCCCGCTCGGAGGCAGGGCGCGGCTCCCCGTTCCCATCCATCCGGAGATGTTCACGCGCACACCACGGTTCCTCGAGTTCATTCAACAGGACCCGTGGAGACTCCACGGCGCCACCGCCCGCTTCTTCGTCGCGGGTCTCAGCCTGGACAGGACCATCCGCAAGGGCCTGCACCGGCTGAACATCCCCACGCTGCTGTTCCTCGCCGGCCAGGATAGGATCATCGACAATGAAGGAGTACGGAAACTCCTCTCCCAGCTACCGCAGCACCGTCTGCAATCAGAGGTCTTCGCTGACGCCACACACGCCATCCAGTTCGATCAGACGGCAGAGATGACACAGAGAATGGTGACGTTCATGGAGCGCACGGGGGACGAAGGGTGAAGATCCACGGGCTGACCATCCTCGAGACCCGCATCCCCTTCCGCTTCACCTTCCGCCACGCCCTCGCCTCCCGGCATGAGGGGCACGGGGTCCTCGTCCGGGTCATCGATGAAGACGGGAACGTGGGCTACGGCGAGTGCGTCCCCCGGAGCTACGTCACGGGCGAGACCCCGGAGTCGGTGATTCAGACGCTCCGCGAGGAGCTGGCCCCGCCATGGATAGGGACGGTGGTCCGCAGCTTCGATGGGCTGGTGGGTCGTCTCCAGGATCGACTGGCGTCGCTCCCGCGCGACCAGCACGCCGCCCACTGCGCGCTCGAACTGGCGCTGCTGGACGTCGGCGGTCGCGCGTTCGGCTGCTCCGCCGGGTCGGTCCTCGGTCCGGTGCGTTCCCCGCAGCTGGAATACAGCGGAGTCGTCCCCGCCGACGGGATGGAGACGTCCATGAGGATGCTGGAGTCCATCCGCGCCTTCGGGTTCCGCCGCGTCAAGATCAAGGTCGGCGCGGATGAGGCAGATGACGACGCCGTGATCCGCAAGGCCAGGGAGCTCCTCGGGGACGACTGCCGAATCCGGATCGACGCCAACTGTGCCTGGGACTGGGAGACCGCCCTGCGCCGGCTCGAACATCTGGAGCCGTTCGAGCTCGAGAGCGTGGAGCAACCGGTACCGGGAGATGACATCGACGGCCTGGCGAGGCTCACTGCACGGTCGCCGATCCCCGTGATCGTCGATGAGTCCCTGGCATCCATGGACGACGCGCGGACCCTCATCGAACGGGAGGCCTGCCACCACTTCAATATCCGGGTCTCCAAGTGCGGCGGACTCATCAACTCCGGGCGCATCCGGGACGCCGCCCACGAGGCCGGGATGCGCTGCCAACTGGGGGCGCAGGTCGGGGAGACCGTCATCTTGTCCGCCGCAGGCAACCTGTTCGCATCACGGACGGAGGACCTGCTGTTCGCCGAGGGGTCCTTCGGTACGATCCTCCTCTCTGATGACATCGGTGAACAGGACCTGACCCTGCGGCCCGGAGCCCGCGCTCTCGCCCTCCAGCGGCCTGGGCTCGGCGTGGAAGTGGACGTGGATCGGCTACGACCGTTCGTCGTCAGCGCCGTGGAGATGGGAGACGGTTCATGGGATTCGTAGCGTCCACCGTTATCAAGACCGTGGGGCGCGCGGCCGCCAGGCGCTTCGAGATCGCCACCAGGAATACGGCGGAGACCCAGCTCAGCAAGCTCCTCCACATCACCCAGGCCAACTCTCAGACCGAGTACGGCAAGGAGCACTCCTTCGCGTCCGTGGCCAGCCTGGAGGATTGGAGGTCCGCGGCCCCCGTCATCACCTATGACGACATCGCGGACCGAGTGACCCGGGCCACCCGGGGGGAATCCAACGTGCTCACGGCGGAAGACCCGGTCATGTTCGCGCGGACCTCCGGGACCACCGGCGACGCCAAGTACGTGCCCGTCACGCCCACGTGTCAGGGGCGCGATCACAGCGATCAGATGCGCACCTGGTTCCACCACGCCGCCATGAACCACCCCAGGATCTTCAGCGGCAAGGTCCTGAGCCTCGTGTCACCTGCCGTGGAAGGCCACACACCCTCCGGCGTCCCGTTCGGGTCCACCAGCGGCCACATCTACAAGAACATGCCGGCCCTGGTGCGAGGCACCTATCTGGTCCCGTACAACGTGTTCGAGCTGGACGACTACGAGGCCAAGTACTACATCATCATGCGGCTGGGAATCGGCGCCGACGTCACCTTCCTGGCGACCGCCAACCCGTCGTCCATCGTCAAGATGTGCGAGATGGCGAACCAGCACGCGGACGCCCTCATCAAGGACCTGCACGACGGCACCCTGAGCGATCACATCGCCGTGCCGGAGGCGCTTCGAGCAGAGCTCCTTCCACGGATGAGAGCCAACCCGTCCCTGGCCCGACGACTCGAAGGGGCCCGAGGACGACGGGCCGGGGTGCTCCTCCCCGCGGACTACTGGCCCAACCTGGACCTCATCGGGTGCTGGAAGGGTGGCACCGTGGGCGCCTACGTGGATCGCTTCGACGGCTGGTTCAACCCGGAGGGGAACCGGGCGGTCCCGGTCCGAGACTGGGGGTACCTCTCATCGGAGGCACGCGGGAGCATCCCGCTCACGGACGATGGGTCCGGTGGAGTCCTCACGGTAGCCACCAACGTCTACGAATTCGTGGAGGTCGAAGACCTGGAGAGCCGCCCGGACGATCGCTCCGCGTGGGAGTATCGAGGGGCCCACGAGCTGGAGGAAGGGAAGGAGTACTACATCTTCTTCACCACCACCGGCGGGCTCTACCGATACGACATCAACGACGTGGTCGAGGTGGTGGGCCACTACAACACCGCTCCGGTCCTGGTGTTCCGTCGGAAGGGCCGCGGCATGACCTCCATCACGGGAGAGAAGGTCAGCGTCAACCAGGTCATCGAAGCCGTCGAGCGTGCCGCCGCGAGCACCTCCATCCAGGTGGATCACTTCAAGGCGGAGGCAGACCTGGACGGCGCCCGCTATGTGTTCAAGGTCGAGTGCAAGGCCGGACTCCCGCCGGACAAGCGCCGGCCGCTGATACAGGCCATCGACGGCAACCTGGCTTCCATGAACCTGGAGTACGAGGCGAAGCGGAAGAGCATGCGCCTGAACCCTCCGGTCCTCCACACCATGAAGCCAGGGTGGTACGACGACGGCAAGAAGAAGCTCATCGCCTCCGGCAAACGACTGTTCCAGGCCAAGACCGTGCTCCTGTCCACCACCAAGGACCTGGACAAGGACGATTGGCTGGAGGACATCACCCCCCTCAGTTGACATGTCCAACGACAAGATCCTGCTCTCCACGCCGGACGGAGTCACCCTCCAGGTCGGAGTTCATGAGGCCCCCGGGGGCAGACCCGCGGTGGTCCTGCTTCACGGCATCGCCAGCCACATGGGCTGGTACCGCGGACTCGGCGAGGCGCTGTCTGAGCGGGGCATCTCCGTCTACCTCCCGGACCGGAGGGGCAGCGGGATCTCGGAAGGCGAACGCGGCCACGCGGAGGACTGGACCACGCTGGTGGACGACGCGCGCCAGGTCTGTGACGAGGTCCGCAGGCGAACTCCCGACGCCCCCATCACGCTCCTGGGCATCTCTCTCGGAGGCCTCTTCGCGTCCGCCCTGGCCATACGGCACCCCAAGGCGTGCGACGGGTTGATCCTGTCCGCGCCTGCGCTGGCGACCGCCGTCAAGGTGCCCCTGCCTCGCCGACTGCGGGTTCTGCGGCGCTCGTTCACTCACCCCACCAGGCTCTACGACCTGCCGTTCGGTCCGGCTCAGATCGTCCATCGGCCTGACTGGCTCAGGGTCCTGGAGGGCGACCCTCTGCGGACCAGACAGGTCTCCGCCCGCTTCCTGACCTCCATGTTCAAGTGTCAGAAGTTCGTGGCCAGGCAGTTCGCTCGGATCCAGGTGCCCAGCTACTGCATGCTGGGCGGCGACGATCAGGTCATAGACAACGTCGGTGTCCGCAGGATCGTCGGGCAGTCACACGACGCGGCACGCTGGATCGAGACGTTCGAGGAAGCCCCTCACGTGATCCCCTCCGCGTTGCCGAGAGACGCGCTCCTCGATCGCCTGGATCACTGGGCTCGCGGCGCCGAACGAGCACAACAGACTCCCAGGCGGACCATCGAGACCAAGCTCGGCTCAGCTGACGGTGAAGAGCTCATGCCGCCCCCCATCATCGACGGGACATCACCATGAGTGATCACTCTCGAGCTCGGGAGGTCCTGGCCCGCAGGGACGAGATCCTGGCGCCCCTGGACCCGGGGCGGTACTCGACCCTCAAGCGGCTGGTCGAGGACCCGGAGGTGCGGGTCGTCGCCTCATTCGGCGGCGGATCCGTCCCTGGGCTCTGCGGCAACATGGCGTTCGCGGGGATCCTGGACGAGCTCGGAGTGAACGAGCACGTCGAGGAGGTCTGGGGCACCAGCGCCGGCGCCGCCATCGGCGGCCCCTGGGCCAGCGGGACACCGACGCCCCGGATCTACGAGCAGGTGGCTGGGCTCAATCATGGGAAGGCGGTGGACATCCCCTGGTTCAAGCTGGCCTTCTCTCTCCTCCGCAAGCCGTTCGGGGGCCGGCTGCCGGACGGCCTGATCCGCGGCGAGCACTTCGCTCGGGCCATCGACGGCGCGCTCACCGCCAAGACCTTCGAAGATTGCCCGACGCCGTTCCGTTGCATCGCCTGCACGGACGACGGGGCACGCACCCGGAGGGTGTTCAGGCGCGGCCCCATGCTCTCTGCGATCTTCCAGTCCATGAGCATCCCGGGGATCGTGATCCCCCGCGATCGGGACGGAGAAGAGACCGGGTTCTACGACGGCGGGTTGGTGGAGAAGACGCCGCTCGTGTCACCCATGGCGGAGCACAACCGCCGCTTCCCCGATCGCAAGCTGCTCCTCATCGGCACCCACTTCGGGGGAGAGGTCAGGGATGAGGGCGCTCGTGGGTTCATCATGCGGTTCCTCGTGACCATCAATGCCCTTGAGAACCTGGTCTGGGAATACCAGATGCGCGAGGTCAGGGAGTCACCCAACGTGGACCTCATCATCCTCAATCCTCGAATCGACGACCCGGCCCTGTTTGATTTCACCCGCGTGGAGCGGAACCATCTCCATGCCAGGGAGGTGTTGGCGGACACCTTGCAAGACGCGAAGATCGCCCTGGCCTTCGGCATACGATGAACAAGTCACTGATTACGAACCTCTCCGCGAGCGCGGTGATCGGCGTCAGCTTCGTGACCCCGGTGGGCGGTCAGCTCATCCTGTTCACGGGCCTCTTCGCCCTCTCCGGGGCCCTGACCAACTGGCTCGCCGTCCACATGCTCTTCGAGCGGGTGCCACTGCTCTACGGGTCCGGCGTGATCCCGCTTCGTTTCCGAGAGTTCAAGGACGCGATCCACGAGCTCATCATGGAGCAGTTCTTCACAGCGGAGAACGTCGAGCGGCTCCTCGAGTCCGGTTCGGACATGGCCGAGATCTCCATCAGCCCGGAGGATCTCAAGTCCGCCGTGGACTACAAGCGGGTGTTCGACCGGATCACGGACGCCGTCATGGAGTCACGATTGGGCTCCATGCTCGGCATGTTCGGAGGGAAGTCGGCCCTCTCCGGGCTCGAGCAGCCGGTGGAGCGGGTCCTCAAGGACGTGATCGAAGACGTCACCTCATCTGAGGACTTCCGGGCGGCCATCGCCAGGTCCGCTGGCGGCGGCGACATGGCCCGCTCCATCGTCGCCAAGGTCGACAAGATCGTCGCCGCACGGCTGGATGAGCTCACCCCTGAAGACGTCAAACGAATCGTCCAGGACATGATCCACGAACACCTGGGCTGGCTGGTGGTCTGGGGAGGCGTGTTCGGCGGCCTCATCGGACTGTTGAGCGCCCTGGTGGTGTGACCGCCGCCGGGCTACGCGTCCTTCAACCAATCGTCCATCAGGCGATCGGCTTCGGCCCGGACCTCGGCGATGTCCAGCGAGATCGTGGACATCCCCTTCTTGTCGGCGAACGTCCCAGAGCCGTCTCTGAAGATCAGGGTGTGATCGCCCATGAGGATGATGTCTCCATGGCAGAGCTGCCTCGGCTCTCCCGATGTCAACGGGGACGCGTTCACCAGCGTCCCGTTGGTCGACCCCACGTCCTCCAACAGGAACCCGCCTTCACCGCGGGAGACCCTGGCGTGCCGCTTGCTGACCGCGTTTGAGTCGAGGACCATCTGGCACTGAGGATGACGCCCGATCAGCACCTCTGCGTCGGAGAGGAGCACGGTGGTGCCGCCGGAGCGGCCCTCGATGACGCAGAGGCAAGGATCGGAACCCGAACCCCGCGCCGGTGTGATTCTGGTTTCGGTCTCGTCGTACATGTGCCCCTTCGCCGTCGCGAGCCCGACGGCGGAAGTTCCTGCGGGCCTCAGAAGCTGGTGGCGTAGTACTGACCGCCACCGATTGCCGTGGCGGAGAGGGAGCGGCCCGTGAGGTCGTAGGGGTTGGAACTCCCACCGGTCCAGTACGCGGCCGCGGAGGTCCCGAACCACTCGAAGATCGCCTCGTCCACGGCGCTGGTGAGCGGCGTCCCGGAGAGGGTCGGGTAGATGTCCAACCACCCAGGCGTGGGGCTCAGATTCCCGCCGGGGCTGATGCCGGTCAACATGGTGAAGGTCGGCGCCGGAGGGTTGAAGGCGCTGCTGTTGATCTGGATGTTCCCGAGCACGTCGATGCTCATGTCCACCGTGTGGTTGGGCCCGGCGCCGAACTCGGGGACGTTGTCGTAGATGACGCGGACCACCTGGATCGGCGTGCTTTCATCCACCTGGATGCTGATCATGCCGCCCTGATTCGGAGACAGGTCGCACCAGAACAGCGCGATGCGAGGCATCTGCGTGAGCATCTCCGTCGGGGTCGACGTGAAGTCCGTGGTCGTGGTCGTGAAGGACAAGAACCCGTTGGCGGACACGAAGAAGTCCGAGTATGTGGACGTGTAGAAGGGCAATCCGAAGTTGAACGGCGCGAGGCTGATGTTGACGCTGCCGTCATCCGTCATGGGACCGGCGAACGTGGTGATCCCGGGCACGACGACGATCTCGGAAGCGGCGGTCATGCTGGCGCCCATGGCGGACGTGGGGTCGACGACGCCGCTCTGCCACGCCCGCTGCGACCCAACCGCGACTCCGGGCGGGTCCGCCTGGAACTGCATCTGGAACTGCCCCGTTCCATCCAGGACGTACGTCCCCGGCTCGGAGAGGCCGTCGAACATGATGCTGGTGGTGGCCCCGTCCAGGTCGAAGAGCTGGTTCCCGAGCACGGAGTAGCCTTGGGGTGCCAGGCCCCCGGCCTCGAAGGTCACGAACTGGGCGTTGGGGAGACCAGCGATGATCCCACTGCTGGGGACGCCCATGGGGACGCCGACACCGGTGATGGGGTAGGGGGCGCCTGTCTGGCCGTTGACCGTCTGGGAAGCGTTGAACTGGTTGGGTTGCTGAGCGACGCCGACGGCGACGAGGACCAACAAGGACAGCAGCGGCTTGACTGAGAGGTTCATGGGATCTCCATTCCGGTCACGCTGCCCGATCCGGCCGGACCCGCAGACCCGGGGGCAGTATATACACTGCGACAGAACCCGCATGGTAACCGCGGCCCATAAGCCCTATCAAGCTGCGGTATTGCGGGGCGATCCAATCGAGATAACCTCAGTTCGTGGACAACGCTCGGCCCGGTCTTCAGAGAGAGGTCTGCCTGCTGCTGCTCGCCCTGGCGGCGGCCGGCCTCACGGTGACCTTGGCTGCGGCTGTCTGTCAGCTCATGGGGGTTCACGAACCAGAGCGCATGGCCCGCAAGGGCCTGGTTCCCCTGGTGGTCATCTGCTGGATCTGGATCGCCCGCGTGCCGCGCGGCGGCATCAAGGAGGCCTTCGGCCTGACCGGAGCCCGCGATCCGATCCGGACCGTGGGGATGGGCCTGCTGTTCGGTGTCACCGCCATGGTCACGCTGAACGGAGTGTTGTTCGCGTTGGGAGCCCGGACGTGGGAGCCGGAGCTCGGCTACGGAGCCCTCATGGGCAAGGCCGTGCTCTATCTCCTGCAGGCCCTCGCGCTGGGGTTGCTCGAAGAGGTCCTGTTCCGCGGGGTCCTGCACGGACGACTGCGCGCCGCCGCGGGCCCGGCGGTGGCGGTCTGGTTGGGCAGCTTCATCTTCGCCGCCGCCCACTTCCTCCGTCCGCCCAAGGACCGACAGCCGGAGGCGTGGTGGGACACCATGCCCGCCTGCTTCGCCGGCTTGCACAACATGCTCACGGAGCGATGGCGCGAGTTCCTGGGGCTGCTGCTCGTCGGCCTCGTCCTGGCGTTGATCCGCGAAGGGAGGCGGACCATCTACCTCGCCATGGGGGTGCACGCGGGGTGGGTCTGGGTGCGCTTCGTCTCCAACAAGATCGTCGAAGAGGTGGACGCCACCGTAGACACGGACCCCCTCCTCTTCGGCAGCAAGCGACTCTACGACGGGCTCATCGGGTGGTGCGCGCTGGCCCTGACCCTGGCCTTCGTATGGCGACAACTCAAGCGCCGTGACGGACAGAAGAACCACACATGAACAAGACGGTGGTGGTGCCTCTCGCGGAGGGGTTCGAGGAGATCGAAGCGGTGGTGGTCATCGACGTCCTGAGACGCGCGGGGGCCGAGGTCATCGCCGCCTCCCTGGACGCGACGGAGCTGGTCGTGGGTTCTCACGGGATCGCCGTGCGGCCGGATCTCGAGCTCGCGGCGGTTGAGTCCGCCGACGTGGACATGGTGGTCCTGCCCGGAGGGATGCCTGGAGCCCAGCACCTGACCGATCACCCGGCCGTTCAGTCCCTCCTGGTCGCCGCGTCGGACCGAGGCGCCATGATCGCGGCCATCTGCGCCGCGCCCATGGCCCTCGGCCCCAGCGGCGCGGTCTCAGACAAGCACGTGACCTCCTACCCGGGCTTTGATGATCGGTTCGAGCACGGCGAATACCGCACCGAACGGGTGGTGGTGGACGGCGAAGTGATCACGTCTCGGGGTCCGGGAACGGCCATGGAGTTCGCGCTCACCCTGACGGAGCGGCTGTTCGGGGCCGACCGCCGGGCGACCCTGGCGGAGGCCATGCTGGTGGCGGAGGCGCCCCCTCCCTACGAAGCCTGATCACGGACCAGGGCGCCGCCCTGGCTCACCAGTCCGTGCTGGGGGATCTCCACCGAACCGGAGCGATCCGTGACGCGGCCCAGCACCCTGGCGTCATACCCGTGGCGGGTGGAGGTCTCCATGACCGTGGCGGCGTGGTCTTCGGGGAGGATCACGCACAGCCCGATCCCCATGTTGAAGACCGTGTACATCTCCGCGATGTCCACGCCTCCGCGCTCCTGGATCGCCGCGAACACGGGCATCGGAGGGGGGAAGTCATCGAGGATGAACCCCACGTCCGCCTCCACCCTCGTCAGGTTCATGTATCCGTCGCCCGTGATGTGACAGATGGCGTGCAAGGGCAGGTCCTGACTGAACAGGTCCTTGGCGAGGGCGACGTACAGCGCCGTCGGCTCCAGGAGCTCCTCCCCCACCGTCCGCCCCAGGTCATCGTCGTGGCGACCGTAGTCGCCGTCCGGACAGAGGGCCCTGCGCGCGAGGGTGTAACCGTTGCTGTGCAGGCCTCGTGAAGCCACCCCGACCACCGCGTCTCCGGGTCGGACGTCCTGTCCCCACATGACCTTGTCCAGGGGCACGGTCCCAACGGCGGTCCCCACGAGGTCGAAGCCCTCCGTGGCGCCGGACCCCCGGAGCATCTCCCGTACCTGGGCAAGCTCTCCGCCAGGGATGGTGATCTCGCACTGCCGGGCACCCTCCAGGAGCCCCGCTCCGAGCTGCGCCAGCACACCGTCGTCCGCCTTGCCCACGGCGACGTAATCCAGCATGGCGATGGGCTCCGCACCGACGCAGATCAGGTCGTTGACGTTCATGGCGATGCAATCGATGCCGACGGTGTCGTACCGCCCCATGAGCTCCGCCACCATGAGCTTGGTCCCGACCCCGTCCGCCGCCACGGCCAGGCCACGGCCGTCCCCCAGGTCGAGCACGTTGGCGTAATACCCGAGTCCCCGGAGCGGCCTGCCCACCCCCGCGCGGTCGCGGAACCGATGGGTCTCCGTGACGCAGGCGGCGAGGCCCCTGAGCGCGCGGCTCGCCTCCTCCGTGTCCACGCCGGACTCGCCATAAGTCATGCCATCGTTCGCTTCGGACATGCCTCGCTCCGTCATTCTGCCAGGGGGTCGGAGAGCGCCGCTCGCGCAGCGATGAGGACGGCCTCCCCAAGGCTCTCATAGAGACCCCATCCAGAAGCGCCGACGCAGGGGAACCCCCGGTCCGTGGACCGATGGAACGACGCCATGCGCCGCACGTCAGGGTCACTCACCGTGTTGGTCATGAGGTAGCAACCTCTCTGCTCCAGCGACTCCAGGAGTCGCCCCAGGTCTCCCCATCGGGAGATCGGGTCGAACGACCCCTGCGGGTCATCAGGGAACAAGATCTCGCGCACCTCCTCGGCCAGGGTCGCGGCGTCCGCGCTCATGGACTAACCTTCTCACACCGCAACCAGGAGGAGAACCCCATGTCTGAGTCCGAGTGCCCGCGCAAGACCCCCTGCGTCGTCCATGAGGAAGCAGGGAAGAAGGCCTGGTGCTCCTGCGGCAAGAGCGCCAACCAACCCTATTGCGACGGCGCCCACGCGGGTACGGGCATGGCTCCGGTGATCGTGGACATTCCGGAGGCCGGGACCGTGGCCTGGTGCGGTTGCCGCGAGTCCGGCAAGGGCGCCATCTGCGACGGCTCCCACGCCGCGCTCTGAGCAGGCCAGACGAGAAGAGGGCCCCCCCGCGGGCGGGGGGCCCCCGAGGGGCCGCGGGGGGCTTTGTAACCCCCCAACCCAAAAAACGACAAAAGC
>CAZDQF010000005.1:179122-189081 GCA_964507445.1 uncultured Isosphaeraceae bacterium
GGCCCCCCGGGGCCCCCCCCCCCCCGCGGGCCCCCCCCCCCCCCCCCCCCCCCGCGCCCCCCCGGGCGCGGGGCGGCCCCATGTGTGCCGAGGGAGGGATTTGAACCCTCACTCCCAAAAAAGGGAACTAGGCCCTCAACCTAGCGCGTCTGCCAATTCCGCCACCTCGGCCGAGGTGAGGTCGCATTATAGAGGGCGAACGAGGACGGCCAAGGGGCCTACTTTCCGGGCTTCGCGACGCTGAGCCGGAGCGACATCCGGACACGGGAGACCTCGTGAGCGACGAAGAAGCCCAGCCCGTCCAGGAATCCGTCAAAGTACCTGATGTGGTCGAGGATCTTCTTCCGTCGCTGGGGCCGGTCGACCTTCACCAGCGCGGATTCGAGCCGCCGGACCTCCCCGTCGACCCAGCGGGCGTACTCCGGTGAGCCCCGGGTCATCCCCTGATCGATGGCACGTCGACCGGCGACGCGACGCCACTCGGCGAACTTCATCTGGGTGACCTCGGTCTGCTGGTACGCCCACCCGGTCGCCGACTGGATCAGGTAGGGCTGCATGCGCTCCCCGTCCATGAGGCAGGCCAGCAGCACGCCGCGCGGCGCGAACGACAGCGCCGATTCGAAGCCGCCACCACCCATGCCCGGGGCTCCTCCGGAGACCACCTCCCCGACCTCCATGAGGAACGGGTGGTAGTTGGTGATGACGAGGTAACCCCCGATCAAGCCGATGCCGGGGACGGTCACTCGTGGGTCGTCCACGGAGCCGGCCACCAAGACCGGCTTGTAGAGCGACGCGTCACCGCGCTGCTCGCGGTAGATCTCCTTGATCAGCCCCTCGCCGCGTCGGCGCCGGACGTCCTGTTCGATCAGCGTCATGGTGCGCTTCATGCGCTCCATGTCACGGACGGGGGCGACCAGCGCGTATCCGACCTGCGCCTGATCTTCCAGACCGTCCCGGTCCTGAGTGAAGAAGGCGAGAGAGAGCCTCGAGTCCGTCGCCTCCGTCAACGTGGCCAGGGCCCCGTCCAATCCGCCGAGTCCCTGCACTCGGCCCAGGGCCTGCCGCAGGTCCTTCCTGTCCTCGGCGCTGAAGATGTCCGGACGCTTCAGGAGGACGTCGCAGAGCTCTCCCAGTCCTGAGTTCAGGTGCAGCAAGGCGAAGACTGACTGGGGCAACAGATCTTCCAGGCGGTAGAACTCCTCGCGGAGGTCGACCGCCGAGAACGGCCGCAGAATGGTGGACAGGGAGCCTGTCGCGGGCGGGCCCAGGGGCCCCTGGAGCGCCATCCTGAGATCGCGCCCCAGGCCCATCTCCACCAACATGTCCTCTCCACCCAGGGTCGGAATCACGGACTCCGCCAACTCGAAGGTGTCCTCTCCCCAGAGGCCCGTGAGCGTCTCTTCCATCTTCACGTAGCGGTCCAGGCTCTCTCGTTTGAACAGCAGCTGGACCGGATACCGGTCGTTGGGCACCTCCATCCCCGCGTAACGGTTGGCGGCGCTCGCGGGGATCCCCTTCGTCTCCACGAACTTGAAGATCCGCTCCAGCTCGCGCTCCTCCGTTCCGACCAGCACGGTGTCGCCGATCCGGGTGATGAACAACTCCGAGGGAGCCGCGCCCTTCGAGCTGGCTGGCAACTGGAGACGGACCAGGTTCCGACCATGCTCTACCCGGATCCCCTCGGCCTCGAGGGAGTCACGCATGAACAGGTCGAAGAGCCGCTCGTTGCGCAGCACGTTGACCCCAGCCACCGCCTTCCAGGACTCCGGCCGGAAGACCGCCATGAACCGGACATCCTCCGACTCAACAGGTCGGTTGGAGAAACGGGGGGCCTCCTTCCTGGCGTCCGTCCGGTCCGGCAGGTACCCGCACACGACCACGTGAGCGCCGGAGACGCCTGGCAGCAACTCAAGCCCGAGGGGCAGGGAGGTCCGCAGCTCGTCCAGGGATGCGAACGCCTTCTGCAAGGCCTCGACGACCCCCGTATCGCGGGCGTCCTTGGTCTCCCGGAATTGCTGAAACCCCTCGTGGTTCTTCAGCGCCCGGGAGAAGGGGCGCTCTCGCATGCCATCAACGACGTCGGGAAACTGGGTGACGTTGAGGACGAAGTCCGCCTTCCCCGGGACCAACACCAGCGGGGACTCGATCGAGGTCGCGAACGGGTTGTAGATCCAGCTGAGCCAGAGGACGGCGAGGGTCCCGAGGAGGGCGCCCAGGGCGCCGAAGAAGAGCCACCGCCGCAGCGTTCGCCGCGGTCTGACCTTCTGCATGGTCGTCGTTCTCGTCGTCACGTGTCCCCCGGTCTCCGTCCGCTGCGACCCTCGAAGACGATAACGCCCTGGCCTATCCAGACATAGTCGGTTAGCCTCCGCCCCTCCCTGGGACGGTCGGAACACAGGGAAATTCCCGCCGGCTCAGGGTCACACCAGCAAGCCTCACATGAACCCAACACTCAGCCGCAAAGTCACCGCCCTCGAGAACTCCATCACCCTCGAGGTGTCGGCCACAGCGGCGCGGATGCGCGCTGAAGGGCACCACGTGATCGCTTTCGGCGCCGGTGAGCCGGACCTGCCGACGCCCGAGGTCGTACAGCAGGCGGCGGTGGAGGCCATCCGGGACAACCGAGGCCGCTACACGCCGGCGGCGGGCACGCCGGCGCTCCGGGGTGCGTTGTCTCACAAGTTCGAGGGTGACGGCCTGCCGTTCCCGCCGGATCAGGTCATGGTCACGTCCGGCGCCAAGTCCGGGCTGTTCTTGGCCCTGTACTCGCTCCTCGACGAGGGGGATGAGTGCCTGTTCCCGGCCCCCTTCTGGAGCTCCTATCCCGAGATGGTGAAGGCCGCCGGTGGCGTGCCCGCGGTGCTCCCCACCGACCCGGCGGACGACTTCCAACCGGACCCGGACAGGCTCCGCGACGCGCTCACGGACCGCACCCGCGTCCTGCTCCTGAACAGCCCCAACAACCCCACCGGGACCGTCTACTCGCGGGCGACCCTGGAGGGTATCGCGGAGGTCGTGCGGGAACGGGAGCTGGCGGTGATCACGGACGACATCTACCAGCACTTGATCTACACGGACGAACCGTTCGCCAACGTGCTCCACGTTGCGCCGGATCTCCAAGACCGGACCGTGGTCATCAACGGACTCTCCAAGTCCCACAGCATGACCGGATGGCGCATGGGTTTCGCCGGCGGGCCAAAGCAGGTCATCGGCGCCATGTCGCGGGCGCAGAGCCAGATGGCCGGGAGCCCCAACGCCATCTCTCAGGCGGCCGCCATCGTCGCCCTGGCCAACCCCCCGGAGGAGGGTCGCCTGCGGAGCCTGGATCAACGGCGGCGCCTGCTGATGTCCGAGCTGGAGGCCCTGGATGAGGTTCGTTGCCCGGTCCCGAGAGGCGCGTTCTACGCCTTCCCCGACGTGTCCGCCTACCTGGGCACGGACCGCTTCCCGGACACCCTGGCGTTCACACGCGCGCTGCTGGACTCCAAGCACGTGGCGACCGTGGCAGGCGATGCGTTCGGGGCCCCGGGGCATGTCAGGCTGACCTACTGCACGTCCGAAGAGGACATCCGCGAGGGCGTGGGACGAATCGCGGAGCTCCTCCGCGAGGCCCGGTCCTGAGCCCGACTCAGGGTCGCGGCGCGCCCAAGGCCGCGATGGCATCCATCACCACCCCCACGAACATGTCGGTGTCGTGATCCGGGTAGTCGGATGGGCAGATGGGTTCACCGAAGCGGACCGTGATGGGGTGACGCCGCGGCAGGAACCGATGGCGGGGCAACACCTCGTAGGTGCCCATGATGGCGACTGGAATGACCGGCGCTCCGGTCTTCGTCAACATCATGCCGATGCCGCGCATCCCTTCCTGCAGCAGGCCATCCCTGGAGACCCTCCCTTCCGGGAAGATCACGACGGGCGCGCCCGCCTCGAGGGTCCGCAAGGCCTCTCGGAGCGCCCCCATGGCGGGGCGGCCCTCCGCCACGGGGATCGCGCCCCACAGTCGAAAGAACCACCGAACGACCGGGAGCCGGTAATAGACCTCCGTCATCATGAAGGTGACGTGATGACGCAGCGCCGCCTGGAGCGCGGGCGGGTCGAGAAAGGAGACGTGGTTGGCGGCGATGATCACCGGGCCCATGTCTTCGATGGCCGGTCGGTTCTGTGCCCGCACGCAGAACCAGGGCGCCGACAACTGGTGGAAGAGACAGAAGACGGATTCGCGAAGCAGACGCAGCCACAGGGGGGCATGCCGCCCGGGGCGATGGGGCGGCACCACTTCACGCGGTGAAGACGACGCGGTTCCCATCGGGGCTGCAGCGATCAGCTGCGGTTCACTTCGACAGGCCGAGCTTCTGACGGGCCATCTTGCCGCCCCGGGTGTTCCGGAATTCCCGCGCTGCCCGGTTGAGGACCCGCTTGCCGTAGCGCTGCAGCTTCTTGCGCTCGTCTCCGGAGGCCTTGCCGGCCTGCATCATGAAGGCCTCGCCACCCCTGTAGAGGGCCCATCCCACCTGACGAGCCAGGGTGTCACGGTCCATGAACAGCGCGTAGGTCCTGGAGTAGGACCACATGGCCTGGTCGAACTTCTTCTGCTCGAACTGGCAATCACCGAGACCGTTCGCGGCTCCCGCGATGACCTCCGGGTCCTGGATCTTCTTGGACTTGAGGATGCGGTCGAACGCCCGCTCGGCCTTGTCGTATTGCTTCATACGCACCAGGGCCTGCCCCTTCTCCATGGCGATGAGGTTGAGCAGCGCCTCATCCCGGGTCTTCCTCTCGAGGCCTTCCAGGGCCTTGAGCCCCTTGGCTGCATCGCCGCCGTTCACTTCGAGGCGCGCCAGCCCCAGGTCCACCTTCGTGCGGTAGCTCTGGTCGAGCTTGCCGGCCATGGACGCGACCTTCTCCAGCGCCGCCTTGGCGGCCTTCGCCCCGTTAGCACCCGCGCCGGGGCGAGAGTGAAGGCGAGCCAACTCCACATACGCGTCGGGGACGAAGCGGTGCTTAGGGTCCGCCTTGATGACGTTCTCAAACGCGGCGATGGCCTCGGACGCGAACCCGGCACGAGCAGCGCTGCGGCCGAGATAGAAGTTGCCGTACACGGGCAACCAGGGATACCGGCCCTTGCTCTCGATGGCGGCCTTGATCATCTGTGCCGCCTGCCGGAACTCGCCGTCCCGGTAGAGGTTCATCCCCTTCTTGTAGTCACTGGGAGCGCGGGTCCAGCGGATCTCGATGACCTCGTGGGGCTTCCACGTCCGGCCGGCTCCACCCAGCTTCCCTTCCACGCGCTCGTAGCTGTCCTGGGTGATGCGGACACCCTTGGTCTCATCCACCCTGCCCCGACGATCGGAGATGACCGTCGCTTCGCCTTGGGCGACCACCAACTGGGACATGCCCAAGAGCACAAACACTGACGAGACAAGGATTTTGGGACCGATGGACATGGATAGGATCTCCGATACGCCACCAAAGTGGGAAGGGAAGTCTGCAAAGGCCTGGAACGGCTGTCAAGGCGGGGACGTTCACACCGTTGGAGGTCCAGGCCGGCGAGGAGCCGAAACCGAGCGTCAGCGGGCCTGGAAAATGAGATAGCGCTAGAGCACTTTCGTGCCCCAGCGCTATCCACGAGCCCTAATAACACCTTTTTTCCCACTGGTCTTGGCGGTGCGGGCGGCCAGAACGGCGAAGGAAACGGGAATAATCTGGTGATTTCTCGAACTCCTGCCGCGCCTCGGTGACCCCTGATCAACGGAAGGCCCTGCTGGACAGGGTGATAGGCCCTCCCGGGACACGCCCCCGTCTCTCCTCGACGGACCTCGGAAATGGCCCGCGGCGCGCAACCCCATGGGGCGCTTCTACCCCGAGCGACGCCTACGTAGCATGGGGCCATGGGAGCGAGCCTGGGGTTCAGCGGGCGCCAGACGGAGCCGACGAAGCTGGAGGAGGCCATTTCCTGGGCGCGGACCTTCGCTCGGGACATGGAGTGGGAGTGCGCCGACGTCTCCTTCGAGCGCAGCCGGGGCGTCATGGGAACCCAGCCTCTGGAGCGTCCTCAGATCGCCGGCCTGTCCCTCACCCCCCACTTCGCCTGCGAACCGGTCCCGCTGCTGTTCCTGGAGAGCACGGGCCAGCTCGTGGACTCCGTCGTGATCGACGAAGGGGACGGGGTGATCCGCGTGGAACCCCAGGTGATGGTGAAGACGCAGTTCGCGGGGGCGGCGGTCCACGCAGAGGTGTGCGGGTTCCTGGCCGAGCTGCGTCAACGTTTCATCCCCGACCTGCAGGTGGACGACGAGACCGGGTTCAGCGACGACGGTGACGAGGCGCGGCTGCAACGTTACCTGGACACCTGCTGGGACCGACTGCTCGAGGAGATCCGAGAGGTCGCGGAGCCGGGGGACCGGCTGGAGATCGGCGGCATCCCGGTGCAGGTCCCGCCCACGGATGCCTACGTCGAGACCCAGCGGGGTCTTGACGAAGACCAGCAACGGATCTTGAAGGAGCTGGAGCTCTGGCTGGTGACCCGATACGGCGGCTTCGGGCTCGAATTCGACCGCTCGCGGAGCGCCGTGGAGCACCTCGACCTCCTGATGCATGAATCCGACCAGGAGGGTTGGTGCGCAGACCCGGAGGATGAGGACGCCGAACGGCTCGCGCACGGACTGGGCGCCGCATTCGGGAGCACGGTGGAGATGCTCCTGGGCGCCCGATGGGAGGCGGACGAAGAAGAGGGCTTCGTCCTCGCCGACGTCGGCGGCGTCGGGCTGTCCCTTAACCCGTTCCAGGTGGCCGCTGACCGGATCGCCCACGGACCTTCTCGCGCGTTCGCGCATCACCTCGCGGTCTACGAAGACCTGGCCAGGCGTCTTCGGGCCCGCCCATGGGAGTGAGAGCATGATCCTGAAGGTCGCACGCATGGGCCACCCGGTGCTGCGGAGAGTGGCCCGGACCGTGTCTCCCGAAGAGCTGGAGTCCGCGGACACCCAACGGCTCATCGACGACATGATCGACACCTGTCGCGAATACGACGGCGCCGGACTCGCAGCGCCGCAGGTCCATGTCTCCAAGCGCATCGTGATCATGGAGGTGCAGGACAATCCGCGTTACCCCGGCGTCGCCGGGATGCCCCTGACCGTCGTCGTCAATCCGCAGGTCGAACACCTTGACCCGACGCCGCAGATGGTCTGGGAGGGATGCCTCTCGGTCCCCGACCTGCGAGGTCAGGTGCCCCGCTCTTCATCCGTGCGGCTCCGCGGCATGGACCGGGCCGGCCAACCGCTGGAGGTCACCCTGGACGGTTTCCCCGCGGCGGTGGTCCAGCATGAGTGCGACCACCTCGACGGCAAGCTCTACCTCGACCGCATGACGTCCATGGAAACCCTGACCTTCCTGCCGGAGTTCGATCGGCACGTGAGACCGAACCTCGGCGCTGAAGAGGTGAACGAGGACTGATGCCGCGAGACCCGGCCGCCGACTCCGAATCGACCACCGCTCCAGCGCTCCAGCGCCGCGCGGTACGCCGACCCCGCGCTCTCCATCACCTGGTGGCGTGGACCCTCTCCATCCCCGAACGTGTCATCCGCTGGCTAGCCGGATTGGCGGGAGCCGTGGCGCGGATCTGCACATGGCTGCTCCCGCGACCCGTGAGGGAAGGCCGGTTCTACAGGACCGCCGTGGAGCGCCAGATCAAGATGCTGACGGACGACATCGGCCAGGCAGGGCTGTACAAGGGCTCGGATCAACCCACCCTGGACGCCCGGACCGCCACTCGCCTCGGTGTAGGAGGAACCGTGGACAACCTCCTGATCCTCACCCTGCATGCCTCACCGCTCTGGGTCCTGCTTGCGGCGACGGACGTCTGCAAGGGCGCCCAGTCCTTCGTCAAGGAGATCGGCGAAGAGCTCAAGGACGCCGGCGTGATGGAGGAGAACTCCCGCCTGGACAACGTGGACGACGTGCTGGCGGGACTCTCGAGACTTTCGGAGCGCATGGCGGACACGGTGGACATGCCGCCCATCTCCTTGAAGGACATGAAGAGCACCGTCACCGGCCTGAAGGACGAGCTGGGAGAGGTGGCCGGGTCGACACTGGATGTCACCGACGTGGAGGGCCTGATCCAGGACGTGCGCCAGGTCGCCGGCGACTCCGAGCGGTCGCTCCTCCAGACGACCGCCGCAGTGGCGACCGGCGCGGTCCAGACCACGGAGAACGCAATCCGGGGGGCCGCCGTTGGTGCCACGGCCACGTTGAAGTTCGTCGGCCGCAACCTCGACGACGTCCTCAACGACTACGGGCGCAGCGTCCAGCGGGTCAAACGGCTGGGCTTTTACGGTTCCCTCAACCGGTTTCTCACGCCCCACACCCGCTCGTCGGCGCGGCTGTTCAGCTATCCGTTCCTGACCTACACGGAGCTGCTGCTGAGCCTCGGGCGGTGGTCCAAGGCGCCCTGGCGCGCCTGAGCCGCTACCAGCTGGACCGGTCCTCCCTGCTCAGCAGCGTGTCCCCCGCGGCGACTCCCGTGGTCATCTTCTCCGCGTCCCAATGGAGGGCCTCGCCTGCGCGGAACGCCACGTTGCCCAGCAGCACGGACTCGGTCAGAGGTCCGGAGTAGTCGAACGGGCAGGACGTCCGGCCGTTGCCCTTGATCGCCTCCGTCCACTCACGGTGATGACCGATGGAGTCGGGGATGGACCGCGGCGGCGCTTCCACCTCTTGGAATGGCCCTCGGGGGAGCACCACGTGCCTGTTGTAGTCCGCCAGGATGTAGCCCTTGGTGCCGACGAACAGCGTGCCATCACCCCACCTGGGAAAGGACTCCTCCGTCGGCGCCTCCGCGCCCGGGATGGTGATGGGTTGCTTGAGGACGGCCGGCCGTTCTCCTCCCTGGTACCAGGTGAGCGTGAGCGGCGGACGTGGACCGCGAGCCGGGAACTTGAACGCCACCTGGAGGGTCCGGGGCGCCGACTCCGGGTGCACCTCCGGACCGGTCGCCTCCACGGACGTGGGGTGATCAAGTTGGAGAGCCCAGAACGGCAGGTCCATGTGATGGCACGCCATGTCCGAGAGCGTGCCGCCGCCGAAGTCCCACCAGCCGCGCCAGCTGGCCGGGTGATAGGAAGAGTGGTACGGCCGGGTCGGAGCCGGCCCCAGCCAGAGGTCCCAGTGCAACCCCCTGGGGACCGGAGGCGTGTCCTGAGGACGGTCACTTCCCACCCACGCCTTGCCGACCCAGACATGCACATCCGTGATGTCCCCGATGACCCCGGATCGAACCCGCTCCACGGTGCGTCGGTACCCGACGCCGGAGTGGATCTGGGTACCCATCTGGGTCACCAGCTTCTTGTCCCGGGCGAGGCCGGTCATGCGCCGCGTCTCATCCACGCTCCAGGCCAGGGGCTTCTCGCAGTACAGGTGCTTGCCCCGCTCCATGGCCGCGAGGCCGATGACCGCGTGGGTGTGGTCCGCGGTGCTGACGACCACGCCATCCAGCTTCGTGTCGTCCAGCATCTTGCGGAAGTCCACGAAGCGCCCCGCCTTGGGGTGCCGCTTCATGGCCCCGTCCAGGTGCCCCTCGTCCACGTCACACAGGGCGACCACGTCCTCGTGGCTCACCCCGTTCAGGTTCGCGCCGCCGCGGCCCCCGACCCCGACGACCCCCAGCCGGAGCCTGTCGCTAAGTGCGTGGGCGATGGTGGACGGACGGATCAGGGCGACGGACGCCGCGGTCGCGGCGGACGTGATGAGGAAGTGGCGACGTGTGGTGCGAGGCATGCAGCGGACCCTCCGGGTTCACGGTCATGTTACATGACCGAACCAGGCCCGCGGCTCACTCCGCGGGAGAGGGCTCCGGCGTCGGCTCGCCTTCGGCGTCCCTCGGCTCGTCCTCTCGGACGCCTTCCTCACCGACGCCTTCCTCACCGACGCCTTCCTCACCGACGCCTTCCTCACCGACGCCTTCC
>CAZDQF010000005.1:189181-301516 GCA_964507445.1 uncultured Isosphaeraceae bacterium
TCACCGACGTCTTCCTCACCGACGTCTTCCGGCTTGAAGACCACCCCTGCAGCGACGCGATCCTCGCCCTTCAGTCGCATGACCCGGACCCCTGCCGCGCCACGACCGACGAGCCTGATCTCGTCCGCCGGGGTACGGATGATGGTGCCGCCCTCGGACATGAGGATGACGTCCTCCCCCTCCTCCACACGGCGCACCAGGACCACATCACCGTTGCGGTCCAGGCCGCGAACGTTCACCACGCCCAGGCCGCCGCGGTTCTTGCGGGGGTAGTCCGCCATCCGGGCTCGCAGTCCATAGCCGTTCTGGCAGATGGACAGGAGCATGGCGTCGTCGGACGCCACCACCATGTCCACCACATGGTCCCCGTCCTTCTTGAACTTGACCGCGATGACGCCCGCGGCCCCGCGCCCCATGGGCCTCACGTCAGACTCGGCGAAACGCATGGTCTGGCCTTGAGAGGTCGAGACCATGAGGTCCGCGTCACCTTCCGTGAGGACGGCCCGGACCAGGATGTCGTCATCCTTCAGGCCCGCGCCGATGATCCCGCCACGCTTGGGGCGGCTGTAGTCCACGAGGGCGGTCTTCTTGACGTAGCCGCCACGAGAGACCGTGCACAGGTACTGGTCCGCCTTGAACTCGGACACCGGGATCACGGACGCGATGCGCTCCTTGCCTCGGCCCCCGTCCGCCTCCGCGTCGCGCATGGGGATGAGGTTCTCGATGAACCTCCCCTGGCTGTTGCGACCCAGCTCGGGGACCTTGTAGACCTTCAACCAATGGACCGCGCCCCAGGTGGTGAAGACGAGGAGGAAGTCCTTGTTGTCCGCCAGGATCAGGCGCTCGATGAAGTCCCCGTCCTTGGTGTCCGCGCCGGTGATGCCGCGGCCGCCGCGCCCCTGGGATCGGTAGATGTCAGGCGACATCCGCTTGATGTAGCCCCCGTGGGACAACGAAACCAGCATCTGGCCCTCGGGGATGAGGGCCTCGTCCTCGATCTCCATCTCCTCGCTGGAGATCTCCGTCCGGCGCGCGTCGGCGTAGCGGACCCGCAGGTCCTCCAGGTCTTCGAGGATCAGCTTGTGGACCTCGCGCACGTCCCCCAGGATCTCGTTGTAGCGGGCGATGGCCGCCTCCAGGTCCACCTTCTCCTGCTGCAGCTTCTCGACCTCGAGGCCGGTGAGACGGGACAGGCGCATGGCCAGGATCGCCTCCGACTGACGCCGGCTCAGCTCGAAGGTCTCCGTAAGACGGACCCGGGCCTCATCCGGAGAGCTGGACGAACGGATGATGCGGACCACCTCGTCGATGTCCGCGATCGCCACCAGCAGCCCCTCGACGATATGCAGGCGCTCCTCGGCCTTGCGCTTGAGGAACCGGGTGCGCCGCTGGATCACCTCTACCCGGTGGTCCTTGAACGCGGCCAACAGCTCCTTCAGGTTGAAGGTGCGAGGCCGCTGCTTGTCCAGCGCCAGCAAGATCATGGAGAACGTGCTCTGCAGCGGCGTGTAGCGATACAGCTGGTTCAGGACCACGTCCGCCTGGTGCCCCTTCTTGATCTCGAAGACGAGGCGCAGGCCGTCCCTCCGGTCGGTCTCGTCGTTGACGTAGCTGATGCCCTCGATGACCTTGTCGGAGATCAACGCCTTCACCTTGTCGAAGACGTTGTTCGGGTTGACCTGGTAGGGCAGCTCCGTGACCACGATCTGCTCGCGGTCACGACCCTTGGTCTCGATGGTCGTCCGGGCGCGGACGACGATGATGCCGCGACCGGTGGTGTACGCGCGGTAGAGACCCTGGCGACCGAGGATGACCCCGCCGGTCGGGAAGTCCGGCCCCTGGACGATGTCCATCAGGTCCAACACCGTGACCTGCGGGTTCTCGATCAGGAGCTTGAGCGCACCGCACACCTCCCCCAGATTGTGCGGCGGGATGGAGGTGGCCATCCCCACGGCGATGCCCTGGGAGCCGTTGCAGATGAGGTTGGGGAACCGGGACGGGAGGACGTTGGGTTCCCAGCGGGTGTCGTCGTAGTTGCGCTCCTGATCGACGGTCTCCCGGTCGCGGTCCTCCATCATGTCCACGGCAGGGAAGGCGAGGCGGGCCTCCGTGTAACGCATGGCCGCGGGGGGCGAGCCGTCGATGGCTCCGAAGTTGCCCTGCTTGTCCACGAGCGGGTAGCGGGTGCTGAAGTCCTGGGCCAACCTCACCAGGGTCGGGTAGACCACCGCCTCACCGTGAGGGTGGTAGTTGCCGGAGGTGTCACCGGCGATCTTGGCGCACTTGCGGAACTTGGTCCGGGGGCCGAGATTCAGGTCGTCCATGGCTACGAGGATGCGCCGCTGGGAGGGCTTCAGACCGTCTCGCGCGTCCGGCAGAGCGCGCTGAATGATCACGCTCATGGCGTAGGTCAGGTAGGAACTACGCATCTCCTCATCGAGCAGATGATCGCGGATCTGATCGCTCGGAGGTTGCGCCGGCGGTGTCGTCTCTGCCATGTCGCCTAATCTCTTGTGTGGTAAGGGGTTCGGGCGCCTCTGGCGGCCCTCGCGCGAGCACCCCCATGATGGTCGCCAATTCTAACGTAAGAGCCTTTTGGCTCAAGGACTTAAAGCCCACGCGATGACACCGCCGACGATGGCCATTGGGGGCCCTCTCACGATCGCGGGAGGACCGCCCCTGCGGAGCCTGACGGGGGCCATGAGAGGCCGTCTGGACGTTGTTATCCTCGGTGCCCCGCACTCCCTGCGGGCGGTATCTGGCTGATGAGCGAACGGAACCAAAACGGCGGCGGATCACAACAACCTTCACCAGGCCGGCGCCGGGGCCTGTTCGCCCGGAATCCGTTCCTGGTGATCATCCTGATCCTGGCGGCCGTGGTGCTGGGCTCCACCATCTGGGGCACGGCCGGGGCCGTGCAACTCACCTACAACGAGTTCAAGTCCGAGCTGCGAGCCATGAAGACCCTGAACAAGGGCCGCTTCACTCCCGCTCCCGGCGACGAGGTCCCGACCGAAGAGCGCAAGGACCAGGTCGTCCTGGACCCATCGGTCGGCTCGGAGCTCCTGAGTTACGGCTTCTACCAGGTGGTGATCGAGCCGGACCGCATTCACGGCAAGCTCTACCCCGACCCGGACAACAGCGACTACCTGCCAGAGGACTGGGAGGCCAAGGTCATCAAGGCCGACCCCAAGTGGGACGGCTTCCTCAACTTCATGGTCGAGCATCAGGGCGTGGACGAAGCCCTGGTCCCGCTGCTCGAGTCCAAGGGCATCGAGTTCCGCTACAACCGCCCCACGGACTGGGCGTCCATCTGGCTGTGGGGCCTCCCCCTCCTCTTCTTCATCTTCATCTTGATGATGATGTTCCGATCCTCCCGCATGTCCGGCGAGAACGTGCTCTCCTTCGGTCGCTCCAAGGCCAAGGTCGTGGGAGAAGAGCGGACCGGCGTCACGTTCAGCGATGTCGCCGGAGCAGACGAAGCCAAGGAGGAGCTGGAGGAGATCGTCGAGTTCCTCAAGGAGCCCGAGCGCTTCACGTCCCTCGGAGGCAAGATCCCCAAGGGCTGCCTGCTCATGGGCCCTCCGGGCTGCGGCAAGACCCTCCTCGCCCGCGCCGTGGCAGGTGAGGCGGCGGTGCCCTTCTTCTCCATCTCCGGATCGGACTTCGTCGAGATGTTCGTGGGCGTCGGCGCGGCCCGGGTCCGTGACCTGTTCAACACCGCCAAGCAGAAGGCGCCCTGCATCATCTTCGTCGACGAGATCGACGCCGTGGGCCGACACCGGGGCACGGGCCTCGGGGGTGGTCACGATGAGCGGGAGCAGACCCTCAACCAGCTCCTCGTGGAGATGGACGGCTTCGACGGCCGCAAGAGCGTGATCGTCATCGCCGCCACCAACCGCCCCGACATCCTCGACCCGGCGTTGTTGCGGCCGGGGCGCTTCGATCGGCAGATCGTCCTCGACGCTCCGGACCTGAACGGGCGCGAGGCCATCCTGAAGATTCACTCCCGCGGCAAGCCTCTGGCCGAGGGTGTGAACCTCTCTCGGGTCGCCCGACGCACCCCGGGCTTCTCCGGCGCCGACCTCGCGAACGTCATGAACGAAGCTGCCCTGCTCTCCGCGCGCCGACGCAAGAAGGAGATCGGCGAGCGGGAGTGCGAGGAAGCGGTGGAGCGGGTCGTCGCCGGCCCCGAACGCAAGAGCCGGATCATCAACGAACGCGAGAAGCGGGTGCTCGCCTACCACGAGCTCGGTCACGCTCTCGTCGCCCGCTTCAGCGAGGACGCGGACCCGGTGCACAAGATCAGCATCGTCCCCCGCGGCAAGGGCGCCCTCGGCTACACCCTCACGTTGCCGGAAGAGGACCGCTACATCATCACCAAGGAGGAGCTCCTCGCTCGCATCCGGGTGACCATGGGCGGCCGCAGCGCCGAGGAGGTGGTCTTCGACCATCGCTCCACCGGCGCGGAGGACGACCTGCAGAAGGCGACCGGTCTCGCCCGCTCCCTGGTCTGCCGCTGGGGCATGACGGACACCCTGGGGCCGGTGATGTACGAGCGCTCCTCCTCGAACCCGTTCCTCGGGCGGGAGATGAACAACCAGGACGGGGTCTCCGAGAAGACCGCCGGCGAGATCGATCGGGCGGTGCGCGAGATCGTCGAGGCTTGCCACGGCGAAGCCGTGGCCATCATCTCGGAGAACCGTGACCTCATCGACAAGCTGGCGACACACCTGATCGAGAACGAGGTGCTCAACCTCGAGGAGTTCGAGGAAGCGGTGCAGAGGTTTGCCACGGTCCCGCCTCCTCCCCTCAAGGCCACCCTCTCGGACAGGACGCCCGAAGCCTCGGGAGAATCAGCCGACGCTGACTCGGCTCCGTCCACGGAGCCGCCGCCGGAGCCCCCGCCCCTGGGCGCGGGGCCCCTGCCTCAGGGCGCCTGATGACCTCGAGCGGGGCGGCGTCAGAGCCGCTCCACCAGCTCCGGGCGACAGCGTTTCACCAGATCGCGACGGTGGGCGTTGCGCTCCAGGTCCTCCCGAGCGTCGGCTCGGAGGTCTTCCTGGAAGCTCAGCATCATGCGGGCGATGGGCGAGTAATCGCCTGGCCGCCCGGGCGCCAACGAGTCGTCGCCACCGGCCCGTAGCACGAGGAACAGGTCCGTGTAGGTGGCGTCAACGGACTCGTTCCACCACCCAAGCCGTTGCATCAGGTCATCGAAATCGGAGATGAGCCGGCGCACCCGCGGCACGTCGATGTCCCCGGCGAGCGCGTCCAGGATGACCTCGAGGTTCCGAGTGTTGAACCACCCCAGCGCATCCGAACGACGAACCCGGACCTTCATGCTGTTCAGGGTCTCTCGCGCCTCCTCGTACCTGCCGGCGCGCATGTCCAGGTCCGCCAGGGCGGCGAGCGCCGCCACCTCCCGTCGCCGGAGAGCGCCCCGGTGCTCGCCGCGATCAACACCGGCCTGACGCAGGTCCTCCGCCAGTCGCGCGTACCCCTCCCGCACCTCTGCCTCGCTGCCCTCCTGCTCCGCCTCCCAGATCTCGCCCATCCGAAGATCAAAGCCCCCGAGCAGCAGGGTCGTGGGCGCTGAGACCGCGTACGGGGTCACCGCCAGGGCCAGGGCCAGCACAACGCCGGCTCGGCACCCGCGGAGCAGCCGATCGAAGGACCGTCGGAACAAAGGCTCACTGGTGTAGCGGTTCACCAATCCGATACGGGTCCCGATGCTGAAATGTCTCAGGCCGCCCTTGCGCCGCGAGAGCGCACCCATGTGCAGCCCCACGGACTCGAGGGCGCTGACGAAGTGGTCGGAGTCCCCGAGGGTGCGCACCGCGTAGAGGTCAGCCTCGGTCTCGAATCTCCGCGACAACCAACCGAGACCGACAAGGAAGAACAGCGCCAGCAGGGCCCCATAGAACGCGATGACCACGCCCCACATGACCAGGGAGGCCGTCGTCGGATCCCAGTCCGAGAGCGCGGGACCGAGGCGGGCCTGAATCCAGGACAGCATGGCGCTGGAGATCAGCACCAGGGACACGGCCAACAGCATGAACAGGAGCGTGTGCCGGCGCATGCCGTGCCCCGCTTCATGGGCGTAGACCGCCTCCACCTGTGCGGGTTCCAGCTTGGAGAGCAGGGCGTCCGTGAGCACGACATAGCGGAGACGCGGGAGGATGCCGATGTACAAGGCGTTGGTGATGGAGTCGCCGGTCCGCCACACCAGGATGTCGTTGGGGCGGAACCCCGTGCGGGCGCCGTAATCTTCCAGTCGTTGCCGGAGCGGCCCGCGCTCGAGCGGCCGGGCGCCCAGGATCCAACGGACCATGACCGGAGCCAGCATGAACACGGCGGCGAGCACGCCGGCGGAGCCCAGCGGCAGCACCAGCTCCCCGTAAGCCGCAGCCCAGCGAGCGAGCGCCGGGACCCGTTGCAGGGCTTCGAGGGCGCCCTGGGCGATGAGCACCGGCACCACCACCAGCATCATCACTCTCAGGTGGAACACCACGTACTCGCCGCGGGACCAGGACCGGCGACCGAGTCGGGCCTCCAGGGGCCAGGACGCGATGCACCGGATCATGCGGTGGCCGACATAGGGGACGAAGCCCACCAGGTGGGCGACTCCGGGGGTCCCACCCGAGACGCTCCAGGCCAGCTGCGCCCACGTCGTCCCGAACAGGAGCAGGACCCAGCAACTGAAGAAGAAGAAGCCGTCCGCCCCCGACGCCGCAGACGCAGCGCCGTCGGGCGTCGCCAGCGCTCGACGGGTGGAGCGGCGCGTGATGAGCCAGCCCAGTCCCAGGTAGAGGATCACCCCGGCGAGCCCGGACCACGGGTCCATGAGCGCCGGCTCGAACCCTCCGCCCATGGCCACACCGAGCAGCATCAAGGCGAGCAGCGGCTGGATCATCTCCATGTCGCGTCTCCCCTGAAGACGACGCGAGCGGGGCCGGTGAGCAACAGCTGGTCATCCCCGTCGCGCCACTCCACCTGCAACGTCCCGCCGGGGAGCGACACGTCCACGGCGCGACCTGTGCGGCCGGACATGGCGCCGCTCACGCACACCGCGGCGGCCCCGGTCCCGCAGGCCATGGTCTCTCCGCACCCTCGCTCCCAGGTGCGCTGACGCACCTTGTCCGCTCCCATCCGCTGCGCGAACGCCACGTTGGTGCCGGCTGGGAAGAACGGATGCGCCGCGAGCCTGGGCCCCAGATGCGAGACCGGGGCCTCCTCGAGGGAGTCCGTCCACAGGACGCAGACCGGATTGCCCACGCGGAGGGTGTCCACCTCCATGGACCGCTCTTCCACCTCGAGGACGGTCCTCACCACGGACTCCGGTCTTCCCAGACCCGTCCGGACCGAGCCCTCTGTCCCGTCCCGAGAGAGGACCGTCGCCTCCAGGACGCCGCTGTCCGTCTCGATGTCCAGCTCGTCGGCGGCGCCGTTCATGTGCAGCACCAGGGCGCTGCACCGGAGCGCGTTGCCGCACATGTCAGCGAGGCTGCCGTCGGCGTTCCAGACGGTCATCCTGGCAGACGCCACATCGGATGGTCCCAGCACCAGGAGTCCGTCCGCGCCGACGCCGCGGCGGCGGTCGCAGACATGGCGAGCCAGGGCCGACGGGTCCTCCAGAGCCTCTCCACTCCGGGTCTCAACGCAGACGAAGTCGTTCCCCGCGCCTTCCAACTTGGTGAATCGCACCCTCGCATCCTAACGCGCTGAACGGGGTAGCATGCTCGACCACGCGAGAGGCTCCGAACCATGACCAGATCAAGCCCGGCCCCCCTGTCCGTCGATCAACTCCGCCTGACGATCGACCCCACCTCCCTCGGCGTCACCACCAGCGACGAGCTCCACCCCGCCGACGCCATCGTCGGGCAGGGACCGGCGCTGGAGGCGCTGGCGACCGGGCTGGACATGTCGTCGCGCGGGTACAACGTCTTCCTCACCGGGAGCCGCGGCACCGGTCGGTTCGCGGCGGTGCGTCAGGTCATCGGTGCTTGTGACGTCACCTGCAACGACTCCAGCAGCTTGTCCTATGTCTACGACTTCGCACGCGGCGATCGGCCCATCTTGATCACGCTGCCCTCAGACCAGGGACGGCCATTTCAGATGGCCGTGGACGAGCTGCGCAAGTCCCTCGGCGACCAGGTGCCGGCCCTCCTCGGGAGCGAGGTCATGGCCAAGAGCCGTCAGCGACTGATCGACAAGTTCGAACGTGAGTCGGCGCAGCTCTTCTCCTCTTTCGAGCAGCGGGTCGATGAGGCCGGGTTCGTCCTCGCCCACTCCCAATCGGCGACGGGGACCGTGCGCATGCCCGACATCTTCCCTCTGGTCGATGGAGACCCCATCGCCATGGAGCAGCTGGAGGCCGACCCGACGGAAGCAGGGCTCGACACCGATGGGCTCGCGTCATTGAGAGAGCGACACGGGTTGTTCAAGGACGAGCTGGGCGTGCTGGTCCTCAAGCATCGCCGTCTCTCCACGCGCTATCAGCAACTGGTGAGCGAGTCGGAGCGGCGCAAGCTGGGCGAGGCCATCCAGCCTCTCTTCAGCGAGTCTCTGGAACCGTTCATGGAGCAGGACGAGAACATCGCCGCGTGGGTGAAGGGGTTGGAGGACGAGCTGCTGGAGAACCTGGACCTGTTCCGGCCTCGAAGTCAGGACGACACGACCATGCCCAACGGGCCCACCATGGAGGGGTTCCTGTGGTATGTGCGCACCAACCTGCTGGTAGAGCCCGGCCACGAAGAGCAACGCACATCGCGCCCGGTGGTGGAGGAGATCTGGCCGACCTGGCGCAACCTGTTCGGCACCATCGAAGGATCCGGTGAGGCCGCCGCTCCCACGTTCACGGACATCAAGAGCGGGTCTCTGCTCCGGGCCAACGGCGGCTACCTGGTGCTATACGCCGGCGAGGTTGTCCGGGAGCGCGGGGTCTACGAACACCTGAAACGAGTGCTGCGCAAGGGCGAGCTGGAGATCGCCGCCCAACAGGAAGGCGCCCCCGTCCCCTTCACCCTGAAACCCACCCCGATCCCGCTGGACGTGAAGGTCATCCTGGTAGGAGAGCGCCACGCCTACGACGTGCTTCGCGGGTCCGATCCGGACTTCGCCTCGCTGTTCAAGGTGAAGGTGGAATTCGAGGACGACATCGCCCGTGACGAAGGCGCCGTGGCCGCGTACCTGGCCGTGGTCAAGCGGATCATCAACAAGGAGAAGCTCCGTCCGTTCAACGCGGACGGCCTGTCCGCCCTCGTGGAGGAGGGTGCCCGGGTAGCGGGAGACCGCGAACACCTCACGACCCGATTCGCCGTCATCGCCGACCTCATGCGGGAGTCCGATCACGTCGCCTCGGACGCAGAGGGTGAGGTCATCACCGGTGACCATGTGCGTTCGGCCCTGGCGCGAAGGCGGGCTCGCCACGACCTCGTGGAGCGCAAGATGCTCGAGAACTTCCACGAAGGGAAGATGCTGCTGGAGGTGACCGGCCATCAGACCGGACAGGTCAACGGGCTCGGCTACTACCAGCTGGATGATGCCGAGTTCGGTCTGCCCGCACGCATCTCCGCCACCTGCGCCATGGGCCGTCAAGGGGTCGTCAACATCGAGCGGGAAGCGGATCTGTCCGGCCGCGTCCACGACAAGGGCATCCTCATCCTCACCGGGTTCCTCGCGTCGCGCTTCGCCCAGGACAAGCCGCTCTCGCTCCACGCCAACATCGCATTCGAACAGTCCTACGCCATGGTGGACGGTGACTCGGCATCTCTCGGCGAGCTCCTGGCCATCCTGTCCGCGCTGTCCGGAGTCCCCCTTCGACAGAGTGTGGCCGTCACCGGCTCCCTCAATCAGCACGGTCAGGTCCAGCCCGTGGGCGGTGTCACGGAGAAGGTCACCGGGTTCTTTCGTATCTGCGATGCGCGCGGATTGACCGGCGACCAGGGGGCCATGATCCCGAGCCAGAACATCTCCGACCTCCACTTCGGAGACGACGTATGTGAAGCCGTCGCCGCCGGGAAGTTCCACCTCTGGCCGGTCTCCAGGGTGGAGGAGTCCATCGAGGTGATGACGAGCACCGCGCCGGCGGAGGTCTTCGGAGCCTGCGACGCGACCCTGAGGCGATACGCCGAGGTGGTGCGCCGGTACTCCCGCTGACACCGACCGAGAGATCAGCCTTCGCCGGTCTCCTCCTTCACCATGCGCACGAGGGTCCGGATGGTGTCAGGGCCGTGACCGGCGTAGTGGTTGTTGGCGAACAGGAACACCCGGGGCGCCGACCCGACGACCCGGGCCAGGGCCTGAGCCCACCGCCGCAGGTTGGCGCCGCGATCGATGACGATTCGGTCCCAGGTGCTGGTGAGGGCATCCGTGGCGCGACGGTCCCCGATGAGGCGCCCGTAGATGAAGTCAGCGGTCACCAGGTCCAGCCGGGAGGACAGGTCTGCCGGGTGCTCCACCATGGGCAGCTCGGTCCAGACGAACGCCACCTCGTGAGCGCGCAGGACGTCCAGCAGCTCCTGGTTCATCCAGCTCCGGTTACGGACCTCGACCGCGTAGCGGCAGCCCGTGGGGAGGCTCTCCAGGAACCGGTCCAGTCGTCCCAGAAACCCATCCTGGGACGGGAACACGGACCTGGCGAAGTAGGGGAACTGCAACACCAGGGGCCCCAACCGATCCCCGAGCAGTGACATGGTGTCGAGGAACCGATCGCGCTCGGGACCGGCCGCGTCCAGGTCGAGGACCACGTCACCGTCCGGCGTCCGGCCCTGTCCTCCGTGCACGATGCCTCGCGGGAACTTGGGGCACATGAGGAACCCGTCGGGGGTCCGTGCCCTCCAGTTCTCCACCGTGGAGCGGCGGGGGACCCCGTAGTAGGTGGAGTCCACCTCCACGCTGGAGAACTGGGTGGCGTACCAGGGGAGCCAGTCCGCCTGCCTGGTGCCGTCGGGATAGAAGGGACCCACCCAGGACTTCTCATGCCACCCTGAGGTCCCGTGGATCAACCTCGGGCCCGGCGCGGAGGAGCCCCGCTCCGTCATCGGGTGCCGCCGGTCTTCATCCCCATGCGGACCCGGCGTTGCGCCGGCGTGAGCTTCTCCATCGCCTCGAGCGAGCCGACGCGGCGGACCTCCCGGGCCTTGACCTTGACCTTGCAGGTCGTCGTGGCCGGCCCGCGCTGGATGGAGAAGGACACGGTCTCACCCATTCTCCGACCGGACAGGTAGGCACGCAACGTGGCCAGCCGCTCCGCCGGTCGTCCGTCGCAAGCGGTGATGACGTCTTCGTCACGAAGGCCGTCCTCGTACATTCCAGTGCCACGCGGAATCTCCCCGACCCGCACGCCTCCGTCCGTCGCGCTGAGGGGCAGCGAGCCGAACTCCGTCGACGCCTCTGCCTCCCCCTTGACCTGGATCGCCTCGCCCCCTCGTTCCAGGTCCACAACGAAGCGCGACCCCGCATCCAGGCCTCGGAACGCCCGCCTCGCGGAGAAGCGACCCCGTGGCGCCTCCCCGTTGATCTTCCTGATCACGTCTCCGTCACGAAACCCCGCGCGGAACAACGCCCCACCACGCGCCACCTCCAGCTCCACTTGCCCGCCGTCACCTCGTCGGGTCCGGGCCGCTGCGAGGGACGACATCCGTCTGGTGGACATCTTCAGTTCCCAACCCGCGTGAGCCAGGAACCGGTTCCAATCCACGGGCTTTGATTCGCGGATGTGAGCGTCCCAGAACCAGTCCACGTTGACGCCCGTCAACTCCTTGATCTCCCGCGGCCAGTCCTCGGACCGGAACCCGGGCTTGGGCGGCTGGTGCCGATAGTAGCCCCCATACCTGGCGTACATGTGCCTCATGACATCGTCGAGGCTGTGACGGTTGTCGGTAGCGCCCCGGATCTCGAGGTCGATCATCATCCCGAGCACCTGGCCCTGGAGGTAGTAGGAGATGCGGCTGTTGTTGGTCCAGATGCCGCGAGACGACTCCTCCGGGGACTGGGTCTGGCTGGCAGCGTTGCGCTCCCAGCTACCGATGGCGCCCCCCTGCCGAGCCAGGAAAGCCCCGTCTGAGTAGAGCCCGGCGCGCCACAGGCCAAGGGGCGTGTAGTAGCTGGTGAGCCCTTCACAGATCCACAGGTCGTTGACCGGTTGCGGGCCCGTGTAGTCGAAGGGCCCCAGGCGCGCTGGCCTCAACCGCTTCACGTTCCAGGTGTGGAAGAACTCGTGAGCGGTGACGCTCATGAGGGCGGACGCGCTCAACCCACGGCGACCGAACCCGATGGTGGTGGAGGTGAGGTGTTCGAGCCCACCGCCACCGGGTGTGTATATGAAGGTGTAGTGCTCGTACGGGACATCATCGAACATGTCCACGTAGACCTTCACCACCTTGCGGACCATGTCGAGGAACTCGCCCTCGCGGACGGACACATCACCGTTGCCCGTGTCTGCCACGACACGATGCGGGACTCCCCTGTAATAGAACATCCACGACTTCATGGACCCCACCAGGGTCGGGCAATCCACCAGCCTGTCGTAGTCCTTCGCGGTGTAGACCTTCGGGTCGAACGTCGGGTCGAGGCCCGTGCCGACCTCCCACCCGTCAGGCAACTTGAAGTGGACGTGGACCGGCAAGTCCTTGAGGCCCTCCACGTACATCCAGTTGCGGGGGCCGTCGATCAGCCCTGAACGCGCGCCGAGGTAGGACCTGTTGTTGTTGGGACGGCCCGGTTGCGTGTTGGAGTAACTGAAGGTGATGCGCTTCGCGCCCTTGCTCTCCACGCGCCAGCGTCGATCACCGTCCGGTCGTACCGCCCGGGCGACCCCCTCCCCGTCCACGGCCTTGAAGCCCGCGAGCTGATCCCACGCGACCGTGCGGCTCCGCGCTCCGACGGTCAACTCCCGGTAGGCCCCCGGCGCCCAGTGAGGCACCACGAACACCAACTCATCACGGTCAGGATTCGTGACGTCCACGGTGAAGTGGAAGTGTCGCGGCCCATCCGCCTTCACCTCCACGGTGTAGACCAGGTGCGTCTGGCCAGGGTCCGCCACGGCCAGGGGGAGCAGCGCACACCATACGAGCACGTGTCTCATGAACATGAACCTCCAACGACGGGACCGGGACATCGTAGCGGACCGACGGCGTCGGCACCGACCAGCAGGAGACGCGTAAACGCTCGTGCGATCCCGCTCGAGCGGCACGGATTTGAGGTTGTGCTCTCCCGCTCGAACGTCGGAACGACACCCCATGCAACAACTTCGGGGCGGTCGGTGAGGACGGGAGAGATCTGGCACGACAATCGCAAGAGAGCCCCTCGCTCCTTCGCGGGGGCCCTTCGGTTCACGGTTGTTCGCGGCGACGGTCGTCACGAGCGACCAACAATTGAATAGAACGCGCTCCGATCCAGACCGCAGGGTCCCCACGAAAGCGCCTTCGGGAGTCACGCGCTGTCATCAGCGCAGGGCGCACGAAGGCGAGGCCGAGCGACGCGGGTTCCTGATAACACCTTCCCTTCTTTGACTGGGCGCCCGCAGGGTCAGAGCTTCACGGGCAGCTTCTTCTCGATCTCGATCCCGCTCAGGGATGGTCGGGTTCGATAAGCGAGCAGCTCCACTCCGCGGTTCGCGACCTGCCGCAGCGTCGCGCCGTAGCCCGGATCGATCTCATCCGCAGGGCCGAAGGAGCCGCAGTCGCTTCGGTTCACCAGGAACAGCATGACCGCTCGGGAGCCGGCCCGGACCTGCTTCTCCAGCTCTACCAGGTGCTTCCGTCCCCGCTCGCTGACGGAGTCCGGGAAGAGCGCTCGCCGGGCCTGTCGCAAGGTCACGTTCTTGACCTCAACGTAGCAAGGCCGGTCCTTTCCCTGGAGCAGGATATCGATGCGGCTGCGGTCCCCGTAAGGCACCTCACGGGTCAACTCCGGATAACCCCGCAGCGGACCGATCCGCCCCCCGCTGATGGCCTCCTCGGCGATTCGATTGGGGAGCGCGGTGTTGACGCACACCCAGGACTCCCCGACCCGGACCAGCTGCCAACTCCAGACCAGCTTGCGGCCGGAGTCCGGATGATGGGACAGGGCGACGGCGCTCCCTGGTTCGGCGCAGCCCTTCATGGACCCCGTGTTGGCGACGTGGGCCACCACCTCGGTCCCGTCGTCGAGCCTCACGTCCGCCATGAACCGCTTGTACCGGCGGATCAGGGTCCCTGTTCTCAGCGCCTGATCGAAGCGCATCCGTTCGAACTCACTCCCCTTCGTAGTAGGGGATGTTCACGGGAGGCGCCGGGCGCGCGCCGGGTTTGAACCAGTAGATGTAAGGGAGCAGCCGCGAACCCGTGGCGGCCTGCAGTCGAAGATCCTTGTTGCGGCCCTCCTGAACGTGGAGGACCGTCGCTCTCCCCAGCCGCACGGCCTCGTCCCGGTCTTCGAGGATGAACATGCGGCCGTCGTCGCTCATGCGACCGTAGAACCGGATCATGGGGTGTTCGATGACCGTCTTGGTGCCGCCCAGCCCGACGACGGGTTCGAAGATCGCGACGGAACAGGCAACCCGCCCGTAGTCGTTGACGCGCAGGGTCCCCTTCGCCCGTGGGACCCCGTCCCCAGCGACCCCGGTGGGGCGTTCGAAGGTCGGCAGGATCCCACGGTTGGTGATCAGCGATGGGTCCAGCTCGACGCGGATCAGCGTCCACTCGCTGTTCTTGGAGGTCGGATCAACGCCGCGTGTGGTGCAGGAACCCACCAGCAGCAGTCCGCAGATGATCAGGAGCTTCGTCCTCATGGCCGGATGCTACCTCCGACGCGAAGTGAGGGCTGACTATTCCCCGGCGTTGGCGATCAATTCCCGGGCTACGTCCCGGGACATGCCGGCGTAGGTGCCGTTATCGAAGCGATTGGTCCCGATGAAATGGATGAAGCACGCCTGCGAGATGTCGTGACCGGGCTCGTGCCAGGCATAACGAGGCTCCAGGAACACCCGCTGCCGGTCCTGATTGGCGATGAGGTAGTTGGAGGTCACCTGCTCCGTGCCCCAGGCCGTCCAACGCTCCTCGAGGATCGCCTCCATCTCCTCCGAGAACTGCTCCACGTCGGAACGGGAGATGGAACCGTGGGCGAACCCCGCGAAGGCCGCGTTGGCGCGGACGTAGCGCCGCGCCTCGGGGTTCGGGAGCTGGTTGAAGGCCATCTCCGACTGGACCTGCTCATGCTGGAGCTGCTTCGGGGTCCAGTCGTGGTCGGCGCAGATGCGCTGGGCCTCGAGGATCGGCATCACCTCCTGCACCAGGTTGGTGCCGAGCGTGAAGCAGATGTCCTCGTCGATGCACGCCGTCGCCTCCGTCGGGTCCGAGACGGTGATGGTGTCCGAGTCCAGCTGCATGACGTAGCCGTCCGCCACCAGGTCGGCGATGAGCAGGATGCGCTCGAAGAACAGCCCCTTGGGGCATCGATCGTTGGGCACGTCCTGGCGGGTGACGATGGTCACTCCGGGGACGTGCTCACGGAGGAGCGCCTGGTCCGCGTCGGTGAGCGATCCGTCATTGAGCAGCCACACCCTCTTGGGGGAGCGAAACCGCGTCCAGGACTTGGCGGCGACCAGCCACATCAGCACATCGAAGTGACAGATCTGGGACACCAGGGTGTACGAACCGTCCGCGGCCACGGGCAGCGGCGGCGCGGCGAGGATCTCCCGCGCCTGCCGGTTGTAACGACGCACGTCCAGGGCCCGTCTCAATCGAAAGAACATCCGCTCTCAATCCTCAACCCGCGTTCGCGGGCACGGGTGAACCGGTTCCCGTCACTACCTGGCGAAGAAACGCTTCGAACATGAGCACGGACCAGATCGCCGCGCTGTGATCCTGCCGCTGACGCACGTGCTCTTCCACCAACCGCTCCAGGAACGTCCGGTTGAACCAACCGGTGTCGGCCAGCGCCGGGCTCCTCACCGCCTCGCTCACGCGGTCACGCAACGGCCCTCGGAACCAGGAGGCCAGGGGGACGGCGAAACCGCGCTTCTTGCGGTAGAGAATATCTGCTGGCAGATGCGGCTCCAAGGCGCGCTTGAGCACCCACTTACCCTCGCCCTCACGGAGCTTGTGACGCGTGGCCAGCCCCGACAGCCAGCCCACGAGCTCGTGGTCCAGCATGGGGACACGCACCTCCAGGCTGTGGGCCATGCTGGCGCGATCGACCTTCGTGAGGATGTCCCCCACCAGATAGGTCTTCATGTCCAGGTACTGGACGAGGGAGAGAGGGTCGTCCGTGGGGGCCCGGCTCGCGTGCCGATGAAGGACCTCCGCGCCCCGGTATCCGTCGAGCTCGCGGTGGAACGCGTCGGAGTAGAGGCGTCTGCGCAAGTCCTCCTGGATGACGCTCTGGATGCCCGCGTAACCCGCCACGCCGTCCCGGGCCAGCATCTGGAAGGTGCCTCGGGCCCTCAGGAAACGAGGCGCCCACCTGATGCGGGGATACGCCGAACCCAGCAACCCGAACAGCGGCCGCCGCAGGGGCGTCGGAAGACGCCCCCTCAAGCGCTCCTCACCAAGGTGCTTGCGGTAGCGGCGGTACCCGGCGATACACTCGTCGCCGCCGTCGCCGGACAGGGCTACGGTCACGTCCCGACGGGCCAGCTCACATACCCGATAGGTGGGCAACGCCGAGCTGTCCGCGTAGGGCTCGTCGTAGAGGTTGGCCAGCCGATCGATCAGCTCGAAGTCGTCGGTCTTCACCGTCTCGACGCGGTGTCGCGTGCGGTGCAGCTCCGCCACCTTCCGTGCGTAGGTCGACTCGTCGAACTCAGCGGCGTCGAAGGCGATGTTGCACGTCCGCACAGGGTCGTCGGAGATCCGGCTCATCATGGCCACGACGGAGCTTGAGTCCACACCTCCCGACAAGAAGGCGCCCAGGGGCACCTCCGCCACCAGGCGACGCCGCACGGCCTCCTCCAGGCGCGTCACAAGCTGCTCGCAGGCCTCTCCGTCGTCCATGGGGTCGAGGGGCCGGAAAGGCACGTCCCAGTAAGCGGTGGCGGATCCCACAGGTCTCCCCCGTTCCACGGTCAGCACGTGGCCGGGGTCGAGCTTGTGGACATGACGGAAGATCGTCTTCGGCTCGGGCACGTAGCCGAAGGTGAAGTACTCCTCCACCGCGCGCGGGTCCATGTCCCTCGGGGTCCCTGGGTAGGCGAGCACCGCCTTCAACTCGGAGGCGAACACCAGGTTGCCGTCCGGCATCACGCCGTAGTGGAGCGGCTTGATCCCCAGCCGGTCTCGAGCGAGGAACAGGCTCTGGCGATTCCTGTCCCAGACCGCGAACGCGAACATGCCGTTGAAGCGCTCGACGCAGGCGGGGCCCCACTCCTCCCAGCCGTGCACGATGACCTCCGTGTCACACCGGGTCTTGAACACGTGCCCGGCGTCCACAAGCTCGCGCATGAGCGGCTCGAAGTTGTAGATCTCACCGTTGTAGGTGACGACCACGGAGCCGTCCTCGTTCTCCATGGGCTGCCTGCCGCCCTCCAGGTCGATGATGGAGAGGCGGCGATGGCCGAGGCCGACGCCAGCTTCCAGGTGGAGCCCCTGCCCGTCAGGGCCGCGGTGCTCCAGGGTGTCCGTCAACCTCCCAAGCAGCGCGCGATCGATCTCGCGCCGCTCCCTGGTGTCGAAGATGCCGGCGATGCCGCACATCGGTCAGCGGAAGTCGTCCGCCAGGTCCATTTCCACCTGCTGCTGTTCCGTCGCGCCGCGCCACAGGATGCGGATGTCACCGAACTGACCGTCCTGAGCGCACGACACCACCTCCTGCTTCAGCAGCAGCAGGAGCGCCAGCAGGAAACCGATGGCCTGGCCGCGGGTCTGGTCCGCCATCAGCTCCGTGAAGAGCACGGACCGGTCCTTCTCCATGCGCTCCTGCAGGACGCCGACGTAGTGTCGAACGGGCAGGTCGTCCACCTCCACGCGCCGGGTCTTCTCGCCCGCGCCGCTACCGATGGACTCCAGGATCTTGGCGAAGGCCTCCAGCAGGTCGAAGATCCCCACGTCATCGAGGGACTTGTCTGCCTCGAAGTTCGGCTCCGGTCGGGCCGAGTCCGGACGCGGCACGCGCCGCACGGCCCGGTGAGCGCGGTCCATCAGGGCCTGTCCCGAGTCCTTCAGCCGCTTGTACTCGAGCAGCTGCTGAACCAACTCGTACCTGGGGTCGATCTCCTCATCCAGGTCCACCTCGTCCGCAGGCAGCAGCATCTTCGACTTGATGACCATCAAGGTCGCCGCCATGACCAGGAAGTCGCCGCAGGAGTCCAGGTCCAGGCCCAGCTCCTTCATGGCGTCCAGGTGCAGGACGTACTGGTCGAGGATCCGCGAGATGGGGATGTCGTGGATGTCCAACTCCTCCTTCTTGATGAGGTGGAGGAGGAGGTCCAGGGGGCCGGCGAAGTTCTCAAGATCCACGCGATAGTCGTTGTCGGTCATAACGTGGTCCCCAGCCACTCGATCAGGGCCTCCAGATAGCGGTCCGTCGCCGCCGCGAGCTCCTGGAAGGGCCACGGAGTCGGAGGGGGGCCCTCCAACCAGCCCCACTGGTGAAGATAACCCGCGAAGTAAAAGAGGCCCCCGAGAACCGCCAGGAATCCCAACGGCGTGAGCATGTACCAGATCCGCTGGAGCGGAGTCGGGAGGCACATCCCCACCACGTGACCGCCGTCCAGCCCGGGCAAGGGCAGCAGGTTCAGGCACATGAGGAACAGAGAGAACCAGATGGGCACCTTGAGGAGCGCCCAGGCCGGGGTGTGGATCCGGTCATGAGGCTCGAAACCGAACCACTGAAAGTGCACCGAGACCGCCAGGGTCATGCCCAGGAACCCGGCGCAGAGCAGGTTCCCCGCCGGGCCCGCCAGGGCGGCGAGGGCCATGCCCAGGCGACCGGTGCGCTGGCGGTCGATCAGGACCGGGCGCGCGCCGCCGAAGATGACCCCCGCGAGGTACAAGGAGATGACGGGCAGGACCAGGGTCAGGAACCAATGGAAGTGGTTGAGAGGGTTGAGGGTGCAGCGTTTCCTCAAGGACGCGCGGCGGTCCCCGGCCCACCACGCCGCGAGAGCGTGGCCCCCTTCATGACACGCGTTGGTCATGAGGATCAGGAAGATGATGCCCGCGAGGGTCGCCCAGCCTCCGGGTCCCTGAAGCAGCCGTTGAAGGTCCATGGGTGCAGGTCCCTGATCCTATCCAGAAGTCCTTTTGGTCAGAAGGGTTCCGCGCGTTGATGCGTCCTGGCCCGAAGCGTATGATCCGCCCCCATGCCCCGGAGTGAGATTCGCCTGCTCCGCGCCCGCACGGTCCTCGAGATGGAGGCGCGCGCCATCTCGGACCTCGTTCCGACCTTGGGGTCGTCTTTCGAGGCCGCCATCGATCTGCTGCTTCGCTGTGAGGGCCGGGTCGTGGTGAGCGGCATCGGCAAGGCGGGCATCATCGGTTCCAAGATCAGCGCCACCCTGGCGTCCACGGGGACCCCGAGCTTCTTCCTTCACCCGGCGGAGGGCATCCACGGGGACCTTGGCCGGCTCTGCAGCTCCGACGTCGCGGTCCTGCTCTCCAACAGCGGCGAGAGCATGGAGGTCCTCCAGGTGGTGGACCCGCTGCGCAAGATGGGCGTCGCCATCGTCGCCATGACAAGGAACTCAGGGTCGTCCCTGGCCACCTGCGCCGACGTGATCCTGGACTGTGGCCGGGCCCCGGAGGCGTGCCCCATGGGCCTCGCGCCGACCACCAGCACCGCCGCCATGCTCGCCCTCGGTGACGCCCTCGCCATGACCCTGCTGGAAGAGCGCGCCTTCGACACGGAGGACTACGCGCGGTTCCATCCCGGAGGCGCCCTGGGGCGTCGCCTGATGAAGGTGGGTGAGATCATGCGGAGCGGAGAGAAGACCACGGTGGTCACCAGCGGCGCCACGGCCCAGGAGACCCTCATGGCCATGAACCGCACCAAGGGCCGACCCGGCGCCGCCTCCGTGGTGGATGGGGACGGCCGCCTCCTCGGGTTCTTCACGGACGGAGATCTCGCCCGTCACCTCGAACAGGACATCGGGTTCCTCCGTCGGCCGGTGGACGAGGTCATGATGTGCGAACCGCTGACCACTGAACCCGAGGCCCTGGCGTCGGAGGCCTTTCGGTTGTTGCAACAGAAGCGGGTGGATCAGCTCCCTGTGGTGGACGGGGATCACCGACCCGTGGGCCTGCTGGACGTCCAGGATCTGCTGGACGCACGGGTCGTCTGATGGTCGCCGACCTCAACGCACTCCGCATGCTCGTCCTGGACGTGGACGGCGTCCTCACGGACGGAGGCATCTACATCGCCGCGGACGGCAACGAGCTCAAGCGGTTCTCCATCCATGACGGGCTCGGCATCAAGATGGCCATCGGGTCCGGGCTCGCCGTGGCGGTGATATCCGGCCACGGGTCACAGGCCACGATCCACCGCTTCGAAGGCCTGGGGGTCAAGGACGTGGTGGTGGGAGCCGCTCAGAAGACCGCACCCTTCGAGGACCTTCTCCAGCGTCACGGTCTGCGACCGGAACAGGTGGCCGTGGTCGGCGACGATCTTCCGGACATTCCCATCATGCGAGCGGCGGGGTTCAGCGCCACCGTGCCGGCGGCGCCGGAACCGGTGAAGGCCGTGGCGCACATGGTGACGGAACGCCAGGGCGGCCACGGCGCCGTCCGCGAGGTGATCGAGTTCATCCTGGGGTCGCAGGGCAAGTGGGACGCGGCCGTAGCCGCCCTGACCAACCCTGGTCCACAATCGGATCCCGCCTCGTGAGGTTGCCTGTCACGATCTTCATCGCCGCCGCCGGCGGGCTGGCCCTCAGCCTGGCCCTCCTCGGCGACGACCCCGAACCAGGGTCGCGGAACTTCCGGCGTCAGCAGGGAGATGGCCTCGAACCCACCATCGTGAAGCCGCCTTCCAAGAGCCCCCTCGAGCTCTCCGGTGCCCAGGGGACCAACGTCTACACGCCTCGCTCGGACACCGTCCTCCTCGATGATGGCTCCGAGGTCTCCTACCCGGCGTTGCTGGTGTGGTGCGGCCGGTTCGACGCGGTCACGGACGAGACCTTTCGGGTCCAGGACGTACGCATCCTCCTCAACGAGAAACCCAGGTCGAAATCGGACCTGGAGGCTCATGTCACCGTCCCCCTGCAGATCCCCGCGGAGCGCATCGGAGACGTGTTGCTCGAGGCCATGGGCAAGCGAGCTTCGGGGATCACGGCGCGGAAGGCCACCTTCAAGGGAGGTCGGGACCTCGAGACCTCCCGCGAGGTGGCGCTGGAAGACGGAGTGGTCATTCACCTGCACGACGCAGGCGACCCCGACCGCAACGGCCAGATCCGGTGTCAGTCCATGATGGTGGAGCTCAACGAAGGGCGGCTGGTCAGGGGATACACGGACGGCGAGGTCAGGATCTCCACCTCTGCAGGGACCCTGCAGGCCCATGGCATGTCCTTCGTCGCCGCCACGGGCGTCGTTCGAATCGAACGCGAGATCGTAGGGGAGCTGCGCGATCTGTCCTTGATCCAGCGCGACGGGGCTCCCGTCAAGGTCAGGGCGCGGGGGCCCCTGGTCTACACCCCGAAGGACCAGGACGCGGTCCAGCCTGCGCTCAAGCCCGTAGGCACGTTCCTGCTTCAAAACGACATCGTCGTCGAACACGATCAGTACCGGTTCCAGGGGCAGAACATGACCCTGGTGACGCGAGAGGGACGGTCTGGCATTGCCTCCTTCGTGCTGGAGGACGGCGTCTCTGTCGCCATCCCCAAGGGGACCTTTACAGGCTCACGAGCCACCTTCACCCAGGGTGACCCAGGGTCCGCCAGGCTGGTGGTGCAGGGCCCGCCGGTGAAGGCGACCATCAGCGGCGGCTCCCTCATGCTCCCTGGCATGGGCGGGACCGGTGACCTCGCGGTCTCCACCGACGGGGATCTGGTGGTGGAGGGGATGGACCTGCCGGAGGGAGAAGCCCGCGAGATCCTCCTAGGACCCTCCGTGTCCATCACGAGCACGGACGGCACCCGGGTGTCCGCCGAGTCCATGACCGTGGCGCTACGGCATCTCCCGTCCAACCGAGCCACGGACAAGGAAGGGCACAAGACGCTGACGCCGGAGCGCGTGAAGCTCGAAGGACTCGTGCGGGGGGACGGCCCGCGTGGGTCCTTGCGCTGCCAGGTGTTCCTCTACGAACGCAAGTTCCATCCGTCGGGTCGCGTCACCAGGGACGTGGTCACCATGACCCGAGGCGCGCTCCTCAAGTACGTCCCGTCCGTGGAGCCAGGCGAGGCGACGTCGGGTTCCGCGCGGGCCATCAGCCGTCACAGCCTCCTGGCGGGAGACGGCGCTCTCGAGATCCGCGCCGAGGATGAGCTGAGGCTCGAGCTCGACCCCATGCGAACGGGCCCGATCAAGACCAGCGGGCGCGGAACCGTGAGGGTCTGCAGGTTCGACCGTAAAGACAGGAGCAAGGAGCGCGGCGTTCTGATCGCGGAGGAAGTGGATCTGGTCCTCTCCGAGGAGTTCGCTCCGGATCTGGACTCGGTAGAGGTGCGGATCCGATCCATGCGGAGGGTCCGTGGGGGGGGGGGGGGGGGGGCGGGGGGGGGGGGGGGGCGGGGGGGGGGCGCGACGTGCACGTCACGGTCCCGGGCAGCCTGAAGGGAGAGGGCGACGTCCTCACATGGGACGGCGACTCCGGCGAGCTCCTGCTTATGCGCCTGGTGGGAGAGCCGGCGACGGCCACCCTCACGGACTCCAAGGGGCGGGAACAGCGCATCAACGCGACGCGGCTACGGTACATGTCGCGGGCCCGTACGGTACAGGGCAGCGGAGGCGTGAGCGCCGTGATCGAAGCGCCCCCGTTCTCTTATGGTTCCGGGTCGTCGTCAGAGACGGTGTCCACCGAAGTCGCCGCAGAGAGCGTCACCGCCTGGCTGCAAGGAGACGGCGGCGGAGCGTCGGAGGTCATTGCCCGCGGTGAGGTCGTCGCCAGGCAAGGCAAGAGCGCGGGCGTCACCGCCACCGAGCTGCGCCTGGACCTCGTCCAGGACAACGCTGTCCTCGAAGGCGCCCCCGCGCGCATCGCGGTCACTCGTGCGGAAGGCACCCAGGCCCTGGATGAGTGGGTCCAGGCTCCGACCATCGTGGTCACCAACGGAGAGGCCCTCCTGACCGGCCCCGTGTCCGCACGTCTCCATGCGCCTCGCCGCATGGCCCTGAACATCGCCGCGACGGACAAGAGCAAGGACGACGCGCCGGCGGGGCTGCTCCCGGTCCAGCTCGAGGCCCGGAAGGACCTGCTCCTGACCCGGGACCGCATCCAGGCCCGCGGTCCTGCGTCCGTACGCCAGGGGGACCCGGGAAACGGGGGCTTCAGCCTGCGTGGGGAACGGATCGTCCTCTTCCTCGTCGACGAGTCCGGAGAGGAGCAGGTCTCCGCCCGAGACCGCCGGTTCCTCCGCTCCCTCGACGTCGCTCGGGCGGTGGTGGAAGGAGAGACCGAGTTCCAGTCCCAGGAGATCCACGCCAAGGGCGACGTCATCGAATTCGACCGGGAGGACAAGGCCATCATCCTCTACCGCCTCACCGGCAACGCGTCCCTGAAGTGGCAGGGCACAGATCAAATCCCACGGCCCAGATTTGACCTCAACCTGAAGGACCCGGACAATCCGCGGTTGATCTCAACGCTCTCGCCGCCCAAACGGAACCGCCAGTGATCCGAACCCTCCTCGTGGCCAGCCTCGCGCTCGCCCTCACAACCAACGCCGCCGCCCAGGAAGTCGAGGGCAAGCTCGAGTTCCTCTCGAGCCCCCGCTATATCCAGTTGGACATCGGCCTGGGCATCCTCTACCTGGTCGGAAGCGTGGAAGTGGAGCTCGATGGCCGCTACCTGAGGTGCGACAACCTGGTCGCCTGGCTGAACCTCGAGAAGGAGAAGCTGGAGGAGGAGGAGGAAGACCCTCCGGAGAGCCTGGATCAGGTCCGCCGCTTCGTCAAAGAGATCTACGCAGAGGGGAACGTCCTCTACTCACAAGAGGACGAGTGGCTGCACGGCGATCGCCTGTTCATCGATCTCACCCACGAACGAGGTCTGTTCCTGGACGCCACCATGGCGATTCCGCTCCCCACCCCCGACGGGGAGATGCCCCTGGTGGTCAGGGCCCAGGAGTTGCGCATCCTCGGGCGGACACGGGTCCAGGGGGCCGGCATCCAGTCCTGGATCGGACCCCTCGGGAGGCCGTTCACCAGCGTCCAATCGGATCTCATCGACATCACGGCGGAGCACGGCGGGTTCCTGGGTCCATCCTCTGAAGAAGAGGTGGCGCAGCAGAACTACCACCTGGCGGCGGAAGGCAACGTGCTGCGGGCGGGCTCGTTCCCGGTGCTCTGGATCCCCGACTTCGAGATCGACAGCCAGGATGCCCGCGAGCCCCTGTTGTTGCGGTCCGTCCGGCTGGATCACAGCAAGGAGTTCGGCGCCGAGGTCGGGCTGTCCCTTGGTACGGACATCACCTATGGAGACGGACAGAAGTGGGGGGAGTGGCGCGCCCACCTGGACTGGTACTCGAAGCGCGGCCCGGGGGTCGGCCTGGACTTCGTCTACGAGATGCCCACCTACCGCGGGAGCATCATCACCCGCTACCAACGGGACACCGGTGAGAACGAGAACTTCGGTCCCCCGCCCACGAACAACCGTGGCCGCCTCTCCTGGTGGCATCGCCAGATGCTCCCGGGCGAGGTCCAGATGGACCTGGAGTTCCAGCTCTTCAGCGACCGCGGCTACTACCCCACCTGGTTCGAAGGCGAAGAGAAGAGCGTCAAGCCGCCGGAGAACCTCTTCTACCTGAAGCGGACCTTCTTCAACTCCCAGGTCAGCGGTCTGTACTCGACCCGGTTCAACGACTGGTTGACGCGGGTCGAACACCAACCGGAGCTTCGCTACGACCTGGTCACGGAGCCGCTCTTCGACCTGGGGAATCACCCGCTGTACCTCACCGTGTCGGCCCGCGGTGGCCAGGGACGTATCCGCTACGACGATGACCTCGGTCTCGACGACCCCGCGACCTGGCGCGCCGACGTGGACACCCTGCTCGAGTACGCGATGCCTGCGGGCCCTCTGAAGATCACTCCCTTCGCCGGTGTTCGTTACACGTTCTACGAGACGGACCTCCTCGGTCGGGACAACCAGGACCGCCTGGGCCTGACCTCCGGCGTCACCTTGGCCTCGCAGGCGTGGAGGACTTTCGACGCCGACGGCGGGCTGTTCAACCTGGACGGCCTGCGACATGTCATGATTCCGGAGCTGACGTTCCGCAACACCGTGGGCGTGGACATCCCTCCATCCGAGCTCATCCCCCTGGATGACGTCGAGACCTTCGACAACATCCAGGCCTTCGAGTTCCGGCTTCGCAACCTGCTGCAGACCCGACGGAACAGAGGCCCGTCGCGGGTGGCCGAGACGTTCATCGATCTGGAGCTGGGGACCGCCTACTACCCGAACCCGCGAGACAACGGGGACGACCCCTGGGGCAACCTGGAGTGGGACCTCCTGGTGCGGTTCAGCGACGCCCTGCAGTTCATCGCCGACGGAGAGGTCAACTACTACGGCCGCGGCCTCGAGGTGGTGAACACCGCCATCGGCTACACGCCGTCACGGGAGTTCCAGGGCTACTGGGGGTTCCGCCACTACCACAACGAGTACGACGTGATCTTCGCCCAGAACAACTGGCGAGCCAACGAAGAGTGGATGTTCACCGCCGAGTCGTCCTACGACCTGCGCGGAGATCGCGGGATCGACCACCGCCTCGTCATCTCCCGAATCGGCGATGAATGGGTGTTCCGGTTCGGGTTCAAGGCCGATATTGGAGAAGACGACATCTCGTTCTTCGTCTCCTTTGAACCCCGGTTTCTGTTCGATCCACTGCTGAGCGCCGGGCTGCTCAAGTCCGAGCCGCGGTTGCACTATCTGGGCAGCGGGCTGAGTCAGTAGCACTTCACGTCGGAGCATGGCGGCGGGGTTATAGTTCTCATGAGGCCGCGATGCTTATCGTTACCACGACCGTCGCTATTCTCGGGGCTGCCTGGCTGCTGGCGGGCTTCGCCGCTCCGCTCTGGGCTTGGCTCGGCGGCGCCGCCGCCGCCTTGCTGTGGGCGTCGGCCGCCGGGCAGCTGTCGCCAGCCCTGTTCTGGACCCTCTGGGCGACGTGGGGAGCATGCGCCTCCCTGCTCATACCCGCGCTCCGGCGCATGTTGGTCGCCGCGCCTGCGGTGGCCACCGTCCGCAAGATCCTCCCGCCGATCTCCGATACGGAGCGCGAAGCTCTCGAGGCGGGCACCGTGTGGTTCGACGCAGACCTGTTCTCCGGGACGCCCGACTGGGACCGGTTCCTGTCCCACGCGGCGCCGAGCCTGAGCCAGGAGGAGCAGGAGTTCCTCGATGGCCCTACGGAGGAGCTCTGCCGCGACCTCGACGACTGGCAGATCACCCGTGACCGCGGCCTGCCGCCGGACACCTGGGAGTTCATCAAGGACCGCGGGTTCCTCGGGATGATCATCCCCAAGGCATACGGAGGTCTCGGGTTCTCGGCTCAGGGACACTCAGCTGTGGTGCAGAAGATCGCCACGAGGTCCTCCTCCGCGGCGGTGACCGTGATGGTGCCCAACTCCCTCGGCCCTGCGGAGCTCCTCCTCCACTACGGCACCAAGGAGCAACAGGACCTGTACCTCCCCCGCCTCGCACGGGGCGACGATGTCCCGTCCTTCGCCCTGACCTCACCGGTCGCCGGGTCCGACGCCGCGGCCATGCCGGACAGCGCCGTGGTCTGCCGAGGGACCTGGCAGGGACGGGAAGACGTGCTCGGCCTCCGGGTCAACTGGGACAAGCGTTACATCACCCTCGCCCCCATCACGACGCTTCTCGGGCTGGCCTTTCGGGTCCTTGATCCGGACGGGCTGCTGGGTGGAGAAGAGAGCCTCGGCATCACCCTCGCCCTGATCCCCGCGGAGCTGCCAGGGGTCGAGGTGGGACTCCGGCACGACGTCACCAAGCAGGCCATGCTCAACGGCCCCACCAGGGGAACGGACGTGTTCATCCCCATGGAGCAGGTCATCGGCGGCAAGGACCGCATCGGACAGGGGTGGCGCATGCTGATGTCATGCCTCTCCGCAGGACGCTCCATCTCCCTGCCCGCCACCAGCACCGCGGCGGCCAAGTTCACGACACGCAACACCGGGGCGTACGCACGGGTGCGCCGGCAGTTCAAGGTGCCCATCGGCAAGTTCGAGGGCGTGGAAGAGAAGCTCGCATCCATGGCCGGCGAGACCTACCTGCTGGAGGCGGCCCGCGGCATCACCGCCTGGGCGGTGGATCAGGGAGAGAAGCCCTCGGTGATCTCGGCCCTGCTCAAGTATGAGAGTACGGAGCGGATGCGGGCGGTCGTGAACGACGCCATGGACATCCATGGCGGGCGCGCCATCTGTGAAGGCCCGACCAACTACATGGCCAACGTCTACCAGTTCATCCCGGTGGGTATCACCGTGGAAGGGGCCAACATCCTGACCCGAACCCTGATCGTCTTCGGCCAGGGAGCCATGCGGTGCCACCCCTGGCTCCTGAAGGAGATGGAGGCTGCGGCGGACACCGACCGGAAGGCCGCCGTACGCACCATGGACCAGGCCATCTGCGGACACGTCCGCCACGTCCTGAACAACGTGGCCCGGACCCTGTTCCACAACCTGACCGGCGGTCGCTTCGCGAGCGCTCCGGCCGCAGCCGCTCCCCAAACCCAGCGCTGGTTCAGGCAACTGACACGCCTCAGCGCGTCCTTCGCCATCGCATCCGAGTTCGCCCTCATCTCTCTCGGGGGCGCCCTCAAGCGCAAGGAGAAGTTGTCCGGTCGGTTCGCGGACGTGCTCTCGGAGTTGTACCTCTCCAGCTGCGTGCTCAAACGATTCGAGGACGACGGGCGGCCATCGGAAGACCTGCCGTTGGTGGAATGGAACCTGCGCCGCTCCCTCGCAAACGCCCAGTCCTCGCTCTCTGGGATCGTCCAGAACCTCCCCGCCAGACCTCTGGCGTGGACACTCCGACTGCTCCTCTTCCCGCTGGGCCTGCGCCACCGGCCTCCATCGGACCGGCTCGGGCACAAGGTGGCCCAGGTGACCCTCGAACCCGGGTCCGCGCGCGATCGCTTGACCAGGGGCATACACTTGTCTCACGATCCGGACGACGTCACCGGCTCCGTGGAGTACGCGCTCCGGTGCGTGGTGGACGCAGCCTCCGCGGAGCGACGGCTCCGCAAGGGCGAGGACCTGAACGAGACGGACCAGGCTTTGCTCGAGAAGGCGCGTCAGGCGACCGCCACGACCATCGCCGTGGACGACTTCGACGAGGATGACTTCGGCGGCGCCCCCTGGCGCCTGGAGACCGCGAACATGTCTACGAGAGGGGGTCCGACTACATGACCGCGCCCTTCCGTCCGCGTCGCTGCGCCGTCCTCGGCGCCGGTGTCATGGGGGCGCAGATCGCAGCACACTTCGCCAACGCGGGGATCCCTGTCCTGCTGCTGGATCTGCCCTCCGACGGCCCCGACCCGGACGCCGCCGTACGCGGCGCCGTCAAGCGGCTCCCCAAGATGAAGCCGGCCCCCCTGGCCTCCGGTGAAGCGCTCCCCCTCATCGAACCCCGGTCCTACGACACGGGCATGGAGGCCCTGGCTGGCTGCGACCTGGTGATCGAGGCCATCGCCGAACGCATGGAGCTGAAGCTGGCCCTCTACGACCGCATCACCCCCCACTTGAGCGAGGACTCCATCCTCACCTCCAACACCTCGGGCCTGCCGTTGAACGAGCTCGAGCAGGGGCTGCCGGACGACCTCAGGCCACGATTCTGCGGGCTGCACTTCTTCAATCCGCCCAGGTACATGCACCTGGTGGAGTTGACGCCGACCACGTCCACGGACGAGGCGCTCCTGGACCGACTGGAGACGTTCCTGGTGTCGCGACTGGGCAAGGGCGTGATCCGGGCCAAGGACGTCCCCAACTTCGTCGCCAATCGGATCGGGGTGTTCTCCATGCTGGTGGCGTTCCACCACGCCGCGCGACTGGGTCTTGCCCCCGACACCGTGGACGCGCTCACCGGTCCGGCCATCGGCCGACCCAAGAGCGCCACCTTCAGGACCGCGGACGTGGTGGGGCTGGACACCCTGGGCCACGTCATTGAGGCCTCGTCTCGGGCCCTGGAGAGCGACCCCTGGCGCGACTACTACGCCGTCCCGGACTGGATCGCGGCGCTCGTGTCGAAAGGCGCCACCGGGCAGAAGGCCGGCGCCGGTGTCTACCGCAAAGGCAGAGACGGTATCGAGGTCGTGGACGTGGAGACCGGCAACTACCGCCTCTCCTCCAGGTCCCTCCCGGACGAGGTGAGCGAGCTCCTCTCCCTGTCGGACGCGTCGGAGCGCATGGGGGCGCTGCGTTCGTCATCGCACCCCGAGGCGCAGTTCCTCTGGTGCATCCATCGGGATGTCTGGCATTACGCCGCGGTTCATCTCGCGGACATCGCGCACTCCGCCCGCGACCTGGACCTGGCCATCCGCTGGGGCTTCGGGTGGGCTCGCGGTCCGTTCGAACAATGGCAGGACGCCGGATGGGGCCGTGTCTCCGCCTGGATTTCGGAAGACATTGCGGAGGGGCGGACCCTCGCATCCTGGCCGCTCCCGGACTGGGTCATGGAGCAGGACTCGGTGCACGTTCCGGCCGGGTCATGGGACGCCGCCAACGGCGGACTGGTGAAGCGCTCCGCCCTTCCGGTCTACGATCGCCAGCCCTTCCCGGACCGGGTCATGGGAGAACCCTCTGACGACGAAGGGGAGACCTGGTACGAGGACGACGGGGTGCGGCTGTGGAGCCTGGACGGCTCTGTCGCCATCCTCACGGTGACCACCAAGATGGGCACCCTCGGGACCAGGGCCGTCGGCGGCATCCTGAACGCCCTGGACGTGGCCAACGGACGGGCGACGGGCCTCGTGCTGTGGAGGAACGAGGCCCCGTTCTCAGCCGGCGCGGACCTCTCGGAGGTGGTCGGGGTCCTGGAGGCCGGCGAGCTGGACAAGGTGGATGAGCTGGTGCGCACGTTCCAGCGGATGACCATGGGCCTCCGGCACGCGCCCATCCCGGTGATCGGTGCGCCCCACGGCGTCGCTCTGGGCGGAGGATGCGAGGTGCTCATGCACTGCGACCGCCTCGTCGCGTCGTTGGAGACCTACACCGGACTGGTGGAGATCGGAGTGGGGGTCCTGCCCGCAGGCTCGGGCCTGAAGGAGACCGCCAGACGAGCGGCCCTGACCGCGGACCCGCAGGCCACCCTCGCGGCCCGCTTCCAGGACATCGCCAAGGCCTCCGTATCCCTGAGCGCCGAGGACGGCCGGAGGCTCGGTTACCTGAGGGAAGCGGACGTGGTGGTGATGAACACCCACGAGGTGCTCCACGCTGCCCTGGCGACCGCGAGGGGCATGGCGGAGGCGGGCTACCGTCCCCCGTTACCCGGACAGGTGGCCGTCGGTGGTTCCTCCGCCCTCGCAAACCTGAAGGGGGCCATCGCCAACCTCCAGGCAGGCGGCTTCGCTTCCGAACACGACGCCCTCTGCGCCACCCGCATCGCAGAGGTGCTGTGCGGCGGAGACGTGGCGCCGGGCACCATGGTCGACGAGCAGTGGCTGCTCGATCGCGAACGGCACGCGTTCGTCGAACTCTGCGGGACCGAGAAGACCCGTGAACGGGTCGCTCACATGCTGAAGACCGGCAAGCCCCTGAGGAACTGATGGCTCAAGACGTGTACATCGTGGCGGCGGTGCGGACTCCCGTGACCCGGGCGTTTCGCGGCGCGTTCGCCAAGACCCGGCCGGACGACCTGCTGGCCCATTGCATCCGCGAAGCGGTGAGCCGCTGTCCTGGCCTCAACGAACACCTCATCGGCGACGTGATCGTGGGCTGCGCCATGCCCGAGGGGGTTCAGGGAATGAACATGGCCCGCATCGGGCTCTTGCTGGCGGGCCTGCCTCAGGAAGTGCCCGGGGTCACGGTCAACCGGTTCTGCGCCTCCGGTCTGCAGGCGGTGGCGTGGGCCGCCAATCGCATCCAGCTGGGAGAGTCGGACGTGATGATCGCCGCCGGGGCGGAGAGCATGAGCATGGTCCCCATGATGGGACACCGTCCGGAGTTGAACCCCGGGATCTTCGACGACGATCACCTGGCCATCGCGTACGGCATGGGCATCACCGCCGAACGGGTCGCCGAACGCTGGGACGTCAGCCGCGAAGACCAGGACGCATACGCCCTGGAGAGCCACCGCCGGGCGTGCGTCGCGCTGGACTCTGGAGCGTTCGTCGATGAGACCGCCCCCTACACGGTGACCCGTCACGTCCCCGGGCCGGACGGCGCAGTGAAGAGCAAAGAGAAGGTCATCTCCGCAGACGAGGGCCCTCGACGGGATACCTCCCTGGAGCAGCTCGCGAAGCTCAGGCCGGTGTTTGCCGCGCGCGGCACCGTCACCGCGGGCAGCGCCTCCCAGATGAGCGACGGCGCAGCCGCCCTGGTCCTGATGGGCGAGAGCACCATGCGAGCGCTGGAGCTTCAACCTCTGGCTCGTTTCGTCAGCTTCGAAGCCGCCGGCGTGGACCCGGAGGTCATGGGTATCGGCCCGGTGGAGGCGGTGCCGCGCGCGTGCGCCAAGGCGGGCATCTTCATCGATGACCTGGAGCACATCGAGTTGAACGAGGCCTTCGCGGCGCAGACCATCGCCTGCATGAGAGACCTGGGCCTCGACCACGCGAAGGTCAACCCACTCGGCGGCGCCATCGCCCTGGGACACCCCCTCGGTGCCACCGGCGCCATCCGCACGGCGACGTTGATCCACGCCCTCCGCCGTTCGGGCCAGCGGCTCGGCATGGTCACCATGTGTGTCGGCACCGGCATGGGCGCGGCCGGGGTTTTCGAGGCCTGCTGAGCCGCGTATCCTGCGCGTCATGAGCGCAGCGGAACCCGTCAGGTTTGGCGTCCTGGGCGTCGGCAGGATCGCCCAGAACCGGTTCGCCCCGGCCCTTGAGCGGGCCTCCAACGCCACCCTCGTCGCGGCCGCGAGCCGCGACCCTGAACGAGCCAGGGCCCTCGGGGCCAAGGCCTACGGCGACTACCACGAGCTCCTCAAGGACGACGACGTGGAGGTGGTCTACGTGGCGACCCACAACGGCGTCCACAAACAGCTGGCCATCGCCGCCATGGAGGCGGGCAAGCACGTCCTCTGCGAGAAGCCACTGGGCTGCGATGCGGCCGAATGTGAAGAGATGATCGCCGTCGCCAAGGGCACGGGCCTTCACCTGGTGGAGGCCTTCATGTACCGACACCACCCCCAGGTCCAGAAGGCCAGGCAGCTGGTGGAAGAGGGGGCCATCGGCGAGCTGCGTGTCGTGGAGGCCTCGTTCAGCTTCCATCTGACCAGAGAGGATGACGTTCGGCTCAACCCTTCGTGGGGAGGCGGCGGACTCATGGACGTGGGGTGCTACTGCGTCAACTGGTGCCGGCTCTTCCTCGGAGACGAGCCGGAGAGCGTGACCGCCAAGGCGGCCTTCCATGCCTCACACGACGTGGACATGAGCCTGCACGGAGTCCTCGACTACGGCGCAGGGAGGTTCGGGGTGATCTCCTGTGGCTTCGACTCCGGCCTCCGACATGGCGCCGTCCTGTCGGGAACCGATGGGATCATCCGACTCCCGGAGGCGTTCCTCACCTTCCCGGAGAAGGCCACCACGGTGCACCTGGAGACCGAAGCGCGGACCGAGTCGTTTCAGTGCGGCCCCATGGACACCTTCCAGGCGGAGATCGAAGACCTGGCTGCGGCGGTCCGCGGTGGTGGCGCCCCGCTGCTCCCGCCGGAAGAGGGGCTCGCCAACGCTCGGGTGATGGAGTCCCTGATGGCCGCCGCCAGAGGCTCCTGAGCCTCTACTGGGGGACCAGGAACCCGACGACGTAGACCCCGTCTCGCTCCCACAGCACCCGCGCCAGGGGCGGGTCCGCGGGCTGCAGGCCTCGCCATCGGCGCTCGAGCTGTCGCATGTCGTAGGGCATCCCGGTCTGCACGGCGACGTCTACGAGCACGAGCATGGGCTTCCGATCCTGCGCAGCCACCTCCTTGAGATGCTCTCGCGCCTTCTCGAACTCCGTCCACAGCGGACCACACTCCACTCCCTGCATCTGCACCGCCAGGACGGAGCGGTTCTGGAAGCCGAAGTGAGCCCATCCGTCCCGGGTGTTGTCCTTGATCCATCGGGCCGCCGGCTCGAAACGACGACTGCGCAAGGAGAGGGTGTCTTCGCCGTGGGCGCTCCAGGTGGCGCAGGCGGTCACCGACAAGAGCAAGCCCGCAGCGATGCGCACAGAGGAACGCGTGGCCGGCGTTCCGCGGGCGGCCTGCGCGGCCACGGCGGCAGCCAGGACGAAGGTGAAGAGGACCCACTCCGTGTTGGTGGGCTCGAACCAGGCGTAGAACACGAATCGCAGGAGCGCCGTCATCGCGGCGAGGAACGCGAAGCGCTCCCAGCGTCCGGACCCCCTGAAGAAGGCGCCGCACGCGGCGACCAGCGTGAGGGCCCCGAGCCCCACGCAGGCGTGTTTCCACGGCTCCACCGCGGCCCACTGCTTGCCGATCACCGCGATACCGAATGACCCCAGGTGAGCCAGCACGGGGTTCGCCACGGTCGAGTAGTCGTCCTTGGCCACGCCCCACAACCACTGGAACCACCCTTGCTCTCCCCCCGCCATGCGGAGGCCGCCCCAGATCCCCAGGTAACTGATGAGCGTGAACCCACCCACTGCGGCGAGCCAGCTCGCCGTACGGACACCGGCGGGCCGCTCGCTCCGCCAGCTCAGCGCCAGCACGATGGCCGGAATCAACAACACATTGTCCTGCCGGAGCAACAACGCCAGGTAGGTCCACAGGCCAACCCGCAACCAGGACTGCCGCTCATCCATGGCCGCCACCAGGGCGGCGAGGCCCGCGGCGATGGCCGGCAGGACATTCTCACCCGTGAACGCCTCGAAGAAGAACGTGCGGCCCATCAAGAGGAACAAGCCGAGACCGGCGCCCACCCGCCACCGATTCCGTCCGGAGAGTCCGGCGAGGAGCAGGAGGACCCAGGCCGCCCCGAGGCCCGACATGAGCCGCGCCGCCACGTGCCCGGGCCGGCCCACGCCCATGGCGTCCGCCCCCTGAGCGAGCCCCGTCAGCGCCAGATGGAACAACGGGTGGTGGGCCAGGATGGAATCCACAGACCCTCGCTCAGCCCCGGCCGCGTACCAGACCGGGTCAAAAACCACATACTCCGCGTCGGAGCCGAAGGGAAAGACAACAAACGCCCCGGTCACGACCACGGCTGCGAGGAGGAGAGGCGCCGCCGGGAGCCTCGTTGGGTCGGTGGCCATCGCGCTCAAGCTACCATGCCCGTTGGACCCACACTCCCAGCCTCGTAGAATGGGTCGTGATGCTCTCACCGCTCCTCATCGGCCCCCTGGGGCCATTCGAGATCCTCGTCATCCTCGGGGTCGGCCTGTTGATCTTCGGCTCCCGACTGCCCGAAGTGGGCCGCTCTCTGGGTAAGGGGTTCGTCGAGTTCAAGCGAGGGCTCAAGGGCGTCCAGGACGAGGTCCACGCCATGGAGCGGGAAGCGGACCGTCAGGTCGACCACGAGCTGGAGCGGCGAGAACACCCCACCAACCCGGCCGAGGAGCACGCACCGTTCCACGACCAGGATGAGGTGGACGAAGCCCTCGCCCCGATCCATCCGGAAGACGACGAGTTTTACGAGGACGACCCGTCAAGGGAACCGGGACCAGAGTTCGGTGGCGACCCTCAACCCGACGCCGACCCGCCGACCGACGCCGCAGGCTCATCATCTGCATCAGAGGGGACCGAGGTCTACATGGACCCGGACTACCTCGACGGAGAGACCAAGCCTGACGAGGATCGCTCCGAGCCCGGCGCGGCGAAGTGAGCGATGACCGCTCTGTTCCGCCCCGCGTGCTTGGCGGCGTAAAGGTTCCTGTCCGCCAGCGCCAGCAACCGGTCAGAGGACAGGTTCGGTGGCACGGAACCCACCCACGCCGCGCCGAAGGATGATGTCACCCGGAGGGTGCCACCGGCCGGGGTGGTGATGGCCGCCGCTTCGACCGCGCTCCGCAGCCGCTCCGCAGCGGGGCGCAAGTCGTCGAAGGTCAACCCGGGCAAGACGATGACGAATTCCTCGCCGCCATAACGGCAGACCAGGTCCCCGTCCCGGCACGACCGCTCGAGAGCACGAGCCACCTCACGGAGCACCTCGTCCCCCGCCTGATGTCCGTGGTTGTCGTTGACGGACTTGAAGTAGTCGATGTCCGCCATGATGAGCGCGAGGGGGGAGCTGTCTCGTCGGGATGCCCGGCGGTCCCAGTGGTCGGCAAAGTGGCGCTCGAAGGCGGCTCGATTGAGCGCGCCGGTCAGGGCGTCACGCTCGACCCTGGTCTTGAGCTCCTCCACCCGGGTCCGCGTCCGCTCCAGCTCGTGAGTCGCGTCCACCGCCATGGCGAACATGTCCTCCTGAGCCTGACGGATTCGCTGAGCCATCTCCTCGTGATGGCCGACGTCGATGTCCATGACGTCAGCCATGGCGTGGACGTGGTCCGTGAGGCCGTCGAGGAAGCGGTCGAACTCCTGCGAGCTCATGCCGCACCACTCCTCAGCCTTGCGACGGGCCTGCTCTCTTGCCGCGTGAGCGCTCTCTCCCTCGGACGTGACGATGGTGGCCACGTCGTGGGCGACGTTCAGCTGCTGAACCAGCTGACGCGCCTCGGACGGCGCGTCCTCGGGCATCAGATCCGGATCGTGATGATGCCTGACGGGGAGGATGAGGAGCTGGGGCAGATCCCATGACTGGAGAATGAACGCGCTCACCTCCGCGTGCGTGTGTCCCTCCAGCGCCTCCTGCTCGAGGCTCCGCTCCGGGTGACCGGCGTCCAGCGCCTCCACCACCTTGGAGTAGGACGTCGGTCCCGAGTGCAGCATGGCGGCGAACCCGACATCCTGAAGCAGACCGCAGAGGAACGCCTCGTCCGCCAGCGCCCTCGAGCTGCCGGCGACCAATTGGCGCGCGGCCACCGCGGCCGTCACAGACCGCCGCCAGAAACCCGCCAGGGCTCGTTCACTGCCGGGGTTCGCTCCCCCGTGGCTGCCAAGGGCCGCCCCCATGGAGAACGAGATGGCGGCCATCTTGACGGTCTTCAAACCGAGCACCATCAAGGCCTGGTTGATGGTCGTGACCTCCCGGGCACAACCAAACAACGGTGAGTTGCTCAGCTTGAGCAGACGCCCCGCGAGCAGCGGATCTCTCCCGACCGCCTCTCCGATGCGATCGAGATCGACCTCTTCCTGCTGGGTCAATCGGATGACCTCGAGGGCTGGTCCGGGGAGAGTCGGCAGACTCTCCGTCGTGATGGAAAACCCAAGCTCCAGGACCGCGGACTCGTTCATCTGTTCACACCCACCCTGTGCCAGATGCGGCGTGCACCAGGGTTGCGCGCCGGCGGACGAGCTCGCCCCTCGCGAACTCACCTCTTCGCAGGTGCCTATCGGCGTGTTGGCGCGGCCAAGGTGAGCCGAGCCCGCACATGGGCGGGGACGACAAAGCCGCCCCCGGCGGCGGGTTTGCGACCGGGAGCCGAGGGGCTCAGACGTCGAGCTGCTTGACCGCCAACGCGTTGTCCTCGATGAACGCGCGGCGAGGCTCCACCTCCGTACCCATGAGGATGCTGAAGATCTGGTCCGTGCCGCCGATATCGTCCAGCTTCACGCGCAGGAGGGTCCTGGTGTCCGGGTCCATCGTGGTCTCCCACAGCTGCTCCGGGTTCATCTCTCCCAGCCCCTTGTAACGCTGGATGTCGATGCCCTTCTTCCCGAACCGCCGCACCACTTCCGGCACGTCCCGCAAGCAGGGCAACCTGCTGCTGTCCTTCTCGGACTCCACGAGCAAGGTCCAGTCATCCGCAGCGTCCGGCTGTGCGACGTCCGAAGGGAAGTCGAAGTCCTTGGCGCTGAAGCCGAACTCCGCCAACCTCACTAGGAGACGACTGACCTCCTCCATCCCGTAGAGCTCGGCGAGGACGACGTCGGACTCCGCCCGCTCTTCGGCGCTGGCGCTGTCCTCGCAGACCTTGAAGGGACGCCCGCTCTCGGACTCCCTGGCCGCTCGCCAGGCATCGTATTCATCCGCGGAGTTGAAGTAGTGCGCCTCGCCGTCGTGATCGGCGCGGTAGTGGGGCAGGGCGTGGTCATCCCCTCTGGAGCGCATGATGAAGTCCGCCAGGGGCATCCCCGAACGACGCACCTGAGCCTCCTTCTGGTCGAGGCTGTTGACGATGTCCACGACCGCCGCGAGGTCCGCGCTGGAGAGCAATCGCTCAGGGACCCCGTCGTGCTCCAGCACCCTGAGCTGCGTGCCCTGCAGTCCGAGCTTCATCAGCTCCTGCTCCATGTCGTCCTCGCTGACGACGTAGCGCTCATGGCTGCCCTTCTTGACCCTGAACAGGGGCGGCTGGGCGATGTAGACGAAGCCCTCGTCGATGAGCGCCGGCATGTGACGGTAGAAGAACGTGAGCAGGAGCGTGCGGATGTGACTGCCGTCCACGTCCGCGTCCGTCATGATGATGATCTTGCCGTAACGGAGCTTCTCCAGGTCGAAGTCGCCGCTGCCGATCCCGCACCCGAGGGCCGTGATGATGGTCTTGATCTCGTCGTGAGCGAGCATCTTGTCGATGCGCGCCTTCTCCACGTTGAGGATCTTTCCCTTCAGGGGCAGGATGGCCTGGTAGCTGCGATCTCTGCCCTGCTTGGCAGAACCGCCCGCGGAGTCGCCCTCTACCAGGAACACCTCCGACTTCTCCTTGTCACGGGAGGTGCAGTCCGCGAGCTTCGTGGGCAAGCCGCCGCCGGAGAGCACCCCCTTGCGACGCACCAGCTCCCGAGCCTTCCGCGCGGCCTCGCGCGCCACCGCCGCGTCCACGGCCTTGCGGATGATGTTCTTGGCCACCTTCCCGTTCTCTTCGAGGAAGGTCTTGAGCTGTTCATAGACCACCGACTGGACGACCGTCTGGGCGTCGCGGTTGGCCAGCTTGATCTTGGTCTGACTCTCGAACTTGGGGTCAGGGAGCCGAACCGAGATCACCGCCGCGAGCCCCTCCCTGAAGTCCTCACCTGAGAGGGTCTTGTCGTCCTTGAGCAGCTTCTCCTGACGGGCGTAGTTGTTGAACGCCGAGGTGAGCGCTGTCTTGAACCCCGAGAGGTGTGTCCCTCCCTCGATGGTCTTGATGGTGTTGGCGAACGAGTAGACCACCTCGCTGTAGGAGGTGGAGTACTGCAGCCCCACCTCCACCTGGTAGACCTCCGGTTTGCTCCCCCGGTTCTCCACGGTGTGTTCCGCCGCGAAGTAGATGACGTCCTCGTGGACGCAGTCCTTGCCCTGGGACAGGTACCGCACGAAGTCCCTGACCCCTTCCGGGTAGTGGAACACCTGGGGCTCGGAACCGTCCTCTCGATCATCGCGAAGCGTGATGCGGGCCCCTGAGTTCAGGAACGCCAGCTCCCGAAGTCGCGTCACCAGGGTCTCGGCGCTGAAACGGGTGGCGGACATGATGGTGGAGTCCACCTTGAAGGTCACCTTGGTCCCGCGCTGATCCGTATCTCCCAGGACCTTCAACGGAGAAACCGTGGCGCCCTGCTCGAACCGGATGATGTGAATCTTCCCGTCCCGCGAGACCTCCACCTCCATCCACTCGGAGAGCGCGCACACACAAGAGACCCCGACGCCGTGGAGGCCGCCGGACACCTTGTAGTTGTCGCCGTCGAACTTGCCTCCGGCGTGGAGCTTGGTCATGACGACCTCGACCGCGGAGCGCCCCTCCCCCTCCATGATGCCGACCGGGATGCCGCGTCCGTCATCTGTGACGGAGATGGAGTCGTCGGCGTTGAGGACGACCCTGATGTCTGAGGCGTGGCCGTTCTGCACCTCGTCGATGGCGTTGTCCACCACCTCGTAGACGAGATGGTGAAGTCCGTACTCGTAGGTGTCGCCGATGTACATGTCCGGGCGCTTGCGAACGGCCTCCAGGCCCTCGAGCACCTTGATCTTGGTTGCGTCGTAAGACGGTTCGTCTTGGGTCGTCATGTCTCTCCCATGGGGCGCGGTCAGAGCGCCCCGAGACGGAATCGAACATCTGTCACGTGGGCAACCTCGAGGGCCTCCACCAGGGATGTCACGAGAGCGTCTTTCTCGAAAGCGGCCAGCCGGTGGCACAACGGCGCGGAGTCCACATCGATCCAGAGCACTCCGTCCGTCAGGCTGCGCACACAGGTGTGAGCGGCCACTTCGTCTCCTGCGGCGCGCGCCCAGGCCTTGCGCGCATCCTCGAGGGTTCGGTGCTGACGCGCGAGACCACGCCCACCAACCAGGCCCTTGAGTACGGCGCCCAGCTCCCGTGTTCCGTCATCCGTGCTCATTTGCCCGGTGAACCCTGATTCCTGGAGCCTTACACCCCCGCTCACCCGGACCTGAGGGTGACCGGCATGGCGACGTAGATGAAGTTCTCTTCTCCGTCGATGCGGGCAGGGGTGTCCTTTCCAGAGACGGAGATCGTGATCCGCTCCGCGTCCATGACCTTGATGCCCTCGATCAGGAAATCCGGGTTGAAGGCCACCTCGATGTCCTCGCCGGACCCCTCCGCCTCGAGCTCCACCCGAGCTTCACCCACATCCATGGCCCGAGAGGTCAGGATCAGCTTGTCGTCCGTGAAGGACAGGCGAACCGACCGGCTCTCGTCATTGGTCAGGGTCGCGGCCTGCTTGAGGGCAGACAGCAACGCCACCTTCTCGAACTCGGCGCTGAACACCGTGTTGCTCGGGATCACCGCGTCGTAGCGGGGGAAGGCCCCCTCCACCAGACGGGAGGAGACCTCCGCGGCGCCGGCGCGGATCATCACCTGGCGGTCTTCCAGGTTGATCCTCACCTGTTCGTCCGCCTCCGCGAGCACCTTGTCGAAGGTCTGAAGGCCCTTCGTGGGAATGATGTGGCCCGCGGTGATCTCCTGAGGGTTGTCGATACCCACGGACTTCACCGCCATACGCTTGCCATCAGTGGCCACCATCCGGGCCGTATCCCCTTCCACCTCGAAGCGCACGCCGTTGAAGGCGTACCGGGTCTTCTCCCGAGAGGTGGCGAAGGTGGTCTTGCGGATCAGGACACGGAAGGGATCGGTCTCGAGGACGAACGCCTTGTCGTCGTCGAAGGTGGGGATCACCGGGAATTCCTCCGGGTCTTCCCCGAGCACCTTGAACGACCCATGGCCGCAGCTGATGCGGAGGGCCCGATCGTCAGACGCGAAGGTCACCTCTTCCCCATCAGCCTCACGGAAGATCCCCAGCAACCGCTGCACGGGCAGGAGAACGTCGCCGCCCTCCTCCACCTCCACCAGGTCCACGTGATAGCGGATGGCCACCTCCAGATCGGTGGCCAGGAGGGTGGCCCCTGACGGGTCCACCACGAGGCGCAGGTTCTGCAGGATCGGCTTGATTGAGCGGGGCGCGACGACGGACCCGACGATAGTGAGAGCCTCCAGAAGGCTCTGCCTTTTCCCGCGGAACTTCATTGAGCGGACCTCCCCTGAAACAAGCAGGATCTTAGCACCACGGGGCCCCCTTCGGTAGGTCGGAGAGAGCGATTGCGAGGTTCCTAAACCACTTTCCCCAGAAGGGCTTGGAGCCTCAGGATCCGGCCACGGACACCGCGTCCTGAGCCAGCTGCTCGACGGTCTCCCGCAGATCCTCGTCATCCCGCATTCGCACCCCGATCCGCTCCACGCCGTAGAGCACGGTGGAGTGGTCCCGGCCTCCGAAGAACCCGCCGACCTCCTCCAGGGAGTGACCGGTGAGCCGCCTCGCGAGATACATGCAGACCTGGCGGGGCAGGGCGATGGCCTGGGTTCGACGCTTGCTCTGCAGCTCCGCCAGCTTGACGTCATAGTGGCGCGTCACCGCGCGGGCGATGTGGTCGATGGTGACACGACGGCGACGCTCCACCACCGTGTCCTTGAGCGCCTCCCGGGTCAGAGCCTGGTCCAGGGGGCGGCCGGACAGGTGGGCTAAGCCGATCACACGGGTCACGGCCCCCTCCAGTTCGCGGACGTTGGTGCGGACGCTCTCAGCCACCAGGGCGCAGACGTCGTCGGGCATGGCGACGCCGATCATGTCAGCCCGACGCCGGACGATGTCCAGCCGGGTGTCGTAGCCGAGGCGCTCCAATTCGCAGACCATCCCCCATCGAAAACGGGAAATCAGGCGGTCCGTGAGCCCGGCAAGAGCACGGGGCTCCATGTCGGCAGAGAGGACGACCTGGCTCTGTCGCTGGTGCAACCAGTTGAAGGTGTGGAAGAACTCCTCCTGGGTCCGCTCCTTGTTGGCCAGGAACTGGATGTCGTCCACCGCCAGCAGGTCAAGCTCCCGGTATCGTCTGCGAAACCCGTCCAGGTCCCCCTTCTCCACCGCGGCGATGAACTGGTTGATGAACTGCTCGCAGCTGACGTAGAGGACACGGGCCTGCGGCCGACGGGCGCGCCAGGCGGCGCAGATCGCCTGCAACAGGTGGCTCTTGCCGAGGCCCACCCCGCCGTGGATGAAGAGCGGGTTGTAGACGCGTAAGTCCTTTTCAGCGACGGCCATAGCCGCTGCTCCGGCGAGCCGGTTGCCGGCCCCGGAGACGAACGATGTGAAGGTGTAGTTGGGATTCAGTCCAGCCGCATCCTTGTCTGAAGCGGAGTTGACAGATCCTGGGTGGGATCGGGTCTCCATGTCGCGGACCTCTTGCGGGATGGCGGCGGATTCCCCCTCATGGCTCGAAGTGTCGCCCCCCGACTCCTCCAGCGCGGTCATCACCGCGACCCCATCGCCCGAGGCCTCCCCCTCTCTGACCGTGATCCGAAGCGCGGGACGTCGCCCCCCGTTCGCCGCAGCAGCGGCGCCCAGGATGATGTCTCCGTACTTCTTTCGCAGCCACTCCCGAGAGAACGTATTGGGGACGCTCAACTCGAGGACCTCATCCGAGCAGGCAGAAGGCTCGACCGCCTTGAACCAAGTGTCGAACTGCTGCTCCGTGACGCGGCCACGGATGCGAGAGAGAACCCCTTGCCAGTACGAAACAGCGGCTTGCTGCCGTGTCATCGAAGCCCCCATGATTCGCCCGGTGAGGGCGAACTGCTTCAACAAACCCATCGGTTATGACGAGAACGCGCGCGAGCACGAACAACGAAATGACGATCCCACGAACTCATGCTTCGAGAACTGACCGCCACCCAGGAAGATGGAATTCTGGTGTCGCGCGCACCACTCGTCCATCCTGTTCAGAACACGTTTCCCACGGACGCTCCAAACAGATTCGTCGGAGGTGACTTAGTCCATCGGAGGTTTGCGTTTGTGGTCGCCGACACCAACGCGCGCCCGATGCCCGGCACGTCGGCGCGTTTTTCATTTCATCGCAACGAGCACCGATCGGACGACGCCGACCACACTTGATGCACCACGAAGAGGTCGGCACAATAGGCCATAAGGTGAAACACAAGCAGAACTTAGACCAAGTTAAATCGCGCGGGAACGGGCACGTGCGCTGCGGTCTGCGCCGCAACCCTCACGCGTGCTTGCGGTTGCGATTCACGACATGGATGATGCGGCGAGCTGCTTCCAACATCTCGTCCTGTGCTGGTGTCCAACCGACAGAGATGCGAACGCTCTGGAGGTTCTCCACCTTGTCGACACCCATGGCCGCCAACACGTGACTGGGCTCCACCGAGCCGCTGCTGCAGGCGCTGCCCAGACTGAGTGCCACCCCCGCCAGGTCACACCCGAGCATGAGCGACTCCCCGGCGACGCCCGGAATTCGGAGATTCAGGGTCCCGGGTAGTCGGCGGTCGTCTTCCGGGGGGCCGTTCAGCACGCAATGGGGGATCGACGAGCGCAATGCCGTCAGGAGGCTCGCAGCGTTCTCCTTCGTCGCCGCGATTCGCGCATCCAACTCCTCCATCGCCAACTGGGCCGCGGCCCCGAACCCTACAGTGGCCGCGACGTTCTCTGTCCCGGCCCGTCGCAATCGCTCCTGGCCGCCTCCGACCAGTTGAGCCTGCAATTGTGTGTCCGTGCGCACCCACAACGCACCGATCCCCTTTGGACCGCCCATCTTGTGGGCTGACAGACTGACGGTGCCTCGCCCCGGATCGGGCACCGCCAGGGGCCGCTTCCCCGGAATCTGGACCGCATCCACGTGCAGGGCACAACCGGCGGATCGGCATCGCTCGGCTATCTCGGACCAGGGCTGGACAGAACCGACTTCGTTGTTGGCCGCCATGACCGCCATGACCTGGACCCCGCCCTCCAGGGCTCGGTCCACACCAGCCAGGTCCACGACCCCCTCCCCGTCCACGGGCAGGGTGGTCACCTCGCAGCCAGCCCTGGCCAGGGCCTCCGCACAGCCCAGGACCGAGGGATGCTCCACAGCGGAGACCGCGATGGGGCGGGGGCTGGAAGCCAGCCCCCGCAGCGCCAGGTTGTTCGCCTCCGTGGCGCCGCTGGTGAAGATGATCTCCCGCGGGTCCCCGCCGACGAGAGCTGCCACCTGCTCCCGGGCGTCCTCCACGGCCCTGCGGGCAGCCCGACCCTCACCATAGGGGCTGCTGGGGTTCCCCTGGAGCCCCTTCAGGTGAGGGAGCATGGCCTCCAGCACCCGCGGGTCCGTGGGGGCCGTGGCGTTGTAATCCAGGTAGATCCGGTCCACGAGGACATCTTATCCCGCGAGGAGATCAAGCTACCGCCCCCCCGGTGCCGAAAGACTGTCAGTAGGGATCACGCTCGAAGGGCGAGGGGGATCCGCTCAGGGGTTGATCGGGTCAAGGGATGAGCATCGTCAACACGCGCGACAAGACCATCACGACCAAGATCGTCTACTACGGTCCTGGCCTGGGTGGCAAGACAACCAGCCTGATGGACATTCATCGTGTCCTCGATCCGGAACGTCGGGTCAAGTTGGTGTCTCTGAAGACGGACGAAGAGCGCACCTTGTTCTTCGATTTCCTCCCCATCGATCTCGGCATCGTCGGCGGGTACAAGATCAAGATCCAGGGCTTCACCGTCCCCGGGCAGGTGAAATACAACCTCACCCGGAAGTACGTGCTCATGGGTGCGGACGCGGTCGTGTTCGTGGCCGACTCACAGGCGGACCGGCTCCAGGAGAACATCGACAGCGTCGCGAACCTGGCCTCCAACCTGGCCGCGAACGGGCTCGACTTCGAGACCATCCCGCTGGTCATGCAGTACAACAAGCGGGACCTCGGCGACCTGACTTCCACTGATGAGCTGGACTCCCAGTTGAACCACCGGAACGTACCCTGGTTCGCCACATCGGCGATCTCGGGCGAGGGTGTGTTCGACGCCTTCGCGGAGGCGTCCGCCACCATGCTGGACAGCGTCGCCACCCGTTACCGGATCCCCGGGACCAACGACGAGGGCGTGGCCGTAGGCGAGTCCGCCAGGGCACACCTCACCCGGCTCGCGCAGCGAACGTCCGCCTGATCACCCGCTGAAGGATCAGCGACCGCGGTCAATCACGCGGCGATACAGGCCTTCGTAGATCGGCACCACCTTGTCGTTGCGAAAGTGCCGCTCGACCCTGCTGCGGGCCGCATGACGCATGTCCTCACGAGCGCTCTGATCGCGAAGCAACGCGGACAGGCGTCCGCCCATGGCCTCCACATCCCCGACGCGCTCGAGGATGCCGACCTCGCCGTCGGTCACGACCTCCGGGAGACCTCCGGCCCGCGCACCAACCACCGGGACACCGCACGACAGGGCCTCCAGCGCTGCCAACCCGAAGGACTCTCCGTCGGAGGGCAGGAGGAAGGCGTCCGCCTGCGAGAGCAGCTTGGCCGCGTCCGGCATGGCGCCAGTGAAGGTGACCCGATGATGGAGCTCCAGGTCGCGCACGAGTCGTTCCGCGGCGGGGCGCTCGGGACCATCACCGACCATCACGAGCCGGCTCACGTGATCCTGGTAGACGCGATGGAAGATCCTGATCGCATCAAGGACACGCTTCACGGGACGGAAGTTGCTCATGTGCATGAGCAGCGGCTCGTGAGGCTCCGCGTACACGCCCCGCAGCGGTTGGTGATCCGCCGGAGCGTAGCGCACCGGGTCAACGAAGTTGGGGATGACCTCGATCTCACACGCGTCGCAGATGCCTCTTACGGTCTCTTCGCGGAGGTAGCTGGAGACCGAGGTGATGGCGTCGCTCTTGCGCAGCGCGAACGCGGTGCTCAGGCGGTAGGACGGGTCCGAGCCCACCAGGGTGATGTCGGTCCCGTGCAAGGTCGTGACCACGGCGGTGTCGCCGCCGGCGATCTCCCGTGCAAGATGCGCCGCCATGCTGTGCGGGAGCGCGTAGTGGGCATGGAGGATCTGAAGGTCATGGTTGGCCGTGACCTCCGCCAGCTTGTTGGCCAGCGCCATGGCGTACGGCGGATACTTGAACAGCGGGTAGTCCGGGACGGCGACCTCGTGAAACAGCAACTTGCCGCTGGAGGCCATGCGGAAGGGGCTCGAGTATGAGATCACATGGACCTCGTGACCTCGATCGGCGAGAGACGAGGCCAGATCCACCGCCACCGCGCCGGAACCTCCGAAGGTCGGGTAGCAGATGATCCCAATTCTCAGGTCGGTGTCCGACGACATCACTCTTGCTCTTGCGGGTAGTACCCGAAGTCCATGAACTGCTTGACAGGGTCAGCGAGGGGGATCGGCCCATCGTGAACGAAGCCCTCACCGAATTCCACGCCTATTCGATGACCGAAGCTCCGGGCGCGAGCCTCCCACCAGTCCCAGAACCCCGCGCTGGAAATGTAGGTGGCCGGTGCCTCGGAGTCGGGGTCGTGGAACTGACTCTCGTAGGCGAGACAGGCCTCCTTCTTCTGTCTCATGAAGGCAGAGACATCCACCACCAGGTCCGGGTCCTCCGTGGTGTGGGTCACGTACCCGAGGACCGTGCGAGGGCGGTGTGGCGCCTGCCCTGTATCCCACCGGACGAGCCCGGCCAGGAAGGCCGCCTCGCGAACGATGCGACCCGTCCACGCATGGTCCGGGTGCAGGTCCCGGTCGATGGGTGCCAGCACCACCGATGGGCGATACTCGCGCAAGACCCGGATGACCGCGTCCCTCGAAGCCTGATTCAGCACCACGTTCCCGTCAGGCAAACCGAGGTTGCGCCTGACGCTGACGCCCAGGCGGCGGGCTGCCTCCGCCGCCTCCGTCGCACGGACCTCGGGCGTGCCCCGGGTTCCCATCTCCCCCCGGGTCATATCCACGATGCCGACCCCGTATCCCTGATTCAGCAGGGACAGCACCGTCCCTCCGATGGTCAGCTCCACATCGTCCGGGTGTGCTCCAAACGCCAGAACGTCCTGTCTCATGAAGCGAAGTCCTCGTCGCTCAGGGTGATCACGTGGTGCTTGAAGTTCAGCGGGTCGACCTCCGAGAGGATGCCGTCAATCAGCTCCGGACGGTTACCCAGCAGCGCCATCGGTCCGAAGATCCGTTCTTGCGGCCGACCCCGTGGACGGACCGTCTCCGCCAGGCGATGGCGGGTACGACGCCCGGTGTCTCCATCATGCTCCCGCTGTCGCTCGAATCCTCGCTGCAGCCGAGACAGTCCGGATCGTGTCTTGCTCTCGAAGCCCTCTATGGAGCGCCGCAGGCCTTCGTCCGTACACGCATGCCGTAGCTCATTCAGGGCCTCATCAAGCTTGCCGCTGGCACGGCTGAAGAGCGAACCGAGGTCACCTCGGTCAGGAGGCGCCGGCCAGGCAGACGGGTCCCCCAACAGGTCTGCGTGACCAAGTCCCAGGGACCCTGCGCTGCGAGCGCTCCGCGGATCCAGGATGGTGACGGAAGGCCGGGGCCATGGCATCGGTGTTGGCAGCCCGTAGGACGGGAACAGACAGGCCATCTGCGCGAAGTACGCGTTCTCAGCGGGACCGTTCACGTGCGCCACCACGGGCAACAACCATTGCTGGGCAACGGCCCGGGTGAGAACGCCACAGGAGAAGCGGCCCGGGTCGGTCCGCGCACGAGCCGCTTCTTCAGAAGACCCCTTCGCATCCAGCGCCACGCGACCGCTCTTCTGCAGGCAGAACAGCAGCGACGATGCCTCCACATCGACCTGGGGAGCGAACCCCGCAGCCACCACCGAAGCCGTGCTGGTTCGCACCCTCTCTCGTAGACGCTCCTCCCGCTCCAGGGTCGTACCGAAGAACTCGCCGAGGAGCGGCCGCAAGACCGCCGGCTCCACATGCGCGACCGCTCGCTCCGGCAACAGCAGCCGAACGACACGGGATGCCCACCGAGGCAGCGACTCCCCCGCCACGGGCCTCAGCTCCGCCAACCGGTCGGGGACCCAGGACGCCGCGACCTCGACCTGGGCCTGGGAGAGGACCACCCGCTCCAAGGGCTGGCCCTGTGAGTCGGCCAGGTCGAGCCGCTCGAGCCGCGTCTCCGACTCCTGCCTCGAATAGAACCGGTTGACCTCATCAAGGTCGTGGTCTTCGGAGTGATTCCAGAACACCGGTATGACGGGCACCCCAGCGCGCTCTTCCACGATGCGCGCCAACGCGCACGCCCCCGCGATCTTCGCGAAGACCATGAGCGGTCCACCGTAGAGCCATGGTTGCTGGCCCGTGATGATCACAACGGATCGCGGGTCCTCCAGCTTGCGGGCGACCTCGGCCCCTTCAGGGTTGCCCAGCTCTTCGTTGTAGCGGACCAACGCCGAGCTCACGCGCGAGCGGTCGGCGACCGGGGACGGGGCTGCCGCGACGACGTTCATCAGGCCATCAAGTCCAGCCGCCGCGGGGAACAGGTCCGCGGGCAGCCTTGGATCCTGTGAGCGCAGCAGGGTGTCGATGGTCTGGCTCCGTGCTGTTGCCGGAGACTGGAGGGTCGCCACCTTCATCGAGGCCTCTCCAGACTCAAGACACATCGCTCACCGACACCCAGGGGCTCCCCATCCAGGCTGCCGTAGGTTCGGTTGACTATGAAACCACTTCGTTCAGCCATCTCTCTCAAGTCGTCCGGCTCGTACAACCGGACGGACTCTTCGTAAACGACCGGTTGACCACCTTCTGGCGGGAGGATGTTCACGCGCTTCTTGACCCGTCCTTCGTCGATCCTCCGCTCTTCTCTCAGACGGTGTCCTGCGACCAGGCGGTCGGAAGACCGGACCAGGTTCTCGGCGACGCGAGGAGCATAGAGGTAGTCGAGCAGGTAACCACCTCCGGGGCGCAACACGCGGTGGACACCGGCGAGGACCCTGAGGTCGTCAGAGTCCGAATCAAAGTACCCAAACGAGGTGAAGAAGCTCGTCACCACGTCGAAGCTGCCATCCGCAAAAGGCAGAGCTCGCATGTCCGCGCGGACGAGACGGGCTTCGCCGGAGTTCTTGTTCTCCCGCAACAGGGGTCCGGACAAGTCCAACCCTACGACCCAGGCACAACGAGGTCCGAGCGCTCGCTGGTGGCGCCCGGCTCCACAGGCGAGATCCAGGACCCTCGCGTCTGGCCCGATGCGGAACTCCTTGATGGCAAACTCCACTTCCTTCCGAGCAGACGTGTCGTCGCGATGGGAATAGAGGATCGGGTAGAGCTCGCCGAAGGCGACCTCGTACCACGCCTGGTTCACACCATCGCCACCCATCTCAGTTCTTGAGGCCGGCAAGATCGGACGACATCTCCGCGACGGCGGCGAGGACCCGCTCCTGCCAGTTCACGGGGACCTCCCCTTCCTTCGACCACGGGTAGGTCAACGAACGGCTGGCGCTGACGAGAGCGCCTTCACCGTTGGCGTCGAATCCGGCGGCGATGTCCTCCGCGCCGGCCCCTTGAGCTCCATAACCCGGCAACAACAGGATAGACCCCGGGAGCTGCTCACGGAGGCTCGCCAGATGACCTGGATAGGTCGCACCCACCACCGCACCCACGGGTCCGTAGCCGCTGTCCCCGAGAGGTTGATTCCATTCGCGGACCAACGACGCCATGTGTTCGCTGACCGTGCGCCCATCTTCGAGACGCAGATCCTGAAGCTCTCCCGATGAAGGATTGGAGGTCTTCACCAGGATGAAGACACCAGCGGCTTGATCGGACCCGGTGGCGATGAACGGCTTGACGCCGTCGCTACCCAAGAACCCGTTGACGGTGACCGCATCGGCGAGGGCACAGGCAGGTCCTCGGGCCGCAAGGAACGCCTTGGCGTACGCTTCAGCGGTCGTCCCGATGTCCCCACGCTTGACATCCGCCACCACCAGCAAGCCACGCTCGCGCGCATGCCGGCAGACCTCTTCGAACGCAGCGAACCCACGGGACCCCCAGGCCTCGAAGAACGCCGCCTGCGGCTTCACCGCGGCCACCTTGTTCGCCACGAGATCGATGATCTCCGTACAGAAGTTCCGGATGGCGACAACGGGGTCGCCTTCGGTTCCCTCTGGGGTCAACTCGACTCGCGGGTCCAGTCCGAGGCAGATGGGGTTTCCCACCTGTCGACACCGCTCGATGGTCCGATCGCCGAACGTGCTCACACGGTCACCTCTGTCTGTTCGAGAAACGCGCTCACGCACGTCGGGCCGGACGGGGTCAGAAACGACTCCGGATGAAACTGCAGGCCGACGACAGGCAACGACCGGTGGCGGAGCCCCATGACGGTCCCGTCTTCGAGTCGAGCTGACACTTCAAGCTCGCGGGGAAGCGACGCCTCCTCCACAACCAGAGAGTGATAGCGCATGGCGTGCAGCGGGTTCGGGACCCCGGCGAACACTCCGTGACCGTCGTGCAGAACGAGGCTGGTCTTCCCGTGCACGAGCGCCGGCGCGCTGACCACGCGACCGCCCAGCGCCACCGCGATCTCCTGGTGGCCAAGACAGACTCCCAACAAAGGGACGACGCCCATGGCTGCTTGCACGAGCTCTACACCGATTCCTCGATCTCCTGGTCGACCAGGACCTGGAGAGAGCACGATCCTCCGCGGTGATTGCGCAAGGACCTCATCCACAGTGATCTCGTCACATCGAAATGTCCTCACCTCTTCCCCTCGGTCGCGGAGGACATGCGCCAGGTTGAAGGTGAAGGAATCGTAGTTGTCGATGAGGATGATCATGTTCGTGCGTTCATGGACCGCTGATGAGTGAAGGGCTCCATGATGGAATCAAGCAACCACATCCCTTGCATGGTGAGAGTCAGGCGGCCCCCCTCTTCCTTTGCGAAGCCTGCGTCGCGCATCGACTCAAGATGATCACCGTGAAGCGCTCTGGCGTCGAGACCTGTTCGTGTTTTCAAGACCTCGAGATCCACCCCCTCCGCGGTCCGCAATCCTGCGGCGAGCGTCTCCACGTAGGTCTCGAAGTTCCCCAGGCGCTCGGAAGACACCCTCGCCTCACCGTCCGTGTTCATGCGCCTGGTGTAAGCCACCGGGTCTTCCTCGTTGAACATGCGGTAACCACCGACACACGCCCACGCACCGGCGCCGACTCCGAAGTAGGGCAGGTTGCGCCAGTAGTTGACGTTGTGCAGAGACTCGCGACCGGGACGTGCGAAGTTGGAGATCTCGTAGAGCCGGAAGCCAGCGCGCGCGAGCCTCTCGGACGCCGCACGGAACTGACCCATGACGAGCTCTTCCGAAGCCTCGTCCATCCGACCAGCGTCACGGGCTCGCGTGAACGGCGTCCCCTCCTCGAACTGCAAGGCGTACAAGGACAGGTGGTCGGGATTCAAGGAAAGGACTCGTTCCACGTCGTCCATGAACTCCCCTATGCCCTGGCCTGGCTGCCCATAGATGAGATCGAGATTGACGTTGGACACGCCGTGGTCTCGGAGGGCCGCAACCGTGTCCTCCACGTCCGCTGCCGTGTGGCTTCTCCCCATCTGCTTCAGGCCTTCCGGGCGCATGCTCTGCACGCCCATGCTGACCCGATTGACCCCAGCTGCGCCCAGCACCTCGAGGTGTCCGGGCAGGACCGAACCGGGGTTGGCTTCCATTGTCCATTCCCGTGGCTTGCCGAGGTTGCGGATGGCGCCCAGCACCCTCTTCAGTTGAGCGGGTGGCAATGCCGTGGGGGTGCCGCCGCCGATGTAGACGGTCTCGAGATCGCGCCCTGGCTCAACGCTGGCGAGCTCCAGGAGCAAGGCGTCGACGTAGGCTTGGACCTCGTCGTCACCGCGCCCCGAGTAGGAGTTGAAGGCGCAGTAGGGGCACTTGCGCTGGCAGTACGGGATGTGGACGTACAGGGAGCGAGGAGCGTCCATTGGCAGGGCAAGTTAGCACTGCTCCCGAGCTCTCAGAGAAGACATTCTCTTTGATATAAAACCTCATCTTCATATTCATGCGCCCCGGCAGCTTTGGGGACAAGTGCTGCGGGTCGACCATAAGGCTCTTCTTGGAAGTGGCTTAAGAGATCCAACGGAGGTCCCGAAGGTCCCGTCCGGAGTGAGGATAACCCGTGTATCTCTGCTCGTTCCATTCTTGAATCCCCGAGACAGAGACATCTGTCCCTGGTGGTTCGTGGGGGATACTGACGGCCCTATCTTCATCGAGCACAGGGATTACCAACGGAAACCATAGGTGCTGGGTCCGGCAGGTCTTGTGGGGGACAGTTGTCGCACCGAGGGCTGAGAGTCAGATGTGACAGCCCTGTTAGATGCCTCAATAGAGGATCTTGTTGAGGCGCCGCAGCGCCTCCTGCTCCAGCTGCCGCACCCGTTCACGGGTGAGGCCCACCCGTTTGCCGATATCCTTCAGCGTCATCGGGGGCTCGTCACCCAGACCATAACGGAGCTTGAGGATAGAGGCCTCTCGGTCGCTCATGTCGTCGAGGAGATCGCGCAGCCGCTCGATCTGATTCCGCTCGAGGATGACCTCCGCCGGGTTCGGCATCGTGTCCTTGACGAGGTCATTGGTCCCGTCATCCCCTTCCAGGGGAATGGGTTGGGTGATGCCCTGGTTCGTGGCGATGGCCCGCTTGATGGCGGAGATGTTCTCCGGGGGCAGCTCCATGGCTTCGGCCAACTCTCCCGTCGTCGGGGTTCGTTCGAGCTTGTCTGTCAACTGGAGTTGGGCCGTGCGCAGCCGTCCGATCAACTCGACCATGTAGGACGGTATCCGGACGGTCTTCACGCTGTTGATGAGCGATCGGCGGATGGACTGTTTGATCCACCACGTGGCGTAGGTGGAGAACCGGCATCCAGCCTCCGGGTCGAACTTCTCTACGGCCTTCAGCAGCCCCATGTTGCCCTCTTCAATGAGGTCCATGAAGCCGAGGCCACGGTTGACGTAGTTCTTGGCGATGCTGACCACGAGTCGCAGGTTCGCCCGGATCATCTGCTCCCGGGCTTCGTGGTCGCCGCTCTGAACCAGAGAGGCCAGGTCTTTCTCACCTTCGGCGCTGAGGAGATCCACGGAGTTGATCTGCTTCAGATAGATGTTGAGGGTTGCTTCAGCTGCGATCGGATTCCCTCCACCCCATAACCCCCAACTAGACAGCTACTTGGAGCTGATCGGGGGTCGCCTTGCGGCCTTGCTCACGGTTCCCACCAGGATCTTCAGGTCGTTGAGAGGGGTCCAGCGCCGGAGGTACCGGAGGTCCGCGTGGAGGCGGCGATCGATCGCTGTATCCCCGACGAACCCGGTGACCTGAGCCAGGCCGGTGATCCCTGCCTTGACCTGATGACGTAGGTGGTAGTTCGGCAGTCGGCGGGCGAATTCTTGAACAAAGAAGGGTCGTTCGGGCCTGGGGCCGACCAACGACAGGGGCCCCCTGAGCACGTCCCAGAGCTGTGGGAGCTCATCCATCCAGTATCGGCGCAAGAGGCGGCCCACAGGGGTGATCCGTGGGTCGTTGTCTAGCGGCCAGACGGGCTCTCCGGAAGCCTCGGCGTCCAGCGTCATGGTGCGCAACTTACTGATAAAAAATGGCTTGGACCCCAGCGATACCCTTGTTTGCCGGTAGAACAGCGGGCGCCCCTGCCGCCACCACAGGACCGGCACGAGGAGCAGGATCACGGTCAGGGCCACGGGTCCGAACAGGCCGATCAGGAGCAGGTCGAGGGCGGTCTTCACCGCTCTTCCCATTCCCTCCGCTGGCCCCTCTGGGTGAAGGGGTACCGGTCGCCCGGGCGTAATGAGGTGGGCGTCGAGGCGCGCCAGACACCCCGAGGGCAGGGCCCCGACGGGGGCGCCCTCGCCAGGCCTCGCGGTTCTCCACGGACAGGGGGTCCTGGCGAGGGCGAGACGGGCCTGAGCGCTCCACGCGCCCCGGGGAGGCAAGGCCAGAGCCTTTCTTGGCAAGAGCTTGCACCCGATCCAGATGATCGCGTGAGCTGGCCACGGGAGAATCCAGACGGCTATCGGGGCCCACTGGCCGCCTTCTGCCGAATCGAGCCACAGGTACGAGAGGTGGGTCGAGACCGCGGCCAGCAAGCTGCAGAGGGCGCAGCCGAACACCAGGACGGAGGGTCGGCGCCAGCGCAGGACCAGGTCGTGTCGGAACAGGGCCAGGGCTGCGGCGGCACAGACGTAGGCAGGGAGCGACGGGGTGGCCGCCCCACAAGCTCGGGTTACGAGCCCGTAGACGGCCAGGTTCAGCGCGAAGACAGCCGTCGAGACCGGGAGTTGGTTCATAACCTGATTGGATGCCGCATCTTGTGCGAGGCTCCTGAGGGCTGAGACGGCACATGGTCATTGCCCAGACGATGCTTGCTGGCTATAGTGCGGTCTTGGGGTGTTCGGTCCAAGGGGGTCCAAAGAGGAGCCGTCCAGGTGACCAGGCCGCCTGTCCCCGGCCCTCCGCGGCGCCCCTCCGATCGGTGATCACCTTGGCCGAAGTCGAACCCGAAGCCCCAGCCAGCCCTCCGGGGACCGTGCTCCAGGAAGCGGAATTCAAACCTCTTCTGGCTCAGCGCCTGATGCACTTCCGTGCGATCCAGGGCTTGGCGGAGCGTGCGGCCGAAGGTGGTGAGAAGGGGCGGCGGGCGTTCGCCCTGGCGCACTCGGCAACAGACGAGTTCGTCTCCTTTCTTGACGATCATGGTGCACGGAGCAACGCCACTTACGCGTCCCTCGCGGAGTACGCGGCGTGCGTGCGAGGCTTCGCCAAACTGGGCCGGCACCTCTCCCACCTGATGACCCGACTGGGTGTGGACCTGCCTGCTCCGCTGGGTCAGGAGGTTCGCTTCAAGGAGGAGACGCAACGTACCCTGGAGTTCATCAACAGGTCCGCGTCCCTGCTGTTGCAGGAGGCCCTCCGTGAGGCCTCGCGCCTGGCCGGGGAATCGGCCCAGCCGAGTCTTGATGCGGAGAGCGAAGGCGACGGCTCGCCTGCGAGCATGTTGCCGAACACGTTGGATGCGGCGACTGTTCCCAATCCAGAGCGCTGGATCGCGGAGATCACCGGCAAGTTCCTCGCTCACAAAGAGGTGTTGGATCGTCAAAGCGAGCTGCGAACCTGGGCTGACCCGAGCGAGATGCGCGAGTTCGTCTTGCAGGTGAGCGATGAACAAGAGGTTCGCTTCTTCACCACGCGCATCCACAACGTCCTCTCCCGATACGACACCTACATACGAGGGACGTCGGTGGAGAAGACCGACGAGGACCTCCCCGCCTTCCGGGCACATGTCGTCGCGGGGTTGCATGTGCTGGAGGTCATGGTCGAACTCGTCCACTTCTATGAGCGGCACGAGAACGACGTCCGTTGTGAGAAGACGAAGGACAGGGTCGCGGAGCTGGTGGACAAGGACCTGGTGCTCGACCGCATCCTGAACTACTGCCTCAACTCCGTGCACAGCTACATGAGCTCAACCGCGCCGTGCGCTCAACGACTCCTTGACCGCTACACCCTGCAGACGACGATCGCGTGTTCGTTGCCGGAAGGAGTCTCGTTGCACGCTCGGCCCGTAGCCTTGATCGCGCGCATCGTCGAGAACTACGGGACGCCAGTGCGCATGAAGGTCGGCGACTCAGAGTGCTACGCCGGCTCCATACTCCAGGTCTTGATGACGGTCGGAAAGGGCGTCGGGTCTCGTGAGATCCTCTTCTCCGGTGACCGGGAACCGCTGGAAGACCTGAAGCTTCTCTTTGAGAGCGGGCTCGGCGAGACAGACCGCCCGCTGCGGAAAGAGCTGTCCTACCTGGCCCGGTGATGCTTGTGCGAACGGAGGAGCAGACGACATGTTGATCGGAGTGATCGGTGACACCCCAGGGGTGTCGGTAGATGATGTCGCGAGCGTGTTTACGGACGTCGATTACATCCTTCATTGCGGCAACATTGGCGACTCGCACGTCCTCACGGAGCTGTCCGCGTTCGCTCCGGTGACCGGGGTGATCGGCCGTTCGGATTCGCCTGAGGTCTATCCGTTTGAGCGCACTCTGTTCAAGAAGTGGTTGGATGTTGGGGTCCTGGTCGCTCACCGTATCGGTAACCCCATGAACATCCCGAAGGCGACCGAGAAGCTCATCAAGAAGCTCGACCCGCAGGTCGTGTTGTTTGGAGCCAACGGAGAGTCGTTCAACAGCCGGATCGAGAACCGTCTGTTCTTCAGTCCGGGCTCCGCCGGTGTGCGTCGCGGCAAGCAACCTCTGACGGTGGGCCTGTTGGAGATCGCGGGACACTCTTCTCGAGCGGAGGTCGTCTGCTTGGCGGAGCGGGCGGAGGCCGGCAGCTCAGGCGAGTAGAGGCTCGATCAGCGGCCGTGTAGGAGGCGCTCCCCCAGCAGAGCGGGTAGTCCAGCCTGCCGGATCTTGCGGCTGGTCGTCTCTGGTTCGTAGGCGTCGCGGTAGAGGGTGTACTGACCAGCCTCGGCGTCGTACAGGGCGTACGCCGTCTTCGGGTTCTCGTCGCGCGGCTGACCGACACTGCCGACGTTCAACAACGCGCGATCGACGTCCGTGAGGTCCAGTTGCTCCTGATTGGTGTGGACGATGGCGTCTCGCTGAAGGAACGCCATGGGCACATGGGAGTGCCCCATGAAACAGACAGGGGTTTGCAGGGCCTTCAAGGATCGATGGGCGTCGTAGTACGTCTGGATGTAGTCGAAGACCTCGGGTTGATCGAGGGTGGCGTGGACGAGGGTGACCTCGTCTTCGAGCACTTCGACGAGCGGAAGCGATTCCAGATACCTGGTCTCCTCGCGAGTGAGACGATCTCTGGTCCACTCCACGGCTTCGCGGGCGTAGACGTTGAAGAACGACGTGTCCAGCTTGCCGACGACCGCCCAGTCGTGGTTGCCCGCTACCACCGTGGCGTTGATCTCCCGGATACGAGCGATGCAGGGGCCCGGGTCAGCGCCGTAGCCGACGATGTCGCCCATTTGCAGATATCGATCCACGCCGCGGGCCTCGAGGCCCGCGATGGCGACATCGAGGGCTTCCAGGTTACCGTGAATATCGCCGAGGATGCCGTATCGCAATGATGTAAAGCCTTTGTTCCGTGTGGGTTGCGCGCGGTTGCGTTGCGCCGTGAGTGACCCCGATCCTAAGCGCCTCGCCCCTCTGATTCAACGGGCGTCCCCCGTTCCATCCGCAGCCTGAGGAGGATGGCTCCGAACATCCACGCTGATACGGAGTGCACCGCCGAATATAGGGCAATCCGTAACAAATCAGCACTGCTTGTCGTGGCGTTGGCTGGTGCCGTTGCAGCGAGGTCTGGCAACAGAAAGACCAGGGCCTCCAACCCACTGTGCTCTCCGGCGAGTCGATGGAGGAAATAGCCTGAGAACGCGAGCACCAACAAGCTGATGAGTGTTGTGCCTGGCGGCAGCACGTAGCGCAACGTCTGTCCCCAGGCGAGCAAGATGGCACCGTAGGCCACAAGCAGCACCCAGAGAGCCAGGTACCGTTGGTCTGTGGGGTCACCGTGACCACTCAAGAAGGCCCGGGTCTCCAGGTCCCCGGCTGCTGCGACTACGAGGTACTGAATAAGGACGAGGCCACCACAGAAGACACCAACGAAGGCGATCATCCCGAGCGCTCGTCCGGCGACCGCGATTTCCGGGGAAACAGGCCACCAAGCCCTCGGTCTGGCGGGCCGGACGTGTACCACGTGGACGCCGACCAGCAAGATGATCAGGGTTTGATCGATGACGGCAATGGAGCCAAGGCTGTAGATCCCGGGTTCCTTGAGCGGGAGCGGCGCCCACAAAGCGATGACGGTCAACAACAGGCCTGCCGCAGCCAGGGCCCACACGGACCGAAGGCGGCCGAGGACTCGGAAACCTTCGGTTGCCAGTCGGAGCAGGTGGACAGGGTGTGGTGCCATCTCTAATCTGAACAATGTTCCACGTGAAACACTTGGCTCACAACGGGGAGCGGACCTGAGGTGGTTCGAACAGTGGCGTTTTACGGGGGAAGACCCCGGATCGGCAAGACCACGGCGGTGGCAAATCTGGCAACCCTGTTCGCAGATGCCGGCATCGCTACCGGAGTCATCCATGTGGATGACGGTTGGCCCATGGGTGAGGCCTTCGGTTGCGGTGGTCTTACCGGGGAACCCGTGGAGGTGCGCCCCGGCCTCAGGCTGGCCCTCTGTGGGGGGCATGAGGTGGAGCGCTACCGGGACCAGATGCCCGACTCCATGGTGCTACTGGATGTTCCTGCAGGCAAAGAAGTTGCGCACGAGATGCTCCCCTACGCGGACGAAGTCTACCTTGTCGCAAAGGAGAGTCGGATAGCCCTCTCTGAGTTGGCAGTTGACCTGCAGGTCATCACCAGTGTCATGTCTTCGGGTGCGGAGAACCTCGCGGTCCGGGGGCTTCTGGTCACCGAATCGGATCGGACCCTGAAGGCGTTTGAGCGGCTTCTGGTGCTCGCGGAGCGTGCGTTTCCGGTTGAAGTGTTGCCGTATTGCGTCCCCAGGGTCCGAGCCGCAGGCCAGCCAGGACAACTGGTTGTCGAGGCGGTGCCCGGTGGCCGCCGTGCCCGTGCTTATGTCGAGATAGCAAAGGAGGTTCTGGACAATGGGAGATGATCGCAAACGCCTGGGTCGGAGCCTGGAGAGCTTGATCTCAGCGGCTCAGGGCCGGGAGTTGAGCATGGATGTCATCAAGCGGACAGGGCACCGTGTCCAGGCTGTGGTGGCGGCGGACATCACGCCCAACCCGTTTCAGCCACGCAAGGTCTTCACCCTCGAGGCGTTGAACGAACTTGTCGAGTCGCTCAGGGCCCACGGGTTGATGCAGCCGATCGTGGTCAGGCGCCAGGAGGACCGTTTCGAGTTGATCGCTGGAGAGCGGCGTTGGCGGGCGAGCCAGGAGCTTGGGTGGGAGACCATTGACGCCGTCGTCGTCGAGGCGGATGACCGCAAGATGCTCGTCTGGGCGCTGGTCGAGAACATCCAACGAGAGACCCTGGGGCCCATCGAACTAGCGCTCGGATTCAAGCAGCTCGCTTCGGAGTTCGGATTCACCCAGGCACAGGTCGGACGTGCCGTTGGCGTGAGCCGTCCGGCGGTGGCGAATCTCGTACGCCTGTTGGAGTTGCCAGACGAGGTCCAGGAGAGCGTTTCACGTGGAACAATCTCTGCTGGCGCCGCTCGTGCGCTATTGGGGCTGAGTTCTATCGAGGAGCAGCGTGAGCTGGCCAGCCACATCGAGACACAAGGCCTGAATGTCCGGGACGTGGAGAAGATCGTCCGCGAGCAGACCACCAAGAAGGGCAAGGCCCGCCGCCGACCTACCAACGAATCTCCGGTCGATCCGAACCAGCAGGCCCTGATCGAGGAACTCCAGGCCACCCTTGGCACCAAGGTCTCCCTGCAGGGGAATCTGAAGAGCGGCCGACTCTGGATCCGCTATCACTCGGCCCGCGAATTGGATCGATTGGTCAGGAGACTACAGGGAGAGGCGCCGTCCATGGAGTCGCCCTCTGTGGACGAAGGTGATCCACAAACCCTTTCCGTGTAAGGGTTTGTGAGTCACTTGTCCTGCTTCTCTTCGCCCGGCTTGGTCTCGTCCTCGGAGTCCTCTTCCTTCGGCTTCTCTGGCTGCTCCGGCTCCTTCCAGTGGCCCAGGTCAGGCATGGAATCCGGAGTCTGCTGAGGGGTGCCCTGGAACGTGAAGTCCTCAATGACCACGGTCTTCTTCGGGGCATAGGCCAGGCCGGCGGTGCGTGGCAGCGAGAGCTGCTTCTGCTTGTCGTATTCGAGCTCGCTGAGCCAATCCAGGTCGTCTTCGTTCTCGATCTTCCCGAAGATGACCCGCTCCATGCCGACCGCCGGTCGCCGGTCATCGGTGGTGTGGATGACGAGATCGGTCGGGCTGGCGCCCGCCACCGACTCGTTGTCCCGTCGCAGATCGAAGGCCACCGTGCCTCTCTCTGGCGCCAGGCGACTGGGTTCGAGCGGGAGAGTGCAACCAACGGTGTCCTCTGGACCCCCATGCTTGTCCCACGCCCACGGCGACTTGCTCAGGGCCGAGCCGAGCATGACGGCGTCAATCTCGGAGGTGTTCTCGTCCCGCTCCACCAGTCCGAAGACATGGCGGCCTTTCCAGAAGCCTCTGTCAGCATTGGCTTTGAGTTGAGCCACAGCGATCGGAGCGGCGGTGCTGTAGACGCTGATGCGGATCGCCCTGGGCTCTGATTCCGGATCGTTCACGTCCCGGAGGGTGAGCGTTGCGTACACCTTCTCCGGGTCGTCGGGCGTAGGGGCTGCGGGCATGCCTCCCTTGTTCGCCTCGATGAACCCGATCTGAGTCTGACTGTAGTCCAGTCGACGTTGGACCAAGGACGGGTTTGGCGTGTCCGGGTCCGGGGACGAGCGCCAGGGGATCTTGGTCCAAGGCGTTTCAGAGTAGTCACTTAGGATTGTCTGGCAGGCCTCGCGGCAGGCCACGTAGTGGGACAGCTTGCGCTCCACGTCTTCGGATTCACCGTCCGCCGCTTCCAGCGCCGCGCCGGTGACGAGCCAGTAGTAGAACGCGGCGTACTCCGTGTCCTTCATCTCGCCCTCGAGGTCCGCCAGCGCCGCCAACCGGTCTTCTGCCGTCCGCGTCCCGTCGATCTCCAGTCCCGCGAAATAGGCATCCGTGGGCGTGCCACCGGCCTCTATCAGGGAGATGAAGAGGGCGTTCTGTTCCCCTGAGCTCGAGTCCTGCAAGTACCGGAACCCGAAGAACCCCACCGTGAACGCACCGCAGATCGCGAGGGTCCAGAGGGCGAGTTTCCTGGGATTCTCGGTCAGGCCATCGTTGATCCGGTCCAGGATGTTGGAGTCATGGGCGCTCGGGGACTCTGGTGCGGGGGCTGACGGCCCGTCGTTCTTGGTGGTTGTTGTCATGGATACCTACGCAGGTCCGGACAGGTCGATGTGAACATAGGTCCCGCCGCCCTGGCGGAAGATCTTCACCCGGCACCCTGTCTGATGCTTGTGAAAGTCGAATTCGGTGCCTCCGTCGTGGGTCTTCTCGGCACGAAGACTCCACCCGTAGGCCTCTAATCCCATGGTACGCCTGAAGAAAGCGGCGACCTCCGCCGCTTCGGTCTTTCCCCAGTACACGAAGCGGCCGACGCGGACGCCACCCCGGTCATAGCTGAAGGATCGGTTGCCCCTTGTAACGAACTCGAACCCATCTGGTACAGGCACGTCGTCGAACTGGGAGCGCTGCAGCTCCACGGACCGGGTCTCTGCCACGGCAGGCTCCCCCGGGACCATGACTCGGGGGTTCTCGATGGAATCACAGCCAGCGAGAGAGCCCCCGGCCAAGATCAGGCCGAGGAACAACAGAATCGACAAGGAGCAACGCATTCCACCGACCCTCCACAGTTGAAAGCGCCGCCATTATACGAGGCCTTCGGCGCTGCCAAGTCCGAGCTTGCGTGCCGGGTTCAACCGGAGGCCGTGGAGTCGGGGATCGCGAAGCGGGCGAGGTCTTCCATGAAGACAGGCGGGTCCGTGACGACGAGGTTCTTGGCGCAGACCGGGCAGCGGTATCCGCGCTCCGTAGCGCTGAATGGCCTGGTTCTCAGGCAGTGACTGCAATACAGGTTCTGGGACGGCGCCCGGTTTTCTGCGACCTCGGAGTTCATCGTCGTGCCTCCTCTTGAGGTCCAAGAACACAATTGCCGTGCCACGGCTCGACGTCGCACCCGGCTATGGCCCCTAAGCCATGATTTCGTCGAGGCCTGTGTCACTTTCGCTTGCCCTGGTGCTGATGGTGCCGGGGGTTCAGGGTGATCCGCTTTGGGGCAAGTGTCCATTCTGGGTGACCTGTTCCGGGCCTCATCCTGGGCGCCACGCACGTCGTATAATCCCGGAGACGGCTTCGGGGGCACCTGCGGCCCGGGCACCCAAGAGATGTTGAACGAGCCCACTTTGGTACTGAATCGATCCTGGGTGGCGATCTCCACGACCTCGGTCTGGACCGCCCTGTCCATGGTCTACAGGGGGGGCGCTCGGGTCATCCAGCCGTCGACCTACGAGACCCATGATCTGGAATCATGGGCAGATGTGGCGGTGCCCTCAGGTGATCCGTGCATCAGGACCGTGCGGCTGCGGCTTCCGGTGCCGGAGATCATCGTCCTGACCCGGAACAACCGGATGCCCACCCGAGCGGTGCCGTTCAGCCGCCGAAACCTCTACCGCAGGGACGGCAACCGCTGCCAGTACTGCGGCCGACGGATGCCAACCAGCGAGCTGAGCATCGATCATGTCGTGCCTCGAAGTCGAGGTGGGAGAACCAATTGGACGAATTGTGTCCTCGCCTGTGTTCCGTGCAACGTCCGCAAGGGTAGTCGCCCCGCGGAGGAGGTGGGTATGGCTCTCTTGCGTCCGGCGATTCCGCCGACCTGGTCGCCGTGTCTGGCCGTTCCGGTGGGCCGTCGTCGGGCCTCCTGGGAGAAATTCGTCAGCGACAGTTACTGGAACACGACCCTGCACGAGGACTAACGCCGGCCGCTGTCCCCAGGAGGGTCGCGCCCGAGGCGCTTCCAGAATGCCGGCACGGCCTCGCTGACGGCGGGGATGATCTGGTCCACGGTGTCCCGTATGGCGGCACCGAGGGTCGCGGCGGCAGTGGCCTGGATGCCGGTCAAGGCCGCCGCCATGCTCCTTCGGCGCGCTCCGAACTCCTGGTCCAGGTAGACCCGGCCCACGTGGTCGCGCATGATCACCCGCACCACGCATCGAGCGTCGATGGCGGAAGTCGGGAGCAGGGGCACGAGGGTCTCGATCCCGTCGTTGTAGCTGGCTCCCAGGTGCTTGATGGTGATACCGAGGATGTACCCACCAGCCCGTTCTCCGAGGCCGGCGGCTCGGGCGACCCCGGTCTGGACCAGATCTCGAGCCAGGATTCTGACCAGGGAGACAGATGTCGGTTCGGCTACGTCGTTTCCCCCAAGATATGAAATACCTGGGTACTTACGGCGCCCATGCTCTTCTATCGGACGCTTGTCGGTCTCGACCCGGACCTGGACCTCCGGCAGGGCCCGATTTGGTATCCGCAGGGTGGACGGAGAGGTCAGGGATACCACATCATTGGGCGACGACGTGCAGCCGAGAAGCGCAGCTGACGCCAGGAGCATCGTGAACCAGCGACCCATGGGCCTCTTTTATAGGTCAAACCTCCCCACGATGGGGGAGAGAACCCTCGTTAGGATCGGTCCGCATGACGGAGGCACGTCTCTTGGATGACGGAGTTGGGGATCTCGGACTGGCGATCAAACACCTGGAGCAGGCGGTCCGCCTCTCGCCGGCGAATCCTCGATACTCGGGTCTTCTGGGCGAGGCCTGGCTCATGAACGCGGATGCGGAGGCGGCGCTCGCTCCGTTGCAGGCAAGCCTGCAGGCCGAGTTCCATCCCCGGGTGGCTGTCCTCATGGCTCTGGCTCTGCTTCACCTCGAGCGATACGAGGACGCGCAGACCATCGCGACCAGGGCCGTGGAGGAAGCGTCCGCTTTCCATCGGGCATACCTGTTGCGGGCCGACGCGAGAATCGGCCTGGGTGACACCCCCGGGGCTGTTGAGGACCTCCGCAGCGCGTTGGCGGTTTCCCCAGACAACGATCACTACCGCCTCCGGTTGGCTTCCTTGTTGGTCGGGTCGGTGTCTGAGGTTGGCGAGCTGGCCGAGGCGCGGACGCTACTCGAGGGAATGAACTACCCGGACCCCACCGGCGCCAGGAACTACCTTCTCGGTTGCATCATGATTGAACAGGGAGAACCGTCTGCGGCCCTCGACACACTTGATGGAATCAGTTGGCCCACCGCTGCTGAGGTGGAGTTGCGCCGGGGGTTCGCGCACCTCGCCCTCGGACAAGGGGACGCTGCACGAAGCAGCTTCCAGTTCGCCCAGGGGGACGAGGCTCTGGCGGAGCAAGCCATGAGCGCCCTTCGGATGGTGGACGAGGGCGACGACCAGACCCTGTCGGGTACGGAAGCGCTGCCTTGCCCGACAGCCCGGGTGCAGCCAACGCTGATGATGTCCAGCACGCAAGTCCTCGCTGAAGCGGATGAGACCGGCGAGGACCCGCTGGACCTGGCGAGCTTGCAGACGGGAGGCCTTGAGGAGGCGGACTCCGCCCGTCATCTGGCGCTCGAGAACGAGAACGAGAACGAGTCTCCGGATGGCGATTGAAGCAGCCCGGCGATACCTGGAGCAGGGGCGCGACTACATCGAGTCGCTGCGTTGGAGGAAGGCTGCGGCATCAGCGGGTTGCGGGCTGGAGTCGTTGCGGAATGTGCCGGCATCAGCGGAGTCCGTTGCGTTGCTGGAGGAGTTCGCCGGCCAACTCCTCAGCGCGTCGGAAGGCCTGGGCAAGCCCAGCGTCTATGCGGAGCGGTTGGCCCCTCTGTTTGCTGCCGGGCTTCGTCGCGGGCGCGCGGCGGAGGACCACGTCCGGGCTCTGTTGCGAGACCCTGCTCGGTCGAGCGGCGGCGCCATCGAAGACTACGTGTGTTACCTGGAGGCCAACGGGTCCCTCCCGGAGGACCTGCGCACACCGATGAACCAGGTCCTGTCCTACGCACTCCATGTGCGGCTGACCACGCCTGTGGATGAGGCGAAGGCCCGGGCGCCGTGGTTGGAGCGAATCCACCGATGTCGGCCCAAGCTCACGTTCCCCAGGCTGTTCCTTGGTCGATTGCGTTACCTGGAACGGGACTACGGCCGCGCGCGGGAGCTGCTGGAAGGGGTCTCGGGACGTCTGGCCAGCAACACGAAAGTGCTCAACGTGCGCGGGCGTTGTGCGGAGAAGTTGGGGAAGAGCGCCGAAGCGCTCGAGTTGTACAGCAGGTCTCTTGCAGAAGATCAGCACCAGCCTCACGTCCACTTCCGTATCGGACGCTTGATGCTGGCGCGCCATCGGAAACGAGCGGCGGGAGGCTCTGGTCTCCTGCGCGAACTGGGGACAGAGGGATGAACTTCGAAACCAGGGCCATCCATGCCGGACAGGAGCCCGAAGAACTCACCGGGGCGGTCGTCGTTCCGATCTACCAGACGTCGACCTATGCGCAGCCCGAACCGGGCCGCCACCTGGGTCACGAGTACACCCGCACCAGCAACCCGACGCGGGACGCGCTTCAGACTTGCGTCGCTTCTCTTGAGAGCGCGAGTCACGGGGTCGCCTTCGCATCCGGGATGGCCGCCACGTCCACGATCATGACCATGTTCGAGGCCGGAGATCACATCATCTCCACGGATGACGTGTACGGCGGCACGTTCAGGGTCTTCGACAAGGTGTTCAGCAAGCTCGGCCTCAAGTACACCCACGTCGACACGTCTGACCTGGACGCCGTCGAGGCCGCCATTCGGCCCGAGACCAAGCTCATATGGGTGGAGACCCCCACCAACCCCCTGCTGGTGATCAGCGACCTCCAACGTCTGGCTGACCTCGCTCACGGCCGCGGCCTCCTCCTGGCGGCGGACAACACGTTCATGAGTCCGGCGCTCCAGCGCCCGCTGGAGCTGGGGGCGGATCTGGTGGTGCACTCCACGACCAAGTACCTCGGTGGCCACAGCGACGTGGTGGGGGGACTGGTCACGACCAACGACGACGAGCTGGCCGAGCGACTCAGGTTCGTCCAGAACTCTGTGGGGGCAGTGCCGGGACCCTTCGATTCCTGGTTGACCCTCCGTGGAGTCAAGACGTTGGCGCTCAGGATGCGGGCTCACGAAGAGAACGCCACCCGCGTCGCTCGGTTCCTCGCCGAGCACCCTGAGGTGGAGGAGGTCCTGTGGCCGGGGCTACCCGAGCACCCAGGGCACGAGATCCAGAAGCGGCAGGCCTCAGGGTTCGGCGGGATCGTCAGCTTCCGTGTGCGGGGGGGGCAGGAGGCGGCGTGTCGGGTCTGCTCGAAGACCCGGTACTTCCTCCTGGCCGAGAGCCTCGGGGGTGTCGAGAGCCTGATCGAGCATCCCGCGATCATGACGCACGCCTCGGTTCCGGAGGAACTCCGGAACGCTCGCGGCATCACGGACAATCTGATCCGGATCTCTGTCGGGGTCGAGCACGGCGACGACCTGATCGCGGATCTCGACCAGGCGCTCGACAGGTAGGTTTGTAAACCCCTTCTTTGGCGTGGATTACGAAGGGATCGGCGGTGCGACTGGCTTGACGCCGGAGCCAGGGATCGGTTAGAATCGTTCCTTCCGAAGGAATCTTCTTTCTCTGCGGGTCCCCCCGGGATCCGGCCGAGTCACCGGTTGATCGGCGGTGCTGTGCTGGCCTGAGATCGACTCCCCGTTTTGCGGAGACATGGCGTTGAGCGAACTGATGTATAGCGAAGGGCTGATCCGACGCCTGAAGAAGGGGTCGCCCATTGTGCTGGAAAAAGAGACCGTACGGCTTCCCCGCTTCACGGAGATCAAGGAAATCGAGCCCTCCGACATTGGGGGCAAGGGCAAGGACCCCTTGGTCGTCGCGCGGTCTCGCACCGCAACCTGGGCGCTCCTCCCGTGGCCCAAGAAAGCTGGCTTCAACGCCAAAGACGCCGACGCCTTCCTCAACATGGTGGGTGTCATCCAGCAACAGAACCCCCACAAGCCTGTGAAGGGTTATGTGCTGGCCCAGGGACCGGTGAAGGACGATGGGGCCGCCTTGCTTGAGAAGCAAGGGCATCTGGCCAGCACCATCGCTGAGTAGCCTGGCTCAATTCCGCTGCGACGCCGGTGTGGGCCGCCAACGGGCCTGCCACAGGTGTCGCGGCCACTCGTACCAGGAATCCACCACATCGAAGGACAGTCCGTCGATCTCGGCCCGGGTTGCGAACAGGTAGTCCGGGTAGACCAGAGGAATCCACGGAGTCTCTTCGTCCAGCCGGACCTGGATGTCCCTCACGCGTTGCGCCCTGAGTCCGGCCTGCTCCGTCGCGCCGGCTTCCCTGAGCGCCTCGTCGAGCGCGGTGTTCGAATAGCCGCCACGGTTCTGTCCACCCCCTGAGCGGACCTTCCGTGCGAGGGTGGTCACCGGCATGCGCAATCCACCCCAGCCCCCGACGAACCCCTCCGCCTTTCCGGCCATGTCCTTGGCTAGAGCCGAGTAGCCGGCGTGATCGACCCGCAGGACCTGGGCGTCGATCCCGGCGGATCGCCAGGCCTTGACGATCAAGTCCCCGGACTGGCGTCGGAAGGCCTCTCCCTGCCATGCGATCAACCGCAACGTGAAGGGGACCCCGCCCTTGGTCCTCATACCGTCCGGGCCGGGCGTCCATCCGGCATCATCGAGGAGCCTGAGAGCACCGGTGCGGGTCAGCCGTTGCTGGTCCAGCGCGGGATGGAACCCGGCGCTCCCGGGGGCGAGCAGCTGCCAGGCTGGCCGCCCCAGTCCGCCCAGCGCTTCCTTCACGAGGAGCTCGCGATCCACCAGGGCCGAGAGCGCACGCCGAACCCTGGGGTCGCCCATCCCCGGCGCATCGACCCTGATGGGGACGGCGCGGATGACGCCGGAGCTGGCCTGGTGAATCCGGAAGCGGCGGCTGTCGCCCAGCAAGGGCAGGCTCTCCGGTTTGATGTGAGCGCCGTCGATCTGGCCGCTGGCCAGGGCCTGTCCGCGTCGCCGGTCGTCTTCGATGACCTTGATGACGAGCATGGGGGTGCGGACCACGCCGCCGTGCCAATCCCTGTGAGGGGCGAGGACGAAGGTGTCTTCAGACCGATCCAGCAACATGAACGGGCCGGCGCCCACGGGCCGCTCGTTCAGGCTGTTCGCGCCCTGCTTCAGGATGTGGGCGGGGAGCACGGCCATCTCCGTGAGCAAGTCCGGGAGCTCGGGGAATCGATGGGAGAGCTCGAACACCACCGCGTCGTCGACCTGGCGCACGCTCCGTACCCCGGCCAGTCCGACCAGGTTCTGCCTTACATCAGACGCTTCCACCTTGGATAGGGCGTTCCAGGTCGCGATCACATCTTCAGTGCGGACCGCTTCGCCGTCATGCCAGTGCGCGTCCTCTCTCAGCCGGAGAACCCAGGAGAGGCCGTCGCTGCTCGTCTCCCACGAGGCCACCAGGTCTGGGGCAAGGCGACCTCGCTGATCCACCGTGAAGAGACGCGCGTGCATGGCTGCCGCGACGTCGCACCACCCCTCTTCGCCGTTGGGGTCGAAGGATCGAACCGGGAGTCCACCACCCCAGACCACAGGCCGGACAGAGCTGCCTGACCGCGGCCGCCCTTCGATCACCGTGTGGTCGAAGAGCTTGACGCTCGTACCACGACAGGCCGTGAGCAAGACGAGGAGGGCGAAGAGGGCTGGCTTCATTTCAGTACCTGCGTCGGGGAGCGTGGACGTAGCGGCAGTCCGGACAACGGAGCGCGTCCACACCGAGGACCCGGAAGGGCTCGGGGGATCGGCGCACGCGAATGTCCGCGCCGTCGCTCAGCTCGTAGGTCGAGGGGTCATTGTCGGCGGCCAGCGTCGCGGGACCCCGGGTCAGCTCCATGCGGATCTCCTCGTGCTCGCCGATGACGAGGTGATTCAACAGGTCGGTGCAGTTGTTGATGGCGACGCCGATCCCCGCGCGGATGACCGTTCGTGTGATGGAGCGGAAGTACGCGGACGAACCGAAAGGGGTGCAGATGATCGCGCCGTCAGCGATCAACTCCTCCGTCACGACCTGGTCGTTCAAGTGCAGGCGGAAGCGCACCGCGGTGCGAAGATCCCCGTTGCGCACGATGATGTCGTTGACAGCGAGCACCAGCTTCCCGTCGAAGGAGGCCTCGAGCTTGATCAGGGTGGTCTCCTGGAGCTCTCCGTTGCGCAGTCGGGAGAGGAGCACGTCATCCTGGTGGGCGCGACACTTCTCCGTGGTCGCTGTTCGGCGGATTCCGACCTTTGGGATACCCGGGTGCAGGCGCTCCGACCCGATGAACGTGCCGTCGCCGCCGTAGGAGAGGATGGCCTCCGGGTTCTCGGTCACGACCTGGAAGCCGGCGCGCTGCACCGTCTCCTGGAAGCCGCTGGTGTCATCTCCAATGATCAAGACTCGCACGGCGGACATTGTGTCCCGACGGTGAATTCGCGGCCAGGGGTGAACCTGTCGTCTCTGGATGGCAGGATGCGTACCGTGACCTTCGACCCCAGCGCTCCTCCGGTTCCCGACGACCTCCGCATGGAGATGGGAGGCCACATCCGCGAACAACCCTCGGACTTCGTGGTTGAGGAGATTCCGCTCTACGATCCATCCGGAGACGGGGAGTGGTCCATGATCTTCGTGGAGAAGGAGGGCCTGACAACCCCGGGGCTGGTCAACCGATTGGCGAGAGAGTTCGGTTGCCGACCGCGAGACGTGGGTTGGGCCGGGTACAAGGACCGCCACGCGGTCACCCGGCAGTGGCTCTCGGTCCCTGCCCAGCCAGACCTGGCTGGCCGCAGCGGTGAGGGCTGGCGGGTCCTGGAGGCCGCCCGCCATGGGAACAAGCTGAAGACGGGTCACCTGCGGGGTAACCGCTTCCACATTCGCGTGCGAGGTGTCACCGCCTCCCTGGAAGCCGTGCGGGGGTTGTTCGGGAGGCTCAAGCGGACCGGACTTCCAAACGGGTTCGGGCCCCAGCGCTTCGGCACCTTCGGCCGCAATCACCTCCTTGGCGATGCGATGGTGAGAGGCAACGGGGAGGAGCTGCTGCGTCTTCTGTCGGAAGACGTCGATGGCGAGAGCCCTCGCGTGGCCGAGGGGAGACAGGCGCTCTCACGGTCCGACTGGTCCGAGGCCTCGCGGTCCTTTCCCCGGGACTTCGAGCTGGAACGCCATGTGGCTACGGTCCTGGGGCGCGGCGGTGATGTCGGGCGCGCCCTGCGCACGGCGCCCCGCCGCACACGGGACTTCCTCGTCTCCGCCTGGCAGGCCATGTGTTTCAACGAGGTCCTGCGCGCTCGCCTCGATGACGGGCGGCTCCTCGTCGAGGGCGATCTGGCCATGCGCATCCCGCGAGGCCGCCCGTTCCTGATAACCGACCCGTCCAGTGAGCTTTCGAGGGCGCGGTCGCTGGAGATCGCGGCTTCTGGCCCGCTGCCTGGTCGCAAGGTGGCCCGACCGTCAGGTGAGGCGGCGAGGCTGGAGGAACCAGTGCTTCGCGCTCTCGACGCGCCCTTCGATTCAACGAGCCTGGCGAAGAACACGTTCCATGGTCAACGCCGCGCGCTGCGTGTCCCCGTGCGAGACGCGTCTGTCAAGGAAATCTCATCTGGTGTCATGGAGTTGCGCTTCGTTCTTCCGACGGGCAGCTTCGCCACGTCGGTGCTGGCCCTTTGTGGGATTCGCGACGACTGAGATGGACAGATTCAAAGCGGCGAGTGTTATCCTGGATATTCCAGGGCCATGCGCACACTCGCCGTCGTACTCACCCTCTGCGCCATTTGTTTGGGGCAGCCAGGTTCCCCGCATCGCTCCGTAAACCAGTCCGGATTGCGGATCTGGGATTACGGTTCCGACAGCGGAGACCTGTTCTCCTGTGTGGTGTTCGTCCCCGTTGGTTCGCGCCTGGAATCGGAGGGGCAAGGCGGGATCTCGCACCTCGTGGAGCACTGCTTGTTCCGTGGGACTCAGCGGCGCCCCTGGCGGGAGGTCCGTGACCTTCTGGAAAGAGCTGTCACGTACAACGGCATGACCCACCGGGACTACACGAGCTTCGTCTTCTCCTGCGCACCCAAGGACGCCATCACGCTGCTCGATCTCTTCGGCGAGATGATCTCTCGACCGGCGTTTGACGCGGACGACATCCAGAAGGAGCAGAAGATCGTCTACGAGGAGCTCATGGGCCGGACCTTCCATCGTGGCGCCAAGCTCCGCACCTTCGAGAGCTTCCTCTACCCGGGGTACCCCATCGCTCGACCGGTCGGAGGAGACCCCGGCGCTGTCAGCCGGTTCGCCGCGCATGAAGTGCGAGAGCACTATCGGCAGCACTACCTCGCTGGGGACATCATCATCGGCGTTCAGGGCCTTGCCGACCGCGTCATGGTTCACGAGACCATCGAGCGGTCGTTCTCGGGCCTCCGGCCCGGCAGGCACGATCGACTGCAGGCCGAGATCCCGGCGCCCAGGGGCGGCAACATCTTCACCGGTGCGATCCCCGAAGGTCCCGGAGCGCAGTTCATCACCGGGTACCACGTCGCCGAGCGCACCCCGGACAACCTGGTCTCCTTGTGGATTCTCGAGGAGTTGATCGGCGCCGACTTCTATCTCAAGGTCCGTGAGGAGCGAGGGCTGTCCTACAGTCCGCAGGTGGAGGCCGTCACCTTGCAGGACGCCTGGAGACTCGAGCTTCGAGCCGAAGTCTCCAATGACCGGAACATCACCGAGATCAACCAGCTTGTCGCCGAGATCGTCTCCCGTATACCGCACTCGAGCCTGGAGGCGCTGGCGTCCGCTCGTCTCCGCGTCACGGGTGCGTTGCAGCCGGGCGACGTCTACTCGCTTCAGCGGGCGGTCCACAAGGCCTGGCTCATGGAGAACTCCGGAGGCTCATCGGCCGATCTGGTGGCGCAGGTGCGCTCTCTCTCCGAGGCCACCCTGTCCCGGTTCGCCGAGACCCTGAACGACGAGAGCCGCTACTGGCTCGCCGATGACCGCGCCATGGGCGCGAGCGCCAACACCCCCACGCTCGCGGTCCTCCTGGTGCTGGCCTGCGGCCTGCTCCTCGTGGACGGCTTTCACCGGTTCCACGTGACCCGCTCCGTGTTGCGGTTCCCATCCCGTTGTGTCCGCGGTGGAGCGCGCCGCGCGGGAGTGCGCATCGAGCGATACCGCGGGCGCGTTCGCCGACACGCGGACATCGATCAGCTCGAGGCCGAGATCCAGGAGTGGCTGGCCCAGCAGAAGCCGCTATAGGTTCGCCACGCTCTACCGCAACTTGAGGGTCGCGAGGCTGAGCACCGCCAGCAGGAACGAGACGATCCAGAACCGCAGGACCACCTTGGTCTCGGCGACCCCCTGATGCTGGAACGTGTGGTGCGCCGGCGCGCGCAACAACAGGCGCCGACCCACTCGTCGCACACCGATGGCGTCCTGGATGAACACGGAGAAGAACTCGTAGACGAAGATCCCCCCCGCGAGGACGAACAGCAGCTCCGTCTTGGTGAGGATGCAGAGCGCAGCGATGAACCCGCCGATGGACAGGGACCCCGTATCACCCATGAAGATCTGTGCGGGATAGGAGTTGAACCACAGGAATCCGACGGCGGCGCCGAGGAACGCCGCGGCGAAGACCGCGACCTCGGTCATGCCCTCCAGGTGTTCGAACTGGGCGGCGGCCGCCAGGGTGGCGTGGCTGAAGAAGTATGCGAACACGCCGCAGACGAGGACCGTCATGGCGGAGGGGACGATGGCGAGACCATCAAGGCCGTCGGCGAAGTTGATGGCGTTGGCGATGCACACGAATATCAGCACGATGATGGGGTAGTAGAGGAACCCCAGTGATGGAGGTTCGACGATCTGGGGCGGCAGCCCCGGCAGGTACAGCTGGTCGCGGATGGCCTCCGGAAAAGGCGAGGTGCCGTCGTTGAGGACGAGCACGGCGAACAGGCTGCCGAACAGCACCTGCATGAGGAGCTTCATGCGGCGAGACAGGCCAGAATCCGGTCCTCCCCGCTTCACCTTCAGGTAGTCGTCCACCGCCCCGACGCCGCCGAAGAACAGCAAGGTCATGATGAGGAGCGGGACGGGGCTGGCCAGCCCCTCCACCAGCCCGTCGCCGAAGGAGCGCCGGGGGTTACACCAGAGAATGGCCGAGAACAGGATGGCCCCGATGATGATCAGCCCGCCCATGGTGGGGGTGCCCACCTTGCTGGAGCTGGCCTTGGCCTCGTAGTCCCTGATGTGGTTGCGCATGTCCCGCTTGAACAGGTACTCGATCATGCGCGGGCTGATGTAGAACGTGACCAGGAACGAGGTCAAGAACGCGAGGATCATGCGGCTGGTGGTGAAGTGGAGCAGCCGCAGCGGCGTCGCGTCCAGGCTCCACGCGTCCTTGAAGGCCAGGTAGAGGGCGTCGATCATCGGCTCGGGTCCTCCTCCTTGTTCAACAGCCGCCACTGAAGAGCCTGCCAGTTCTCCTTGAGCACGAACCGCGGCGTGAAGCCCTCCGAGGTCGTGGGGATGTCATCCAGCAACGCGAGGATTCGGCCCCGGTTCGTCAGCACCCTCCGCGACACCAGGGTGCCGTAGGCGAGGATGACCGCGTTGCGGACCTTCCAGTTCCGGTGGAAGTGAAGGGTCTTCAACGCGTCCACCACGCCCTCGTCGAGGGCGAGCTTGCCGAGAGCCTCCACGGCGGCCACCGCCACCTCGAAGCTCTTGTCGTTCCTGGCGGCGGTGAGCCTGACGAGGGCCTCCTCGCGGGCAGGCCCGCTGAGGCTGGCGGCGAAGCCGCCGAGGGTGGCCGCGGCCTCCATCCGGACCTCGAAGTACGGGTCGCCCACGGCCATGAGCAGGCATCGTTCGATCCGTTCATCCACCTCACCGAGCTGCCTCAGGGAGATGATGGCGTTGCGGCGGATGAAGCCCGGCTCTTCGAAGTCCCCGCCGAGCAAGCGCTGCCACCGCGACGCCGGTTTGCGGCTGGTCGCCAGCTCCGCCAGGTCATAGCGGAAGGACTTGAGGTCCAGGGTGCCAGCGAGCTTCACGCCGACGTAGCGGACGCGCCAGTCATCGTCGCCGAGGAAGCTGGCGATCCGTCGCGCGAAGTTGCAGTGCTGCGCCACGTCCGGGTGGTTCTTGACCCAGCTCAGGAGTCGTTGGGGCGGGTCCATGCAGTACGGGTTGACGGGTCTGGGCTCCGTCCCCTTGGCGGCGTTGTCACGGCCCCTGCGGTTGACGCGGATCAGGAGCTCCTCTACCTGCTCCGATCTGAGAAGGAGCCCGGCGGCGCAGAAGGCGAACAGGGCGAAGGCCAGCGGGACGCCGAGGACGAAGAGGCGGTTCAGGGCCAGGGGCAAGGCGTGGAAGTCCTTGACCGCCGAGTACGCCACCAGCATGGCGATGAGCGCCCCGGCGGTAGCGAGCGTCGTGTGGCCGACGCTGGGCAGGACGTGGGAGGTCTTCAGTGCGATGCCCTCCGCCCGGAGGCTGCGGCAGAGCATGGTCAACCTCATGGCGGCGCAGAGGACGAGGGCCGCGGTGGTGCCGAGGGCGAGGCCGGCGATCCCCATGCCCATGTTGACGAGGGTCACGGAGATGGAGATGTTGGCGGCCAGGGCGATGAAGCTGGTGAGCGTGCTCTTGCTCTGCTCCATGCGAGCGGAGAAGAACCGTCCGCACAGGCCGGTCAGTCCCCAGGCCGTGAGCCCGACGGCGTAACACCGAAGCGCCAGGGCGACATGAGCGCTGGCCACGGCGTCGAAGTTCACCCAGCGGAACAACAGGTTCACGATGGGGTCCGCGAGCACCAGCATCACGACGCTGACCGGGAGCAGCGCGAAGACGGTCCAGTTGATGCCGCCCGCCAGCAGCCTCCGGGTGTCGTTGCGGTCCTTGAGCGCCTGGCCCTCGCTGAGCTCCTTCAAGATGACCGTGTTGATGGAGACCGAGATGAGGCCGAAGGGCAACATGAAGATGACCATGGCGAAGTGCAGGGCCGACACCATCCCCGCGGCGAGGGACGTCGCCAGCACGGTGTCCACCATGGATCCGGCTCGTTGCACGGACACGTCCGCGAGGATGTTGGGCGTCACCCGACCCACCTTGCGGACTCCTGGGTCCTTCAGGTCCACGACGGGACGCAGGCGTACGCCGAATCCTCGGGAGACGTCATGCGATAGCAGCGGCGGGATCATGGCGAGCACCTGGCCGAACCCGCCGAGCAGGACTCCGATGCCCAGTGCCGGCAACCCGAGGACCGGATACAGGGCCACGCCGATGAGGACGCCGACGGAGAACAGGATCGACGAGAACGAGGGCACAGCGAACCGGTTGCACGACTTGAGGACCGCCGCCAGGACGGCCGCGACGGACACCAGCACCAGGTACGGGAACATGATCTGCGTCAGCATCACCGCGTCGTCGATGATGCCTCGCGCCACGAAACCCGGGGCGATGTGCGGCAGCCACATGGGCAACGTCAGGATCCCCGCCACGGTGACCGCGCCGCTGCCGATGAGGGTGAGCGTGAGGACGGACGAGAACAGCCGGTTGGCCTTGTCGGTCCTGCCGGTGCGTTGCAGGTGGACGAAGGTGGGCATGAACGCGGCGTCCACCGCCTGCTCGGCGAACACCCCGCGGAAGTAGCTGGAGACCTGCAGCCCGATGGACATGAGGTCGAGGGTGTTACCGAGTCCGAAGGTCGCGCCCATGACCGCCTCGCGCGCGAACCCGAACAGGCGTGAGGTGAGGGTCCCCAGGGCCATGATGGCGACCCGCAGGGAGATGCCACCCGTCTGCGCCGGCCGCTCCACCTCCCGGTCCTTGAGGAGGAACGTGAACCGCCGACCTCCGACGGAGATCACGTCCTCCGCCTTGAGCGTCACCCGGCCCTCGACCGGCTTGCCCGCGAGCTCCACCGGTCCGCTGCGCCGCAGGATGTGGAACTCAGGCCCGCCGCTCTGCCGGGTGCGCAGGATCACGGCCCGGGCGGAACCCCGGCACCGTGGCTGCTGGACCCTGATGTCCGGGAGCATGCCGGTGCCGACGATGTTGTTGCGGAACAGCAGCTCGTGGGTCTGACCCTGTTCGTCCAGGAGGACACCGCAACGGTCGATCTCCGTGACCTGTTCGACCCGGGACTTCTCGGTGGCCAGCTTGTGAACGATGTCCCGGTGTTTGGTGAGCGCGTCGTCAACCGCCAGTCGTGACGCGCACCGGCCCATCTTGGCGCGACCGGAGTCGTCGCTCATGAGGTCGGAGATCTTCTTCGCCAGCCCGTCGCCGCGGACCCGCACCACGGAGCGTCCGCCCTCATCGCCGCGCTCCTCGAACAGCACCTCAGCTGAGCCGCTGCGCTGGACGGAGATCGCGTTCATGAGCTGATGGTCACCAGGGACGTCGCTCTTCGGGATGAGGATGCTGGGTTTGCCTACCGTGGCCAGCTCCATGATGGTGCCGGCGCCGGCTCGCGCCACCACCAGGTCGGCCACCGCGTAGATGTCCTGGATGTTCTTGAAGAACGGTTTGCAGAAGTAACGTCCCGGCACCACCGTGCTGAGGCCGGCGTTCTCCAACCGCTCCCGGGTGTCCTCGAAGGCCTGGTACTCGCCGGTGTTGGAGAGGCCGGTGGAGTGGACGACGGCGATGTTCTCGTCTCTGAGGAGGGTCTTGAGGGCCTCAACGGTGCCGCGGTTGATGGCGCGGGACCCCATGCTGCCGCCCACGACGAAGGCCACCTTGCACTGTTCGGAGAGTTGGAAGCGTTCTCGGGCCCGCTCCGGGCACCCCTCGCCGATCTGGGATCGCACGGGGTAACCCGCGACCACCGTCTTGTCCGACGGGAACGCGTCCAGAGACTCCCGGAACGTGACGCCTACCCGGGTCGCCAGCTGGGCCAGGACACGATTGGCCATGCCCGGGTGGACGTTCTGTTCGTGAACGTAGATAGGGCGCCGCAGGATCCACGCCGCGATGACGCAGGGGACCGAGACGAAGCCTCCGGATGCGATCACCACGTGCGGCCGGAACCGCAAGATGATCCCCATGGAGAGGAGCACTCCGCAGAAAATGCGGAGGGCCATCTTCATGAACTGAACCGGCTGTCTTGGCGACCGGAACCGCGCGCAGGGGACGGCGTGGAACGGGACGCCGCTCTCCTGCGCGGCGCGGTTCTCGTAGCCGTGGGCGCTCCCTACGTAGCGGAAGGACGCGTCCGGTGCCGTGGAGCGGACCTTGCCCAGGATCGCGAGATTGGGGGTGACGTGCCCGCCGGTGCCACCTCCCGTGAAGAGATACCTCCTCCCCTCTGCCAACCGGTTCCCTCCCCAGGGTTGGAGCGCCCGGAGGCGGTGAGGCGTCAGCAGGCCCGCGTGACCTGCGACGCTCCGCCGCGGCGTCCTCCGGCCACAGGGACGCGCGGCGATTCCAGATCGCTCGCGGTCAATGTATGGCCACAGGTGGAAGAATGCAACCTACTACCAGATATGGGGTAAGACGCATGGGGGTGGGCCCGCGGCGGCGGGCCTCACGGGGACGGCGGGTCGTCGCCGTCTTGGAGGCGGCGGATCGGCGGGCGACGGGGTCGGTGGCCCTCGGGCTGCCCGTTGTCCTCCTCGTCCTCCCCCAGGGCTCGCCGAGCGGTGTTGCGACGGATGACGATGCGCGACGCGCCGAGGACCACCGCCAGCAGCAGGAGGGCGCCGAGCAGCAACTTACCGCCGAAGGACGGCATCCATGAGCGGTCACTCCGGAGGTCTTCGCGCCACCGGGCTTCCAGACGGTCCAGTGATAGCCCGAACGTCAACGTGATCGCCTGATCCAGGGGGCCGCCTTGGCGTAAGGCCTCCAGCAATCTGGGGATCGGGTCTTCCTTGAGGCTGTTGCGCGCCAGCCACGCGACGAACGAACGAGACTGGGCGTAGGCCAGCTCCGACCCCCCCTCCGACTCAGGGAACGCCGACTCGAGCTCCTCGAGGTCCATGAGCTGACCGAAGAAGGCCCGCATGGGCAGGTCCAGGTCCGAGGGCCGGAAGAGCCGCCCCTCCGCCTCCTGAGCGATGCCCTCGTCGAGCCAGCGTGGGACGGAGCGGTGGCGGGTCCGTGGAATCATGTGGTGGACCACGATGTGGCTCAGCTCGTGGGTGAGGACGCCGTTCACCCGAACCCGCGGAACGGATCGCTGGTCGAGTCGGATGATCACCCGGTTCACCGCCGGGAGAGCCACGCCCGCGACCCAGTCCGGCACCCGCTTGCCGCCCTCTCGGACGATGGCGTCCCCGAGCGCTTCGGAGTCCCTTACCAGCTCGATGACCAGCCCCTCCGGCGGGAGCCCCCCCGTGACCTGCCGGACGCGGGCGCGGGCCTCCGTGTAGGCGTCGTGGTACTCGAGCGCGACCCGTCGTCGACCCTCGGGGTACTCGATCACCGCTCCGAGGATGGGAATCCGTCCCTGTGCGGCGAGGCTCGGCAGCAGCAGGGTGATCACGAGGGCGGCGCGCATGTGTGCACCTTAACCGTGGGGCGTCCCCGATCACCGGCTGGCCTCGTATGATGCGGTCGTGTCCTGGCTTCGCACCACCACATTCAAGCGGTTCCGCAACGGGCTGCTGAGCAGCGTCACCGGAGTCGCCGTGCGCGGCCTCCACATGACCGTTCGTTTCCGGGCGGAGGGTTGGGGGCCCATCCGGGAGCTCTGGAAGTCCCGAGGGGTGATCTTCGTGCTCTGGCATAACGGCTTGATGGTCCCCCTCGGACACGAGAGTTGTCGCGGGGTCCGGGCGCTCATCAGCGCCGGCCCGGATGGCGAGTTCGCGGCTCGTGTGGTGCGCCGGTTTGGAGTCCAGGCCGTGCGCGGGAGCACCTCCAAGGACGGCGGCCGGGCGCTGCTGGAGGCTGTACGGTCCGTGCAATGGAACGGCACGCCACCCAGGTGGGCGGTGACCCCGGACGGCCCCCGGGGGCCCCGTTACGTCCTCCAGGCGGGAGCGGCGTGGCTCGCCTCCCGAACCGGTCTCCCGGTGGTTCCCCTGGGAATCGCCGCCGAACGCGCTTGGTACCTGAAGACCTGGGACCGCTACTGCATCCCGAAGCCGTTCAGCCGGGTGCACCTGGTCTTCGGAGACCCTCTGGAGATACCGGCAGAACTTTCCCGGGAAGAACTCGAAGCGAGCCGTGCTTCCGTGCAGGATGCCCTCCTTCGGACGTCGCAGCAGGCCGCGAAAGAGGCGGGAGTGGAGTGGCCGGATTGAAGAACTTCGTCAGCAAGCTCGATCGAACCTGTGGGGAGCAGCTCGAGGCGTTGCTGCGTGACCTCGGATACGAGTTCCGTGAGGTGGCCTACGCGCGGTTCGGAGCCAAGGGTGAAGGAGTGAGCGTCGTCCTCTATGACAGCGGCAAGCTCGTCGTGCAGGGGAAGGGCGCCTCCGAGTTTCGTCTGCATCGGCTGCAGGAGATCGTCGGCCTGCCGGAGCCACGGCTCAAGGTGGCGACCATCGGCTGCGACGAGGCGGGAAAGGGCGACTACTTCGGGCCCCTCGTGGCGGCGGCGGTAGCCATGACTCCGGAAGAGGAGAAGTTCCTCGACGAGGTCCCGTTGCAGGACAGCAAGACCCTCAACGACCGGCAGATCTCCCAGGCGGCCGAGTACCTTCGCAACGTCCTGCCGCACGAGATCGTGGCCATCGGCCCCGCCCGCTACAACGAGCTCTACCGGAAGTTCCGCAACGTGAACCACATGCTCGCCTGGGCTCACGGCAAGGCGATGCTGGCGGTGAGGGACAAGACCGGGATCGAGCACGTGCTCCTGGACCAGTTCTGCGACCCCGGCGTGGTCGTGCGCGCCCTCGGGGATCGCTCCCAGGACATCGACCTGGAGGCGCGGCCGCGGGCGGAAGACGACCCCGCCGTAGCGGCGGCGTCACTGCTGGCTCGAGACGCCTTCGTCCGCGGCATCGACCGCCTCAAGCACGTGGCCGGGTGCCCCCTCCCCAAGGGGGCCGGAGCTCCGGTGCTGGAGGCTGGCCGACGGTTGGTGGAGGAGCGCGGCCGTGGGGTGCTGGCCGACGTGGCCAAGCTCCACTTCCGCACGACCGAGCAGATCGGCGGCTGATCCTCGTCCCGGTCGGGGTCGCCTAAGTGGCATCCCAGCAGAGGTTTGCACCTCTTTTTTTCTCCTCCACCGGCAACCCTTGAATGGTTATGAGCATTATTTGACGATAATGCGCATTGAGGTGGCCCCATGCCCATGGACCCAAGACAACGCAGCCGTCGCCTGGCGGCGATCCGGGAGATCATCGACTCCGAGTCCGTCTCCAGCCAGACGGAGCTGGCCGGACTGCTCATGGACCGTGGCTTCAGCGTCACCCAGTCGTCGATCTCCCGCGACCTGCGGAGCCTGCCCGTGAGCAAGGTGAACGGCGCCTACTGCGTGAGCGGACCCGGCCCCTCGAGGCCTGAAGGGGCGGAGCTCCAGGAGACCATCCGTGACGCGGTGGTAGGGGTGGCTCAAGCCGGCCCCAACCTCGTCGTCGTCAGGACCGTGATCGGCGGGGCGTCCCGTCTCGGCAGCGTCATCGATCACGCCGCCTGGCCCGAGATCGTCGGCACCGTGGCGGGGGACGACACCCTGTTCGTTGCGGTCTCGGGTCAGCGGGCGGCGAAGGCCCTCACCCAGCGGTTGTCGGATTCGGCGGCTGAGGAAGCAAAGGAGGCCAGCGATGTCTGAGGCGGTTGTCCTCGCGTACTCGGGAGGTCTGGACACCAGCTGGTGCATCCCGCACTTGTTGGGCACCACGGCGCCCGAGGTAATCACCGTGACCGTGGACGTCGGCGGCACCGACGCGGCGGAGCGGGAGGTGCTGGCTCAAAGGAGTCGACAGCTCGGAGCGGCGCGGCACATCCACGTGGACGCCCGCCGCCAGTTCTTCGACGAGGTGGTGCGTTACCTGCTCATGGGCAACGTGCTGCGAGGCAACCTCTACCCCCTCTGTGTCGGCGCGGAGCGCAGCCTCCAGGCCAGAGAGGTGGCGCGGGTGGCCCAGGAGCTCGGGGTGACCGCCGTGGCGCACGGGTGCACCGCCGCCGGCAACGACCAGGTCCGGTTCGAGGTGGCGTTGAGGACCGCCGCCCCCGAGGTCAGCATCCTGGCCCCGGTGCGTGATCAGGCGCCGAGCCGCGACGACGAGGTCCAGGATCTGAAGGCCGTCGGCTACGAGCCTCCCGCCTCCCAGGGGGCGTACTCGGTGAACAGCGGCCTCTGGGGGGTGACCATTGGCGGAACGGAGACCCTCGACACGCGGGAGAGCATCCCGGAGCACGCCTGGGAGAGAACCCGTGGGGCGTTCGACCGACCAAGGGCCGCGGAACAGCACGTGGTCAGCTTCCTCGAAGGGGTCCCGGTCGCCGTGGATGGCGAGACCGGAGATCCGGTGTCGATCATCGAGCGGGTGGACGCCCTCGGCGCGGCGTTCGGGGTGGGCCGGGGGATCCACCTCGGGGAGACCGTGCTCGGGGTCAAGGGTCGGGTGGCCTTCGAGGCCCCCGCGGCGACCATCCTGATGACCGCCCACCGCGAGCTGGAGAAGCTCGTCCTGACCGCGCGCCAGCAGGGCATGAAGGACACGGCGGCGAGGGTCTATGGGGACCTGGTCCACGAAGGCCAGTTCCTCGAGCCCACCTGCCGCGACATCGAAGCCCTGTTCCGGTCCTCGCAGCAGAGGGTGACAGGTGACGTGACCGTCACCCTTCGCACAGGCAGCGTGTTCGTGGACGGGGCGACTTCACCATGGTCTCTGCGTGACGCGTCCACGGCGGCCTACGGCGAGGCCGCGGGGGAGTGGACCCCGGCGGACGCCGCCGGCTTCTCGCGCATCGTCGGCATCCCCGGGCAGCTCTATGCCCGGGCTCAGGGAGGTGACCCGTCATGAGGTCCGTCGTGTTGGACAAGATCGCCTCCGTGACCAGCAACTGCCAGCTGCAGCGAGAGGTCAAGCTCAGTTCCGAGTTCCCCTGCGTGGAGGGGGACGTCCTCGCCGTGCGCGTGCTCACGCGCAAGTCGACGTACAACCAGCTCGAGCTCACCACCGGGCGGTTCTCACAGCTGAAGCCCGGCGACGTGGTGGCCGGGTCCCTCGGCCATCGTCGAGCGCTGCTGGGTTACGCGGGGCACATCCCCGAGACCCTGGGGCGGGGAGATGTCATCAACCTCCTCAACGTCGGCGGCGCCCTCGGGGTCTGCACCTCCAGCAACCCGGACATCGGTCCGCCGTTTGATTGTGAGGTACTGGGCCAGGTCCTGCACTTCCCGTATCTCGGCGAGCGCATCGGCGTGCCCGCCAACATCACCCAGGGCGCGCGGACCCTGGAAGACCGCCTCGACACCGGCGGGGTCCCCGTGGTCGCGGTGGTGGGCACCTGCATGAACTCCGGGAAGACCTATGCGTGCTCCAGTCTCATCCAGGAGCTCGCCAGGGCTCGCCTCCGCGTGTCCGCGGCCAAGGCGACGGGGGTGAGTCTCCGTCGCGACGTGCACACCATGGCCGATGCCGGCGCCACGGCGACCATGATCTTCACGGATCTCGGCGTCGTCACCACCCAGCGCTCCAACGCGCCGGCGCTGACCAGGAGCATGTTGACCGCCCTGGCCGCCGATCGTCCGGACGTCATCGTGCTCGAGCTCGGTGACGGACTCATGGGGGACTACGGAGTGGACGCGATCCTGGAATCCGGGGACATCCGCGATGCCTTCACTGCGGTGGTGCTGGCGGCCAACGACCCGGTGGGCGCGTGGGGCGGGCACACCCAGCTGCGGGACACGTTCGGCATCGAGACCACGGTGATCACGGGACCGGCCACGGACAACGTGGCCGGTACGGATCTCATCCGCGACCGGATGGGGGTGCCGGCGCTCAACGCCAGGAAGGAACCAGCGGAGCTGGCGCGCCTGGTGTCCGAGTCCCTGCGGCGAGAGGAAGGAGCGGCCGATGGTTGAGGTCCCCACGCTGATCCTCGGCAGCGCCGGCTATGTCGGGGGAGAGGTGCTCAGGTTGTTGTCCGGGCACCCGGTCCTCAGGTTGCGGGGAGCCGTTTCCCGATCCAAGGCGGGGCAGCCCGTGGCGCAGACGTTCCCTCACCTCGGCGGCGTCTGGCCGACGGAGACCTTCGTCACTCTCGAGGCGGCCATGAGCGTCCTCGAAGCGGGCGGACCGTGCGCCGCGTTCTCCTGTCTGCCCCATGGTCAGGCGGCGGGGGTCCTCGGTGAGCTCCTGGCGGCGGCGGCGGAGTCCGGCGCCGAACTGAAGGTGGTGGATCTGTCGGCGGACTTCCGTCTGCCGGACCCGGCTGCCTGGAGCGCCGTCTACGGCGGCGACCACGGGGCGCCGGATCTGTTCTCCGCCTTCACCTGTGGTCTGCCGGAGTTGAGCCCTGACGCTCCTACGGGGCACGTGGCCCACCCCGGGTGCTTCACCACCGCCGTGACCCTGGCCTGCGCGCCCTTGATGGGCAGGGGGCTGACGGATCAGCCGCTGCGGGTGAGCGCGGTCACCGGGAGCACCGGGAGCGGCGCCAGGCCGTCAGAGAACACCCACCACCCCTGGCGGAACGGCAACCTGAAGGCCTACGGCGCCCTTCATCACCGCCACGCTCCCGAGATGGAGATGCTGCTGGGCCGACTCGCTGATCGCTCCCCCGAGGTCCGGTTCGTGCCTCACTCAGGCCCCTTCGCCCGCGGCATCCACGCCACGGTTCACGTGGACCTGTCGAGAGCCATGACCACGGAGGACCTGACGGAGGAGTTCCGGCGCTTCTACGAGGCGGCGCCCTTCGTCGACGTGTCCGCCTCGCCCCCGACCCTGAAGGACGTCGTGGGGACCAACCGTTGTCGCATCGGCGTCGTCAGCGCCGGTTCCTCCGCCGTGGTCATGTCCGTCATCGACAACATGGTGAAGGGAGCGGCGGGAGGCGCCGTGCAATGGATGAACCGGTTGCTCGGGCTGGAAGAGACCGCTGGGCTGACGATCCCCGGGATCGGGTGGAGTTGATCCATGGGCGAGGGAGCGGAGTTCCAGGTCTACAAGCGCCTCGACATGGAGGTGGTGTCGGGAGATGGTGCGCGGGTCACCACCGCCGATGGACGTCAGTTCATCGACTTCTACGGCGGGCACGCGGTGGCGTCCCTCGGCTATGGCGATCGGGGCCTCATCGATGCCCTCACCCGTCAGGCGGAGCACATCCAGTTTCAGACCAACGCCGTGGAGATGGAGGTGCGCCGCGCGGCGCACCGGGAGCTGGCGGCGGCCGCCCCCGCGGGCCTCGACCGCGTGTTCATGGTCAACTCCGGGGCGGAGGCCAATGAGAACGCGCTCCGGTTGGCGTTCCGCGCCACCGGTAGACGTCGCGTGGTCGCGGTGGAGAGGGGCTTCCACGGACGGACCGCGGCGGCGGGGGCCTGCACTCACGGGAACGAGAGCTGGTACGGGTTTCCCCAGCCCCCGTTCGACGTGACGTGGGTGCGTCGGGATGATGTGGAGGCCATGACGGCGGCGGTGGACGCCGACGTCGCCGCCGTCATCCTGGAGCCCGTGCAGGGGATCGCCGGGGCCCGGCCCTTGAGCGAGGCGTTCATCCAGGCGGCGAGGCAGGCTACGGCAGCCGCCGGCGCCCTGCTCATCGCCGACGAGGTGCAGTGTGGCATGGGTCGTTGCGGGACCATGTTCGCCATCGAGCACAGCGCCGTGACGCCGGACATCATCACCACCGCCAAGGGCCTGGGGGGCGGGTTCCCCGTGGGCGCGGTGATCGCCTCCGCCGAGCTCGCGGACGCGCTGGGACCGGGGTCCCTCGGCACCACCTTCGGCGGCGGGCCCATGGCCTGCGCCATGGTGCGTGAGGTGGTGGCCCGCATGAGCAGCCCGGGGTTCCTCGACCACGTGCGCGAGCTCGGGGAGGCGGTGACCAGCAGGTGTGTTCGCGGACCCGTGAAGTCGATCCAGGGTCGTGGGTTGCTCCTGGGGTTGGTCTGCGACCGACCCGCGTCCGCTGTCCTGGCCGGTCTGCGCGAGCGGGGGATCCTGGCGGGAGGCGCCAGCGACCCGGCCGTGGTGCGCCTGATGCCGCCCCTGACCATCTCCATGGCGGAGGTGGACACGCTGTCCGAGTGTCTGGCGGACATGGGGCCGGCGGAGCAGCCTGAGGACGGACCATCCACACGGGAGGCGAGATCATGAACCGGTTCCTTGACCTGGAGCTGCTGGACGACGAGTCCATCAAGGGGCTGTTGCGTGTGGCGGCGGACCTGGAGGAGCATCCGGTTCGTGACACCTTGAGAGGCAAGGTGCTCGGGTTGGTCTTCATGAACCCGTCCGTGCGAACCCTGGCGTCGTTTCAGGCGGGCATGGCCCAGCTCGGCGGAGACAGCTTCGTCATCACGCCCGGGCAGGGAAGCTGGGGGTTCGAGACCACGGAGGGCGTGGTCATGGACGGAGACAAGGCGGAGCACGTCAAGGAGGCGATCCCGGTGCTGGCGCAATACGCCGACGCCCTCGGCCTCCGCTGCTTCGCTGGTGGCACGGACCTGAAAGCGGACCTGGAAGAGCCCATCCTGTCCGCCGTGGGTGCGGCGGCCCAGGTGCCCCTGGTGAACCTGGAGTCGGCCGCGAACCACCCGTGCCAGGCCCTCGCGGACTGGAAGACCCTGGACGACCTGGGCGTCCCTCCGGGGGGCAAGTTCGTCCTGTCCTGGGCGTGGCACCCCCGCGGGTTGCCGCTGGCGGTCCCCGCGGCGGCGGTGACCATGGCGGCGCGGCGCGGAATGGACGTGACCGTGTTGCGGCCGGAGGGCTTCGACCTGCCCCCGCAGATCATGGAGACGGCGGCGCAGGCGGCGGCGTTCTCCGGTGGTCGTGTGCAGGAGACGGATGACAGGGCCGCGGCCATGGAGGGCGCCCACGTCCTCTACGCCAAGTCATGGCAGGCGCCCGCCGCTTACGGCGATCCGGAGGCGGAGGCCGCGCTGCGGAGCCCGCTCCGCGACTGGTGCGTGGCCGAGGAGTGGTTCTCCACCGCGCGTCCGGACGCCTCGTTCATGCACTGCCTGCCCGTTCGGCGCAACGTGGTGGTCCAGGACGCGGTCCTGGATGGCTCTCGTAGCGCCGTGGTCCGGCAGGCAGGCAATCGATTGCACGTGCAGAAGGCCGTCTTGCTGGCCATGCTCGAAGGGAAGAACCAATGACCAATGCCCATGATCGCAACGTCGCCGTGGCGGCCCTCCGCGCGGCGGTCCCCTACCTGAGGCTCTATCAGGACAGCACCTTCGTCATCAAGGCGGGGGGGCAGGCGTTCGCCGATGGCGGGACCACCCGCGCCATCATGGAGCAGGTGGGCCTCCTCCATCAGCTGGGCATGCGCGTCGTCCTCGTACACGGCGGAGGCGGTCAGGCCACGGACCTGGCGGGACGGCTCGGCCTGGAGACCCGCATGGTGCAGGGGCGTCGCGTCACCGACGACGCGACCCGTGACGTGGCCACCATGACCCTCAACGGCAGCGTCAACACCGCCATCGTCGCGTCCTGTCGGGAGCTCGGTGTCCCCGCCCTGGGCCTCTCCGGGGTGGACGCGGGCCTGGTGCGCGCTCGCAAGCGACCTCCCAGGCAGGTGGAGGGAGAAGGGGAGGTGGACTACGGATACGTGGGGGACATCCTGTCGGTGAAGGTGGGCGTCCTGGAGCGGATCCTGGACGACCGCTTCGTCCCCGTGGTGAGCCCCATCTCTGCGGACGACTCGGGGGAGATCCTCAACATCAACGCGGACGTGGTGGCGGCCCGCATCGCCAAGGAGATGAAGGCGACGAAGCTCATCCTCCTCACCGGGGCGCCGGGGATCCTGGAAGACCAGAACGACCCGGGGAGCCTGATCTCCTACGCGGACGTCAATGGTCTCAACGCCATGCACGAGAGAGGGGTCGTCACGGACGGGATGCTGCCCAAGATCGACGCCATCAAGGACGCCCTCTACGGCGGCGTGAGCCGCGTGCATGTGATCTCCTACACGACCACGGACTCGCTCCTTCTGGAGGTCTTCACCAACGAGGGCTGCGGGACCCTGGTGGTTCTCGACACCAAGGAGCTTCGCCCCGAGGAGCAGCAACCCAGCCGGGTGCAGCAGCTCCTGGACAGCGAATCCGACGCGTCATGACCGCTCACGAACAGCTCCTGGATTTCCACCGGATGTTGGTGAGCACGCCGTCCGTGTCCCACGAGGAGACGGCGTTGGCGGATCAGGTGCAGGCGTGGCTCGAGCAGCGCGGCGCCGCGGTGGAGCGGGTGGGGGACAACCTCATCGCTCGCGCCGGGTCCGGACCCCGGTGCGTGCTCTGCTCCCACCTGGACACGGTCCCTCCCACGGAGGCCTGGACCCGCGGGCCCTTCGACGTGGTGCGGGAAGGGGAGCGGATCTACGGCCTCGGGAGCAACGACGCCAAGGCGTCCGTGGCGGCCATGACCTTCGCGTTCCTCGATGTCCTCGAACGGGGTGGCCCGTGCGAGGTGGCGCTGCTCCTGGTGCCGGAAGAGGAGACGGGAGGAGACGGGGCGGAGGTCTCGTGGCCGCACCTGAAGAGTCATGGCTTCGAGGACGCGAGCGTCGTGGTGGGAGAACCCACCAATCTGGACGTGGCCACGGCTCAGAAGGGGCTGCTGATCCTGGAGTTGTCCGCCGAAGGGGATACGTGCCACTCCGCCAACGCGGCGGCGGTCGGCGCTCGCAACGCGGTGCGCGCGTTGGCGAGGGACATCGTGGCCCTGGACGACGTGGATCTCGGTCCGGCTCACCCGACCCTCGGCGCCACCACCCTGGAGCCGACGGTGACCCGAGCGGGAGACCGACGCAACGTGGTCCCCGGTCGAGCCACCTCCTGGCTGGACCTGCGGACCGTGCCCGGGGTGGATCACCAGGACCTGGTGGCCGCGGTCCGGAGTCGGGTGGAGGGTGAGGTGCGGGTGCATTCGGACCGGCTGCTGCCGTCCCAGTGTCCTGACGGCGCGCTCATCGTGGAGGCAGCCCGGCAGGCGCGTCCCGAGTCCCGGGTCTACGGTTCTCGGACCATGTCTGACATGGTGTGGTTCGCCGATGTCCCCGTCATCAAGTGTGGCCCCGGGCAGACGGAGCGATCGCACACCGCCGACGAGTACGTGCTGGCCTCCGAGGTGGTGGAGGGCTACGAGTTCTATGCCGGGTTGATCCGGCGCTTCGCGGAGCTGTCCTCATGAGTCGACTGTGGGACAAGGGTGAGCCTGTGGACGACCTCGTCCTGCGTTACACCGTCGGTGACGATCACCTGCTGGATCAGCGGCTGGTCCCGTTCGACGTGGCGGGTTCGGTGGCCCACGCCGCCGGGCTCGTGGCGGCCGGACATCTCACGGAGTCCGAGCGGCGCCAGCTGGTCGCCGCCCTCGAAGAGCTGGCTTCCGAACACGCGGCGGGAGGCTGGGCCGTCGCCCGCGAGGAGGAGGACTGCCACACCGCGCTGGAGTCGCGGCTCGTGCAGCGCCTCGGAGACCTGGGGAAGAAGATCCACCTGGGGCGCTCTCGCAACGACCAGGTGCTGGCGGCGTTGAGGCTGTACCTGCTCGACGCGCTCGGCGACCTGGGGGACCTGACCGGCGCGGTGGTCACGGCCCTGCGGGGACTGTCGGACACCCATGAAGGGGTGCCGTTGCCTGGGTACACCCACCAGCAGCGGGCCATGCCCAGCTCCGTCTCCCTGTGGGCCATGGGGTTCGCATCGGAGCTGGAGGACGACGGAGCAGGTCTGGAAGCGTGCGCCCGTCGCGTCCGCCGGAGCCCGCTCGGTTCCGCCGCAGGTTACGGGGTCCCGGACGCCCTGGGGATCGACCGCGGCGTCGCGGCGGCGGCCCTGGACATGCCGGTTCAGGAGCCGGTGACCGCGGTGCAGTTATCCCGCGGCAAGGCGGAGGCGGGGGTCGCCTTCGAGTGCTCCCTGCTCATGCAGGACCTGGGACGAATCGCCGCCGACCTGTGCCTCTTCGCGACCCAGGAGTACGGCTTCGTGACGTTGCCGCAGCGGTTCACCACCGGCAGCTCCATCATGCCGCAGAAGCGGAACCCCGACGTCTTCGAGCTGGTGCGCGCCCGCTCCGCCGGGGCCCCGGCGGAGCTGCAGGCGATCCTGGCCCTGACGTCCAAGATGACCTCCGGCTATCACCGCGACCTGCAGCTGCTGAAGGCTCCGCTGTTCCGTCTGGTGGACAGCACGGCGGACACCCTGAAGGTCATGGCCCACGCCCTGCCTCATGTGCGCTTTGACCAGGAGCGGACGACGGCGGCCATGGACTCCTCCTTGTTCGCCACGGAGCAGGCCTATCGCCTGGTGACGGAGGAGGGGCTGCCGTTCCGGGACGCGTACCGGCGGGTGGCGGAGCAGCAGCAGGACCCACCGGTCAACGACGAAGGCCGCTGAGCAGCTTCAGCACGTCGGCCATGAACCACCCGTGGGTACGGGCCTCGAGCTTGGTGAACGCTGCGCGCTTGTGTCCGAGTCGCTTGAGGGCGAGGATCGCCTGCTCGTTCTGCGGCCACCGCCGGTGCTGACCCCGCGGGTCGTCGGCGCCCACCAGGGCGCGTACGTCGACGCCGGCGCCGCGTGGCTTCACGGCTCCGCGGGCGAGACGTTCCTCGAAGTGGCCGGAGGTGGGTACGGCGGCCCACAGGTCCTGAGGTCGACGGAACACCCACCAGTAGCAGAGCATGGTGCCGACGGAGAACCCGGACACGGCGAAGGTCCGCTCCGTCTTGAACAGGCGCTGGGCTTCCGCCACCACCGCCTTCACCCCGGGCACGTCGTATTCCTCCAGGATGGCCGGATCCGCCACCGGGTCTCCGGGGTCGGGGATCCAGCCCGGCTCCAGGGTCTTGTGGTTTGACCTGATGAACGGGACGAGCACCACGAACGGGTGGTCCTCCATCATGTCCCGCAGGTCCAGGGCGGCCTTGAGGTAGTCCTGGTCCGGACCATGGAAGTAGACGAGGAGGGGCCACTTCTTGTCCTCGCTCCACCCCCGAGGCAGCAGGGCCCACGCTTCCATGGCGTGCTTGTCGCTGCTGATGAGGACGCGGCTGCGTTTGCCCTGTGCGCGCACGGCGGGCAGGTAGCGGCCTTGCTTGAGGCCCTCCGGGTCGAGCCCGCGGACCCGGTCCATGATGCGACGGATCCGATCGGGCCGCTCATTCTTGACCGCCGCGGCGGCCAGCTTGCGCAGGATACGAGCGCGCTTCTTGCGGCCAGCAGGGTCAAGTTCATGAGCGGACCAGAGCCACCCTTCAGCCCGCTCCTCGTCCGTTTCCGGGACCTCCAACTGGGCCATCTGATCCAGCAGGCGGCACACGTTCTTGAGCACCGCTCCGCGCCGCTTGGTCACCGCGGGGTCTTCGGGCTCCACGTCACCCTCCAGCTTCTCCGCCCGGCTCTTCAAGGACTGCAGCCGGAGCCGGTCTTCTGGCTCGAGGGCGTCGGCTCGGGCGAGGGCATCGAGGGCGAGGGTGCGCGCACCCCTGGAGACGCACATACCCGCCAGGGAGAGCCACTCTCTCGCCACCTGCTGCTTGAGTCGAGCCTCTCGGTCCAAGGCTTGTTTTTCGGTCTTGTCCGTACCCTGGGCGAGCATGGGCGCCGCAAACAGGGAACAAACCACCAGGATCATCGGGGTGCGCATGTGGAGAGTGTACGCTCTGTGACCATGAGGTTGCTGTCCTGGATCCTGCTCTTGTTGCTGTCGTGGGACGCCGCTCTCGCACAGGACGCGTCAGCCCCGACCCACTACCTGGGCCGCAGGATCGCGAAGACCATGTCCTATCACGGGGCGAGCTGGTTGATCCGTAGGGAACGAGAGCAGGAGGAGCGCACCTCGGAGCTGTTCAAGGCCCTACGGGTGCAGCCGGGCCAGGTGGTCTGTGACCTCGGGTGCGGCAACGGCTACCACGCCCTGCCGTTGGCAGAGATGGTTGGCCCCGATGGCAAGGTGCTCTGCGTGGACATCCAGCCGGAGATGCTCACCCTGCTCAAGCGAAGAGCGCAGGAGAAGGGGGTGCTCGATCGCATCCAACCCATCCTGGGCACCGCCACGGACCCGAAGCTCAAACCGTCCAGCGTCGACCTGGTGCTCATGGTGGACGTGTATCACGAGATCTCCCACCCGGAGTCGGTCCTGCGTCATGTGACCGCCGCCCTCAAGCCGGGTGGGCAGGTGGTCTTCGTGGAGTTCCGCACCGAAGACCTGCAGGTGCCCATCAAGCACGAGCACAAGATGAGCAGGAAGCAGGTGGTCCGCGAGGCGACAGCCAACGGATTGAAGCTCGTTCGCGCTTATGAGGACCTGCCGTGGCAGCACGTGCTGTTCTTCGAGCGTGCCAAGGACCGATCCGAGAGGCCTCCTTTGCCCACGTGGCGGGAGACGGAACGCGGGCCTGTGGTTCCCGGGCTCGAGATCCGGTCAGAGGCGCGACTGCAGCATGGGGTCGTGGACCAGGCCACGGATATCATCTTCAGCGGTCGCGCCCCGGAGCAGAAGCACCGAGGTCCTTTCACCCTCTCGGTGACCCTCACCGGTGATCGGGTGGCGGGGCTTCCCTTGCGGTTGTTCGCGCGAGCTCGCGGTCGGGACGGTGACCCCGGCATGTGGGTGTCGTCACCGCCGGTCGGACCCGGAAGCCGGTCGGTCCACGGGGGCTCGGACCGCAGCGACAGGGATCGTTCCCTGGTGACCTGGACCCTGCCCGTGGTGCGGACCGAGACGGAGGGGGAGGGGGTGGTCCTGGTGTTCGAGCGCAACACCCGCTCCGAGGATCTCCAGGTCACCCAGCACGACGGCGGCCTCACCGTCACGGGCGTCCAGCGCTCCTGGCGTCCCGGGCGCAGGTACGCGTTCCGTTTCGGCATCATGCCGGTGAAGGCGGCTTCGGACGCCGCCGCCGAGGCTCTGTACGAGACCTGGTCACACGAACAGGTGGGGAGGCGATGATCCTGTCTTCCATGCGCGCGTCAGTCTGTCTGCTCATCGTGGGTCTCGCCCCTGCACAGACCCCGGCCTGGGAGACCCTGATCCCGTCCAAGCTCTCTTCCGCTGGCGGGGCCACGGTGGAGGCGGACGCCGAGGGAGTGGTGCGCGTCCATGGCAAGAACCCGCCCATGGACACCGTCGTCGTCGAAGGGACGTTGTCGCTCACGGAGGTGACGGGTCTGCGCATCGAGGCCTTGCCTTCTCCCGAGCTGCCCGCCAAGGGGCCGGGCCGGGCGAAGAACGGGAACTTCGTCCTCAACCACGTGAAGCTCGAGAGCGTCTCCCGCCTCGGGGGTGGGAGGTTCCGCCCCTCGCCGCTCGGCGGTGCGACGGCCACGTTCTCCCAGGGCGGTTATCCGGCCACCGCCGTCCTCAACGCGGGCGGAAGAGGTGGCTGGGCCATCTCGCCCCACTTCGGCAAGGCCCACACCCTGCTGGTGGTGCCCATCGAGCGGATTCAATGGAACGCGGGTGTTCGCGTGCGCTTGACCCTCAGCTTCGGATTCGGGACCCAGCATGTCCTGGGGCGGTTCCGCGTGTCCGCGACGGACGCACCCGATCCGGCGACGTCCATCGAGCCCATGGGGGAGAACTGGGCCAAGACCCAGCTCAAGGTGAACAAGGCCATCGACCGGGGCGTCGAGTGGCTGATGCAGCGCCAGTACCTGGACGGCTCGTTCTCGGAGCATGTGGACGGTTATCCCAGCGGGTCCACGGCCCTCGCCCTCTACGCCATGCTCAAGTCAGGGGTCGACAAGGAGCACCTGGCGGTGCGCAAGGCGGCGGACTTCCTCCGGACCCACCCCCCTGCTCGCACCTACTCCACGTCCTGTCAGCTGCTGGCGCTCCTGACCCTGGGCAAGGAGTCGGGCAAGAAGCGCATCCTGGCCATGCTGAGTGACCTGGTGGAATCCCAGCACGCCGTCGGGACCTGGGGCTATCCCCACGGTGTTCCGGACCTGTCCAACACCCAGTACGCCGCTCTCGCTCTGCACGTGGCGGTGGAGAAGGGGTTCAAGATCCCCGCTTCGGTGTGGCACAAGCTGGCGGAGCGCACCCTCAAGCACCTGCGGGAGGGCAAGGGCAGCTACTCGCCCGCGGGCTTCGGTTACCGCCCCGGGGGTGCGGCCACGGGGAGCATGACCACCGCCGGCCTCGGCACCCTGGCGATCTGCGACGCCCACCTGAAGCGCAAGCGAAACAGCGTCTCGGTCTCCATCAAGAAGGGCCTGGCGTGGATGGGCCGCCACTTCTCACCCTCCAGCAACATGTTCGGCAGCAACCGATGGGTCTACTACTACCTCTACGGCGCCGAGCGCGTGGGAGGCCTCACCGGCGAAGATCGCTTCGGGCCTCACGATTGGTACCGGGCCGGCGCCCGATGGCTCGTGGCCGCGCAAAAGGCGGGTGGGGCCTGGGGCGCGGGTTCCGTGGACACCAGCTTCTCGTTGCTGTTCCTCTCCAAGGCGACCGGGTCCGTCACCGGTGGGCAGGCGTCCGGCACCCGGGTGTTCGGCTACACGGACAAGGCCAAGGCCGTGTCGTTGCGCGCCTCCGGCGAGAGCCCTCTGGCCATGTGGATCCCCAGGTTTGGCGACAAGGTCTTGAAGGAGCACGCGTGGCCTGGGGAGGTTGGCAAGGGGCTCCACGTCGAGAAGGTGGAGTACCTGGCCAGCCGACACAAGGACATGCGAGGGGCCAAGGTCGTGCAGCGCGCAGGCTGGGACCCGGAGGTCCCCCACGGCCGGGAAGCGCTGGCGGCGCGGCACGCGTTCACACGGCCCGGGGCTTGGTGGTTGAGGGCGAAGGTGACCCTCATCAGCCCCGGCAAGAAGCCGGAGATGAAGCGCCACAAGGTGGTGGTGCAATCCGACCCCGTCCGCGTGGTGATCTGGAACGTGGACGACGAGGAGTTCGCCGCCTACGCCTCGGACGCCAAGCGCAACCTGCTCATAAGAGGAGAAGCCAAGGCCCGGGCCTCCAGTGAGTTCAACCCCACCTGGTCCGCCGTCCGTTCCGTCGACGGCCTCATGACGCGCGGGTGGCTCTCCAAGGACAACGACCCCAAGCCCAAGATCACCTTGCGGCTCAAGAGGGCGGTGCGAGCGGACACCCTGGTCCTGTCCCATGCCCAGCATCGGGACAACAACCGCTGTCGGCCGACCAGGGTGGCGATCAAGCTGAACGGTCGGGTCCCCGCCGGGACCGTGGACATGGTCATGGATTGGCGCCGCAAGACCGTCATGACCTTCCCGGGCCCCAAGACCGTCACCTCCATTGAGTTGACCGTGCTCGAGACCAACAAGAAGGCGAAGAAGGGCGTCGGTTTCGCCGAGGTCGAGCTGCAATACCGCGGCAAGAAGCGCCGCTGATCAAACCGGCCGATACGTGCCACGAGGTTGAGGTTTGATTCTCCGCCGGCGCCGCTGCTGGGGGGTAGTCTCCCGTAGCATGTCTATCCTCCAAAGAACGACGCTGGTGTTGGGCCTCCTGTGTGCTCTGGTGCCTGGGCAGATCATCGTCAACGAGTTCCACGCCGGGACACCGGACTGGGTCGAGTTGCGGAATGTCAGCCCGGTCGCCGTGGATCTGGGTGGCTGGGTGGTCACCACCTATCAGGCGGACCTCGGGATGCCGGCGCCGGAAGGGGTGTTCACCTTTGCCCCGGGCGTCATGATCCCCGCCGGCGGCTTCATCGTTCTGCAGGAGTACGGGACCCCTGGACTGCCGGGGACCATGCCGTGCTCCATTTCCACCGGGTTCAACTACAACTGGACCTCGTCCAGGAGCATCGTCGTCCTCCTCACCAGCCCCCAGGGCACGCCGATTGACTACGTCTACCGTCAAGGCAGCAACGGGATGCCCGGGGCGCCCCACCTGCCGCAGGGCACCAACTGGACCGGATCGTTCAGCCAAGCTGGCAACGGCTGCTCCCGCCTGCAGGACCTGGACACGGACACCGCCCTCGACTGGCACGTGTCGTTCCCCACGGCCTGCGCCCCGAACCCCGGACAGTCCAGCGTCCCCATCGCCATGCTCTACGCCTCGACGACGGGGGCTGGTGACGTCACCATCAACATCCAGACCACGCCCGCCTTGCCGGGCGCTGAGTTCGCGACCCTCATCTCCACCACCAACCTCAGCCCCAACGGGACGGGACCGGTCATCGGCCTGGCCTGGGACGCGCTCTCCTCGTTCCAGCCCGTCGCCCCCGGGAGCCCGTTCCACTCCTGGCTCTCCAGCCAGGGGACGTTCTCGTTCTCCGCTCCGGCGGGCTCCCTGCCGCCGGGGTTCTTCGTGGAAGGCGCGACCGCGGTCCTCTCCGCCGGAGGTCTGGTGGTCTCTCCGGTGGTCGAGATCACCTTCTGAGCCGCTGTCCGTCCGCGATCTTCGAGGCCTGTTGAGCGACGGCCGAGGCCCGTCCTGGTGGACCGGAGCGATCGTCAGGCGGGGTCTTCGCCGGCCTCTTTCAGGGCCTCGGTGACCAGCTCCACGAAGTACGACTGCTCTTCGGTCTCGCCAGCCAGGCTGCGCGCGTGACCGAGCGTACGCTCCGCGGTCTCCCGATCCCCGAGTTGAGCCGCCGCCCAGGCCCACATCTGGAAGACGCTCGGGTCCCCCGGCACGTCTCGAGACAGTTCCTCGAACAGCTCGGCGGCGGCGTGGACCCTGCCTTGATGGAGCGCGCTCACACCTTGCAGGTATCGGGCCTCCGTGGTGCACACGGCGTCCTTCTCGGCCCGATCCAGGCATACGGCGGCCTCCGCGAAGTTCCCGGTCTGGACCAGCAGGCGCCCCAGGCTCAGGTCCAGTTGACGGTTCTCCGGTTCGAGCTCCATGGCCGTGGTGTACCAGCGCGCGGCGTCCTGCAGCCGCGTCCCGTCGGCGGTGGTCACGGCCATGTTGCCGAAGAGCGCTCCCAGGGCGGCGCAGGCGGCGGCGTCTCCTTCTGCGTATCGGCCGGCGTCCTGCCCGTGGCGGATCGCGTCGTCGTACTGACCGTCGTTCACGCAAAGCTGGGCGAGCCCCAGGTGTGCGTCTGACTCCTCCGGCCTCGCGTCGGCGACGAAGCGGAACAGCTCCCGGGCCCGCTCCGCCTGATCCGGGGTCAGGTCCGCCACGAAGCCGGCGGCCCTGAGGCAGGAGTCCAGGCAGGCGGTGCGAAGAGCTTCCCCCTCCGGTGCCTGGGTGCCCACGTTTCCGTCCTGGTCCATCAGCAGAAAGCTGGTTTGCCGGCCCCGACGTTCGTGGTCCACCACCAGATCGTGGCCGAGAGACTCGGACGCTACGAACGCTCGTATCCCTGACAGCCTCGCTTCGCCGTGGCACTCAGGGCACTTGCGGTCACCTGCCTGGCGGGCTTCCCGTTCGATGAACGCGACCAGCTCTGACGGGCCGCGATGGGCCCGCCCGGGCCATGCCACGAAGGTCCCGTCCCAACCCTGGAACGAGCAGCTGCCGCAAATGGCGTAGTAGAAACCCCGGTCCACAGGGGAGTTGCCGGGGTCCAGGTACGACTCGAGTCGTTGGGCCACGATGGCGTCCTGAGGGTGGATGGGAGGCAGGGTCATCGGCGGGCAAGGCTAACACGAGGCAGGCTACAATGGCTGGCCCGGATCGGAGGGCATCCCATCATGAGGAACGCGAATCTGGTGGTAGTGGTGTCGTTGGCGATCACGGTCTCCGTGTCGCCGGCGCAGTCCATCGAGTGGTGGTCTGGAGACTGGGAGGGCGCGCTGCAGGAAGCGGCCGCCCGTAACGTCCCCATCTTCGTGGCCTGGATCATGGACGACGAGGAGGCCAACGATCGGATCGTGGCCGGGCTCTACAAGGACGAGAGCTTCATCAAGGCGACGGCGCGGGCGGTCTGCGTCCTGGCTTGTCCGGGGACTCACTCCCCCAAGGAGCAGCGGGTGCGCGGGAAGCTCACCAAGGTCTGCAGCAAGTTCGGCTCCGTCCCCTGCGTCAGGCACAAGAAGATGGAGATGGAGATCCGCGGCCTGTTCTGGCCCACGGGAAAAGTCGCCACGCCGACCCACGTGGTGGTGCTCCCCGACGAAGACGAGACCAAGTTCAGGTCCATGCACGACGTCGTGGGTTCGGGGACCTACGTGAAGGCCATCGCCGATGCGCAGCGGAAGCTGGGAGGCCGCGGGCTCTCCGGCATGGAGCACCGCCGCGCTCGCGACCTCATGGCGCAGGGGAAGGAGAGCCTGGCCAGGTCTGATCTGCTGCAGGTGATGGCGTGCCTTGAAGAGCTTGAGCCGCTGGTGAAGGGCACCCCTCTGGGCAAGACCGCGGCGAGCATTCGAGAGGCCGTCAACGCCCAGGGCGCCGAGCTCCGGCAGAAGGCGGAGGAGGCCGCCGCCGCAGGCCGCTGGATCGATGCCATGAGGATGCTCAGGGACGGCGGAAAAGTCTTCAAGGGTACGGCCACGGCTCGAGGCCTGATGAAGCTCGAGAGCCGCCTGGGTCGGTCCCGCGAAGGCCGTGAAGCGGTCAGGATCCTGAAGGCGGAGGCGCGGGCTCTGCCGTTGTTCAACAAGGCCGTTGGTTACGAGAAGGACCGTGACTACGTCAAGGCCGTGAACATGTACTACCGTGTGCTGAGCACGGCGCCCGAGGCGCCGTTGGGCACCAAGGCGCGGGCCCGCATCGACGAGTTCAAGGCCGACCCGGCCGTCAACGCGCTCGTGGGCAGGATCGTGGCGTCCCGGGACGCGAACCTCGAGTTCAAGGCGGCGCGGAAGCTGATGCGGTCCGGAGACGAGGCCGGCGGCCGCGCCATGTTGCAGGGCATCCTCGAGAAGTGGCCGGGGACAGCCTCGGCGAAGAAGGCACGGCAGCTTCTGGAGAAGCAAGATTGAGGATCGTCTTTCTCGGCACCGGTGAGTTCGGGGTGCCTTCGCTGCGAGCCCTGGCGGAGGCGGACATGGCGCCGGCGCTGGTGGTGTCCCAGCCTGATCGACCGAAGGGGCGGCGCAAGACACCCACGCCTCCGCCGCTGGCGGCGGAGGCCCTGGCCCTGGGGCTGCCACTGTTCCAGCCGGCGAAGGTCAACCGACCCGACGTGCGGGAGCGCATCGCGGCTGTCAGTCCGGACGTCCTGGTGGTCATCGCCTACGGTCAGATCCTGCGGCCCAAGCTCCTCGCCATCCCCCGGCTCGGCAGTGTCAACGTCCATGGCTCCCTGTTGCCTCGTCATCGCGGCGCCTCCCCGGTGCAGGCGGCGTTGTTGGCGGGAGACCGGGGCACCGGGGTCACCGTCATGTTGATGGATGAGGGTCTCGACAGCGGCCCGATCCTGTTGCAGGACACCATCCCGCTCAACGGCCAGGAGACCGCGGGGGCGCTCCACGACGTGCTCGCGGAGCGCGGCGCCCCGCTCCTCGTTCGCGCGCTTCAGGGCCTCCGGTCCGGAGAGCTGCAGCCGGTGGAGCAGGACCACGAGGGGGCGACGACCTGTGGGTTGATGACGAAGACCGACGCCCAACTGGATTGGACCCTGCCGGCGGAGCAGCTCGAGCGACGGGTGCGGGCCTATCACCCCTGGCCGGGGACTTTCACGACGGCGTGTGTTCGTGGAAAGAGCCTCCGGGTCGTGGTTGAGGAGGCCTGTGTGGAGCCCGAGGTGAGGGGCGCCCCGGGAGAGGTCAGGGAGGCCTCCGGAGACCGGATCGTGGTCGCCGCGGGCAGTGGAGGGCTGCGCTTGTTGAAGCTCAAGCCCGCGGGCAAGAACGCCATGGACGCGGCGGCGTTCCTGCGCGGCTATCCGCTGGCTCCGGACACGGTCCTCGGTTCATGATCCTCGACTATTGCCTGTCGCGGCGTGACCGCCTCGCCGCGTCCATGGACCGGGAATCGATGCGGCAGAACGAGGCGTTGCTCAGCGCCGAAGGAGCGCCGTTGGGCGTGGACGCCTCCGAGCTGCACGCCGTCCTCAGCAGCGGGTTGTTGGAGGCTGCGGCGGCAGGAGAGCGCCGTTGCCGGAGGCTGGAGGCGATCCGGAGGCCCAACGCGGCGGAGTATGCGCGGCTCATCAGCAAAGGCCGGGTGCTCTACGAGCACTGCATGGCCGAGCTCAGCCACGTCTGCGTCATCGGTTTCATGCATCACGAGCTGACCAAGAGCCGTCGCGCGGAGCAGGTCATCCTGGATCTGCTGGGCGGGATGGTGATGGAGCAGGTCGAGAGCGAAGAACGTGGCGACGACGACGCGGAATCGCGTCGGGCCCACACGGACTACATCCTCGATCACGGGGTCAGCTTCCTGCATGGGTGCAGCCGTGAGGAGGCCTCCCGGCTCGCCGAGGACAAGGAGCCCCTCGACTGAAATAAGGCCGTGACGCCGGTGAACCCGTGTCGCTGTTCCCATGGAGGTCAGACATGGGAGCAGTCAGTTCGGAGGTCCACCTGCTCGATCGCCTCGGCAGAGGGGGAGATGACGAGGCCTGGTCGGAGTTTGAGACCCGGTACGGAGGCCTGATCACCCGCGCCGCCCGACGTCGAGGGCTGCAGCCGGCTGACGTCGAGGACGTGCGTCAGACGGTGATGATGGGCCTCTTGCGCATCCTGCCGAGGTTCCGGTTCGACCCGAGCCGGGCGCGCCTCGCCGCTTACCTGGAGCGCGCCGTCAGCAACGCGGTGGCCCGATTCCGGAGCCGGCCGCGAGAGACGGTGTCCTTCGATGAAGCAGCGCTCGGAGGCCGGGTGGTGGAGCCGACCGCGGGGGCGAGCCGATCACGGGACCGTGCCGGTGACGCCCTGGAGCGGGTGCGCGCAACGACCAAGCCCCGGGATCTGGCGATCCTGGAACGACTGACGGCGGGCTGCTCCATCCAGGAGATCGCGGCCGGTGAGGGCCTCACGGAGGGTGCGGTCTACAAGATCCGGCAGCGGACCCGAACTCGCCTGCGCCCGTTGTTCTGATCGTTACTTGAACTGGATGCGGCGCACCTTCTTGGAGAGCCGATCCCACTTGTTCTGGTAGTTGCGGAACCGCTTGTCCCACAGCTTCTCGCCCATGTCGTCGCTGCCGGCGATCTCGAACACGTCCTTGCGCAACATGTCGTCGATGTTGTTGGCTTTCTCGTGCAGCTTCTGGGCCTTCTCCAGTCGGGTGCGGTCTTCGGACCCGGCCTTCTTGCCTCGCTTGTAGTGCTCGTACTCGCTGACAGCCTCATCCAGCAGGGAGAGGGCCTGCTCTTGTCGGGCTCCCGAGTTGCGCACCCGCGCCGCCATGGCGGCCCAGTTGGGTCCGGCGGGGGCTGCTTGGGATCTGGTGGTCTGGCCCTGGTTGCCGCCGGTGGGGGTCCGCGCCGGACGCGTCTCCTTGGTGCAGGCGGACAACAGGGTGAGGAGGGAGGCGATGGCGATGAACTTCATGGTGACGTGACCATACCATCTCGCCGAATGCTGGCCATGTATCCGCCGTCGCGACCGGTCCTGTGCGGGTAGCGCAGACGTTCCTCCACGAGGGCGGCGCCGGAGTGCCCCTGCACGGCTCGGCTCACCACCTCGTGATTCTCGGACCTCAGCACGCTGCACGTGGAGTAGACCACCACTCCACCCTCGCGCACGAGGCGGAGCGCCGATCCCAGGAGCCGATCCTGAAGCTCGATGAGGCTGCGGAGGTTGTCCTCGCGGACCCTGTAGCGGGCGTCCACGCGCTTCATGAGCACCCCCGTGTTGCTGCACGGGGCGTCCACCAGCACCCGGTCGAACGGACCATCCGGCATCCTCTGGCCCTCGGCTCCGAGGTCGTGGAGCCGGATGAGGCTCTCCCAGCCGAAGCGCTCCACGTTCTCCTTCAGGCGGCGAACTGGACGCGTTCCTAGATGAGCCGCCACGATCTCTCCCTGTCCGGACATGAGCTCGGCCATGTGGACCGTCTTGCCTCCGGGTGGCGCGCACAGGTCCAGGACCCTCTCTCCGGGCTGGGGGTCCAGAAACGGCGCGACCTCGGCGGCCACCTGATCCTGGACCACGGCCCTGCCGTCCGTCAGTGGTGCGAGCTCGGACAGGGGGCCGCTCAATTGCACTTCGAGGACGTCCTCGAAGCATCTCCCCGGCTTCGAGCCGGCGGCCAGCACCTGGTCACGGAGGAGCGCCAGGGTGTTCCCCGCGACCGGTCGCAGGGCCATGGGCATGCGGCGGCCGCATGCCCGGAAGAACGCGTGATGCTCCAGCGGCAGCTCCCTCATGATCGCGGCGACGAACCACTCGGTGAGGGAGTAGCGGACAGCGTGGAACCGGACCAGGTCGGTCGTCGGGTCAGGGAGGATCGCCCGTTCGAAGCGGGCGACCCGTCCGGGGCCTACGGGCACGTGATGCCGATCCTCTGGCACGTCTTCGGATTCGACGATGACGAAGCTCTCCGCCACCCGACGGAGGACGGCGTTGGTCAGGCCGCGCAGGCGTCGATCCCGGCCCATCAGCTCCACCGTGTCGGAGACCACGGCGGCTGCGGGGACCCGTTCGTTGAAGAGCAGGTCGTAGGTGCCGCAACGGAGCGCCTCTCTCGCCGCCACCGGGACCGCCTTCACCGGGCTCTTCAGGAACCGACGCAGGACGGCGTCCAGGAGGGTCTTGTGGCGCCGCACCCCGAGGACGAGGTCGTGGGCCTGCTTCCTCCGGGCGGGCGGGAGCCCGTTCATGGCTTCGCCGTCCAGCTTGACGGGGCGGTTGGCGCTCGCCAGCAACGTGGACAGCGCGGCCCGACGGCCCGACGGCTCAGTCAACCAGCGACCCCGCGCGACCGAGCAGCCGGAAGTAGCGCTGCTCCGTGTCCTTCGCGTCCTGCTCGATGGACTTGATCTCGAGGGTCGAGGGATCGAACGAGGTCATGGGTGTTTCCAGGAAGGACAGGATCTTCGCCCTCAGGTCCCCCATGTTCCCCAGCTGGAACAGCCGTCCGGTGACCTCGGGGGTCACGTATTCGGCCAGCCCTCCCTGGTCCGTGGCGAGGACGGGGACGCCGCACGCGGCGGCCTCGTGGATGGTCAGGGGCGAGTTCTCGAACCACAGGGAGGGCACCACCAGGAGGTCGAGCTGGCCGAGCACGTCCGTGATCCGGTCGTTGTCGAAGCTCCCCATCAAAAGAGTGCGAGGGTTCGTGATCTGACTCCACAGCCCCACCGTGTACTCCCAGAAGGCGCTCAGGTCACCCCAGATGCGGCAGGACACTCGGGGGTCGTCGATGCCGTTCATGGCGTCGATGAGCATGTGGATGCCCTTGTGAGGGGCGATGGTCCCCACGTAACCGACCCGCAGCTCGTTGCCCTGCCTGGCCTCCGGGGCCCGTGGCTTGTCGAACCTGTCGGTCTCGTAGCCGTTGTCCGAGACCATGATCCGGTCGCCGTCGATCAGCCCGGACTCGATGAACCGCTCCCGCAGGAAGGCGCTGGGAGAGACGAAGAGGTCCACGTCGTCCAGGACATGCTTGAGGTAGTCGAGGCGCTCTTCCACGGCCTGCTCATGGGGTGAGCGGCTGCCGCTGGCGTTGTTTCGGTTGCGACGGATTTCCTGCACCACGTCTCCGGGTACGAGCGCGTCCAGTCCCGGCCGCAGCCCGCGGGGCAGGATGGGAGGGCTCTGCACCCCGATGGAGTGGTGGGCGATGCAGTCCTTGCACCTGGACGGCACGGGGGTCTGGCAGAGCTCGCCGTCTTCCCGGCGCAGGGTGCCGTCCCGGGGACACATGAGCATGTAGTCATGCAGGGTGTAGACGATCGGGATGCCCTTCGAGCGCGCGATGGTGACGAAGTTGGCGGAGAAGTAATGGAGGTGTTGGATGTGGACGATGTCGGGCCGCTCTTCACGCAGGAGCGCCCTGAAGACGACGTCCGCCTCCGGACAGTCGTAGGTGTCCCGGAAGTGGCTCCACTGGTAGTTGTGGGTCATCTGGTGGACCGGCAGGTCCCCCACCATGATCCGCTGTTCGTGGAAGCGCTCCTTGTCGTGGTCCGACTCGGCGGAGAGGACCAGCACGTCATGCCGCCTGGCGAGCTCCTTGGCGAGGTTGTGGGTGTAGACCTCCGTGCCGGCCACGTGTCGGGGCAGGAACTGGTGCACCACCATGAGGATCTTGAGCCGCTCACCGCGGCGCTTGGTGACCTGATTGGGGCGTCGGTTCTTGCGTTCGCCTCCCTCGATGGTTGCCAGCAGGCCGTCGATGGTGCTGGACATCTGGTGGATCAACTGCGACCGGTCGATCTCGGATTGGTGCCGCAGGACATCCGCGTAAGCCGCCTCCAGCGACTCCATCTCCGCCTGCCTGGTCTCCAGCAGGGCCCGTGACTCCTGTTCGGTCATCTGCAGCCTGGCGCCGGTGTTCTCCAGGTCGGCGATACGGGATTCCAGGTTCTCGATCTTGGCGGCGCCCTGCTCAGCCGTGGCCTCGTGGGCCGACTCCACGTCCTCCTGGAGCTGGGCGATGCGCTTGTCCTTCTCCCGGTGGCTCCGGTCCATCTCCTCCAGGGTCGTGTTGGCCCGGTCGTAATCGGACTGGAGGTTGCGCATACGGGCCATGGCGTCTTCCATGGCCCGGTTCCGTTGTTCCAGCTGGTAGGCCTTGGCGTCCAGCCTGCGCTTGCGCACCTCCAGGGGGGTGCGAGGGAGCGGCGCTCTCGAAGACACGGCTTCGCCATAGACGCGTTCGATGGCCTCCGTGTGCTTCTTCATCTGGGGCAGGGTCGGGATGCGGTCCCGCCACTCGTGAAGCATGGAGGGTTCGAGGAACAGGCGGTCGAAGACGGCGGTCAGGCTCGCGGGGTCGTCTGCTTCGAACGCTGCGCCCGCTCCCTTGACCCGCTCGCCGAGAGCGCCCCGGTTGGGGACGATGACCGGGAGGCCAAGGAGGAACGCCTCATCGAGGACGAAGCTCCAGGACTCGCTGCAGCGGGAGGGGATCACCGCCAGGTCCACGGAGATCTTGGTGAGGTCCAGAGGGTCGTAGCGCCCGTGCCACGTGACGTTGAGGCCCTCCGCCAGTCCGTGGATGCGGTCCCTCTCTTGCGGATAGACCACCTCGCCGAACAGGTGGAGCTCGATCTGCTGTCGATGGCGGCAATGGGCCAGGGCCTGCAGGAGCAGATCGACCCCCTTGAATGAGCTGAGGTGGCCCCAGTGACCGATGCGCAGTGGTCCGTCGGGGAAGGAGCCCGTGGCCGGAGGTCTGCGCCGGATCTGGGAGATGTTGCCGTGGGGGACCACCCGGAACTTCCCTCGCAGGCCCGGCAGCTGGCCCAGCAGGACGTCCCGATGGGCGCAGGAGGGGACGACGAGGCGCCGAGCGAGGTCCAGCTCGTTCTCGAAGTCATCCCGGAACTGGGCGAGCTCGCGACGCTGCTCCTCGTCGCTCATGTTCTCGCCTGCCGGGGCGCAGCCGAGGCAGGTCTGCGGCCCCACCTCCAGGTCGCAGTGGGCGTTGTCGCGGATCCGGAACGCCTTCGGGCAGCAGGTCCAAAGATCATGCAGGGTGCAGACCGCCGGGATGCCGGCGTCGTGGCATGTCTCCACGAGGTTGCGGGTCATCCGGATCCAGTGCTGCACGTGAACCACGTCCGGCTGGAAGTCCCGGAGCACGAACTGGACGAGGGGCTCCACCTCGGGTGCGAGGCTCTTCTCCCAGTTGTCCACGAACAGCCCCGTGCGATGGAGCCGGTGGACGATGACGCCCTCGTGCTCGTCCTGATCCAGCCGCGGCTCGGGTTGATCCGGGCCGGCCCCTTCGTGAGAGCCGGAGAGGACCTGGACGTCGTGACCCAGCTCCTGGAGCTCCTTGCACAGAGCGAGGACGTAGGACTCGGTTCCCCCGCTGCACTCGGGCGGGAAACCGTGTGTGATCATGAGGATCTTCATGGCTCAGCAGGCGACCGGTCGGATGATAGCAACTCCCGTTCGTGTGGTCATTTTCGGCGGTCGCCGTCGGATCCCTGAGGCGGTCCCGATAACATGTCGTTCATGCCGAGCGTTCTCGAGATCGAGGGGTTGTCCAAGGTCTACGGCTCCTTCACCGCGGTCCGAGACGTCTCCCTGAGGGTGGACCCCGGAGAGATCGTCGCGCTCCTCGGGCCCAACGGTGCGGGGAAGACCACCACCATCAAGATGATCATGGGGATCCTCCGGGCCACCCGTGGGACGGCGCGGGTCCGCGGACACGACTGCTTCGCGGATCGCGCCGAGGTCATGGGCCATGTCGGTTACGTCCCCGATGACCCGGTCTTCTACGACTACCTGCGCGGCGGAGAGCTGATCCAGTTCGTCGGCGACATGCACGGCCTGTCATCAGAGGAGGTGAAGGAGCGGTCCGCGCCCCTCATGGAGCGCCTCGACCTGGGCGACGCCCTCGACGAGTTCGCCGTCAACTACTCCCGCGGCATGAAGAAGAAGCTGGGGCTCATCTGCGCCCTGATCCACCGCCCGGACCTCCTCATCCTCGATGAGCCGACCAACGGCCTGGACCCGTTCGCCACCAGGACGCTCCACGACCTCATCAGGGAGGTGGCGGGGCAGGGAGCCAGCGTCTTCTACAGCACCCACCTGCTGGACCATGCGGAGCGGGTCTGCAGCCGCGCCTGCATCCTCCATGAGGGTCGTCTGGCGGCGGAAGGTACGCTGGAGGTGCTCCAGCAGAGCCTCACGGCGGGGGGCTCCCTGGAGGATGTGTTCTTCCAGGTGGCTCGGGAGGGAGGGGCGGACCCGACCCTCGGTGACGAGCCGTCGTGACCGAGCCTGACGAAGCCCGCTCTCGGGCAGACGCTCCGCCGCGTGCGGTGAGACCGCTCATGCTCCTGGGCCGCCTCGCGTGGCGTCGGTTCCTCAACCGGTCCTCGCGTCGCCGTCCCAACCCGTCCGGCGGCGGCTCCCGGAGCAAGCGCCGCGGGACCCTGCCCAAGCGTCGCCCGAAGGGGGTCTTGTTGGCGTTGGTCGCGGTGTTGTTCCTCTTCCAGTCCACCCTGTTCTCCGGCCGCACCATCGCCCGGCTCCACGAGGTTGTCGTGACCGGAGCCGCCGACGAGGTAGCGTTCATCGACGTGAACTTCTTCTGCTACAAGGACCTCGAACGGGCGGATCAGGACCTCGTCGCTCTCAGGGTCCGTGAGGACGCGTCGGAGGCCGAGCGGGCCGAGCTGGAGAGGGAGCGCCTGGAGAAGCTGCGGGAGCGCCTGACCCACGCGCTGGCGCCCCGAGAACCGGGCGAACCGGGCGCCGCCGCCGACCTCACCCCGGATGAAGAGGCCGAGCTGGCCCGGCGCGTGGATGACATGGTGCTTCGTCTGCAGCGGGACGGCATCAGGGGCTTCAAGTGCGATGCGTTCGACGGCCCCTTGGCGTTCCTGGAGTGGCCGATCGCCGATGTCCAGCGGCGGTTCATCGTCGCCTGCGCCGCGTTCATGTTGCTGCTCTGGTTGGCGGTGTTCTTGGCCAGCATGGGGGTCGGCGACAAGAACCTGGGGAGCGTCGCCTGGAGCATGGAGTGGCTGTACACCCTGCCCGTGAGCGGCCCGACCCTGGCCGCTTCCCGCGTCCTGGAGTGCAGCCTCATCAACCCGCTCGGGTGGCTCACGGCGCTGCCGTTCCTCGGCGTCCTTGGCGTTATCGGCGGGCTCGGCGCCTGGGTCATTCCCATGGCGCTGGCCGGTACGTTGGCGTTCAACGCCACCACCGGCGCGGCCCGGGTCGTGACCGAGACCTGGGTGAGGCTCCGCCTGGCACCCGCCGCCATCAAGAACCTGCAAGCGCTGTTCACGTTGCTGGGCTCCGTGTTGCTCTTCCTGCTGCTCTTCCTCGGCATGGTGGAGGAGACGCCGGCCTGGATCGAGCGCGCCATCGTTGGACTGCCGGAGCTGCTGGCATGGCTCCCCTGGGCCTGGCCGCTGCACCTGGCGCGACCGGATCTGGGCACCACCTCCGTCATCCTGGGCGGGGTCGGAGTCCTGGTGGCAGGGGTGCTGGCTGGCGTCCTGGGAGCCTCTCTGACGGGGCGGCTGTTGCGCAACGGCCTGATGATCGGAGGGGGCGCCTTCCAGGGTTCCCGGGCCGCCGGTGGTGTGCGCTCTTCATCTGGCCTGGTGCGTGGCATCCCGGGCAAGGACCTGCGCCTGCTCTGGAGAGACCGTAGCTCTCTGGTGCAGACCCTGGTCATACCGGCGTTCATCATCGGCATCCAGGTCCTGATCAACCCCGGGATCATCCGGGGGGCGGCGGAGAACCCCGGCCACGGAGCCATGCTCGCGTTCGGCATCGGCGCCTACGTGCTCATGTTCGGAGGCTTCTCGGTGCTGGCGGCGGAGGGTCAGTCCCTGTGGTTGCTCTACACCTTCCCCGTCGGCGTGGTGAAGATGCTCCGTCAGAAGGTGCGGCTGTGGGCAGCGGTCAGCGCCGGATATGTCCTGGCGATCCTCCTGCTGTTGTGGGTCCCCATGGGTTCGGTGGATGGTGAGAGCCTGTGGCGCGGCGGCCTCGCGTTGCTGGCCATCCTGATCTACTCCTACCTCGGGGTGGCGCTGGCCACCCTGGGCCACGACCCCAGCCGTGACGATCAGCGCAAGCAGCGGCCGGCGGTGGCGTACCTGTACATGCTCCTGGCGACCATGGGTGGCTACGTCCTCTATAACGGGGGCCCCGTCCAGGTCGTCCAGTTCCTGTTCATGGCCGGGTTCCTGGCCCACGCCCTGTGGCAGAAGGTGGAACGTGCCTTTCCCTACATCCTGGACCCGACGGACCTGCCGCCGGCCCAGGTCACCCTGGCGGACGGGTTGGTGGCCGTCGCCTTGTTCTTCCTCCTGCAGATGGTCGTGCTGGGAATCTCCGGGAGTGTGCGCCCGGACGTCGTCACTTTGGCCTTCGCCGCGGCCGGTCTGCTGACCGTGGTGATCATGTCCATCAACATGTCGCTGCGGGGGCTGTCCATGGGCTCCATGTCCGGACGCGAGACGAAGCCGAGGATGGGGAGCCTGCGCGCGGTCGCGCTCTCCGTGGTCGCGGGCGGCCTCGTGGGCGGGGCGGGCCTCGTCTACCTGTCGTTGGTCCGGATGATCCCGGGTGTGGAAGACCTCCTGGACGGCGGCTCATTCGCCGATTGGGCGGACGAGGACGTGAGGATCTACCTGCTGCTCCTGGGGGTCGTGCTGGCGCCGGCCTGCGAGGAACCGATCTTCCGAGGCATGGTCTATCGCGGGCTGCGAGCCACCCACGGGGTCCGGACGTCCGTCCTGGTCAGCGCGGGCATCTTCGCCATGGTCCATCCGGTGGTGTCCATGGTCCCCGTGTTCGTCCTCGGGGTGGTGGCGGCGCTGATCTACGAACGGACGCGTTCCCTGGCAGCCGCGATCCTGGTCCACGCCGTCTACAACGCCGTGGTGCTGCTCCCCGCGTGACCGCCGTGAGCCGGCCTGACCTTCGGGGTGTATGCTGTCCGCTTCCCAGAAGGAGTTCCACTCATGGCTACTGACCGCAGATCGTTCATGAAGACGTCCGCCGCCGTCGCAGGCGCCGCGGCCATGTCATCCCCCGCCGCGTTCGGTCGCGGCCCCAACGACACCATCGGCGTCGGGGTCATCGGCGTCGGCGGCATGGGCAGCGCCCACTGCGGGTCGCTCATGCACATCAACGAGAAGAAGCAGGAGAACTTGCAGATCCGCGCCGTCTGCGACGTGGCGAAGCCGCGAGCGGATCGCCGCGCCGAGGACTGCTCCAAGCGGCAGGGCATCAAGGTCGGCGCTCATCGCTACTACCAGGACCTCCTCGACCGGAAGGACATCGACTGCGTGTGGATCGCCAGCCCAGAGCACTGGCACGCCCAGATGGCCATCGACGCCATCGCCGCAGGCAAGGACGTCTACGTCGAGAAGCCCATGACCTACAACCTCCCCGACGCGGTGAGGCTCATGGACGCGGCGCACGCCAGCGACCGCATCGTCGAGGTGGGCACCCAGTACGTCACCGATCCCAAGTACCACAAGGCCTACGAGCTGATCAAAGCGGGCAAGATCGGCAAGCCCGTGTCCTCGGAGACCGGGTACTGCCGCAACTCCAAGACCGGAGAGTGGAACTACTACCGCATCGAGAAGGACATCGTCCCCGGTCCCAACCTGGACTGGGACGCCTGGTGCGGTCCCCTCGGTCCCCAGAAGTGGGACCCGCTGGTGTATCACCGCTGGCGCCGCTACGCGAAGTTCTCCACCGGCATCGTGGGGGACCTGCTGGTGCATCAGATGACGCCGCTCCTGTGGGCCGTGGACGCGGGTTGGCCCAAGCGCGTAGTGGCCACCGGCGTCCACAACATCGACCTGGCCATGGACAACTTCGACCAGGTGAACCTCACCATCGAGTTCGACAGCGGCCACACCCACGTGTGCTGGGGGTCCACCTGCAACGCCAACAGCCCGGCGCCGCTGATCCGCGGCTACAAGGCCAACCTGCAGCTCTCCGGCAACAACTGCAACGTGGTCCCGGAGCAGATCTGGTCCGAGGACATCGACCGCGAGAAGAACAAGTTCCAGCGCGGCTCCAGCCACGACGAGCTCCGCGTGGACCTGCTCCAGCGGTCCCGTGACCGCAAGGCGCCGCTCAGCCCCATCGAGCTCGGCTACAAGATCATGATCATCGTCGATCTGGCGGCCCGCTCCATGTGGGAGGGGAAGGCCTTCGGCTACGACCCGAAGACCCGTCAGGCCGTCGCGCTCTGATCCCGCCGTGCCCCTGACCCTCGCGCTCCCGGCCATGGGGACCCGCTTCGAGCTGGTCCTGGCCGGGGGTGTCGAGCGCGAGCTCCGCGCCGCGGGGGAGGAGGCGCTGGAGGAGATCTCCCGGATCGAGCGCCTCGTCTCCCCGCACCGGTCGGACAGCCAGGTGGCGCACCTGCGCCGGCGCGCTCCACGCTGGACCCCCCTCGACGCGGAGGTGATCCAGTTGCTCACCCTCTGCCGTGACCTGAAGACGGCCACGGGCGGTCGCTTCGACCCGACCCTGGGGAGCGGCGACCTGGACATCCGTGAGCATGAGGCCAGCCTCTCGGGACCGGACGTGCCGGTGGACCTGGGCGCCGTGGGCAAGGGATGGGCCCTGGACCGGGCCGTAGACCTGCTCAGGGATGCGGGGGTGACCTGCGCCCTGCTGCACGGCGGCACCAGCACGGTGGCGGCCTTGGGCCACCCTCCGGACCGTGAGTCATGGAGCGTCCAGCTGGCCCATGACCCGCCCGTCTCCGTGGTGCTCCCCGACGGCCTCGCGCTGTCGGTGTCGGCTCCGCGAGGGGAGGAGCGAGAGGACCGTCACGTGGTGGACCCGCGGACCGGCGCCGCCGCCACGGGCCGGGAGCTGGCCGCCGTGGTGGCGTCTTCGGCGGCCTTCGCTGACGCGTGGTCCACCGCGTTGTTGGTGGGGGGCAGCCCGCCGACCGATACGGCGGCGCTCATCATCGCGGACGGTGCGCCACAGGTGTCTGGTCCGAGCGGGGTCTTCCTGTGAGCGCGCTGGTCTCCGTCCGCGCCCTGCTCAACGACGCCGGAGTGGAGTTCGCAGAGCGGCATCACGAGCCGACCCCCACGTCCGCGGACTCCGCGCGCGTCCGCGGCGACCCCATCGCCCAGGGGGCCAAGGCGCTCGTGCTCAAGGTCGGGGAGAGCTTCGGCCTGTTCGTCATGTCCGCCGCCCTCCGGCTGGACTCGGGGGCGATCAAGCGGCACCACAAGGTGAAGCGGGTGCGCTTCGCCACCCCGGAGGAGTTGATGGGCCTGACCGGTCTGGTCCCGGGCAGCGTCCCGCCGTTCGGGCGCCCGGTCCTGGAGCTCGATCTCCACGTGGACATGTCCATCGCGGCGCAGGAGCGCCTGTCCTTCAACGCGGGGTCCCTGACCGACTCCATCACCCTCGCAGCCGTGGACTATCTCGCGCTGGTGGATGCGGACGTGTTCTGTTTCAGCAAGTAGGATGACCGGATCATGTCTCCTTCAGATCGTCGCACCTTCCTCCAGTCGGCCGCCGGCATCGCCGCCGGGATGGCCATCACTCCCGATCCCCAGGTCCTCGGCGCCGTCTACCGTCCCCCGACGGCGGTCACCGTCGCGGTCATAGGCTGCGGCCCCCAGGGCCGGGAGATCCTCACGGAGCTGGCGAAGTTCGAGGACGTGAACGTGGCCGGTGTCTGCGACCTGGACTCCCGTCGGCTGCGCCGCGCGGTCCGGCGCACCAAGGCGGCCAAGGGCTACGCGGACTGGAAGGAGATGATGGCCAAGGACCCCTCCATCCAGGCGGTCTTCGTGGCGACGCCCACCCATCTCCACAAGGACATCGCCCTGGGTCTCCTGGAGTCGGGGAAGCACGTGTACTGCGAGGCCCCCATGGCCTCCTCCGTGGCGGATCTGAAGGCCATGGCGACGGCGGCCAAGGGAGCCAGGACCACCTTCCAGGTGGGGCACCCGGCCCGCAGCAACCCCGTCTACAAGCTGGCGCGGTCGTTCTTCCGCTCGGGCTCCATCGATGACGTGGTGTCGCTGCAGGGCTCCTGGCACCGCAAGACATCCTGGCGGACCCCGACGCAGGACGCCTCCAAGGAGAAGGCGATGAACTGGCGCCTCTACAAGGAGACCTCGTCCGGGCTCCCCGGAGAAGTGGGCAGCCACCTCTACGACGCGCTGCACTGGTTCACCAAGCGGGTCCCCACCAGCGTGAGCGGCCAGGGCTCCACCCTGCTCTACGACGACGGCCGACAGGTGCCGGACACGGTGCTCTATCGCTTCGCCTTCGACGACGGCGTCACCCTGGTGGTGGAGGCCACCCTGGCGAACTCGTTCGGCAGCTCCCACATCCTGCTCAACGGGACCATGGGCACCATCAAGCTGGCGGGGAGGCACGGCTGGCTCTTCAAGGAGGCGGACGCCCCGGTCCAGGGCTGGGAGGTGTACGCCAACCGCCAGCAGTTCCATGACGAGCGGGGCATCACCCTCATCGCCGACGCCACCAAGCTCGCGTCACAGGGCAAGCTCAAGGATGGCGTGGGGCTGCCCCACCCGGAGCTGTACTACGGCGTCGAGCGGTTCCTCGCCTCCGTGTCCGAGGGCAAGCCCGTGGCCTGCACCGCGGAGGACGGGTTGCGCGCCGCCGCCATCGCCATCAGGGCCCACGAGGCCACGTTGGCCAACGGCACCGTCGAGATCGACAAGGACCTCTTCAAGGTCTGACCCATGCAGGTCCCCGGACAGCGCATGCACCTCAGGAACCTCAGCTGGTCGCTGCGGGTGGCAGCCACCTGTCTGCTGCTGATCATCACGGGAGGCTACGCCGCCTCCCTGTACTACATGCAGCACCACATCAGTCAGAAGGACGGGGACCCGGCCCTGACCTGGGTCGACCTGGTGGGCACCTACCACGGCGTGAACCGCCCGGCGCCGGTGCTGTCGGCCCTGGAAAGCGAACGCCACAGTGCGTGGCTCGGGGATGCCCCGGACGAGGAGCTCCAGATCCTGCGAGACTGGCTCGCCAAGGGGACCGCCGTAGGGGGCGGCGCCGACCCGGTGCAACAGGGCTGGGACGCGTTGCCTCCGGGGGCGTCAGAGGACGCCCTCACCCCGGCGGACGTCATTGACGAGCGGTGCGTCCGCTGCCACGCCGCCGGCGCGACGGATGACGACGCCTTCGCCCAGGTGGCCCTCGACCGGTGGCCCACGCTGAAGAACTACGTCTACTCGAAGCAGCTGGACCCCATCTCCACGGACATCCTGGCCCAGTCCACCCACGCCCACGCCTTGAGCATCCCCATCTTCACCCTCATCGTCTGCGCCATGGCCCTGGCCACGGGTTGTCCGCGTTGGCTTCGCCACGGGGTGGCCGCCATGACGTTCGTCGGCTTGTTGCTGGACTTCGGCGGCATGTGGCTGGCGCGCAGCTGGGAGCCCGGGTGCCTGCTGGTGGTCGGCGGCGGGGCGTTGTATGGCATCGGCCTGGGCCTCGGTGTGGCCTGTTCCCTGTGGGCGCTGTGGTGGGGGGGGGGCGCCGGCCCCGCCCGCCCCCCCCCCCCCCGCCCCCCCCCCCCCCCCCCGCGGGG
>CAZDQF010000006.1:0-63525 GCA_964507445.1 uncultured Isosphaeraceae bacterium
GTGTCACCGTCAACAACATCAACTGGCCCAACGCCGACGGTTCCCTGATCAACGGCAACTGATCTCGATTGATGTACGGCAGCTCACCCGCTGCCGCTGACCGACGGGCCGACGCGACTTCATTCGCGCCGGCCCGTCGTCGTTGATGCCCCCTCGGACGCCGTGAACTATGGGCTCGGATCACGACACGGAGCGGAAGCGGTCCAAAGCCCACGCCCATCAGAGCCAGTTCAGGCCGTAGATGTTCATGCTGCTCGGCAGGCTGATGGCCCCCACGAACACGAGCGTCTGCGCGTCCCAGAGGATCAGCGCTGGCTGCGAGTTCGAGAAGCTCACCCCAGCCAGGATCGTGCCGTCGTCGTTGACCTCGATGTTCCAGATCTGCGGCGGGCTGTACGGCGCCGTGATGGTGGCAAACCCGCCCTGAGCATCAAAATCGATGCGCGTCACAGCGCCGGTCGTGTCGCTCACGAAGGCGGCTTCGCCCCGCGGGGCAACGGACAGGCCGCCGACGACGTTGCCGAGCAGGACGGGAGGGATGGAGCTCGGCCCCACGCCCTCCGCCACCCCCGGAGTTAGCGGATTGTGGTCGATCCAGGCGCCAGCGGCCACGTCGTACCGGTGCAGCGTCTCGGTCCCCGGTTGCGTCGTGAAAGCGCTGGAGAGCACGTAGATGACGTCGTCATCGGGGGAATGGTGGACGCGGAACTCAAGCGGGATGGCGCCCGGCAGGGTCGGGGGGACGGTCGTCGATACCAGGACCTGCGTGAAGGTCGGACTGGAGGGGTCCGTATCGACGATGTGCATGCCGGACCCGTTGGGCGATTCGAGAACCACGGCCCGCGTGCGGTCGTGGCTGAGGTCCCAGACGGAGTGGCGATCGACGAACACGGGCGCCCCGGGCGCCGGCTGCGGGATGGAGTTGGTGCTGGCCACCACGCTCCCGTAAGTAGGGCTGCCGGGTGCTATGTCGATGGCATGCAGCTCACGGGTTGTCAGGGGCTGGGTCTCGGCGAGGGTCCACAGCAGGTCGTTGCCCTCATCGATGGCAGTCCCGAACGTCGTCCCGTTGGCCGACCACTGGGGCGCGAACGACGTCAGCACCGAGAACGTGGGCGTCGGACCGGACAGGTCGAGGCGACTGACCGTTCCGGCGATGGCGGAGGCTATATACAGGCTCCGGCCGGCGTCATCCGACGTCATTTCGCCGTCGATGTTGTCGGTGAAGGGACTGCCGCCGACGTACGTCAGTGTCATGCCGATTGGGTCGGCGAGGTAGAAGGGGTCCGTGCTTCCGGCGACAGACGTGCTGATGGCGATGAGCGGCGGCGAGACGAGCTCGATCTCCACCCCCCGGGTCACGGCGATCAGCCCGGTGACGGGATCGAAGTCCCAGACGAGGGCCTGCCCGAACACCTTGGCTCCGAGCAACGCCGGGATGGACGGCACCACGGCCGAGAAGCCGGCCCCCCCCGTGGACGAGGTCATCACCGACCCGCCGATCCCGCTGATCGGCAGCAACGCCGTCGTGTCCAGCCACACCGGGACCCCGCCGACGTTCTGCGACGCCTGCGCCGCGGAGAGGAAGAAGTACGCCGGCCGCGATGGCACCGCCCCGCTCACGGCCATGCTCCAGTCAAGGCGCCCGAGCCAGGCCTCCGTGCAGTCGATGTCCGGCACCACGCCCGTGGACCCGGGAGTGCCGAACCCGTAGCGGCGCTGGGCCGACGTGGGAGACGCCAGGGCGCACAGCAACAACACCGTAAACGGCAGACTCAAGCGCATTCTCGACTCCTCAATCAATGTTCAAGAACACTCCCCGATCCGGGGTCCAGCAGATCGGATCGTCCCAGCAGTTTCAACATCAAACCGAGTCCGGCCATCGAAGGACCTGCGGGGCGACCCACTCCATCCATCAACTCACATGCGTCACGCCGACCATCCCGAGTGAACTGGAGACACGCCTTGGTGCGCCGAAGGAGATGGCCCTGATGCGTCCCTCGCGACGATGCCGCAGCACCCCCGCGGAGGACTGGCGGAGGCGCCTGTGGGCGTTGCGCGGACCGCAGCAGGGAGCGCTCGTGGTCGTGCCCGCGAACGACTACTGAAAGGTGATGCTCTCGATGGATGTCGCCTCGTACAGACCCGTGGGGCTGGGATTCGCCTGGAACGCGACCCCCCACCACGTCTGGCCGGAGAGCGAGCTGAGGCTCCCCGCGGGGATGGTGAGGAGGAAACTCCCGGTGGCGTCCAGGGTCCCGCCGAACAGAGGGTCGCCTCCCGATCCGGCGCTCAACTGCCACAGCGCATCCGAGACAGCGATGTGCAGCCCGAACACCCAACCGGAACCGTGCGCGGTGCTGTTCAACGGGTGGCTCGAATAGAAGATGTAGTACGGCGCGGAGGGCTGGCCATTGACCAGGGCCACGGTGACGGCGAGGTTCGCCGCTTGGGTCATGCAGAAACCGAAGCTGTCCCCACGCAGGCGAGCGACGAAGGCGTCGCGGACGCCGTTGAATGTGGTGTCGTAGGCCCCGGGGGTCGTAGGGAAGCTGGAGGACTCCGTCTCACCCGCCACGGTCACCGCCCCCGAGGGATCGAGGGCCAGGGCATATGCACGGTCCACGCCACTCCCCCCGAGGAACGTAGACCACAACAAGCTGCTGCCGGTCCCATCAAGGCGTGCGACGAACGCGTCGAGGACGCCGTTGTGCGTGGTGGAGTAGGCCGCGGGGGTCGTCGGGAAGGCGGAGGATTGGGTGTCACCGGCCACCGTGACCGCCCCGGAGATGTCGAGGGCGACGGAAGACGCGCCGTCACTGGCACTCCCCCCGAGGAAGGTGGACCACAACAAGCTGCTCCCGGTTGCATCCAGCCGGGTGACGAAAGCATCCCGGAGGCCACCGTTGTACGTCGTGTCGAACGCCCCGGGGGTGATGGGGAAGGCGGCGGAGCGGGTCTCACCGGCCACGATCACCGCCCCCGACGGGTCGAGTGCAAGGGCATACGCGATTTCCCAGTCACCCCCCCCGACGAAGGTGGACCACATCAAGCTGCTACCGGTTGCATCCAGTCGGGTGACGAAGACATCCCGAAAACCGCCGTTGTATGTCGTGTCGAAGGCCCCGGAGGTCGTCGGGAAGGTGGAGGACCCGGTCTCACCGGCCACCGTCACCGCCCCCGAAGGGCCGAGGGCCAGAGCATACGCTCCCTCCCAGTCACTCCCCCCGAGAAAGGTGGACCACAAGAGACTGCCACCGGTCGCATCGAACAGAGTGACGAAGATGTCAGAGCTGGGACCGTTGTAGGTGGTGTCGTAAGCCCCGGAGGTCGTCGGGAAGGTCGTAGACCAGGTGTTCCCCGCCACCGCCACCGCCCCTGATGGATCGAGGGCCAGGGCATAAGCCGTCTCGTTCGCATTCCCTCCGAGGAACGTGGACCACAAGAGGCTGCTGCCGGTCCCATCGAGGCGGGTGACGAACGCGTCGTAGGCCCCGTTGTGCGTGGTGGCGTAGGCCCCGGAAGTGGTCGGAAAGGTGGTGGAATCGGTCGCGCCCACGAGGTTCACCGCTCCGGTGGAGTCAAGCTCCAGGGCACGCACGTAGTCATCCCCGCTGCCTCCGAGAAAGGTGGACCACAACATGCTGCCGCCGGTCCCATCGAGGCGAGTGACGTAGGCGTCGGAGGCGCCGTTCTGAGTGGTGTCGTAAGCGCCTGGAGTGGTCGGGAACATCGGAGAGGCAGTCGTCCCCGCGACCGTCACCGATCCCGTGGGGCCGAGGGACATGGCACGCGCGTCGTCCCAGCCGCTCTCCCCGAGAAACGTGGACCAGATCAGACCTGGGTCCACCACCAGGGCATGATCGCGATCCCAGCCGGCGGCACGGAACCCGAACCGCTGTTCGTCCAGGAGCACGTAGCAGCAAGCGACCTCCCGACGCTCGCCCCTCGCGGTCACCTGCCACGTCTTGGGCACGGGCTGCCGCACTGGCCCGAGCATCGTCTCCATGATCAGGGCACCGTCGGCGTCGATCCGAAGACCCTCCGCTCCTTCGACCTCGACCTGTACGCTGGTCAGATCAGCGCCCGGGTCCACCAGCAGGTCGTACTCGAAGTGTCCGTCGGCGCTACGGGCGCGGACGTCGACCCCCGGGTACAACCCCGCCATCCGTACCGAGCCGTGCAGCGGCACGTCAGACCTCCATCGCGCCGGATCGTCGCCGAGAAAGTAGTGGTGCACACCGGGGAGGCGCTGCTCGGGAACCGGTATGGAAGCGCCCGCGCCGTTGACGAATCGCATCCGCATGGCCAGGCCTCGTCCGGACTCCAGCTCCCGCACCTCACGGTCAGCCGACGGATCACCGGCGTCCCGTGTCTTCTCCTTGTACTCGGTGAGCGTGAACGCCCATCCCCGGCCCTCGAGAAACACGGCCATGGGCCCGAACCTCGCGCGATAGCTGAACGCGCCCTCCCACTGCCCCTGGTTCTCGACGAACACCACCGGTTGTCGAGCCAGCATGGCGTCGGCTTCCTGGAGAGTCCGTTGATCGCGGGACGTCGCAGGCGGATCAGCAGCGGGCTGAGCCCCCTGGAGCACGACCGCCGCAGCGGACACACGATCCGTCCGCTGCAACGTCGTCAGACACACAGCCACCAACGCAAGGAACACAACTCCGCCCGCAGCGGCCACTCGCCTCGTCATGGGAGTCACTCCTTGGCGACACACTCCATCCATCAGTTCACGTAGGTCACGCTGACCATCTTCGGTTGGTGGAACAGGCCGTTGGGGGCGTTGAAGTCGATGACGAACACCTCCACGTAGGTGGTGAGCCCCACCAGCGCCGGCCAGGGCACGGGACCGAACGCCGTCCAGTTGCCCTGAGCATCGGTGAAGGAGTTGGGCAGCGGTGGGCCGAGATAGCCGTTGTCCACGGCACATCCAGGCGGGATGGTGAAGCTGCCGCTCGCCACGAGCGGGTCTGCGGTCAAGGAACCGAACACCGCGGCCGAGCACTGGGAAGAAGCCATCGGTGCGGCGGTCATCACCACCGCGACCACGCACGCGAAGAAACGAATCAGCATGGGAGCTCTCAACAGGAAAAGGGCTCTGTGCCGCCGACCCAACGAACGTAGTCCGACTGACGAATCGGAGTCAAGAGAATCAAGTCTGCACGGCGCACTCCCATGACAATCCACCACGAGCACGTGAGCTGCTCGGCTCTCTACGGGCAGTCCGTTCCACCTCGATGTACCGAGGCATCACGGACCCGCACCAAGCCCTCATCCTGTAAGGAACTCGTTTGACGGCCTCGATTGCTGTGGATAACTCTGTCGCGTCAAGTCAGACTGGAGGTCCTGTCGCGATCGATCTCGCTTCGGAGTTTCGACGCCATGTCAAAGACGACCTCGGTGATCTCTTTCGTCCGCGCGCTGACCGCGGCGTTCTTCTTGCTGGCCACCTTCGCTCTCGGGCAGCAGCCCAACACCGCCAACGCCAGCCTCGTCCTCGACGGGCGGGACGGCCCGACGTTCCCCATCACCGGCGGAACCATGAGCCCCGGGTTCCAGCAGCGCCTGCGCCTCGACGGCCCGGCCAGCGCTCCGTTCGGCGTCGTAATCGCCGGCGGCCTCCTCTCCCAGGGCTTCCCGTTGTTCGGCGCGGAGCTTCTGGACCTGGACCTCTCCGGCCCGTTCGTGATCCCCATCGACGGCGTCGCCAATCCCTACTGGGCGATCCCCGCGAGCGGGACGTACTACGCCTACTTCTCCATCCCGGCGACGGTCACTGTCGGCACGGCCCTCGCCGCGCAAGGCCTCGTCCTGGATCCGAGCGCGCCGTCGGCGCGACGACTCACGGCCGCATCGCTTGTGGACATCGTGCCCCCCACCACCGTCACCCCCTTGACGCCGCCCAACGACGGCGGCGCGGTCTTCGACTTCACCGCCCTCGGCATGACGTTTCCCTTCTACGGCAACGTCCACACCCGGATGTTCGTCAACACAGACGGCAACATCACCTTCGGTTCCGCCAGCAGTGACTTCACGCCAACGCCCATCGACTTCCAGACCCAGCAACCGAGGATCGCCCCGCAGTGGACCGACCTGACCCTCGGGTACCCCGGCGCCGCCATCACCGTCACCGTCAGCCAGGCCACGGTCCCCGAGATCCGCGTCGACTGGATCATGATGGCTGAGTGGCAGAACATCGGCGCGCGCCACACCTTCGCCACCATCCTGAACATGAACACGGGCGACGTCACGTTCGTTCACAGCCCGCTCAACGTAGCCATGGTCTACGACGAGCTCATGGGCATCACCCCAGGGTCCAACCTGACGCCTCCTGGCGGCTTCCCAGCTCAGTCCAACCTCTCCGCTCTACCCACGACCCCAACCGCCGGGTCGCCCATGGGCGCCTTCTGGGAGTGGTTCGGACTGGCCAACGGCTCCATGCCCTTCTACACCGCCGGCGTCAGCAACCCCTGGGACATGACGGGGACGACCACCCGGTTCATCGCCAACCAACCCGGAACGGCCGGCGCCTGGTACCTGGGCATGTGACCCGCTTCATCCGGTCGGTGACCGGGGTGACGGTTGCGTCCTCGCCGTCACCCTCAGGTAACGAGCTCTGGGGCGAGGGCACCCTGTCCCCGCCCTCGGCGGCCTGAGATCTGCAATCGGCACCGACGGAACGTGAGTTGCGAAGAGGGCGGCCGTTCGCTGATTGGGTGCCCTCACGGAGCGTTCGCTACCGTGGGATGGCCGCCCGCCGGACCTGGACACGAGACGACCGAACGGACTGGTGAGAGCGCAGACGGGCAAACTACCGCCTGTGCGAGGAGGTGGGACTCATGTTGAGAATCTTCATCTGGCTATGCCTCGCCGGCGCCGTGGCGGCGCAAACGGAGATGAGAATCCTGGAACGCTACACCGGCAACGCCGCTGGTAGTGAGTTCGGGAGGTCGGTCGCGATGGCCGGGGACGTCAACGCTGACGGCTACGACGACGTCATCGTCGGAGCACCGGCGGATGGGACCGGCGGAGTCGACGCGGGCGCCGTGTTCGTCTACTCCGGCCTGGATCGGTCGTTGCTGATGCAGGTGGTCGGGCAGACGGGTGACCGCCTCGGAGCGTCGGTGTCGGGTGCCGGTGATTACGACGGCGACGGCTTCGACGACCTGGTGATCGGCGCTCCGGGGGCCGCCCTGGGGTCGAGCAACGTGGGATTCGCCGCCGTGTATTCCGGGGCCTCCGGGCAACCGATCGCGTGGCACTACGGTCTCTACACGGATCAGTACATGGGCTTCGGCGTCAGCGGAGCGGGGGATCTCAACGGAGACGGCTTCGATGACATCGTGGTGTGGCCCCAGTACGACGCGCCCGTCGTCATCGCCGGGCCCGCCTCCAACGTGATGTTCGCGGTACCCCCGGTGCCGCAGCACTGGAGCGGTTGGTCCGCGTGCGGCGCCGGAGACGTGGATGGGGACGGCCGAGATGACCTCCTGGTAGGGAGCCGCAGCGTGTCCGCAAGCGGCCAGTCGGGGCGAAGCGTCAACGTGTACTCCGGCGCCAACAACTTCGCGCCCATCTTCAGCCTGGGCCTGGGCAGCTCACCGTATGGCCCTCGCACCATGGGGCTCGCTGGCCTGGGAGATCTGGACGGTGACGGGCGCGGCGAGTTCCTCGTCGGCACCGAGGCCGGCGGCCCGGGCTCCATCGCAGGCCAGGCCGTGGTCTTCTCGGGAGCCTCCGGCACCCCCCTGTTCACAGCTCAGGGGGGCGCTGACTTCGACCACTTCGGGCACGCAGTGGCGTCCGCCGGAGACCTGGATGGCGACGGCGTCCCGGACTTCGCCGTCGGCGCACCCCAGCCCGGTTGGTCCGGAGTGAGCGGCAGCGTCGGAACCGGCTACGTCAACTTCTACTCGGGGGCCACCTTCGCGTCCCTCGGACAGACAACCGGAGACAACGTCGGCGACGCGCTGGGTGGCAGCATCGGCGGGCCCGGAGACGCCACCGGAGACGGACTCGGCGACGTGGTGATCGGGCGGGGGCTCTACATCACCCCCGCCAACGGATGCCGGCTGGTGTCGCGCTGCGCAGCCCGTGGCTACGGGTTCGGAGCGGGCGGCGGCAACACCCTGTCCCTGATCTGGGCGCCGCCGTCCACGGTCCCCCTGACCGCCGGCACCGCCGTCGTCACCGGCGCCACCCCGGGCGCTGTCGGGTTCGCCGTGCTGAGCACCGGCCGCGGGTCCCAGGTGTTCGGCGCCTTCACAGCGCTGGTCGATCTGAGCCCCGGCGCCTGGGTCGGCCTGCTCGGCAGCTTCGACGCGACCGGCTCCTACGCCATGCCCGTGGATCTGGTCCAGCCGTGGCTCGCGGGGTTGTCTTCCTACGTGCAGGTCCTGGACACCAACCCCGCCGTCCCCGCCGTCTCCAACGGCCTCGAGCTGCTGTTCGCGCCCTGAGCGACGGAGCCCGGCCCCCGGCTATCGGGTGGGATGCCGCCGACGTGGCGTCCCACCTCACCGCTACCGAGAGGGCGAATCCGAAAGAGACCATCAGTCTCACGGAGAGAACGCTGAACTGTACCCCTCACGCGCCGATCCCAAGGCGCTCCATCCTGGCGGCACCCTGTCACCAGCTCGAGACGCCCGACCAACTGCTCGCAGGGGGCGAGCGATTCAGGACGTCAGGTGGTCACCCTCCCTCGCTCCGAACGGAAGCGATCCTGCTCGACGACGCGCAAGGCAGGTTGCGTACGATCCCGTTCGACGACCGTACGCGACAGGACCCGACCGTCCGATCGGGCTGCCACCTTCTCGACGAAATCGAACCAGCCGTCGTAGAGGCCCTCGATTCGTTCGTCCTGCTCGTACAGGTTGGCGACACGCTTGTGACGAGCCTTGGGCTTGGGCACGGACAGTTCGCCCTCGACCAGCTGTGCGCGGAGGCGATCCGGTGGTGTCTGAATGGTCACGAAGTGAATACCCTGCGCGCTCCTCAGCACATCGAGCCCCTCATCCCGGTCATGGGTCTTGGCGCTGCGGTCGAAGGGTCGCAAGAAGTCGTAGTGGAGGATCAGGCGCCGGTAGCGGAGCGTCTTGTCCTTCCTGAGCTTGGTGGCGTCCAGAGAGGCGATTCCCTTGAGGCTCTCCACACCAAGTTGCTCTGCGAGCTCAGGGTGTTCGCCAGCAACAAACTCCTCGATCAGCGACGACTTGCCGGACGATGTCGGCCCGGCGACGACAATCAACTCGTCTACGATCCGCTTCCGTGCGACCACCAGGAACCGGCCCTTGAACCCCGAATCGACGAACTCGATGCGCGCGAACGCATTGCGTTGATGACCGAGCAGGTTCTCGACCGCGGCGCGAGTCATGAAGAACTTCTGCTGGCCGCTCTTGCCGGAGGTCTCTCCTCTACCGACGAGCATCACCGGGGAACGCCCGAGGACGTAGCCAGTCAACGCCGACAATCCGAACTTCTTTCGGTCATGCCGACCGATGGTCGCGATCTCGAGGACCTACGTCTCCCCTGCGATCGCGACCAGCTTGTCCAACACGGCGATCGGATCGCGCATGTGCTGCAGGACGTTCAGGCACAGAACGACATCGAATTGCTCTTCCCCCAGGTCCCGCTCGACGTCACCACCACGGTACTCGACCTCCAGACCCTTGATCTGAGCCAGGACTTGGGCGTTCCGGCGGCGCTGCGAGTCGATCTCTCATCCAACCACACGACCTGCGTTCCGCTCGCGTGCAGCCAGGCAGAAGTAGCCGAGATAGCTGCCCACATCCAGGACGGATCGGCCTTCGAGATCGTCCCCGAACGCGATCTGAAGAGTGTCCTCTCGTTCCTCTCCCGGCGTGGCGCGGCCGTAGGGCAATCGGATCTTCTGATAGCGAAGATCCTTGTCGGCGAGGAATCGCTCGACCCGTTCGCGGGTCCAGTGGACAGGCATCTCAGCACGGTCAGGCATGGTCGGGAGTGTACCAACTCACTGACACGCACGCCGGTCCGGAGACCGCGAGACGACACAGTGGGATGTGGTCCTGAACCACGCTCTCGGCAGCCATCACCAGGACCAGGCCCACGTGTACGTGACCGCGCCCGACGAAGTGGGTCGCATCAGGCCGTCTTGAGTCACCTCGCCCGGGCCGTTCAGACACCCGTAACGGGGACCTACTTCGCGAGAGGCACGCCAGCGTTACGAAGGACACGGTTGAAGACGGCCCGCGGCGATTTCGCGATCGTCCGCCGAACCGGCTGCCCTTCCCCCTCGTACGTGCGGACCCAGAAGCACTCGAAGCAGATCACGTGCTCGACGGTTCCTTCAGCTCCTGTGATACGCACTCCATGTCGAGGGATGAAACACTTCGCTCCGTTACGTGGCCCGTCGGCGATGCCCTCGACCAACGCGTCGAGCACCTCCCCCTTCGATGAGCTGTCCAGGGTGACCTCCCCGAGGACGGGGTATCCGTGGAACGTCGTCCCGGAGCTTCCAGCCGCAGCTTTTCTGGGCTGGATGGACAAGAGAATCACCTGATCGTTCGAGCCCGGGTTCGAAGCACAAGATCCCGGACACATCAGAGCGACAACGGAGACGAGCAACAGACGGCCCCAAGCCATGGCCGATCCTCCTCACGAGTCAGGCACCCCCAACAGGGCTTGTGACCTCCGCCATTCGGAAGACCGCTGGTCCAGTCCGCGGAGCACCTGATCAACCAACAATATGGCAGAGAACCGCGGCCCGCGCGCCCCCAAACGAACGCGATGCCCTCCGCCGCAACGGCACGGCCAGACCGGAGAATCCGAGCACCATCGATCCCGAGGTCTCCGTCTGCTGCGTCAGCGAGGATCGCAGTGGCCGGCGCGTGCCCATGAACCGGGGTCGGATCCGGTCCATGGGCGGGGCGGGCGTTGACTGAGAGTCAGCGGGCGTTGCCCACCACCAGGACCGGATAAGAGAGCGGCGTCGGGAGCGCGATGGACGTGGTCGCGGCGCCCAACGGGTCCGTGCTCAGCCCATTGACCGTCGTAGCGGAACTCAGGAGATACCCTCGGCCGAGGGTGGCGGACGCCACACCGACAAACCCCGGAGCGATGGCCGGACTCAGGGTGGCTGAGAAGGTCCCGGTGCTCACGTCCATGACCATGACGGCGTGGGCGGCGCCGGCGAGGGCCTGATTGAAGAGGTACCACTCGCTACCCTGCGGAGACAACTCCAGGTGCACCGGGCGGGTCAGGGGTGTCACCCGTTGGTTCCGCACGACGAGCGACGTGGGGTCGATCTCCGTGATGGACCCGAAGGCGTTGCTCGGGGGACCGGTGCCGGAGGGCGTGGCGATGTACAGGGCCGGCGTCGTGCTGCCGGGGCCGTAGGCGAGATCCGTGGAGCCAGGAGTCCCCGGAATGAACACCGGGGGGCCAACGACCCCGTGGTTTGTCGTGTCGATGACCGTCAGGCCGCTGCCGTTGTACTGGTTCGAGAGGACATAGAGGAGTGGGCCGACGAGGCACCAGTCGGCGAAGTAGCCGAAGCCCTGAGGGAACGGGATGGTGAACGACCCGACGAGGCTGCCGGTGGCGTAGTCCACCACCCAGACCTTGTCGTTGTTTCGCACGTAGGCGATGGAGGTCCCTGGCAGCACCAGGACGTCGGCGGTGCCGAGACCAGGTGGCGCCGGCAGGCTCGTGGCGTTGAGCTGCACGCCGCTCGGCAGGGCGACATGGGTGAGGGACGCGAACGGCAGGGGGTTGAGGGTGAACGGGTCCAACGACACGTCGAACAGCAGCAGGCCGGTGCCCGGGGCATCGACCTCGTAGGCGCGCGGCCCGTTGACCCACGCCCACGGGATGGTGGAAACGACGGCGTCCGTCCGTTCGTCCACGCAGGTGATGACCCCGGGGCTGTGGGACACCGTGACCAGCCCCGCCCCCGGGGCGTAGGCCATACCGTCGGAGAAGCCGCCGAGGGGCTGCACCAACCGCGCCTGATCGGTCACGGCGTCGATGAACAACAGGTTGTTGTTGGACGCCAACCACACGCCCGGCGCGCGCGGCTGGGCCCTGACGCCGTTGCTCAGGAGGATGGTGGAAGCGGTGAACGCCGCCGACTGAAGGAAGTAGTCGGTCCCGGCGACGCCAGGCACGGGCGGGAGGATGCCGGAGAACACCGACGCGCCGGAGCCGTCGTAGGTGACGGGCGTCAACACCGCGTTGTTGAGCGCACCGAGACAGACGAAGCCGTAGGGAGTCGCCGTCGGAACACCGGTCACGGAAACCCCGAAGAGGCCCGGAGCCCCAGGCGGGGCTCCTGCGGTGGTGACGGCGAACGGATCACCCAAGCGACCGCCGGACACGGTCATGGTGAGCCCGCTTCCGGGGCAGGGGACGAGTTGAGCTGGAACCGTCGCGGGCAGGACCAGGCACCAGCAAAGGGCCAGGATGCGACGTGTCATGAGTCATTTCTCCTTGGACTGCACCGTAGCAATTCGCACATCGGCTTTGGAAGACGACCTGAGACGGCCCCACTTGACCGAGCCCAAAGGACACGATCAACGGCGGGCCTGCGTCGCCAATTCTGGCAGCAATCGGGCAACGCGCGGGCAGGCTATAGGACGGTAACGACCGACGGCGTTGCCCTGGTGAGACAACGTAGCCGTGAACGAAGACGCCTCTTCGTGGTAGCAAGCGTCACCAAACGAGGGATCATCTGGACTTCCGCGGACCACGGGAGTGCTGACGTCTAAGCACGTGCGACTCGTTCGAAGATCAGCTCGTAATACGCTGGGCCGCGGTTTCCCCCACGGGACGGCGCAGCAACGGTCACAAGCCTCCACCCCTCGGCGGCCCTGTCGCGAATGATGACTCGATAGTCTTCTGCTGGACGCTTGCTGAATACGCCTACGGGTTCAACACGAACAAAGTCGTACTCGTAATTCTGGGCCATTGGATCTACCTCTTTGCAACCCCGATCGATGGAGTCTGCCTTTACGGTTGCGCCTGCTGCGTAACGAACGGCTTCACCGTGCGGCGGCGGACGTCAGCGCTGGGGCGCAGGACCGATCGACGAAGGCCTGCCAGGCTTCGTCCTCGCCGCGGCGAAGCTGCCCCAGCACCGTGGTGGTGGTGAACCACTCGGTGTCCTTGGGGGCGGAGTCGGGAGGTGTGGGTTCGTCGAGGGCCATGGTGGTCTGCGGATGTTACACCCCGTGGACCGAACCGGGCTCGTGGATCCCGCGGGATCGCAGCCGGCGCTCGGTGGCGGCCGGCTGCGATCCGATCCGGGCGTCAGTAGGAGACCAGCCCGCCGGGTCCACCGCGTAGGGCGCGGTAGTTGAACGACGGGGTCGCCGACAGCGAGGAAGGTTGCCCCGGGTTCATGATGACCAGGTCCGGAGTGCCGTCATCGGTCAGGTCCGCCGACAGGAGGGCGGCGCCGAACAACTCCCCGGCTCGCCGCCATGCATCGACGTGGTGGCTGGGTCCGGATCGGGTTTCCCACGGGTCGACGACGATGACAAAGCCGGAGTCGGTGCCCCCGGGACCGGGACCGAAGGCGTCTTCTCCGGGTGCGCCGATGGCGACCTCCGGCCTGCCGTCGGCGTCGAAGTCACCGACGGCGAGGGAAGACCCCACGTGGTCGAAGGGCTCTGGTGAACCGATGAGGCGTTCGCCGGGGAGAACCGACGCCTGACGGAGGAAGCGCATGGAGCCATCGGCGGGCCAGATCCGGGCAACAACGCCGGCGCCGGTTCGGATGGTGCCGCTGCCGAACCGTTGCACCCCCGCGCCGGGAGCGCCGGCGAGGATCGCCCTGCCCGGGAGGCTGGGATGCTTGACGGTGGCGAGGCACTCGCCAAGGCGAGCCCCCGCGGTCAATTGAGGCGCGAACGCGGTGGGGTTCATCGCCAGGCTCGACGTCCCGTGAGCGAAGCGCAGCACCCGTCCGGCGTCCGCCCGGACCACGGAAGTGCCGGGGCTGGTCCCGCTGAAAAAATCGAAACCGGGTGCCCCCACCAGGACGTCCGCGTTACCGCCCGGGGTCAGCCTGGTGATGTGCACGGACCGGCCCATGAGGTCGTCGGCGGCGCCGTCCGGGGCGAAGCGGAAGTAGCGACCGGAGGCGCTCGTGAGACCGCTCCCGGTACCTCGGATCACCTGCAGGACACCGGCGTGGGGGATCCTCCCCTGGCCTTCCCCGGGCGCTCCGATGACGAGGTCGTCGACCCAGTCGTTGTTGACGCGGCCGGCGTCGACGGCGTAGCCGAAGAGGTCTCCGGTCTCGGCCACACCGGGGATGTCCACCACGGTGGCGGCGGCAGGGAACCGGGCGGTCACGCTCGCCTGGCACAGGATGCTCGGTCGGCGTGCCGACCCCAGCCCGTCAGGACCGCCGTAAACCACGTAGACCCTCCCGTCGTTGATGGCTCCTCCGAACCGGAAGTCCTTGCCCGGTGCTCCGATGACGAGGTCGTCCCTGCCGTCCCCGTCGAGGTCGCCAGCGGTCAGCGAGAACCCGAACCAGTCGTTCTCCGTCGCCTGATCGAGCTCAACGCCGGTTCCGGTCGGCAGGTTGATCTGCAGGTGGCCGAAGAAAACCAGGTCCGAGGTGCTGCCCAGGTTGAGCTGATCGAACCCCCGATCGAGCGCCTGCGGAGAGGACGACCCGGCTCGGGAGGTGTAGACCCGGACCTCGCCGGCCCCGGATTTCCCGTCGACCGTGGCCCACGGGTTGCCCATGGCGACGTCGGCGATGCCGTCGCCGTTGAAGTCGCCGCTGGCGACCGAGGTGCGTTTCAACTCCTGGACGGCGCGTCGGAGATTGGGCATGGGGCCGATGTGCCGGTTGTCCATCCGACGGGTCAGGCCCGTTTGCACCATGATGGCGCGCATGCTCCAGGAATCGAGGACGGCGCGGTCCTGTTTCTTGAGCCAGCCCTGAAGCTCCGCGGCGGCTCCCGCCACCATGGGCGTGGCGGACGACGTGCCCCCGAACGTGCGAGTGTAGCGTTCGTTGGACCAGGGTCCCGATGACGGATGGTTGCCGTAACCGGTGGTGGTGACGTTGCTACCCCAGGCGGAGACGTCAACGCGCTCGCCGAAGTTGCTGAAGCAGCTCGGGATCCCGTTCATCCCGTTGAACGCGCCGACGATGATGGCGCCGGAATCCCGCACGGCTCGATCATACCGTCCCCTGTAGACGGGATGATCCAGGTTCATCTCGCCGTTGCCCGCGGCCTCCACCACGACGATGCCGTTGGCCGTGGCGGTGGCCACCGCGTCGAACACCGCCTGCAGGTGTTCCATTGGGACACACCGGAACTGTGATGAACTGCAGATCGCGGACGTGCCTTGTGAGGGTCCCCTGACTTGCAGCTCGATGATCAGCACGTCCCCCGCACTCATACGCGCGGCGGCGCGGTGGATGGCGCGAGCGCTGCGGTCGCGACGCCTGAGGAACCCGCCCCGCGCGCAACTGAAGCCGAGCCCGACGTTCGGACTGATGCCCGTGACGCCGAAGCCGTTGTCCTGCGCCGCTATCATTCCCAGCACCGCGGTGCCGTGCTCCCGCAAACCGCGGGTGCTGACGGTCCCGCCCACGACCGCGAAGGGGGGCAGGTCTTCGTGGGAGTAGAACCCATACTCCACATCCCACACCCTGACGCCGGCGCCGTTGACTCCGAACTCCTCCATGTAGAGGTCGTCGATGCCGCCGGGGGCGGCGTTGCGGTAGCCTTGCTCGGGGGACAGGTCATCGGTGATGGGCGCCGTCCCCGCCGAGGCCACGTCGGCGAGCGGACTGGGACAGGCTTCCTCCACCACGGGGATCTCGTTGAGCATCTCGAGCGCGAAGCGCAAGGACTGGTCGTCGAGCCACCACGGCAGGGTCAGGTTGAAGTAGAGCCCCAGGTCTGCCAGCTCCCTGCCGGTGCGTCGCTGCCCGTTTGTGCGCATGGCCCGCAGCGACTGCTCGTCGTCATCGAACAGGACCGTGGCCTTGGCGCCGAACATGTCGAGCCACATGGAGAGCGCGTCAAGACCGTCCTGTATCTTGCCGGCGTCGAGGCCGAGCCGTTGGCGCCGGTACAGCGCCTCGTCGTCCAGCAGGCCCCACTGCACCTGTAGCTTGCCATTGGCCAGCCGCACCGCCGTGCCTTCGTGGAGCTTGAGGATCCAGTCGAAGCGATCGCAATGGTCGCCGAACCCGTCGAATGGAATCGGGTCCATCAGCGTCCGGGGGAATAGTTGCTGCGGCGGGATCGTCTGCTGTGGCGCGTTGTTGGCGCCCGGAGGATCGACGAATGATCCGATACCACCTGGTTGCAGCACCTGCCCGTGAGCCGCGGCCAACGAGAGCGCGGTCAAGACCAGCGCAAGTCCGGCGCCGCGCGAGCGCCCGGCCGGACGAAAGAAGACGAATGGGTTGACGATTCTGTATCGCATGGCGACCTCCGTTGATGATGGTTCTTGGAGGACTTGTGCGTCGGCTCCGGGTTTTTACCGATAATCGCCGAGGAGGTCGCTTCAGCCCTGTCCTTCGTATTCCACCCGCAGCTGCAGGCGTTCGAGGTCCCGGTGCTTGGCGACGAGGCCGACTTCGGCGAGAGAAGAACCGCGAGGGCGAGTGGGTGCACCTCGGGGGCTGGATGGGAGCCGCCGGCAAGCGTCGTCGCCCTTTCCCCACAGGCCCTCTCTTCCGGACCCCAACGGGCGAGCCGTGGGAGCGGTCAGGCAGCGGCGACGCGAGAAACTCGCTCTACAGCATCCTGGAACGCGCACAGATCAACAGAATCGGTTCCGCGGAGCGAACGATCGACCTCCACGCCCTGCGCGGTACCGCGGCGACACGGATGCGGCGGCACAAGGTCCCGCTGGAGGTCGTGGCGCGCATCCTGGGACACCAGGACGTGTCGATCACGATGCGGCACTACGAGGACCTCCGGCTCGCGGACACGGAGGCCGCTGTCGCCCAGGTCCCTGACCTCGAAGCCGCTCTCGATGACGCGCAGCAAACCAAGGAGAACGCCGAACCTGGCAGCAATCTGGCAACGGGCGCCGACGACACCCCGCCCAAACGAAAACGGCGTCGTCCGCAAGTGATGCCGACAACGCCGCTTCCAGATGGCACGCCCGTAGGGAGTCGAACCCCAAACCTCCTGATCCGTAGTCAGGTGCTCTATCCAGTTGAGCTACGGGCGCCGAGTTATGACGGGGATTGTAGCCGTGGGGGGGCGCGGTTCAAGGGACGGAGCGCCGCTGTTGGCGCCTTGTCAGACGTCTCCAGAGTCTGCGGATTTCAGGGGTTACGCGTTGGGTGTCGAGGGCTGCGAGGAGGAACCGGAGCCGGTCCGTGCGGGAGACGTGGGGGGTGCGGCGGTTGAGGGCGTCCAGATCACGGAGACGACTGCGGCGACGGAACGGGTGACGGCGGGCTCACTCCAGGTCGATGGCGGCCACGGCAAGAGGGCTCGTGTGATGGTCGAGGAACAGGTGCTTGGGATAGAGGCTGCGGTATTCGAAGCCCAACTCCCAGAAGCGCCGGCAGAATCCGGAGACCGCGGCGATGATCCGGTCCCGTTCCTCACGGCAGGTCTGGGAATAGCCCTCCACCCAGGCGTCCAGAGGCTGGCCCGGAACCTCCCCCACCAGCAGCATGGCCCGCCGCTCGCCCCGGACGCGCGACGCGGTGAAGTGCAGGGGCGTCGGGGCGGACAGGCCCAGTCGGGAAAAACTCAGCAGCTGCTTGAACTCCCAACTCAGCGTGGGCTCGCAGGAGATGGGATGTCGCAGAGACCGGGTCAGGTGGTTGGCCTGTCGCTTGAGGTAGACCGTTCGGGGACCGTCATCGAAGTCCAGTGACAGCCGCGAAACGCCGCTCCACCCTCCCCGCCGTTGGTTCGGCTCCTCAACCCAGTCCGCTTCCAGCTCCCAGAGGGCGGTGAAGCTGCCCAGGCCGGCCCGCTCCAGGACCGACTCTAACCCGGCGGCGTACCACGACGCTCTCAGCGGGTCCGCCTCCGAGCGGGCATGACGGAGCCCTCACAGCGGCCGCAGATGGCCGGACGGACGGAGAGGACTGTCAGCGGGATGGACACCACCGAGTCATCCTACCCCTGCCCCTGGGGCTGTCGATGGCACAGCCAGAGGCTGCGGCCGTAGAGCAAGGGTCCCGGGATCATCCCCGCGATGAAGACGGGCTCCCCCGTGCGCAGGGCGTAGCCCAGCAACAGCACGGAGCCGACGAAGGAGATCCAGAAGAACGCCGTCGGCAGGGTCGCCTCGTTGGACCGCTCCGCACACCACCACTGGACGGGGAACCGCACGGTCCAGAGAACGGTCCCCACGCCGCCGATGACCAGCCACGGCAGCGGTTGCGCCAGGTCCCAGTCCCGGAACGTGAGCAGCAACGCCACCGTCGCGACCCCCAGGGCCAGGGGCGTCACCATCCGCTCACCGAGAGGGCGGCGCGTGCGACGAAGCTGGAGATTGCGAGCGAACAAGAAGAAGTTCACCGCGGGGCCGGCCATGAAGAACGGATCATGCCGAACGAAGGCATAGGAGGCTGCGCAGGCGGAACCCACCAGGGACATCCACCAGAACGCCACGGGGACGACGATGCGTCCCGCGCGCTCCGACGCCAACCACTGGATCAGGAAGCGGCCGAAGTACAGCCCCTGGCCCGTCCAGCCCACCACGTCCCACCAGCCGAGGTTCGTGAGGTAATCGCCCATGAGAGAGCGGAGCTAACCCCGGAGAGAAGCCGACCCTGTCACTGGCCGTGGTAGGTGCACCGGAACGCCAGCTTCCATTCGACGCCGTCTTCTGAAAGGTCCACCCTGGAATCCAACTGCCCAGGCCTTGAGTAGTCATCGGTCATCCGCACGTAAGGCTCCGGCCTCCACTTGGTGGGCTCCATGTGCTCCTCCCCTGCCCAGGTCCCCGCCAGCTTCTGGAGTCTCTCGTGCCCATTTGTGGGCTGCGGCAATTCCACGAACGGCCCTCCTGTGGACGAACTCTCGAGGGCCCAGAGTATCACCCCAACTTCAGGCGACCGGGCCGTGAGGGACTCGGCCCGGTTTTCCTGTCACCAGATCCCATCAGCGGACACTCCCCCATCGGAGCACGGAATGGAACGTCACAGAGAGCAACCCTCAGCTATTCGGGAGTTCGTCGAGGACCGACGCACCCATGAAGGAACGCAGGCGCTGCAGCGCCCTCCGGTAGCGCACGGTCAACGTGTTCGGCGTGAGGCCGAGGATGGCCGCCGCCTCCCTGGCCGGGGCCTGCTCGATGCCGCGCAGGAGCACGACATCCCGGTCCTCCGGGGAGAGGATCTGCAACGCCTGCTGGAGCCGATCATGGAGCTCGGTGCGCCCGGCCCGCGTGACGATGCCCGCGGTGTCCGCCGGCAATTCGTGCGCCATCTCCGACGGCCGGACGTCGCTCCGCCGACTCCGAAGGTGCCGCTTGAGGACGTTTCGGTAGGTGTTCAGCAGCGTCGTGCTGAGGAAGCGGATCAGCGTCGGCGTCCCTTCGTCCTCCCTGATCGTGATCTCACTCAGCTTGGGGAGGGCCACCGCCCAGACGTCCTGGACCAGGTCCCCGGGGTCGCAGACGTGACGCAACCCGTCTCCGAGCCGGTAACGGGCCTGCGCCAACAGCACCGGGGTGAAGCGCTCGATCAACCAGGCCTGACTCGATTCGTCCCCGTCCCGCGCCCGGCGCACGTGGATCGAAGTCGTGTCGGCGCCGTTGTCGCTCATCCGTCAGAGTCTATGCGAAGGACGAAGAAGGAGCCCGCTCATGACCAGCGAAGTTGACCCGACACCCACGCCATCAGAGCCCAACGTCGTCCTCGCCACCTTCCTCGCCCGCTTCGTCGCCGACGAAGAGGCCGGGGGCGCGCGCCCGGTCGACGATTATCAGGCCATGTTCCCCGGCTTCGAAGACGTGATCGCCCGCGAGTACACGGAGTTGATCGCCGGCAGCGAGCCACGGACCGCTCGCCCTGAGAACGCGGGCCCCGAACAGATCGGGCCCTATCGCCTCCTGCGAGAGTTGGGACGTGGCGGCCAGAGCGTCGTCTACCTGGCGGAGGATCCGCGCCTCCAACGCAAGGTCGCCCTCAAGGTGCTCCCCGCGACGCTGCTCGCGTCGGATCGTGCGAAAGAGCGGTTCCGTCGCGAGGCGGAGTTGGCGGCGAAGCTGGACCACCCTGGAATCTGCGTGGTCCTGGAACACGGCCAGCACGACGGGATGCCCTACATCGCCATGCGCTTGGTGGAGGGTGAGAGCCTCGCGGAGCACATCGCCACGGCCCAGGCCCGCTCCGATGAGAGCGAGGAGCTGACGTACCTGGACCTCTCCACGTCGCCGGACACGGACGAGAGCGACGAGCAGCAGCGGCCAGGGGATCGTTCGGCCCCTGGCCGCCGCGAGGTCATGAGGATCGCGCGGCTGCTCGAGCAGACCGCCAGGGCCCTGCACTCAGCCCACGAGCAGGGGCTGCTCCACCGCGACGTCAAGCCCGGCAACATCATGGTCACCCCTCAGGGAGACCCGGTGATCCTGGACTTCGGACTGGCCCGGGATGAGTTCCGTGACGGGAAGTCCATCACCCTCAGCGGTGACCTCATGGGGACGCCCGCGTACATGTCGCCGGAACAGCTGCTGGCCCAGCGCATCCGGCTGGACCGCCGCAGCGACGTGTACTCCCTCGGCGTCACCGCCTACGAATGCCTGACCCTCACCCGGCCCTTCGACGCCCCCACCAGGGAGGCCATGTACCAACGCATCCTCACCGGCGAGGTGCCGGATCCTCGGCGCCTGAACCCCGCCATCCCCCGTGACCTGCGGGTGATCCTCGAGAAGGCCATGGACAAGGACCGGGAGCGCCGCTATCCCACCGCGCTGGCCTTCGCCGAGGACCTGCGCCGCCTGGCCGCGTTCGAGCCCATCACCGCCCGCCCCGTGGGCCCCGGGCTGCGGCTTCGTCGCTGGGGGCGCCGGCATCCGGCCCTGGCCACCGCCGTCGCGCTGGTCTTCCTCTCTCTCGCCGGCGGGCTCCTCATCACCTGGAAGTTCATGAGCGAGGCCGAAGAACGGGTGGGGCAACTCAACGTCGCCGTCGGCAACGAAGCACAGGCCAGGTCCGAACTGGAGGTCGCCCTCGGCGAACGGGAACGGGCGCTGCGCCGCTCGGAGGCGCTGTGGCTGGTGGAGTTGGCGCGCCAGGAGCAGGACATCGACCCTGAGCGCAGCGTCGCGATGGCGGCGGCGGCGGCACAACGCTCCCCCGGCCCTCTGACTCGGGGGGCGCTGGCCTCCTCGTTGAAGAACCTTCCGCGCCGCGGCAGGGACCTGGGCCGGGGGGCGCCGTTCGCGGCGTTCACCGCCGACGGCGGCTCCCTCGTGACCAAGGGCGGCGACGAGTTTCGACGGTACGACGTGGAAGACCGGAGCATCGCCGCATCGGGTAAGGCAGACGGGCTGAATCCCATGTACGTGGCCACGGACCCCCAGGGCGCTCGACTGGCTCTCCTGGGCGAGCACCGCATGCAGGTCTTCGACACGGAGTCGGGGGACGTGACGGCGGTGCTGAACGCCGGCGACTTCACCCTCCATCGGGCGGCGTTCTCCGGCGACGGCCGGCTCCTGGCGGTGGCCGGCGGCGTCAGCACCAACGAGAGACAGGCGGGACGGGTGTGGCTCCTGGACCTGACCTCCGGGGAGCAGCGCGTCCTGCACGACATCGACCAGGATTGCTGGAGCGTGGACTTCGACCCCGACGGTCGGCGCATCGCCATCGGCTGCCGCCGTGGAGAGCTGCGGATCCTGGACCTCGAGGGCGAGGCCCTGTTCTCCAAGAGCCTCCGAGGCACGCTGGCCTGGCCCACCGTGGTCTTCTCGTCGGACGGTTCGCGGTTGTTCGAGTTGGTCCGCAACGGCTTCCGAGAGTGGACCATTGCCACCGGTGAGTCCCGCGAGATCCCCATGGACCCGAAGCGCACCCTGTTCCTCAACGGAGTGACATACGATCGATCGGCAGACCGGCGATTCATGATCGTGTGGGCGCAGGCCTGGCACAGCCTCAGCGGGCACATGACTGCGAACCTCCCGGCCTGGCTCTGGGACCTGGAGAAGGGCGCCGTCGTCCGCCAGTTCCCGGGCAAGATCTCCAGCGCCGCCATCAGCGCGGACGGCAGGTGGATCGCCACCATCGCAGGCGATGAATTGACCATGCACGACACCGCCGCCGAACACCCGGCCCCCGCATCGCAGTTCGGCCGCTTCCCCGACGCAGACTGGGTGAGCCTGGACGCGTCCGGGCGCCGCGTCGCGGTCGTGACGTCCGGCGAGCTCCAGATCCTCGACACCGCCGAACCCGACGCGGTACCGCGCCTCCCGGCGACCGTCTACGACTTCGCCCTGACCGCGGACGGCGAGTCCTTCATGGTCCACGACCAGCAGCGCGGGATCTCGATGCTGAACGCCAGGACCCTGATGACCGAGCGGTCCCTTCCCCTCGGAGAAGAACCCCCCGGGACCATGATGTCCTCCGGCGCCACCCACTTCGATATGAACCCCGACGGGACCCGGGCCGTGGGCAAGATCGGGCTTCACCAGATCGGGTGGTTCGACCTGGAGAAGGGCGAGCTGCTCGCCACCCTCGACGGCGACGGCACCGAGACCTGCCTGCTCACAGGCGGCGGCGCCACCATGCTCAAGACCCATGGGCAGCTTCCCGAGAAGGTGGTGGACACGCTTCTACTTGATCTGGTCAAGTCAGCTCTCCTGGGAAACAGCGAGATCAAGCCGGAGATCTTCAAGGCCCTGATCGACGAATCCGCCGTGGAGCTCGTGGAGTTGAAGACCGGCAAGACCATGGCCGTGATCCCATGGTCGTCTGTAGGCGAACCGATCCGAAGCCGCGACGGCATGAAGATCTTCATCCCCAAGCGTGAGGACGGAGAGCGGGTGGCCGTCGTGATTCACGGAGGGTCGGGGAAGCTCCTGTTCGAAGTGAACAAGCCGACCATCTCCGCTGAGTTCAGTCCCGATGGCTCGAGGATCCTGCTGATGGCGTCACGTCTGAGGAAGGGGATGAGCGTCTCTATTGGAGATCATCCGCCGGAATTGGCAGACGCTGCGACGGGAAGTGAGCAGGGCACGTTGGAGACGGGCGGGGCGATCGCTCGCGACGCTCGCTGGTCGCCGGACGGCAAGTACATCGCCCTGGCCTGCGATGACGGCCAGGTGCGGCTCTACGACACCGGGTCGCGAGCGTTGGTGGGCACCTTCACCGGGCATCAGGGTCCGGTCAGGAGCGTCGAGTTCAGCCCCGACGGATCATCCCTGGCGTCCACGGGGAAGGACGGCACCCTCAGGGTCTGGAGGGTGCGCGAACGCCGGGAGGTCCTGCGCCTTCACGCGGAGGCAGAGCCGGGCGAACGCGGGGTCTGGCAGGACGTCAGGTTCGCCGCAGGGGGCGCGGTCATCCTCGCGTTCGACCACCGGCACCGCCCGTTCGCGTTCCCGATGGACCCCATGGCCCGCGCCGCGGACATCGGGATCTCCCCGGTCTCCGAAGAAGCACTGAAGCGGCTGGGTATGTAGGCACGCCCTTCGCGGCCAGGTCGCCGGACGCGAGGGCGAGTGTTCAGTTGCCGCCGTTGCCGCCGTTGCCGCCGTTGCCGCCAGCGTCCGGGACGGGCTGGAGTTCCTGCAGCTCGGGCCAGGGTCCCCAGGGCTTCCAGCCGGGCTTCAGTCCCTTGGACCGATCGGTCTGGATGTGATTCCAGATGTCCACCTTGGACCGGTCGTAGGCGAGCCGGCCGTTGACGTACGCCAGATCCACGAACGAGCGATAGTCGAGGGGCTCCAGGTCCATGACCAGGAGGTCGGCGTCCTTGCCGGCTTCCAAGCTCCCCACCCGATCATCCACGCCCAGGATGCGGGCGGCGGTGAGGGTGATGGACGACAGGGCCTCGGCCTCCCCGACGCCGCCCCGTACGGCGAAGCACGCCTCGTGGGGCAGGGCCATGAGGTCCCGACCGGCGAACAGGCGGGTGTTGACTCCCGTGCCCAGGGTCGTGGTGCCCCAGTTGACACCCGCACCGGAGAGGGTCGCGGGGGTGGTGATCTTCCAGCCGTGGGGCTGACGCTTGTGGCGGTCCGTGTAGGGACGGGTGGCGCGACCGCCCTTCCCTCGTGGAGTGATGAGCATGGTCACCGGTCGGCGTCCGATCTCCGCCGGCATGGTCCAGGCCTCCTCCCCGCCGTGGATCACCAGCGGGACCTTGAAGTCGTCGCACAGCTTGAGGCACCACTCCAGTTGGCGCCGTGAGTTGGCGCCGATGAAGAGTGGCAACTCCCGGTCCAGCACCCGGGCGAGGGCCTTGGTGAGATCGTCACCCTTGGGCTCCTTCGCGTCCTTCTTCTTCGCCGCCAGATCCTCCAGCCATGCCTTCCTGGCCTTTCGATACTCCACGGCCTTGGTGAGGGAGCTCCGCGTATCGGAGCGGGCCGAGGCGGTGTTCCCGAGGGTCATGTAGACGCCGGCGGGATCGCGCAATTCGAATCCCTTGATGGTGCCGCGGGTCAACTTGCCGATGACGCCTCCGTAGGTTCCCTTGGGGGACCCGCCGATGGCGCTGCCCATCCGGCCGAACCCCGGGAAGCTGGGCATGCCGCCGCCGGGAGGTTCGTGGGCGGTGGTGATGCCCGCCGCCAGGCAGAACAGCATGGTCTCGCCGAAGGGATCGAAGCGGTCCTTGGCCTTCTCCTTGAGGCTGCTGCCCCGGACACCGAGGGCGCCGCCGCCGGAGGCGGCCACGAACCCGGGGGCCACGTGCTTGCCGGTGACGTCGACGATGGTCGCTGACTTGGGCACGCGCACTTCACTCCGCTGCCCCACATCGACGATCTTGTCGCCGCGGATCACGACCACGCCGTCCTTGATGGGCGCGGAGGCGACGGGCCACACCGTGGCGCCGACGAAAGCGGTCCACTGCTCACCCGCCTTGTCCTTGCCCTCGGAGCCCGGTTCCTTCTCGCCTGCCTGCCCCGGCAGGGCAGCTGCGAAGATGAGCAGTAGCGCCAGGGAACGTCTCATCGCGTGGACTCCTCTCTGGCGAAGGCCCTCTCCCCCGCCACCAGGACCTCCATCAGCTGAGCCGTGGGCGCCAGGGGGTGCCCGCGGAAGAAGAGGAGGTCCGCGTCCTTGCCCACCTCCAGGGAACCGCAGCGCTCCTGGATGCCGAGGATCTCCGCGGGGGTCAGGGTGACGGCGCGGAGGACCTCCGCCTCCCTCAAGCCATGCCTCACCAGCTCGGACAGGCGGAAGCGGAATTCGGCCCCGACGTCGTCCCCTCCCTTGGTCAGCGGACCGGGGACGAGGGCCAGAGGAACTCCCGCGTCGAGCAGCAGTCGCTGCTCCACTCTCCGGGTCTGGGACCGCGGCGCCCGCCCCACGTCGGCGCTCATGACCACCGGCACGCCGAGATCGCGCAGAGGCTCTTCCAGCCGCCACACCTCCATGCGTCCACGGGATCCAGAGCCAGGCACCATGAGCAGGGTCGGCCGGAAGGCGGGTTCACTCTCGAAGATCTCACCGAAGTGCAGCAGGTCCTTGGTGCTCGCCATGGCGAGCAATCCGACCTGACGGCCCTCCAGGACATCCACGAGAGGCATCAGCTTCGCGTCCTTCTTGGGCTCCTTCGCCTTCTCTTCCTTCGCCTTCTCTTCCTTCGCCTTCTCTTCCTTGCCCTTCTCTTCCTTGCCCTTGTCTTCCTTGCCCTTGTCGTCGCTCTTCTTCTCTTCACCCTTGGTGGACTTCTCTTCCTTCTTGGATGAGGCCTCCTCCTTGGGTTTCTGCTTGGCCGCCTTCTGCTCCGCCTCGGCGGCGGCTTTCCCGTCCTTCACCGCCTTCTTGTACGCGGCCAGATCGGTGATGTACTTGCGCGCCTTCTTCAGGGTCTCACGCCACCTGTCCTTGCTGGCGGTCCCGGCAGCGAACCCCATGGAGAGGATGACGCCGTCTTCTCGCAGCACCTCCGCCAGGTCCATCAGCTCCTCACCGCCCTTCACCGGACGCAGGAGACAGCCGAGCCCCGAGAATCCGCCGCCCGTGGGGATCACGGTGACCGTCGTGTATCCGGCTCGCGCCAGCCCCTCCGACGCGTCACGATCAGGCGCGAGACTCTCCGAGATCTTCTTGTTGCCCGAGGTGGACCGGGAGCTGGTGCTGTACCGGGTCTTGCCGGTGAACGCGAGAGACCCCGGATGCACCAGGCCCGGCATGGCCACTCGATCCGCCGCGTCCACGCGACGGGCGTCACGGGGTATGGAGACCTCCGCCTTGGGACCGATGGCCTTGATGACGCCGTCCTGCACGAGGATGACACCGTCGTCCAACGCGTCACCCTTGATGGGGATGATGCGGCCGCAGAGGTAGGCAGTCACCGGGCCGCCGTCCTCATCGACGGCGGACGCGCCCTTGTCCTGGGCCCAACCCTGCGCGCAGAGCGCCAGCGCCAGGCTAGAAACGAATGCCGTCGCGTTCCGCGTCATAGGCCTTCTTTCCATTGACGAACACCATCTGTGTCCTGTGGCGTGGATCGAACGGGTCGCCGGTCCACACGGCCACATCAGCGTCCTTGCCGGGCTCCAGGGTCCCCACCCGGTCGGAGATCATCAGCATCTTGGCCGCGTTGATGGTCAACCCCATGAGCGCCGCGTGCTCCGGCAGGCCCATGCGAATGCACCAGGTCCCCTGGTAGAACAGCTCCTCCTGAGGCACCCCCGGGGAGTCCGTGTTGATGCCGATCAGGTCGTCACCCAACCCCAGCCAGTACCAGGCGGCCGCGCATCCCTGCATGCGACCGGCCACTCGATCGAACCAGAATTGCCTGGGGCCCACGGCAGCCGGGATCCGACGCCGGGCGATCTCCGGGCCGTTGAGGTAGCCGGTGAAGGTGCCGTGATCGATGACGACGTTCAAGCCCAGCTCATCGTGGAGGATGCGCATGGTGGACTGCACCACCTGCATCTGCTGCGTGTGGACGGCGCAGGGGTAGTCCCCACGGAACAACCCCCGCAGGTAGTCATACCGCGTGCTCTTCTCCGGCTTGACCTTGGTCTCTCCGGCCTCGAACCGGGTCCACGCGTCGTGATAGGCCTTCCCCTCCTGGAGCACGTTCCGGATCATCCAGTTCATGCCCATGCGGGTCGCCCCCAGGTCACCGTCACGCTGCTCCGGGTTCCCCGCCTGGGCGATCTTCAGCGCACCGGGGAACTTCATCACGACCTCTTCCGGGGTCTTGCCCGACGTCTTGACGATGACACCGAAGCCGCCCATGTTGCTCCCGGACCCGGGGATGATGAGGGCCGTGGTGATGCCTCCAGCCACGGCGATGCGCGCCGCCGGCCCGTCCATGTCCACGTTGTCCAGCACCCGCAGCTCCGGGTTGACCTGGAACACGTTGTCGTGGAGGTCGGAAGCGAGGGTGTGGTTGTGCAGCTCGATGAACCCCGGCAACACCCACTTCCCGGCGGCGTCCACCACGTCGAAGGACGAGGGGACGTCGATCTCGGAGGAAGGCCCGACCTGCTTGATCTTGCCGTCCACGATGAGGACCGTGCCATCGGCGATGGGGTCCCCCGCCATCGTGTACACCGTGCCGCCAACGATGGCGGTGCCCGTCTGGGCCTGAGCCGCGGCGCTGGCGGTGAGGACCACCAGCGCGGAGAACGCTCGCAACCACGTCATCACTGCCTCTCCTTCTCGACGAACTGCCCGTCGATCATGACCTGGTCGATGCGCGTGCCCGGCTTGAACAGCGGCCCGTCAAGCAAGACCAGGTCCGCGTCCAAACCGGCCTGCAAGGACCCCACGCGGTCCGCCACGTTCAGCATCAGGGCGCTCCAGTAGGTGACCGCGTTCAACGCGTCTGAAGAGCGGACTCCGGAGCGAACGGCGTACGCCGCCGCCGCATAGAGCGTCCTGCCGTCCCCTCCCCAACCGGAGCGCATGGCCACGGGGATGCGCCGCCGGACCGCCTCCTGGACCGGGACCACCTGCTCCCCCTTGACCCGCAGCACGGGGCTCCCCACAGGAGCAAATCCGCACCCCTTGTCGGCGAGGAACTCGCCAAGGCGGGGGAGCACGGACGGGGACATGACCACCGTGGTCAGCTCGAAGTCATCCCGCAGGAGCTTCACCAGCGCGCGGGCGATGCGCTCGTCCTGCACCCCTACAAAGACTGGAATGTTGGTGTCCAGGAGCGCCCGATAGGGCTCCTTGGCAGGGTCTTTCTTGGGTGCCTTGGGCGCCTCCTTGCCCTTCTTGGAGGCCGACTCCTTCTTCTCGGAGTCCTTGGGCTTCGCGTCTTCGGATCCGCCCTTCGAATCCGGCTTCTTGTCCTTGCTGTCTTCGTGGGTCGGGGTGTTGGACGTCCGGCTGAGGGTGGAGAAGCCGCGCCAGCGACCGTCCTCCTGCCACGAGATCCCCAGACGATCCGCGTCCACGGAGCACGTCATCACGTGCTTCGCCCCGTCCAGCTCGAACTCCACCTTGAAGGCGTCGTCCTTGAAGGTGGCCTCGAAGCTCCGCTTCGCGAGCAGCTCGTCCACTTCGATGGACCCGGTCACCTTGTCGTCGGTCAGACGCAGCGACAGGTCGACCTGCTTGCGGTCGACGTCGAAGCCCACCATCTCGCCGTCCCACGTCCCCGTGAGCGGGTCAAACACCGTCGGAGCAGAGACCTTCCCGACCTTGCGCTCGCGAGCAGCCTGGCGCGCCGCGTCCGGGTTCTCCGCCTTCCACTTCTTGAGAGCCGCTTCGTACTTCTCCCAGGACTCCCTGTACTTCTTGCCGCTGTCCAACTTGCTCTTCAGCGAAGCCACCAGCTTGTCCGGGGAGCCCTTGGCCTTGGAGTAATCCAGCAGAACGCCGGCCAACTCCTTCACCAACGACTCGTCCCCCGCTTCGCCGGAGGTCTTCACCATGGAGAGGACGCCGGACACGGGCTGCCCCCCCGTAGGGGTGACGGCCACGGAGGTCACACCGGACAGGGCCAGGGGCCGGACGTCCGGGAATTCGGGATCGAAGTACTGAGACGGCCGCTTGTCGATGCCGAGGGTCGGCAACGTCCCTCCCCGCTGCATGCCCTGGGAGCCGCCGTCCTTGAGGGACCGGATCCCCACCTGTCCGCCAGCGTCGATGAGCCCGGGGATGACCGTGTCCGCCGTGACTCGACGGGCGCCGTTGGGGATCACCACGTCCGTCCCCACCGCGACGATCTTGCCCTTGTCCACCAGCACGGTCCCGTCGTGGATCACGCCCCCGGAGGCCGTGTGAATGCGTCGAGCGGAGACGGCGACGGGCCGGTCCTTCGCCGTCAGATCATGGATGACCTTGCCTCCGGCGAGCACCACGGACGGCCGCGCCTCCGGATGGGCCATGGGGTCCCGGTCGAACACGCAGAGGTCCGCGGGTCGTCCGGTGGCGAGGGTCCCGGCGACGGCATCGACTCCCGTGAGCCGAGCCGCCGTCGACGTGATGGCCGCCACCCCCGCCTCACCGGGCAGGGCGTCCTGGGCGTACCAGAGGAGGTCCGCCGCGCCGCCGTCACGGGGCGGCACCAGGGCCACCTGGACTCCGGCGTCCGTCAGGACCCTGGCGGCGTCCGGGTGACCGCGGCCGCGGTCTGACGGGAACGGGTCCGGGCTCGTCAACCGACCGGAAGGAGGCGTACCGGCCCGCAGGATGACCCCCGCGCCGACCTTGCCGAGCAGGGCGGCGACCCGCCATGCCTCCGTACCGCCCTCGATGACCAGACGGATGGAGGTCCCGTCGACCAGCTCCGCCACGGCGCGGATGTCTGCCGCCAACTCTGCGCGAACCCGCAGCGGCCGCTGCCCGCCGAGGATCTCCACGAAGCCGTCGAGGGATGGTGTGCCCGGGAGTCCGCTGGACGACGGTCCGCTACCGTCGCGAGAGGCCGTGGCCTCCGCCACCAGTTGACGCAACGCCGCCAGGGTGCCCGCCCGACTCCTCGGGAACTGGCGCTCCGGAGGCGCGTTGGGGTTGTCCGGTCCGGGCGGGACCGACGGCGTGAAGAGTCCCGGCGGATCGTAGGCCTCCCGCGTCACCACCACGTGCAACGCTGCCTGCGCCTCCAGAACCGCCTCCATGGGGTCGGCGCCGATGCGCACGACGGAACCACATCCTGGCACCAGCCGCCGACGACCGGGAGACAGGTAGAGCGCCGTGACGCCGGAACCCAGCAGGGCCGGGCGCGGTTCGAAGCTGTCGTAGGCGTCCGCGGCGCGCGCGTCCGGGGTCAGGGCCAGGTCCGGTTCCTTCGTGGATGCGTAGGACACGGAGTCCGCGAGCACGAACCCCGGGAGCAACCAGGTCTGTGGCCCCAGGTCGATCAACCGCGTCTTGGGTGAGAGCGCGGCGTCCGCTTCAGCAATCCGGACGACCCTTCCGTCCTCCACCAGCACGGTGACCCGCTCGCCGGCGGACGGCAGGTGCCCGCGCACGGCGAGGGTCGGCTGGGCCGGCACGGCCACCGCCGCGACGGCGGCGATGAGGAGCAATCGAGGGACGACGACGGCTCTACTTCGCACCGCGCAGCACCTCCTTGAGACGAGGGTCTGTGGCTCGATCGTAGGCGACCTGCCCGCCGATCACGGCCTTGTCGACCCACGCACGGCCCGACAGCGGGTCGTCCGTCAGGATCAGCAGGTCCCCGTCCTTGCCCACCTCCAGGCTGCCCTTCCGATCGCCAAGGCCGACGAGCTCGGCGGGGGTCCTGGTGACCGCCGCCAGCGCGTCCTCCCGGCTCATCCCGTAGCGCACGAGGCACGCCGCCTGATACCAGGCGAAGCGCCCGGCGAGTCCGCTGGTGGAGGTGCTGATGGCGAACTTCACGCCCGCGTCATGGAAGATCCGTGGGATGACCCGCTCCACCTCCTTGCCGGTCTCCAGGTCGGTCTCCCGCAGCACCATGGAGGAGCTGAGCACCACCGGGATCTTGTGCTTGGCCAGGTGCTCCGCCGCCCGCCAGGTGTTGGGTCCGCAGACGAGCAGCGACTTGAGGCCGAACTCCTCCGACAACTCCAGGGCCCGCAGCACGTCACCTGCGGTCTGGCAGTAGACGTGAATCGGGAGATCGCCTTCGAGCAGGCGGAACATGGCCATCTGACGCTTCTTCGCACCCATGGCCTCCAGGTCCAGGACCACGTCTCCTGTCTGCTCCGTCTTCTCGTCCTGCTTCTCACGGCGCAACTTGTCCAGCGCGCGCCGCCCCTTGTTGAGCTCGGCCCGCAGCTTGGCCATCCAGCTGGCGCGATTACCGGCCGTGGGCGCGAGGACCATCTTGAGTCCGGGCTCGGAGACCACGGTCATGGCCTCCACGGTGGCTCCGTAGGGCTTCACGACACGACCCATGCCCGCGATCATGGCCCGATTCCCAGGCATGACGCAGATGGTGAGGTGTCCGTCCCGCAGGCAGTCCTCGTAGAACGGCAGCGAAGGATCGATGGCGTCGAGGACCGAGACGTAGGGGGTCACGGGGACCTGCTCGTTGCGGTTTCGGGAGTCGAGCCCCGCGTCCGTGTGAGGGAGCACGAACCCCGGCATCACCACCTTGCCCTTGGCGTCCAGGACCGGCACACCGTCCGCCTTCAGGTCCTTGCCGATGGCGGCGATGCGGCCGTCCTTGACCAGCACGCTGCCCACGGCCATCTCCTGGCCGGCGCAAGTGATCACGCGCCCGTTGGTGACCAGCAGGTCCTGGGCTCCGACGACGGTCGCCAGCATGGCGACCAGGCTGATTTGCAGCGTCCGTGTCACTTGGATGTCTCCTTGCGGGTGTCGACCACGACCTCGCCGTCGACGACGACCATGACGATGTCCGAGGTGGGGGCGAGCGGGTCGCCGTCGAGGACGACGAAGTCCGCGTCCTTGCCCGGAGCGATGGAGCCGACCCGGTCATCGATCCCGCAGATCCGCGCCGGCTCCAGGGTCAGCATGGGGATGGCTCGATCCGCAGGCAGCCCGTTGCGCACGGACAGCCTGGCGAAGTCCAGCAGGGTCTTGCCCGGCACGTCTCCACCCCGCGCGAACGCGCAGGGGACGCCGGCGTCCCACAACTTCCACATGGAGCTGACGGGACGATGGACCGACACCGTGTCCGGGGCCTCGCCCGGAGGCGCCGCCACGCAACAAGCGTGGGCGTCGTGATCGTGGTCATGCTCCTCTTCAGGCGCGTCGATGGCCGGGTTCATGGGAGCCCGCGGACCGGAACCGTACTGGGGATGAAACAACGGTCCCACCAGCACCGGAGCCTTCCGGGCGGCCAGGTCCATCGCCACCTTGTCGGCCTCGATGGCCTCGATGAGGACGTTGCGCTTGATGCCGAACTCCTCCGCGAGGCGCAGCGCCGCGTGGATGTCCTTCTCCGCCCGGGCCTGCCAGTGGACCGGGATGTCCCCGTCCAGCGCGCGCAGGATCATCTCGTAGTCCGGGTCCTCCGCCACGGGCGCACCCGCGGACCGACGCTCGCGGTAGTTCAGGGCTCGCTGCAACTGCTCGCGCACCTCGTACACCGTCGCCATGCGGGACAAGGGCCGTCGGCTCATGAACGTGCCGCCCCGACCACCTCGACGACCGTGACCGGCCGCCGGGTCGGACCCCAGGGTGATCCGAAGCGCCAGCTCGTCCCGTCGGACCAGGCGCCCCTGCCCCGAGCTCATCGGCTTGGCGTGGCAGACGATGCCACCGATGACGTTGCGGGACCCGGGGTGGACCACGAACGACGTCACGCCGACGCGGACACGGCGCCACGTCTCCGTCGCCAGCGGGTCCACCACCCTCGAGACGTGGAGCGAAGGCGTGTTCTCACGGCCCTCCTCATTACCGGCGCGCCCCCCAGGGACACCGGCGTAGGACACTCCCTCCACCAATCCCGGCATCAGGGTGCAGGCGGACAGGTCGTGAACGTGAGCTCCTCCCGGGATCTGGACAGCGCCTTGGCCTCCGACGGCCACGACGCGGCCGTCACGGACGTGGATCACCGCGCCGTCGATGGCCTCTCCGGTGCCCAGATAGACCTTCCCGGCCTTGATGAAGTAGTCGTCGCCGGGGCCCGGGGAGATCCCGGATGTCACCAGCGTCATGAACAGGAGCGCGTGAATCATCACCGTTCGTCCTTCTTCAACGGGTCCTTGACCACGCGGCCGTCCTGGATCACCCACATGAGACGTGCTCGGGGATCGGTCGGTTCACGGGTCATGATCAGGATGTCTGCGTCCTTGCCCACCTCGAGGCTGCCCACGCGGTCCGCGACACCGAGCATGCGGGCGGCGTCCAGGGTCAGGGCCCTCCAGGCGGCCTCCTTCGGCAGCCCCCCCATGCGCGCGGTGACAGCGGAGAGGCGCAACCCTTCAGGAGCCACCCGTGGCGCCTGGGAGGCGAACGCGAGGGGGATATCGGCAGCCGCGAGGCGAGCCGCGGCCTGACGCCAGTGGTTGCCCAGCTCCGGCTTCAACGGCTCCAGGATGACGCCGGCCACGGAGCCCTTCAGCGCGTCGACATGATCCACCACGGCGGAGCTGGTGAGCAGCAACGGCATCACCCGCTCCCGACTCCGAAGCTCCGACACCGCCCGGATCTCCGGTGACGTTCGGGCAGCGACCATGAGACGGTCGTCCCAGAACCGGCTCAGGCCGGGGTCCTTGCGCAGCTGGGTGAACAACTCCAGCCCGCCGAGGAGGTGCGTGGGCGGGGTCGTCCTGTCCCATGCGGAAGCCACGAGACTGAACTTGAGGAAGGCATCGCGGCGCAGCCACGAGACGTCACCGTCATCCCCCACCTTGGCGACGGCGGATCGCCCTCCTACCAGGTTCGATTCGCCGGGGGTGAGGTGGAAGGTGGTGATCCCCGCAGCGCGGGCGCTGCGCAGAGAGCGATCGTCCGGGTCCAGGGCGTCCGCCATGAGGATGGAGGCCATGACCGCCTTCGTGGTCTCGTTGCGGTGGCGATCCCCGGCGATGAAACCACCAGCGTCCACGAACCCGGGAAACGCCACGCCCTGGGGCATGGAGACATGGACCGCATCCGCCGGCGGGACCGCGTCCTTACCGATGGCCGTGATCTTGCCGCCTTCGCAGATGATCCGGACGCCATCCATCGGTGCCCCCGCCACGGTGATGGCGGTGCCTACGTCCACGACCACCGGCTGCTGGCCGACCGCCGGCCATGCGTTCATCAACCCAAGCGCCGACAGGATGAGGAGCGAAGAACGGATCACGGGTTCCTCCCTGGGATCTCCACGACCCTTACACCGACGACCATCCGATCACGGACGACGTCCGGGTCCAGAGGGTCTCCCCCAATCAACTGCAACACCGCGTCCTTGCCGACCTCCACGGAGCCGAGGCGTTCCTCCATCCCCAGGATCCCCGCGGCGCCCGCGGTCAGCGCCTTGAGGGCGGCGTCCTCCGGGAGCCCGTGGGCGACCGCCAGCGCCGCCAACAACGGAGCGCAGTCGTGCCTGTATCCGTGGGCCCCTGCGGTCATGAACGCGAAGGGGACGCCGTGGTCGTGCAGCAGCTTCGCCAGGTCAGGACGCATGCGGTACCAGTCGATCCGGTTCCCGCCGAGGCGCAACGAGGGGCCGAGGACCACGGAGGCGCCCGCCTCCTTGATCTCGTCCAGGCAGCGCCAGGCCTCGCTGGCCCCCAGCAGCACGCAGCGGGCCTTGTGTTCCTTGGCCACCGCCAGCACCGCCAGGATGTCTTCCTTCCAGTGGGCGTCCACCCGCAACGGCGCCTCACCGTCCATGATCCGAAGCATGGCCTGGCCCGCCGGGTCGGGCGCCGGGACCTCCGGCGGCTGGGGCTTCTTCTCGGCCTTCTTCTTCTCAGGATCCGGCTTCTCCTTGGAGGAGCCCTCCTTGGACTTCGCCGCGCCCTTCTTCTGCTTCTCTTCCCACTCCTTGAGCGCCTTCTCGTACTTGGCCCGCTCCTCCTCGTACTTCTTCAGGGCCTTGCGCCGACGTTCGGCGGCGCTGAAGGCGGCCTTCAGGTTGCGCAGGCTCGCGCTCCGGGTGATGACCGTCGCGGCGCCGTTGCTGGAACCGCCGACCCGGAAGGTGACACCGGCGGCGTCATCCAGGATCTGAAGCGAGGGGTCCTCCGGCGTGACCAGTCCCACGGCTCCCGTGGGGCCGCGCATCAAGCGACCAAAGGGCGGCAGGTCGAGATACACGCCCGCCACTCCGGCTCGCAAGAGGCTCAGCCGAGCGTGCTGGTTCCAGGCGTCGACCATGTCGACCACCCGGTCCCCGGCGCCTGTCGGGCCTGCGGAGACAGAAGCCCCATCGAGCAATCCCAGGTTGCCCGCGTCGAGAAACGCCGGCGCCAGCACATCCGTCTCGATGAGCCGGGCGCCCTCCGGCGCGGCGGTCTCCGCGGCAGGGCCCACGGCGGTGATCTTCCCGTTGGAGATCACCACACGAGCGTCCGTGAGGTCAGCGCCCGTCCCGGTGATGAGGCGGGCGGCGGACACGACCAGGACGTCCGATTCAGGGGCGGCAGCGTTGGCTGAATCCTGGGCTCGGGCGCCAGCAGCAATCAGGATCCACAGGATTGGAAGCGCCCGTCGCATCCGCGATGACGGCATGGTTCTCTGCTCCGGTCAGCGGGTCCACAGGCAAGAGCCGTACATTCTACCCATCCTCCCACCGGCGCCCCAGATACCCGCTGCTCGGAAAACACCCCGCAGGGACGCATTAACCCCTTTCGGCAGTTCAGCGAATAGAATCGTCCCTATCCTGGTTCACCCACCAGAAAACCGATGGTCATGGGCAAAGATCACAAGGCGAGGGCGCGGTTCACGGCGGAGCTGGAGCCTGTCCTGGACGGGCTCTACCGGACCGCCCTACGCCTGACACGGGACCGCAGCCGGGCCGAGGACGTGCTCCAGGACGCCATCCTGAAGGCCTACCGTTTCTTCGGTTCGTTCAAAGATGGGACCAACTTCCGGGCCTGGATACACCGCGTGCTCTACACCGTGTTCGTCAATTCACTGCGAGACCACAAGCTGGAGACCGCTGCCTGGACGCCGTCAAGGAGCCCGAGGCCGCCCACAGGCCTCTGACGGAGGAGTTGGATCGGCCCACCCACCTGCAACGAGCCCGCAACGTCCTGGAGGTGGTAGACGACCAGATCAAGCAGGCCATCCTCGCCCTGCCTCACGAACTGAGGATGGTCTTCATGCTGAGCACCCTGGAGGACCTCAAGTACCGGGAGATCGCCGAGATCATGGACTGCCCCGTGGGCACGGTCATGTCCCGGCTGTTCCGTGGCCGACGGATGCTGCAGGAGCGCCTGCTGGATTACGCCGGCCAAGGTCCACTCGAAACGCACGATGGTGACGCCGCCGCGACCCAGCGGAGAGACAATCCATGAACTGCAACGAGCTCAGGAAGTACGTCCACCCCTACCTGGACGACGAACTGGACGTTCAACGCAACCTGGAGATCCTCGAACACCTCAACGCGTGCGACCCCTGCCGTGAGTTGTTCGACGCGGAGGAGGCGGCCTGGGAGCGCGTCCGCTTGGTGGCCAGCGCAGAGAAGGCCCCGCCACGTTTCAGGGACGACCTGCAACGAGCCTTGAACGGTATCGACCAGCGCCCCTCCTGGAAGCGGGCAGCGGCGTACCTGGTCCCGCTCACGGCGGCGGCCACCGTCGCCCTGGTCCTGCTGCTGAACCAGGAGACGCAGACTCCTCACGGCGGGCACACGATCGAAGACCACGGCGCCGGCATCGCCTTCGCCGTCAGCCACTTCAACCGATTGCGGGCGGACGCCACCGGCGCGGGCACCACCCTCCTGTCTCGAGAGTTCCTCGACCGGCACGACGACATGGAGCGGCTGGACGCCGAGGGAGCCCGCAAGATCTATCGCGAACTCGTGGGACCGGCGGCGGTCATCCCCTCCACCCTCCGAGGCAAGCGCATCCACGGGGCGGTCCATCAGGCGTCCATGAACGGGCGTCCGGTGCCGGGGTTGCTCCTCTCCGACCAGAGAGAACAGGAGTACGGCCTCTACGTGCTCGACGCCAACCAGGCCGAGATCAAGGACATGCACCCCCTCGGGAGTGACGGCGTGCACTCGGCCATCCGGTTGGACCGGTGCCGTGGATGTCACGTCATCGCCGTCACCCGGGGAGACCGGGTGTTCATCTTCGTCACCCAGGCACGACGCGCCGTGGAGGACGCCATCGCCCTGGCCCGCGAGACCTTCTGAGCCCGCCGTCCCAGGTCAGGACGAGGGCTTGCTGCACACCAGGATCACGTCCCTCGCGAACAGGGACGGCCGCAGACGACAGAGCCCCCGGTAGAGCCCCCGGATCAAGGGCGCCCGCAGCATGGCTGGATAAAGGCCCTTCACCCACAGGCTGGGAAACCCGCGAACGGACCGGACCTGAAGCCCGGCATCCACGACCCAGCGCCGCAGCTCCGGCAGGGCGAGCATGCGCAGATGGCAGCGATCCGTCGGCCCGTCCTTCACCTCCGGCAGGCGCCCGCACAGCAGCTGCAGCCGGTGGCGCCAATGGGCGATGTTGGGGACCAGGAGGATGAACACGCCGCCGGGAGCGAGGACACGGGCGCACTCGGTCACCGCGGCCTGTGGATGGAAACGATGCTCGATGGCGGAGTCGGAGATCACGCAGGCAAACCGGCCGCTGTCGTAGGGCAGCGGGTCGTCATCCGTGTCCAGCTGGCTCGCCTCCAGGCCCTTGGCCCGAGCCCGCTCGACGGCGTGGGCGGACACATCGGTCATCAAGACCCGGTGACCCGCGTCCCGCAGACGCTCCGCCAGCATCCCCGGGCCACCATCCACCACGAGGGTCTCCCCGGCAGCAGAAGCCAGACGCACCAGCAGCTCCTGCCGCTCCGCGTCCACGGAGTCGTCCTTTCCGCGCCAGTATTCGTCGGCGTGACGGGTGAGGTCCATCAGGAACCACCCTCAGGGACAGGAGGCTCTCCCCGGTGACGGATGACCCGCGCAGGCACTCCTGCCACCACGGCGCCCGCAGGCACGTCCCGCGTCACCACGGCTCCCGCACCGACCACCGCCCCCGCCCCGATGGTCACCCCGTCCAGCACCACCACGCCGAACCCCAACCAGACGTCATCCTCGAGGACGATCCCTCCCTTGCTCTTGAGAGGCTGCCTCTGAATCGGCACGTCGAGGCGATCGAAGGAGTGGTCGTAGGGATAGAAGGCGCACCGGGGCGCGATCTGCACGTTGGCCCCGATCTTCACGGTCCCGAAGGCGGTGACCTGACAGTCGTTCTGGATGTGGGTGTCGGGCCCTACCTCCAGGCTGCCGCCGGAGCCGAGGTGGATCACGGTGCCGCGGTAAATGGAGGTGTGCGCGCCCAGCCGCAGGGAGCACCCGGCGTCCTCCCCGTAGATCACACAGAGGTCATCGATGAACACGTCGGGGGCCAGCTCGAGGCCGCCACGAAAGCGGAACTGCGCTCGTGGGGAGATCCACGGGTGCCCCATGAGGCCGCCGAGGAATCGGCGCTCCTTGTAGGAGCCCGCCATGCAGCGGGCCAGTTCCTTGAAGGGCCGGCCGAGGATGGGGATCTGTCCGGGAACGAGACAGCCCGCACAGACGATCTTGCGCAGCGTCAGCGACATCGTCTCGTCACCAGCCTACCCGACCGGGGCGTCGCCGCCCCCCTCCAGGCCGATCAGCTCCTTGACCACCGGCGGCGCCCAGCGGGCCACGTGGGCGCGCGCCGCCTCCTCCCCCGCTGACGTCGATCCGGGCAACTGGCTCATCAGGAAAGGACGGACGACCATCCTTCGAGCGGTCGCTCCCGCCAACACGCGCTCGACGGATTCCCGGTAGGAGGCCGCCTCACCCTCGTCCGCCACCCGCCTCGTCGCCACCAACACCCGAGGCTCCAACGACTCCACCCCCAGCTTCAGCTCGACGCAGCCCGCCGCTGCCAGGGCGTCCAGCACGGGGTCGGGCAACAGCTCCGGTCGGGACTCCACCTCGAAGGGGAGTCGGTCGCGCCCGGTGCGGTTCGTCAGGAGCTCCAGGAGTTCGCGGGTCCCTTCCGCGTCAAGACCGAACGCCGGATCGCGGAACACGAGGCGCTTGGGGCGATGGCGTCTGGACTGCGTCATCACTTCGTCCATGACCCGCTCGGCCGAGCGCACCAGATGCCGACCATCCGTCCCGACCACATAAGGGCAGTAGGCGCAGCCGTACGTGCAGCCGCGACCGTGGTAGACGGGCAGCCGCCTCGAACGGACCAGGGGCATGGTCTCCCAGCAGGCGTGAGGCCAGCTGTCCGGCGCTCCCGGGTCCCCGTCTTCTCCCAGCGCTCGACGCGCGGCGCTGTAACCGGTGGGTCCATGATCCAGGATCGCATCAGGGAACCGCTCCGCGACGACGCTCTCGTGATGACCCAGCCCGACCCCAGTGAGCACCAGCCTGGCGGTCCGGAGCGACTCGGGCACCGCCTCGACCCAATCCAGGTCGGCCGCCAGATTGCAGCTGCTCACGTGGACGACCAGGGCCTCAACACCCGCCGCCTTCCCGAGCGCCCGAGAGGACCGCTTCGACTCCAGCACGAAGTCCAGGCCAACGGGTGCGCGACCCTTGAGCCGCAGCCAGCCGGCCGCCTCGGCCAAGCGTTGCGCAGGATAGACGAACCCCTTCGCTCCGGACGTGACGAGGCCAAGGCCACCGAAACCCTCTCGGTTGACCGTCCGCCCCTCCGGCGACGGAGGGTTGACCAGCATGACCAGACCCGATTCACCTGCCACGGGTAGATGATCGGTCATCCCACGGGGCTGGCGCAAGCGCAGCGTCCAAAACCGCGCGGAGGCAGAGGATTACCCGGAAGGCCGGGAGCCCCCCGTCAACGATCCTGGGGGGCGTTGCCCTTGGCGTTGAACGGCGCCGGTTTCCACCAGGACCACTCCGTACAGGCGCGGCACGGGGGGACATCGCGGACATCACGGGCCAGGTGCTTCCGCCGCAGCTCCGCCATCTTCGGCCCGTTCCACACCTTCATGACCCCACCGGCCTCCGCCACGTTCCCCAGCGGGTACTTGGCGCCGTAGTCACGGTCACAGCACGTCACCGTGCCGTCGAAGTAGACATGGCAGTGGTACCAGAGCAACGGGCAGTGATACCGGTCCTTGAGGCTGGGCAGCTCCTCGTCGCTGTCACGGAGCTGGTTGATCTCCTTGACCTGGTTGCCCCACGAGTCGAACGCCTTGACGTTCACCCGGTCGACGCCGGGTCGCTGCCAGTACTGGCGGAACGACTCCGTCTGCTCCTTGGTGGGCTCCATCTCGATGATCTGGACGTAGGTCCTGGGGCCGCCACCCGGATGGGCGCGCCGCAGCTCGATGAAGCGCTCGATGTTGGCCTTGGTCTCTTCGAAGTCCGCCTTCTTGCGGATCGCCTCGTAGGTCTCGGCCTTCATGCCGTCGAGGCACAGGTAGATCTCCGTGAGCCCGGAGTCCAGCAGCGCCATGGACTTCTTCTCGTCCAGGAGCGTGGCGTTGGTCGAGATGGAGACCTTGATGCCCCGTTCACGGGCGTACCGGATCATGTCAGCGAACCGGGGATGGAGCAGGGGCTCACCCCAGATGTGGAGCGTCGTCGTCTTCACATGCGGCGCCATCTCGTCGATGACCTGCGTGAACAGCTCCCACTTCATGTGCCCGTTGGCCCGGCCCAGCACATGCAAACCGGTGGGACACATGACGCAGTCCAGGTTGCAGACGTTGGTCGTCTCGATGTACAGACGATCCGGGTAGGCCCCCTGGACGACGTCGTTACCGCGCTTGTAGTTGCGGTACAGAGCAGGGAGGTTGAGGGTCGTCTTGATCAGCTTCCTCAGCCGACTCACCGCCCCGGGGGTGCGCGGAGGTCCCGCGTACACCGGGGGGTCCTTGACGTTCCAGGTATCAGCCACGCCTGCACCTACATGTAGGTGGACACGTCGGCGGTCTCCGGAGCGCGCCGCCGCAGCCACTTCTTGCCGAGGTCCTTGAACGGCCCCACGCCGAGGCGCTTCACCCACTTCTTCTGCGTAAACCTGAAGAAGAAGCGGTCCAGCGGAGAGGTCAGGTTCCCCTCGATCTGTCGGGCGCGCCAGCCACGGGTACGGAACTCGTACTCGGCCTCGTTGACCAGCTCGATGAGCCGGTCGATGCTCAGCTGAGAGAGGTTGAACATGGGCTCGCTGACGTTCTTGGTGCCGTAGTAGTAGCTCGCGCGCTTGAACAGCTCCTTCCGCGGGATGCCATCGAACCGGTCCTTGATGTCGTTCCACATGGCGGTGCCGGGGAACGGGGTGGTGAGGGAGAACATGGCCTCCGTCAACTCCAGGCTGCAGGCCATGTCGATGGTCCGGCGGGCCGTCTCCTCCGTCTCACCGGGCAGCCCCAGCATGAAATAGCCCTTGGCCATGACCCCGGCCTGGTTGCACCAGCGGACGGCGTTCTCCACCTGCTCCAAGGTGGCCTCCTTGTCCACCCGCACCATCATCTCCGGGTCTCCGGTCTCGATGCCGTAGTGGATCTTCGAGCAGCCCGCCTCTGCCATGGCCACGTAGTGCTCCTGCTTGAGCCGATCGACCCTGGCGAGGCACTGCCACTTGAAACCCAGATCCCGCGCCTTCATGCGATCGACGAACTCCATCAGTCGATTGATGTTGACCACGAACAGGTCGTCCACGAAGTAGAAGTGATCGATCCCGTACTGGTCCCGGATCTCCTCCATCTCGGCGATGATCAGGTCGTTGGGAGTGGTGATGTATCGGCGCCCGAACAGGCCCTTGAAGCAGTAGGTACAGGCATAGGGACAACCACGGGACGTCATCATGGTGGTCATCCGCTCTCCGTTCCATGCACGGAGGGGGTACTGCTCGATCTGCATGATGTCCCGCGCCGGGAACGGCAGGGATTCGATCTCCGTGTTGATCCCGCGGAGCTGGTTCTTGACGACCGTGGCGCCGTCCCGCCAGGCCAGGCCGTCGACGCGGCCCAGGGCCAGTGGAGCGGAATCAGACCGCTCCAGCCCGTCCAGCAGCTCCACCATGGTGACCTCGCCCTCACCGAACACCGTGTAGTCCACGGCGGGCTCTTCCTCCAGGGTCTCGGCCGGGAAGATGGTGACGTGAGGCCCCCCCATGACCACGGGCAGGTCCGGGCGGCGACGCTTGAAGGCCTGAGCCAGCTCGCAGCACACGTGATACAGGTGGGTCCAGGTGGTGATGCCGACCACGTCCGGCTGGGCCTCGAGCACCTCGTCCACGATGCGCTGGACGCCGGTGTGGGGGTGGAGCCCGTAGTCATGGATCGTCGTCGGGTGTCCCGCCTGGATCGCGGACGCCGCGACGTAACCCAACCCCAGGGGGGGATAGGAGTTGATCATGACCTCCCAGGGAGGGGCTACGAGGGCGAGTCTCATCTATTCGGTGGGACGACCCAGCGGGGCGGCGGAGGGCGTCGAGACACGCGTCGTGGCGCACATAAAAGCCCTGGCAACCAGGGTGAGCCTATCGACGTGGTGCTTCATGAGTCGTTATACCATGAGCCAGGATGACACCCGCCCACGACGCATATCGGATCAAGGTGCTCTCGGTTCCCAGGCCAATCGAGGACAACCCGTACCAGAAGCTCCTGTACGGGGCTCTCGAGACCGCCGGGGGCGAGGTCCTCGAGCCCGCCCCCCTTAACGGAGCCGTCCTCCGCGGCCATGGAGCCGGCCCCCGTGTCCTGCACGTCCACTGGCTGTGGCTGAAGGGGGGCGCCCTGCGTCGGAGCGTGCGCGCGCGGCGGCTATCCAGGCTGCTGCAGCTGGCGGCCGCCGAGGGCTGGAAGATCGTGTGGACCGCTCACAACCTCCTTCCCCACGACGACAGCCACCAGGACCGTCAGCTGACCCGCACCCTGGCCGCAGCAGCCCACGGGGTCATCGCCCACACCCACGCCGCGGAGCGCGGACTCCGGGAAGGCCTGGGGGTCGACTGCCCCGTGAGGGTCATTCCCCACGGGCACTACCGCGACGTCTACGGGCCCCGAGGATCGCGGGCGCAAGCGCGGCAGGCCCTCGGCCTCACGGATGAGCGGCCCGTCCTCCTCGCCTTCGGCCAACTCCGACCCTACAAGGGCTTCGACGACCTCGTCTCCCGGTTCGTCCGCCGTGACGTGGAGGCCACCCTGCTGATCGCGGGAGAACCCGTCGATCCATCCGTGACACGGGCCATCGCCGACGCCGCCTCCCGGGACGACCGGGTGATCTTCAGGCCGCGACGCCAGAACCCGGAGGATACGAACTGGCTCTTCTCGGCCGCGGATCGAGTGGTCCTCCCCTATCGCCGCGTCACCACCTCGGGGACCCTCGTGCTCGCCCTCGGATTCGGCGTTCCCTGTGTCATCCCGGATGATCCCGGACTCCTGGAGATCTGTGAACCCGGCGCGGTCGAGGCATACGCCCCCGGAGATGACATGATCGACGCCATCGAGCGGGCCCTCGCCGCGGACGCAGCGGAAGCAGAGGCCGCCGCCGCTCGATCCGCCGACGCGCTCGACTGGGCTCCCATCGGCGCCGCCACCCTGGCGTTCTTCCAGGAGCTCACGGCCTGAGGAGACCGGGGCGACTCAGGCGGAACGCCGTCGCGCCGACCACCTCAGCGCCGCCGCGGTGGCGACCACCGAGCCCCCCAGCAGAACCGTAAGGTCCAGGGCGAAGGGCACCGGCTCGCCGTTGGCGAGGTTGAGGGGGTGGTAGTAGCCGATGGGGCCGTAGGACTCGATCCACCGGACGTCCTTCCACATCTGAGCGATGGAATTGACCACGAAGCTCAGAAGCACGAAGCCGGTGTAGAAGAAGGTGGCCTGTCCACGATCCCGCGCCAGGCAGGAGATCAGCAGGGCGATCGACCCGAAGAACATGGTCAACGCCGCCGCCGCCACGGAACACAACAGGTAGCGATCCACGGGGATGGAGGCCAGCTCCTCGCAGCGAAGCGCACCCAGGATCGACCCGAGGAGCGGCCCCAGCCCCATGGCCATGGCCACGGGCACCATGAACGCACAGACCGTGCCCACCAACCGCGTTCGCGACAACGGAGTCGCCAACAGGAGGTCGAGGCTCCCCTGCCCGCGCAGCCCCGCCGGTTGCGCCAACGCGACGATGGCGGGGGCCAGCGCGCAGGCCGCGATGGTCATGGGGTGCATGTACGGCCAGACGAAGGCGCCGGCGGGCGACAGGAAGTCCGGGAGATCCGGGAACCAGGTGTTCCGGATCAGGTCCAGCATGGGGCCGAACACCTTGCGCTCCGACTCCATGGTGGGAAAGAAGGCCCCCACCATGAGCCCCAGGCTCAGAGGGATCAGCGCGCACAGGCCACACGTCCACCAGTGGCGGCGCAACAGGAAGACGAAGAACGGCCCGCTCATGTCTCGGGCTCCGGCGCTTCCACCAACGCCCTGAACACGTCGTCGAGGCTGGCCGGGCGGACCTCCACATCCACCAGCCCGTCCCGATCGATCTCGTCGAGGAGCCGCGCCGGGTCACCCTGGTGCCGGGTCCGCTCCCGCCGCCCGTCGGCGTACCGAAGCGTCACCGTACGAGGTCTGGATGCGCGGAGCGATTCCATGGTGGAGACCGTCCTCAGCCTCGAGCCAGCGATGAGGCCGACGCGATCCGCCGTCCGCTCGATCTCGTCCAGCACGTGGCTGGAGAGGAAGACCGTATGGCCCGCGGCGCTGCGATCACGGACCAGACGCAGGAACGCATCCCTCGCGATCGGGTCGAGTCCGGTGGTGGGTTCGTCGAGGATCAACAGGCGCGGATCGTGCTGAAAGGCCGCCACGATTCCGAGTTTCTGTCGCATCCCGGTGGAGTAGGTCCGCACCGGCCGTCGCAACGCTCGCGGGCTCAGATCCAGACGATCCAGGAGCTCGCCGCGGGAGCGTGCACCACGGCCGTAGAGGCGCTCGAAGAGGCGCAGCGTCCGGTCACCGTTGAGAAACGGAAACAGCGCCAGGTCACCGGGCAGGAACCCCACCTCAGAGCGGAGGGCGGCGCCGGCGGACCGCACCTCGACCCCGAACAAACGAGCCTCCCCGGAATCCGGCCGCAGCAGGTCCAGCAACATGCGGATGGTGGTGGTCTTCCCCGCGCCATTGGGCCCCAGGAACCCGAAGACCTCACCGGGCCGGACCTCCAGGTCCAGGTCCAGCACCCCGGGTACGGAGCCGAATCGGACGGTCAGCCCTCGGGTCTCGATCACCGCATCAGAGGGTCTCATCTTGGGCTCGCCCCTCAACCGCCTGATGGGCGTCACCGAACGCCTGATACAGCGGCGGGACGGCCTTGGCCACGAACCACAGCCAGTAGGCCGCGCACACGAGCTTGAAGAGCGCGAAGCCCGTCGCCGCCGGGGCACCGATCACGTCCGCGACCCGCAGCCCGGCGCCCTCCCCCGTCAGCACCCCGGCCGAGTCCAGTTGGATGACCACGACGAACTCGACGAGGACCAGGACCATCGCGGTCAACACCAGGCCTGACGCCTCCCGGGCCACCCGCTCGTGGGATGACGGGATCTCGGCGCCGCGGTCCACATATGCGTTGGCCGCAGACCGCAGCAGCACCATGAAGGCGAAGGCAGCCCACACGGGCGCGACGAGACAGGTCAGGAACGCGAACACCAGCACACGGACGGCGGTCATGGGCAGGGCCGCGCCGAGGCATCCCTCCCCGTCCTTGAAGAGCCGGTGTAGCCACCTGAGGTGCGTCACGCCCGCCGCAGCCAGGATCCCCAGGGACACGTACTCCAGTCCGGTCTGCGCAGGGAGGAGGAGCTCGACGGCCTGGACGATGCTCAACAACGCGACCACCAACAGGTACGGGACGTGGATTCTGGGGACTTGCATCGGATCCTGGTGACCGGGCCGGATGTTAGCAGATCGTGGTACAACCGCAGCCATGCGCTCCCTGATCACATACACGACCGTCGCCCTGCTCCTCACGTCGTTGTCGTCGGCTCAGCAGGTCCCCGACGAAGAGGCACCGGACATGGTCATCCTCGGCTCGGTGCTGACGCTGGACGAGGCCCGCCCCCGGGCCGGCGGTCTGGTGATCCACGAGGGCCGCATCATCCGCGTGACAGACGAAGCGGAAGCTCGCGCGGCCGCCGGCCCCCGGACCCGTGTCATCCAGGTCCCGGCGTCGGGAGTCGCCATGCCCGGCGTCATCGAGTCCCACGCGCACCTTCGGGGCCTCGGGCAGTCCCTGCGGCAGATCGACCTGCGCGAAGCGCGCAGCGCGCAGCAAGCGGCGGACATGGTCGCCAAGTGGTGCGAGAAGCTCCCTGAGGACGCGTGGGTCCTGGGCCGTGGCTGGAGCCAGGAGTTGTGGGAGGACAAGAAGTTCCCCGACCGGGCGCTCCTGGACGCCGTGAGCGGAGGCCGCCCCTGCGCCCTGCGGCGTGTGGACGGCCACGCCATGTGGGTCAACACCAAGGTCCTGGAGCTGGCGGGCATCTCCGGCGACGTCCCCAACCCCAAGGGAGGCGAGATCATCCGAGGGGAAGGCGGCCGGATCACCGGCGTCCTGGTGGACAACGCCATGGGAATGGTGTCCCGGGTCGCCCCTGGTGAGAACGACCCCGACGAGATCAACAACGACCTGCTGGCCGGCCAGAAGGAGGCGCTTCGGCTGGGGATCACCACCTTCGTGGACGCCGGGTCCGGTCCTTCCGTGCTCCGCCAGCTGGCCGCCCTCTACAACAACCAGAGCATGAAGATGCGGGTCTACGCCATGGTCTCCGTGCGCGACGAGAAGAGCGCGCGGGAGGTCTTCGCCGGGCCTCCCATCACCGGGCTCTACGACGATCGGCTGGCCATCCGATCCATCAAGCTCTACGCCGACGGAGCCCTCGGCTCCCGCGGCGCCTGGCTGCTGGAACCCTACGCTGACCGCCCCGGCCACCGCGGCCTCGCGGTCCTGGAACCGGCCTTCATCCAGAAGGTCGCTCACGAAGCCCTCGAGAAGGGCTATCAGGTCTGCACCCACGCCATCGGCGACCGCGGCTGCCGCGAGACCCTGGATGCCTACCAGCGCGCCCTCGAGGCCACGGGGCGCATGGGAGAAGACCACCGCTTCCGCGTGGAGCACGCCCAGATCCTCTCCACCGCGGACATCCCCAGGTTCCGTGACCTCCGCGTCATCCCGTCCATGCAAGGGTGCCACTGCACCTCCGACGGCCCCTGGGTGCCCACACGACTGGGTCACCGACGGGCCCGGCTCGGGGCCTACGCCTGGCGCTCGCTCATCGAAGCCGGCTGCATCATCCCCAACGGCACCGACGCTCCGGTGGAGTCCGCCTCCCCGTGGAGGAACCTGTTCAGCACCGTGACCCGGTTCATGACCATGGCAGACGGGCGGCAGGACCCGTTCTATCCGGAGCAACGCATGAACCGTCACGAGGCGCTCCTCAGCATGACCGCCTGGGGCGCCCAGGGCATCTTCGCGGAGGACAGGCGCGGACGGCTCCGCCCAGGCTTCCAGGCGGACGTGGTGATCATCAACCGCGACCCCATGAAGTGCAGCGTCTGGCACATGCCCCGCATCGGGGTGATGACCACGGTGGTCGCGGGAGAGGTCGTCTACGAGCGGTGATCGAGGTGGTCAGGCGGGATCGACGTCGGCCCGCCCCCTCAGCACCAGCACCACCCTCACGGTGCGGACGAACCGCACGGCGTAGAGCACGCTGATCACGAGGAAGGTGCCCTTGACGAAGGGGGCGAAGGCGTCGCTCATCAGCCTCAGCGGGTCCGTGAGCGCCACCCGATCCCCCGGGACCACCTGACGCTCGAACGCATCCCACCAGTAGTAGAGGAGCACCACCGCCATGGCGCTGGCGATGTTGCCGAATCTCAGCCATTGCCTGCCGAGCCCACGACAGACCGGCACCCAACGATCGTCTTCATCCAGGCCCGCCGCGACACGGAACAGGAGCTGGGCGCACGTGTGCGACATGACCAGCGGTGCGAACGGCGGCACGAGCGCCAGGACCAGGACCGTGCCGCTCCACGTCGCCCCGAAGCGGCCGAGCAGCGACAACACCAAGGCCGTGAACGCGGTGACCGCCAGGGCCGCATGAAACAGACCATCTTCGGGGAAACCCGCGAGCAGCTGCACAACGACCCACCCCACGGCGGTCAACGGATGAGCCAACAGCATCATGAACATGGTCAAGAGTCCCGTCGTTCAGGGCTGGACGCCGCCCACGCCGCCGGCACCAGGATCACCGCCACGGCGATCGCGGAGACGACCTGCAGCCCACCGGGGTCACCCGCCTCCTGATCTCCGGACAACGCCCAGCCCACGAGGATGGCGTTATGCAGCCCGTGGGCGATCACCGCCGTCCAGAGCGAGCCCGTGCGCAGCACCAGCAGGGCGAGCAGCACACCGAGCGCCGCCTGGGGGAAGAACCGGTGCAAGCTCAGGTGGAAGACGGCGAACAACACGGCGCTCAGGACGACGGCGGCACGATCGCCGAGACCTCGACGAAACGCCTGCAGCACCAGCCCCCTGAACAGCAGCTCCTCCGCCACCGCCGGGACCACGGCGACACAGGCGATGATCATCAGGGGTGAGCCCAATCCCCGGATCAGGGACTCCAGGTCCGCGGCCATCTCCTCATTCGGCGCCCCGAGGATCAGCGACTGCAGCTGACCCAGCGCCAGGGATAACCCGACGCCGCCGACGCCGAGGAGGGCTCCGGAGACCAGAGCGCGGCGACCCGGCGCACGCAATGCGAGCCCGGACACGGGACGCACCATGGCAAGACGAGGCAATCCGAGCGCCAGCACCGCGAGGCCCGCCTGTGGCACGACGACTCGGGCCCACCCGGGCGCCGTCGCCAGATAGCCCGCAGACTGCACCATCCACACGAGCCCCAGGACGATCCCGAGCATCGCCGCCTGCACAGGGGGCTGGGTCGGTCGCGGCACGCCGGGAGGCGGCCGCAGCCCGAACAGCTGCTTGCCTTCCCGGAACAGGACCTCCTCTCGATTGAACAGCCCCGCGGTCCATGACACCGCCGCCACGGCACAACCGGCGCAGACCGCCAGGGTGATGAGGATCTCCGTGCCCGGGTATTCGCCGACCAGGAGGCTCTTCATGAGCAGGGCCATGTTGGCCACCGGGATGACCGCAGTACTGGCATCCAGCTTCATGTCAGGCAGCAGTCCGATCATGCCCAGGGGCATGACCAGGATGATGGCCGGCGTCAGGTAGGCCTGCCCTTCCTTGTACGTCCTGGCGAAGGTGCTGAGCGCCAGACACACGGCGCTGAACAGGGAGGCCAGGACCAACAGCCCCGCGAAGATGATCCCGAAGGCGCCGGCGGTGATGGTGAAGTCCATGCCACCTCGGGCTCCAGCCAGCATCTTCGAGAACCCGGAGAAGGTGAAGGCCATGCTGCCCAGGTTCATCAACGCGGCCACGACCGCAACGCAGAGCACCGTCAGGTACTTGCCCATCACCAGCTCTGCCCGCCGCGCGGGAGAGAGCAGCAGGGTCTCCAGCGTGCCTCGCTCCTTCTCCCCTGCCGCCACGTCCAGTGCCGGATAGAACGCTCCCGTCATGGCCATCATGATGACCATCATGGCGAGCAGACCGCCGAACATATGCCCGCCCTTCTCCTCCGGTGTGGCCTGATCGCCGCTCGCCTCGTCCACCACGAGGGGCAGGTGCAGCTGACGGTACCGGGACAGGGCGCCACGGAACGTCCGCCATGCGGCCTGGGACTCTTCGTCCGCGGAGCGATAGAAGGGAGCGAGCCTCACCTCCTCCATGCGACGGAGCCTCTGGTCCACATCCGCGGGGATGTCGCAGGCGATGAACACCCGCCCGTCACGGACCGCGGCGCCAGGCTCTTCGACCTCCGTGAAGGAGAACTGCTCAACGCCCAGGAGCACCCCTACGAGGCTCTCATCCGGGTAGTCGCCGAGCCTGGTCACGGCCTCCCCGTCGACCGTGATCGCTATGGGGAAGGTACGGGTGCGCAGCTCCTGGACCCGACTGACGGACAGGCTGCTGAAGCCCAGCATGATCACCGGGTAGAGGATCACGGGCAGCACCAGCATGGCGAACAGGGTGCGTCGATCCCGGAGGACATCACGTAGTTCGCGCCGCAGCACGGTCCTGACGACCCACCACCTCATCCCTGAAGCTCCGACGTCCGGCGCTCGTCGACGGGCACCAGTTGAAAGAACGTGTCCTCTACGGAATCGCCGCCGCCCTGGGCCACAACCTCGTCCTTGGTGCCGGACACCAGGACCCGCCCCTCGTGGATGATCGCGACGTCATCGCACAACCGGTCCACCTCGCTCATGATGTGAGTGGACAACAGGACGGTCTTTCCCCGGTCCCGCTCCGCCGCCACGAACAGCACGACCTCCCGCGCGACGAGCACGTCCAGGTTGGCGGTGGGCTCGTCCAGGATCACGACCGGCGGGTCATGGACCATGGTGCGGGCGATGCTGACCTTCTGCCTCTGGCCAGCGGACAGCTTGCCGCAGGCCTGGTCCAGGAACTCTTCCATGCGGAGCAGCTCCGCGAGCTCCCCCACCCGACGGCGCACATCGGCGCCACGCAATCCGAAGAGCTCTCCGAAGAAGGCGATGACCTCGCGAGCAGTGGACCGTTCGTACAGCCCCGTCGCCCCGGAGAGGAAGCCGATGGAGGCGCGGACCCGCTCCGGCTCTCGCCTCGCATCGAAGCCCGCCACGGTCACACTCCCGGAGGTCGGCCTCAGCACCGTGGAGAGGATGCGGAGGGACGTGGTCTTGCCCGCCCCGTTCGGCCCGAGGAGGCCGAAGATGCGCCCCGGGGCGCAGGTGAACGAGACATCATCAACGGCCCGGATCAGGCCGCGCTTCCGGTCCTCGAAGACCTTGGACAAGCCCTCGACCCGGATCCCCTGGTCGTTCATGGCCGCTACTCGGATTCGACCAGGATGACCGTGATGTTGTCCTTGCCGCCGGACTCGTTGGCCATGTCCACGAGCACCTTGGCGATCGTCTCCAGGTCGTCACCGCCGGACAGGGCCTGCCCGATGGCCTCGTCATCGACCATGTCCGTGAGCCCGTCGGAGCAAAGCAGATAGCGGTCGCCGGAGGAAGCGGGGAACACGTGGATCTCAGGCTTGACGCGATCCGCCGTGCCGATGGCCCGGGTGATGATGTTCCGCTGGCTTGACTCCCTGGCCTCCTCTTCCGTGATGACCCCCTGCTTGAGCTGGGTGTTCACGAAGGAGTGGTCCTCGGTCAGCTGGGTCATGCCGCCTCGCCGCCGCCACCGATAACAGCGGCTGTCTCCCACGTGCGCCAGGACGACCTGACCATCGAGCCCGAGGAGCGTCACCAGGGTCGTCCCCATCTCGCGGTAACGCTCGTCCGCCTGGCCCTTGTCGTACACGTCACGATTGACCCGCCGGACCCACTCGTCCAGCAGATTCGTGACCATGCTCCCCTGATCGAACCGGTCCAACCGCCCCAGGCTCCTGGGGAGATCCTGTTCGATGTAGTGGGAGAGACCCTGGACCGCCATCTCCGACGCGACCTCGCCGAAGAGCCTGCCTCCCATCCCGTCAGCCAGGATCGCGTACTGGGAGTCCTGAGAGACAACGAAGCGGTCCTCGTTATCGCTCCGTTTCCTTCCGACGTCCGTCAATCCGCAGAAACGTAGCACGACGCACCATCCCCCTGCCGGCGCCCCTCGCGCGGCCGCAGCATCATAAAGAAGCCCGGCCACGAGCGCACGTCAAGCCTCCGCGGACCTGGAGTCCTCCGGAATCGGGGCCTCCTGCCCCTTCGCTCTGGCCAGCCGGGGAGATTGACTACGGGTCCCTCGCAAGACCATGAACGCACTCTTCAGCGCGTATCGCATCCCGACGCCGCAGTAGACCAGCCAGTTGACGAAGAACGGATACCTCTGGACCAGGTGCTTGCGATGGAACAGCACCATGGAGCGATGGAAGTGCCAGTTCATCCGGTGAGGGGCGCTGGCGCAGGACGCACCCTTGTGATGAACGACCTCCTGATCGCCAAGGTAGAAGATGCGCCAGTTGCGCCGCTTGAACCTCCAGCACCAGTCCAGGTCCTCACCGAACATGAAGAACTTCTCGTCCAACATTCCGACGTCTTCGAGCGCTTCACGCCGCAGCATCATGAAGGCGCCGACTACGGAGTCCACCTCGTACCGGTCCTCCGGATCACGAAACGTCTGACGATATCGTCCGAGGACCCGGCTGCGAGGGAACGCCTTGTCGAGTTGAAGGAAACGGGCCGCCGCAGCCAGCGGCGTCGGGAAGCCCCGTCGGCAGGCCTCGTCCAGGCGACCGTCCGGACGCACGACCCGCGGCCCCGCCACGCCCACCTCCGGGTTCTCATCAAGGAACGCCACCATGGGCTCGAGGGTGCGCTCCGGGATGCGGGTGTCCGGGTTCAGCAGGAGGATGTAGCGAGCCGACGTCTCACCGATGGCGCGGTTGTTGGCCTTCGCGAAGCCCTCGTTCGTGCTGTTGCGGATGAGGCGGACCTCCGGGAAGTCCCTGGCCACCATCTCCGGAGAACCGTCCACGCTGTCGTTGTCGACGACCACCACCTCTACCTGCAACGCGCCCGGCCCCTCCTGCAGACTGGAGAGACAGTCCTTGAGCAGGGGCGCGACGTTGTAGCTCGCCACGATGACCGCGAGATCCGCGGGTGCATCTGCCTGCCTCATGGTCGCCGCACCTTGATCCTGCGCCTCCTCAACGTCTCGGGGATCCCAAGCATGACCCTCGGGTAGGCCAGCAGCGTACCCGGTTCCGTCAGCAAGAGCCGGCAGACCAGCAGCAGCTCCACCGGCGCATAGAGTGCCATTCTGGCCACGAGACTCAAAGCCGACTCGTTCTTGACGATGGTCCACCAACGATTCCGGAGGCTGAAGACCCGGAGGCGAAGGGGGACCTGACGGCGCTGCTTCTCGCGCCACCCCCGCTCGTGATCCGCCGTGGCGCTGGGCAGGTATGAGATCCGAAAGCCCGCTCGCCTGACACGCCAGCCCAGGTCCACGTCCTCCTTGTAGGCGAAGTACCTCGTGTCCAGCACCTCACCGGCCCCGTCCCGGGCCGCCTCCAGGGCGGAACTACGGAACAGGGCGCAGGCCATGCAGGCGGCGTCCACGTCCTCCCGGCGCTGGAAGGCTCCGGCCTCCGGCCTCCCCATCCCCCGGTCCCGGGCGCGGCGCACCAAGCCGAGAGCGATGCCGGCGGAGTCCAGGGTGACGCCGTCCGGTCGCAGCAGCCGGAAGGCCACCGCGCCGACCTCCGGCTCCGCCTCCAACAAGACGAGGGCGGCCTTCAGGGAACCCTCGTGCAGGGTCGCGTCCGGGTTCAGGGTCAGGACGAACTCACCGGACGCGGCCTCCAGGCCTTCTTCGGCGGAGGCCGCGAAGCCGGGGTTCTCGGAGCGTCTGATCCTCCGAGACGGTTCCATGGGCAGCGTCGGGGCATCGCCGTGGACCCCGTTCTCCACGAGGATCAGCTCTGCTTGAGGGGCATCACGCCGCAAGGCGGCCAGGCAAGTCTGAAGCCGGTGATCGTCACCGAGGGCGACGACTACCACTGACAGAGGCATGCTGGGCGTTGAAGTGGATTCGATGGCAGGCTGCTCCGTTCCCTACGGGCTCGGATAGTACAACCAGCTATCTGCTTGCGCGTTGGTCCCGGCGTCATTTCCGCCGGCCAGTATCACGCTCCCATCCAGCAAACGGATCGCGCTGAGCCCTCCGCGAGGTGCGGGCAAGGAGACCGCTGCGGAGAGAGTGGTGCCGTCGTACACCCTCGCATCAGAGGTCGCACCGGGCAGCACCTGGCTCCCCGTGACACCCCCGGCCACCAGGATGTCACCGTCCGCGAGGGGGACCACGGCCGGCGAGGAGACGGCGGAAGGGAGCGTCGGGCCCGGCGCCCAGGCGGCCCCGTCGAAGATCCATGACTCGTCCACGGAAGTCGCGGCGTTGTTCATGCTGATCGCGCCCCCCACCAGCCACACATCCCCGTTGGGCAGAGTGGCGATGCCGGGCACCGAGCGCCCCTGACCGGAAGGGAGAGCTGCCACCGCGCTGATGGCCCCCGTCGTCAGCGAGAACCGGTCGCAGGTCTCGGTCCAGACGGGAATGGTGAAGGTCACACCGAACACCAGGGTCGAGATGCCGGAGGTCAGGCCCGACACCAGGAGCACGTCTCCGTTCGCGAGTCCGATGGCGGAAGAGAGGAAGCGCGGAGCGGTCATGGAACCCGGCACCGCGGTCCACGTATCGGTCACCGGGTCGTAGATCTCAGCAGTGTCCTGGGAGGCGTTGAGGATCGCGGTGAAGTTGGTGGCGCTGGTCAACGTCAAGTTCGACGTCCCTCCGGCCACCAGCACCCTCCCGTCAGGCAGCCGCGTGGCCGTGTGCCCTGCGCGCACCGTCCCCATGGGCGCCGCGGGCGAGAACGCCCCCGAGATCGGATCGAACAGCTCGCATGACGCCGTCACGTTGCCGGCGGAGTCGAACATGCCTCCGACCATGAGCACGCGGCCGTCGTCCAGGATGCTGGCTGTATGCAACACGCGGCTCAGTCCCATGGTCGGGCCGGGAGACCAGGTGCGGGTCGTGGGGTCGTAGAGCTCGGTGGAGTCCGACTGCACGGGAGAGAGCAGGGTCCCTGCTCCCCCGCCGGCCAGCAGGACACGTCCGTCCATCAACAGCGTGCTGGAGGACAGCCCCCGGGGAGCTCCCAGTGGCGAGACCGAGACGTAGCTGTCCGGAAGTTCGAAGTCGACGCGCAACGCCGGTGTGATCGCGACGCCGGATGGGGCCGCGGGGTCTCCGACACCGGCCTGCGCGAAGCCGACGAACGGCAGCAGGGCCGGATCGTTGGGGATCGGGATCGAGGTGGCCGCGCGGCCCTGGAAGTCGAGGGCTCCCTGAGCCAGCAGGGTCAGCGAGGGGTCCGAGAGGGACAGGCATGCCTGACCGACTCCCGGGATGACATTGGGCGCCCGGTTGGCGGCGAAGTAGTAGAGGAAGCCCTGTCCAGGAGCTCCCTGGATCGTCGTGGTCACGGTGCGCCCCAGGGTGAGCGGGTCGCAGGAGAGGGCTCCATTGGCGCCGTTGCCGCCGCACTGGGCGACGAGTCGAGCACCGGAGAACATCGCATAGGAGCACGCGACCAGGAGAATCGTCTGACGCATCATCAACAGTCTCTGTCGGGTCAGGACGGGCAACCCGAGTGTACCAGTCGGGAGGGGGGCGATTCCTCCCTATTGCCCGGAGACGGGTGGGCGGCAGGAACTCGAGTCTCTCACAGCCAGCCGTGTTCTTCGTACCAGGCAGCGGTCTCCCGCGCCCCCTGCTCCAACCCGGTAGGGCCGACCGTCGGCAGCAGAGATCGAGCGGACTCCGTTGAGCAGACCCACCCCGGAGCCAGGACCTCCGGGAGCTTGGCGAGCGTGAGCAGCGGCGGTCGACGAGTGAACCGCTGAGCGCAGGACCCCATGAGCGCGATGAGCCTGGGCACCAGGTGCGGCACCCTCGGGAGCGGGGGTACTCTGCCGACGCCCCGACCGATGGTGGAGACCAGATCCCGGTAGCTGTAGTGCTGATCCTCCGCCACGAACAGGGTGCGGCCGACCGCGTCCGGGACCGTCAGCAGCTCCACCAGATGCCGGGCCAGGTCAGGTCCGTAGACGAGGGAGTAGTGCTTGTCACGAAAGCCCACCACGGGCACCACACCGCGACGACATAGCCTGAAGATCGCCAGCATGTCCCGCTCCCGAGGCCCGTAGACGATGGGAGGGCGAACGATGGTCCAGGGCATGTCCGCCGCCGCATCTCGCAGGACCCGCTCCCCTTCGAGCTTGGACAAGCCGTACGGAGTGACCGGCTCACAAGGATCTGCCTCTCGCCGAGGTGCTTCCGGGGTGCCGGGGCCGGCCGCCGCGATGCTGGAGACCAGGACGAACCGGTCCAGCCCCGGGACCTCCGACCGACAGGCCTCCACGAGCCGGGCCACGCCTTCCGCGTTCACTTCCCGGAAGGTCTCGAGGCTACGAGCCCTGGTCAGCCCCCCCAGGTGGATCACGGCGTCCACCCCACGCACCGCGGCCCGCAACGCCGCCTCGTCCCTCAGATCCGCGGTTCTTGTCTCCGCGGCCCAGGGAGTCAAAGCCGACACATCTGAGCCCGCGCGCACCAGCGGACATGCGGTAAACCCCATGTCATCAAGGGATTTACAAGCATGCCAACCGATGAACCCGCTCGCCCCTGTGACCAGCACCTTCATCGAAGACATTGCCTCCTGATCAGGGCCTGAACGCCCTCACATCCCGTGTTAAGAATCTGCGGACCATCGGCCAAGGTGCCCGTTGCGTGGGATCGAAATCTGCTGCTAAAGTGATTCCGCTCATGGGCTTCCGTTGCTTGATGGGAGAATCCCGGGGCGGTCCCGGGACCAGATCGATCCCGGACTGAGGGAAGGAAAGCTCTTGGATCTGTTCGACAAGTGTCGGCGCTTCCAGCGCGCCCGGGAATTGATGCGCCGAGGGGTTTACCCCTACTTCCGGGCCATCGAGGAACACGACTGCACGTCCGCCAAGGTGGACGGCAGGCGGGTGGTCATGGTCGGGTCCAACAACTACCTGGGCCTCACGCACGACCCCCGCGTGGTCAAAGCCGCCCAGGAAGCCACGGAGCGCTACGGCACCTCGTGCACGGGATCGCGGTTCCTCAACGGGACCCTCGCGCTGCATGAGCAGTTGGAGCGACGCCTCGCCGATTTCATGCAGATGGAAGCGGCGGCCGTCTTCTCCACCGGCTTCATGGTCAACCTGGGGGTGCTGTCCTCCCTGGTGGGGAAGAGCGACGTCATCTTCTGCGACCGCGAGAACCACGCCTCGATCATTGACGGGGCGCGCCTCGCCTTCGGCCAGACCCGGAAGTTCCGCAACGGCGACATGGACGACCTGGACCGTCTGCTGAAGGACTGCCCGGAGAGCGCCGGCAAGCTCATCGTGGTGGACGGGGTGTTCTCCATGAACGGGAGCATCACGGACGTGCCCTCCGTGGTCAGGCTGGCTCGCAAGCACGGCGCCAGGGTGATGGTCGACGACGCCCACGGCGTCGGAGTCCTCGGGGACAGCGGACGCGGGACCCTGGAGCACTTCGGCATGACAGGTGACCCGAACTGCGGCGTCGACCTGGTCATGGGCACGTTCTCCAAGTCCCTGGCCAGCATCGGCGGCTTCATCGCCGGCAGCGAGGAGGCGGTCCACTACATCAAGCACACGGCGCGGACCATGATCTTCTCCGCCAGCCCGACCCCGGCGAACACCGCCGCCGCCATGGCCGCCGTGGACGTCATCGAACAGGAGCCCTGGCGCATCGCCAAGCTGAAGCGCACCGTCAACCATGTGCGCACAAAGCTCGGCGAGATGGGCTATGACACCATGGGCAGCGAGACGCCCATCGTGCCGGTGCTGATCGGCTCGGACGCGGACACCTTCAGGTTCTGGAAGATGCTGGACGAACGGGGCATCTTCGCCAACCCGGTGGTCTCTCCGGCCACGGCCCCGGGACAGGGTCTGATCCGAACGTCCTACATGGCCACCCACCGGGAAGACGAGATCGAGCGGGTGCTTGAGGTCTTCGCCGAGCTGGCTTCTTTGCGCGCGAACGCGGCGCCCGTGAAGACCAGCTCCGGCGCCCAGTGACCCGACCATGACGAGCCCTGCGGTCCAGGTCACACCGGTCCGCACACGCCGAGATCGCCGTGAGTTCCGACTGCTGCCGCACCGGCTCTACGCGGACGATCCGCACTGGGTTGCTCCGCCGAACTTGGACGTGTCCCGGTTGCTGAACCCGAAGCGCACTCACGCGTTCTTCGAGTGCGGGGATATCCAGTGGCTGCTGGCCCGACGAGGCCAGACCGTGGTCGGTCGCGTCGCCGCGATCCAGAATCACGCCCACAACAAGCACCACGACGACAGGACCGGGTTCTTCGGGTTCTTCGAGTCAGAGGACGACGAAGAGGTCTCCAGGGCGCTGTTCGACGCCGCCGGTGACTGGGCACGAGCCCGGGGGTTGGAGGCCCTCAGGGGGCCGACCTCCCCGTCCCTGAACTACGAGACGGGCTGCCTCGTGGATGGCGAGCCCGGGGCCCCGTTCCTGATGATGCCCCACAACCCTCCCTTCTATGGCCGGCTCATGGAGGGTCAGGGGTTCAGCAAGGTCATGGACCTCTATTCGTTCTACACCGACCGAGAAGGGCACAACATCGATCGATGGCGGAAGCTTGGGGCCAAGATCCTGGCCCGCAACAACGCCACCCTGCGGCGCTTCGACACCAGCCGGTTCCGACAGGAGATTCAGCTGATCGTCGAGCTGTTCAACGACGCCTGGTCTCGCAATTGGGGATTCGTCCCCATGTCCAACAGCGAGATCGAGTCCATGGCCCGGGAACTCCGTCCGGTGTTCGCCCCCTGGCTCTGCTCCTTTCTCGTCCGCGACGGCGAGGTCATCGGATTCTGGATGGGACTGCCCAACTACAACAGGGTCCTCATCAAGCTCGCAGGGCGGCTGCTGCCCTTCGGCGTACTCAAGCTCTTGCGTGCCAAACGCCAGCTCAAGGAGATGCGCGTCCTGCTCATGGGGGTGCGCAAGGAGCACCAGCATCTCGGGCTCGACGCCGCGTTGTACGGCGACATCCTGGAGACCGGGCAACACGGGATAGAAGCGGCGGAGTGCGGCTGGGTCCTGGAGACCAACACTCCCATGATCAACACTCTGGAGCGCGCTGGGGGACGTCGGTGGCGGACCTACCGGCTGTACGACAAGCAGCTCACACCATGAGGACCACGCCCTCGGCCCTCACTTCCGTCGCGGCCTCCACGGCGTCGCAGTAGCAGGAGACCTGGGCCAGCCACCTGTCGCGACTCTCCGCCTCGTCCGCCGAGGTCTTGAAGTCCACCACGATCCACCGCCGCGGGTCGTCGGGGTCCAGGAACACCAGGTCCGCCACCCCCTCCACCACGGTCCCGTCATCCAGCACCCAGGCGAGGGCCGCCTCACGTCTCGAGTCCGGGCTCCTGGCCGCGGCCTCCATGATCGGGTGGGCGAGGGCCGCCAGGACCGCCTCCGTAGCCGCCGCCACCTCCTCCTCACTCGCGCCGAGCACCCGCCCGCGCCACCTCACCGTCCGGGCGACCAGGTCCGCGCCCGCCTCGGCCGCCACATACTCCAGGGCCTCATGCACGAGGGTCCCGAACCGACGACCTGCGGGACGGGCAGCACGGATCGCATCCGTGGATTGCACCAGGACGCGGTCGGAGCTGAGCGAAGGGGACTCCGCGGCGAGCTGCGTCGGCGTCACCACGGTGACCGAAGGACGACCGCCGCGCTCCAACACCGCCGCACGCCGCGACCGCCACTCCTCGTACCGCTCCTTGCTGGCAGCCGCCTCACCGCTCCCGGAGTCGTCCGCCAGGACGGTCTGGTAGCGCAGGCCGGAGGCCCCGGAGACATCCAACTCCAACGCATACGGGTCCCACCAGACCACGCCGCTGCCTCCGACGCCCTCATGGGCCCCAGGCTGCACGGCGACGACGTCCGGTCTGGCCCTCGGCGGTCGTACCCGCACCGTATCAGCCCCAAACGGAGGACATCCAGGGGCCGGCGCGCCGTGCCTACGAGCGCTCTCGGGCGGAAACACCGCGGGGTCCAGGGGGGCGGTCCACCAGTCCGGCTCCGTCGCTGCGACATCGCCGATGGCAGGGATCACGAGCAGGTCCCGAGCCCGCGTGGCCGCCACATAGAGCAGACGGTGGGCCTCCTCCTCGTCCCGACGCAGCACCTCTCCAGCGTTCTCCTCCAGCTCCACCGGGACACAGCCAGCGAGGGATTCGAAACACCGGCGGGAGTCGTTGTCGACCCAGCGATTGGGCTTGCGGCCGACGGCGTTGCACGTGGGATCGCACAGGATCACCACGGGGAACTCCAGCCCCTTGGCCTTGTGCACGGTCATGACACGGACCCCCTCGGTCCCGTCCTCCACCATGACCGCCTGGGGAGCCTGCCCCCGCTCGGCATCATCCAGGAGCTCCTCCATGAAGGCGCGAAAAGACGACAGGCCGGAGGCTTCCGCGCGACGAGCCAGTTCGACCATCCGCAAGACGTTACCGAGCACCTGCTCACCGCCGGCCCAGAAAGCGAACCCTGCGTGGGCTCGAGCCGCCTCCAGCAACTCCGTCACCGTGTCGACGAACGGCCGCCGGTTACGAGATCGGTGGAGTCGGGCCAGGATCTGCAACGGCGCCAGGACCTCGGCCCACAGGCCGGTATCCGGAACATCCTCGATGGGGCGCAGCGGGTGGACGCTCCCGAACCGGTCCTTCCACGCCAGCAAGGCGTCGTCTCCGACCGCGAACAGCGGGCCCCTCAGGGTCGCGTAGACCGCCAGCTCGTCGTCGGGCCATTCGACGGCGGTGGCGGCGTTCCGCATGGCGAGCACCTCCTCCCGCTCATGGAAGGCGCGACCGCCGGTCAGGACATGGGGGACGTCCCGGGCCTCCAGCGCCCGAGAGTAGGCGTCCGTGACCGGCACACCGAAGCTCTGAAGCCGTCGGAAAAGCAGACATACATGACGCGGCGCGACGGAGGTCAATTCTCTGGTGGCCGGGTCCGTAACCTGCCAGCCGCTCTCCGCCACCAACCACTTGACGAACGCACCCACCGCTTCGGGGAATGACCTCTTCACCGGCCAGTCCTTGATCGCCCCCCAGTCGTTGTACGGATCGGGGACCGGCAGCGCGATCACCGCCGGTCGTGCGTCCACCGGCGAGCGCACCGGGTCCAGGGGCACGTAGTGGGCCTGACCGTCCCCGCGCATACGCGACGCGAACGCCACGTTGACGGCCTCCTGGATCCGCGGGTCGCTCCGAAAACTGGAGCTGAGCTCGACGAGCTCCGCACCGTCGGATAACAGGCGCCGCTTCAGGGCCTCATAGAGGACGACGTCCGCTCGCCTGAACCGGTAGATGGACTGCTTGGGGTCCCCCACGATGAACAGCTTGCCGGGGCGTACCCTCACATCCCGCGGATCGCTCACCGTCGGGTCGGAGGACGCCAGCAAGAGCAGGATGTCCGCCTGCAGCGGGTCCGTGTCCTGGAACTCGTCCACGAGCAGGTGGCTGATCCGCTGCTGCTGATCGCGGCGTACATCCTGGTCCTCCATGAGCAACGCGTGAGTGCGGTGCAGGAGGTCGAAGAAATCGAGCACGCCAGCCCTCGCCTTGACCTGCTCGTAGCGCTCCACCACCGGATGCAGCGCCTCCGCGAGACAGGGAGCCAGGTCCTGGCCACAGCTGGCCGTGACCACGTCCAGGTCCGTCTTCGCGCGTTCACGCAGGGCCAGGACCTCGGCCCTGGGAAGCCCGTCACCGAACCACCGGCCACGCCCCTTCCAGACCCAGTGGCGGCGGCGCGCGAAGGCTGACAACTCCGCCTCCAGCCCGTCGTAGTCGCGGTCACGGACGCTCTCCCGGTGAGCCAACTCAGCGCACCAGTGCCCGATCTCAGCGACGCTGCGAGCGAGGTAGTCATCCGGGTCCGACGCACGCTCGGACAGGGCCCCCACGACGCCCAGGCTGTCCATCACCCCGTCGATGGCCGCCTCGCGATCGAACGGATCACGGCGCCAACCTGTCTCGAAGTCACGCTGCTCAGCCAACCGCCAGGCCGCTGAACGCAGTTGGTCCCTCGGGCGATCCTGGCCCCACGTGCGACGACGCAACACGCGCCGGACACCCTCCGGAGGATCTCCAAGCACCTCCTCGAACCACTGGTCGAAGGCGCCTCGAAACAACCGCTGGGCCTCCGCCTCCGCAGCGACCGAGAACAGGGGATCGATCCCCGCCTCCACCGGCCTCTCCCGGAGCAGGTCCTGGCAGAGGGAGTGGATGGTGGCGATGCGAGCCGCCTCCAGCTCCCTGAGCGCGCCGTCCAGGAGGGCCCGCTCGGAGGCAGGAGCCGCCCGCCGCGCTCCCTCAATGGCCTCTCGCAGGCGGAGCTTCATCTCCGCCGCCGCCTTGTCCGTGAAGGTCACGGCGACGATACCCGACAGGCGAGCGTTGCCCGTTCGGATCAGCTCCAGGATGCGACGGACCAGCGCGGTTGTCTTCCCCGTCCCGGCGGCCGCCTCGACCACCAGGGTCACGTCCAGGCCCTCCTGAATCCGGTCCCTCGCCTCCTGATCCGCCAGGGTCATGGCTGCTCCCTCAACTGCAGGAGCGGGGCGACTTGAGCACGAGGCTTGCCGTCGGTGCGGCGCTCCTCGTGGGGGCCGCAGACGCTGCGGTAATCGCACCAGCGACAGGCCCCCTCCCGGGGCGCCGCCGGCAAGAAGCCGCTCTCCAGTGCGTCCCCCACCGTACGCGCCACGACGGTCGCCGCGGACCGGGCCTCACGATCCAGGACCAGACTCCGTTCCTCGAAACCACCGCGTGCTGTGCAGAACCACAGCCGGCTGGCCACCACCGGATCATCGGGGAACAGCCGTTCGGCGGCGAGGGCATAGAGCAGCGGCTGCAGGGTCTGTCCACCGTCCACGACGAAGTCCTGCTTGACGCGGTTCTTCCCGGTCTTGTAGTCGGTGACCCGAATCCCACCAGGGCCGCGCTCCACCAGGTCGATGGCTCCCCGCAGGTTGATCCCGCAGTCGAGGCCGACGGGATCAGCACGACTGTCCCTGTCCATGGACTCCCGGCGCGGTAGGCCGAAGGCCAGTTCAAAGCGATCCGGGACCCACTCCGGGTTCTCAGCCATGATCCGGACCCAGGCCCGGAGGTCGGCGCGGATCTCGGACATGGCGTCCTCCCAGACACGCTGGATTGCCGGGCTGAGCTCGTCCTCGAACCGGGCGACGATCCGCCGGCGGACCGGCTCCATGCGCTCCCACAAGGCCGTCAGGTCGTCCCCTGTCAGCGGTAGCGCGCCTTCGGCGCGGAGCTGGTCCATGAACTCGTACTGTACGTCGTGAATCAACGCACCCCGAGACAGGGCGTCGATCTCCTCTACATGCACCGGCACCTCCCTGGGGGTCAACCGCATGACCGTGTTGAGCAGGAAGGAGTAGGGACAGGCGGCGAACTTCTGCAATGCCGTGGCGGAGAAGCTGCGCGCCGTCAACTGGTGCCCCTGCAACGCCTCCATGGCCTCTTCTCGGGGATTGACCAGGCCGTCAGCTTCCGTGAATCGCCCGGTGACCCCCCAGCGTCGTCCTCGGGCGCGGGGGCCCCCGGCGACGGGGGGGGTTACAACCAAAACGGAAACGGCCCCCGCCCCCCCC
>CAZDQF010000006.1:63535-101112 GCA_964507445.1 uncultured Isosphaeraceae bacterium
CCTGGGCCCTTCGGGGGGTTTTCCCCGGCCCGCCGGTTCCGGTTACGCGCCGGGGGCCCCCCCGCGGGGGCCGGGGGGCGCGGCGCGCCCGGGCGAGGTGCGGGTTCACCTCCATCAGGTAACGGGCCGCGCCACGCCGTTCGACCGCCGAACCGGTGATCAGTTCCCTCAGGACAGCGAGGTCGTGCTCGGCATCATCAATGGCATTCCTTGGGTCATCCGGCGCCGGCCAGGCAAGACGAGCGCTCCCCGCATGACCGGCCTGCTCCATCAACTCATCGAAACCAGGGAGGGCTCCCCTCGTCGCCCGGATGACCTCCAGCCCGTAGAACGAGGGCAAGCGCGGCCTCGCCTTCTCCTCATCCAGCCTGGACCAGGACAAGGTGATACGAGCGCGGGCCGCGCCCACCGTCATGTGCAGCGCAGCTCTCTCCGCCGCCACTCTGTCCTCGCGCACCGTCAGCCCGGCCTCAAGAGCATGGCGTTCCCGATCCAACAGGATGGGGTCCTCCGTCAGCTTGCGCGGAAACACCCGCTCGGTCAGCCCTGGAGCGAAGATCACCTCGAAGGCCATGCCTCTCGCCTCATCGATACCGCTGACGAACACACGCCCGGCCCTCCTCGTCCCTTCGGGCTCCACCAGGTCCCGCAAACGGGGGCGCAGCACCAGAAGGACCTCGGCCAGTGTGACCTCCCCCACTCCTTCCATGGGGCGAAGCTCCGCCAGCAACGACACGACACGATCCGGAGCACGCAAACTGAGCCGGGCCAGGTCAGAAAGGGAGCGAGTCCATGCGCCCCAGGAGGCCACGGTCGGGAGCCCGTCCAGGGCCTCCAACAGAGGCAGGGCGAAGGAGCTCAGGGCATCGATCTCCGCTTCGCGGCGTGCCAGTCCATCGACCTGCGGAGAATCGGGCTCTTCCCTGACCAGCGCTGCCCGCTGCGTCCGCAGTTGATTGGAGAGCCCGGTCAGGCGCCGCTGCCAGCGATCCAGGCCGCCGATGACCGCCGCGTCCACCATCAAGCTCTCCCAACGCCGCGGGGACGGCAGCCCGTCATTCTCGGGAGGATCGCCCGCCCCGCCTTCCTCGAGGGTCGTCGCGAGGAGCTCGTCCTCGGCGCGACGGAAGGTGGTCGGGACAGGCTCCAGGGGCGCCTGCCCGAGGCTCAGATACTCCGCGAACCCGCGCGCGGACAGGCCTTCTTCGCGGCAGCCGAGCAGGGCGAGAAAAGCCCGGCCGGCGGGGTCCGGCCGCCGCGCACCGCGGGCACACCAGACCGGGATCTGAGCGCGGCGAAACGCCTCCAGCAATCGCCCACGATACTCACCAGGAGATCGCAGGATCACCGCCATCTGATCGAACGGGACCCCCTCCGCTGCGGCGTCAAGGACGCGCCTGACGATCTCCACGCATTCGCGACTCTCGCCAGGTGCGGACATGAGCTCGACGGATTCGTCCGGCTCCTCGATGACCTCATCCTCGCGCTCAGAGAAGAGGCGAAGCTGCAGACGCTCGAGACCGGAGGCAGGCTCGGGAGAGACCTCCTCTGCCTCGACCGCCAACGCGCCCTCCAGGTTCGCCAGTGTCCTGTCATCACCCCGAGGGGTGACTGCGAGCACGTCCTCGAGTTCCTGCTTCAGCGAAGCCAACAGAACCGTGGTCAGCGCGTCGTGAACCGGAACGTCCAGCAGCAACAGAGCGTCGAAGGGCAAGCGCCAGCGGCCCGCGGACGACGAAGCAGCGGACAGCACCGCAGCACGATCAGCCAGCCCCGCCCGTCGCAGAGCGTCATCGAACGCCGCGCCCATGGTCCGCAGGTCCGGAGGGAAGCTCTCCGATTCCAGACCGGCGAGGCGCAGCTCCTGCAGCGTCCGGGCGACCGCCCTGGGTAGTCCCGGCCGGTCCTTGACCGCGCTGTAGGGCCCGAGATGCTCCGGGTCCAGGACGATGACACGCGCACACACCGCCTCCACCGCGAGCGCCGTTGCCGGGACAAGGCCCTGGTCGATCAGGACGGGCGCCGCGAGTTCGACCGAGAGCCGCCCCAGGGTCGAGGCTCTCCAACCCAGGTGCCCCTCGGACGCGGCGGAGCGGATCAGATCCTGGGCCGCCTCGAGGGTGTTTCCCAGGACGAGAACCGGACTCTCGCGGGACCGGGCCCGGAGCCACCGGCGAGCGCTGGCCCGGCGGAGAGGAGCAGAGCAGGAGACGGTCAAGTGGGTGGGCATCGGAGGAGGACGAGCCTACACCCGCGGGGGGGACAGCGCTCTACGAACGATCCCCGAGGCGGGTCAACCACCCCGGGGATCCACGAGCACAGGATGCCTGGTCGATCAGAGGTCCTTGGTGCGGCGCGAGCGACGGGCTTTGGGGGCCTTGGTCGCGAGCATCTTCTCAACTCCGTCCCTCATGACCTTCACCTGAACGGTCTCGCCGTCGTGCTCCAGCGCGGCGGCCACGTCCTCCACCTCGACGATGACCTCACCGTTGATCTCCAGGATCACGTCTCCCTTCTTGACACCGAGACGGGTCGCCAGGGAATCCGCGACCACCTCCTGCACGAGGAGCCCATCCTCCTCGTCGCCGCTGCTCACCCGCACTCCCAGCATGGGCCGGCCCGGCACAGGGGGCCCACTGCGATCGGCTGGCGGGGTGAGCCTACGGGGCAGGGTCGGTGCTCCCAGGTCGAAATCGAAACCCCACGAAGAGCCACCGCCGGCGAACACGTCGGGATGCAGTCGCCGCAGCTCCTCCATGGACTCCGCCTCGTAGGTCTCGGTCTTCCACTCACCGTCCTCGCCACGCTCACGGACCTCGGCCTTGACACCGTCCGGTCCGGATTCGATGCGCACGGAGCGACCATCGGAATGGCCGGAGCCTCCGAAGCCTCGTGGGAACTCCGGCAGCTTCGGCATGCCGCGGAACTGCTCATTCATGCGCTTCTGCCAATCGCGCATCTGCTCGTGCATGCGCCGCTGCCACGCTCCCAGGTCTCCCCTGCCGTTGGGGAATTCGGGGGCCATCCAACGGCCGCGCGCCCGCCTGCGATCTCCGAGGCGCTCGCTGAGCTCCGCGATGCGCTGCGACAGTTGCCGTTCCTTGGCGCGCAGATCAGCGAGCTCCTGCCTCAGAGAGTTCAGCTCGCGGAGGGCCTCATCCCGGCCCCCACCAGCGCCATCCGGGTCTCCCTGAGCGGGGAGGACCGACACCAAACCACCGAGAAGCACCAACAAGAGGGTCTGTTTCATAGCTCTATTGCTCCAGTTCCTGTCCACTTCGATGATAAGGTACGACCACCCGGCCAGGAGACTCCCTGATGTGTAATTCCCCCAGGACCCGGGCGCCATTCGCTGCCCTGGCCTTCGTCCCGCTCCTCGCCGCCTGCACCACATCGAGCCCCGAGTCCGCCGCTCAGCCAGCGCCGGAGCCGGCCGTCACGGACCCCGCCCCGAGCGAACCCACACCGGCAACGGACCCCCGATTTGCGGCCCTGCAGGCTCGACAGAACGCTTTGAGAGAACGCCAGGCAGTCCTCCTCGACCGCCAGCTGGCCCTCGGCACCCGCCTCCTGGAGCACGGGCGGCTGCGGGAAGCCCTCGCCGCGTTTCGCCGGGCCCTTGATCTGGCGCCCGACCATGGAGACGCCAGGCGGCTCCATGACCTCGTCCTGACGCTGCTGGGCGAGCCCTCCTCCAACTCGCAGGGGGAGACCCGAGCGACCTGGGAGACGACCCGCCTGCGCCTTCAGCAGATGTCGTTGATCGCCCGTCAACACCTGCGCAGAGGCCACCACCACCGCCTCGAGGGTGAGTTCGACCGCGCCCTGGAGGAGTACCGGAACGCGCTCCTCATCTTCGAGGTCAATCCGCAGGCGGACGCCGCCTTCGACGTGAAGCAGCTCAAGCGTGCCATCGCGGACTGCGAACGGGCTCGGGCAGCCGCTCTCCGTCGCGCGGAGGCCCGTCGGATCCGCGAGGTCGCGGCGCTCCTCCGGGAAGAAGACGCAAGGGATCGGAGACGGGCCGCGGCGAAGATCAACACGCTCTGGCTGGAAGCCAACAGGCTCTACGATCGCGGGGAGTACGCGGCCTGCGAACGGTTGTGCAGGCGGATCATGGAGCTGGACCCCGCCGGCGGGCCCGCCCGGCGACGATGATCACCGGATCCGGCTGACGAAACCGCAGACGACGTCGGCGTCCCGCACCTCGTCAACCACGAGCTCGGGGACCCTCGGGTCCTCGGAGCGCCCCAGCAGGGCGCCGCTCTCGATCTCCCCTCCGCGGAGCGCCGATCGCAACGCGTCGTTGGAGGCGATCAGACGGCCGCTGGTGTCCAGCAGGGCTCCGGGCCGGCCGCCCTCGTCCAACAGGTGTTCGATGGCGGCCCGGGTCAGCAGGGACTCCGTCTCGCGACGCTGCTCCAACTGCCGCAGGCGATCGACGATGGAGTTGACGTTCTCGCCAAGCATGGACAACTCACTCAGGGCCGCGGTCTCATCCACACGACGCTGTAGGTTGCCGGAGGCGATGGTGCCCACGGTCCGTTCGAGCCCCGCCAGGGGCTCCGCGATGCACCGCCGCACCAAGGTCCCGGTGACCAGCAGCGCCAGGACCCCGCACCCGGACAGGATGACGATCAACCCCACCGCCCCACCGATCTGCTCCCGGCCTTCCGCCAGCTCTTCCGGGACTCCGGCACGTGCGTCCTTCAACGCCCTGGCGCCATCCTCCAAAGCGGAGATGGAGAGGACCGCGATCCCGATCAACAGCAGGACCCCGACCACCTGGAACGCGATGCTCAAGGACTGGATCGTCATCAGCCGTGCTCCTTCAACAGACGCCGGACGTCTTCCTTCGCCCCCATGAGACGGAGTTCATCCCCACGGCGCAGAGGCTCATCGGGGTCGGGGCCAGCCCTGAACGCCCCCGCCTGCTTGTCGCCCCGGCGCACGCCCACCACGTTGACCCCATAAGTGGCCCGCAATCCCAGGTCCTTGAGCGACTGGTCGACCCATGACTCTGGGATCTCCAGGTTCACCATCTCGTCGTCCGAGGAGAGGTCCAGGACGCCCTTCAGGCCAGGGTGGGCGATCTGGCGCGCCAATCGACGAGCGGCGTACTGCTCCGGGTGTATGGAGCGGGTGGCGCCCAGTGCGTTGACGATGCGTGCGTGGGTGTCGGAGACCACCCGCACGATGATGGAGCGCGCCCCCATCTCCTCCAGCAGCTGCGTGCAGAAGATGGAGGCCTCCAGGGACTCCTCCCCCACAGCGTTGACCACCGCATCGAATCGCTCCAGATCCAGCCCGTGGAGGGCGCGAGGGTCCGTGCCGCTACCGATGACGCCGTGGGCGCCGCGATCGATCAGGGCCTTGACCCGGGACTCACTCGGGTCCACGACCGTGACGTCCAGGCCACCAGCGATGAGCTCTGTGGCGATGGCAGCTCCGAATTGACCGACGCCGATGACGAGTACGTTCCTGCTCATCCCACCATCACCTCCTCCTCAGCGAATCGTATGGGCCCGGTATCCCGGCGCCGGAACAACAAGGCCATGGTCAGCGGACCGGTCCTTCCCACCAGCATCAGCATCATGACGATCAGCTTCCCCGTGCTGTCCAGCTCGCCGGTGAGGCCCAGGGACAATCCCACGGTACCGAACGCGGAAGTGGCTTCGAACAACGTCCGCTCGAAGGACGCCTGCTGAGTCAGCATGAGCGCCACGGTCCCGAAGAAGACCACGGCGGCGGAGATGGTGACGATGGCTGCGGCCCGATAGACCGCGGCGTGAGCGAATCGTCGCCCGAACATCTCCGCGTCCCGGCGCCCTCGGATGACCGAGACCACGGCCCCGAACAACACCGCCACGGTGGTGGTCTTGATCCCGCCGCCGGTGGACCCGGGGCTCGCTCCGATGAACATCCACACCAGCATGGTCATGATCGTCGCATGGGACAACGTACCGAAGTCCACGGAGTTGAATCCGGCTGTGCGCAGCGCCACCGATTGGAACCAGGCGTTGTTCAAGCGATCCCCGAAGCTCATGGCCGCCAGCGAACCATCCCACTCGGCGACCAACCACCAGAGGAAGGCTCCCAGCAACAGCACCACGTTGGTGACCAGGACGAGCTTGACGTGGAGGTTCAAACGTCTCCTCGGAGGGGCCGTGCTGCGGCGTCTCTCGCCGTGGATCAACAGATCCCAAACCGCCATCAGGACGCCGAACCCCAGGCCGCCCAGGACCACCAGGCTGGCCACGACGTGCATGGCCAGCGGGTCTCCCTGCAGTGACTCGAAGCTGTCTGACTGGAGCGCGAAGCCCGCGTTGCAGAACGCGCTCACGGCGTGGAACACGGCCTTGAACAAGGCGTCCAGGAAGCCCGCGTCGTCCACCAGGAAGACCGGCAACAGACACACCGCCCCCACTCCCTCCAGGATGAAGGTCCCGACCCCGATCCTGCGGATCACGCGGCGCACCGCTACGCCGCCATCCAACCCGGCCACGTCGCGGAGGGCACGCTCCGTATGCCCTCCGACGGCTCCGCCGATCACCAGCGTGGCCATCGCTGACAGGGCCATGATGCCGAGCGCCCCCAACTGGATCAGGACGAGCACCATCACTTGTCCTGCGAAGCTCAACTCCGTCGCCGTGTCCACCACTACCAGGCCGGTCACGCAGGTGGCGCTCACGGCGGTGAAGAACCCGTCCAGGGGCTCCATGGTGTGGCCCGGGGCGCTGCAGAGCGGGAAAGACAGGAGCAACCCTCCCACCAGGGAGAGCCCCGTGAAGAACAAGACCAACAGCAGCGCGGGACGGGACCAGAGGAAGGTCAGGGCGGCGACCCGCTGCTCGTGAGCCGCGGCGGCCCCCGTCAGGGCCACCACCAACCGCAACGCACCCAGGACCATGACCAGCTGGGAGAACGGCCCGACGGAAGTGGGGATGAGCGCCAGGAGGGGCGCGGCGCTCAGCGCCGCACCGATGGGCGGCCACCACCTGAGGAGGCTCGGCAAACGACCGACGCGACGCACGGAGTACGCGGCGACGCTGGCCACCGCACAACCGGTGAAGAGCAGCGCGGCCATGGCTGCCTGACCCAGGTACCCGGACAAGATCCCTCGCCCGGCGCCATAGGCCGCGAACAGCAGCACCAGGCCCGCGGTCCACAGCACCGGCTGGGCGACCACGGCGCTCCGCTCGTCCTCTTCTATGGGCTCCTCGAACGCTCCATCACCTGCCGTGCAACGCCAGCACAGGTACACCAGCACCGCCGCCCAGCACCCACCAGCCAGGGCAAGAGCGGGGGCTTGCGTGGAGAAGAGCATGATCGGGAGCTGCGCCAAGACGGCGCCGGTTCCGACGCACCACCGCCCGGCACGACGTCTCCGCAGCAACCCCCAAGCACCGTAGAGGAGCAGGGCGACGCCCGCGGCGGCCACACACCAGAAGGCGATCAGGTCCGGGGCTGCGCCATCAACCGTCAACCGTGCCCGCAACCCCACGAGGGCCACGAAGGCCAGGGGCACGGAGATCAACCCCAGCGCGCTGACCGTCAGACGGAAGGCGTTGCGGCGAGCCGCCTGAGACAGGCCGAAGCCCAACCGATTGCTCGATTCACTCCCCACTCCAGGATGTTAGCGGAACCGACGGTGGCCGTACCGTGCCTAACGCTCCGCGGGCACCAGGCTCCGCAGGCGTTTCAGCGGGGACTTGCGGCCCAGGACCACCTTTCCTCCCTTGAAGGCCTTCGTGGGGATGAACTCCACAAGCCCGCTCGCGTAGAGCACACAGATCCCGTGCCCGTCACAAGGAGCGGCGCCATCCGGACCCGTCTTCTGCGCCGCGATCGCCATCTTGTCGGCGTTACGCATGGCTGGGCTGTAGCGACGGCCACCGCTGACAAGGGGCCCCGTGAAGTCGATCCCGGCGGCGGTCACGTTGGACAGGTCCGCCGCGGGGGTTCGGCCGCTAGAGCCGTCGAAGAAGACCATGCAGGACGCCTCGTCCTCTTCCACGATGCCGTCCCTGCGCAGCGCCAGCAGAAACTCGCCGCCGCTCTTGCGGGGCCACCGCTTCTTACTCGCGTCGTAGATAATCAAGAGCTTAAAGAGTACGCCGAGCCGATCCCGCGTCACCTCGATCTTCTTCACGGTGGCCAGGTCGAGCCCCGCGTACTGCGGAGGGAAGAGCCGGGCCTCGATGATGTGGTCCAGCTTGGGGAACTCCCGTTCCAGGTAGGCGTTCCCCTCCGCGTTGATCCGAGACTGCTCCGGGCCCTTACCCGCCGGCGCCGCCTCTCCGTATCCGGAGTGCAACGAACGCAACACGTCCATGCCCTCCACCACCTTGGCGAAGGGCGCGAACCCCATGGCGTCGAGGCGGCTGTTGTCTTCCCAGTTGACGAAGATGTGGGTGGTGCGGGAGTTGGGCTGCCCCGTGGCGCCGAACGACAGGGTGCCGCGGACGTTGGACAGCACCACCTTGTCGTCGGGGATGGTGGCGTTGGACCACGCCTTGGCCACGGCGGGGTCCTTGGGGATGCCCCACTGAGCCATGAACCGGTCGATGACCCGGAAGAACCGACAGTCGTTGAAGAATCCGACCTTCACCAGATTGTAGAAGCGGTCCGCCCCATGAGGAGCCCACTCTCGGCGAACCTCCAGGATGGCAGGGCCCTTGCTCGTGGCCAAGGCCACTAAGAATAGCTCTGGCGCCTTCTCCCTGGCCTTGGCCGGGTCCATGAGTCCTGGATGCTGACCCGCGGCATACGCCACGAGAACGAGCAGCAACCCAGAGATGCGAAGGTGTCCCATATTCCGATGCTCCCGATTGGCTCTGGCTCCCCACGACCCTATCGTCGCCCGAAATCGCGTGTCAAAGGGTTTTGCCGTGGTCGATAGCACCCGCGAACGCTTGCCGCCGCTGCCAACGCGCATAGAGCCGCTCCAGAGGCCCGAGGCAGAGCCAGGCCACCGCCGCCCCCGCGACGGCGTCCACCACGTAGTGGTATCGCAGATAGACCGTGGAAACGACAATGGCGCTGCAGATGGGCAGCAGCGCCCAGCCCCACACCCTCCCGATGCGGAACCCGAAGACCGCCACGGCGATGGCGATGGCGACGTGCCCCGACGGCATGCAGTCCCACTTGGTGAGCTCGCCGACGAACACCAGCTCCTCCAGATCCCGCTTCAACCACACCCCGGGCAGGTCGCTCTGAAACGTGTAGAGAGGAAGGGGCTCGATCTCGCAGGGCCCTGGGGCACCGATGTTGGAGTGGATGTTCGGTCCCGACGTGGGGCACAGGTAGTACCCCACGTAGGTCATGTAGATGATGCAGAGCATGGACCAGATAGAGCGCTCCGCCACGGGGCGGGCCCCACGGGTGGCGAGCACGAGGATCACCGCAGGAGGCAGCACCAGGTAGGCGACGTAGGCCCACTGCATCAACTCGCTGACCAACGGGTGGGCGATGCCCTCCAGGGCCTCCAGCGGGTCATTTCCGCCGAACAGCCAGCGGTCGACCTCGGCGACCTCCGCCGCGTGATCAGGCCTGCCGGAGGCCCTCACGACGAAGCCCACCTGGGTGAACACCCCGGGGATCACCAGCAACGCGAACACCACGCGCGCCGCCGCTGCTCGCGAGAACGGCCAGTCCTGCGTCCGCCTGGAGATACCGATCACCGCCGCGAGAACGGCCACATCGAACGCCATCCACCAACCGGCACCTGGGAGCCCCTCGCGATGGACGATGGACCCGGCGAGGACGAGAGAGAAGAACCCCAGGTTGAGCCGGTCGACAGGTCTCAGCACAACCGGATACTACGCAGTTCCCGAGCGGAGACACGGCCAATGCCCGGAGCTCCAGGTCGTAACGAGCAAACACCGCTGAGGGGTCAATCGTCGGACTGGCCGAGCACGCTGCTGGTCGACTCCTCGCCATCACAGGTGTAGAGGATGGTCTTCCCCTCCATCCTGGTCTCGAGATGAACGGGCCGCTTCCACAGGACCTGGAGGTTCTCGAGCGTGGCCTCCGCCCAGTCCTGGCGCAGATCCTGCTGGTCGTGGCGGTGGCGGACGTACAGCTCCCCACGGTTCTTCCAGTTGACGTCCACCGCCTCCACGACAGGCGCCCCGCCGTTGGCGAGCTGGCGCAGCAGCTGGTCCTTCACCGTCTGGAAGTCCCGGGTGACGATCTCCCGACGTCCGGAGCGTGGATTGAACCGGTAGACGAAGAGCTGATGCCGATGGCAGAACTCCTCTGTCAGGTACTCGTCCACGAACGTGACGTCGTTGTGGATCCTGCGACAAAGGAAGATCTGCTCGCGCCCGAGGTCAGCCTCCGTGTCCCAGGTCTCGCGGGCATGGAGGTCGTCACAACGCTCATACTCGAGACCGAACCGACCCTTGTTCCAGCGGTCCTCGATATCCAGGAACAACTCCAGGCCGATCTTGTATGGGTTGAGGGTGGACCCTTCGGCCAGAGTCCCTGCCATGGTGTCGGCGTAGTCCACCACCTCGCTATCGTCGATGACGTGCTCGACCATGATCCGCCGATGCCAGTAGCTGGCCCAGCCCTCGTTCATGATCTTGGTGAGGCGCTGCGGCAGGAAATAGAGCGCCTCTTCCCGCACCACGTTCACCACTTCCCATTCCCAGCGCTCCAACGGCGCGTGTCGCAACAGGAAGCCGAGCAGGTCCCGCTGGGGACCGCCGGGGAGCCGCCGGGCCTCCTCTGACTCGCGCTCGAGCTTCTGCTTGCGAGCCTCAAGGACCTCGGGGGGGTTCATGAAGCCATCCATGTAGGACTTGGACCGCACCCTCAGGTTCGCCGGAAGATCCGAGCCGTCGTCCGCGACCACGGGAGACAGCCAGGGGTCCGCGTCATCCACGAACTGGCCGTACATATCGACCATGTTCTCCAGGCTCTGGGCCCGATCGATGAGGTCTTCGACCCGATCCTGTCCATGCTGGTCGATCAGGTGACGGATGCGCGTCGCATGATTGGCCATGCGGTCCATCATCTTGCGGTCCGTGTGGGCGAACCACATGTTGTTCTTGAAGAAGTCGCAGTGACCGTAGACGTGGGCGATGACCAGCTTGTTCTCCACCTCGGAGTTGGAGGACAGGAGATAGGCGTAGCAGGGGTCGTTGTTGATGACGAGCTCGTAGATCTTCTGGAGACCGTAGCGATAGCCCTTGTCCAGTTGCCCGAACCCCATGCCGTGCCGCCAGTGGGGGTACCTGGTCGGGAACCCCCCGTACGCAGCCACCTCGTTGAGCTGCTCGTAGTCGAGCATCTCGAAGATGGTCTGGAAGCAGTCCAGCCCGTAGTCCGCTGCGATGTCCCGCACCCGGACCTGGTATTCCGCGAGCTCCGGCGTGAGGGTCATCGTCCCTTCCCCAGGAAGTCCCTGATGGACTGCAGGATGCCGTCTCGATCCGGAATGCCGGACGTGATGATGCGTTGGTCGTCACCGAGAGCCTGGTCCAGGTCACGCTTGAACTGACCGGACCCGTAGGCCGACTTGACCTGCCCGTAGCAGAACACGTTGCTGATGGGGAGCAGCTTCTCCCGCAAGAGGCGGATGCAGCTGGAGGTGTCCTTGCCGCTCCAATTGTCTCCGTCGGAGAAGTGGAACGGATAGATGTTCCACTCGTCACCGCCGAATCGTTCGTCGATGACGTTCATGCAGAGCTGATAAGCCGACGAGATCTTGGTCCCGCCGCTCTCGCGCAGATGGAAGAACTCGTGTTGGGTCACCTCCTTGGCGGCGGCGTCATGCACGATGTAGACGGTCTGCAGGTTCTTGTACTGGTAGCGCAGCCATGTATCGATCCAGAAGGCCTGGATGCGGACCATCTCCTTCTGCTCTGTCCCCATGGACCCGGAGACATCCATCATGTAGATGATGACCGCCCGGTACTCAGGGTTCCGCTTGACGCTCCAGGACCGATAACGGCGGTCCTCGCGAATGGGGATGATCACCGGGTTCTCGGGGTCGTAGGCTCCCATGGCGATCTGACGCTTGAGGGCCTCACGATAGGTGCGCTTGAAGTGCCTCAGGCTCTCGGGGCCGACTCGGCGGACACCGGTGTAGCGATCCCGTTCCGCCACCACCTCAGCCTGGCCTCGCGGCTGGATATTGGGCAACTCCAGCTCTTCGCCGAGGATCTGAGCCAGATCATCCAGCTCGACGTCCACCTCCAGGGTGTGCTCACCCTCACCGTCGCCAGCCTCGCCGGGGCCACCCTCGCCGTCGCCGTCAGCAGGATCCCCGGGCTCCCCCGGTCCCTGGCCCACGCCGTCCTGCTGCCCGTCGTCGAAGGTGAACCGCGGCAGCTCGATCTGAGGGATCGGGATGGAGATGGTCTCCTTGCCCTGACGCCCGAGAAGCTCGCCCTTGGAGATGTACTTCCGCAGGTCCTGCTTGATCTGTCCGCGAACGATTTGCCGGAATCGCTGGTGGTCCTTTTCGATTCTGCGGACCATCAGCTCTCCTTCGCGTCGCCTCGCGCAAAGATGCTGGCCACGTAGTTCAAGACATCGGTGGCGCTCTCATCCGTGTAGCCGAAGCTGTCGATGAGTCGCTTCTTCACCACCTCGATCTTCTCCTGGGTTCCCTTGTCGACGACGTTCGACAACAGGCTGGTCAGCTTGATGGAGTCCTTCTGGTCCTCGAACAGCTTCAGGTCCAGGGCCCGGTGCAGACGCTCGTTGGTGCGGTAGTCGAACGTCTTGTTGTCCACCGCCAAGGCGCCGATGTAGTTCATGATCTCACGGCGGAAGTCGTCCTTCTTGGACTCCGTGATGTCGATCTTCTCTTCGATGGCGCGCATGAGGCGCTCGTCCGGCGGCTCGGGCTCACCGGTGAAGGGGTTTCGGACCTTCTCACGCTGCGTGTAGGCCTTGACGTTGTCCAGGTAGTTGCCGCACAGCCGCTTGATCGCCTCCTCATCCGCGGAGATCGCCCTCTGGACCTCGTTCTTGACGATGTCCTCGTACTCCTCCTTGACCACCGCCAGCAGCTCCCGATAGCGCCGCTTGCGCTCTTCATCGGTGATGAGGCTGTGGTTGTCGAGGCCCGTGTCGATCTCGTTGATGATCATGAAGGGGTTGATGCAACGCGACCCGGTCTCCTTGACGAGGCAGTTGGACAACTTGTCCTGGATGTACCGGGGCGAGATGCCCTCCATCCCTTCACGCTCCGTCTCCTTCTTGAGCTCGTTGATGTTGTCCTCGGTGAAACCGGGGAGGGTCTTGCCGTTGTAGAGCTTCGCCTTCTGAAGGACCGTCAGGTTGGCCTTCTTGGGCTCCTCCAATCGGGTGAGGATGGCCCACAAGGCGGCCATGTCGATGGTATGGGGAGCGATGTGCTTGCCCTGGATCTCGTCGTCGTTGAAGTCACGAGAGTAGATCTTGATCTCGTTGCGCAGGGTCCGGTTGTACGGGACGTCGATCTTGACGGTCCGGTCCCTGAACGCCTCCATGAGGTCGTTGTTCTGGAGCTTCTTGTACTCCGGCTCGTTGGTGTGGCCGATGATGACCTCATCGATGTCGGTCTGGGCGAACTTCTTCGACTTGATGGAGTGCTCCTGCGTAGCGCCGAGGAGGTCGTAGAGGAACGCCACGTCGAGCTTGAGGATCTCGATGAACTCGCAGAGGCCGCGGTTGGCGATGTTCAACTCGCCATCGAAGTTGAACGCCCGAGGATCTGAATCGGAACCGTACTCGGCGATCTTCCGGTAGTTGATGTCGCCCGTGAGCTCAGTGGAGTCCTGGTTCTTCTCGTCCTTGGGCTGGAAGGTCCCGATGCCCACCCGGTCTTTCTCCGACAGGACCACGCGCCGTACGCGGACGTGGTCCAGCACCTTGGTCCAGTCCCCGTCGTGCTCCTTCATGAACTCGTTGAAGTAGTAGCGACTCATGGGGTTGAGGTCACCGGTGACCTTCAGCCGGTACTCTCGATCGCATCGCTCGTTGAGCTCCTCGATGACGCGGCCACGCACAGACTCGGGGATGAGCTTGAGGGGCTCCTCGTTCATCGGGCACGGGATCTCCTCCCCGTTGCCCATGATCCACGTGTAGGTGTAGAGGGCCCCGTCATCGCTGCGCGAGTAGCGCTCGAGGCCGTGCTTGATGAGGCGGACGATGGTGCTCTTCGAGGACCCCACGGGGCCGTGCAGGAGGAGGATCCGTTTCTCCGGGCCGTAGCCGTGAGACCCGGCCTTGAGGGTGTCCACGAGGCGCATCAATGCTACGTCCAGACCGTAGATCGCATCGCTGCCGCCGCCGACCGTGTCGGAGAAGAACCGATACCGGACCCGACGGTTCTTGTGCTCGGCGTACTCGTCGAACCCGTGGGACATGATCATGTCGTAGATGCGCTGAAAGGCGTTCCGGACCACCAGCGGGTTCCCGTAGCAGAGGTCGAGATACTCCTTGAAGGAGCCCTCCCAGTTGAGGGACTTCCAGGCCTGGGTGTCGACCTTGTCCTCCACCAGCGAGAGTAGCCTGTCAGCGTTGCTCATCACGATCTCCTGCCCGCGGGCTTGCCACGGTGCTTACGGAGGAGATCCAGGACCTCCTCCATGTCTTCATGAAGCGGAGCCGAGTATCGAACGGCCCTGCCTTCCAGTGGATGAAAGAAACCCAAACTGTGCGCGTGCAGCGCCTGCCGTCCAATGACCACAGCGTCCTCTCCGGGACGCTCGGCATCCACCCCAATATCCGACGGTCTCAGCCGGGCGCGGCGTCCGTAGACGGGGTCGCACACCACGGGGTGGCCAATCGACTTGAGGTGAACGCGAATCTGGTGAGTCCGCCCGGTCTTGGGCAAGCACTTGACCAGCGCGAATCCCCGGAACCGCTCAAGGACCTCATACCGCGTCTCCGCCGGTCGCCCACGCCCTTCGTCGACGACGATCTTGCTCGGGTCCTTGAGAGACCGGCCGAGAGGATGGGAGATGATATCTCCGTCGAGATCCGGCTCTCCCTCCACGAGGGCCAGGTACTCCTTGGTTGTCGTACGTTCCTGGAACTGGGTCGCGAGGGAGAAGTGGGCACGATTGGTCTTGGCCACGACCATGACGCCGGTGGTGTCTCGATCGAGGCGATGCACGATCCCCGGTCGCAATCCACCGCCCACGTCTGACAGGTCCCGGATGTGGTACGCCAACCCGTTGGCCAGGGTGCCGTCCCGCCGACCGTTACCCGGGTGCACGACGAGCTGAGGCTGCTTGTCGAGCACCAGCACGGAGGCGTCCTCGTGGATGACCTTGATGGGGATGTCCTGGGGCACGAGTTCGGATAGCGCCGCGCGAGGCTCCAGCTTCGCCACGACACACTCGCCGACGGATACGCGATGGCTGGGCTTGACACCCTTGCCATCCACGGTCACCTGGTCGAGCTTCACCGCTTCCTTGAGGTACGAGCGAGAGTGGTCCGGCACCCGATTGTGCAGGAATACGTCGAGCCGCACCCCTTCTTCGGGTGTGGTCACCTGAAAGGTGAAGGTCTCGGTTCCTGCAATCGTCTCGGCGTCCACGTGAGTGCCTCTCTCCACGAAGCGTGCTGGCCCAAGGGGATTCTATTCCCGAAGTTGGAATCGGCCAGCGACGTCTCTTCATGCATGAAAAGGGAGCTTTCGGACGCAACACCGAGCGGATAGCATGCAAACGCCGCGGGCGTATCCCGCGGGCCCTTTGTGACGGGGAAGATGGTGCAAATCCATCGCGGACCCGCCACTGTGAGTGGGGACGAACGCCGCCATTCTCCCACTGGCGCCCAGGATCGGGCCGCCGGGAAGGGGGCGGCCATTAGGTCGATCCACGAGCCAGGATATCCGGCGCAGAGGGTGGTCTCGGGAACCTCGAGGTCGGGCTCCCCTCTGAGACACCTATCGTCGCGACCTCGCGTCTTCTTTCGGGCGCCTGGAGCGCCCTGCGAGATGCGGAATGAACCTGCGCACCCAACTGCTGCTGCTCGCGTGCTGCGCCTGGGCTGGAGCCCAGTCTCTGGAATCCACCATTGACCTGTCAGACGGTGACCCACAGACATCCGATGCGCCGTTCGGGATCACCCTGGACCCGGACGGCGTCCACGCCTACGTGGCGTTGTGCGGCGACCTCCCGCCCTGGCCCCTGCCTCCCGCCCCGTGGGCCCCCACCTGGAACAACGACAAGCTCATCAAGATCGATCTGAACACCGGCGCTCAGGTCGCGCTCGCGACGGTCGGGCATTACCCCGAGGACATCGCCATCACGACGGGGTCATCCGGGACCGCCAGGCACGTGTACGTCAGCAACAGCTCCAGCGGCACCGTCACCTGCCTGACGCCCAATCTGGGGCTGGTATCCCACATCCCGCTCTCCTCGTGCTTCGGCGCCACCTACGGGTCCAGCTTCCCGTTCGGCGTCCTCGCCTCCCCCAACGGTGACCGCGTCTACGTATTCGGTACGGGTTGCGGGACCGTGGACGTCGTCGACGCCGACCCGAACAGCTCTCTCTTCAACACCGTCGTGGAGACCTTCTCGGTACCGGACTTGTTCGGCCGCCCCTGCTGGCTCAACGCCCAGACCCTGGCCGTACCGGTGACCCGCTACAACTACAACGCCACACTCGGCTACTCCGATTACTCGACGACAGGATTCGCCGTGGTCGACGTCAACGCGCCTGGCACCCAGTCCACCTGGATCGTGACGCCGGCCCAGCAGTTCAGCTACCCACAGATCACAGACCTCGCCGTCGCCCCCGACGGCCAGGTGTTGTGCCCGATCGGCTACGGACTCATCCCGGAGGTGGTCAAGGTCGACCCGGTGACGGGGGTGGTCACGGACACCCTGGACCTGAGCGCCCACATGGGTGTCGGGCTCCACGGTGCAGCGACCTCCCCTGACGGCGCCACCCTGGCGATCACTTCCCTTAACGGCGGCGAGGTCGGCCTGGTGGAGGTCGCTCCCCTCAGCCTGATGTGGGTGACCGACACCGGGACCGCCAGCACGGTGAACCTGCCCAACGAGGTCGTCTTCACCCGCGACGGCAGCCGATTGGCGGTCACTCTTCAGGGGGCGACCTCCGTACAGATCTACCAGGGCATGCCGGGATTCGACCTCCAGTTGTCGGCGCCGATAGCCGTCTCCGGGGGCACCTCCGGCGTCATCGGAGTGGACGCTATCCAGGCCGGAAGGGCCGCCTGGGTCTACGCATCCGACATCCCCGGGCCCTCCACCTTCGGCCCCTGGACCGCCGCTATCGGCACCCCCTTCTTCCTCCTCACGACTCTGACCGGGAACGCCCAGGGCAGCGCCTCGGCCATGATTCAGGCTCCCGGAGCACCAAATCTGGTGGGTCAGGTGTTCTATCTCCAGGCCGCTACACAGGATTGGAGCGGTCTGGTCCGTTTGTCCGGTGGACGGCAGACCACGATCCAGTAGAGTGGCTGACCTGCGCCATCACTCTCCGACCATTGCTGAGCGTTAGCTTCCAACCACTGCCTTGCATGGGGGTTGGAGCAATCTCCCTCAAACCGTACAATGCATGTAGCACCTTTTTTCATCGAGGCCTCACCGGGTCGGAGAGGCAGGCGTCTGGATCGGAGCGGCTTTTTCCCAAGCCCTTGGCCGCTCCCCTCATTCGTCGGCGTTCGGAACTCACCGGGCAGTCCGATCCACTGGACGGAGGGTGTCCGTCCACGGCCTCCACTGTCAATGACCAGTGGGGCGCCGCTCAACACAGTGCTGACCGGTCCCGCGTAGGGCGCGACCGGGTGTATGGAGACCTCGTGGCATGCCATCGCGACAGATGACCCCTCGGGCCATCCTCGTTCTCGCCGTCTTGTCCTTCATCCCTGTCGTTGCAGGGCCCGGTAACGGGCACAGCAACGACAAGGCCAAGCTCCTCAAGGAGCTGGCCAAGGTCGAGAAGGACCTCGCCCGCGAAGAAGCTAGGTTGAAGAAGAAGAAGGCCGCGATTGAAGGTGAGTACGTGCGCCTGATGAAGCCGGTCGTTCGGAAGAAGCTCACCACCAAGGTGCGCAGCATCGGCTCGCGATGGGCAGGAGCCCTGACCGGCGCTGACAAGAGAGAGGCGACCCGCCAGATCAAGAAAGAGCTGCGCACTGCGCTCAAGGACGTCATCGGCGCCAACATGGCCCCGATCCTGGCCACCGACCTCACCTCCAATCTGGTGGACCGCGTGTCGGGGGTCGACAAGGTCGACGCCGAGGGCGCCGTCAACACCACCATCGAGGACCTCTTCCCGACCGGGAAGTTCGAGAGTGACTTCGAGGTCGTCCAGGACGAGCTCTTCAAGCGCTACAACCGGCTGAAGTCCAAGCGTGACACCCTGAAGGTCCAACTGGATGAGATCGAGCGACGGGAACAAGCGCTCAAGTCCGGTGTACCCACCGGCATGCTGCGGGTCCCCGCGGGCACCCATCGCATCGGCCTCAACGACGCGGACATCTCCAAGACGATCAAGGCCGTAGGCCGCAAGCCTGAGGGCGCGATCCACTGGTGGGTGGGCTCCCCCGCGCACCAGATCGAGTTGGACGAGTTCTACATCGACGTGAACGAGGTCACCAACCGCTGGTATCTGGAGTTCCTCAAGGACAAGGAGCACCTGGCCGCGCTGAAGAGCGCCGATGATTATGACGCCAGGGTCCCTCGTTACTGGAAGGACGGGATGTACCCGGAGGGCTGGGATAACCGGCCCGTCACCGACGTCTCCCACAACGACGCCGTGCTGTTCGCCCGCTGGATGGGCCGTCGCCTGCCCACGGAGTACGAGTGGGAGAGCGCCGCCCGTTATACCAAGGAGAAGAACGACCTCCGCATCTGGCCCTGGGGGACCGACTGGAGCGTACGCCAGATCCGCTGCAACAACGACCTCGCCATCGAGCACCCAGGCCGCCGTAGCATCCCGTACACTCTGCCTCCACTCCTCGACGTGGGCTCGTTCCCGGAAGGTCGAAGTGAGCTGGGAGGCAATGACTTCGCCGGCAACGCCTACGAGATCACCTCGAGCCCCTACAGCCCCTATCCCGGGTTCAAGACCAAGAAGATCAAGCGCTCGCGGCTCTCCAGTTCCGACTTCAACAGCGAACAGATCGTGCTCCGCGGCGGGGACTGCCAGAAGGCAGACCTCGTGGTCAGCACCACATGGCGCAGAGGTCTCCCGCGCACAGGTCGCGCTCTTTGGGTCGGTTTCAGGACCGCAGGATCTGCCACTCGCGGCATGGACCACGTGGAGGCGCTCACGGAGGGCGGCGCCCAGAAGCGCTATCTCGTCGACTACGAGCCGCTGCCCTCGGACATCACCTCCCGACGGCAGTACGCCGGCCTCGCGACGGAGGCCCCTGGTCGGTACTCGTCGATCATGTCTGGCGGGATCAATCCGGAGACACGGCTGCCTACGAAGGCGCGCTACATCACCGTCATCAACCGACTCGCCAACGATTTCCGGAATCACGCGGCCCTCAAGGCCATCGCCAAGGCACAGAAGGGCCCTGTGATGGTCGGCTTCCTCCACCTCGGCGTCCCCTCGGTGGAACCGAAGCTCGAACCTGGCAACTACATGATCTGCTGGGAGAACACCTCCATCCCGGAGCCGGAGGAGCCGCCGAAGGACGAGGCCGAGGACAAAGCGTCCAAAGGCAAGAAGGCGTCCAGGGGCAAGAAGGGGAAACAGGAAGAGCCCGAGCCCATCCCTGAGGCTTTCACCTTCGTGAAGCTCGGAGGCAGACGGCAGGAGCCGGTCCGTGTCACCAAGTTCCTGCCGCCGGTGGTGGCCGCAAGCCAGCCCACACGGGTGATCCCGAACCACGAGACCGACACTGTGGACCTGGCCATGGCGTTCCCCATCAAGTTCCAGAAATCCAACGCCTTCGTGGTGACGCTTCAGTTGAAGCTGGAGCCGGGTCAGGCGAAGAACTTCAAGTAGCGACGTTCTGCGCGTGGAGGGCCGGTGCTTCCCGGCCCTCCGCCACCGCCCGAGACGCCTCACCCATCGTGAGATTCCACTGGTCTCGATCAGCTGAACTCCTCGAGGCGATGCTCACCGAGCATCGCCTCGTATTCGAGCCCAAGCGTCGCGCCTTCGTAGCCGAGGGTGACGTCGCCTTCGTTCCACCGGCCGTCCTCCGACTACCCGAAGAGGACGAGACCCCCGAATCCTGGTTGGAGCACCTCAGCTCTCCCAAGTCCTACGTCATCCTCCTGGTACAGGCGGGCGCCAGCGCACTCGGCTGGTTCGAAGCGGACGAGTGCATCGCCCACAAGGCGATCAAACGATACGTCAAACGCGGCAGCGGCAGGGCGCAGCCAGCACACCTCAAGACCAAGGGCAAGTCCCGATACGGCTCTCGTTTGCGGCTACAGAACGCTCGCAGACAGCTGGATGAGACCTGCGCCAAGATCCAGCAGTGGTACGAGGAAATGGGCACCCCCGAACAGGTCTTCACGAGCGTCCCAATACGTACCTGGGCCGAACTCGCTGCGGCGACGCCGCCGCTACCCTTTTCCCGCAGAGAATCCTCGCGTATTCAACACCACGTCCACACGCCGAACTTCGAGGAACTGGTGCGGGTGCAAAATCTGATCACTCACGGACAGGTCTTGGGCACCTGAGCTTGGACTTGCAGAACCGGTGCCCGACACGGCATCATTGAGTTAGCGATACAGGTCGGCGTCAGGCTCGGGGCAGGGACACCGAGGTGATCCGACTGCGACGTATCGCGGCTGTCTCCTCAGGTCGCTGAGGAGGAGGGCTGCCCGGCGGCAGAGATCACGCTGCGACGGCTGGGAACAGGTCCCTGACGAAAGGAGGTGTTACGACATGACAGAACGTGGTTGTACGGGAGGGCTTCACACCTGACCGAACACTCGACGGGGTGAGTCGGCAGTGAAGCCACGCACGCGACCGGCGTGACCGCCGCTCCCGCGTGCGACTCCAAAGATACCCCGTGCCAGAAGGGGACGTCCGGAACCGGGCGTCCCCTTCTTCATGGACTCCGCCTAACCGGTCTTCGCCGGATCAGGACATCTCGTCGCGGTTCGCGCGCAAGCGAGTCAGCTTGGCGGTCAACTCGGCCTGGCGCTCACGCTCACGCTCCACCACCTCCGCCGGCGCTTTGGCGACGAACCCCTGGTTGGACAGCTTCCCGTCGATGCCGCGAAGCCAGCCCTCGTGCTGCGCGATCTCCTTGTCCAGCCGACCGCGTTCCGCATCCAGGTCGATGAGCCCCGCCAGGGGGATGAAGATCTCCATGCCGTCTTCCACCACCGTGGACGCTGTGGCCGGCTTCGCCAGGGAGTCCCCCACGCCAGCGGAGAGCCCGCTCACCCGGCCCAACGCGAGCGCTCGGGCCTCCACCGCACGAACCGTCGCCAGCACGTCCTCATCAGCGCAACGCACCACGAACTCCAGCTCCTGCTTCCAGGAGATCCCCATGCGATCTCGCACCACGCGAGCGGCGGTGACGAGGGAGATCAAACGATCCACCTCCTCCTCTGCCCCGGGGTTCAACAGGGACTCGTCGTAGACGGGCCAGCTGTCCAGGATGAGCGTCTCCCCTGAATCGGGCCGGTGACGCCTCAAGTGAGATCTCAGCTCCTCGCTGACGAAGGGCACCAGCGGATGGAGCAGACGCAGCAGGGTGTCCAGCACCTTTACCAAGGTCTGTTGCGCGGCCTTTCGTGACTCCGCCCCCTCGGGGGAGTCGTCATTCAGTCGTCCCTTGGTGAGCTCCAGATACCAGTCGCAGTACACATTCCAGGTGAAGGCGTAGAGGCTCTGGACGGCCTCATGGAAGCGGTGAGACTCGACTGCGCTCGTGACACCCTCCACCAGGGATGCGAGACGAGAGAGGACCCAGCGATCCTCCGGCGCGGTCACGGGGACCGGGGAGCCAGACTCGTATCCCTCCAGGTTCATCAACACGAACCGGGAAGCGTTCCAGAGCTTGTTGACGAAGTTCCGGCCGCCCTCGAAGCGACTCTCCGCCAACTTGATGTCCTGCCCCTCTGTCGTGAGCGACGCCAGCGTCCACCGTACGGCATCGGTCCCGTACTTGTCCCCCATCTCCAGCGGGTCGATCCCGTTGCCCAGGCTCTTGGACATGCGCCGCCCCCGATCGTCGAGCACGGTGCCGTTGATGTATACGGTGTGGAACGGAGGCTTCCCCATGAACTCGATCCCGCACATCACCATTCGGGCCACCCAGAAGTAGATGATGTCCCTTCCGGTCACCAGCACATCCGTGGGGTAGAACGCCTCCAGGTCCGGGTCCGCCTCCGGCCACCCCATCACGGAGAACGGCCACAACTGGGAGGAGAACCAGGTATCCAGGACGTCCGGGTCCTGACGGACGATGGGCTTGCCGGTCTCGGGATGAGGGCTGCCGATCTCCAGGGGCTCGCTGGACGCCACCGGGACGTCGTCTTCGTCATACCAGACCGGGATCCGATGCCCCCACCAGATCTGGCGGCTGATGCACCAGTCCCGATACTGCTCAACCCAGTCCAGGTAGGTGCGGGCATAGCGTTCAGGGATGATGCGGACACTGCCGTCGTGCACAGCAGCGGCAGCCGGCTCCAACAGCGGACGCATCTTCACGAACCACTGCTTGGAGAGGTACGGCTCAACGACGGTGCTGCATCGGTAACACCTCGGGAGCGGTATGTCGCGATCCTCGACCTCATCGAGCAGCCCCTGAGCCTCCAGGTCCGCGACGATTCGCTTGCGAGCTTCGAATCGATCCAGCCCGGAATAGGGCCCCCCGTGGTCGTTGATACGGGCATCCTCGGTCAGGATGTTGATGCGCTCGAGCCCATGGCGATTCCCGACCTCGAAGTCGTTGAAGTCGTGGGCAGGAGTGATCTTCACCGCACCGGACCCCTTGGTCGGGTCCGCGTGATCGTCCGCGACGATGGGGATCTCGCGATCGACCAGCGGCAGCACCACCGACTTGCCGATCAACTCCTGGTACCGATCGTCACTGCCGTGAACGGCCACGGCCGTGTCACCGAGCATCGTCTCCGGTCGCGTGGTCGCGACCACCATGAAGCGACCGGGCTCACCCTTCACCGGGTACTTGAGGTGGTAGAAGCGCCCCGCCTCCTCAGCGGGCTCCGCCTCTTCGTCAGAGAGGGCGGTCAGGCAACGGGGGCACCAGTTGATCAGCCTCTCGCCGCGGTAGATCAGCCCCTTGGAGTAGAGACGCACGAACGCCTCCAGGACCGCCCGAGACAGCCCTTCGTCCATGGTGAACCGTAAACGGTCCCAGTCGCAGCTGGCGCCCAGGCGCTTCAGCTGCTCGATGATGCGCCCGCCGTACTGCTCTTTCCACTCCCATGTCCGCTCGATGAACGCGTCCCGACCGATCTCGTCACGGCTCTTGCCCTCCTTGGCGAGCGCACGCTCGACGACGTTCTGTGTGGCGATGCCAGCGTGATCCGTCCCCGGGACCCAGAGGGCTCGCTTACCGCGCATCCGTTCGAAGCGGACCAGGATGTCCTGCAGGGTGTTGTTCAGGGCGTGCCCCATGTGCAGGGCCCCCGTCACGTTCGGAGGCGGGATCACCACCACGAAGGTGCCCTTGCCTTCGGAGACGGCTTCGGGCTTGAAGCAGCCACCTTCCTCCCAGGCCCGATTCCAACGGGCCTCCACGTCTGCCGCCCGGTAGTGCTTCTCGAGGGTGTCGCTCATGAGTGCCTTCCCGTTAGGTGATCCTTCCACAGCCGAGGCCCAGGCTCAACCACCCTGCCCAACGCTCCCCAGAGTGCTACCGTATTTGCGTGACCTCCGTCCTCATGATCGTCAACGGCCAGGCTGGCCGCCGTGGAGTCCGCCGCGACGCCGATCGGGTGGCTTCGCGGCTCCAGGACCAGTCGGTAGAGGTCGACCTGCAGCTCACCGGCAGCGCCGAGGAAGCTGCCCGGATCATCGCCGAGGCGGAGGCACGAGTGAACGCCATCGTGGCCGTAGGCGGGGACGGGACCCTGCGAGGAGTCATCTCGGCGACCAGCCCCCAGGTGCCCGTGGGTCTTGTACCCCGCGGCACCGCCAACGTGGTCGCTCGTGAACTGGGCATACCTCTGGACCCCCGCGGCGCTGCGGACGAGATCGCACGCGGCCAGGTACGTCAGATCGACGTCGGACACATCGAAGGGAGAGGGAGCTTCCTCGCGATGGTGGGTGTGGGGTTCGACGGGCAGGTCGTACAGGGGATCAGACCGGGCCCCATGAAGGCGGCGCGCATGGGCATCTCCGCCCTGGGAGCCGTGTGTCGGCTGAACCTGCCGGCCTTGCAGGTGTCCATCGACGGGGTCACCGTCCAGTCTCCCGTCTACAGCGTCATCGCCTCCAACACCCGCAATTACGGAGGGTGGTTCGCCGCCTGCCCGGAAGCCAGGCCGGACGACGGTCTCCTGGACGCCATGTTGCTACAGCGACCCGACCGGAGGGCGCTCCTGCGAATCGGAGCAAGCATCGTGCGCAAGCGCAGAGGCTCACCCGCGATCGTGGGCTACGAACGTGGCCGCGACTTGCTCATCTCCGCTCAGAACGGAACAGGGGTCCCTGTACAGGCGGACGGTGATCCGTGCGGAACGACACCGATCCGAATCTCCATCCGACATCGGGCCGCGTCCATCATCGCACCCGAGAGGGCAACTTGACCATGCACACGAATGTCACCCCCGTGATTGATGGCCGCATCGCCATTGGCCCCGGCAACCCCCTCTTCGTCACAGCCGGACTGTGCATCGTCGAAGAAGAAGACGCGACCCTCAGGCAGGCGGAAGCCGTGAAGCGGCAACTCGAGGGATTACCCGTCTGCTTCGCGTTCAAGGCGTCTTTCGACAAGGCCAACCGATCGAGCACCCGTAGCTACCGAGGCCCGGGAATGGAGGAAGGGCTGCGAATCCTCAGCCGGGTCAAGGAGACCCAGGACGTGGCCATCCTCACAGATGTCCACGAGGCCCATCAATGCGCCGCCGCCGCCGAGGTGGCGGACATTCTGCAAATCCCAGCCTTCCTCTGCCGCCAGACCGACCTCCTCCTCGCAGCCGCGCGCACCGGACGGATCATCAACGTGAAGAAGGGGCAGTTCCTCGCACCGGGTGATGTCAAGCCGCTGGTGGGCAAGCTGCACGCAGCGGGCTGTGACAAGGTGACCATCACGGAGCGTGGGGTCAGCTTCGGCTACAACACCCTCGTCAACGACTTCCGCGCGCTGCCGCAGATTCGCGGCCTGGGCGTGCCGGTGATCTTCGATGCCACGCACTCCGTTCAGCAGCCGGGGGGCCACGGAGAACGATCCGGCGGTGACCGCACCATGGTCCCGTACCTCGCTCGAGCGGCCGCCGCGGTGGGGACGGACGGTTTCTTCTTCGAGGTGCACGAGGATCCGGCCCGCGCGCGCTCCGACGCCGACAACGCGCTGCTGTTGACCGATCTGCGCCCCCTGCTTGAGAACCTCCTGGCGATCCGCGAGGTCTCCGGCCAGGGGACCTGACCCTTCCGTCAACGGTCCTTCTCTTTGCCCTCTGCAGCCTTCATGGCGGCAGCGAAGTGCCGCCCGTGAAACTCCAGCGACGACGGGACGCTCTCGGCGAAGAACCTGGCCCCGTGTCCCCCGGATCTCAAGTGGAACGTGTGTTCGATCTCCTTCTCAGTGAGCAGCTTGGAGAACGCGGGACAGGTCTCGTACAGGCCGTACCGATCACGCTCGCCGACATCGAAGTAGATCGGGAGATCCTTGAACGCGCCGGCCTTGGCGGTCCTGGCGATGTGAAAGACGTTGTGCTTCAACCAGTAGTCCTGGTCGATGGGGTCCCCGAACAACCGCCCCAGGATGCTCACCCGGCCCCGCCGGCCGCTCCTGATCCAACTGGGGAGTGCCTCTACGTCCTCCGGGTAAATCGCGGGTTCGTGCGCCGACACGGAGCCGAACACGGACGGCTTGCGCATGGCGTTCACGAGCGCCCCGTACCCACCCATGGAGTCCCCCGTCAGGGCACGGAAGCGGCGTCCGCTTCGGGTGCGGTACTTGGCGTCGATGAACGCGGGCAACTCCGCTGACACGAAGTCAGCGTGGCGCTCCTTCTCCTGCCCCTTCCAGTTCACGTAGAACGACATGCGAGCCGCGTCCCGGGGACAGACGACGATCACCTCTGGGAGCTTCTCCTCCTTCACCAACCTGGCCACGGTCTCCATGGTCCCGCGCTGTTCCCAGGTCTTCTCGCTGCCCCGTCCGGCACCGTGGAGGAAGTAGATGACGGGGTAACGCGCCGACTCGCGCTGGTCGTAGCTCGCCGGTAAGTGCACGACGACGACCACGTCACGTCCCACGGCCTCGCTCTTGATGACGATCCGCTCCGATCGGTGAGTGGCCGCTTCCTGGCCCAAGACGACGACACAGAGGAGAGGCAACACAAGGACCGTGGCGACCGTTTTCATGAACGAACCTCCGCAGGCTGAGACCACCGGATGCTACCGGATCGTGGTTAGCGGCGCCGCCTGGTCCGCCGGCGCCGGGTACGGGGTCCTGCGTCCGAACCGTGAGGACTCGCTCGGCGCGCGCTCAGGGACTCCAGATCGCGCAGCAATCCGGCGGGGGTCTGATAGCGGTCGTTGGGATTCTTGGCCATCATCTTGATGATGATCGGCTGCAGCGCAGCGTCCACCTCCCGGTTGCGGGATCGCGGGGGCAGCGGCGGGTCATTGATGTGCTTCACCATGATCACCGTGGGGTTGGGGCCGTCAAACGGCGGCACGCCGGCGACCATGTGGTAGAGCGTAGCGCCCAGTGAGTAGATGTCGCTGCGGATATCCACATGCTCATCACCACGAGCCTGCTCAGGCGAGATGTAGTTGGGTGTCCCCAACGTCGCGCCTTTCTCGGTGCTGCCTGAACCACGGGACACGTCCTTCGCGAGGCCCAGGTCGCAGAGCTTCGCCACCCCCCCCTGGGCGATCATGATGTTGTCCGGTTTGACGTCACGGTGCACCAGGCCCCGCGCGTGAGCGTGCTGGAGTCCGCTCGCCATCTGCATGGCGATGTTGATGGCACGGTCCTGATCCAGGGCCCCACCCCGTTGCAACAGAGTCAGCAAGGTCGGGCCGGGGCAGTACTCCATGGCGAAGTAGTACGTGCCCTCATGCTCCCCGGCGTCGAATCCCTGGACGATGCTCGGGTGGTTGAGCTGACCGGTGACACGCGCCTCCTTGAGGAACCGCTTGACGAAAGCCTCGTTCTCGGACAAGAAGGAGGCCAGCACCTTGATGGCCACGAGCCTGTCTAGGTTCAACTGCCGCGCCTTGTACACGGTCCCCATGGACCCGCGCCCCAGCCGCTTGAGCAGCTTGAAGCCGGGGATACGGAACTGCTGCTTGACCTTTCCTACGGTCTCGTTGAGTTCCTCTGCCTGGTCCCGGGTGAGGCACCCACGCTCTCGCAGGATCTCACCGATGGGCTTGGGGATCAGGCCCATCTCCTGCATCTTGTCCTGCAGCTCCCTGGCCTCCTCGATCTGCTCAGGCGCCAAGAGCGACTCTCGTTGAGCCGCGCGCAGAAACAGCGTGTCGTCATCAGGCAGTTGGTTGGAGTCCATGGAGCCAGGTGATCAGTCCAGTTCTTCCTTCGGGGGTGTCACCCCGGCCGCCACGAGGTAGCGACGCTGCAATCCGTGCATGTCGGCCCTCTCAGCATCCGTCCCGTCATCGTAACCGAGCAGGTGAAGCAGGCCATGAGCCACGTAAAACAGGAGTTCGGACAGCGGGTCGTGCCCGCGAGCGGTTGCCTCCCGGACAGCCATTTCGGCGTTCACGAAGACCTCGCCCTCCGGACCCGCCTCACTTCCGGCGTCCGTCCGATAGTCGAAGGCGATGACGTCCGTGACCCAGTCGTGACCGAGGTGAGCGCGGTTCACGCGCAGGCTCTCAGCGTCGCCGATGATGACGAACTCAACGTCGAGCGCAGCGTCGCCTTCTCCACGGCACACCGCCGACGCCACGGACAACACCAGCCCCGGGTCCACGGCGACAGCGTCACACTGGACCGTTACGTCCATGGAGACCGACTCCGAGAAGACCGTCGGCCGCGATGAACGCCGCGACCCTCCGACCGACGGGGCCAGGTCACAGCCCACCGCCTCATCGTCCTGAGCCCGACGGCCCTCCGTCATCCCCAAGGCCCAGGCGATCCTTCGCGTCGCGTCGATCCGATTCCTCCGCTCGACTGTACGCCCGCACGACCGCGGCCACGACCGGGTGACGAACGATGTCCGACCTGGACAGGTGGACGAAGGCCACGTCGTCCACGGAAGCCAGGACCCGCCGGGCGCTCACCAGGCCCGATGACACCGAACGGGGGAGGTCGATCTGTGTGATGTCCCCCGTCACGATCATCTTGGAATTGGCCCCTAGCCTCGTCAGGGCCATCTTCATCTGAGTGTCGGTCGTGTTCTGCGCCTCGTCCAGGATGATGCACGCGTGATCCAGGGTGCGCCCGCGCATGTAGGCCAGCGGCAGGATCTCGATCACGCCCTCGTCCATGTATCGCTCCAGCTGAGCGCGCGGCAGGAGGGCGTGCAACGCGTCGTAGAGCGGTCTCAGGTACGGGTCTACCTTGGACGCCATGTCTCCCGGGAGAAACCCCAGGCTCTCGCCAGCCTCCACCGCGGGCCGGCAGAGCACGATCCGGCGAAAGGTGCCCTTCTTCAGGTAGGCCACGGCCATGGCCACGGCGAGGAACGACTTCCCGGATCCAGCGGGTCCTACGGCGAAGGTGATGGTGTTGTCGCGGATGGCGGCGATGTACTGAGCCTGCCGCTCCGTCCGTGGCTCGACCGGCGATCGGACCGCGACCGTCGGCGACGTCGCGGGTTCTTCTTCGGCGCCGCGCCGACGGAAGATCCGCTCCACGGCGTCCACGTCCGGCGGGGGGCCACCACGGATCAAGGCGAGGGCCTCCTCCACCACGCGCGCCGCCTCGACGAGGGCCTCCGGATCTCCGGTCAACTTGAGGACGCCCCCACGACTCACGGCGTCCACGTTGTAGAGGCGCCGCAGGAGATGGAGGTTGCGGTCGAGGCTGCCGAACAGCAGTCGCTCCTCCTCCAGATCGCGGAATGGGACAGTGCGTTCGCTCATGTCAGCCCAACCAAGCGGAGGCCACAGCATACCCCACGGGGGCAGCGAAGATGAGGCTGTCCACCAGGTCCAGGATGCCGCCGAACGCGGGGATCAGGGCCCCGGAGTCCTTCACCCCAGCCGAGCGCTTCAGCTGCGACTCGAACAGGTCTCCGAACTGCGTCGCCACAGACAGGAGGGCGCCGAAGATCACCGCTTGCCATGGAGAGATCCAGGGAGCCCCGGGGTCGAGGAAGGAGGCCAGCGCCACGACGCCGCCCACTCCGAGGAGCGCCCCCGCCACGGCCCCCTCCACGCTCTTGTTCGGGCTGATACCCGGGCACAGTTTGCGCCGGCCCAGGGCGGAGCCGACCACATAACCGCCGATGTCATTCAACTTCGAACCCACCACCATGGTCACGATCCACTCCAACCCATTGGTTAGCTTCAGGGTCGCGACCATGAAGGCGGCCGGGGCGATGACGACGATCCAGGCCAGGGCGATGGCCCCCAGGGAGGTCAGGTCGTCTTCGCATACACCGCCGCGCCACCGGCCGCGCATCAGCCCGGCGAATCCGCACATGACCCCCGCGAGCCCGGCGCTCCACAGCCACACGAGGTCCGCCGGCCAGACCACCAGCGTCACGAGGAACAGGCTGCCCCCGGCGAACAGAGCGGCGCCTCGGTAGCCGGTGAGACGGGGGCCGAACAACCGCCGATACTCGATGAGCGCCGCCGCGGCGAGGGCGACCACGATCAGCGGCGTCAGGACGGGAGTTTGGAAGCTCTTGTCGGCGAAGAACACACCGACGACCGCCGCCAGCAACAAAGGCCCGAGCAGGAATCGGGCTTGGCGATGGGTCAACGCTGCTCCCCACTGACCAGCCCACCGAAGCGTCGAGTCCGCGCTCGATAGGCGATCACCGCCTCCTCCAGGCTGGAAGAGCGGAAGTCGGGCCAGCAAGTCTCCGTGACGAAGATCTCCGCGTAACTCACCTGCCACAGCAGGAAGTTGGATAGCCTCATCTCACCGGCCGTCCGAACCACCAGATCCACATCGGGCATGGAAGCGTCATCCAGGTTCCTGGCCAGATCGTCCTCGCTGATGCTCGACAGCTCGAGCTGCCCCTTCATGGCCTCCATCGCCAGCCGTCGAGCACCGTCCAGGAGTTCCTGTCGGCCGCCGTAGTTCAAGGCCAGGCTCAGCACCATCCCGTCGTTCCCGGCCGTGAGCGCCTCCGTCTCCCTGATCTCCTTGACGACCGCTGGCGGGAGCTCATCGACTCGACCGACTGTGCGCAGCCGAACACGATTCTGCATGAACGTCGATCGTTCGCGGATCATGAACCGCCGCAGCAAGGCCATGAGGGTGCGGAGTTCGGGCCTCGGTCTTGACCGGTAGTTCTCCGTGGAGAGCGCGAACAGGGTCAACCACGGGAGGTCGCTCCTTGCGCACTCCGTCACCACTTCCCGAACGGAGTCCACGCCCATGCGGTGCCCGCGGGTCCGCGCCAGCCCTCGCGCTTCAGCCCAACGACCGTTGCCATCCATGATGATGGCGATGTGCCGCAAGCCGTTAGTGTCCAATCCGCCGCTCATCGATGCAGGGTCTGCTTACGTTCAGGGCCGGTCGAAACCAGACTGACCCGTGCGCCGCAAGTCTCCTCCACAAACTCGATGACCTGCTTCAGCGCCCCGGGGAGCTGGTCGAAATGTCCCACCCCGGATATCTCTTCGTCAAAACCCGGGAACTCTCTGTAGACGGGGCGGGCGTGTTCCAGCCCCTTCCCAGCGGGGAGAGCCGTCGTCTCCGCGCCGTCGACATCGTATCCCGTGCAGATTCGGATGGTCGGCTGTCCCGAGAGGACGTCCGATTTGGTGAGAGCGATCTCGTCGACTCCGTTCGTGCGGATCGCGAATCGAAGCGCGACCACGTCCAACCAGCCGCAACGCCGAGGTCGCCCGGTGGTGCTGCCGTACTCGTGGCCCTTGTCGCGAATCTGCTGCCCGGCGTCGCCGTGATCCTCCGAAGGGAACGGACCGGCGCCCACGCGCGTACAGTACGCCTTGGCGACGCCGACGACACGATCTAATACCCGAGGTGCCAGACCGGACCCGGAGAGGAGCCCTCCGAGGTGGCAGTTACTGGAGGTCACATAGGGATAAGTGCCCAAGTCCACGTCCAGGAGGCTACCCTGCGCCCCTTCGATGAGCACCTCCCTCCCCTCCTCCACGGCGTCATTGGCCATGGAGACCGTGTCAGCGACCATAGGAGCGAGCCGCGCCGCAGCCGAGACGACCTCATCTGCCACTTGATCAGGCGAGACGGCCGCGACGTCCAGGGCCGCGAACAGCCTGTTCTTGGACCGGACCTGCTCGATCACCCGTTGGCGCAGCGCGTCTGGATCAGACAGCTCTCCTGCCCGAATGCCGACGCGGCCGGCCTTGTCCATGTACGCAGGACCGATCCCGCGCTTGGTCGTCCCGATGGCTCCCTCACCACGCAGGACTTCAAGAGCCGTGTCCATCTCCTTGTGATACGGGAGCACGAGGTGAGCCCGATCAGAGATCCACAGCCTGCCGTCCAGGTCGTGCCCCGAGGCCCGAAGCTCATCCACCTCGGCCAGCAGCTGGAGAGGATCGAGGACCACCCCGTTTCCCACGATCCCGACGGTGTGCGGATACAACATCCCACTCGGGACCAGATGCAGCACCCGGGACGTGTCTCCGACCTTGACCGTGTGCCCCGCGTTCGCCCCCCCCTGCGCGCGGATGACCAGATCGAAGGAGTCCGAGGTCGCGTCGACGACCTTCCCCTTCCCTTCGTCCCCCCATTGCAGGCCGATGAGCGCGGTGACCGACATTCAAGCGCGCTCCATGCAACGGTCCACCATGGCACGGAAGCGGCTGAACAGATGAACCGAATCATGAGGTCCGGGGCACGCCTCCGGATGATACTGGACGCTCATGGCCATCCGATCCTCCAGCTCGAAACCAGAGACGGTGTTGTCATTGAGATGGATGTGGGTGACCCGCCCGCCCGCCTGTTCGATGGAGTCCGGGTCCACCGCGAAGCCGTGGTTCTGGGAGGTGATCTCCACGACCCCCGTCCTCAAGTCCTTGACCGGCTGATTACCGCCGTGATGGCCAAATTTCAGCTTGTAGATGCGCGCACCGATGGCGGCGCACAGGATCTGATGACCGAGGCAGATCCCGAAGATCGGCACCTTGCCGAGGAGCTCACGGGCGGTGTCGATGGCGTAGGTGAGGACCCGCGGGTCCCCGGGGCCGTTACTCAGCATGACGCCATCGGGGGCTTCCCCCAGGATCTCGTCCGCGGTCGCCGAAGCCGGCAGCACCGTCACCCTGAATCCCGCGGCCACGAGCGAACGGAAGATGTTCCGCTTGGCTCCGAAGTCGAGCACGACGCAGTGGGGGGCGGCGTCCCCACCCACTGCCACGGTCGGCATGAATCGCTCTGCGTATCCCTCGGCCCACTCGATCCGCCGGCCTCTCGTGACCTCCCTGACCAGGTCCCGTCCCTCCAGGTCCGGCACCTGCGCGAGTCGGGACACCAGCTCCCGGGCGTCGCCGGGCTCGGTCGTGATGAGTCCCTTGAGGGCACCCTGGGTTCGGAGACGGCGCGTCAGAGCGCGGGTGTCCACCCCCTCCATGGCGATGACGTCGTGCCGCTTCAGGTAGGAGTGGAGATCCTCACTGCTCCTGAAGTTGCTGGTGATGCGGGACAACTCACGGACGACGAATCCGGACAGGAAGGGCACGGAACGCTCTTCATCCTCTAGGTTCACCCCGTAGTTCCCGATCAGGGGGCTGGTCATGGTCACGATCTGTCCGCAATAGGACGGGTCCGTGATGACCTCCTGATATCCGGACAGACAGGTGTTGAACACGACCTCCCCGCCGGACTCTCCGGTGGCGCCAAAGGAACGACCGTTGAAGATGGAGCCATCCTCGAGCACGAGCCTGGCTTGGATTCCCTGCTGCATCCGTGTCTCCGTGCGGAGTCTCGCCGGGCGGGCCGCAACCCCGCCGGGTCACGAAAACCACACCGCCCCCGGAGCGCCCTGGACGCCCCCGTCGACTCCCGGAGGTGGATCCTAACCGGGTGTCCCCAGACCGGAAGACTCGACACGGGGCCATGTCGCCCTGGCCTGCACCTGTAGCCCCGCGATCCGCCCGCCACCGGCCCGGAACAGCTGCGCTCCCCGGGCGGCCACCATGGCCGCGTTGTCGGTGCAGTACTCGGGCGGAGCGATGAGCAGCTCCCACCCCAAGGTCTCCGCCGTCGCGCGCAAGCGATCCCTCAGGGGGCCGTTACAAGCCACCCCCCCGCCGACGGCAACCCTCTTGATACCTGTCTGTTGGGACGCTCGTCTCAGCTTCCGGTCGAGCACGTCCACGACGCATGCCTGGAATGACGCCGCCACATCCTCGACGCGAAGTCCTTCCTTCAACCGGTCGCCCCCCGGCTTGCCGTCCGGCGTCTGGCCAAAACAATGGTAGAGGACGGCTGTCTTGAGACCGGAAAAGGAGAAATCCAGCGAATCCGGAGCCAGGTACGGCCGCTTGAAGGCCACGGCCTCGGGATCTCCCCCCTCGGCGGAACGCTGGATCACGGGCCCCCCCGGATATCCGAGGTCCAGGAGCTTGGCCACCTTGTCGAAGGCCTCCCCCGCCGCGTCGTCCCTGGTAGCTCCGAGCAACCTGTGATCCTCGTCCGACCGTGAGAGGAACAGGTGGGTGTGCCCGCCGCTGACGACAAGAGACAGCAGTGGCCAACGCGGCGCCTCCCCTGATGCGAGGAACGGGGCGATGAGATGCGCCTCCACGTGGTTGACGCCCATCACCGGGACCCCGAAAGCGACGCCCAAGGCCTGGGCCGCGGCCACGCCCGAGAGCAACGCAGAGACCAGCCCGGGACGCTCCGTCACCGCGATCAGCTTGATGTCGCTCCGCTCACAACCGGCCTCCGAAAGGGCGCGGTCGAGCACCGGGACCAGCGCCGTGACGTGCTCCCTGGCCGCGATCTCCGGGACGACCCCACCAAACGGCGCGTGGCGGGCGGCCTGGGAGGCGACGACGGAAGAGAGCACCACGCTGTCGTCCTTGACCACGGCCACCGCCGTCTCATCACAGGAGGTCTCGATTCCCAACGTCAGCACGACGCGAACTCCTCAGCCACCGAGCTTGCGGTCACCATCCCAACCGTCCGCGAACAGGGCCAGAGCAGCCTCGAGCTGCAGGTCTTCAAACGGATCCGTTTCCTGGTCGCGGAGGATCCGCCTGACCCGTGGGGCGTATCGCCCCCGCTGACGGTGCATCCCCATTCGACCGTACCACTCCTGCCGCTCCTGATCGGAGGCAAGGCGCGGGGTCATCTTCACCAGAACGTCGGGCTCGATCCCACCGCGGTGGCGCCGCGACCGATCGAGGCCGATGGAGCGCTCGATGGACCTGCCCGCAGGCGTGAAGTAGTGAGCGGTGGTGAGCTTGAGCCCGCCCGGCCAGCCGCTTCGAAACTTCGCGACTTCCTGTACGACCCCTTTGCCGAACGTGCGCTCTCCCACGAGGATCGCCCGGGCATGATCCTGCAACGCCCCGGCGACGATCTCCGATGCGCTGGCAGAGTAGCCGTCCACAAGGACCACGAGCGGGATGCTGGCATACGGGGTCTCCGAGGAGGCTTCGCGCGGCCGAGAAGAAGTCCGCCCCTGGGTCCTCACGATCACCCCCGCACGCACGAACCGATCCACGAGAGAGACCGCGGCGTCGAAACTCCCTCCGAGGTTCCCACGCAGGTCCAACACCAGGGACTGGATCTCCTGCGAGAGCAAGGCCTCGACGGCCTCGTCGAACTGCTCCAGGGTGGTCTGTCGAAACGACTCCACGTGCACGTACCCGACGGATGAATCGGACTCCAGCGGGTAGCCGTAGGCCAGACGCTCGGGGGCCAGCCCTCGGGTCACGACCACCTCGCGCTCGCTTGTTGCGTCGAGGCCCACGACCCTGAGGCGCACATCCGACCCCACCTCACCGCGAAGCCGTTTCCCGAATTCGGGTAACGAGAGGGCGTCATCCACCGGCCCACCATCGATGGCCAGGATCCGGTCGCCGTGTCGGACCCCGGCTCGCGCAGCTGGCCCGCGAGGCACGGCTTCGAGGACGCTCAACCGCCCCCTCAGCTTGCCGATGACGATACCGATCCCTGCGTACTTGCCCGCGCTACGCAAGCTGTGTTGCGCCCACTCACCGTCGTCATAGACCCGACTATGGACGTCGAGTTCTGAGACAATTCCCCGGGCGGCACCGTAGACGAGGCGGTCGTCCTCGGGGACCACCACGTAGCGATCGCGCACACTCTGAAGCACCTCCCTGTACAGCGCCTCGCCGGGCACATCTTCGGCCCCACGTGTCCCGGAATGGCGGGTCGCCTGTACATAGCCCACCCCGATTGCGATGAGGACCAGCGGTGACAGGAAGACGAGGAACGCCGCTCGATTCATGGCTCACCGCCCCTCGTCGACCAGGAGCTCTGTCGGCACACGAACCCGGGCTCCGGCCTTGAGGCCGTGCCGCTCAAACCACCCGCCCGGCATCTCGAGGATGTACCGCACCGGCCCAGGCGACGACGCCCGCGGCATGGTGCCATCCGTCTCATCGGGACGAGGCGCGGGCAGCGTGTCAATTCTCGTCACACGCAGGTCGTCCGAGAGCCAGGCGATGTCGAGGGCCATGACGCAACCCTTCATCCAAAAGCCGCGATCCTGCTTGGGCCCGGCATACACGAACAACATGCCTTCGTCCGCCGCGAGCCTGACGCCCGTCAATCCCCGGTAGTGCTGCTCCCGGGTGGAGGCGACTCGCACGCGGATCGAGACACCCTCCACGTTGCCAGGCCAGCGTCGAACCCCGTCCTCGCTGACCCTGGGGGCCGGATGGGAGCCCACCCCCTTACCCGTCCGAGGCTCGGGAGACGGTTCATGGGGCACGGAGGCGCAAGCTCCGAGCAACCAGAGCCCGGATGCGAGAAGTACGATTCGTCTCACCTGATCTCCTCCGGTTGAAAGTACGCACGTACGGCTCCCGCCGGGAAGGGCGCCCTCACACCAGGGACATCAGACGCCAGCAGCACCGTAGAGCGTCGTCCCAGTCTACGCTCCAGCCACCAGAACAGATCCGCCAACGCACGTCGCCTCTCAGGAGGCATCCTGGCCGCCCGCGGCACCAACACATGTAACGCCGAGCTCCCCGCAGCAGCTGGGACCCACGAAGGCACGCCGCGCCGCCCGCGACGCAGTCGCTCCGTCGCGAGCACCACACCGTCTTCGCCCACCACCAGATGCCAGGGGGGGCCCTCTTCTCCTGCGTCCGTCGGTGGATCTCCGGCGAGGGGATGGACCATGACCGTACGGAGCTTGGTCGGCCACGGATCGCCGACCAGCTCTGCGTCGAACCGCTCACGCACCTCTGCCCTCCTGGCCTCCTCCCGCTCCGCATCGGTCGTAGACCGGACATGATGGAAACGTGGATCGCGCCCCAGGCCAGCGACATCCAGGGGTCGCCCGACCACCGGCGCGTCCGCCCCCAATCCGGGGAGCGGCTGCCTGTCTGCGCCCGCGAACAGGGCCACTCCGAGCAACACCAGGATCACCCCGCACAGGGCGGCCGCTCGCTGGGCGTCACTCAACCCCGGCCTCCTGGAGCATCCGATCCAGCAACTCCATGGGGAGACCGACGACATTGGTGTAGGAGCCGTCGATCCTCTCTACGAACCGGTCCCCCGTTTCCTGGATGGCGTAGGCTCCGGCCTTCCCGTCGCTCTCTCCCGAGTCAACGTAGGCGTCCACCTCCGCCGGGTCCATGGGGCGCATGACGATCTCCGTCACTCCCGCCTCCACGATTCTCGCTCCGGTACCCGCATCGCACAGGCACACCCCCGTGATCACCTCGTGACGGGTGCCCGAGAGACGGCCCAGCATGGCCCGAGCCTCGTCCCGGCTCGCCGGCTTGCCCAGGATGCGTCCACCAACGACGACGATGGTGTCCGCGCCCAGGACCCAGCCCGCGCTGAGAGTGGCCGCACCCGCCATGGCTTTGCGCTCCGCGAGACACCGAGCGTAGGCCTCGGGAGGCAACTCCTCCTCCACCATCTCATCCACGTCCAGATCCAGCGACTCGAACGGACGGCCGGATTCTGCCAACAGTTCCCTGCGTCTCGGTGACTGAGAGGCGAGGTAGAGGCGACTCATCGCCGACGAGAACTCGACCTGCCGGAACGACCTCTGGTCACCTTCTTCTTCGCGGCCTTCTTGGCCACCTTCTTCTTCGCGGCCTTCTTGGCCACCTTCTTCTTCGCGGCCTTCTTGGTCACCTTCTTCTTCGCGGCCTTCTTGGCCACCTTCTTCTTCGCGGCCTTCTTGGCC
>CAZDQF010000006.1:101212-157014 GCA_964507445.1 uncultured Isosphaeraceae bacterium
GCCACCTTCTTCTTCGCGGCCTTCTTGGCCACCTTCTTCTTCGCGGCCTTCTTGGCCACCTTCTTCTTCGCGGCCTTCTTGGCCACCTTCTTCTTCGCGGCCTTTTTCGCTGCCGCCTTTTTCGCTGCCGCCTTCTCCTTCGCCGCGGCCTTTTTCGCTGCCGCCTTCTCCTTCGCCGCGGCCTTCTTCGCCGCAGCGCGCTCCTTGGCCGCCTGCTTGGCCGCCTGCTTGGCCGCCGCCTGCTTGGCCGCGGCGGCCGCTGCAATTCGCTTCTTGCTCTCCACCTTTCCCGTCGGGCACATCTTCAGCACAGGACAGTCCGGGCAGTCCGGGCTCCGCACGTGGCAGTGGGCCTCCAGCAACGAATACAGGCACCACTGAAGCGTGAGGACATCCTCCGCCTGATACATGCTGAGCAGCTTTGCGCGGGTCGCCGTGACCGTATTGGACTTGCCCTTGAGGACGCCGAGTCGTTGCAACATCCGCGGCAGGCCGCCTGTCACCAGGAGGGGCTGCTTCTCCGTCCCATGCAGGGACATCATGACGTGCAGGGCCAGGCTCTTGTCCTGGAGGTACGTCTGGAAGCGCTCCCGCTTCCTCGCCTCTGCGGCGCTCTTGCCGTCCTTCCGAAGAAAGTCCAGGTTCAGCTTGTTGAACCGGTTATAGACCGTGGTCAACAGTTCCTTGGCCTGCTCGGCCTTATCCTGGGCCTTCTTGGCGCCGAGAGGACGAAGCCACTTGGCCAACTCATAGGAAGAGGTGACGCGCACCTCGTTCCAGTCCACGTACTCCGACTCCAGGCGCTGCATCGCGGTCCGCGCTTTCCGCATATCAGAGCGGTTGGCGAGGATCAGGAGCAGGATCTGCTCCAACGGACGCGGCTCGTCCAATTCGGCGGGACCGCCGAAGGACGCCTTCAAGGTATCGAGCAAGGTCTTCGCTGACATGGCACCCTCCCGCACACGGTGGATTCCCCGTTGAGTTAGCCGTTCTTGGCCTTGGCAGCCTTGCGCTTGGCTGCTCGCGCCCGGTTCCGGTCACGGTTGCGCGAGGTCTTCTTGTAGGCGACCCCAGACTCACGCAGGAACGACGCCACCGTCTCTGAAGGGGTCGCGCCCTTGGCGATCCAGGCCTCCGCCTTCTCCTTGTCGAGCTTGACGCGCTGCCCGGTGGTCAACAGCGGATCGTAGTAGCCGAGATACTCCAGCGCGCGCCCGTCGCGACGAGTGCGGCTGTCGAACGCAGCGATGCGATAGAACGGTCGGTGCATCCTGCCGATGCGTGTCAGTCGAATCCTCACAGCCATGTGTCTCTTCTCCTTGAAGGTCCTTGGTACGTCGACCAGCCGCGCGCCGATCAGCGCCTCTTCTTTCTCTTCTTACGAGCCTTTTCCTTGCGGGCCTTCCTCGCCTTCTCTCGCTGGACCTGCTGCTTGAACGCCTTCACCTGGCCCATGTCCATCGGGTTGACGCCCATGGCCTGCATGCGAGCGAGTTCGTCCTGCTTCCCCTTGCGGAGGCTCTTTGTCGGGTCCATGAGGTTGCCGAGGAACCCCATCTTCTTCATGGACTGCATCTGCTTCTTCATCATCTTGAAGTTCTTCAGCAGTCCGTTGACCTGGTCCAGTGAGGCCCCCGCGCCGCAGGCGATTCGTTGTCGCCGCGACACGTTGAGGATCTCGGGGAACGTACGCTCCTTGAGGGTCATGGAGCGAATGATGGCCTGGTTTCGATCGAACTCACGCTCGTCGAAGTCCATGCCGGCCATCTGCTGACCCACACCCGGCAGCATCCCGAGCAGATCCTTCACGGGCCCCATGGAGCGCACCTTGACCAGCAGGTCGAGGAAGTCCTGCAGCGTGAAGGACCCGAGGAACATCTTCTCGGCCTGGGCCTGAGCCTCTTCCTCGTCGATGACCTCCTGGGCCTTCTCGACGAGGCTCACCACGTCCCCCATGCCGAGGATGCGCTCCGCCATCCTGTCCGGGTAGAAGGGATCGAGCTTGTCCAGCTTCTCTCCCATACCAACGAACTTGATGGGCTTGCCGGTCACCGCCTTGACGGAGAGCGCGGCGCCACCTCGGGCGTCGCCATCCAGCTTGGTGAGGATCACGCCGGTCAGCTCGAGCCGGTCGTTGAACGCCTTGGCGGAGTTGACGGCGTCCTGACCAGTCATGGCATCGCAGACCAGCAGCACTTCGTGCGGGTCCGTCCGCCGCGCGACCTCCGCGACCTCGCCCATCAACTCGTCGTCAACGTGGAGGCGACCCGCCGTATCCAGAATGACGACGTCGATGGACTCTCTGCGGGCTCGATCAACAGCCGCAGCGCAGACCTCGGGCGGCGACTTCCCGGTCCCGGCGTGAACAGGAACGTCCAACTCCGCCCCCAGGACCTTCAATTGTTCCACCGCCGCGGGGCGCTGCAGGTCAGCGGCCACCAGCATCACGCGCTTGCCCGACTTCTTGAGATGATGAGCCAGCTTGCCGCAGGTGGTGGTCTTACCGGCGCCTTGCAGACCTGCCATCAAGACGACGGTGGGCGGAGAGGCCTGGAATTCCAACGGAGCCGCCTCCGGCCCCATGAGGTCCACCAGCTCGTCGCTGATGATCTTGATGATCATCTGCCCCGGGTCGACCCCGGAGATCACGTCCTCGCCGAGAGCGCGGGTCTTGACCGACTTGATGAAGTCTCGAGCGACTCCGAGGTTGACGTCGGCCTCCAGCAGGGCAAGCCGGACCTCGCGGAGCGCCTCCTTGACGTTGGCCTCCGTAAGACGGCCCTTTCCGCCAAGGTTGCGGATCAGATTCTGAAAGCCTGAACTGATCGACTCGAGCATTGTCTTTGCCGGGGGCCCCGTTTCCGCCGGGGCGGCCGATGGGAACAGCTACGATGGCCCGAACCCAAGCCCTTGCAGGACAGAATGTTAGCGCCACCCGGACCAACTCGGCCGTGGATGGGCGCCGGCTACTGTAACCCCGGGCCAGAGCCCCAACAACGACCTGAGGAACGGCCCCCTTTCGACCCGACCCCGGCCCTGAGCGATCCGCCATCTTGAAATGGCCGCAGGGCATCTCAAGATGGGGCGCTTCCGCCGCTTCCATCGCACCTGGAGGGCGGAGCGAGCTTTCAGAATCTAGTAGAGCGCGAGGGGTACATGACGGCAACCGACACCATCCCGGAAATCGACGTCTGGAGTTGGACCAAGGAGAACTCACCGGCCGTGGGGGCTCTCCTCGACATCAAGCGAGCCGTTCTCGTTCATCCACCGCTACGCGGGGAGTTGGAGCGAGAGCTGGCTTCCGGATCGCACGACCCTCGTGTCGAGGGGCTCGCTCGCTGGATGCTCGCTCAGTACCACCGAGCGTGGGAGCTGCTGGAGCAGGTAGACAGCCCCGACGGCGCGGTCTCCTTCGCGAGAGCGGAGTGCTGTCTGAAGGGGAGCGTCTCCAAGGACGAGCGCATTGCCATGCGCCGTCCGGATCTTGCGGCTGAGGACCTCGCCGGCCATCCGGCCCTGCAGTCCGAACCGAGGGTCTATGCCCTCTACCTTGACGCGCTGATCTTCGACCACGCTATCGAGAAGGCGGAGGCTGCGCTCGGGGAAGCCCCGCAGGAGATCAAGGACGGACCTGTGGGAGCCTACGTCCATGGCCGCTCAGCCGAGGCCGAGGGCGACTACCGAACCGCCAAGTCCCATTACCTCAAGGCGCTGGAGATGGACCCCGGACATCGTGGTTCCCTCCTGCGGTTGGCGTACCAGCACGACCTGGGCGGCGACGACGAAGAGGCCATGGAGTACTACAAGCGGCTGGCGGCCCTGCGCCCCATGGACGTGCACGCCATGCTGAACTACGGCGTCCTGCTGGAGGATCACTCCGAGTTCCAAGAAGCCGTGTCTCTGTACAAGGCGGTGCTGCGGGCGTTCCCGAATCACGCCCGCGCAAACGGCTACCTGAAGGACGCCGAGGCGTCCCTCAACATGCGCTTCGACGAGGACATTGAGCGTCGCCACGACAAACGAAACCAGCTCCTACGAATCCCCATCAGCGACTTCGAGTTGTCCGTCAGGGCCCGGAATTGTCTCTCCAAGATGGGCGTGGACTCCCTCGGTGATCTGGTCATGAAGACGGAGGCCGAGCTCCTCACCTACAAGAACTTCGGCGAGACCAGCTTGTCGGAGATCAACGCGCTCCTGGAATCGAAGGGGCTGCGTCTCGGCATGGACCTGGAGCAGGACCCGATCCCCGAGGCCCCTCCGGCGCAGAGCAAGCCCATGCCGCCGGTGGAGGTCCCGCCGGGAGTGGACCCGTCGGTAATCACCAAGGTCCTCGCCGACCTGGATCTCTCCGTGAGGTGCCGCAAGGCCCTCGCCCAACTGAAGGCGGTCACCGTGGGCGATCTCATGCGCCACACTGAGAGCGACCTCCTGACCTTGAAGAACTTCGGCTCGACGTCGCTGAACGAGCTACTGTCGAGGCTTACGGAGTTCGGCGTCAGTCTGCGTCAGAGTTGATCCGAGAGACCGCCGTGCGCCCGCGGCGCCGGCGACAACCCACGACGGTTCGATGTACGACTACTTCCAGGGCCATGTGGTCGCAAAGACCCCCACCGCCGTCGTGCTGGAGGTCGCGGGGATCGGCTACAGGGCCGAGGTCAGCCTTCGCACCTCGGAACGCCTCCCCGCGGCGGGCTCCCCCGCCCGACTGTGGGGCTTCGTGAAGATGCACGAGGACAAGCCGCGGCTCTTCGGGTTCATCGACGAGGAAGAACGGGGCCTGTTTCTCGCCCTCCAGGGAGTGGCCGGGATCGGCCCCGCCCACGGCCTGGCGCTGCTCTCGGGCCACGAACCGGAGGAAATCTGGGCAAGGATCCGGGACGGCGACGCCAAGGGCCTGGCCCGCACCAAGGGGATCGGCCCCAAGATCGCCCAGCGGGTGTGCGTCGAGTTGAAGGACAAGGCCGACCGGGAGGTCGGCGTCGCCGCCACGGCATCGCAGCCGGATGCCGGGCCTGAACTGAACGACGCCATCTCCGCGTTGCTGGTGTTGGGGTACACGGAACCTCAAGCGCGCAAGGCCGCTGCGGCGGCGGCAGAGGGCCTCCCACAGGACAGTCCCCTGGAAGACCTGGTACGGGAAGCGCTGCGAAGGGCGTAAGAGGGATGAGCACCCATGGGTGACTGGTGGAAGATGGTCTTCTGGGTCTGCAGCGGGGTGTCTTGCCTGCTCTTCATCCTGCAGTCCGTGTTCTGGACGGGCATGCGCATGAAGAAGCTGACCGTCCCGCGATGGACGACCCTCGCCCGCAGGCTACGGATCGTGTCTATCGGCCTGCTGAGCGTCGGCGCCCTCATCTGGCTGCTCGGAGGTGGAGGGCAGAGTCGCTACGCCGCCACCTGGGCGCTCTTCGGCGGCGGCTTCAACGCCCTCATCGCCACCTTCCACCTGCTCACGGTGGCCTACCTCTCGGGCGGTCGAGCAGGCGGCCTGAGCAACACGCGGCCGTCACGGGACCGACGGAGCAACCAGGACCAGGGCTGAGCAGGCGAGTCGGTCAGCGGGCCAGACGACCGTGGCCACGCAGCAGCTCAAGCACCTTCTCTACCGGCAGCGCCTCACGTCGTCCCCGATGGCCATCTACCGGCGTGGCCAGAAACAGGGCGTTGAGCACGGCCTCCTCCGTCGCCTCTACGGTAGCGAGGAACAGCGGCGAGAGCCTCCGGTCCTCCAGAGGTACCCCGCGCAAGCCTCGCATGGAGGGAGCCGCGGAGAAGGCGATGGCGTAGTCCCCCGAGCCATGGCTCACCCAGGACCCGGTGCGAGCCAGTCCCAGGAACGTTCGGCGAGCCACCCGCTCCAGTTGCCGCGCGTCGAGGGGCGCATCGGTGGCGACGATGATCATGCAAGAGCCATCAGTCGCCTCCCTGGTCGGCAACCCGAACGGCATGCTCACGAGCTCGGCCCCCACCGGGATGCCGGCTACGGTGAGCGTCCCACCGAAGTTCGCCTGGACCAGGACGCCCACGGTGTACCCGCCCAGGCGCTCGGGCAGCCGCCTCGAGCTGGTACCTACGCCGCCCTTCCAGCCGAACGCGGAGGTCCCCGTCCCAGCGCCCACGGTCCCTTGTGGCACAGGCCCGCCCCGGGCGTCATCCAACGCCGCCCGGACATGCTCCGCGGAGACGTGAGGTCGTCGGATGTCGTGAAGGAAACCGTCGTTGGTCTCGCCGACCACGGCGTTCACCGAGCGGACCCGTTCGTTCCCAGGCTGCTCCAGGACCCAACGAGCCACCGCCTCCACCACGGTCCCCACGGACAGGGTGCTGGTAAGTCCGATGGGGGCCTCGATGGTGCCCAGCTCCTTCACCTGGCTGATCCCGGCGAGCTTGCCGAACCCGTTCATGACGACGATGGCGCCGGGCACCTTGTCCACGAACAGGTTGCCCGCGTGGGGTCGGACGACGGTGACCCCGGTGTTCACGGCCGGCGGTCGTTGGATCGTGCAATGGCCGACCTGCACCCCGCCCACGTCGGTGATGGCGTTGAGAGGACCGGGCTCCAAAAGCCCGAGCGGGACACCGCACTCTCGAGGTGACCGGCGAGGTCCAATGCCCTGAGATGGTCCACTTGTGGAATCGGGCCCGGAGTGCTGGCAGCCGCTTAGAACGAGACACGCCGCGAAGCCCATGGCCACGCGGCGCGCGCTCAACCCCAGGAGACAAGCGAACCAAGCCTCAGGCATCGCCGTCCGAAGTCCCGGACTTCACCTGATCGGGCTGGCCGTCCTTCTTGTCCTTGCCTGTTTTCTTCTTGTCGCCCTCGGCCTTCTTCTTGTCGCCCTCGGCCTTCTTCTTGGCCTCGTCGGGATCGAGAATGACCGGGCGGGGCGGGGCCACGGTGCCCGGGGCCAGACGCTGATCATCCTGCGAACGCTTGGCCGGGTCCGTGAAGTCCTCCGGTCGCTTCATCAGCGCGCGGCACTGGTGCTCCGAGATCTTCATGACAAAGGGGTCACCCGACAGGTGGGCGTAGCGCGACCTTACCTGATGCTCCGGCAACTCTCCTTCGATGGGGACCTGTGCTCCGACCTTCAGCTGATAGGACCTCCCGTCTTCGAAGGTGAGGGCCATGTCGATGATGGGCTTGTCCAGGCCGTAGGACTCGTTGTCCACGTCCGTGCCCTCCACATCCTCCTTGCGACCGTTGAGGATCAGGCGGGACAGGCTGTCCACCATGACGGTGTTGAGCTCGCTGCTATCGATGCCCTCGGGTTCGACGTACTTCCACTTGCGCGCCGTGTCGCCATCCTGAGCCGGGACCGCTGCTATCGGCCCGGTGTCGGAGCCCGACTCGTCGAGCACGTTGACCGTCTCGCACTCGATCACGTAGCGCACCCGCTTGTCGGTCCATACCCTCGGGTTCTTCATGTTGGGAGGGGTCAGGCCCACCTCCGAGTCGTCGTACTCGAGCACGACCTTCTTGAGCTTGGCGACCATGGAGTTGATGGTCTCGTAGTCGATGTCCATGAACCGCAGGTCAACCCAGATGTTGGACCGCGCCTGGGCGAGGGTGACCAGGGAGTGCGGATGGCGGTACACACGATCACCGCCGAATTCGCGGACGAAACAGCCACCGGGCCGCGCAGGACGACCCCCAGGGACGTTCCCGGGGTTGTCCTGCTTGCCGATGCGCAGATCCACCACGGTCTCGCCTTGTTCATCGGTGAGCTGAACGCGAGCTCCCGTCTCTCCCTCCAGCTCGTAGAGCGAGTGACGCTGACGACGGGCGCCGCGGAACTCGGCCGTCCCCATGCCGTCGAGGGCGCGGCACACGATCTTCATGCGATCCTGCGTGGCGGGTGCGCCGCTCCGGGACGGGATCGTCCACCGTCCCATCTTCTCATCCCAGTCGATCTGGATGCTGTCTCCGTTCTGTCCGGTGACGGTCATCCCCTGGATCGGTCTCCCGTCCGCGGTGAGCTTGACCGTCTCGATGAGCAGGGCGTCGCCCTTCACGTGGAGGTCGTCGGTGGGCAGGAGCCCCGCTTCGGCGATGATCTCCAATGGACCGATCATGGCCGCGGGGAAGCGACCTTGCTCCGCCAGCGCCTTGATCGCCTCCAAGGGCACCATCTTGTCCCTGGCCACTGTCCCCAGCAACGCCTTGTCCACAGCCCCGGACTCTCCCAGGGCCTCCACCTCTTCGATCGTCACCGGGGACGCGTCCTTGACCGCCACCAAGACATCCAGGGGCATCTTCTTCTGACGGCCGAAGACGCTCACCTTGGGGGGCTCCATGGCCCCGTCGATGATGAGCGCCTTCAAGGCACCCACCACCGCCTTGTTGAGGTTGCGGTGCATCCCGTACCGAGGGGCGTTCAGCGCGACGTCGATGGGCACCTTCTCCTGGCGCACATCCGGCAGGCCGGGCACAGGTCCCGCCTCGCCACGGGAGCTGCGACGCACCGGATCTTCGTCACCGAAGATCTCGTCGAACTTCAACAGGAAGCCACCGACACCGGCGACGACCAGGCAAATCAGCAGGATCAAGTTCAAGCGCATGATGCGCACTCCTGAGTGGCTTGACGCACTTCCATATCCGCCCGGGCCAACCGAAGTTCACCCGGCGAACCCGTCATGGACCAGAGGCGGACAACCGACAGCATCTTCGCTGTCCCCGGCATCATGTCACCAACCAACGAATGAGGCCCCACAGGATGCCGAAGGCCACCACCAACAACGGCGCCAACCCGACGGCCATCCTCCTGATAGTGTCACGATCCTCGTCGATCTCAGCCGCGTCGAGAGAGCGGTCGGTCAGGGAGGGCTTCCGGATCTCCACCAGTTCCATCCCGGCGGTCATACCGTTCACCACGTTCAGCAAGCCCGCCGTCGCCTGGCGCGCGGAGGCCCAGGCTTGCTGGGACTGGGTCGCCTGCGCGAGCCCGATCCGCTGCGCCAGGTAGAGATCGGAGCAGAAGTCGGCGTCCGCGAACACCCAGAGTTGGGCCGGGGCGATGGACTCGGAAAGCTTGGGTTCTTCGTTGGGCGCCGGCGGCATGTCGCCGCCCGTGGGCCCCTTGCGCGGCGGCCGGTCCTGATCGTTGTCGGGGCCAAAGGACTTGCCGGCGAAGTAGGAGGTGAACTCTCCTCGCAAGGAAATGGCGAGGGCAAAGGCCTGACGCTCCGACGGGATCTCCTCCGCTTCCTTGGAGTACAGAGACAGGATGCCTCCTTCCAAGGTCCTGGTGTAGGAGTCGGCGCTGGTCTGAAGGACCACCTCGGCGTCACCCTTGAGGTGCTCCGCCGCCATGTTGGAGTCCAGCGTCATGGGCACCGGCGCGAACATGCTCGCGGTGGTGAGTCCGCCGTAGGCCGGGTTTCCGTCAGAGAACTCCCCGGTTCGCTCGCCGTCCTTGTCCTTCTCTCGCAACAGGATGGCCGCTGGGTACACACGGGTCTCAGATACCGGTACCAGTCCGTTAGGCGTCAACTGGATCCGGTTCAAGACGGCCGTGGCGGACTGCAGACTCTCGACGTGACCGCCCTCGACCTCGACGCCGAAGTGGGCCAGCCACTCGGTGAGCCCATGATCGAGAGGTCGGACCTTCAAGCGCCCCTGCTGCAACTGCGGCTGGTAGTCCGACATGAAGCGGTCGACCTCTACGGTGGCATAGTTGTCGAGCAGGATCGCCACGTTCTTGCCCTTCATGAGTGCCTGATCGATCTCGAAGACCTCTCTCTCGCTCAGGCTCTCCGGTCGGTAGACGATGAGGGCGTCCACGTCGTCTCCCACGGGGCCTCCCGTGGAGAGGTCGACATCCGTCGGCGCCGCGAGGCTCGCCTCGATCCCGTTCCGCAAGCTCGCCAGGGAGTCGCTGGCCTCTTTGGGAAACATCCCGGTCTGCTGCAGCTGTGGCGGGGCCAGCTTCTTCTCCGACACGATGCCGATCCCGGCGTCGGGATTCTGCAGCTTGACCAGCTTCTGAGCGATCTCGTAAGGCATCCGACGGAGGAACTCCGCCTCCTGGACGACGTCCTGTCCCAACTGCAGCAAGTTGAGGGTCTGCTCCTGGTCGCCGTATTCGAACTCCAGCCACACGTAGTACGCACCGGTGATCTTCCGCCCGCCCTCCTGGTCAGGAAGCGTCGTGGGGCTGATCTGACGCTCCGCCAGCAGCTTGCGCTCGTCCTCCGTCAACTTCTCTGGAGCGATGAACTCAAACGCGATCTGCTCGCCGGAGGCCGCCCGAAACTCCTCCAGGCGAGTCCTCAGCCCCCGAGGCACATGCCCCAGGTAACTGGGCAGCGGGTCGGACAGGTAGCACTTGATCGTGCAGACATCCTCCAGCTTGGCGGCGATGGACTTGGCCGCCTCTGGGAGGGTGTAGCGGTCATCCTCCGTGAGGTCCCACTGGGGCTTCAGTTCATCCAGCAGGAACACGTTGATGACGACTGCCACGGACAACGTCAACAACACCGTCGTCAACCAATTGAGGGATTTGCTGCTTCCGGTCATCTGTCGGCTCCTCTACCTGCCCTTGCGGAACTCGATGACGGCGACATTGAGGGTCAGGAATGTCGCTCCGAACAAGACGAAGTACACGACGTCCGCCAGCGGGATCACGCCTCGGGCCAGATAGTTGAACCTGGCCGTGAAGCTGATGTGATCCGTGACCGCCTGCCACCCCCCAGGGATGTTGAAGTTGGTGACGATGGTCCCCACGGCCACCAGCAAGGCGCAGATGAGCGCCGTGACGATGAACGCTGTCACCTGCTCCTTGAACAACGTCCCGAAGAACAGGCCCATGGCCAGGAACGCCGCGCCCATGAGCAAGGACCCGATGTAGGACCCCAACACCGGCCCCCACTCCAGCGCCCCATACCCATCGACGATCCAGGGGATGACGATGGTCAAGGCCAGGGCCGCGACGATCATGTACATCCCGGCCAGGAACTTGCCGAAGACGATCTGCCATGTGCGGATGGGGTAGGAGATCAGCAGCTCGATGGTCCCCTGCTTCAACTCGTCGGGCCACAGCTTCATGGCCAGGGCCGGAATGAGGATGGCGAAGGCCGCGGGGACCAGCGAGAAGAAGCGGGACATGTCCGCCTGGGTCTCGCTCCAGAAGGAGACCAGGGCTCCGCCCTGGGTGGTCCCGATGAGGAAGTACGTCCCGCTCAGATAGAGCAGGAAGATGACGACGAAGATGTACGCCAGAGGGCTGTTCAGGAAGCTCCTGAGCTCCTTCCAGGCGATGGTCAGCGCGATGCCCATGGCTCAGTTCTCCTTCCCGCCGGTCAGGCCCCGGAACACATCCTCGAGCGACGTCGCGGAGGCCTTGATCCCCACAAGCCCCAGCCCTGCGCCGGACACCGCCGCCGCGACCTCAGGGCTGACCTCCGCGTCAGCACGGGCGGACTCGAAACGGACCACCGCCGTATCGAACAACTCACCCACCAGCTGGACATCGGCGACCCCCGACACGTTCCCCACGGCCTCGGAGAGCGCGGCTCCATCGCCGTTCACGCGCACCTCGTAGGTGGTGGTCGGTGAGTGGGACTTCTTCAACACATCAGGCGCTCCGTCCGCGACGATCCGCCCCTCGTTGATAATCACCACCCGACCACACGTGGCCTCCACCTCGGAGAGGATGTGACTGCAAAGGACCACCGTACGATCCTCGCCAATCTCCTGGATCAAGCGACGCACATCGACCACCTGGTTGGGGTCGAGGCCGACGGTGGGCTCGTCCAGGATGATGATCTCCGGCTGATGCAGGAGAGCCTGGGCGATCCCCACTCGCTGACGATAGCCCTTGGAGAGGGTCTTGATGGTGGCTGAGAACTTCGGCTCCAGCGCCGTGAGGCCGACGACCGTCTGGATCCGCTGCGTCAGATGAGCCCCTCCCATGCGCCGCAACCTGCCGCAAAACCGGAGGTACTCCTTGACCCGCATGTCCTCGTAGAGGGGCGTGTGTTCGGGCAGGTAACCGATCTTCCGCCGGACGCTCACCAGATCCTCCAGGACGTTGTGCCCATCAACCACGGCCTTACCGGCCGTGGGGTTCAGGAACCCCGTCAGGATCTTCATGGTCGTGGTCTTCCCCGCACCGTTTGGTCCGAGGAAACCGAGAATCTCACCCTTGTCGACGGCGAAGTCCACGCCCTGGAGAGCGCGGAAGCTGCCGTAGTTCTTTCTCAGGTCCTCCACCTCGATCATGGACATGGAAGACACCTCCTTTGGCGACGTTGTACCGAGCCTCGTGTGACGAAGGCCGGCCCGATTGACGTAAGGTTAGTTCGGGAAAAAGAATAGAAAGCCCGGGAGGGGTTTCAACCACCGTGTCGGCAACCGGAGAGGAACCCTGAAGGAGCCAGCCTCAGCGCAGCACCCGGAAACCCTCCTGGTCGACGCACCCCGGGGCCTCGACCTCCACAACCCCTTCCACAGAAGCCATTTGTGGCCCCGCCTCGAGGTACTCGGCCAGCCGGTCCAGCTCTGCTGAGCCACCCTCGGCGCAAACCTCCACCTGGCCATCCGGGAGGTTACGGACCCAACCACGGACACCCTCCAGTTTCTCCGCATGCCGTCTGGTGCTCTCACGGAACCAGACGCCCTGGACGCGACCGGCCACGAGCCAGCGGCGCACCGGCATCGCCCTACTCCATCTCCGCCAGGGCGAACACGTGTCGACCACGATTGACGTCGGTGCTGCAATACACCACCCCGTCCACGAGGACCGGACCGGCCACGCAGGGCTCACCGAGATCGATCTCCTTGATCAGCTTGCCGGTCTTGTCGATGACGCGAAAGAAGCTGTCGCGTCCAGTGATCAACACCGAGCCGTCGTTGGCGACACAGGGCGGGGCCACCTTGTGCCCGGCCTCGAACTCCCACTCCATGTGCCCGCTGGTGGCGCTGAAGGCCCGCACGTGCCGACCGACGGGATAGATGGCCAGACCCTCGAAGATCGCAGGAGCGAGCTTCTCATCGCAGGCGGACTCCACCACCCACTTGGGCTCCCCGGAGAGCAGGTCTACGGCCAACTGCTTCCTCTGGGCGACCTCGATGAACGCGAAGCCCATGGCGAGCGCGGGGGTGCTGTGGGTGGTCCCGGGCAACGGGATCTGCCGCATCAACTTCCCGGTGGCGTACTCCACCTCGTAGATGCGCCGGTCCTTGCACGGGACGTAGATCCGGGGGCCGAGGATGGCGACCGTAGACCCCAACTCGCGCCCGGTGGGGCAACGCCACTTCAGTTCACCGCTCTTCGGGCCCAGGCAGATGATCGCGCCACGATTCATCTTCTTGTGGACGGTCCCGAACACGATCCCACGATCATCTCCCTTGGGAGACGAGAAGATCTCAGGGTCGTGGGCCTTCTCTTGCCAGTGCCACTTCTTCTTTCCGGTCTCCAGGTCCACCGCCCATAGCTGGCCGACGCGGTTGCCGATGTAGACCGTCCCGTCATGAATGAGCGGCGAGCAGAATACGATGCCGTTACCCGCTCCTCGCTGGGTGGTACAGAGAGTGGTCCAGAGCGGCTTGCCGTCTTCGGCGCGCACGCAGTGCATGTCGCCGTCTTCGGTGCAGATGATCACCTTGCCGTCAGCGACCGTGGGCGTGGAGCTCTGATAAGTGCCGGTCCAGTACTTCCACTTGACGCCGAGCTTCTTCCAGTCGGGCACGACGGAATGGGAACGCCCGGTGTTGAGGGGGTCGCCGCGGTACTGGTTCCACGCACCGACTCCGGCCTTCGCGGGCTCTGCGGCCTTGGGGGGCGACTCGGCCTTGGGGGGCGACTCGGCCGCTCCCTGTCCGAACGCACCCCCGGCCAAGATGAGAAAGAGCAGTGTATGACGCAAGTAAGTCAGCATCGGGATCACCTGGAGAAAGACACCATGACCCCGACGCGACTAACGGAGCCGATGTCCTTCTCGTCAAAGAAGGCCCACCGACTCCACCTCCAGCGCCTACAGGCGGGCCCGGACCAGGATGGCCAGGCTCCCTTCGCGCTCAGGCCGCGGGGCCAGCCGGAGAAGGGTCCACCGCCCGTCCTCCAGGATTTGCGCTACTTCCGCGCGCATCCCGGCCGTGCGAGGCACCTCCACGACGCCAATATCATTCGTATTCCCGTCGATGGGAACAACGTCTCCTACGAGATCCTGGACCACAAACTCCCCCCGAAGGGCCACCTTGCCGGGCCCCGGAACGGAGACCGTCCCTTCGAATGCGACCCCCGAGAACAGGGTAGACACCACCGGGTCGGCGATCGTCGCGTCCTCGGCGATCTCCACGTCGTGGTCCTTGATGAACGCGGATTCACGGCCGATGGACTGCCTGAAGGGTGTCCCAGACAGAGCGCCCACGCAGATCTTGGTGTCCAGGACTCCCGCCACCGACGCCAGATCCGCCTCGCCGCGCATTGCCGCACGACTCTGAACGTCGTCCAGGACCCCTACCCGGAATTCGAGCCCGACATTGACAACGCGCGCCTCCTCCATCATCTGGATGAGCTGCCGCGCTCGCTGTCGCACTTGTTCCGGCGCTCGGATGACCAGGCTCCCTGCGATCGGCCAGATGCTCCGATCGGGGTCTTCATCCCAGCCTGCGGGGTCTATGAAGTTCCGGATCATCTCCACCACCTGATCTTGATCCTCCAGGTGGACCTCCTCGAACACATCCGCGCCCTCGGAACCGTCACTGTAGGAAGGCATGGGAGTTCCGAAGCTCAACGCACGCCGTCCGGAGAAGCCAGCGGCGCAAGCTCCGACGGGGACAAGCTCGCACACTCCACCCGGTGCCACTCCCTTCACACTTGCAACCTCCGGCCGGATCAGGAGCACGTGCTCGTCCTCTCCCTGGGCGGCGCCGACCAACAAGCCCCCGCCCGATTCAACCGCGCCTGATCCGAGGAGGACTTGGGAGTCCACCACCGGAAGCTGGACCTGCCCGACCCACGTAGACGACGTCTCTCTTTGAGCCAGAGCGTCGAGCGTGCTGTCACTACCGGCGACACGGAGGATCACCCCCTGCCCAGCGGTGCGCCAGGCTCCGATGCGTAGATCCAGACCGGTCTCCAGGACCAACACCACCGGATCAGCGACCTGCGCTTCCGAGGCCACTTCCACATCGTAGTCACCGAGGAAGGCAACCCTGTCCCCAGCGTGCAGTCGAGACGGCCGGCCGGATCTCATGTGGATTCGGCCCACAGCCTTCACCGATTCTCTCCCGACGAGGGCCGACGCGTCCTGGGCAGACAACACACCAGCCCCTGGGGCCTCTGCGGCCGGCACCTTCCAGACCTCCACCGTGATGGACGGGGCGATGGCGTCCTGGAGAAACGCCAGCAGGCGATCCACGTCAGCCAACACGGCCTGATCCTGCGTCACGAGCAGAGAGCCGAGGTGGGTCTCGATCCCGACGCCCTCTTCCTCCCAACTCTCCGGAGCGACGCAGGTGCGGACCAACTGGACCACATCCTCCAGGTCGATCACTCCGTCGTTCATGGCACCCTGGCTCCGGGCTCCCCGCTCAGCGGAGTAGCAGCTCATGAGAGGCAACCCGAGGTCAAACGAGACCCTCGGGGTCTCGCTCGCCAGGAAACGGATGTCGAATATCCCGTGTTGAGGTGAGCTCTGAGCGAACGCGGCTCCTCCGACCATGAGGCACGCCATCAGCAGGTTCAGTGAGTTCTTCATCATTGGTCCTCGGTCTCCTATCCTCGACGCCGAACGCAGGCAGCCTGCAATCGGCCATCGTAGGCCCACATTACTCATGGCAGAAGCACCGGCCGGAGATTCGACCGGCGGTGATCTCGTCAGTCAGCCGCGGGGCTTTCTCCACCGTCCAGGCCGAGCCAGGTCCTCCAGGCTCTCAAGTCCCCTGTCCGCGGCCCCTCCTCTCCCCAGATCCGCTGCAGCCCTCGCAGCGCGCGCTCCCGGCTGTCCCTGAACCGGAGCCCTTCCAGGTAGACGGGGGTCACCCATGGATCTCGGACTGCCGCGAGGTGCGCCATCACAGCCGGTCGCTCGCTGGAGCGTTGCACTGAACTTGCGAGCGTACGAGCTGCCTCATCACCACCGAGCACAGCCAACGCCGCCACGGCACAGCGGCGAGTCCGGCGATCGGTCGAGCTCCAGACAGCTGAGATCGCAGGCACCACCCCGCGATGGCCGAGGGCCGCCAGCCCGATAAGCGCCGCGCGCCGCTCGCCCTGCCTGCTCAGCGCGGCGACGAGACCCGCCTCCACGGCGACGTCTCCGGTGAGGCCTGCAGCCACCAGCAACCGGCGTCGCAGCGAGGCGCGGCGGCTGACAGCGTGAGCTTCCATGAGCACCAACCCGGCCCCGGGGGCCATTCCTCGAAGGGCCTCCGCCACGTCCGTCACGTCCGGGCGCCCCATCAGATCCGACGCGTCCTCCATCACCGGCAGCGCCTCCGCCAATTGCATCAGCGCCTCGCGAGATCCGGCATGGGCCACCCGCGAGAGCGCATGAACCGCAGCGCCTCTGTGACACGCGGACCGGACGTATTTGGCCAACAACGGAACGGCGGCCTGGTCCCCAGCTTCACCGAGGAGTGCCAGCGCCCGCACACGCACATCGGAGCGTACGGCTCCCAACTCGGCACGCAACAACGCCAGCGCCGAGGGGCGCTCGACGATCACACGACGGAGCGCAGCGGACGGATCACCCGAGAGGTAAGCGTCGACAAGGAGACGAGACGACGTCCGCCCCTTCAATCGATGCAATTCTACGTACCGAAGGTCCCTCTCCACCCTGCCGCGACCGAGGAGTGTCCAGACTTCTGGAGCGACCCGCTGACTCCCGGTCCGGATCAGCGCCTCCGCCATCACCTTGGGATCGAACACCCGACGGGTCGCTAACCGACGCACCGCGGCAGCCCCCCGATCACCTCCGAACGCGGCCACGGCGAGCAACGCCCGCTGAGCCAGGTCTTCCGGCACTGCCAGGGTTAGCCGCTCCGCGCGACGCAAGAAGCCCGCTACCCGAGCGCTGGCAGCTCGCTCCATCACCTCTACCTGCACCGCCACATCGGCCGCCGCCTCCCACTCGAGATGAAGCCTGCGGTGCAGCTCGCCGGGGAGCACGCTTCGTTCCGCCGTCGTCACCTGGGCGACCACGATAGGCTCGTCTGCCAAAGTCGCTTCTGCGGGCAAACGGAGGAGGACCAGCACAGTGGCAGCGACCGCCACGGACACGAGGGCCAGACGAACCCAGGGCTTTCCCTCACTGACGTCACGAGTCTCAGCGACGCCATGAACCGTGCTTTCTTCACTGGCGACTCCCATCACCTCGCCTGCAAACGCACGCTCCACGATCCCCAGTGCCAGGGCATCGTCGACCGGGACACTGTGCCCGTGACGCAGATAAGCATCCACCCGATGCAACGCGCGGAGCCCGTCACGACACCTCGCGCAACCACGGACATGGTGATCGAACGCGGCCCGCGTCAGCGGCGTCAGCCCACCGTCAACAAACTCATGCAGTTGATTCGAGGAGAGACAAGTCATCTGCACAATCCCCTCACCCGCGAGGGTCCCGATTCGTGGAGTTACCCGCCATGTAGGCCTCGAGTCGAACGCGCATCTTCTGACGAGCGTGGAACAGGCTCATCTTCACCGCGTCGGCGCTGATGGAGAGCAACCTGGCGATCTCCGGCTGCGTCATGCCCCGAACCCCGTGCAGCATGAGGACGGTCCGTTGGCGCTCCGGGAGACACAGCAGCTCCTGTCGCAGGACGTCGTCCAGCTCGTGGACGAGGGCCTGGCGCACCGGTCCGCTGCCAGAAGCGGCGAGCCCCTCGGCCAACGAGGGGTCCTCCGTACGCAGGACCATGGACCGGCGGATGTGGTCGTTGAATCGGTTGATGGCGATTCGATACACCCAACCTCGCAGGGCCGTCGGGTCCCGGAGGCGCTCCAGGGACTGGACCGCCTGGGCGAGCGCGTCCTGAGCGATGTCCGCTCCGAGGTCGGGGTCCCCTGCATGATGCTGCATGAACCCGATGAGTTCCCGGGCCAGGGCCACGAGGCCCTCGTGGAGCGAAGCCGTGTCCGTCCCCCGCTGCCCGTCCTGAGTTCCTGTTGAAGCCATCTCTCGCATCCCGTCCTTCAGACGAGAGCGAAAGCGGGAGGTAACACGGCGGCGGTCGGGGCGACCTCCAGGCCGGTCTGGGTCGGCGGGATTGCTCAAGACGGCGCTCCTCGGCAGTTTCCGCTCCAACGGCGGCAGGCGAAGGGCCGACGACCGGCCCGGGGGGGGCGTCAGCCCTCCGAACGCCCCGTACGAGCGTGGCGTCGGGGAGTTGGACTCGACCCCCGGGGTCTGATCAGAAAGCCTTGGACTGGGCGCCTGTTAACTCGACGATGGCGCCGCCGGCGAATCCCACCGTCACCCAGTCCACGGTAACGCCCGGGGGCACACCGAACGGGCCCCAGGTGTAGGTGGGCCCCGTCATCTGCACATGAAACGGCTGGGCACCCACAGGCTGGGAGAAGATGTTCACCATGAACCCGTCAAGGTGCATCCCCAGGAATGGCCCGGACCCGGTGGGAATCGCGGGGGTGAGGCTGACCAGGGTGTAGATCTCGTAGAACGCTCCCGTCAGCGCCGTCGCTGGCGCGTCGATTGCGTAGAGGAACGTCCCCCCGGTCAGGTCAGTGATGGAGGAGGTCATGGGAGGAGGAGGAGGAGTGCCTCCCTGGATCTGGAAGTTGTCCAGGTACAGGTACCCGTTGTAGGACGCATCACCGCCATCGCCTACGTGCGCCTCGAGCCGAAACGCCGCTCCCTGGAGCGCGGAGGGGATGACGACGCTCACCCCATGGGAGGTCCCGAGCGGTGCCTCTTCCAACGCCCCCCCGGTGCAGAATCCAGCCGGGGCCACACCGTTCTCATCCGGGGTCACCGCTCCGGAGACCAGCTCCGTGGACCACGTGTCCCGATAGACCAGATTCAGCGCGCTCAGGTTGCTGGCAGGGTCGACGAGATCCACCGAACACCAGTCGTTGTAAGTCGTCGACTGCGCACACTCTCGAGACACATAGGTGAAGTCGAAGGACAGGACCACCGTCTGCCCTGGAGCTGCCACCGGGACGGTGATGAGATTGCCGATCGACGCCGTGGAACCAGCGGTAATGGGATACGGAGCCGGGCCCCCTGCGGGCGCCCCGACGTTTCCAGTGGCGCCCGCTGAACGAACGATGCACCACTGTCCCTGGTCCGTCGGGAACCCGCTGGTGGGTTGCGTGATGGCACCGAACGGGACCACCGTCACGGTCCCTCCCTGGCTCTCCCAGCCCTCCGGATCAGGGACTCCGGTGATGCTCGCACCCGCTGAGGACCCTTCGAAACTCAGTTGGACCTGACCCGGGAGCACCCAGGCCCACATCAGCAGCAGGAAAACGGCTAGGATTGGCATGCGAGAACTCGACTTGATGGTTGCTTTGAGCCGCCCACGACACCCCAGCGTGGCGCATGGCGCCCCTGGGATCCGTTCCATGGCCCGCAAGAAAGGAGGGGTTCCAGACTGCGCAGGATTATACCTTCGATGGGGGGCAAAACGGGCCACGAACTGACGCTTGAAGGCCGCCCGGGACCGCTGCTACGATCCCTGCCCCGTTTCTTGAGCGGGGTAACTCCTACAAGCCTCTGCCAGAAGGCCGGTTGGCACCATGAAGACCAACATTCGCAACAGCAAGCGCAAGCGCCTCAAGAAGGTCGGGTTCCGGACCCGCATGAAGACCCGCAGCGGACGCGCCATCATCAAGCGCCGTCGGCGCATCGGGCGCCGCCTCACCCCCAAGGGGTGAGCAGCACCGTCCCCTGCGGTGGGGTCCTGAGACCCCTCCGCTAGGGTGGTCACCATCCGCTCAGGCCTGGGCCTGGATGGTGAACTGCATGAGGAACTCGGGGTTGGTCTTGGTGCGCTCGAGCTTCTCCACCAGACCGCGCATGGCTTCGTTCGGGTTCATCTGATTGAGAACCCGCCGCAGCATGTTGATGCGCTCGTACTCGTCGGGATGGAGGAGCTTCTCCTCCTTCCGCGTCCCCGAGGCCGCGATGTCCATGGCCGGCCAGACACGATTGTTGGCGAGCTGACGAGAGAGCACGATCTCGGAGTTACCGGTGCCCTTGAACTCCTCGAAGATCACCTGGTCCATCCGAGACCCGGTATCGATGAGGGCTGTAGCGATGATCGTGAGACTGCCGGCCCCTTCGATGTTGCGAGCCGCGCCGAAGAAGGTCTTCGGCTTCGCCAGGACCTTGGCATCCAGACCGCCCGACATGATCCGCCCGGACCCCTTGGTCTCGTTGTTGTAGGCACGGCCGAGCCGCGTGATGGAATCCAGCAAGACCACCATGTGATGCCCGGCTTCCAACTGACGCTTCATCTTCTGAAGCACCAGTTCGGTGACACGGACGTGATTGCTGGTGCCTTCATCCAGGCAAGAAGCGATGATCTCGCCTTTGGTATTGCGCTTGAAGTCGGTGACCTCTTCAGGCCGCTCGTCCACCAGCAGCACCAGCACGGAGACCTCCGGGTGGTTAGTGGTGATGGAGTTGCAGATCTGCTGCATCAGGATGGTCTTACCGGTTCGTGGCGGGGCCACGATCAACGCACGTTGCCCGCGCCCGATAGGCGTCAGAAGATCCACGACCCGCATGGAGATGTTGCTCTCCGGCGGTGTCTCGAGCATGAACCGCTCTTCGGGATCGGAGGGCAGCAGATTCTTGAACAGGGTCTCGTCCGCGTGCTCCTCCGGGTCCTTTCCGTTGATGCTGGTCACGGACGCCAGGGCCGGCTTCTGACCGCCCTTCAGCGGCGGTTGGACCTCGCCGAGGATCATGGAACCGGCGCGGATCTTGAACTTGCGGATCAGTCCCGCCGACACGTAGATGTCATCTTCGTCCGGCAGGTAGTTGTTCTGCGAGAAGCGCAGGAAGCCAAAGCCGTCCTGCATGATCTCCAGCAACCCATCCTGAGCCATGGACTCAGTGGGAATGGGATCTCCGTTCTCGTCCTCGGCGGGTGGTACCTGGATCTCCTCCGCGGAGCCGCCACCGCCGCCACCGCCGCCACCGCGACGACGACGACGGCCACCGCGCCGACCTCCCCCACCGGACCTTCTACGGCTATTTCTTGCCATGGTCTCCCCTGGGCCCCGGGCACGCTCGGATCGCGGAACGACCGAGGGCCTCCGCGAACGCGCGCGGGGCGTGGACTTTGGGCTCGACCCATCGCTCGGTGGATCCATCATGGAACACCAAGGGCCGGGTTAGAACTCGGACTGACGCGGCCCCAGAACCAACCGTTTGGGACATCCGCGCCACGACCCCCGAAACAGCGGGGATCAGAGTGATTTCACTGGCGTCGCACAGTCGCGACGCCCGAAGTCAAGGCAGCCGCAGGCGCTTCCGCAGCGGCCAGCCATCTGTTCCTACGTATAGCCGATCGGCTGTTTTGCTGACAAGACCAAAAAAAACCTTTTTCCCCCAAGATGACCGCCCCGTCAGCCATCAGAGTCCCCCTTCTTGGCCAATCGGAACGGGTAGATCACCGATCGATACTCCTCATCCAGGACCTCGATCCGGGCCGCGCGGATGCGCCGCTTCATGCCCTCCTTGAACCTGGCCACCTTGGCCTTGAACTCCTCCGCCTCTGCTTCTGAGCGCCCGGGACCCCACTGAGCCAGCAGCTCCCGGTAGCCGGCGTCCCAGAGGAACAGGATGCTGTAGATCTCGCGGGTCGCCTGGGCTTCGGTCCGGCCCGCTGAACGGACCTCGTTCTTCGCGAGCACGATCTCCACGCCCTTGTCGGTACAGAACGGCTCCGAGTGGGTGTTCATCGCCTGCGAGAAGGCGCGCTCTTCAACCTCCGGACTCGGCGGGGCCAGCCCGGGGACAGAGAGCCGCTGGCGCACGCCGATAGACCCGAACTGGATGGACTTGTTGGGGTCATCACTGACATCCGCCAGGACCACGCCCCACTGCTCACCCGCCTCCAGTCTCTCGTGTGCGGCCCAGGCGCGTCGAGACAACTCGGCGATGTCCGTCTTGGCGTAGTGGGCATACATGGCGGCCAGCGGGACGATGCCCTCCTCGATGACCTCGCGCATCAGAGTCTTGTCCGACACCGTCGGACGGCGGATCTTGTAGATCTGCTTGTAGCGTTCGAGGGTCGCTTTGGGGACCGGCACCCCATCGACGCGGAGCGCCGCAGGCCCCTCCTCCTTGAATGGCTTCACAAGGGGGTGGTCGGCGTGCTCTGCAGGAGAAACGGGCGCCTGGGTCTCAGACTCGGTGCCGCCCGCGCCAGAGGGTTGCTCGCCACAACCGCACAGCAAGACGGCCGCCAGCAAGACGATGGATCTGGTGCTAATCATGGGTCGAAGGGCCAATCCCTATCCTCGTGGGTGGTACGACCAACTTTACGGTCCCGGGGCAACCAACCCTCCGAGACCCTGCTCGCCGACTGTAAGTGGGCTCCTCAACGGGCGTCAAGCAGCGCTCCGGATCACCAGCGCCAGTCCGTCCGGAGATCCGCCGCAGAGTCGCCAGATCAACGCTTCTCGGCGCGACGAAGCCGTCGCCGGTCCGTCTCCCTCAAGTGCTGCTTGCGGAGCCGGATGTTGATGGGGGTCATCTCGACGAGCTCGTCCTCCGCGATGTACTCCAACGCCTCCTCTACGCCGAGGTCACGATGGGGCGCCAGATACAGCTTACGGTCCGCCGACTGGGTACGGATATTCGTGTGCTTCTTCCCCTTGGTCACGTTGACCTCCAGGTCGTTGCCCTTCGCGTGCTCCCCCACGATCATCCCTTCATAAACCTGGGTTTGGGGAGGCACGAAGAACGAGCCTCGATCCTGGAGCTTCTCGAGGGCGTAGGTCACGGCCTCACCCTGCTCGCTGGCGATCATCACGCCGGTCAGCCGCCCGGCCACCTCCCCCTTGTGCGGCTCGTACTCATGAAAGACGTGGTGCATGATCGCCTCACCTTGGGTGAGGTTGAGGATCCGAGTCCGGATGCCGATGAGGCCGCGGGCCGGGCAGGTGAACTCCAACCGAGTCACTCCGTCCTGGGGCTCCATCTTCACCAGCTCGCCGCGACGCTGCCCCAACAGTTCGATGACCCTGCCTGCGTGCTGCTCCGGCACCTCCACCGTGACGAGCTCGATGGGCTCATGCAGCCGCCCATCGACCTCACGCATGATGACGCGGGGTTTTCCGACGCAGAACTCGTAGCCCTCCCTCCGCATCTCCTCCACCAGGATCCCGAGGTGCAGCAGACCCCGACCAGACACCTTGAGAGCCTCTGGTCGCTCCGTGTCCTCCACCCGGAGCGCCACGTTCTTCAGGGTCTCGCGGAGCAGCCGTGAGCGGACCTGGCGGCTGGTCACGAACTTCCCGCCCTGGCCTGCGAACGGCCCGTCGTTGACGGTGAAGATCATCGAGATCGTGGGCTCGTCCACCTTGAGGCGCGGCAGAGGGTCGATGACCTCCACGTCACAGATGGTGTCCCCGATGTTGACGTTCTCCAGGCCCTCTACCGCGCACACGTCACCAGCCAGCACCTCGTTCGCCTCGTCGCGACCCATCCCCTCGAAGACCATGACCTTGCGAGCCTTCTCGACGATGACCTCTCCCCCGCCCTTGACCACGGCGATCTGGCTACCGCTCTGGAGCGCCCCTCGGCTCACCCGCCCAATGGCCATGCGGCCGGTGAATTCGCTCCAATCCAACGCCGAGACCTGCAGCTGCAAGGGGCCGTCGACCGGGTCTTCCGGAGGCGGGATCCGGTCCAGCATGGCCTCGAAGAGGGGCACCATGTCTCCCGGAGCGATGGTCGGCTCCCTCCTCGCCCAGCCGTCACGCCCGGAGGCGAACAACACCGGGAAATCCAGCTGCTTGTCGTCGGCCCCGAGGTCCACCATGAGGTCGAACACCATGTCCACGACCGCATCGGGGCGCACGTCGGGCTTGTCCATCTTGTTGACCACGACGACAGGCAAGTGCCCGCACTCCAATGACTTACGTAGGACGAAGCGGGTCTGGGGCATGGGGCCTTCGAAGGCGTCCACCAAGAGCAGGACGCCGTCCGCCATGCGCAGCACCCGCTCCACCTCGCCGCCGAAATCCGCGTGGCCCGGCGTATCGAAGAGGTTGATCTTCACGTCGCCGTAACGCAGCGAGATGTTCTTGGAGAGGATGGTGATGCCACGCTCGCGCTCCAGGGCGTTCGAATCCAGCATGCACTCCTGAACCTGCTGGTTGGCCCTGACCAGCCCCGACTGGGCGATCATCTTGTCGACCAGGGTGGTCTTGCCGTGGTCCACGTGGGCGACGATGGCGACGTTTCGGAGTCCTGGGGACATGACGGAGGACAGTATCAGCCCGAACCGGCCCTCCGAAGAGCGTCGCCTGCCTAATGTGCCGCGACGTCGGGGGACGTTGGCTGGTCTTCCCGTCCAGCCAGCGCTCCGGCACGGACCAGGTCCAGGACCTCGTCGGCGGAATCAGCCACTTGCATCAGATCCAGGTCAGCAGGATCGATGGTGCCGAGACCCACGAGCGACGTCCTGGCCCAGTCCAGCCAACCCCGCCAGAACTCTGACCCCACCAGCACGACGGGGAAGTTCCTGATCTTGTTGGTCTGGATCAGGGTCAGGGCCTCGGTGAGTTCATCCAGGGTCCCGAACCCCCCGGGCAGCACGACATAGGCCTGCGCGTAGCGGATGAACATGACCTTCCGCGCAAAAAAGTAGTCAAAATCGACGGAGACCGTCGAGAACCCGTTCGCAGACTCCTCAAATGGCAGCTTGATGTTCAGCCCTACCGAGGTGCCTCCGGCCTCCGCCGCGCCCTTGCTGGCAGCCTCCATGATGCCGGGACCACCGCCGGTGATGACCGCCCAGCCGTCCTTCGCCAACTCCCGGCCAATCTCCACCGCGAGGTCGTAGTACCGATCACCTGGCTGTAGCCGCGCGCTGCCGAAGACGGAAACCGCAGGGCCGACGTCACGGAGGGTGTCGAACCCCTCCACGAACTCCCCGATGATCCTGAAGACCATCCACGTGTCCTTCGCCTTGAGATCCTGCATCGCGCTCGCTTCCGTGACTCCTCGTCCGACTGACCGCAGATACGACATACGATCCGCGTCGGGACTTGTCGGCAAATCACGGTCGGCAACCGCAGACGCGAGCACAAACAGCTACAAAAAAGGAACTTAGAACAGCATCTGCTTCATGCAGAAGACGGACCCGCCGGCCTTACGAAACTCCGAGGTCTCCAGCTCGATGACGGCGAGCTCCGCGGCCCTCAAGAGCTCGATGGTGCGAGAGGCGGCCGCCTCAATGAGGACGTGCCTGCCGTCAGGACAGTGAGCGTTGCATGCCATCTGATGCTCCGCCTCGTCGCTCGGGACCTCAAGGAGCTCCCGAAAGGTGCCCTTCAACGCCTCATGACCGTCGGAGTCGAAGGCGTCAGGGACCCAAAGCGCCCGGTGTTGGTCAATGGGCGCCAGACAGGTGTCCAGGTGGTAGAAACGGTCCTTCGTCAGCCGCAACGCAAGCACGGGAGCCCGGGCTGCCGCCGACACCCGATCCAGGGCTGATCGCTCCGTACGAAACCCGTAGCCACCCAGGATCAGGCGCTTTCCAGGCACCCACAGGAGGTCGCCGCACCCCTCCAGGCAGGGACCGTCCTCCGGGATCGAGTCGACCCGACAACCCCGAGCGGAGAACCAACCCTCGAACAGCGGGACTTCCGGGGCCCGCTGCGGATAGCGCATCCTCGAGAGGGCGACGCCCATGCCCAGCTCCCCGTCAGGAAAAGGAAAGGCCTGGTTGGCCGCAAACACCATGTCCGGAAGTCCCTCGCTTCCGGGAAGCACATGGACCGGATAGCCGATGGCCTCGTAGGCCCGGCGCAGTGCCTCCCACTGACGCCTCGCAGTGCCAGCGTCCACTTCGTTGAGTGCGCCGTCACCGCTCGTCATGTGCGGGTTGATGGCGTACTGGACACGGAAGTGATCCGGGGAGACCATCAGCACCGCAGACCAGGGCGGCAGCCCCTGGATCTCGCCAGAGCCTCGAACCGCCTCCAGACCAGCAGCATCACTAAAGACAGAAACGGGTCCATTCATGGGGTTTGGGTCAACGAAGTTGACCGTAAGATATCGCGCTCATGTTGCTCGAACAGATCTCTCTCCTCGTCGGCCAGGCCATCGAAGAGGCCTTCGGAGTCCGGGTCTCCCAGGTCCCCCTGGAGTTCCCACACAATCGCACCTTCGGTGACCTGACCGTAAACGGCTTCATGCTGGCGCGCGACCTCAAGCGACCGCCGGCGGGGATCGCAGAGGAGTTGGTCCGCCGCATCGGCGGCCTCGGCCCCATAGATACCGCCCGCGCGGTCAACGGCTACGTCAACCTGAAGCTCGTCCCGGAGGCCATCTTCCAGGCGTCCATCCTCCAGGTGCTGGCCAACCCGGAGGGTTTCGGGCGAAACAGCGAGCGCAGCGGCAAGAAGCTGATGGTGGAGTACTCCGCCCCCAACACCAACAAGCCCCAGCACCTGGGGCACATGCGGACGGATTTCCTCGGCCACTCCCTGAGCTTGATCTTCGAGAACGCCGGCGCCGAGGTGGTCAAGGCCAACCTCTACAACGACCGCGGGACACACATCTGCAAGTCCATGCTCGCCTACCAGCGCTGGGGCGAGGACGCGACCCCGGAGAGCACCGGCAAGAAGGGGGATCACTTCGTCGGCGAGTTCTACGTCCTGTTCGAGAAGCGGTTCAAGGAGGCGAGGGACCAGTGGATCGCTGAGCACCCGGACCGCTTCGAGGCCTACGCATCCAAACACGGCACGGACCGTAAGGGCCGCGCCGTGGATGACGCGACGCTCCGCTCACGATACGCAGCCTCCTTCAAGGACGAGCACTTTGATGACATCGAGCTCGGCCGCGAGTGCCAGGAGATGCTGCGCCAATGGGAAGCCGAAGATCCGGAGGTGAGAGCCCTCTGGGAGAAGATGACCGCCTGGGTCATCGAGGGCATGGAGCAGACCTACGCAGACCTGGGCGTCTCTTTCGACGTGGTCTACCGCGAGAGCGAGACCTGGCAATGGGGTCGCTCGAAGGTGCTGGAAGGACTGGACAAGGGCGTCTTCTACAAGCGAGAGGACGGCGCTGTCGAGATCGACCTCCGAACGGACAAGCTCGACAAGAAGGTGGTCCTGCGGGCGGACGGCACGGCCATCTACGTGACCCAGGACATCGGCACCACGATCAGGAAAGCCGAGGAGCACGGTCTCGACGGACAGGTTTGGGTCGTCGGAAACGAACAGATCTACCACTTCCAGGTCCTCTTCAAGATCATGGAGCGCCTGGGCTACGCCTGGGCCCAGGATCTGCACCACCTCGCCTACGGCATGGTGAACCTCCCCGAAGGCAAGATGAAGTCCCGGGAAGGCACCGTGGTCGACGCGGACGACCTTCTCAAGGAAGTCGCCGCGCTGGCAGCGGAGGAGGTCACGGCCCGTGACCCCGCCGGTGAGATCCCCCCGGAAGAGGTCCAGAGACGCTCCAGGGTCATCGGCCTGGCGGCGCTCCGGTTCATGCTCCTCAAGGTCTCTCCCAAGAACGACATGCTGTTCGACCCTGCGGAGTCCGTCTCCTTCGACGGCGATACGGGGGCACGGATCCTGTACGCCCACGCCAGGCTGAAGACGATGCTGGATGGGGCCGAGGATGAGGTGTCTCCGGATCAACTGGACCTGTCGCTCCTCACTCACGAGATGGAGCGCTTCCTCGCCCTCGGCATCCTCTCGTTCACCGCCGCCACGGTGCGAGCCGCCAGAGACCTGAATCCCTCGGTGATCGCCAGCTACCTGATCGAGCTGGTACGGGACCTGAACCGGTTCTATGACCGCTGTCCGGTCCTCAAGGAAGAGGACCCCGGTCTCCGCCGCGCGAGGCTCGCGCTGTGCCAGGCCTCCGCCACGGTGCTACGTCGGGGTGCCGAGCTCCTCGGCATGCCCGTCCTCGATCGCATGTGACCCGGCACGTCGCGATCAGCGACGCAGGTACGTGCCAGAGTTCAAGACCCGCAAGAAGCAGTCTCGGTACCGCACGGTGTCTGGAGAGTCGTCCGCCCCGTGGCGATCGTCGAACCTGTCGACCAACTCCTCACGCGGGAAGCCGAACATGGCCAAGGCCTCACTGACGGTGGTCCCACGACCGTGACCACTGAGTTCGAATTCGACGCCATCACCCAGAAGGACGCTCACTTCGTTCGCGCAACCAAACAGGTTGTGAAAATCACCGAGGGTGTCCTGGTAGGCGCCCCCGAGAAAGATGCCGATCAGGTAGGGGTCGTCCGTGAGGTCGAGGGGCGGGAGCTGGATGGTCCTCCGGCAGACACCGTCTGCTGACAGGAAATCGTCGATACGCCCGTCGGAATCGCATGTGATATCGCCGAGCGTGTAGGGCTCCAGATTCTCACCGGTCAAACCAGATAGCGGCATGATCGGGAAGACCTGCCGGACCGCCCAAGTGTCCGGAGTTGACTGAAAAACCGAGAAGTTGCAGATGATCATGGGGGCCGAGGCTCTCAGCAGACTCTGGACCTCCTCCGCGTCCTCCGTCTCCGCATCCATCAGAGAAAGGGCCCGCCGACAGACGTCAGCGAAGAGCGCCTCTCCGGCCGCCCGGTCCTCGAGACTGACGAACCCCATCTTGAAACCTGCGATGACTTCGTCGTAGAGCGACCGAACGTCGTTGACCAGTTCGCGCCAATTACCCCGGTTCATCTCGTCGAATGAACCCCGCATATCGACGACCTGATGGCACGCTCCATCGTGGAGGTCCAACGGAGCGGCGCTCGTCCTCCCTATCACCTTGAGCGGGGAAACGACGACCACCGTCGCGAAGGCCGTAACCGCCCGACCGCTCTCACTCACCAGGACAGGAGGGGGCACGTCCTCCTGCTCACACACGGAGAGCACGTTGTAGACGCAGTCGCGACAGTACTCCTCCAACGTGTAGTTCCTGCTCCAGTCGGAGCTGGTCTTCGATCCGTCGTAGTCGACCCCCAGCCCTCCGCCGAGATCGAGGACACGCAGACCTGGCGCCCGCTTGCGGACATGGCAATAGAGTCTCGCTGCCTCCTTCACCGCCTCCTTGATGGAGAGGATGTCGTTGATCTGGGACCCCACGTGGAAGTGGAGGCACTGCAGCGCCGCCAGCTGACCGGACTCCTCAAGCAAGGCGAGACACTCGACTATCTCCAGGGTGGACAGTCCAAACTTGGCACCGTGACCACCGGACTCGACCCAACGTCCCGCTCCTTGGGAGTGGAGCCTCGCCCGGAAGCCCAGCCGTGGACGAACACCGACCTGCTCGGAGATCGCCATCACGTCCGTGACCTCTCTCAGCGTCTCGCAGATCAACAGCACGCGCTTGCCTGCCTGCTCAGCCCGGAGCGCCAGCTCAACGTAGTCCCCGTCCTTGAACCCGTTGCAGACGATGAAGGCCTCCGGGTCGAGGTCCTGAGCCAACGCGAGCACGAGCTCTCCCTTGCTGCCGACCTCCAACCCGTAGCGGTGGGCACCACTCTCCTGGACGAGCGCCTCGACGACGGCTCTCTGCTGATTCACCTTGACCGGATAGACCCCCTGGTAGTGCTCCGGATAGTTGAACTGCTCGATTGCGGTCTCGAACGACTGATGAAGTCGCCGGACCCTGTGTCGGAGGATCTGAGGGAATCGGAGCAGAAACGGCGAGCGGAAACCCCGACCCCGCAAGCGCTCCACGATCTCCACCAGGCGAACCCCCTCGCCTCCATCAGGACTGGCGGTGACGCAGGCGAACCCCTGTTCGTCCACGTCGAAGTAGCCTCCTCCCCACTCGGGGACGAGGAACTGGTCCCGCGCTCGCCGGCGATCCATGACCGGCGATCATAGCTCGCCGGTCATGGCAGCAGAACCTACTGGCTGACCCTCACGGCGAGAGCGCTCCCCAGGCGATCCGTGGCTCGTTCGATGCGACGGATGTGCAGTACGTTGTCGAGCACGATGCTGCGATCGGGGGCGTGGATGATCATGGTCCCAGCCCGATAGAAGGGGTGGAAGTACTCCAACATGTCCGGGACCAACACCTCCACCCTGGGATTCAGCATGGAGATCCGCTCGCGATCGCCGAACAGCGCATTTCGGTACAGCTGCACCTCGTTGCTCTCGACGACGACATAGTTCAGGCGCGTCTTGAGCCACGAGACCAGCACACACAACCCGAAGAACACGGCGAAGAACCAGTAGGTCGGCGTGGAGAAGTTGATGTTCAGGTCTTTCAGCCACCCCTGCAACGTGCCCCAGATGTCGTAGTTGGCATCCAACAAGAAACCAAAGAGCACCGCGGCCACGGCCAAGAGCAACAGCGCGAACGTCCAGGGCCTCGACCACTCAAAGATGAAGACGTTCATGTAGAGGCAGAAGCACGCGATCCACACGAGACCGTACGTGTCCTTGGCATCCGGGCCCACTGCGGAGAAGACGCCGAGCACCGCGGAGACGATGACCATGGGGATCAGGAAGATGGACTTGAAGTGGCTCCGAACGATGACCATGTGCCCGGCGGCGAGCCGATGACGTCGCCATTCCTTGTCACCCACCTCCGCCGGCTTCTGGGCCTCAGCTTCCCTTGCAGCCTCCGCCACACGGCTCTCGTTTGATCGCTCGGCTTCCGCCAGCTTGCTGGTTTCTTCAGTCACCTTGCCTTCTCCCATCCGGTGTCATCGCCGTGCTTCCCGTCCCCTGAGTCGGGACCGCCTGGATTGTATGCCAAAACACTGAATCGGACCGCACCGCGTTATTCGCGATCGGTCCGATTCACACGGAGTCCCGAGAAGCCGTTGAGGGTGCTCAGTCCTGGTCGGAACCCACCGGCACCAAGGCCGCGGCTACGTCCGAATCCGCCCCCGCGTCAAAGTACTCTTCGATCTCGACGGTCACATCCACGGAGGGGTCGGGGACCTCCAAACCAAGGTCCGCAGGCTGATGCTCGGCGAGCAGTCGCTGCGTCACGTCCAGGTCCTTACGTGCTTTGAACAGGATGTCTTCGATCTCCGTGAGCTTGGAGTCATCGAACTGGAAGCGATCAGCCTGCGCACGCATGGCTTCGGTCTCCAGCAGCTTGGCCCTCAGCTGCTCGACCATCAGTTCCAGGTCCTGCTTCTTCGTGATCGTGGCGTCCAACTTGCGCCGCGCCGCAACCACGGTCTGGGTCTGGACTTCATGCTGGCGACGCTTGGTAGACAGCAAGGATCGCTTCTGCTTGAACCTCTCGAAGGCGAGCCGCACCCGATGCTCCATGTCCCGCCTCGAGTAGGAGCGGCCCGCTACCGCAAACACCTCACGACCGCTCTTGAGCGAGGCGCCACGAGTTCTGATCGCCACCTCCTCCGTATCGAGCGCGTCGCCCAGCCTGGTGATCTCGGACTCAAGGTAGTGGAGTTCCACCGCCTCTTCCGCGACGCGCTTCCGGCATTCGTCGATCTCCGGACCCAGGTCCCGAATCATGTCCTCCGCCTGCTCCAGGCGGTAATCCACCGGGACAGACGAGTTGACCTCATCCCGAGCCCAATCAAACGCCCGCTCGGCGTGGTAGAGGGCCTGGGGGCCGACGAGCACAAAGGCGAGGACGAGCACGACCGCCCCACCGATCAGCAGCTTCTTCATGGTGTGTTCCTATCTCCGAGTTCCGATTGACCGAAACCGCACCGCGGCCCGGGGCTCCGGCCTGCTCCAACTCAGAGGAGCAGGCACAGAGTGGTCATTCGGTTCGGACGAACACATATCGCAGCAGCGCGCCGAGAATTCGGCGAAGAACCCGCTCAGCCCCGCTTCAGGCTGTCGAGGAGGACCGAGGTCGCTTCACCGACGCGTTGGCGGGACGAGTGCATGCTCGCTCTCCCCTCTTCCGAGTCCTCAAGGACGCTCTGCTCAAGCCGCGCCTGGCAGAAAGGGCAAGCCAGTTCCTCAACATGAAACCTGACGTAGTCCTCGGCCTCTTTCGAGAGCTTCCCGTTGCGATACTCACCGAGAACCGACCCATGGGGGCAGGAGACATGCTCCCGGAACCAGAGCTCGGAGAGCGGGATCTGGAGAGAGAGCACCTCCTCCTCGAGCATCCTGAGCGCATCCTGGCACGCGTCGCAGGAGGCGAGGTGCGTCTTCGACTCCTCCGCGATGGTCCCGGCCTCTGCGAACGCCGCCAGTTCAGCCATCTCAGGACATTCCATCAGATGGCCTCCCACAGGCCGCTGAAGAGAGTCTTCCTCGGGTCCCGTTGGCGCAAACGCGCCTGGAGGTCTCGAATGGCGCGAAACTTGATCCCGGCAACGGACTTCTCTTCCGCGATCCCCACGCGCTCCGCGATCTTACGGTGCTTCCAATCCGTCAGAAAACACAGCTCGATAGCCATCAGGCGCGAGAAGTCGCGCTTGGTCCAGAGGTCACGGACCATCTCACGAAGGCAGATGATCAACGCTCCCTTCTGCCGGAGCACCTTCTCACGACTCTCGAGCAGCTTGTGGGAAGACGGGGTCTCGCCCGGCAGGTTTCCGAAGAAACCCGTGGAGTCGTCGTCTCGGTCGGGGACATGCACCTCAGGACGCTTGCGCCGCATGTGGTCGATGACCTTGTTGCGAGCGATGCCCATCAGGAACTGCTCGATGTTGTAGCGGGTGTTGAAGTTCGCGATGCCACGAACCGCCCCCAGGAACGTCTCCTGAGTCAGATCCGAGGCGAGGTCGCGGTCAACCACCTGACGCTTGACGTAGCCGAACACCCGATCGTGGTACTCGGCCTGCAAACGTTCCCACTCCCGCGGGTCAAACCGCTTGAGTTGCTCGATGTCGAGGTCGTGCACTCTCACGGCGTGAGCCTACAGGATGAGAGCTTCGAGCCCAAGATGCACAAAAGAACAGAGCGCGAGGATCAGGGCCAGCACCACAACGATGCGGAGGCCGTTGACCACGACCCAAGCCAGGGCCCTGATGGGAGCCAACAACCCGGTCAAGAAGGACCTCGACCGCCCCTTCGCAGGACGAAGCACCGCGCGCCTCCCGGCGAGGTTCGGGGCCGCGCCGAGCGCCCCCCCCGGCCCGAGAACGGCGCCGTCAGCACGGGCTCTTCGTTCAGTTTCCGCACGCCGATAGCCCTCCTGGGCAGACGACACGAGCTCTCCCGTCTCCGCGCGCACACGCTTCAGCAATCCGCCGATTTCGGCTCTGACGACACCCAGCGAGACCTTGCCGCCGTGCAGCATCCGACCAGCTCGGACGCCCCACGCCTCCGCGTCGGGCGAGTGGCTCGCCGGTCCCGAATCCGGCGGCGCAAGGCTCGCCTCCGGGGGCTCAGGAACGACCTTCTCCTGAACGGACATCGCACAGAGCACCTCACCGGCGTTGGCGAAGCGGGCCCGGGGTTTCTTCTCGAGGCACCGTGCGATCACCGACCGCAGCTTGCCCGGCAAGGTCTCGGGGATCGACGGCGACTCTCGCTCATGCCGCCGCAGGATCTCCCACTCCGAATCTCCTTTGAAGGGGACGTCACCGACGAGCAACTCGTAGAGGATCACCCCAAGCGAATAGACGTCAGACCTGGCATCTCCACGACGCCGGAGCATCTCCGGCGCCATATAGTAGGGTGTGCCACGCCCCATGCTCAGCGTCCCCCCAGACTCGGAGACGAGCTTCGAGAGTCCGTAGTCGCCGACACGAACGGCGTCGCCGTTGATGAAGATGTTCGCCGGCTTCAGGTCAAAGTGGATGATGGACCGATCGTGGAGTGCAGCTACACCCTGCAGCACCTGCCGAAACAAGGCCACGGCCTGCTCACGGTGGATGGGGCCATCCTGCAACAGGGACTTGAGGGTCTCGTCGCCGGCGTACCCCATGACAATGTAGGGGATCCCGCAGACCTCACCGCGGTCCTCGATGGTGACGAGATTGGGATGATCCACCTGCGCCAGGTGCTGCAGGGAGTCCAACTCACGCAGCACCTGTTCGTGCAAGCGCTCGTCCTGAAGGCGCAGGAACTTGATGGCGTAGGGCTTGCCGATCGAGGTCCGTTCGGCCTTGTAGACCTCGCCGAACACGCCGCTGCCGAGCTTGTTGGAGATCGTGAACCCGGGCACGAAATCGGGCTCACGGTAGCTGCTGAAGAACTGTTCCCAATCCATGGCGCGCTCAGGTGACGGAGCATCGGGCGCAGCATCCAGATGAGCGTCCCGAGATGCGGCGATCATAGGGTCAGGCTCCCCCAGGACCCGACTCCGATGAGGAACAGCGTACCAAACAGCAACGCGAGGCGGCCGGAGAGATAGCCTCGCGTGCGTAAGTCGAACTTCAGGTAGCAACCGAGGAGAAAGACCCCCAGGACCGCGGCGCCGATACCGAACGTCCACGGAGCCACCGCTTCACGGCGCGCGGCGCGCTCGTCCGCAGCCTGCAGGCACCGGATCGCCCCCTGACCGACCTCGACCTGCAGGAACGCGCGATAGAGCGCACCCGCTCCCCCATCCTCCGATCCGATGAAGGTGCGATGAGCGACAACCGAGAGCGGGTCCTCTCCACAGGCAGCGCCGCTCAGAGCGGCGATACGCCGACGCGCCTCTTCCCGAGCAGCACGAGTAGCCGTGGCCCGGTCCTTTCGCAACGGCCCCTCCACAAGAACGATGTGCTCTCCACCGGCGTCGACCCAACTGGCTTCGCCGTAGCCGCACAGCAACTCGAGGGACGCCGGCGCACCCGCCCGCAGCACGAGTCGTGGATAGTCCCGGCCACCATCCACCTCGACCGTCAACGCGAGCACGTCGGGTCGCGCAGCGCTCTCCGCGTCTCGCAGGACGTTGAAACCCGCGCCGCGAAGCGCCCCCGCGACGACCTCGGCGGTAGCGGCGTCCGCACCCGATCCGGTCAGGACCACCAATCCCGTCAGCCCCTCGCCCACATGGACGATGCGCTCAACCACCCCGGACGCGAGGCGAGCAGCGCAGCGTCTCAGGTTGGGCTCGAGATCCTGTGCGCTGGTCGGAGGCGTCAAGAGGGCGCCAAGCACGAGCAGGGCCAGGGCGGATCTGGACAAGAGCATGACCACGACAAACGGTCATTCCGTGCCGTTTGCCAGATATTGCTCGTGTTCCCGAAAGCCCCGTTCAGACCGGGTCTGCGAACATGGTGAGAGGGCCGGCGCGGAGCGCAACTCCCGGTTTGATGAGCACCTGTGGCCGATCGACGCCCTCGCCAGAGGCTACCCCGGAGGGGCTCCGGGCCAACAGCGCCCCTCGGTGCTCTCCGTCCACGGCGCGGAGCACCTCCACGCGGTCACCGTCGGGAGGAAGGGGGACGTGTGCTTCCGGACGTGGCCCGACCACGATCGAACCCCGACGTCCGATCTCGGCGAACAAGAGCACCCGACGGCATCCCCTCACCGTGGAGCTGTTCCCAAACGACAGCACGGCGGTGCCGGAGGCTGGCACCGATCGAGTGAACTTGATCCGTAGCACCCCGCCGACCACCAACGCATCTCCGTGCTCCAACACCGCGGACCGTCTCACGGCCTGACCGTTCAATGCCAGCTCACGACGCCCCTGAACGACGACCCGATATCGGACGTCATCCTCACTACCGAATCGCTCGAAGCGTAAGTGCCGGGACCCGATGGACGCCAGCACCTGGAGATCCGCCGTCCCCCCAGCCGAGCTACCCAGCGTGACGGAGTCTCCAGGGTGAACAAGCCAGTCACCCCGCTCCTCAACGCGCAGGATGAACGGCTGACCACCGCGCAACGAACCACCTGAGTCGAGGTCACGGGCGTGACGGAATACGATCGGACGCGCCCCCGGGGAGTCCGCCTCGTCCGGCACAGGTTCGAGTCGTTCATCACCCCGGTCGTGGTCCATCGCCTCCGGGCTTCGGAGCTCTCGAACCCTACGCAGGGCATCCTGCAAGAGGACCGGGACCTCCTGGAGATCCGGACGGCTGACCTCGAGGCCAGCCAGCACACGCCGCGCCTCCTCCAACCCCTCCAGCGTCCCCGATCTCAGCTGTGATCTGGCCGTCTTCAGGGCGTCAAGGTCTCCACGCTCGCGGTGCTCCAGCGCCGCGAACAGGTCCTTGGCTTCCCTGTTTCCGGGCTGAGCGCCAAGCAGTGCAACCAACGTCCCACGGGCGGCGATGAGCCGCCCCTCGCGGAAGGCGCCCCGCGCCGATTCCAGCGGGGGCGCCGCCTCCTCATGGTCCCGCTCCAGGTCCTCCTGGAGGCGGTCCGTGAGCGGGGAGCGCGGGAGCACCGACGTCACCTCCGCGAGGAGCTTGCGCGCGAGGACGTGGTCCCCCGATGCGTACACACGCTGCGCTTCCTCCAGAGACTCAATCCCCCGGATCAGCGCCGCCCCTCGCCCATCGACGGAGGGCCCGATGGGCCAGGCGGCGAGCCACCGCGCCGCCGCTCGGTGCTTCCCCTCCGTGACGCGCTGCTCCACCAGTTGGAGCAATCGGCGACCCACGGATTCTCGTGCTTCGGCGAGAGCCGATTCTCCCTTTCCCACCAGGGACCTGGTCCCAATCAGAGCCGATGCCATCGCGTCCCCGTCCTCGGATCGCCCGACTCCTCCGAGCCAGTGGATCACCAACGACGCCTCATCGGGCCCGGCGTCCTTCAACAAGCGCAGCGCCTCCTCGACCGTCGGCAGGGGGGCCTCTCGCAGCGCCTGTTCCAGATCCCGACGCGCCTGCTGCCGACCCCTCTCGCGTTGCCTGAGCCGACGAGCGGCCTCCCGGGCGCCGTCGTGGTCAGGTGAGAGCGAGTCGAGCCGCGCCAAGGCCGCCCCCACATCCCCGTCGTCAGCCAGAGCTCCGGCCCGCCGGACCTCCTCTTCAAGGACGCTGGCCTGGACCTCCTGTGCACGGATACCGCGCACAAGGCGCTCCTCGAAGGCCACGGCTTCAGGGCCCGCACCGTTCTGCAAGACCGTTCTGACGCTGCACAACGCCTGGGTCAGATCACCGCACCCCTCTTGCTCCCCGGCCAGCTTGAGCAACGCCGCCCGTGCCTTCTCCGCCGCGACCAGGGCTCGGCGGTGATCGCAGATCTCCGGGTCCTTGGCCCGGAGAAGCACCTCGGCGTAGGCACGGCGCTTCAACAACCGCCGGAGCTCCCGGAGCTTGGTCAGCTCACTGAACATGTCAAATCCAGAGGTCGTCGGGGAATCATCGGCATCACGCGGGAGTATTCAGCGTACGATCCGGATTATTCCGATGCAGCCCAGAACCGATCACTCGAACGCCAGCCAGCGCGCCCGGCCAGCGCTCCAGGTGACCATCGGGTCGCTGATCCTGGCCGCCATCAAGGGGCTCGGAGCGTGGCTGACGGGCTCCGCATCCCTCCTCGCGGCAGCGGTGGACTCCGCCGGCGATGCCCTCATGTCCGCCGGAAACTGGTTCGTAGTCAAGGCCGCGGACCAACCGCCGGACAAGGAACATCCGTTCGGTCATGGCAAGCTGGAGCATCTCGCCGGGCTGATCCAGGCCTTGTTCATCGCCGCCAGCGGCGTCTTCGTCATCAGAGAGGCCTTCCGGACACTCGGAGGATCTCAAGACATCGATCACCCTGCCGTGGGCCTCGGCATCGCGGCCCTCTCCCTGGTCGCAGCCTGGGCCTTCGCCAGACACCTCGCGCGCGCGGCTCGGGAGCATGACAGCCCCGCCCTGAAGGCAGACAGTCTCCACTACGGCTCGGACCTCTTCACCCACCTGGGCGTGATCCTGGTCTTCCTGTTCGACCTCGTCACGGACTTTCCATGGCTGGACCCGGCGGTCGCCGCCATCATCGCGGCGATAATCCTCCACACCGCCTGGGGGCTGCTGCTCGAGTCCGTGAGTCGGCTCATGGACTCGGAGCTGGAGGGAGAGGAGGTCCGCGCGGTGGAGGCTGCGATCGCCACGTTCGGCCCTCCGCTAAGGGGCTACCACGATCTGCTTACCCGGCGAAGCGGATCGGACCGGTTCGTCCAGGCCCACGTGGAAATCGACGCCACCGTGAGCTTTCGGGAGGCTCACGAGTTGGTTGAGCAAGTGGAGCGGGCCATCAAGACGCGGCTCCCTCGGGCTCACGTGATCATCCACGCGGACCCGTGGCCGGAGAACCCCGCTGACCCCCACAAGGACTTCGCCCGCGCGGGCACGGTCTGATCATCCCGGGTTACCATGGGACAGGTGGGCCACTCGGCCCACCCCTAGAGAGAGCCATGATCCGCGCCCTCCTGACAGCAGCACTCCTCGCCGCCTACGCGGCGTCGCAAACGACGCTCGTTAGCGGACCCTTCGCCTCCGCCGGCAGCCATCAACACAAGCACGTCGTGCGTGACCCCACAGGGACCCTGTACGCATTGTCGGTCTCCACCGGCCCCGCCGGGGACCGACCGCTCCTCCTCCTGACGTCAACCGACGGAGGCAACACGTGGGCCCAGGTCCCTGTCTCCATCAATGATCCGGCTTCCGGCTTGAACGGCTCCAACCCGACCAACGGCTGCGCCATGGCGATCGACGGGGCAGGGACGCTTCACCTCATATGGGGCAGCTACTACTACCCCAGCTACTACTCTCAGCATTACCGCCAGTACGACCCGAACACAGGGAGCCTCTCCACCGTCGTCAGCCTGTCCGGGGCCACGGGCGCGACATCCACGAGCCGAACGAGCGCCATGGCCGTCGCCGTGGACGCCAACGACACCGTGTGGGTTGCCGCTCATGGGACTCAGAATTGGCGCACGCGGCTGCTCATGAGCGACCAACCGGGCGCGGCCAACCTGAGCTTCACCGACCTGGGCCCGGTGAGTGTCTCCGCCAGCGCCCAGAACGTCCGCATGGCGATCGACAACGGCGGGCTGATTCACTGTTCCTATTATCGGAATGTCGGTGCGGGAGAGTACTTCCATCGGATCTACGACCCGACGACCGGGTGGCTGAACTCCACACGCATCGGCAACACGACCCCAAGCAACGACTTCCTCGGAGCGATCGCCGCAGACGACCTGGGATTCGTGCACGTGCTCTACGGCGAAGACCTGGGGCCCTCATCCACCTGGAACTTCCAGTACCGACGATGGGACGCGTTCAACTCATGGAGCGCTCCCACTCCAGTCTTCAGCGCCACCACGGCCCAGCACTCCGGCATCGCCAACTACCGGATCTCCACGATCGGATGTGACGAAGCCAGCGGCGAGGTCTTCGCCGTGTTCAGGAACCTGGCCTCGGGAGGCCATCTCGAGGTCGTTCGCAAGGACATCCTCGGTAGCAACTTCACCTCTCTGGTCCCCCTCACCCCTCCGAGCGGGGGGCAACACGCCTATTACGTACCGTCGATCCGAGGCACGCTCTGGCCCCCGTTCAACCGGACCGGGACAGACCTGGATATCACCTGGCGCCAGGACCCTGCTCCAGGCCCCTACCAGCTGGTCTTTCAGCGCGTGTCTACAAGTGGCCCGGCGGCGAATCTGTCCCTGGTCTCGCCGGCCACCGTGGGTGCAGCCACGGCGCTCTCCCTCTCGAGCCCCGGCGACCCGTCCCTGGCCTACTTCTGCGGTTTCTCCACGGGGAACGTCCCGGGCACGACCCTCTTCAACGGACAGTTCGTGCCGCTCAATGACGACTGGCTGCTGCAGTTCTCCATGGTCCCGAACAACGGCGTGCTCCTGAACAACTGGGGCACCCTGGACAGCTCGGGTTTCGCCTCCGTCGTGCTCAACGTGCCGAACGTGCCGAGCCTGTCCGGGATCACGGTCTACTCCGCGTTCGTCGTCGAGGCCCCCGGAGCCACGAGTTGGCAGCTGGGGACGATCTCGCCCAGCCTCGCCATCACCATTCAGTAGTCTCGGCCGTCGCTTGACTCCCGCAGCGTCGTCCCCCACCATCTTCGGACGCAACAGACCGCTTCAGGCCGGAGTGGCGGAATTGGCAGACGCGGCGGATTCAAAATCCGCTGACCGCAAGGTCTTGTGGGTTCGAGTCCCACCTCCGGTATCCGGGTTTCAGCGCGCCCAAGGGCGGCACATCAACCCGGCGGCCAGGACAGGGGCCGCCCCCCGATGACGTGCAGGTGCAGGTGAAAGACACTCTGCCCAGCGCCCTCTCCGCTGTTGGTCACGACCCGGAAAGCGTCCCCGATTCCGGCCTCCCGGGCAACGGTCTGGGCCACGAGCATGAGGTGCCCGAGGAGCTCGCCGTGCTCCTCCTGAGCCTCCCCCACGGAGACGATGGGTTCCTTCGGGATTACCAGGAGGTGAACCGGGGCCTGCGGGTTCACATCCTTGAACGCGAGGGCCCGGGAGTCCTCGTAGACGATCTCCGCCGGCACCTCCCGTCGAATGATCTTGGCGAAGATGGTGTCTCCATCAGCCACAGGAGCCGCTCTCTCCTCCATCCGGGATGACGCCGTGGCCGCGCATGACCGCCACCCAGGCGTCCTCCTCGAGGGTCTCGGCCTCCTCCAGGATCATGTTGGGGATGTCGTCCTCAACCTTGTAACGGCGCCTGGAGGCGGCATCGGTGCTCACCAGCCACTCGCCATCCAGGATCAGCGGCGCGTGGCTCTCGGGGCAGCGGAGAATCTCCAGCAGTTCCTTGTCGATCGCCATGGGGGGCAGCCTAGCCCCGTCTGGCCCGCAGGTAAAGAGCGACGGTGGATGCTTGGCAAACCGGTGTTAGGATCCGCGCACCGATGCGAGCACCTCCCGTGCCCTGATGTTTGCCGCCACCATCTCTCTGGGATTCTCGTCACCTGATGTCCACAACCGCAGCCTGCGCCCGGCAGTTTAGGGAATACGCAGAACAAGGGGATGCTCAGAGGTTCGAAGACCTCTGGCTCCAACGCCTCGACGCCGCCCCCTCCGAGGTCGAAGTCCTCATAGAAGGTGTGGACGCGCTCGCCTCCCAGGGGCAGTTCGACAAGGCTGGGCTCTACCTGTCCATGCTGACCCCGGTCCTGCTCGAGGGAGAACTCTATCCCGAAGCTCTGCTGGCCCTGCGCAAGATGGCAGAGGTCGCCCCACGGGAACGCGGTCTCCGCCACGGCCTCCTCACGACCTACCGCGCCCTGAACTCGGACCACCCGAGCCTGGAGTCGCTCCTCGCACTGAGCGGGTTGGCGGAAGGCAAGGACCTGAAGCAAGCCACCAGTCGCATGGACACCTTCCTGAGCATGACGAAGGGCTCGTACCTGTTTCATCCTGGCGGGTGGTTTGCTGGCCGAATCGCCGACGTGGATGCGGAGGAGGCGTCCCTGGTCATCGACTTCGAGCAGAAGCCAGGCCATCGCATGTCCATGGAGATGGCGGCGAAGAAGACCGAGCCCATCGCGGACAACGACCTCCGCGCCATGAAGCTCGATCGAGCGGATCAGTTGACCGAAATGGTCGAAGAAGATCCGGTGGAGTTGATCCGCGCCGGGCTGCGGAGCCGGAAGGGCAAGGCGACCCTTCGAGACCTCAGAGACCGGATCGCCGGAGACATCATCCCCACGAAGTCCTGGTCCCGTTGGTGGCAGAAGGCGAGGTCCAAGGTGAAGGCCGCCGGAGACATCACCATCACCCCCGGCGCGAACCCGACGCTGGAGCTGGGCGAGGAGACCGGCGGCTACGCGCAGGCTTGTCGTCGTGACCTCGGGCACCTGCCCACGGATGCCCGTCGCATCCGCTACTTCCGCGACCTCATGAAGGAAGCTCCTGCCCACGAAGACGGCCTGGAGGCCCTGAGCGGTGTCGCCGGTTCCCTGGCGGAGTCTGGGGGCGACATGACGCTCGCGGATCGCATCTCCCTTGCGTTCCTTCTCAAACAAGCCGCCAGTAAGTGGGACGAGATCACGGCCGACGAGTCCCTCTCCCCAGCGGTTACTCTCGCCGACCACGACGCGGTGGCGGAGGCCCTGCCCGAGGTCCCGATCACCGGGCACCGGGTCAGCGCGGTCCTCGAGATCAAGGCCCACGAGGGCGTGGATTGGCCCGCATTCTGCCGTCGAGTGATCCTCGTCGGAGCAGCGGACCCCGCGGATACCTGCCTGGCAGAGCTCCTCAAGGACGGGCACAAGGACCTGGCCGACGAGACCATCTCCACCGTCGCGGACCGCTATCGCGACCGTCCACGGGCGTTCATGTGGTACCTGCGCGCGGCCCGTGGCAACAAGCTGCCACAGGGGATGCGAGCGGACCGGAACCCGGTCCTTCTTGAGAAGAGCCTCGTCCTCCACAGCCACCTGGACAAGGAAGCGAAGCGCACCAAGGACCTGAAGCCGAAGAAGTCCGAGGCCTGCAAGGAACTCGGAGCGACCCTCGCCAAGGTATTCCCGCTCAAGGACTACGGGCTCATTCGTGATGGCTTTGCCGAGGCTACGGACTCAGAGGTCTCCACTCTCTCGGCCTTGCTCAGGAACAACCGCAGCCTCAATCGAGACCTGCGCGATCGCATGATGGCCCACATGTTCCGCACGCGTCCGGACGCAGCCAAGTTCGACTCCGGCGAGGAGAAGCCCACGGACCCACTGCTGGACCCGAACATCATCTTCACCACGGCGACGGCGCTGCAGAAGAAGCGCGAGGAGTATGAGGACGTCGTCAACAACCAGATCCCCGCCAATTCAGCGGAGATCGGGCGGGCGGCCTCCTACGGCGACCTCTCGGAGAACGCGGAATGGGCAGCCGCCATCGAGAAGCAGGACAGACTCACCAAGCTCACTGAAGAGCTCGCTGATGGCATCGGCAAGGCCCGCATCATCGACTCCGAGATGCAGGATGAGAACTCCGGAAAGGTGGCCCTGGGTTCCAGCGTCTCCGTTCGCGACGGAAAGGGCGAGTCCCACAAGTTCACCATCCTCGGCCCCTGGGATGTGGACGCAGCATCGGGAGTCATCTCCTACATGTCGCCGGTCGGGCGAGCCCTGGTCGGCGCCGGCGAGGGTGAAGAGGTCACCGTAACGGTCGCCGCCGGGGACATCGTCTACACCGTCGACGCCATCACGGACGGGCTCACCGACCAGTAGCCACCAGGTCCTCTCGCGCGGGCGCCGACACGGGGTCAGCGCAGGAAGAAGCCCTGGTCTCGCAGCGCCTCCGCCACACGGGGCGTGGACGGGTCTTCCGTCAACTCCAGAACGGTCTCGTTGAGGCGCTCGCCGGCGATGGCCTTGAGCTCCTTGACCTTGAGGGCTGCGTCAAGCGCCTCCGGGTTGGGCGCCTGGATCAGCAGGCTACGACGAGCCGCGAGCACCCGCACCGAACCGGCCCAGCCCTCGATAGAAGTAGCGACGTTCTGGGGGACCTCGTGTCGACCGTGCTTTCGGAGAACCGCGAGGATCTCATCGGCCCCCATCCCGCCGGCCACCGCCTCCTGAACCGTCCGCTCACTGACCCGGTAGTGCAGGCTGTAGTCCGCCTTCTCTCTCCTGGAGAACCGGCCCACCTCGTGGATCAGCTCGATCCCGCCTTCGTTCGGGAACAGCACGATCTCGAAGTCCGCAGTGATGATGAGCGCCCCTTCATCGGGGGCAGTGTCTTCAACCACCGCCAACCCCAGCACCGCCGCCCCAAGGCGCGTCAGGCGCACCGCAGCGGGCTGTTCCTCCACGTCAAGGACTTCCAGCGCACCCGCGCTGGCGAGAGCTTCGCCGCCGAAGCGGACCAACTCCCTGGTGAGTATGCCCGGCTGGGCGAGGGGCGGGATCGGGGCGTACTTGTACCGTTTCTGGAATCGCTCGCCGGTGGCCTCCCGATCGAGGCTCATCAGGTATCGGTTGCGCGCCAGGATCGCCAGGTGCCGCAGGGAGAGCCAACGAGACGGGCCTGCGTCACGCAGGACCTGAAGGAAGATCTTGCGAAGCCTCGGCTGGTGGAACGCGCCCTTGGCTCCCTTCACGTCACCGGTGACGTACTTCAAGAGCAGGTCCGTGCACTCCACCGGACCACGGGCGCTGAAGTCGTCCCACTTCGTCGTCGTCCTCATACGCCCGTCCTGGTCCGACCGGACGAGCTCGGCCTCCATCAGGAACCTGAGGACCCACGAGAGCGTCTCCTCCCGGTCTACTGCCCTGGCGCCCGGAGACAGGATTTCGTTCTCCATCTTCCGACGCGTGGCTCTATAGAGCGTGCCCTCCCTCGTCACCCGGACACTGTGGTGATCGATGAACGTACGGATGGCTGCGATGTCCGCCAGCACATCCGCCGGCGGCGCCGGTTCGTCGTCCGGGTGCACCTCGACACCAGGCAGCATCACGTGCCGTGTCAGATCGAAGAACACGACGAGAGAGCCGGGGCCCAGCTGCATGCCGACATCCGTGAGGTCGCATTCCAGGATCGTCCCGAGCAGACTCTGCTCCAACTCCGAACGCCACTCCTCCAGATTGGGGGTGTATCCCAATCTGGTCAGATGACGGACCTCGATCAACCCGCCGTGGTCATACAGCCCACGGGAGACCGCGGAGCGCAGATCGTCGCAGGTCAGCGAGTCCAACGCGCGCTGGACGGCATCCGGACGGGCCAGCTCCTTCACCAGCCGGCCCCGGTCGTTGACCAGCTCCGTGTCCAGATCGAGACGTTCCAGCCGGGCTTCGATCTCCGACTGGGACAGGGTGCGAAGGAACGCGCGCAGCGAGAGCTGGGACTCCAGGGTCCGCTCGGCGCTCCCGAGCGCAGAGGCGAGGGTCTCCGCGAGATCTTCCGGGACTGCGTAGACCGGCTCCTCGTAGTTCACCCAGGACAGGTCACGAGTCTCCGAAATGAAGCCCCGCTGCCTGAGCGCGAACGCGATCGCCTCCACCTCGAATGGCCGTACAGGCATATCGCTGCCGTCCGCGTCCAGCTGAGAGAGGGGCACCGCGAAGTCCTGCTGATCGAGCATCCACTCCATGAACGCCTGGCAACGCGGGGGCAGCTCCTTGTAGCGTTGGATCACGCGCTCCCGGTCTGTCATCAACCCGACCAACTCTTCCTGGATGACCCCGTCCTCCGACGAAGGCACCCCCACCTCTCCGGCCCAGTGTCGATAGACGCCGACCAGCTCATCCGGCTCCAGGGCAACCAGGTGACGCATCAGGCTCATGATCGGCCTCCAACACGGGGGCGGCAGAGGCTCGCGCCGTTGACGATTTCGTACGCGTACCCTTGCTCCGCAAGGAACAGCTGTCTGTGGGACGAGAACTCCTGGTCCCGCGTCCCCTCGGTGACCAGGGTGTAGAAGATGGCGTCCGATCCGTTCTCCTTCGGACGCAACACGCGCCCGAGACGCTGGGCCTCCTCCTGCCGCGAACCGAACGTCCCGCTCACCTGGATCGCCACGTTGCAGTCAGGAAGATCGATCGCGAAGTTGGCCACCTTGCTCACCACCAATACGGGCACGCGTCCAGACCGGAAATCGGCGTAGAGGACCTCCCTGTCCGGGTTCGGTGTCTTGCCCGTGATGAGCGGGGCCTCCAGCATGCGTGAGATCTGCTGCAACTGCCGGGTGTACTGCCCGATGACCAGGACACGGTCGTCCCCATGCCTCGCCACCAGCGCCTTGAGCGCTTCCATCTTCACGGGGTTCTCCGCAGCGATTCTGATCCGGCGCCGATTATCCGTGTCTCGGTAGCGGTCCTCCAAGGACTCATCCAGAGGCAGGCGGACCTCGACACAGCGCGCCTTGGCGATGAACCCTCTGCGTTCCAGGTCGCGCCAAGGCAGCTCGTAGCGACACGGTCCGATGAGGCTGAACACCTCATCCTCCTTGCCGTCTTCGCGCACCAAGGTGGCCGTCAGACCCAATCGTCGGCGTGCCTGCAACTCCGCGGTCACCCTGAACACGGGCGCCGGCAACAAATGGACCTCGTCGTAGATCACGAGGCCCCAGTTGGCCCGGCTGAACAGCTCAAAGTGAACGAACTCCTCGTCGCGGCTACGGCGCCAGGTGAGGATCTGGTAGGTGGAGACCGTGACCGGTCGGATCTCCTTCAGGTCCCCGGTGTACTCCCCCACCTGATCCTCGGTGAGGCTGGTCTTCGCGAGGAGTTCCCGCTTCCACTGAGCGACCGCGGTCCGGTTGGTGGTGAGGATCAAGGTCTGGGTCTGAAACAGCTCCATGGAGCGGATCCCGACGATGGTCTTGCCTGCGCCACAGGGAAGGACCACGATCCCAGCACCACCACGCTCCGTCCCGCCGGCATGGAATTGTCGCGCCGCCGACTCCTGGTAGTCCCGCACGGCGAAGGGGCTGCCGGTGGTGTCTTTCTCAAGGCACTCGAACGAGAGCGCGTCACCCTCTTCGTATCCTGCCAGGTCATCCACCGGGTAGCCGACCCTGACGAGGGCCTTCTTGATCAGCCCACGGAATCCCTCCTTGAGCCAGAGCTTGTCGCCCTCCGGCTCCAGAAGCCCGGTGACGGACTCGATATCCATGAGCTCGCCGAGGATCTCCTCATCGGCCTGCATGCGGATGCGGCCCCCTTCACGGACCAGGGCGATACGGCCGGTTCGAGACAACATCTCCCTGATGTATCCCCGGACCTCCTTCGGCACGCCCGTGGCTGAGTGCTCCTCCAGGAACTCGACGATCGCGGATTCATCCATGCCGCCGAACGAGGCGTTCCACAGGGACAGAGAGGTCACCTTGTAGGTGTGCAGATGCTCCGGGCTCTTCACCAACTCGGCGAAGCGACCGAGGCCCACCCGGACCAGGTCCGCGTCCTCCGCGTGAAGGTCGAGGAGCACGGAGCCGTCTCTTTGGACGATGAGAGGTTTGCGCGCGTTACGACTCACTTGCCACTTCCAGCGTCCGCCCGGTCCCCTTGTCTTGACGTCCGGCGGCCAACTCCCGAGCGAGGAACGCACCCGTGAAGGACGCAGCCTCAGAGGCCACCTGCTCCGGCGTGCCCGCGGCGATCACCTGACCGCCCCCCGCGCCGCCTTCCGGGCCCAGGTCGATCACCCAGTCCGCGCTCTTGATGACGTCCAGGTTGTGCTCGATCACCACGACCGTATGTCCCTTGTCCGTTAGGCGATGGAGCACGTCCACCAGCTTCGCCACGTCGTCGAAATGGAGCCCCGTCGTAGGCTCATCGAGCACGTACAAGGCGCTCCCCTTCGCACGCCGCCCGAGCTCCCTCGCGAGCTTTATGCGCTGAGCCTCCCCCCCCGAGAGGGTGGTCGCAGACTGCCCCAGATTCATGTATCCCAAGCCAACATCCTGAAGGAGTCGCAACGGGGAAGCAACCCGACGATGGTTCTCGAAAAACTCCAACGCCTCCGTCACTTCCATCTCGAGGATGTCAGCGATCGTCTTGCCGCGATACTCGACGGCCAGGGTCTCGCGGTTGTAGCGCCGCCCCCGGCACTCATCACAGGTTACCCACACGTCGGGGAGAAAGTGCATCTCGAACTTGACGCTACCCCTTCCATCACAGGCTCCACAGCGCCCTGCAGGAGTGTTGAAAGAGAACCGGCCCGGACTGTAGCCACGCATCTTTGCCAGCGGCGCCGTCGCGAAGATGGCACGGATGGGATCGAACACCTGCACGTAACTGGCGGGGTTACTGCGGGGAGAGACCCCGATGGGGCTCTGATCCACGATGACGCAATCCGTTACGGAGCCCGTCCCCCTGATGGAGTCGAGTCCCGTGATCTTGCCTCTCGACCCGTCGAGCCGGGCGCGGACCGCCGGCGCCAGAGTGTCCATGACCAACGTCGACTTGCCGGACCCCGATACGCCGGTGACGCACACGAGGCAGCCAAGGGGTACTTCCACATCAACCCTCTTGAGGTTGTTGCGGGCGGCGCCCTTGAGGTGGACGAAGTCGGTCGCTGATCGACGCCCTTGTCTCGGAGTCTGGACGCTCTTGCGTCCGGTCATGTAGTCGGCCGTGAGGCTGTCCGCTGACTCCAGCTCGACCCGAGGCCCCTGGAACACCACGTGGCCGCCATGTCGCCCGGCTCCGGGGCCGAGATCCACGACCCAATCCGCAGCGTCGATGGTGTCCCGATCGTGCTCCACCACGACGACGCTGTTCCCGAGATCGCGGAGCTCCTTGAGGGTCCCCAGCAAGCGCTCCGTGTCTCTCTGATGCAAGCCGATGGTGGGCTCGTCGAGGACGTAGATCACCCCCGTGAGACGGTTCCCGATCTGCGTCGCCAGTCGAATCCGCTGGGCTTCTCCCCCGGAGAGCGTGGCGGAACTGCGGGAGAGGTTCAGATACTCCAGCCCCACCGCCTCCAGGAAGCCGAGGCGATTCCCCAGCTCCTTGAGGATCTGCTCCGCGATCTCCCCATCTGCGCCCTTGAACTTGAGGCCCGCGACCCAGGCACGAGCCTGCTGGACCGTCATGCTCCCCACCGCTCCCAGGGTCTTCTTCCCCACGGTCACCGCACGGTAGGCCGGCTTGAGCCGCTCCCCGTCACAAGACGGACAAGTCTCGCGCCTCATCAGGGGGTCCAGTTGGTTCGTCCACCATTCGTTGGAAGACGTGCGATGCCACTCCTCGATGTAGCGGCAAAAGCCCTTCCAGTTGACGTCCATCTCCCAGGTGGCCTCACGATTTCGACCACGGGACTCCCATTGCATGGCAACAACGTCGCCGCTGCCGTGGAGGATCTTCTGGCGCACGCCGCGGGGCAGCTTGCTCCATGGACCGTCCACATCAGCACCGAGCTCCTCGCAGAGAGTCTCAACGACTCCCCGGAAGTAGCCGTCACCGCGAGAGAGGAAGTCCCCGGGACGCGCCACCATGGCGCCCTCGAACAGCGGTTGCCCCGGGTCCACGATGAGGCGGTCCGGGTCGCAGGCGAGGGTGACACCCAACCCATGACACGCCACGCAGGCTCCCACGTGGCTGTTGAAGCTGAACATCCGGGGCGCCAGCTCCTCCTCGAGGATGAACCCGTGCTCGGCGCAACCCGGCAACGCCGACAGGATGCGTCGGTCCCCCGCCACGGGTTCGAACGCCGCGACGCCGTAACCCCGTTCGTACGCCTGGCTCACCGAGTCCAGGACTCGGGTCCGGGCCGACGCCTTGAGCTGGACCCGGTCCACCACCAACCAGATCTCCTTCGCTCGGGACAGCGGCGGCAACTTCTCATCCAACCGGTGTTCCTCGCCGTCCACCAGCACGCGCCGGAACCCCGCGTCGGTCAGCTCCTTGGACAGTGCCTTCAGCTGCGACGGCTTCTTGAGCCAGGTCGCACCCCCGAGCTGCTTGACGAAGAGCGGCGCCAGGACCCGCCCCTTCTCCTCGGGAAACGCACGGCGGAGGGCACGCCAGGCCACATCAGGGGGATACGCCCGCGCCTCCACGCCACAGCTCGGGCAATGGGGCACACCCAATCGCGCATACAGGAGCCGCAGGTAATCCTGGATCTCCGTGGTGGTCGCCACCGTGGAACGCGGGTTCCGACTCGAGTTCTTCTGGTCGATGGCGATCGCCGGAGCCAAGCCGGTGATCTCGTCGAGCGGCGGCCGCTCCAACCGACCGAGGAACTGCCTCGCGTAAGTGGAGAGGCACTCGACGAATCGCCGTTGCCCCTCTGCGAACAAGGTGTCGAACGCAAGAGACGTCTTGCCCGACCCCGATGGACCCGTGACCACGCTGAGGCCCCCGGCCGGAAACCGAACGTCCACGGACTGGAGGTTGTGCATGGCCGCACCGACGACGCGGATGTCGCCGTCAAGGGCGCGATCCCGAGGCATCTTCCTGCGCCCTCGCGGCTTGGCCGAAGGCCCTTCCAGCAGGTCTCGGAGGACAGCGCCGGTGAAGCTCCGCTCCTCCTTGAGGACCCCGTCGAACGGTCCGGCATAGACCAGCTCTCCACCTCCGGCCCCACCCTCCGGTCCCAGGTCCACGATCCAGTCCGCGCACTTGATCACGTCCAGGTTGTGCTCGATGACCATGACCGTGTTGCCGCCATCAACGAGCGCCTGGAGCGCGTCCAGCAGGCGGCGGACATCGATGAAGTGCAGCCCCGTCGTGGGTTCATCCAGCAGGTACAGGGTCCGCCCCGTCGCCGGTCGGTGAAGCTGACTCGCGAGCTTCACCCGCTGGGCTTCCCCCCCTGACAGCGTCGTGCTCGGCTGCCCGATCCGCATGTAGCCGAGACCGACCCGGTCCAGGGTGTCGAGAATGCGGAGGATCTTCGCGTGGTTCTTGAAGAAGTCACGCGCCTCCGCCACGGGCATCTCCAGCACATCGTTGATGCTGCGCCCGCGGTACCGGATCTCGAGGGTCTCGGGGTTGAAGCGTCGACCAGAACACGCTTCACACGGCACGGTGACATCGGCGAGGAACTGCATCTCCACGATCTTGACGCCGGCGCCGTGACACTCCTCGCACCGCCCTCCCTTCACGTTGAAGGAGAAGCGCCCCTTCTTGTAGCCTCGCGCCTTGGCCTCGGGCAGCTCCGCGAAGAGGTCCCGGACAAGGCTGAACACCTTGGTGTAGGTTCCTGGGTTCGAACGAGGGGTCCGACCGATGGGTGACTGGTCGATCTCGATGACCTTGTCCAGATGCTCCAACCCGTCGATCGCATCGTGGGCACCCGGTGGTTCCTCCGCGTTGTGGAACCGTCGAGCGAGCTCACGCTTGAGCACCAGATCCATGAGGGTGCTCTTCCCGGAACCCGAGACCCCGGTGACGCAGGTGAAGGTCCCCAGAGGGAAGGGCACGTCGATCCCCTTCAGGTTGTGCGCGCGAGCCCCTCGAACGGTGACGCGACGGTCGTCCGCGACACGACGGACGGACGGCAACGGGATCGACTCGCGCCCCGCCAGGAACTTGCCCGTCAAGGAGTCCTTGGCTCGCTTGATCGACGCCGGGGTGCCGGCCGCCACCAGATGACCTCCCATGGAACCGGCCCCGGGACCGATATCCACCACCCAATCCGAGGCACGGATGGTCTCCTCATCATGCTCCACCACGAGCACCGTGTTCCCGGCGTCCCGAAGCTGCTCGAGGGTGTCGATGAGACGACGGTTGTCCCGCTGGTGCAGGCCGATGGACGGTTCGTCAAGGACGTAAAGCACGCCGCGCAGATTCGATCCGACCTGTGTCGCCAGCCTGATCCGCTGTGACTCTCCGCCCGAGAGGGTGGCGGCGCTCCGGTCCAGGGACAGGTAACCAAGACCCACCCTCTCCAGGAACTGCAGGCGGACGGCCAACTCTCGCAGCAGTCGCTCCCCAACGGCGCGCTCGCCGGGCTCCAGCCCCACCCCTTCGATGAACGCGAGCAGCTCCGCGACGGTGAGTCCTGTGAGGGCGGCGATGGAGCGATCACGGAAGCGCACGGCCCTGGCCTCAGGCCGCAGCCGCGATCCCTCGCAGTCCGGACAAGCCGCAGGCGCCAGGAACTTCTCCAACGAGCGGGTGCGACGTTCCTCGTAGCGTCGGCGGATGATCGGAATGACCCCGTCCCACTTACGGCGCTCCTTGCGCTCGTAGCGCATCTTCTTGCCCTGGTAGCGGAGCTCAAGCGGGACGCGCCGTCGGCTATCACCCCAGAGCACGATGCGACGCTGTCGATCGGTGAGACGAGCCCAGGGCTTGTCCCGCGGGATCTTGAAGAAGTCACAAACCTGGGCGAGCACCTCAGGCCGTAGCTGCCGCCGCAGCGCGAACCCTCCCTTGGCGGAGGGGACCACCGCCCCCTCGTCGATGGAGGCGGACGGGACAATGATGAGGGACTCGTCCACGTCCTTGTCCTGGCCCAGACCGTCGCAGCGGGAGCAAGCTCCGTGAGGGCTGTTGAAGGAGAACAGGCGAGGTTCGAGCTCCACCAAGTCGATCCCACACCGAACGCACGCGAGCCGGGACGAGAACACCTCCTGCTGCTCTCCGCGCATCACGGAACACTGCCCGTCACCGAGCTTGACGCCCTGCTCCACGGCCTCGGCCAATCGGCCGCGCTTGGAGGACGACGCCTTGACCCGATCCAGGATGACCTCGATGGTGTGGCGCTCGTAGCGCTTCAGTTCGATCGGCTCATCCAGGCGTCGGATCTCACCGTCGATTCGCGCACGCACATAACCCTTGGAGCGCAGCTCCTCCAGCTCCTTGCGGTACTCCCCCTTCCGATCGTGGACGATGGGCGCGAGGACCATCACCACGCTCCCTGAGTGGGTGGTCAGGATGCGCTCGACGATCTGGTCAGCGCTCTGGGCGGCGATGGCGTCACCGCACTCCCAGCAGTGCGGCACGCCGAGGCGAGCGAACAGGAGGCGGAGGTGATCCGTCACGTCCGTGATGGTCCCCACGGTCGAGCGCGGGTTGCGGTTGACCGTCTTCTGGTCGACCGAGACGGTCGGTGAGAGCCCCTCGATGTGCTCCACCTGAGGCTTCTCCGCCTGCCCGAGGAACTGCCGCGCGTAGGACGAGAGGGACTCGACGTAGCGCCGCTGGCCCTCCTGGAACACCGTGTCGAACGCCAGGGACGACTTGCCGGACCCGGACACTCCCGTGACGCACGTCACGGTGCCACGCGGCAATTCCACGTCGAAGCCCTGGAGGTTGTGCTCCCTGGCCCCGCGAACGACGATTTGGCCCGCCCCCTCGGTCAATTCACAACTCACTTCTGATAAACAACTTAAAACGCGCCCACCCAGCGCGACCCGGTCACCTGACCGACCGCCTAGATCCGGCGATTATAGGGACCCGTCGCCGGGGTGACACCCCGATTGGGAGCGCTCACAAAAACCTCATCCAGGAGTCAAGTTCTGACCACCGCGGAGGCGATAGATCGGGTGACGTCCCATGCGTTGCTCTCCCCCACACGCTGCAGAGGCCAAGACCCGAACCCGCGCTCTGCGGGTGTTCGAGGCCATCCAGGAGGACGCTTCCGACGTCATGCTGGGGGCGCACACGCCAGGGACGGAACACCTGGCGAACGAGGCGGCCCGGTGCGCCTCAGAGGCCGAGACCGCGGTCATCGACGGACTCCGGACCAGCGATCAAGACCTCGTCCGGCACCTCCTCAGACTCCTGCGCCGTCTGCGCAGCCTGAAGACCGACCTGCGGGCTGCCGCCAGCGCCGCCGTCGAGACACCGGACCCCCGCACCGTAGCCTGACGCAGGGACCCGGTGGTTCGGGTACAACCATCGGTCATGGAACGCCCGGATCGCGTAGGTGAGTACCGGATCGTCCGCGAGCTCGGCCGCGGGGGTATGGGCGTGGTCTACGAGGCGATCCAGGAGTCCCTCGGGCGCAGGGTCGCCCTGAAGCTCCTCACCGGGCTCGCCGCCAACGACACGAAGATGATCGAGCGGTTCGGTCGGGAGGCTCGCGCCGCAGCCAGCCTGAGCCACCCCGGGATCGTCCAGGTGCACGGGGTAGGTCAGGAGGACGGGCTCCACTACATCGCCATGGAGTTCGTCGACGGCGCCAGCCTCTCGGACCACATACGGGGGTTCTGGGACCCGGAGGGAGCACCTCTGAAGACCACCCCCGGGACACTCGGAGAGCAGACCGCTGGGTCCACGTTCCACCTGGAGATGGAGACGACGAATCTGTCTCCCGACTCGGTAGCGCCCACATCGACCGAGCTCGGAAGGGGACCGCTCACCACCACCCGCAGGAGGGGCCGACGACTTCGTCCCCTGGTTCAGCTCATCATGGGCGCCGCCCGCGCGCTCCACTCCGCCCACGAGGCGAGCGTGCTTCACCGGGACGTGAAACCGGGCAATCTCCTGGTCAACGAAGCCGGCGCGGTCAAGGTGGCGGACTTCGGGCTCGCGAGGATGCTCGATGGGGACGAGCGGCTGACCCTGACCGGTGACGTCATGGGGACCCCGTCCTACGTCAGCCCGGAGCAGGTCCTCGGAGCGGAAGTGGACGCCCAGTCCGACGTGTATTCCCTCGGCGTCACCCTCTACGAAGCCGTGTGCGGACGCCTGCCGTTCATCGGCGACAACGTGCAGTCCGTGCTCCATCAGGTCCTGAACAAGGAGCCGCCCTCGCCACGCCGGGCCAACCCGGACCTTCCCCGGGACCTGGAGACCATCACGCTCAAGGCCATGGAGAAGGCCAAGGGCCGACGCTACAGCTCCGCAGCGGAGATGGCGGACGACCTGCAGCGCTGGCTCAACGGGGAACCGATCCTGGCCCGGCCAGCGAGCCCCGTCACCCGTGTGGCGAAGCTCATCATGCGACGCCGTGGCGTCGCGGCCGCGCTCGCCCTTTGCGTGATCATCGCCGCCGTGGCCATCCTGAACCAATCACGGACCCGGTCGACCCAACGACGCATGCAAGCGGAACGGTCGCTGGAGGCGGGGATCTCCAGCGCCATTCAGGGAGATCACGAGAACGCCCTTGGCCATCTAACCACCGCGATCTCCTTCGCACCGGAAGTCCGCTACGGCCACGCCCTACGCGGCGTCATCCACCTCAAGTCCGGTTACGGGGAAGACGCCCACAAGGACCTCGACACCGCGCGAAGAACAGCGCCTGAGGACCCCGTCACACGCCTGGCTTGGGAGTACCACCGACGCCGATCCGGAGCCGGTCTCGAAGGCAGGTCTGAAGCCGAGGCGACAGCGGAAGGGCAGGATCTGCTCGAGCTCGACGCCATCGCCCTCGCCAACTCGTGGTTGGGCCGCTACCGCGACGCCCACGCCCTGTTCACCGCTGCGCGAGCCCGGGATCGACAACGGATCCCGAGCCTGGTCGGCCTCGGCTTCGCAGCGTTCAACCTGGGTCGCTACAACGAGGCCAAAGAGGCCTTCAACGCCCTCAAGGCGCTGATGCCCGCCACCAACCCGCTACCTCGCGTCATCCTCGTGTACTGCCTGCGACAGCAGGCCTCCCGGGCGTCACCGCAAGTCCGCGCGTTCCTGACGCGGGAGGCGCGGGCGCTGGTCAAGGAGCTAACGGACACAGCCTCGGACAGCCCCTACACCTCCCTGGCCTGCGCCATGGCCGACGACATGGCCGCGGGCCTTCGTAGGGAACGGCCCCCCCACGCACCGGAGGCGTGCGTAGCCCATGTCGTGGAGACGGTTGGCATGGACCAACTCCCTGCCCTGTTCCACGAGATCGCCGGGCTCGTGCTGGCCAGACGAGACCCCGAAGTTGCCAGGAAACACGCCCTGGAGGCGCTACGCAAACACCCCGAGAGCGAACGCGCGAGGGTCACCCTGGGGCTGGTCCAGTTGACCAAAGGAGACGACGCGTTCGCCGCCGTGCGCTTTCGTGAAGCGGTGCTCCGCACACCCGACGCCGCAGAGACCATCAGCACCATCATCCGAGGCGTGCGCCGACCACGAATTGCCGCTGGCCTGCGGCGCATGGGCCGGAGCAAGTCCGCCAAAGGGGCGGCTGGGGCCAGGTCTCCGCGTCAACCGACCCCCACGCCACCCCCTGCCGCGACGCTCAGGGTCGAGGAGACCACTCGGATCGAAGCAGCCGCCACGGCGGAGGAACGGGACGGGGCTGAGTTACCCGGCGAACAACTACTGGTTCTGTGTCGACGCTTGATCCTGATCGCCCCTGACGACGCCGAGGGGTTGATCCTGGCAGCGGACACGCTCCGGGAACATGGGGACGACGCAACCGCCCGCGAGGGCTACACCCTCGCCATCGAGAAGGCACGCTCCCAGGAACGGACCGACCTGGAACGGCAGGCCCGGTCCCTGCTGGAGGCCATGGGAGGGTAGACTCTCCGCTCGGTCTTCGACCGTCGGGGGGGGGGCCCGCCCGCCCCCCCCCCCCCCCCCCCC
>CAZDQF010000006.1:157024-215002 GCA_964507445.1 uncultured Isosphaeraceae bacterium
GCGGCGGCGGCGCGCTTGGGGGGGGCCGGGGGGCGGCGGGCCCCCCCCGGGGGGGGCGCCCCCCCCCCCCCACGGCCCGAAGACAGACAGGCTCAAGGAGTCCGAGACCATGGCGCCCATAGTCCTCGCCGCTACTCTCCTGGCCGTGCTGGTCACCCCGGCTGCGGCTCAGGGTCCCCCCTGCGCCTTCGTGGGTGCCCACATCATCCCCATCGAAGGGGATGAGATCCCGAACGGGACGCTCCTGATCAAGGACGGCAAGATCAGCGCCGTCGGCCCCTCCGCCGCGGTGGCCATCCCCGACGACGCCATACGGCACGATGTCGGAGGCAAGGTCATCATGCCCGGCCTGGTGTGCACGCACAGCCACATCGGCGGCCCTTCAGGCGCGGATCGCAGCGGACCTTTGCAGCCGGACTGCCGGGTCCTCGACTCCGTGAACGTGGCCGATCCGGGCTTCCGCAAAGCCCACGCGGGAGGGCTCACGACCCTCAACGTCATGCCGGGCTCCGGACACCTCTGCAGCGGCCAGACCGTCTACCTCAAGCTACGCAAGGACCCCACCACCATCGAGGAGCTGCTCCTGACCACATCCAAGGGGGTCACGGGTGGGCTGAAGATGGCCAACGGGACGAACTCCCAGAGCGGCGCACCCTTCCCCGGCACCCGCGGCAAGTCCGCCGCCATGGCGCGAGGGCTCTGGGTCAGGGCCCAGGCCTACGCCGCGAAGAAAAAGAAGGCCGCGGAAGAAGCGGCGGACCCGCCGGATCGCGACCTCGCCATGGAGGCCATGGTGGAGTGTCTGGAAGGCAAGCGGGTGGTGCACCACCACACCCACCGGCACGACGACGTCATCACCGTGATCCGCCTGGCCCGAGAGTTCGGATTCCGGGTCGTCCTCCATCACGTGAGCGACGCCTGGCGCATCGCCGACGAGATCGGCAAAGCGAAGGTCCCGTGCTCCATCATCGTCATCGACAGCCCAGGCGGGAAGATCGAGGCCAAGGACATCGATTGGGGCAACGGCGCGGCGCTGGAGAAGGCCGGAGTGCTCACCGGCTTCCACACCGACGACGGGATCACGGACTCCCGCCTGTTCCTCAGGTCCGCTGCCCTGTCCGTCCGCGCCGGGATGTCGCGCAAGGCCGCCCTCTACGGGCTCACCCTGGCGGGCGCCGAGATGCTCGACCTGGCCGACCGCATTGGCTCCCTCAAGGCTGGCAAGGACGCCGACTTCGTCATCCTCTCCGGTGACCCCTTGTCCGTTTACACCCGCGCCCTGGAGACCTGGGTAGAAGGGGTCAAGGTCTTCGACCGTGAGGACCCCAAGGACCGCCTCTACGCTGTTGGAGGACGAGGAGCGAGCGAGGGACAGGTCTTCACCATCTGCCACTGCTTCGGCCATGGGGGGCACGACCGATGAGGCTGCTGCTCACCCTGATCGCGCTCGTGGCCCCCTGCACCGGCCAGCTGGCGGTGCGGGCCGGGACCCTCCACACCGTCGCCGGAACGCCCATCACGGACGCAGTCGTGATCATCAAGGAAGGGAAGATCGCCGCCGTGGGCAAGGCCGCGGAGACCAGGATCCCCGACGGTCTCCGGACGATCAGCGCTGCGGTCGTGACCCCCGGACTCATCGACGCCCACACGGTGGTGGGGCTGGCCGGCTACCTGAACCAGGACCAGGACCAGGATCAACTGGATCGGACCAGCCCCATCCAGCCTGAGCTGAGGGCCATCGACGCCTACAACCCCAAGGAGCGCCTGGTGCACTTCGTCCGCAGCCTGGGTGTCACGACGCTCCACACAGGACACGCTCCGGGGGCCCTCATCTCCGGCCAGACCATGATCGTCAAGACCGTCGGCGAGACCGCGGACCAGGCCTCTCGGGTGCCCTTCGCCATGGTGGCCTGCACCCTCGGGGAGCGCGCCCAGGGATCCGGGGGCAAGCCCCCAGGGTCAAGAGGGAAGGTGGTCGCCATGCTCCGCGCCAAGCTGCTGGAAGCCCAGCGCTACGCCGCGAGGGTCAAGGACGGCAAGGACGGCAAGCGCGACCTCGGGCTGGACGCGTTGTCTGAGGTCCTGGCTGGCAAAGTCCCTCTCCTGGTGACCGTGCATCGGGCGACGGACATCGTCACCGCACTCCGCATCAAGCAGGAGTTCGGGATCCGCATGGTGCTCGACGGCGCCGCGGACGCGCACATGGTCCTGGATGAGATCAAGGCGGCGGATGTCCCGGTGATCGTCCACCCTCCCATGACCCGGGCCAGGGGCGAACGGGAGAACGCCACGTTCGAGCTGGCTTCGATCCTGCACAAGGCCGGCATACCCTTCGCGTTCCAGTCCGGCTACGAGTCCTACGTCCCCAAGACTCGGGTCGTGCTCTTCGAAGCAGCCATCGCGGCCGCCTTTGGGCTTGGGTTTGACGCCACGCTCCATGGCCTGACCAAGGGCGCCGCCGAGCTCCTAGGAATCGCGGACAGGGTCGGCAGCATCGAGGTCGGCAAGGACGCGGATCTGGCCCTCTACGACGGCGACCCCTTCGAGTACACGACGCATTGCGTCGGGGTGATCATCGACGGCAAGGTGGCCTCCGCGGAGAGGCGTTAGCCGCTCGCCTCATGGGGCCCGGGGGGGCTCCCAGGCGGGCCCGGGCAATGACGCCGGGTCCGCCGCCGCAAGGACCTCCCGGATGCGCGGAGCCAGCGCGGGGTTGGCGGCGACGATGCGCCTCCCGAAGAGCCACTGGTCCCCGCCGTCGAAGTCCGTCACCACGCACCCTGCCTCCCTGGCGACCAGGCCACCGGCGGCCACGTCCCATGGCTCGAGCCAGGGCTCCCAGAAGCCGTCGAAGCGACCGTCCGCCACGTAGCACAGGTCACAGGCAGCGGCCCCCAGCCTGCGGATGCCACGGACACGGGTCGCCAGGTCCACGAAGTGCTGCAGGTTGCTGTCCGGGTGAAACTCGAGACGGTAATGGAACCCCGTGGCCAGCAGGGCCTCTGACAGCTCGCCGGTGGCGCTGCATCCGATGGGCTCCCCGTCGAGTCGAGCGCCGCCGCCACGGGTGGCGGTGTAGCACTCGTCGAGGATGGGGTTGTACACGCACCCGACGGCCACCCCTTGCTCGTCGCACCAGGCGATGGAGACCGCCACGTGTGGGACTCGATGGACGAAGTTCGTCGTGCCATCCAGCGGGTCGATGACCCAACAGGGCCAGGTGGAAGGGGCCTCGCTGAACTCCTCCTCCGCGAGCACGGCGTGGTCCGGATACCGGTCCCGCACCCGCGAGACGATGAGCGCCTCCGACTCCCGGTCCGCCACCGTCACCAGGTCCCGGGCCCCCTTCTTCTCCACGGCCTCGAGCCGCCCCCAGTGGCCTCGCAGGAGCTCGCCGGCCGCGCGAGCCACCTCCTCGATGAACCGCACGTCGGGAATCACGACTCCTCCCCCTCGCTCCGCTCCTGCAGCAGACTGCGCCAGTACTCCATCCTCCGGGCCACCTCCTTCTCGTGGCCGAAGGGCGAAGGCTCGTACCACACCCGCCCCTTCAGCGCCTCCGGCAGGTAGCACTGATCGGCGACAGCCCCGTCGAAATCGTGGGGATAGAGATAGCCCTTGCCATGATCGAGCTGCTTCATGAGTTTGGTCGGCGCGTTGCGCAGGTGCAACGGGACAGGGTGGACCGCCCCGTCACGGACCTCCTTCATGAGCGCCCCCAACGCCGCGTACACCGCGTTGCTCTTGGGAGCCGTCGCCAGATACACCGCCGCCTCCGCCAGGGCCAGCTCACCCTCCGGGGACCCGAGGAATCGGAACGCTTCCTTCGCTGCCAGGGCCACCTCCAACGCGCGGGGGTCCGCGAGCCCCACATCCTCGGTGGCGATTCGGACGAGCCGACGAGCCAGGTAGAGCGGGTCCTCCCCGCCGTCCAGCAGGCGCACCAACCAATAGAGGGTGGCCTGCGGGTCCCCTCCTCGGATGGACTTGTGGAGGGCGGAGATGAGGTTGAAGTGCTCGTCACCGGCGCGGTCGTGATACACCAGCTTCCGGGCGAGCAGCTTCTCCACGTCTTTCTCGGTCAACTCCGTCGCGGCCTCGCCGTCCGCCACCACGGACTCCACCAGCGCCTCCAGACGGTTGAGCAGGCTGCGTGCGTCACCGTGACTGGTCCGGGCGATCAGGGCGAGCGCGGGAGGAGCCAGCGAGACCCCCCGAGTCCCCAACCCGCGCTCGGGGTCCTGCAGCGCACGCGCCGCGATCTCGACCAGCGCCTCTTCGGACAACGGCTCCAGCGTCAAGACGACGCATCGGGACAACAACGCGGCGTTCAGGTGGAAGCTCGGGTTCTCCGTGGTCGCGCCGACCAGCACGATGGTCCCGTCCTCCACGTGGGGCAGGAACGCGTCCTGCTGACTCTTGTTGAACCGGTGGATCTCATCGACGAACAGCACCGTTCCTCCGCGCCCCCGGTCACGGCGATGGCGGGCTTCGGCCACGATGGCGCGCACCTCCTTGACACCGGACAGGACCGCTGAGAACGCGACGAATTCTTGGCCCACGTGGTCCGCAACCGCCCGCGCGATGGTGGTCTTGCCGCTACCGGGAGGCCCCCACAAGAGGATGGAGGGGAGGTGCTCGCGTCCCAACGCCCGCCGCAACAGCGCCCCCTCTTCCACCGCCGTCTGTCCCACGACCTCGTCGAGGGTCCGTGGACGCATGCGCTCCGCGAGGGGCGCCCCCGGCGCCGGAGTCCTGTCTCCGCCGACCTCCGCCTCAGGAAAGAGCTCGCCATCCATCCCCATGGTCAGAGTCTCCCGAGCGCTCTCACGGCCACGTCCTGAGCGCCCCTCATGCGCCAGACCAAGCCGCTCTTCCGACCGTTGCAAAGCACCGCGAACACAACGGTGCGACCGCTCTTGGTGGTCACGTAACCGGCGAGCGCGGACGCGTCACTCAAGGTGCCGGTCTTGGCCCTCACCCGACGCCCCAGCTCGCCGAACCGCTTCCGCAAGGTCCCGGCGCTCTCTCCCCCATACGGCAGGGCCCGCTCGAACTCAGCGCGCGATGGGGATCGCCAGACCGCCAGGAGCACTCCGACCACGTCCGAAGCAGAGAGCCGGTCGTCCCGTGACAGGCCGCTGCCATCCGCGAGGACGCTCTCCGTGAGGTCCACGCCGCCGCGTCCGAGAATGGACTTCACGGCCCTCGCTCCACCGACGAAGCTCCCGTCACCGACCGTCACGGCGCCCAGGTGCTTGAACAGCATCTCGGCCCGCTGATTCTGGCTCTTCTTGAGCATGGTCCGGATGATGTCCCGGACGCGCGTCTGCACTCGCGCGATCAGGTGACCGCCACGGCCATGCTCGCCATCACCGGGCCGACGCACCGCACCGCTCACGCGGACGCCGGCGTCGGCCAGGGCGCGACGAAGGGCGCGGCCAAAACCCAGCGCCGGGTCATGGATCGCGACGGGCACCATCATGTCCTTGGTCTTGGCCCAGCAGCGTCCGCCGACGCGCAGCTCGTCAGCGGCCCTCCCCCGCTCGCTCCAGACCGCTTCCTGCTTACGCGAAGCGCACGTCGACACGGTCCCTCGAAGGCGAACGGCGCCAGCGGGCACCGCGGCGACTCCGGCGTCCTTTCCGACGGCCCTCCCTGCGTTGACCCGAAGGCTCACCGTCCCGTGGTCCAGGGAGAGGGCCGCCACCTCCGCCATGTAAGGCCTCGTGGGGTTGTTATCCGGCCAGGCAGGCCCGGTGAAGTCCTGATCAAACAGCCGATCATCGACCAGCAGGTCACCCTGGACCTGCCGAATCCCCGCGCCGCGCACACGTTGCACGAGCAGCGGGAGCAGGCTCCTTGCCTGCAAGGTGGGGTCACCCTCCCCTCGCAATCTCAGATGGCCGGCCAGGACACCGTCCGCGGTCTCGCCGTGAGCCACCAGATCCGTGAGCAGGATGTGATCCGGACCGGGACCCAACAAGGCCGCCGCCGCGGGCAGGATCTTCATGGCGCTCGCCGGTACCATCATCCGGCCCCCATGGACCTCCGCGACAGCTCGTCCGTTCGCCGCATCCACGGCGAGAAACGAGGTCGAGATCCCGAATCGTCGAAGGTCAGAGAAGGACTTCCGGCAGGCCTTCCCCACGGCCCGCGGATCGCTCTGGCCGGACGCTGCCCCGAGCAGGAACAACAGAAAGAAGACCCCCGGCCGCATGGCCAACAGAATGGCACAGGGGGGCCTCAATCGACAAGCCGCGACGAGACCCAAACCGCGTGGATCAGCGGTGGATCAGGAGACGAAGCCCTCCGGGTGGCTGTCGTGCCATCTCCATGCGGTCTCGATGATGGTCTTCAGGTCACCAAACTGCTGCCGCCACCCCAGGATCTCCTGGGCTCGTGCGGAGTTGCCCACCAACCGGGCCGGGTATCCCGGCCCCCGGCCCGCGCCCGCCTAGGGGATCGGCTTCCCGACCACCTCCTCCACCATCTTGATGACCTCCATGACGGAGTAACCCGCGCCGTTGCCCAGGTTGAACGCAGCGCTCTCCCCGTCATTCCGGAGGTACTCCAGCCCCGCCAGGTGAGCGTCAGCCAGATCCAGGATGTGGATGTAGTCCCTGATGCAGGTCCCGTCGGGCGTGTCGTAGTCGTCTCCGAAGACCTTGATGTCCGGCCGCTTCCCCTGGGCCGCGTGGATCACCAGCGGGATCAGGTGCGTCTCCGGATCATGATGCTCGCCGATGATCCCTTCGGGGTGGGCGCCGGCCGCGTTGAAGTAGCGCAACGCCACGCTCTTCAGGCCATAGGCGTGACCGTAGTCAGCGAGGACCCGCTCCACGACGAACTTGGTCCAGCCATAGGGATTGATCGGCCACTGGGGGTGGGTCTCATCCATGTACTCCTGCACCGGATTCCCATAGGTCGCGCAGGTGGAGGAGAAGATGAAGTTGCTCACGTTCGCCGCGCGCATGGCGTCCAGGAGCTTGAGCGTGGTGGCGACGTTGTTTTCGTAGTACTGCGCGGGGTCCGTCACGGAGACGCCCACATAGCAGCTGGCGGCGAAGTGGAAGACCGCGTCGACCTCCCGCTCTTCGAGCGTCTTCTTCACCAGGTCGAAGTCCGCGAGGCTGCCTTGCACCAGGTCCGCGTCGAGGACCGCGGCGGCATGGCCCTCGCTCAGGTTGTCGTACGCGAACGCATCGTGCCCGCGCTGCCGCAACAGCCACAGGCAGTGGCTACCGATGTAACCAGCGCCCCCCGCCACCATGATCGTACCCATGGAATCGCCTTCCCTGCCGGCCGTAAGGTCTCTTGGGAACTGCCGCTCAGGCCCGCCGCTTCACTTGTCGAACGTCCGGCGGGCCAAACCGTAACAGGATCACTGTCAACGCCCTTCGTACTTGCGATACGAGGAGCTGTTGGCGTCGTACCACGCGCGCCAGTCTCGGCGCAGGGCTGTCAGGTCATCGGCCTTGAGGTCGTCTTCCATCACCACGCTGATGTAGGCGAACGTCAGCCGATTCAGGCCCCGGTGGATCTGGTGAAACACGTACGGGTCGTCCTCTTTCTCAAGACGCCCCATGAGGGGCGGCACCGCGCGCGGATGATCCGCGCGCCCGAGGGTCGCCGCCGCGCTCGCACGCACCGTCTCGCTGCGGTCATCCAGCAGCAGGGACATGATCTTCACCAGCCGCTCGTCGTCCAGTTGCTCTGCCTCCCCCCACCACCGACCGACGGTGCGGACGGCGATGGTCCGGACGAACGAATCGCCGTCCCGCAGCGCCCGCAAGAACCCCTTGTCCAACTCTGCATGCCGGACCGGACTCGCGGAGAGGATGAGCGCGGCCCGACGGCGCCGCTCCGGCTCCACGCTGTTCAGGAGGATCTCCAACCACTGCTCCGGGGACTGGACGCCCTCGCGCTTCACCGCCTTGGCAGGACCGGCTCGCAGCTCGGCGACGAGGCCCTCCATCTGCTCCCGGTCGACGCGGGCGCCCAGGGGCAGGCTATCCAAAGCCTGCTGAAATCGTTCCGCAGCGGCGTGATTCTGGCCGTCCCGCATCAGCAACTTGGCCAGCTCCATGGCCGAGCGCCAGTCCTTGGGGTCCTCCTGCAGGATCGCCCCATAGAGGGCCGTGGCTTTCTCCAACTGGTCCACCCGCCCGTAGCAGAACGCCAGCAGGCGATCGACGTTGGCGGTATCCGTGCTCCGCTGCTTCAACTCGAGCAACGCGTTGATCGCCTCCGAATGGCGGGACGTCTGGATATACATCTGCGCCAGGGCAAGACGGGGCTGCACATCGTCAGGGGCGTCGGCGATGATCTCCTGCAGTAAAGCCTCCGCCCGCAGGTGCTTGCGCATCCTGATGCAGCACAACGCGAGCCCGAAGCGAGCCTTGGCGAAGGTCGGGTTCAGTTCCAGCGCCTGCTGGTAGTGCTTGGCCGCGGGCTCGTGCATCTCACGACGAGCGAAGTACGCACCCATGCCGTGGTGTCCCCAGTAGAAATAGGGGTCCACCTTGATGCTCCGCTCGAAGAAGAGCCTGGCCTGCTCGAAACGCTCCGCGAGCCCGAGAATCCGACCGGCGAGATAGTGATTGACCGGCGTCCCCTCGATCTCCGCCCGCAGCTCGTACTGGGCGATCTGCTGGTCGAGCTTCTTGCCGCCAGCGCTCACCAGCTTGTCCTGCTTGGTGATCTCGGAGTTGATGATCCGCTCGTATTCCGGCCAACGGCGCTGGGCTTCCTTGTACTCCTGATCGCCCTTGAACGCGCTCAGGGCCTCCTCACGAGCACGCTCGGCGGCACCCTGACCGGGCAGGCCTGGAAGCAACGCGAGCACCACCGCGAACGAGACGAACAAGCTCCGCATGAATCCTCTCCAGCGCCTCAGAATTGTGCCCCAAAACGAAATCGGATAAGGCGTTGCGCGACATCGTAGCATCGTTCAAGATGGGTACTAAGGGTAGCCGCTGGCTGCCTCAAGGCGGGGGCCCAAAACGGACGAAACATCGGACGGCGCATCCACTTACCGTCGGGTGCACCCCGGGGAGCAGCACAGCCCATGATTCCGCATGACCGTCGCAGTTCCACCCGAGTGGACACGGGCAATCTGGTGATCCACTCCGAGGTCGGCCAGAACGCACCGGGCCAGGTCCTCGGCATGGCGGTGACCCTCGACATGAACGAGTTCGGGCTCCGCGTCCAGACCAACGAGCGGTTTCAGCGTGGAGACCGTTTCCGGTTCAGCGTCGCCCTCCAGGACGAGATCGTGGCGGCCACGGGACGGGTGGTGCATATCGCACAAGCGCTCAACGACACCTGGGAGGTGGGCATCGAGTTCCTCCAGGTGTCGAGCGAGGACATCGAGCGGATACGCCGGTTCTGCGCGGAGAAATGCGGGTCCTGAGCCCTGGCCCCGTGGGGCTGCCTCGAGTTCCGACGCGTGCTAATCTCTGCCCATGCACGCTGTAAGCAAGACCGATATCCCCGGCCTCCAGCTGCTCAATCGCGGCAAGGTCCGGGATATTTACGCCGTCGGCGATGACCACCTCCTGCTCGTCGCCTCCGACCGTATCTCCGCCTTCGATGTGGTGCTCCCGGACCCGGTGCCCGGCAAGGGCATCGTGCTGACCCAGCTCTCCATCTTCTGGTTCGAACTCCTGGCAGGGGTCACGGGCAACCACGTGGTGGAGACGGACGTCTCCAAGATGCCGGGGCCGATCCCGGACCACGCGGACACCCTACGCGGCCGCAGCCTCCTGGTCCGCAGAGCCCGGGTCTACCCGACGGAGTGCATTGCCAGGGGTTTCCTGCTGGGCTCCGGATGGAAGGACTACCAGCGGTCAGGCGCGGTTTGCGGCATCGAGTTGCCAGAGGGTCTCCGCAAGAACCACCGCTTCGACCCGCCCCTCTTCACGCCCTCTACCAAGGCGGAGCAGGGTGAACATGACGAGAACATCTCCTTCGACGCGCTGGTCGACACCGTGGGGGCCGAGCTCGCTGACGAGCTGAGGGACAAGACCCTCTCGGTCTTCCATGCCGCACGACAGCACGCGGAGAAGGGCGGGGTGATCATCTGCGACACCAAGTTCGAATGGGGCGAGATCGACGGTCGGACCTCGCTCGTCGACGAGGTCCTGACACCTGACTCCAGTCGGTTCTGGAGGAAGGAAGACGCCGACGCTGCGCTCCCCGACGGCGATCCGCCGTCCTACGACAAGCAGGTCGTCAGGAACTGGCTGGAGACCCAGACCTGGGACAAGAAGGCACCGGGCCCGAACCTGCCGCCGGAGATCCTGGCGACCGCTCGGGCGCGCTATGTGGAAATCTACGAACGTATCGCCGGCGGTGCGGTTCCGCATCTGGACTGAGAGACAAGAGGAACGACATGTCTGACGTGCTGATGGTCATGGGAAGTGAGTCTGACTTCGGCAGCATGAGCGCCGGTGTAGCCGTACTCAGGGAATTCGACGTTGACGTGAAGGTGCAGGTGGCGTCCGCCCACCGGACCCCAGCCAGGGTCGCGGCCCTCATCGAAGAGGCGGAGGCCAGCGGGACGCAGTTGATCATCGCCGCCGCCGGCATGGCGGCCCACCTCGCCGGCGTGGTGGCCGGCAAGACCACGCTCCCCGTCATCGGGGTGCCCATGGAGTCCCCTCACCTCTCCGGGCTCGACAGCCTCTACTCGACGGTGATGATGCCCCCGGGTATCCCCGTAGCTACGGTGGGGATCGGCAAGCCTGGGGCGAAGAACGCCGCCTATCTGGCGCTCTCCATCCTGGCCCTGAAGAACGACCAGTTGAACCAGCGACTGAGGCAATACCGGGAGTCTCTCGGAGATCAGGTGGCTGCCATGAATGACCGTGTGCAAGCCAAGCTGGGCGAGTCCGACGGGTGACCAGCGGGCCCGTCCCCACCATCACCTGGCGAGGCGGCCTTGACGGCCGCTGCGAGTTGATCGAACAGACCCTCCTCCCCACCCGCCTGGAGGTGCTGGAGGTGGAAGACGCCGCGGCCATGTGGGACGCCATCAAGCGTCTCGCGGTCCGTGGCGCCCCGGCCATCGGTGTTGCCGCCGCCTACGGTGTGGTCCTGGGGGTCAGAGGGAGCGCTGCCGCGGATGAGGCGGCCTTCTCAGCGGACCTCGAGGCGACCTGTGACTACCTCGCGTCGTCCCGCCCCACGGCGGTCAATCTGTTCTGGGCCATCGACCGCATGAAGACCCACGCCGTCAGCCTCAGCGGACAGGGCGTGGAGCACATCAAGTCTGGCCTGCTGGAGGAAGCCCTCCGAATCGAGGCTGAAGATCGCGCCATCTGCCACCGCCTCGGCGAGATCGGCGCCGACCTGATCGAAGACGGAGATGGCCTCCTCACCCATTGCAACGCGGGCGCCTTGGCCACCGCCGAGTACGGCACCGCCCTCGCCGTCATGTTCGAGTCCCATGCTCGGGGCAAGCGCATCTCGGTGTTCGCGGATGAGACCCGGCCGCTCCTGCAAGGGGCGCGGCTCACCACCTGGGAGTTGATGCAAGCGGGCATCGACGTCACCCTCATCTGTGACAACATGGCCGCTCAGGTCATGAAGGAGGGGCGCATCCAGCGGGTCTTCGTGGGGTCCGACCGCATCGCGCGCAACGGCGACGTCTGCAACAAGATCGGCACCTACGGCGTGGCTGTACTCGCCAAAGAACACGGCATCCCCTTCTACGCGGTGGCCCCGTGCTCAACCATCGACCTGGGCACCCCCACAGGGGATCAGATCCCCATCGAGGAGCGCGCCTCGGAGGAGGTCACCATGGGCTTCGGCACGCAGACGGCGCCGGACGGAGCCAAGGTGTACTCCCCCGCGTTCGACGTCACTCCCGCCCGCTACCTGAGCGGCATCGTCACCGAGAAGGGCCTCATCGCGCCTGTGACGGAAGCGGAGGTGGTGCGGACCGTCAGCCTCTGAGCGGTCTCGGTCAGCCCGTATCAGACCTCGCCGGCGAGAACTGGGCGGCCACGAGCTGGAGCTGCCTCATGGTGAACGGCTTCATCAGGAGTCGCCAGCCGAACCGAGCAATGAGGTCGTCGATGCGACCGAGGCTGGCGTGCCCGGTGATGACGATCACAGGACCCAAGACTCCCTCTGAGGCGAGCTCCTCCGCCAGGTCGAGGCCGTTGCCGTCACCCAGCATGACGTCGGTAACGAACAGGTCCACCTTGCGTTCGAGGCCCCGCATCCCCGCGCGACACTCACGGATCGACCGGAACGCCTGCACATCGAAGCCTATGCCGGAGAGCCCCCTGGAGGTCAAACGCCGGAGATCGTCCTGATCCTCGAGGAGCACCGCGAAGGCCTTCTGCTGTATCGCCACATCGTCGCTCACCACCTCGGCACCCGCAGGGCTGCTGGAGTGGAGCTTGGTGGGCATACGGATGGAGAAGGTCGTCCCGTGCCCCGGGCTGCTGGTCACGTCGATCTCTCCGCCGGCATCGCTGATGATCCCGTACACCACGCTGAGGCCGAGCCCCGTGCCCTTGTCAGTCGGCTTGGTGGTGAAGAACGGCTCGAACGCCTTCTGCAGGACGTCCTCGGTCATCCCCTCTCCCTGGTCGGAGACCTCCACCAGCGCCCCCTCGCCTTCAGGGAGCACGCTGATGCGTAACAGGATCTGGCCGCCATCGGACATAGCGTCCCGCGCGTTAACCACCAGATTCATGAGCACCTGCTCGAACTGCCCAGGCTCGATGGCCACGACCACCTTGCTCGCATCGGGCTCAAACTTGAGGCTCGTCCCCGTGCCCAGCACCCGGGTGAGGATCTGCATCAGGCTCCGGGTGCAAGCCACCAGGTCGGTCTCGCTCGCCGCCGCAGGCTGCTTCTTGCTGAACATCAGGAGGCGACGGGCCAGGGCCGATCCCTTCTCCGCGCTGGCCAGGATGAGGTCCACGTCCTTCAGGCGAGGATCGCCATCAGGCAGGTCGTCCTTCAGCATCCCCCCAGCGCCCATGACCACGCCCAGGAGATTATTGAAGTCGTGAGCGATGCCCCCCGCGAAGCGCCCGATGGCCTCCATCTTCTGCGAACGGCGCAGCTGCTCTGTGGATCGGGCGAGTTCACTCTGGGCCCGCTTGCGCTCTGAGACATCGCGGAAGAACGCGAGCAAGACGTCTGGCTCCTCCGCCGCCGCGCTGCGCACGAGCGGGCCTTCGACGAGCACCTGACCGTCACTCCGGCCACGCAAAGCCAACTCCACCCAGACGCTGGCGCCGCCTTCGCTCAGCATGGTGAGGCACTCCGCCCAAGCCCCGTCCTGCCCCCCCGACAGGAGAGCAGAGAACACGGTCTCCCCCGCCACGATGGGCAACAACCGGCAGGCCTCCGGATTGGCAAACAGCACCTCTCCGTCAGCCCCGAGGCTGAGGATCAGGTCATTCGATTGTTCGACGATCTGGCGATAACCCCTGGCCCGTGCCGCTAGTTCGTTAGCCGCCGCAGCGGCCTCGGACGAAGCGGCACGCATCTGCTGCAGCAGCACGAGGTAGGTCATCACTCCGTCGTGGCTGGCGAAGTCGTCGATGCTCAGGTCGAGAGGTCCGAGCTCTTCCACGTGAGACAACCGGGGCCCCCCCAGGAAGAGCAAGCCACCACCGACCTCTGAGAAGGTACCCACGAGCAGCAAGGGGTCTCCCTTGATGCGGAGCTGCAGTGGGCGGTCAATCCAGTCATGCGCGGACCCGTCGATGGGGGTGTCCGTCCAACGCCGAACATCGAAGACCTCATCAATGCGTCGTCCCAAATAGTCCGGCAACCGCCGTTGGAGCGTGCGTCCTACTCGACGGATCACGCCATCCGAGTCCAACTGGACGCTGAACGGGAACAGCTCGACGATCTGATCGGCGTTGATCACGGACGGAGTTCGATCCGGAACACGTCGTGGTCGGCCCCTTCGGCCTTGAAGGCGACCTGCTCAACCCGAATGGCCTCTTCGAAGTGCTCCGACAGGCCATCCAGCAGTCCCAGCACGAACGCGCTCAGACCCTCACGGACGCTCCGATAGTGCAGCAAGATCACGTCATCGCTGACGATCTCGCGCTCGAATGACGGTTGCTTCAGATTGGCGAACGTGATCGCCACCTGCTCATGCATGGCGTCCAGGTTCTTGAGGAAAGAGCCCAGATCCCGACCTCCGAACGCGAGCAGAGGTCCGTAATGAACCCGCGCCGTGTTCAGGACCCAGTAGCGCCCGAAGGCCTTCATGAGGTCGGCAGATTCAACCTCCAGCTTCTCGCACGCCGTCCCGATCAGGGAAAACGCGACGTCATCGGAGTAGCCCTCCATACTCACAAAATGGGACTCGTCCAACTCTGTCGCGGCGACAATCTCCGAGCAACGCTCCTCTCCGTAGGCCTCTCGGATGCAATCTCTGATCGCTCTGTGAATCAACCCGTACACGTGTAGAAGCTCCTCGATCCCGGATCGCCTTGGCTCTCGGACGAACGACCAATCGAGCAAAGAGGATACGGCAAGTCGGTGCTCAGTTGTAGCCCCTGACCGAGGGGTAAACCTCACCTCGCTGAGCCGTAAACCACCGTCGGATATTGCGCCGATAGGTGAGCCATGAGCACGAAGACCGCTACCAAGTCCCGAAAACCAGAGCGGAAGTCCAGGTTCTCCACGGCGGTGGACGAGGAGGCCCTGGAGTTCATCAAGGCCATCGAAGACTACAAGGCCATCAAGGAGCGTCCGTTCCCCTCGTGGACGGAGGTGCTGCAGGTGATTCGGGCGGTGGGCTACCGGAAGGTGGCGGAGGCCACGCCCATCTCTGAAGTCACGCCGAAGTAATACGCCGGGGCCCAGACCGCGAACACGGTCACCCGTGATCTTCGCGGCGTCCCGACTATGATGCGGCCATGGCTCGACTGACGGGGCTCACCCTCGCTATTGTCATCCCGGTCGTCATCTTCAACCTGGAGGGCCGGGGTACAGAGACCGACGGCCTGAAGAGCTCCGTCCCGGACACCTTCAGCCGGGCCGAACCCGGACCTCACGACGCCGCCTCCGTCAGCGCCCTGGAACCCCGGATGACTCTCCTTCGATGCGCCGATCAGGTGCAAGGGGCCGTGCACGTCGCGCCGCCGGCGGGGACGATCCCCGTCCACGTGGAGGTCCTCGGACCCACCGGTGAGGTGCTGTGCCAGACTGACGGCTTCGAAGGCCAGGCCCCGACCCTCCGATTCAACCTGCCTTCGAACGTACAGGGCGCGGTCACGGCACGGGTTGTTTACCGGGGTGGCGACGTGTGGAGCTTCACGGCAACGCTATGATCTCCCCATGGAGTTCCTCGCCGCTGACCGTGACGGTGAACGCACCCGCATCCGCTGGTTGATCCGGCTCCGCTGGGCCGCCGTCGGCGGTGTGCTCGGAGCCTCTCTAACAGCCGGCCCCATCCTGGACATGGTCCCCAGCCCGACGCCGCTCTACCTGCTGGTGGGCGGTCTGGCCACGTGGAACTTCAGACTGGCCCTCAAGGAGTCCCGTGGGCGCCCGGTGCTGCCCGCCGGGCACCAGGTGGTCTTCGACCTGCTCGTGCTGGGAGCGCTCCTGTTCTTCTCCGGAGGGCTTCACAATCCGTTCGCCATGTTCTTGGCGGTCCAGGTCATCCTCGGGGCCATCCTCCTTCCCAGGGCCACGGCTCTTCGGATCGGCCTCGTAGGCATCGGCATCGGGTTGACCCTCGCCTTGCTGGAATACGTGGACCTCCTACCCATGGTCGCCTGGACCCGCATGGGCGAACTCCCGGTGTGGAGCCTGGGGCTCGCCCTCGTCCTCACCATGGCCGTGGCGCTGCAGCTTGTCATCATGGTGATGGATGATCTCCGCCTGCGGGCTCGCCAGGCTCGTCGCTACAACGAGCAGGCGGAACGGGAGCGGCGGAAGCTCTTCGACGTGATGCGATTCGTCGGCGCCGCCATGGTGCTCCTCGATCAGGAGTTGAAGATCCAGTGGCAGAACCGCAGGTCCGAAGACGTCCTCGGCAAGCTGGAGGTCGGGCAACGGTTCAAGCTGCCGGATGACGACCAGTGGCCCGCTGCCCATGATCTTGAGGCCCAGACAGCGGTGGAGCGAGAGTGGACCGGGCCGGACGTCCACGGGCACCCCAGGGTGCACCACGTCACCGCATCCCCGGTTCGTCGTGACGACGGCTCCCTGGATCAGTTCATCCTGGTGTTCACCGACATCACCGACCGCCGCGCCGCCGAGCGTCAGCTGCAACGGACGGAGAAGCTCGCGGCGGTAGGACGTCTGGCCGCTGGCGTCGCTCACGAGATCAACACACCCCTCGGATCAGTGAGCATCCTCACAGGAGAGGCCATCGCACGAACCCGGGAGCTGTCCGGCTCGGAAGCGCGTGCGGAGCTGGAAGAGCACCTCGACGACATCAAGCGGGAGACGGAGCGGGTAGCCCACATCGTGCGGCAGCTACTGGAGCTGTCGCACCCGGGCGAAGAATACGCCGTACGCGCGGACCTCAATGAAGTGATCCGTGACGCCGTGCGGCTGATCTCGGTCCGCCTGCCGCGAGCCACCGACCGGATCCACATGTCCCTCAGCGACGACCTCCCCCTGATCGACACCAACCCGGACCGCATCAGGCAGGTCATCCTGAACCTGCTGGACAACGCCCTCGACGCCACGGAGCGGGAGGCCAACGCCGTCAAGGTGCGCTCCTACACCACCGGGGAATCCGCCGTGGTCCAGGTCCAGGACTCCGGCATGGGGATCGCCGACGATGACATCCAGCGGGTGTTCGACCCGTTCTTCACCACCAAAGATGTGGGCGAGGGGACGGGGCTCGGGCTTTATGTCTCATACGAGATCATGAAGAATCTCGGCGGGGACATCCTCATCCAGAGCCGCCTCGGAGCGGGCACAACGGTTACCCTCTCGCTGCCGCTCGCCACCGGAGCGGCAGCGAAGCTCGGCCCATGACAGAATACAACTCCATCAAGCATCAGCTAGTCGACGACGCCACCACCATCCGCAAAGCCCAGTCCCGAGCGCTCGAGCGTCGAGCGCACAAGGTGGAGACCGCGGCCAGCCCGGATGACGCCATCACGACCATCCAGCACACCCGGTTCGATGTGGCACTCCTGGACCTCAAGATGCCCGGCATGAACGGCATCGAGCTGATGCAGGAGCTGCAGCAGCATCAAACAGGACTGCCGGTGGTGATCCTCACCGGACACGGCACCATCCCCTCCGCCATCCAGGCCATCCAGGTCGGGGCCTATCACTATCTCCAGAAGCCCTGCGAGGTGGATGAGGTGGAGATCACCCTGCACAACGCCGTGCAGACCGTGAAGCTCATGGAGGAGAACTCCCGCCTCAAGGAGGCCATCCAGGTGGCCACCAACTACCAGGGGATCGTCGGCTCCAGCGGCCCGATCCTCGAGGTGGTCGATGTCATCGAACGGACCAAGGACTCCTGGAGCCCCGTCCTCATCCAGGGCGAGAGCGGCACCGGCAAGGAGCTGGTCGCCCGCGCGCTCCACGCGGAGAGCAGCCGCCGGGACCAGCCGTTCGTCACCCTCAACTGCGCCGGGCTCAAACCGGACCTGCTGGAGAACGAGCTGTTCGGACACGTCGCCGGGGCCTTCACCGGGGCGTCCCAGTCCAAGAACGGCCTCTTCGACGTCGCCGACGGTGGGACCCTGTTCATCGATGAGGTGGCGGACATGAACCTCACGGTCCAGGCGAGCCTGCTGCGGGTTGTGGAGGGTGGGGTGTTCCGTCCCCTCGGCTCCACCAAGGAGCGCAGTGTCCGCGTCCGCATGGTGGCCGCGGCCAACCGGGACCTGCACGCCGAGGTCGAGGCCGGCCGCTTCCGCCAGGACCTGCTGTACCGACTCGATGTCGTCCACGTGGAGGTCCCTCCCCTGAGGGCCCGCACGGACGACATCCCGCTGCTGACCGCCCACTACCTCGAGCGATCGAGAGAGGCGCAGGAGAAGCAGATCTCGCTCTCGGAGGAGTCCATGGCGCTCCTCCTCGATTATCGCTGGCCCGGCAACGTCCGCGAGCTGTTCCACGTCCTCGAACGAGCGATCCTGTTGTCCCCCGGAGGGGAGGTGGTGGCCGCCGAGATGGACGCCGTGCTCCGGCCCCGGTTCCGCAGTACGGGGATGGAGCCCACCAAGGAGCCGGTGACCCTGGAAGACAGCGAGAAGACCCACATCACCCGTATGCTCCAGAGGGAGAAGGGCAATGTGTCTCGAGTCAGCGAGATCCTCGGAATCGACCGGCGCACCCTCCAGCGCAAGATGAAGCGCTATGGCCTCCGATAAGCACAAGTCGAAGCAGGCCAGGCGGGTCAAGAAGCGCCCATTCCTGGAGAGCGTGCGCCTGCTCACCTATAGCCTCGTGGCTTCCGTGGTCCTCGCCCTGCTCGCGGTGCTGGCGGGCCGACTGGATGGACTACAGGCTCTTCTGCTCCACATGGGCTTTCTCTCAGCGGTCACCTTCGCCGTGTTCGGGCTGGACAAGCTCCACGCCGGCAACCAGAAGCGCCGGGCCTCCGAGCTCAACCTGTTGGCCCTGTCGGCCCTCGGCGGAGCGGCCGGCGGCCTGCTGGGGATGGCCGTCTTCCGGCACAAGACCCAGCGTCCCCTCTTCACCATCGGGCTCACGGTGCTGCTGTTCATCCACGGCGTGATCATCGCCGTCATGTTCATGTCCTGAGACCGCCCGGTCATGCCTGCCGACCCGCGCGGAGCTGCGCCTCAGCGGCGCTGCGCCCCGATGGGTAACGGCGCGATTCCCCTTAGAATGGAGCCATGACAAGGCTCATCCTCTGCTGCCTGGCCCTGGCAGCGACCCTTCCGTCCCAGGGAACGCTCACCGTTCAGGTCACCTGGGCAGGGGAGGTCCCAAGCCCATCCCCCATCGTCATCCCCGAGGCCATCAAGCGCCGTAGCCCAGCGGACGCAGCACTTTGCGGCGAATGCGTGAAGAAGGGCGCCCTGGTGGATGAGAGCACCGTGGTCGACCCCGAGACCCGCGGTCTCCGGGACGTCGCGGTGATGGTCCAGGGGCCGCCGCCCCCGAAGGACGCCAAGCTGGCGGTCGGGACGCTGGACAACGCCCAGTGCCGCTTCCAGCCGCGGGTCCAATTCGTGCCCATCGGCCGAAAGGTGACCGTCACCAATTCGGATTCCATCACCCACAACGCCCGGATCGTCGGCCGGGGAAATCGGCAACTCTGGAACAGCATCATCCCTACCGGGAAGCCGGTCAAGACCGTCCCCATCCCGACGGGCGGCACTTATCGGGTGATCTGTGATCTGCACCCCTGGATGGAGGCCTGGCTGATCGGGACCTCCAGCCCGTGGGTCGGCGTGACGGATGTCATGGGAAACGTCACCATCAAGGGCCTGCCCGTAGGGTCGTCCCTCGTGGTGCACCTGTGGCACCCGGTCCTGGGCCGCGCGCGCCTGGACTGTCAGATCTCTGGCACCCAGGTGACCCTGAAGCGCCTGACGCAGAAGGAGTTCAAGAAGCGCTGACCAACGTCCATGGGCCGGCGCCGTTGAGCCCCGAGCGCACGGGGGTTAAAGTCCCTCGGGCGCGTATTTCCCTGTTGCACAAGAACTTTGTGCACGTGCGATGGAGCTAATGGACATGAGGCGAGAGTGGATCGACCGCCGCCGGGACCATACCTGTGTGACCCAGATGCACTACGCGAGAAAGGGCCTCGCCACCGAGGAGATGGCCTACGTCGCGGAACGGGAAGAGCTGGAGCTGGACGCCGTCGTGGCCGAGGTGGCACGGGGCCGTATGGTGATCCCGGCGAACATCAATCACCCGGAACTCGAGCCCATGGGCATCGGCGTCGCCACCCGCTGCAAGATCAACGCCAACATCGGCAACTCGGCGGTGACCTCCGATGTGGACGTCGAAGTCGAGAAGCTCGAGAGCGCGGTGAAGCTGGGGGCGGACACGGTCATGGACCTCTCCACGGGAGGGGGCATCACGTCCATCCGCGAGTCCATCCTGCGCAAGTCGCCCGTCCCCATCGGTACGGTGCCGATCTACGAAGCGGTGCAGGGCGTCAAGTCCGTGACCGACCTCACGGAGGACGATCTGGTGCGTGTGGTTGAGGACCAGGCCAGGCAGGGTGTGGATTACATGACGATCCACTGCGGCATCAAGCTCGCTCACCTTCCCCTCGTTGAGGGCCGCATCACCGGCATCGTCTCCCGCGGCGGCGCGCTCATGGCCCAGTGGATGGTCCATCATCGCCGTGAGAACCCGTTCTACACCGGCTTCGACCGGCTCCTCGAGGTTTGCCGGCGTTACGACGTCACCCTGTCTCTCGGCGACTCGCTGCGTCCGGGCTCTATCCACGATGCCTGTGACGACGCTCAATTCGCGGAGTTGGACACCCTCGGCGAGCTCACCCGGCGTGCGTGGGAGCAGGAGGTCCAGGTCATGGTGGAAGGCCCCGGGCATGTCCCCATGGACAAGGTGGCCATGAACGTGGAGCGCCAGCAGGAGGTCTGCGACGGAGCACCGTTCTATGTGCTCGGCCCCCTGGTGACCGACATCGCCCCGGGCTATGACCACATCACCTCCGCCATCGGAGCCGCCCTGGCCGGCTGGGCCGGCGCGTCCATGCTCTGCTACGTGACCCCCAAGGAGCACCTCGGGCTGCCCGACGTCGACGACGTCCGCCAGGGAGTCATCGCCTACAAGATCGCCGCCCACGCAGCCGACGTGGCGCGGCACCGCCCGGGCGTCCGGGACCGGGACGACGAGCTGAGCCGTGCTCGCTTCAAGTTCGACTGGCGGCGCCAGTTCGAGTTGAGCCTGGACCCGGAGACGGCCCAGAGGATGCACGACGAGACCCTCCCCGAGGAGTACTTCAAGTCGGCGGAGTTCTGCTCCATGTGCGGCCCCAAGTTCTGCTCCATGCAGATCTCGCAGACGGTTGACGAGTACAACCGCAAGCAACGCGAGGAAGAGGCGGGAGCGGCCACGGCCTGAGCACCGGCCCGGCGACGCCACGTCCGGGGCGGTGAGGGTTCCAGGGGAGACGAGGGAGACGATGGAAGCACAGACACCCACTGACGGCGCCATGGGGGATTCGGCGACGAGCGGCGGAGCGGCGCCGCCACCGCCACCCTTGTCTCGGGCCGGCGGCCTGTTGCGACCTCCCCCCCGGGAGATGACCCCGGTCTTCTCGGTGTTCATGACGGCCCTGTTCTTCGACGCCGTCGTCATGCTCTTCCTGCCCTACATCCTCACCGCCTATTCCGACAGCCCGTGGGGTGAGGTGCCCCGCATCGCGTTCCTCGCCGTGTCCATGTGGTCCGGGCTCATCTTCGGGCTCCTGGCCTCGGTGGTGGCTGAACGCCGCGGACACACGCCTTGGTGGTTCCTGGCCGGTCACCTCGGGACCTTCGCCGCCCTCCCCCTGGCCGCGAACGGCATGGCGGAAGAGAACTCGCTGATGGCGAAGTTGATCGTCTTCGGCCTGGGCATGGGGGGGACCCTCGCCTGCTTCGCGGTCGTTCGCAATTACGCGCCGGACGGGGGAAATCCGGCCCTGGCGAGCAACCCGTACGCGCCTCCGGCTGCCCCGGCAGGAGCCACTCGCGTCGCCTACCGACCAGGCCCCCTCACCAGGGCCCTGGGGCGCATGTGGCACGCCTGCGGCAACATCTGGTTCGGGATCTCTCTCCTCATCGCCATCGCCGTGGCCTGGCACTGGGGCACATGGTGGGAAGACTGGTACGGGCACAAGGCCGCCATGACCATGTTCTACAACGCGTGGTGGTATGGCCTCATTCAGCTGGCCTTCACGGCCTCCCTGATCTCCGCCACCCTGCGCAAGTACCCGTGGCGGGTTGAGCAGTCAGGCTGGATCGTCACTCACGTCGCGCTGACCATGCTGCTGATCGGCAGCTTCATGAGCTACTTCGGCAAGAAGGAGGGCATGATGGCGCTGCGCGAAGGCGAGACCAAGTCCGCCTTCGTCCTGGACACCGAGACACGGGTACAGGTGTTCGAACTGGAAGGGAGCCGCCGGACGAAGATCTGGGAGGCCATCGCCACCTTCGATCACAACCCGAAAAACACCGACGTGCACCAGAAGTTCGAGGTCACGGACAGAGGCGACAAGCTCTTCGACATCGAGGTGGATCGATACTACGGCGATGCCCTCCCGGTTTCCGAGAAGAGCGACGACGGCGAAGCGGTGCTGTTCGCCGTGGACGCGGACATCCTCACTCCCACCGGCCAGTCCATCCCCATGGAGTTGATCGCGGACGGCAGCCAGCGCGCCATCCGCGAGCTGCCGGGGCTCACCATCGGCGCCATGCCGCTTCAGTGGCCCGCCATGGTGGAGTCGCTGAAGGGAGGACGGGACCCCATCAACGTCGGGCACGTGGTGGTCAAGGACGCGGACGGCAAGGAGCTGGTCCGGCGCACCATCGGACCGGGAGCGCGCCCCGAGGGCAAGACCGACGCACCCGCCGCCGTGGCCCTGGACTTCACCATCCCCGACAAGGGGATCAAGGTGGAGGGGCTGGCCTGGTTTGACAACTTCGCCATCAGGACCGGCACGGACGTCTCTCCCGGACTGCCCCGCTTCCCCGCCCTCATCGTCAAGCTCAGCGGCGAGAAAGGCGAAGAGCGACGCACGGCCCTCGCCTACCTGCCGGACTGGAGCAACGCGGACCAGGCCATCGGGATCTTCAAGGACCTGCGCGTGTACTTCGAGTACCTCCCTCCCTTCCCCCTGGAGTCAGGGGAGCTGCTCATGGCCTACAGCCCGTCCACGGACCCCTTCTGGGTCATGCAGAAGAGCGACGGGGAGCGCATGACCGGAGAGCTCGAGGAGGACGACCCCCTCGACCTCGGGATCCCTCTGCAGATCGTCCCGAAGAAGATCTACACCCGCCTCAACGAGACCACCGGGTGGAAGTTCAACAAGTACGAGCCGGAGCGACAGGTCGCCAGACTCAACGTGGACGGCGAGGAGCTGTGGCTTCGGCTCGGCGGCGGCGGCGCCGCGCTCAAGAAGGACGACCGGGACTTCGCCATCCGTTGGTGGAAGACGGAAGAGCCCCTCGGGTTCTCCCTCAACCTGAGGGACTTTCACCGCGACTTCTACCCTGGTCGGCGTGAGGCCAAGACCTTCGAGTCCTACCTCTGGTTAGACCACCCCAGCAAGTTCAAGGAAGACGGCGATCGCCTGGGGGTCAAGATCGACATGAACCATCCCCTGCGCCTGGACGGCTGGCGCCTGTTCCAGTCCCGGTTCAGTGAAGGTGGCGGCGAGCAGACATTCCTCCAGGTGAACCGCGACCCCGGTCTGGTGGTCATCTACCCGGCGTGCGTCGTGCTGCTCCTGGGGCTGGTCATCGTGTTCACGCAGAAACGGCACTTCCTGAAGGCCCTGGCCCGCTCCCTCAAACAACACAAAGCGACGCCCGCGGGCGTGTTCCTCGGTTCCGCCGCCGCCGTCTTTCTGGCTTTCCTCTCGACCCTTCCCGGTGTCATCATGATTGTGGTGACGCCCGAGGGTCCGCTCCTTGGCATCGGCGTCATCCTCATCGTCGCAGGCCTGGCCGCGGAGACCATATTCGTCAACAAGACGGTCTCTCGATGGCTCACCGCATCGAATTCCAAGACTGGAGTTGCCGCATGATCCGCAACGTCGCCATCCTCCTTACGATCGCGGTGGTATCCGCCTGCTCCTCGGACGCCACTCCCCCGAACGAGCATGACGGCAAGGCCGCCGTGCCTTCGGTCCCGGTCGTCGAGAAGGCGGGTATCGACCTCGCCGCCATCCGACGCATCCCGGTCCAGGACAACCTCCGCTATCAACCCCTGGAGACGTTCGCCCGGGTCATGGTCCGCCGCATCACCGGCAAGGACCGCTACAACAAGACGGACCCGGTCTTTCTCTTCCTGCACTGGCGGTTCTCACCGGAAGCGGCGGTCAACGGCCGCTTCATCAAGCTCCCGTCCAAGGCCACGGCCAACCGCTACGGCATCGAGACCCCAGCCCCCATGACCACTCACACGTCCCTCGCCCTGCTGGCGCGGAGCGACACGTTCATGAACTCGGTGATGGAGGTGCGCCGAAAGAAGTTCGTCGAGCAAGCCCAGACAGAACCTCAGGAGGACGAATTGTGGGGGTTCTGGGTTCGCGCAGCCACCCTGGCGAACGTCGCGGGCACCTCCGCCATGGACCCGGACAAGCCGGCGGCTCCCCTGGGCGGGATCCTGCCCGTCATCCCTCCGGTGGAAGACCCGGTGCCCGCGGAGGCCTACGTCTTCCTGTCTCCCGAGGAGTTGGAGAAGACCACGTGGGACGCCGAACGGAAGGACGCCATCGCCGTCGCCCTCAACGGCGTCAAGGAGGCCTGGCACGCTGACGACGGAGAAGCCTTCACCGCCTCCAGCGACGAGTTCCTGGCAGCCATCATGGCCATGAACCCGGAGCGCGGCACCGGCTGGGTGGATCAGGAGATGATCGATCGGGAGGTGTTCCTCAACAAGCTGAACCCGTTCTCCCACCTGCGCTTCATCTACTTCACCGTGTTCATGCTGGCCCTGCTGGCGGTGCCGTTCAAGAGCAGGGTCCTCTGGGGCCTGGCCGTGATCGCCGCAATCGGCGCCGCCGGGTTCCACTGCTGGGCGCTTGCGGAGCGGACCACCATCTCCGGTCGGGCCATGATCGGAAACCTGTACGAGTCCGCCCTGTTCCTCGGCGCCGCGGCCATGATCCTCGCGGTCATCTTCGAGCTCGTCTGGCGCCGCAGCTGGCTCACCATCGCCGGCTCCTTCGTAGCCATGCTCATGATGTGGTGGGCCCAGAGCAACCCGGAGTTCTGGCGTCCGGAGATCAGTAAGCTGCAGCCGGTGCTCATCAACAACAGCCTCATCCACATCCACGTCCCGACCATCATGGCCAGCTACGCGGTGCTCGCCCTCGCCGTCGTCCTTGGGCATGTGTATCTGATCATGTGGTGGAAGAACGGCACCAGCACCGACACCCACCGGCTCAGCGAGTTGAAGCACATCGCCAACTTCATGTTCTGGACCATCCCCGTGGGCGTCATCCTGCTATTCGCGGGGATCGTCCTGGGCGGGGTGTGGGCAGATGCCTCCTGGGGCCGGTTCTGGGGCAACGATCCCAAGGAGGTGGCCTCCGCCGTCACCTTCGTGACCTTCGTCATCGTCATCCACGGCCGCTGGGCCGGCTGGCTCAAGGACATGGGCACCGCCCTGGGCACCCTGGTGGGCGGTCTGGCCCTGCTGTGGACCTACTGGGGCGCCAACTTCATCCAGAGCGGCCTGCACTCGTACGCCGGGTCCGCCGCGGACATACCCACGTGGCCCCTCTACTACGCCGGTATCGAGGTCCTCTTCTTCGGGATCAGCGGCGGCCTCTACCTGGCCCGCAAGGACATCTACGCCAGCAACCCGGACATGGCCAAGAAGATGAACACCCCGCCGGACGGCCTCATGTCGGCGTCCAAGTGAGGACATCTCCATGACAGACCCCATCGAGACGCCCACGGAAGCGCACGCTGCGCTGATCCGGCAGCAGTTGGAGCTGCTCGGGGAGGACCCGAACCGGGAAGGGCTGAAGAAGACCCCATCCCGGGTCGCCGAATCCCTGGAGTTCCTCACTTCCGGGCAGCGCGTGGACGTGGACGCCCTCATCAACGGTGCGGTCTTCGAGGAAGACTGCTCGGAGATGGTGCTGGTCCGGGACATCGAGGTGTACAGCATGTGCGAACACCACCTCCTGCCCTTCTTCGGCAAAGCGCACGTGGCCTACATCCCTAACGGCCGCATCATCGGTTTGTCCAAGATGCCCCGCATCGTTGACGCCTTCGCACGGCGCCTGCAGGTGCAGGAACGGCTGACCACCCAGGTGGCGGAGGCTCTGAACACCGCCCTCAAGCCTCGCGGCGTGGCCGTCGTCTTCGAAGCGCGGCACCTCTGCATGATGATGCGCGGCGTGGAGAAACAAAACTCCTCCGCCACCACGAGTTCCATGCTGGGCCTCTTCCGTGAGGACCCCAAGACCCGCATGGAGTTCCTCGAGCTGCTCCGTCACGCGTAACGACTCCCCGCGCCCACCATTGAATCCGAGCGCAGCGGGTGACTTCCCTGCCCCGATCAGGGTACGATGAGTACGTGGAGCACCTGAACACAACCTGTGACATCATCGACCTCGAGGAGGCACGGGGTCGTCTCGACGACGTGCGCCCCATCGTCGAATCGATCATGGGGCTGGCCCGTGAGATCGCCGCCCTCCAGGAAGAGCTCAGGTCAACCCATCCGGAAGACGAACGGGTGGAGCTCCTCAACAACCGGGACCAGAAGGCTCAGTTGGCGTTCCGTGACCGCCTGGTGGAATTGAACGCCCTGGGCGGCGTCCTCAAGGACCCGGTCACGGGTCTCGTTGACTTCTACACCTGGATGAACGGCGACCTGGCGGTCCTGTGCTGGCGCCACGGGGAAGAGAGCATCGACTACTGGCACGGGATCAAGGAGGGGTTCCGCTGCCGCAAGCCCGTTCCGGGCTCCTCCAACTGATCCCATGGCGCGGCGAGCCGCTACCCGCTCCAACCCGCGCACCAGGTCAGCCCGTCGCATCACCAAGGCCCTCCGGGATCGCGCGGCCCGGATCCTCTACACCCTGGACGAGACCTACCCGGACAGCCGCTGCTCCCTGGAACACCGCAGCGCGTTCGAGCTCCTCATCGCCACCATGCTCTCAGCCCAGTGCACGGACGCTCGGGTCAACATCGTCACCCGCGACCTCTTTCGTCGCGCCAGATCCGCGAAGTCCATGGCGGGAGTCCCCCTGGACGAGCTAGAGGATTTGGTGAAGACCACCGGCTTCTTCCGCAACAAGGCCAAGAACGTCAAGGCGACCTCCGAGCTCCTTCGGGACCGACACCGGGGCAAGGTCCCGGGCACCATGGAGGAGCTGCTGGAGTTGCCCGGGGTCGCGCGCAAGACCGCCAACTGCGTGCTCGGCACCTGGTTCAAGACACCGGCGGGGGTGGTGGTGGACACCCACGTCACCCGCATCGCCGGCCTCCTCGGCCTCACCAAGGAGACGGACCCGGTCAAGATCGAACGAGACCTGGTGGCCCTCCTGCCTGAAGAGCACTGGGTCCGGTTCACCCACCAGATCATCGACCACGGGAGAGCCGTCTGCGTCGCCCGTCGGCCCCAGTGCGATCAGTGCGCCCTCTCAGGCGACTGTCCGGCCGCGGGCAAGACGAAGACCCGGTCGACCTGAGCCGACGTTCTCCGCCGGCAGGCTTCCTGAACCAGCCGTTGAGCTGACCGACGGGAAGCGCCACGGTATGAGACTCCGTCGCCCGGAGTCGGAGCACGCCATGCGCCACCTGATGACCCTCCTGCTCGTCGCAGCCACCGCCTCCGCCCAGGGAGGCGACGTGCGCCTGCGAGGGGAACGACTCACGCGATTTCTCGACTCCCGTGGCAAGTCCGAATCCGGCCACTCCGTTCACTGGCGCATCCCCGCCCGCGCCCTGTCCAAGCCACACCGCTCCCGCAACGGCTACCACGTGTTCGTCCACAAGAAGATCGGACTGGTGGTGGGGGTTGGCACGAATGATCTGGCGGAAATCCGGCGTCGCGGAGGCATCGCGAGCGTGCGCGGGAGCGTCTTCAGGGTGCCGCCCTCCCGACGCATCAAGGGAGACCCGGAGTACGCCATCGCCGTGCGCGAGATCCGGCGGCGTCGCCAATAGGATGCCCCCGAAGGGGAACAAGATAAGGGCGGAGGAGCATCGCTCCCCCGCCCATAGTGCCGTGACCTCCGGGGAGATCCGTGACCTCCGACAAGGAGGACTCGAGTCGTCAGGTTGATGGAGCGGACAGTAGCGATTGACGTCCCGAACGCATCAGCCCCGGAGGGTGCCTCTCTCTCGAGAGACAGTCGGACAAGAGCAGGCACCGTGCCAAGCGCTGCTGGTCGGCCGGATTTGGCGCCGAGAGAGCGGAGGGGCCGGTACGAACGGCGACTCGGGGTTTTCTCACCCGCCCTCGGGCGTTCCTGCGGATCCGGGGCTGTCCTCTGCAGAGGACAGGCTGGCCCACGGCGGTGTCCTCACCCGTGGTCAATCCGGGAGTCGGATTGGCTCAGAGGGACACGAGAGGGGCCGTGTCCGCCTCTGGATGATCCGCCAGACCCTCCAGAAGCAGGTCCCGGGCATGAACCAGCCCGGCCTGATCCGTCGCCTCGAACCGCACCGTGAGGTTCGGGGTGGTGTTGCTGGCCCGCACCAGGAACCAGCCGGACGCCGTGCGGACCCGCGCCCCGTCCAAATCGCACACGTCATGGGTGCCCTTGAACCCACGGACCAGGGCCTCCACCACCTCGAACTTCACCTCGTCCGCACAGGGGACCTTGATCTCGGCCGTGGACACGAGATTGGGGAAGCCGCGGAAGAGCCCCGAAGCCGGTCTGCCCTGAGCTTCAAGCAGGCGCAGAAACTCCAGCGCACAGAACAGGGAATCATCGATGGGCAGGTAGCCTCGATTGAAGACGATGTGCCCGGACAGCTCGCCGCCGATGATGCAATCGTCCCGCTTGATGTCGCGCTTCAGCAGAGAGTGCCCCGTCTCCCCCATGATGGGCACACCGCCGTGCTGGCGGACATCCTCGTCAACGAAGTCCGAGCACTTGACGTCGAAACGCACCTTCCCACCCGGGTGCCGAGCCAGGAGATCTCTGGCATAGAGGAGGAGCAACCAGTCCGCCGAGATCTTGCGCCCGGTCTCGTCCAGGACGCCGACCCGGTCGCCGTCGCCGTCGAACCCGAACCCACAGGCACACCCCTCCTCCACCACCCGCCGACCCAGCTCCGCCATGTACTCCGGCACCTCCGGGTCCGGGATGTGGTTGGGGAAGTCCCCGTCCGGGTCGCAGTACAGGGGCACCACGTCCACGGACAAGCGTGACAACGCCTCCAGCACCACAGGCCCCATGACGCCGTTGCCGCAGTCCACCGCCACCCTGGTACCGGGCGCGAACGAGAACCGCTCGCAGATCTCGTCCAGGTAGCGCGAGAGGTACTCCACCTGCTGCACTCCACCGTCGCCGGAGACGTAGTCCTCCGCCTCCGCCTGCGTTCGCAGGGTGGCGACGTCATCGCCCCACAACGACGCGGTGCCGAGGCAGAGCTTGAGCCCGTTGTCCTGCTTGGGATTGTGGGAACCGGTCACCATCACGCCGCCCCCCAGCCCCATGCGCCAGAGCGCGTGATAGAGCACCGGGGTCGGCACCTGCCCAACGTCCGTCACCGCCAGCCCGGAGGCCGCGAGCCCGCCGCACACCGCCGCCGCCAGACGGGGCGAGCTGTGCCGGACATCCCGGCCCACAGCGGCGGAATCCCCACCCGACCGCACGATCCGTGTCCCCAGGGCCCTGCCCACGTGGTACGCCACGTCCTCCGTCAGCTTGACGTCGGCCACACCTCGGATGTCGTAACGGCGAAAGATGGTGGGATCGAACATGCCCCCAGTCTATCCGGAGGGGTTTGACCGTTCCTCCGAGCCGCCTGTAGGCTTCGTGGCATGCCCATCCTCCGCGCCGTCCTCGGTCTGGCTTTCTTCCTCGCGGTAGCCTGGCTGCTGTCCAAGAACAAGCGCAGCATCAACTGGCGTGTCGTCTTCGTCGGGCTGCTGATGCAGGTCCTCCTGGCGCTCATCATCATCAAGACTGAGCCCGGGCGCACGGCCCTGCGAGGCATCTCGGACGGCGTCGCCGAGTTCCTCAGCTTCTCCAACGAGGGCGCGGAGTTCGTCTTCGGACCGCTGACTCAATTCCAGTTCACGTTCGACGAGGAGGGGAAGGCCAACGCCGTCGAGTACTACCCCCACTTCATGTACGACGGTGAAGGGCAGGAGCACTTGACCAAGGACGAGCGCTCATCCAGCGACTGGAGCATCGTCTTCGCGTTCCGAGCTCTCCCCACCATCATCTTCTTCTCCGCCTTCATGGCGATCCTCTACCACCTGGGGATCATCCAGACCCTGGTTCGGCTCATGGCCCGGTTCATGATGTGGGCCCTGCGCGTCTCCGGCGCCGAGTCCCTGGCCATGGCCGCCAACGTCTTCGTAGGTCAGACCGAAGCCCCCCTGGTCGTGAAGCCCTACATCAAGGGCATGACGCAATCCGAGCTCATGGCGCTCATGACCGGCGGCTTCGCCACCATCGCCGGCTCCGTCCTGGCGGCCTACATCGGCTTCATCGGCCCCGCCTACGCCGGGCATCTGCTCGCGGCCAGCTTCATGTCCGCCCCGGCGGCCTTCATCATGGCCAAGCTCATGATCCCCGAGACCCAGGCCTCCGAGACCCGAGGCGAGGTCAAGCTCGACGTGCCCAGGACCACCACCAACGTCGTGGACGCCGCGGCCACGGGCACCGCCGACGGGCTCAAGCTGGCCCTGAACGTGGGCGCCATGCTGATCGCGTTCATCGCCCTCATCGCGCTGGTGGACTGGCCTCTCCAGGGCCTGACGGACGGCGCGTGGAGCCTGCGCAGGATCTTCGGCGTCGTCTTCTCCCCTGTGGCGTGGCTCATGGGCGTCCCCTGGGACGACTGTGAAGTGTTCGGGTCCCTCCTCGGCACCAAGGTGGCGGTGAACGAATTCGTCGCCTTCAACGACCTGGGAACCACGGAGGCGTGCAAGGCCATGTCGGAGAAGGCGCGGATCATGGCCGCCTACGCCCTGTGCGGCTTCGCCAACTTCGCATCCATCGGCATCCAGCTCGGCGGCATCGGCCCCATCGCCCCGGAGCGGCGCAAGGAGCTGGCTCAGCTCGCGCTCCGCGCCATGCTCGGCGGCGCCTTCGCCTCCTGGATGACCGCCACCATCGCCGGCGCCTTCATCTCATGAGTGACCTGCGAGACGTGGTGAAGGGCGCCGTGCAGCAGATCACCGCCGCCGGTGCGGAGCGTCCTGCCGCCGCCCTGATCCTTGGCAGCGGCCTCGGCCACATCGCCCAGCGCATATCGGACGCCTCCTCCGTCCACGCATCCGAGATCCCGGGCTACCCATCGTCCACCGTGGAGGGACACGACGGCGAGTTCATCGTCGGACGCCTGGAGGGACAACCGGTGGTCGCTCTTTCGGGACGCATCCATGGCTACGAGGGGCATGCCCCGGAGGTGCTGGGGTTGCCTGCGCGCATCCTCTGCGCCCTGGAGCCCCAGGCCCTGGTGGTGACCAACGCCGCCGGAGGCATCCGGGAGGACCTGCGACCGGGCGATCTGATGCTGCTCACGGACCACGTGAACATGACGGGACGCTCCCCCCTGTCCGGCCCCAACCATGACGACTGGGGGCCCCGGTTCCCCGACATGAGCGAGGTCTACCCCGCGGCCTGGCGGCAGCGGCTGACCGCAGTCGCCGAGGGAGTCCCGTTCAAGGAAGGGGTCTACGCGTGCATGCCCGGGCCGCAGTACGAGACCCCGGCCGAGATCCGCGCCCTCCGCGCCCTCGGAGTGGACGCCGTCGGCATGTCCACGGTGCCCGAGGCCACCATCGCCTCCCACATGGGCGTCCCGGTCCTCGGGATCTCGGTGATCTCCAACCTGGCCGCGGGGATGGGAGACACCGCCCTGGACCACGAAGAGGTGCTGGCCGCTTCCGGCACGGCGGGCAGGGAGCTGGGGGACGTCCTCCTCCGCCTGGTGGCGACCCTCGGCGACGACCGGCGCTAAGATCCCCCCCATGGACCCAGAGCAGCTGGTGCAACGAGCCCGGGAGGCGCGAGCCGACGCCTACGCCCCTTACTCACGTTACGCCGTGGGCGCCGCCCTTCTTACCAAGGACGGACGAGTGTTCACCGGTGTGAACGTCGAGAACTCCTCCTACGGTCTCACCATCTGCGCCGAACGGACCGCCGTGACCACAGCCGTGACCGCGGGCGCCAGGGAGTTCGCCGCCATCGCCGTGGCGACGGATGACGGGGGCAGCTGCTGCGGCGCCTGTCGTCAGGTGCTGGGGGAGTTCGGCGACGACCTGATCATCTACCTCGCCCCCGCCTCCGGGCCCTATCGGACCACGTCCATCCAGGAGTTGTTGCCGGACATGTTCCGGTTCCCTGAGTGACGCGATCCGCGCCCTGATTCAGGGAGCAGGCGGCGACACCACGAATGGTCTTCCACCGGCGTCCATGGCGTCCAGGTAGTCGAAGGCCCGCAGGCCCACGGAGATGGCATCATCTTCCGCCCGGTGCTTGACCTCGTCGGAGATGAACTCCCCTTCGGTCCGGTCCGCGAACACGGCGCAGACCGCGCCCGCGCGTACGCGCGCCAGGGTGGCCAGGGTGAACAGGGTGCTGGTCTCCATCTCGAAGTTGAGCACTCCCTGCTTCGCCAACCGATCCGGCACATCGTCGAACCGCGGTGGGATGGTGTTCCCCACGCGACCCTGGAGTCCGTAGAACCCGGACGCCGCAGCGGTGACCCCCACGTGGAAGGTCGCCGACGCCTCAGAGGCCGCCGACACCAACGCCAGGGTCGCCTCGTGGTGGGCGTGAGCCGGATACCCTTCCTCCACGAACCCAAGGGAGGTGGACTCCAGCCGCACGGAGCCCGTGGACACGACCAGCTCCCCCACCCTGATCTCGGGTTGCAGGGCGCCGCTGCTCCCGACCCGGATGAACACCGGGTCCGAGACGCACCCCAATAGCTCGATGACGGCGATCTCCATGTTGCCGCAACCGATACCGGTCCCCATGACCGAGACCTCACGACCCCCGAGCTCACCGGTGTGGGTGACGTACTCCCGGCACTGACGGCTGACGCGTACGGAATCGAAACGATCCGCGACCCGTTGCGCGCGCCCGGGATCGCCCACGAGCAGGATGCGCGGCGCCACCTCCCCTTGCTTGAGGCCGATGTGGTACTCGCGGCCGTCGCTATCGAGGATGCGCTCCGCCATCATCAGGCCTCCGCTTCCTTGACGATTCGAACGCCGGCGCTGGCGCCGATCCGGGTGGCCCCCGCGTCCACCATGGCCCGCATGGTCTCGTAGTCCTTCACGCCGCCAGAGGCCTTGACCCCCACATCCGCACCCACGGCGGCTCGCATCAGCGCGATGTCGGCCACCGTAGCGCCGTCGCTGGAAAAGCCCGTGGAGGTCTTCACGTAATCCGCCCCGGCGGCGACGGAGCGCTGACAAGCCAGACGCTTCTCGTCGTCGCTCAACAGGCAGGTCTCGATGATGACCTTGACGATGTTGCCCGGGTCCCGGGCCGCCACCACCGCCTCGATGTCCGCCTGCACCAGATCCGGGCGTCCGGACTTGAGCAATCCCACGGGGATCACCATGTCCAGCTCTTCCGCTCCCGCGTCCTGGGCGCGACGCGCCTCCAGGGCCTTGACCTCGGAGAGGGTCGCACCGAGAGGGAAGCCGATGACGGTGCAGGTCTTCACTCCCGAACCTGCGAGGCGCTCTCGGCAGCGCCCCACGTAGACCGGGTTGACGCAGACGGACGCGAAGCCATGCTCAGCGGCCTCCTGGCAGAGGGTGTCCACCTGCGCCTCCGTCGCGTCCGGCTTCAGCAGGGTGTGGTCGATGGCCGCAGCCACCTCTGCGGAGAGCTTCCCCATCCCCGGCGCGCCGCCGATCCGGCACGCTCCGGCGGACAGGAAGTCGTCCATCTTGAACCCGCAACGGCGCGCGCACGTCCCGGTGCAATCGCTGCAGACGGCTTCCCGGTTGGCTCGAACAGGCTGCGATAGCAGCGCATGCAGCTCGCCGGTGATCTTCTGGATCAAGCCTTCCAGTTCGGACTCGTTCATGCGGTGTCCTCACCCACCTCTTCCAGCGCCACGTCATCCACCACCGCCAGGACCATGGCCTGGACCGGCGTACGAGGATTGTCCAGCACCTGCCGCGAAGACCCGCCTTCACGACAGACCAGCACCAGATCGCCGACCCCCGCGTCCACCCGGTCCACGGAGATGACCGGGCGACCGGCAGGCCTGCCCCCGAGGTCCACGGGCCGCACCACGAGCAACCGATGCCCTTCCAGGTGCGCGTTCTTGACCGTGGCGTGGACCGTGCCTGTCACGCGGCCGAGGATCATGGGCTGCCCTCCGCATCGACACGATCGACGATCCCCACGACGGAAGCGTCCACACCCGCCACCTCCAGACCCGGGTGGGTCTCGAGCCACGGGATGGCCGCCTCGTAAGCGGTCACGTAGAGGACCACGTCCCCAGGGCCTGAGCCCACGGTGTCCAGGGCTGCGAGGGGCTCACCGGTCTCCTCATGGTGCTCGTTCACCGGGCACACCATGACCAGTCGCCCCCCCTCCAGCGCCTCGTGGCGGCGCGTCGCCCAGACACTCCCGATCACTCGCCCCAGCTGCATCAGCCCTGTTCGATCTTCTCCACCCGGCGGGCATGCCGACCGCCCGCGTGCTCGGTGGTAAGGAAAACCCGAAGGACGGCCTTGGCCTGCATGTCCCCGATGGTCCGACCACCGAGGCAGAGGACATTGGCGTCGTTATGTTCCCGCGCGTTCGTCACTTCCAGTATCCCAGCGCCCAGCGCCGCGCGCACGCCGCGGTGCTTGTTGGCCGCCATGCAGGAACCGACACCCACGCCGTCGACGATGACACCGAACCGGGCGGCCCCGTGGGCCACGGCCTCAGCCACCTTGTGGGCGAAGTCGGGGTAGTCCACGGGGTCGGTGCCGTGGGTCCCCAGGTCCAGGACGTTCCACCCTTCCCCTTCGAGGAAGCCCCGCAGGGCGTCCTTGAGGGCGACCCCACCGTGATCCGCGCCCAACGCCACCACGGGGCCGTCGGGCGAACCGGCCTCCGCCTCCTCGCGCTCCAGGAGCTCGACTCCGAGCCGCTCCGCGGTCTCACGAGCCAGGGGCGTCACGATGGCGTCAGGACACACGACCAGGACACCGGCCTCCCGCGCGTCGAGGACATCCTCCTCCGCCGCGAAGCTACGGGGCGCCCCCTCATCACCGGCGGCGCTCGCGGAATCCACGCCCAGGTTCTCGTTGACGACCTTCCGGACGAAGCTCTCGAGCTGATCGCGGTTCATGACTGAGCTCAGACCCTGAGGTCGTCCACGGTCCGCTGATCCAACGCTTGCCAGTCACGCCGAACCACCTCCAGGTCGTCGACGATGTGGGTGATCACGGCGTCCACCGGGCGATTGCGCGTGACCTCCGTCTGCCGTCCGCTGGAGCCCTGGGCGACGAGCACCGTCTCCCCGACCCCGGCGCCTACGGCATCCACCGCCACCACGAAGTCCTCACGCAGCCCTCCGTCCAGTTGAAGTCCCTGCACCACCAGGAACTTCAGGTCATCCACCATCGGATCATGGCGGGTGGCCCAGACCGTACCGACGACGCGGCCCAATAGCATGCGTATCTCCTTCGGAACTTGCGAGTTGGGACGATCCAGGTTACAGCAACATCGTCATGCTTCAAGTCAGGCCGGGACCTCGATCATCTCGCAGCTTGCTCGACGACGCCGTCACCGAAATGGCTCGGCTGCTGGGGATCGTGGCCATCGCGGACCTGATCCTGCGGCGCCTGAACAACGCGGTCCTCGGGTTACGGCTGTCTACCGAGAACTGGCTCCTCAAGGCCCTGAATGACGTCGCTCCCGGAGAGCAGGCCCTCGTCGACCTGATGCTGGTCGCGTCCTGCCTTGGCTGCGCGTTCCTCGGGACCGCCATGATCCGCACCGGATCGGGCTCACACCGGGTCCTCGGTATCACCGTCCTGTCGGTCGCCCTCTGGAGCGGATGGTCCCGACTGGCGGGCGCCGCCCCTCCAACGCCGGTCGCCGCCCTCCCCAGCCTCGCGCTCGCGACGGTCATCTGCTGCCGTCATCTACCCGCGACCGTACTGCCCGTGGTGGGCGCCACCCTCTCCACGGTGTGGATGTTCGTGGTAGACCGGAGCTCTGGCACCTGGACCATTCTGGAGCGGTGCGCGGAGGTCACCATGCTCGCCGGGATCTTCGTCGCCTGGCCCCTGGCGGCCCCCATGCTTGCCAGGCGGAGCAGGGTCGGCCTGTTCGTCGCGGCGGGTGTGGCGGTGGCGGTGGGTCTGGGCGCGGTCCTGAACCCGCCCGCGTGGCGACACATCGTCGTGATCACCGTGCACGTGCACACCGCCGGGCTGCCCACGTGGCTGTGCGCGACTCTTCTGTCCCTCGCCTGCGGATCGCTGGTGGGGCTGGCTACCGCTGGCCCCCGGGGGCGCGGGTTAGCGCTGGGGCTGCTCCTGCTGCTGGCAGCGGCGCGCGGTCAGGAAGCGGAGTTCATCCCCCTGAGAGCGGCCGCCGTGGCGGCGCTGATCTGGGGGTGGCAGACTCAGATGTCCTCCTCGTCCTCGTCTTCATCCTCGTCTTCGTCGGCATCGGAAGCGAGATCCGCCGGATCGCCGCCGGCCTCGAACTGAGCGTCGATCCGCTCCAGCACGCCGGTCACGTCTTCCACATCGTCCACGACCCGTCGCGCCACCAGGATGGGGACGCCGGTCTTCAGAGCGATGACCAGCGAATCAGAAGCGCGGATGTCGAGCCTCACCTCCTCGGGCTCAGGGCCGTCCCGCTTCAGCACGAGGGTCGAGCAGAACACGCCGTTGACGATGGAGGAGATCACGACCCGATTCACCTCGATGTCGAAACCCGTGAGGATGTAGGCGATCACATCATGGGTGAGGGGACGCTCAGTCCGCTGGCCGTCCCGGACCCGCATCAGGGCCTGGGCCTCGTAGCGACCGACGAAGATCATGAACGGCTTGCTCTCCACGCGCAGCACCACGGCGGCGCTGTCACGAAATGGCAGCACGCGGTCCACCTCTGCGGTCAGAAGATCCAGTCCGGGGTCCGGCGACATGAGGCTCTCCGATTGAATGGCTTCAGGGCCCGGCTCCATGTTAACGGCAACGACTCGCCGTCGCGCCGCAGGACCCTTCAACGCTCCCGGATGATCACGGGAGTGCCCACACCCACGTGCTCGAACAGCTCGTTCACGTCCGCGTTGGAGAGCGCGATGCTCCCGTCCGTGAAGCGTCGCTCCATGAAGAAGAAGAGGTTCCCCTGAATACCCAGGGGTCCCCCCAGCGGCGTGTCGTGGGGAGGCTCCCGGCCCTCGTCCTGGGCGTCGATGATGGCGTCGAGGTCCGTCTCGGCGATGGCGTCCACCTCCCAGGCTCTTTGCGCCACCTCCTCCGATGGGAAGTTCAGCCTGAGGAAACGGGACCCCCGCGACATCAGGTCCTGCCGCTTCTCCTTCGCCACGATCCGGAACTCCCCGAGGGGGGTGGCCTGACCACGGTTGACGACGCGCCCTAAGGACCCGCGGCCATAGCCGATGTCATAACGCTTCAGCAGCCGGTCACCGTCGTAGAGGGAGAGGGTCATGGGCTGGATGCGCACGATCACCACCGGGTCCGCCAGGGGCAGCTGCAATCCGGCCTTCCGCGCGACCTGGGGCAGGTCATCGGCGGCGAACTCCTGCAGAAACCCGGCCACCACCAAGGCAAAGAGAAACGCCAATGGCAGGAGCACTTGCAGGACAATTCTTCTTAACGGACCACCCATGTTCAGTGGAATCCGCGGACCGGACCCCCTCACGTTCGATATCGACCGCGGGAGGCGATCCTGTGAAGTCCGATGTCGGCGGAGCCCGCAGGCTCAGGGTCCCGGAGCGGACGCCGAGGGGTCCATGGCTCTCAGATAGGTGACCGCACGCTCGATCACCTCCGCAGCGCGCTCCACCTCGGCCATGGTCGTGGTCTCGCAGCAGGAGATCCGGACGGAACCGTGGAGGAACTCGAAAGGCACGCCCATGGCCTCGAGCACGTGGCTGCCGCCGTACTGAGCCGCCGAACACGCCGACCCGGCGGACAGGCAGACCCCCTCACGAGCCGCCGTCAGCACGACCGCCGACCCTTCGATCCCCTTGAAGGACACGTTGACGGTCCCTGGGACCCGTCGGGCCTCCGCCCCGTTCAGCCGCACCCCCGCGATACGGAGGAGGCGTTCTTCCAGCGCGTCGGACAAGGCCCTCAGTCGCAGGCATCGCTCCTCGACGCCCCGACCCATGTGCTCAGCAGCGACACCGATACCGACGATCCCGGGCACGTTCTCCGTACCCCCGCGTCGGCCTCCCTCCTGCCCAGCGCCGACGACGAACGGCATGCAACGCGCACCCCGGCGCACGAACAACACCCCCACACCCTTCGGTGCATGGAATTTGTGGCCGGACAAGGACAACAGGTCCGCCCCCAGGTCTCCGACATCCAAGGGGATCTTCCCCACCGCTTGCACGGCGTCCACGTGGACGGTGGCCCCCGCCTCCCGAGCTCGACGGGCCACCTCCTCGACCTGGGTGATGACTCCGGTCTCGTTGTTGGAGAGCATGACGCTGACCAGGTCCGGCGCCGTCTTCAGCTCCAAGTCCAGCCGGTCCAGGTCCAGGTTCCCCGACCCGTCCACGGGCAGCACGACGATCTCCGCACCCCTCGCGCCCAGCCACTGGGCCACGTCGTGAACCGCCTCGTGCTCCACGGCTGAGATCAGAACGCGAGGGCGGTCACGTCGCGACGCTTCCACCACACCGCGCATGGCGGCGTTGATGGACTCCGTCGCACACGAGGTGAACACCACCTCGGTCTCACGGGCGCCGAGCACCTCAGCCACCTGGGCCCGGGCCCGATCCACGCGCTGCCGAGCAGCCTCGCCGATCCCGTGGATCGAGGATGGGTTGCCGAAGCCCTCCCCCAGCACCTCGTTGATGGCCTCCACGACCGCCGGCAACGGGCGGGTCGTGGCGTTGTTGTCCAGGTAGATCTGCTCGTCTTGAGTCATGAACGCACTCAGGATCGACGTCGAAACAGGCGACCGATGCCACCCAACAATCCGCCCCGATCCGCTTGCTTCTCCGCCTTGATGGCGGCCATGAGTTCTTCGATCTCGGGATGACAGGAGCGACAGCCACCCCCTGCCTTGCACAGCCGCGTCACCTGCGAGACCGTCTTGCACTCCTCGCTCCGGAGGGTGTCCGTGACCCGCCCGTAGGAGACGCCTAGGCAGTAGCACAGGGTCTTCTCTCTGTTGGTGTCGAGCACCCCAGCCACCTGTTCTCCTCCATTCGCCGGATGTCCGCCGAGGGATCGCTTCAGGGAACCGGAGCGACCCGCGGGGCATCGAGACCCCGGGGATTATAGACACTGTCGGAGCGAGACAAACGGAAGACCAGGTCGGCCGTCCACGGCCGACCTCAGTCCCCTGGCAACGCGAGGGTGACCGGATGGGCCACGACCTCATGGCGAACGGACAGCCTGGACCACAGGTCGGTCATTCCATGCTCGCCAGCCCCCGGGTCGAGGCCTTGCAGCGCACGGAGCGCCTCCCGGCGGAACAGGGGCGCCACGGGATGACCGGGGACATGGGTCCCGGCGCACACCGCGGCGGCCGCAGCGGGGTGGCCCTCCAGCAACATGGCCAGGCCTGCCAGATGGTTCGGCGCGCACCGTTCGCCCCCCCGCACCACAGCCACCAGCTCCGAACGGACCCCGCCGAGGACGTCGTTGACCGTCTCCGCCATGGCGTGGCCGGCGGCATCCACCAGGACGGTCTCCGTCTGGCTCGCCGCGGGGAATCCCCACAGGTCTTCGGGAGCCCGCCCCGACAGGTCCACCACGAACGCCTCCGCCGCCGGGTACGTCGGGCGCAGGAGCACGTCAACCAGGGTTCGCTCCAGCTCTCCCATGTCAGCGGACCCGAGGACGATCACGGAACACGGGATGGACTCCACCTCCATCTCACGATCATCAGGGCTCGGCGCCCTACGCGTTCCGGAGACGAACCACCAGCCATCCTCCCGCTGGTGGGTTACCACGCCGGGCTCGCAGGAGGCCTCCAGGAGCCGACGCCAACGGTTCCCCACACCCCGGTCCACAACCCGCTGCACCACATGCAGCGACGCTCCGTCCGCCAGCCGCCGCAGAATCAGCTCCAGGGTCTCCCCTGCGCCGGCGGCGGGTTCCCAGAGCACCGCCGCCCCGAATTCTCCCTCGGGCAGCTCCTCCAGGCTGTCCAACGCAAGGACCGGTGGCGGCAACAGGTCCTGCCAGTCTTCGGCCTTCGCCGGGTCGCCTCCGACCGTGACCACCAGGGAGGCGGCGGCCCCCGCCGCTGAGACCACCCCTCGTGGGGCATCACCGACGACGAGCATGGCCCCGGTGCTCGCCCCGAAGGCGAGGTCCCGGACGATCCTGTTCTCATGCTCCGACCCCATGCCGGGTCACTCTATCAGCGCGCTCCGCTGCCCTCCGTATGATGTCCGCCATGGACCTGGGACTGAACAAGAAGATCGCGTTGGTGACGGGAGCGTCCTCCGGCCTCGGGCTGGCGTGCGCCCAGGCCCTGTTCGACGAGGGCGCGACGGTCTGCGTCAGCAGCTCCGACCCAGGTCGGATCGCCGCCACCGCCGCCGCCTTCGATGCCCCCGAGCGGGTCATCAGCGCCACCCTGGACCTCACGGACCCGTCACAGCCAGAAGCAGCGGTTCGCCGGATCAAGGAGCAGACCGGCGCGCCCCCCTCCGTCCTGGTCATGAGCACGGGCGGTCCTCCCGCCGGGACCTTCGACTCGACCGACGACGCCGCCTGGGAGCGAGCCACGGACCTGGTCTTGCGGGGGGCGATCCGGACCATTCGAGCCTGCCTCCCCGGGATGCGGGAGCAGCGTCACGGCCGCATCGTCCTCATCACGTCCATCGCCGCCGCCGAGCCCATCGATGGCCTCCTCACGTCCTCCACTCTCAGGGCTGGCCTGCACGGACTGGTGAACGCGCTCGCAAGAGAGACGGGGAGCGACGGCGTCACCGTCAACGCCGTCATGCCCGGTTACACGAGCACAGACCGGCTCCTGGATCTGGCGGATCGCTGGGCGGCCGAGCGCGGCACCACCCGCGAGGGCATCCTCGAGGGGCTCGCCGCCGGGACCCCCATGGGACGCATCGCGAGACCAGCGGAATTGGCCGCCACCGTCGCGTTCCTCTGCTCCGATCAAGCCGCGGCCATCAACGGGGCGGCCCTCGCCGTGGACGGCGGCGAGCTACGGTCCATCTGATCGCCTCAGGCGAAGATCGCCAACAACCCCACGACCACGCAGTAGGGCGCGAACAGGGCCATCCGTCCGCGGGCGACAAACCCGAGCAGCACCTTCAGCGCCACGAGACCAGACACGAAAGCGATCAGGCAACCGAACGCGAGTGGCCCAAGAGGCGCGGTTGATCCCACCGCGTCCCCCGCCTCCAGGGCCGCTGATCCGAGGATCGGGACCAACGCCATGAGGAACGCGAACCGACCCACCGCGTCTCTGGACCCCCCAGCGAGCAGCCCCGCGGCGATGGTCGAACCGGATCGGGAGATGCCGGGGAGGATGGCCACGGCCTGCGCCAGGCCCATCATCAACGCCACGCGCAGCCCCACTGAGCCCCCGCCAGTCTCCCCCCCTCGCCCTGCCAGCATCAGGATGGCAGCGGTCACCAGGAGCATGAAACCGACGAACACGGGCATATCGAACAGGCCCTCTATCTGGTCCTTGAAGCTCAACCCCACCGCAGCCGCTGGGAGCGCCGAGAGGAGGATCAAGACCGCGAGGCGGAAGTCCTCGTCGTTCCGCCATGCCGCGCCCCAGCTCCAGGGGCACAGGAGCCCCAACCCGGCGCGCAGCAAGGCCATGATATCGGCCCGAAACACCACCACTATGGACAGGGCCGTCCCGAGGTGCATCAGCACCTCCACCAGGGCGCCTTCCGGCGCCTCGTAACCGAGCACGGAACGGGCGAGCGCCAGGTGCCCGGAGGATGAGACCGGGAGAAACTCGGTCAAACCCTGGACTAACCCCAAGATCATCGCGTCGGACCAGGACATCTGAGAGGAGAGTATCCGCTGGAACCGGAGGCGCAACGAGAGAAGGCCGATGTGCCTTCGACGAGGGGTAGTGATAGCATCGGAGTTCGAAAGGAGCCTCCTGATGGGCCCTCATGAGTCGTCACTGAAAGAGCACATCCTCCACTGCATCGGCAACACCCCGATGGTGCGGCTCAACAAGCTGACCGAAGGCATCCGGACACCGGTGTTCGCCAAGTGCGAGTTCATGAACCCGGGCGGCAGCGTCAAGGACCGCATCGGCGTGGCCATCATCGACGAGGCCGAGCGTGAAGGCAGGCTCAAGCCAGGAGGTCTGATCGTCGAGGGGACCTCGGGCAACACCGGCATCGGCCTGGCCCTGGCGGCGGCGATCCGCGGTTACCGATGCGTGTTCACCATCCCCGACAAGATGTCTACGGAGAAGGTCAAGCTGCTGAAGGCCTTCGGCGCCGAGGTCATCGTCACGCCCACCGTCGGGCCGGATCACCCCGAGTACTACGTCACCATCGCCAAGCGAATCGCCGAAGAGAACTCCAACGCCATCCTGGCCAACCAGTTCTACAACCAGGCCAACCCAGACGCTCACTACCGGTCCACGGGGCCTGAGATCTGGGAGCAAACCGGAGGCCGGATCACGGCCCTCGTCGGCGGCATGGGAACCGGTGGCACCATGACTGGCGCCGCTCGGTTCCTCAAGGAGAAGAACCCGTCCATACGAGCCATCGCGGGAGACCCCGACGGCTCGGTCCTCAAGCACGCCAAGGCCACAGGCGAGATCGCCGGCGGTGAGCCCTACAAGGTGGAGGGGATCGGCAACGACAAGGTCCCCGGGACCTGCAACCTGGACCTCATCGACGAGATCCGCACCGTCTCGGACCGCGAGTCCTTTCTGCTGGCTCGTCGCCTCACCCGGGAAGAGGGGCTGTTCGCCGGAGGCTCCTCTGGTCTCGCGGTCGCGGGCGCCCGCGACGTCGCCCGCGAGATCGACGACCCGGATGCCATGGTGGTGGTCGTCCTCCCGTCCACCGGCGAACGCTATCTCTCCAAGTTGTTCAGCGACGAGTGGATGGAAGAGAACCGGTTCATGACCGCGGACGCCGCACGAGCGACGGATCTGGTCGCGAAGAAGCGCGCTGCCATGGAGGAACTGTTGAGCATCACGGGCGACAAGACCGTGACCCAGGCGCTCTCCATCATGAACGAACACGGCATCACCCAACTCCCGGTCATGGCGGCGGGCGAGTGCATCGGATCGGTCCGGGAGAGCACACTCATGGCCCAGGCCATCGAGGATCGGGAGGCCCTCTCACAGACCGTTTCTTCGGTCATGTCTCCTCCGTTCCCCGTGATCCAGGCCCAGGACCCCATGGATCACGTGGCCAAGCTCTTCACTCGCCAGAACGAGGCCGTCCTGGTCCGGTGCGAGAACGAGATCACGAGCATCCTCACCCGCTCAGACCTCATCCAGCACCTGTCCGGGAGATGACCACGTCGGTCGCCGACGCAGCCTGGTGATGCTCAGCGCAGCGACGCCTGCCAGCGCGCCATCCCCGCCTCCCGCTCAGCCGGCTTGGCCAGGTAGTCGTATCCGACGTTCTTCGAGGTGAGACGGCGCAACGCCCGGTCGGCGTAGAGCCGGACGTCCTCATCCTCGTCCATCAGAGCGCTCAGCAAAGACGCGGCCTGAACGAGCGCGCCCCGTCGGCCGCAGGACGCGGTCAGTTGGCGACGCACCGCAACATCGTCATCCGACTTCAGCCGGGTGAACTCAGCGCTATCCCTCGGCACGAGCGCGGCCTGGGCACGGCGCGCGTCCAGCTCCAGGCTGGGGTGTCGCGCCTCGACCTCACGCAGCCTCGGCAATGCCCGGCGAACCCCCATGACGGCGACCTCACGGATCGCAGCCGAGGACGGCGGCTCCTCGTCCAGTGACCGCAGCGACACCGCACCCAGCAGGGACCACAGGGGGTCTTGCCGGTCAACCGCCAGGGCGTCCATGGCCCTCCCCAATGTCCCCGGGTCCCCCAGGATGTCCGCCCCACACACCTCGTCCAGCCGCTCACGGAGGGCTCGAAGCGGCGCCAGGCCATCAGCCCTGGACGCACGACGCACCCGTTCGACCAGCTCGCGACGAGCGCTCAGACCATCGGACGACACCTTCAGAGCGCTGGAGCGAGCCATGGCAACCGCCTCCGGATCATCCACGTCCACCGCAGCGCGCTCCAGGACCGCCACCGCCAGCTCGTGGCGATCATGGTCACGGACGACCCGTTGAGAAATGGCCAGCGCACCGGCGGCGTCTCCCGCCGCCAGGAGAGCGAGGGCCTGGGTGGACTCCGCCCCGAGGTCCCATTCGTCCGTGCCACGAAAGCGATCCAACCGGGTGAACGCGTCCAGCGGCCGCCCGGCCACCAGGTCCGACATGGCACTCTGTCGCTCGAACATGAACGACAGCCTCGCCAGCAAGCGCTCTGCCTCCAGGTGTTCGGGCATGGAGGCCAGCGCCCCTGCGTACACGTCCATGGCTGCACGGAACGACACCCCCTCCCCCGTGGTCGCGCCACGAAGCCATGTCTCCGCTTCCAGCTCACGGCCTCGCAGCAGGCGCCGTCGCACCTCCACGAAGGGTCCGATCACGGATCGACCGGCGCCGGACCAACGCACCAGATCCGGCGCAAGATTCCGCTGCCGCTCCGCCTGCGCACAGGCCACCAGAAACTCCAGAGTGTCCCGCAGGGGCTGTCGCGGATTCGCCTCCGGACGCACGGACCTGAACGCCACCCATGGACGGTCGTCGGTCAGGACATCGCCGGATCCCAGCATGGACTGGAGGGTGGCTCCGGACGCCACGTGGGCGGCGAGCAGATCCTGTGGCCCGGCCACCAGGGCCTCGCGGAGGTCCGCGGCCACCTCGGAGGCCGCGGATCGGCGCACCACCTCTTCCCAGACTGGCGGGCTCCCGCCGCGACGCGCCACCAGGAGGCTCGACTGTTCGAAGAAGAAGAGGTGCCCCTCCGGGAAGACCGAGATGAAGGTCCTCACGAGCCCGCGATAGTCATCCACCGGAATGGCGTGAACCGGGATCCACTGGCACACCACACCTCCCTCGGCGAGGCGATCTCTGGCCAGCTCATAGAACTCCTCGGTGTAGAACGGCGCCGCTCCCAGGGTGTACGGCATGAGGGGCTCGAGAGTGATCACGTCGTAGGGCCGGTCGGCGCAGAGCAGATCCAGCCTCCCGTCCTCCACCACCGGCTCCAGGTGCAAGCCAGCCCTGCCGTGAAGCACGTCGTGGTTCACATCGCTGAACGCATCGGCCACGCGGAACACCTCTCGTTCCACATCCACGACGCGCAAACTCCGGACGTCTTCATGAAGCGAGACCGCCCCAGCGGTGGTGCCGGTCCCGAAACAGATGACGAGAGTCCGAGCGGGGTTCTCCGTCAGCAGGACGGGCAGGTGTCCCAACAGACGCATGTAGGGGTACTCTCGCCCGGTGGACGCAGCGGCGAAGGTGTCCGTATAGAGGACCCTGGTCCCTCGATTGGCGTCACGCACCACGGACACGGTGGCGCTCTCACCGTCAACGGAGCTCAACAGCTCCCGGCTCTCGCCACGACGACCGGCGAACACCTGGGACGAGAGCACCAGCGGGCGAGGCGCCACCTGGGTCCACACCACCGCGGCGACCCCGACCGCCGCTACCAGGAGCCCGGCGATACGCGTCCCCTTGCCGCGGGCCAGCAGGACGCCGGTCACGCCGTTGATGACGACGAGGCCTGCCCAGGCGGTCCGGATCCCGACCGCAGGGATCAGCAGCAGGGGGACCACGCCGGCCGCCACGGCGTTGCCGAAGGTGACCCGCGCGTAAGCTCCGGACAATCCTGCCGCCAATCGACCCACCGCACGGGTCGCGACCCACGTCGCCAGGGGCAGCGTCGTGCCCAGCATGGCGGACGGCAGGAAGAGCATGACGAAGGACAACGCGAGGACCCTCAGCGGATAACCGCCGGCATCGCCCGCCGCCTGGGCCGCCAGCCCGCCGACCCAGGGGACCACCAGGAGGCTGATCAATCCAGCGATGGCGCACAGCACCTGGCAGACGCCGAGCATGCGATCCGGGTTCTTCACTCTCGGAGCGATCACCGCGACCATCGCCGCGCCGGCGCCCAGTCCGGTCAGGAACGAGACCAGTACCGCGCTGAAGGCGTAGTGGAACCCGTCGAAGAAGAACACCAGGGAGCGCGTCCAGACCACCTGGTAACCAATGGACGCAAAGCCGCAGAGCACGAACGCAGGTCCAAACGAACCAGCCGCCACTCTCCCCCGCGACCGATCTGTCGATTCCTCATCCGCGGGACGCGTCGCACCTCGCCCGATCCAGAGCAGACAGAGGCCGACAAACCCACCGCCAAACCCCGCCAGCTGGGAGGCAGCGGCGTAGCCGAAGGCAGGAACCACCAGGAACCCGGCTCCGAGGGCTCCCGACGCCGCGCCCACCACCTGGGCGGCAGAGACCAGCGCCGCGGCACGACCCGTTGACCGGCACCCCCGCTCCATCAGCGCCCGTACCCACAAGGGGAACGTCATCCCCATGGCGACGGTCGGAGGCAACAGGACCGCGACGACCATGAGGGTCCGGGCTAACGGTACCGACCACCCGGCGCGCACGAGACCGGCCACAGCCTCCGGCAGGGTCGCGAGCAAGGTGGGGTACAGAAGCCCGCAAGCCCCGAGGGTGAGCTCCAAGGCGGCGCACAGCAACAGGGGTCTTCTCAGCCGGAACGGACTTCGGGCAGCGAGCCAACCACCGAGAGCCATGCCGCCTAGGAAACCCGAGAGGACTACCGCTAGGGCGCGGCTGCTGTTGCCAACAGCGAGCGCCAGGGAGTGGGTCCAGGCGACTTCGTAGGACAGGGTCGCCGCTCCGCCGACGGCGCTGAGCAGCAGCAACAGGGGCGTGGTCAACCGCCCGCGCCGCACGGAGAGCCGTTCCGTAGGCATTCAGCCTCCCGACGAGCGCACGTCATGAGCCGCGGCGCCGGGGACCCGTCTCGGGTCAAACCCAGCGCCACCAGCCCACTCAGGCATCGGCGCCGGCTGCGCCGTCGGATGCCGCGGTGAAGGAGGCCCCCTCACCCGTGGTGCTCGCCGCGACGTCTGTGGCGGCGGGCGAGTGGGCGGAGGACTCCTCTTCGATCATGGCCCGCTGGACCATTTCCTTCATGGCCCGCCCAGCCTTGAAATGGACGACCGCCTTGCTGGGCACGTCGACGCGGACTCCGGTGCGCGGGTTGCGGGCCTTCCGCGCTGCCCGCTTCTTGATCTCGAACACGCCGAACTCGCGGAACTCCAAGCGGTTGCCCACGGCCAGTTCTTCGATGATCTCCGTGATGAACTGCTGGATCACCCGTTTGACGACAACCTTCTTCTGACCGGTTGTTTCAGCGATCCGATACGCGAGTTCCTTCTTGGTGACAGTTGCCATCGGCGAGGGACCTTGTGGCTGGGTGTTCAGGGTCTCGAGGCGAACCGGTCGCCTCCGAATACAACGCTTGCTGCCCCGACGGGGGTGCCAGAATCCCGCATCACATCGGCTCGGGAACCCAGCGACCTACGTCAAGACACCATAGAGACTTGGGCAAATGCGCACGGTACCGCACGCCAGCCGGCCAAAACGGGTCAAGCGGCGCAATCTTAAGCGGGACAGGGGTCTATGGCAACTCCCCCCACCGCAGGCCGCCCCGGATAGCCGAGAACGCCCTAAGCCCATATCCAATTGAACTTACGGAAATTGTCCGCCATCGGCGGCATCCAGGAACTGCGCCCGCAAGGCGTCAGCGTCAGCCGCATCCAGGATGGCCTCACGCCGATCAGCCTGCATCCACAGTCCCGCCAGCTGGGCCAGGACCTGCAGGTGCAAGCTCCTCGCAGCGGCGTCGTTGGGTGCCAGCAACAGCACGATCAGGTTGGCGGGAGCACCATCGAGAGCGCCCCAGGGGATGGGCGGATTCGCGTGGGCGATCAAGACGCGGGTGTCTTCCACGCACGAAACAAACGCATGGGGCACCGCCAGTCCCCGCTCCATCCCCGTGCTCAGGCTCTTCTCTCGGGCCGTGAGCCCATCCAGCAACGGTTGTCGAGCCTCCGCCGGGACCCATCCGGCGGTGACGACCGCGTCGCACAGGACGCTCAGGGCGCTCCACTTGTCCTTCGCGCCGAAGCCCAGAAGGACCTCCGCCTTGCTCATCAGGGCATCGAGGTTCATTCCGGCGGCATGCTACGAGGCGCCTCTCGATCCCGGAAGGGGGCTCAACAGGAGCAGAGATCCGGGATCGGGGAAAGAATACAGCAACTGTTTCGTCCGAAGGACGCACAGGCCCCCTCGACGTAAGCGCCTGGGATTCGCACAATATGGGCGCGCCGGGCTCACCGGCGGCGGCAGGGGAACAGGACGCTGACCTGTGGGCGGCGACCGGGGCCTTTGTGTGCGACCGCCATGGCGGTCCGACGCTTGGTTGGAACCGGAGAGACCGCATGTTGGCTCAAACCGCAAGAGTCCTCGTCACGGCGCTGTCGCTGACGTCTGTCATGATCGCCCAGCCGACGCTGAAGGACGACATGATCGACATCCTCATCGGCGCCGAGGGGATCACCCTCGAGACCGCCGTCGAGTGGGCGAGCACGACCACCAATCGCCCATTCCAGTACAAGGACGCCAGCTTCCGCGGCAAACCGCGGATCATGATGACGGGCAAGGTCTCCATCGAGAAGGACCGGATCTTCGAGTTCTGGCAGGCCATCTTCGCCACCCAGGACTTCGCCATGATCCCCCTCGGCCCGAACGACGGGGACTTCATCATGCTGGAGCCCATCGATCAGTCGCGGAACCTGAAGCAACGCGCGACGTTCGTTCCCTCCGATCGCCTCGACGAGTACCGGCACCGGATCGGCGAGGTGATCATGACGACCATCACGCTGAAGCACGTGGAGGTCCAGTCCGCCCGCCCCGCCATCCAGCTCCTCATGCCCAACCGATCGGTTGAGTTCTCCCAGGATGTCCCCACGGCCAACGCCATGATCATCTGCGGATTTGCGCCGACTGTCTTCGCCGTCAGAGAGCTGCTCACGGCCATGGACATCCCGCCCGTGGCCGCGACCCTGAAGTTCGAGACCATCTCACTCAAACACGCCGTCGCAGAGGAGCTGGAGCCGCAGATCAGGGACCTGATCACCACCACCACGCAGGGCGGCGCGCCAGGAGCTCGGCCGGTACCCCGCGGAGGAGACACCCGCCCGGGCCAGCAGATCCCCGAGCCCAAGATCATCAGTGACAGCCGGACCAACTCCCTGGTGGTCTACGCCGTCGAACGGGACATGAACGAGATCAAGCGCCTGATCGCGGCCCTCGACACCGAGGTCACGGACATCGACAGCAACATCCGCATCTACTTCCTCAAGAACACCAACGCAACGGACCTGGAGCGCACCCTGCGGGACCTCCTCGGGCAATCCACCTCCCGGACCGCCACCAACGTCGGAGGCCGCCCCGGAGCCGCCGGCGCCACGAGCGCCAACCAGCGCGGTCGCGAGGTCGTGATCGTCGCCGACAGCAACACGAACTCCCTGCTGATCCAGGCCTCCAAGACCCGCTACGAGGAGATCGAACCGCTCATCAACGAGCTGGACAAGCGACGCCCTCAGGTCCTCGTGCACGCCGCCATCGCCGAGCTGTCGGACAACGACCTGCAGAACATCGCCGTGGAGTTGACCGCGGTCGAAGGTGGTGACGATCGCTACCGGTTCGCGGGCGCCACGGGCTACGGGCTCTCCCAGATCACCTTCGACACGACCTCCGGCACCGGCACGGTTTCAGGAACCGGCACTGGTACAGGCACAGGGATGGGCGACCCGGGGACGGGCTCCAGCACATCCGGCAACCTGTTCGACGATCTGGTCCGGATACCGTTCGCAAACGACACCGGCATCGGCTTCAGCGGCCTCGTGGCGGGGATCTTCGAACGCAACCTGAACGTGCCGCTGCTGGTCGCCATGCTGAAGACCTACACCAAGGTCAACCTGCTCTCCAACGCCAGCGTGCTGACCAACGACAACGAACAGTCAAGCATCGAAGTCGGACGTACCCTGAACGTCCTGCGCACCGACAACCTCACCAACGGCGGCACGTCGACGACGGCCACGGACGAGGTCTCCGCCAACCTGACGTTGAGCATCTCGCCCCACATCTCCAACGACAACTACCTGCGCCTGAACATCGAGTTCACGGTGGAGGCGTTCCAGGGCGCCACGGACGCCATCAACGGGATCCCGCCCCCGCGCACATCCCGCGCGTTCAACGGCGCGGTGACCGTACCCAACGGCAAGACCGTGGTGATCGGCGGCCTCGTCCAGGACAACACCGCAGAGTCGATCCAATCGGTGCCGTTCCTGGGTGACATCCCGATCCTCGGGGAGCTGTTCAAGAGCACGAACACAGAGATCCAGAAGACGACCCTCTACCTGTTCGTCACCCCCACCATCATCAACGACTTCCAGCAGCTGGAGGAGATCTCCTACGAGCGCAAGCTGGAGATCCAGAAGCTGGACGGCAACATCTCCCTCGTGGACCCGAACTTCCGCGCCGTCGGAATCCGGGACTCGGAGATCGACATCGACGCCATTGAAGACGCGGGTCTCCTGGACATGCCTCGGTACAGCCCGGTGACACCCATCGGGCAGGCGGTGAAGCCTCGTGACGTGACCGGCAACCCCGTCCACCCTGACAAGGGGAGCGAGGGCGCCGCCACCATCCACGATGGCGGCACCCTGAAGTTCCGCGGCGGGCGAGCGACGCGAGACGACGCCCGGTCTTCCGGCAAGAAGTAACCATCACCTCGGGGACACGACGACGTGAAGGACACCCTCCTCGACAAGCTGGGCGAGAAGCTCCCCCAGGAGAAGCTAAGTGACGCCCTGCGGATCGAATCCGAGTCAGGGCAGACCCTCGACCGGATCCTGATGAGGAAGCAGTACCTCCCCGAGGAGGAGATCCTGCAGATCTTCGCTGACTCCCTCGGGTACCAGTTCCGGGGAGACCTGGACGGGATCAAGGTGCCGGAGACGTTCTCCGAGCTCGTCCCCATCGAGTTCGCGCGGAACTACAGCCTCGTCGGCATCAAGGAGGATGACGGGGTCATGGAGGTGGCTACGTGCAGCCCCTTCGAGATCCACCCCATGGATGACCTGGCCGCCCTGATCGGGATGGAGGTGGACCCCATCTTCGTCCCCAGAGCTGCCATCACGACCCACATCAACAAGGCCTACCGCAACAAGGCCGACATGGTGGACGAGGCCATCGAGACCATCGAGGAGGAGAGCCTCGATGACCTGTCCTCGTTCGTCTCTGACTCCGAAGACCTGCTGGACGTCGCGAACAAGGCGCCGATCATCAAGCTGGTCAACATGGTGCTGTTCCAGGCCCTCAAGATGCGGGCGTCGGATGTCCATATCCAGCCGTTCGAAGATCGTCTGCAGATCCGCTACCGCATCGACGGCGTGCTCTACGACATGGAGAGCGTCCCCAAGAAGGTCCAGGACGCCGTCATCTCCCGCGTCAAGGTCATGGGCAAGATGGACATCGCGGAGCGGCGCATCCCCCAGGATGGCCGCGCCACGATCAAGATCGGCGACGCCGAGGTGGACGTCCGAATCTCCACCGTGCCGACCAACCAGGGCGAGCGCATCGTCATGCGCCTGCTCGACAAGACCACCAACGTCTACGCCCTCGACGAGATCGGCCTGTCCAACGAACACCTGGAGTCCGTGAGGCGCATCGCGCACCTCTCCCACGGGATCATCTTCGTCACCGGACCGACCGGCTCCGGCAAGACCACCACCCTCTACGCGGTGCTCTCCGAGATCGACTCCGTCGAGAAGAACGTCATCACCATCGAGGACCCGATCGAGTACCACCTGGGCAACATCAGTCAGATCCAGGTGGCGGAGAAGAAGGGGCTGACGTTCGCGGCAGGTCTCCGGTCCCTGCTTCGCCAGGACCCCGACGTGATGATGATCGGTGAGGTCCGCGACGAGGAGACCGCTCGCATCGCCATCCAGGCAGCCCTCACGGGCCACCTCGTCTTCTCCACCCTGCACACCAATGACTCCGCCGGCGCGGTGAGTCGTATGCTGGACATCGGTGTCGAGCCCTACCTCGTGGCCAGCTCCCTCATCGCCGTGGTCGCTCAGCGCCTCGTACGCGTCATCTGCCCCGAGTGTCGGACCACCTACTCCCCCACCCAGGAGGACCTGAAGCTCATGCGCGAGCTGAAGCTGACGCCGGCGGACCTGCCGGACGGGCTCCTCATCAAGGGCATGGGGTGTGACAACTGCTTCGACACCGGCTACACCGGTCGGACGGCGATCTACGAGATCCTCGGCATCGACGACGAGATCCGCAGCCTCTGCGTCGACCGGGCCTCAGCCACGGCCATCAAGCGCTCCGCCATGGAGCGCGGGCTCATCACCCTCCGAGCCGACGGCATCAGGAAGGTGAAGTCAGGGCAAAGTACGATGGAAGAGGTCCTTCGAGTCACCCAGATGGACATCGAGTAGGGCTCCACCAACGCATCTCATGGCGATCTTCGAGTACAAGGCCCTCGACACCAGCGGCGCTACCCGAGGCGGCATCATCGACGCGGACAGCCCTCGCGAAGCACGGCTCAAGCTCCGAGGCGAGGGGGTCCATGTCACCGAGCTCCACGCCATCGACGACAAGAAGGGCGGGGGCGAATCCGGGAGCGCCAAGTCGGGCCTGTTCGCGCCCAAGGCCAAGCCCGCCGACCTGGCGGTGATCACGCGCCAGCTCGCCACGCTCCTGTCCGCCGGCATCTCCGCCGTGGACGCGCTGAAGGCCATGATCGACCAGGTCGAGTCTCGAGACATGGAGCGCGTGCTCCGCGACATCCGCGAGAAGGTCACCCAGGGCGACACCCTGGCGGCCGCCATGGCGCGGCACCCCCGCTTCTTCAACGACCTCTACTGCAACATGGTCCGGGCCGGCGAAGCTTCCGGACAGTTGGACAAGATCCTGACGCGCCTGGCGGGTTACATCGTCCGCCAGAACCGCCTGCGGCAGAAGATCTCAGGCGCCATGACCTACCCCATGGTCATGGTCGGCGTCGGGGCCCTGGTCATCACCGTGCTCATGACGTTCGTCGTCCCCAAGCTCACCAGCCTCTTCAAGAAAGTGGGCGAAGGGCTGCCGGCCATCACACAGACCCTCATCGCCATCTCGTCGTTCTTCCAGAACTACTGGTGGAGCCTGTTCCTTGCCGCGTTCCTCGTGTGGACCCTGCTCCGCGTCATGCGCTCCACTGAGCAAGGCCAGCTGAGGTACGACGGCGCCCGGATGCGCATCCCCATCATCGGAGACCTGCTCCGCAAGACCGCCATCGCGCGATTCGCGAACACCATGGCGACGCTCCTGCAGTCGGGCATCCCGGTCCTGGAGTCCCTGAAGATCGTGGAGAACGTGGTGCAGAACGCGGTCCTGTCCCGCACGGTGGGAGAGGTCCACGACGCCATCGTCGAGGGCTCAGACATCGCCACTCCCCTCCAGGAGAGCGGGGTCTTCCCGCCCATGGTGGGCTACATGATCGCCACCGGCGAACAATCCGGACAGCTCGAGGAGCTGCTTGAGACCGTAAGCGGCGCCTACGATGAAGAGATCGACATGTCGATCTCGAAGCTGATCTCGATACTCGAACCTGTTATCATCATTGTACTTGCGGGCGTTGTCCTCTTCGTCGTGGCGGCCATCATGATCCCATTGATCCAGATGGGCAGCCTGACTCGCGGCGCATGAGGGAATAGGCCCGCCCGCAGGGGCGTCGTACCATAGACAGGACTCCGCTCCGCAATCGGCGGGGCGTCCGGAGAAGAACATGAACCGCACCGAACACTATTCGCTGAGACACCAAAGACAGGCTGGCTTCTCCCTCATCGAAGTGCTCGTGGCCGTGACCATCATCGCCCTCATGACCGGAGCCGTCGGCTACGCCGTCTTCGAGTTCTTTGGCGAGGCCCAACGGGACAAGGCGACGACCGAGATCGAGACGTTCAAGGGCGCCGTCATGATGTACAAGATGAAGCAGGGCAAGCTGCCCAACGAGAGCGATTTTCCCCGCTGTCTGCTCGAGCCCAGGGCCTACGTCGACAAGGACAAGGTGACGGACGGCCAGCTCCTCGATCCCTGGGGAAACCCCTACATCTACGAGAAGCGCGGCTCGGAGTTCGAGATCAAGTCGCTGGGAGCAGATGGGATCCCGGGAGGTGAAGGCGAAAACGCGGACGTCTCCTCAAAGAAGCAAAGTCAATGACCTGATCCATGGTCCATAGTCGTTCCGGATTCACCCTGATCGAGTTGCTCCTGGCTGTGGCCGTGGTCGGGATGGCTACCGGAATGGTCATGGTCAACTTCGGCGGGGTGACTCAGTCTGAACGGCTCCGGTCGGCGGCACGAAAGCTGGCCGGCATGAGCGACTTCATCAGGTCTCAATCGGCGGGCGCCAAACAGTACTGCTACTTCGACATCGAGCTCGACAAGGGCATGTACCGATTCCGGCGCGAACCTGATCAAGACGAATTCGGGCGCTTCGTACATCCGGACAGCGGCGACCCGCTGACGGTCGATGAGTTGGAAGACTGGCGCGCTTCGTTCCAATGGGAGCCGCTCCCCAAAGGCGTCAACTTCTCCAAGCTCTGGTTCAACCGCCAGATGTACTACGACAAGGACTGGCAGTGGGTGGAATACCGCCCAGACGGCACGGCCTCATCGTTCATCCTCTGGCTCGAAGCCAAGGACGGCGAGACTACCGAGGCCTTCAGCATCATCGTGAACGGGCTCACCGGCAAGTCGGAGGTGTTGAAGGGCCAGTACCTGCCAGCGGAAGCCCAGGAATCGGACTTCACGGATGTCATGGGTAACGTGGGGTCCGGAAGATGACGCGCCGCGGCGGATTCACCCTGGTCGAGGTCATGGTGTCCCTCGCCATCCTCGCCTTCGCCGTCTCCGCCTCTCTGGCAGCCGTCGGCATGGCCAGCGAGGACGTCATCGACACCGTCGAGCAGCGCAAGATGCGCTATCTCATCCAGAACCTCCTCGGCGACATCGAGAAGGGGATGATCAACCCGGACGACCCCGAGGAAGAAGAGGCCTACTTCGAGTCCATGACCGGGACCTTCGAGAACCTCGCCTCGGACTACGACCCCGACGAGTTCCGCGACTACCAGTGGGACATCCCCGTGTTCCGGGAGGAGGTCATCGTCGGGGCTCCTGACGAAGACTCTCTGCTGGAGATGGGCTACGAGGTGGGCGAGAACGGCGCCATCACGGGCAGCCCGGTCTCCGGCGACCCGGAATTCGAGGGCATGGAGGGCGAGGGAGAACAGCCCCCGGGCCAGATCAAGCGCGTGCTGGTCTTCGTCATCCGGCGCTTGGGGGAGACCGCGGAGGAAGACCGCGAGTTCACCATCATGACCTACCTACCTCTTCCCGGAGAAGAGGAGCAGGACCTCGGCGGTGAGGGAGGTGGCGAGGGCGGCGGCCCCGGCGCGGGTGGCGGAGAAGGTACCCGTGGTGGCGAAGGGCGCGGTGGCTCCGGAGGCAGCGACACCAAGACCGGATCTGCGGATGGTGGCGGAGGACGCGGCCGATGATGGTTCGCCGACGAGAAGCGGGGTTCACCCTCATCGAGATCACCCTGGCGATGGGCATCACGGCGATCCTGTTCACCGCCATGTTCATGACCCTGGATCAGGTGGTCCGCAGCCGTAACGAGATGTCCAACCTGGCCACGCCGTACGTCATCGGCCCCGCCATCCTGGACGTCATCTCCAAGGACCTGTCAAACGTCTACTTCTACGACACGGTAGAGAACAACTCCTTCTACGGTGTCGACGCCGAGCTGTACGGTCGTGAGGCGGACGCCCTCTCGTTCATCACGCTCACCAAGGCCTTCGCCCCGCTCCTCGAGCTACCTTCATTCGACGAGTACGGGGAGAACCGCGGCCGATACGCCTTCGCCAACGAGGTCGCATATGTGTGCCGGAGGGCAGACAACTCCTCGGACTTCCTCGAACTCTGGCGCCGAGAGGACTTCTACGTTGACGATGCGCCCCACGACGGCGGCGAGTATGTGCTGCTCTACGACCGGGTCCATTCCATCTCGTTGAAGTACATCTCTCGCAACCCGCTCACGGAGGAGGCGGCCGGCGGAGGACAGCAGGAGAAGGACGCGGAGGCCATGCTCCAGGACCAGTGGCTGGCCATGGACGAAGGGGGCATCCCTCGAGCCGTGCTCGTCATCCTTGAGATCTACGCGCGCGACGGGGAGACCGAGGTGGAAGAGAAGATCGCCTCAGGCGCGAAGGACCTGCGCACCTACCGCTTCACCCGCTACCTCACCCTGCCCCAGGTGCACATGAGCCGGGAGTCCGAGCAACAGATCGCCGGCTGGGACGGGGAATACCAGGAAGCCACGGTGGCCAGCGGCGGCAATCCTAATGCCCGAGGTGGCGGACGCGGTGGAGGGCGCGGTGGCGGACGAGGCGAAGGCCGCGGCGGCGGGCGCGGTGGCGGACGCGGCGGACCAGGCCGGGGCGGACCCGGTCGAGGTGGAAACGCCGGCCCACGCGGTGGCAACCCGTTCCTCAACGCCCTGCAGGGCGGCGGCGCCTCCCGGCCCCCCTCCGGCTGGGGCGTGGGCAACAACGGAGGCCTCTCGAGCCTGTTCGGCGGCGGCGGTCGCTGACCCCGCGACCGACCGATCTCAGCCCTTGGGCTCGATGATCTCGCGGCCGCACATGTACGGCCTCAGGACCTCAGGGACCACCACGGACCCGTCCTTCTGCTGGAAGCACTCCAACAACGGGATCAGGATCCGTGGGCTGGCGATGACCGTGTTGTTGAGCGTGTGGCAGAACCGGGTCTTCTTGGACTCGTCGCGGTAGCGCAGGTTCAAACGCCGCGCCTGGAACTCATGGAACCGACTGGCGGAGTGGGTCTCTCCGTAAGCGCCGCGGCCCGGCATCCAGGTCTCGATGTCGAATTTCTGGATCTGCGGCCGGCCAAGGTCGCCGGCACAGACGTTCACGACCCGATAGGCGAGCCCCAGGGCCTGGAGCACCTCCTCCGAGTTGTTGAGGATCTCATGGTGCCACCTCAGGGACTCTTCGTCGTCCCCCCTGCACACCACGACCTGCTCCACCTTCTGGAACTGGTGAATCCGATAGAGGCCTCGCGTGTCCTTGCCGTAGGTGCCGGCCTCCCGGCGGAAGCACTGTGACAAGCCCACGGTCTTCAGGGGCAGCTCGTCTTCGGAGAGGATCTCGTCCATCCTGTAGGAGGTGAGGGGCACCTCCGCCGTGCCGATGAGCCAGGCGTCGTCCTTCACCGTGCGGTACGCCTGCTCCTCTCCCCCGGGCAGGTACGCGGTGCCCTCCATGGCCTCGGTCCGGACCAGGTGAGGCACCAGCATGGGGCTGAACCCCTTGGCGATCATGTGGTCGAACGCAAATCGCAGGACGGCGAGCTCCAACAACGCTCCCTCGTTCTTGAGGAAGTAGGTCCGGCTGCCAGCGATCCGGGTCGCCCGTTCGATATCCAGCAGGTCGAGAGACTGCCCCAGGTCGACGTGGTCCTTGGGCTCGAAGTCGAACTGCTTTGGGGTACCCCAGGTCCGCAGCTCCACGTTCTCACTGTCGTCCGCCCCGTCGGGCACCTCATCCGAGGGGATGTTGGGGACCTGCATGAGCAGAGGACGAAGCTCCGCCTCCTGAGCCTTGACCGTCGCGTCCAGCTCCTTGATCTGGTTGGCCAGGGCCTTCACGTCGGCGGCGGCCGCCCCCCCCCGCGGGGGGGGGCGCGGGGCGCCCCCCCCGGCGGGCTTGTTATTTTTCCCCGTTAGCGCGTCG
>CAZDQF010000007.1:0-203173 GCA_964507445.1 uncultured Isosphaeraceae bacterium
GCCTGCAGGTTGTTGAGGTTGCCGATGCCGGCGGCGGAGATGAACGTGAAGTCCACGGAACCGGCGCCGAAGCCGAAGCCGACCACCGGCAGGGTGGCGCCGGCGCAGACACCGCCGAACACGGACAGGGAGTTGGGCATGTCCAGCTCGAGGGCGTCGTCCGTCAGCACGGTGCACGAGGCCGCGAGCGGGCCGAAGCAGATGTCGAACGGGTTGCCTATCTGGTCGCTGGTGAAGTTCATGGTCACCGGGACGCCGGAGCAACCGGCGAACGAGGTTCCGCCGTTGAGGGTCAGGGAGGCGCCCGGGTTGTTGGCGTTGGTTACGGCGCATTGCCCCGCCGCGAGAGTCGTGAGACAAAGGGCGAGGACTGCGGTCAGTGCGACTGACTTCATTTGGAGATTCCTTCTTCTGTGACTTAGAGGGGTAGACGAGGTCCGAGGCCGCGTCCACTGGGTGAGTGCCAGCTGCCTCGGCGGTCAGGGTACAGTCAATGGCGTGTTCTCGAAACCCATTTCCGGCCGGAGTTTGTGAGAGCGGACTGTTGTCCGGTCGGCGGCCGATTACGGCAATCTCGGACTCGAGCCCCCGGGGAGACCATCCGGCCAGCCTACGTCGTTTGTTTGCAGTGACCTGTGTCGGGCCGACATTGAGGTGACTGACGACTGAGGGGCTCAAGTCTCTGGTCGCGCGTCCATTCTGCCCCCTGATAGGCTGCGGTTTTTCGGGTGCCTTGGAACGGGAGAAGCGTCGTGGCCTCATCGCTCCGGATCGATCGTCGCCGCTTCCTGGCGGCTGCGGGTGTGGGGTTCGTCGCGCCCCGCCGGGTGTTGGAGATCGCCGCCGACGCTCGAGGTGGTGTCCGACCCAGCGACCAGATCGGACTGGGGATCATCGGGATGGGGATTCGGGGTCGGAACCTGATGCACCGGGCGTTCCTGCCCGACGACGGCTTCCGTGTCCTGGCGGTGTGCGACGTGGACACCAGTCGCCGAGCAGACGCCAAGGCCCGGGTGGATAAGCACTATGGCAGCGATGATTGCGCCGCCTACCTCGACTATCGGGGATTGTTGGGCCGGGACGACATCGACGCCGTGGTCATCGCCACCCCGGATCACTGGCACGCCAATCAGATCATGCACGCCTGCGGGGCGGGTAAGCACATCTACTGCGAGAAACCCCTGACGTTGACGTTGCACGAGGCCAAGATCGTGATGGACGCCGTCCGCGAGACGGGTTGCGTCTTCCAGACCGGCAGCCAGCAGCGCACGGAGTTCGGCCATCGGTTCGTCACCGCGGCAGAGCGTGTGCGGAGCGGGATCCTGGGGCACGTGCACAGCGTCAACGTCGGAGTGGGCAAGCCGCCGGTGCCCTGCACCCTTGGTGAAGAGGCTGCTGAGCCGGGCCTCGATTGGGATCGGTGGATCGGTCCGGCGCCCATGCGTCCTTACAGTTCGGTCCTGAGTCCTCGGGGCGTTCACAAGCGCTACCCGAAGTGGCGTGAGTACAGGGAGTACGCCGGCGGTGGCCTCGCCGACATGGGGGCCCATCACTTCGACATCGCCCAATGGGCCCTGGGGCAGGATGGCTCCGGTCCGATCAGCGTCGCGCCTCCTGGCTCAGCAGATGCGGAGGCCGGTGCATGGCTCGAGTACGAGGGCGGCACGAAGGTCATCCACGGGGGGATGAGCGGTTGCACCTTCGTTGGCAAGGAGGGCGTCCTCCATGTGGATCGGGGTCTGCTGGAGAGCATCCCCGGGAGCATTCTGGAGGCGGACCTGCCGGACGGCGCGAACGCGTTGCCTAGAAAGAAGAGCCACGCCGCCGATTGGCTGGAGTGCATCCGAAACCGCGGTCGCCCCATGTGTGACGCGGAGGTGGGAGCCCGGAGCGTCGCCGTGTGTCATCTGTTGAAGCTCGCCTACGAGCACCGCCGTGCGCTGACCTGGGACCCGCAGGCCTGGAGGTTCGCTGACGACGACGCCAACCAGTGGCTCGACTACGAGCGCCGGGAGGGATACGAGCTCCCGGCGCTTTGAGGGCCGCCTTCGGCCTGCTTGATCAGAGCCCTTTGGCCAGCATGTGGGCGCCCGCGGCTGCCGCGCCGATGTACATCACCAGTACGAAGGGGCGCTCCGGAACCCGGTGGTGAAGCCACAGGCCCAGCCACGCTCCCACCGGAACGAGCGGGAGATACAGGGCGGAGGTGATGAGGGTGTCCCCGTTGATGAACCCCAGCGACGCATAGGTGGGCAGCTTGGCGACGTTGACGATGAAGAAGAACAGGACCAGGGTCCCCACCAGCGCGCGCTTGCCCAGCTCATGCTCTAGCAGGTAGATGGACATGATGGGACCGGCGGAGTGGGAGATGGTCGAGACGGTCCCGCACAGCGCCCCCGCCGTGACCCCGGACGTGGTGGTGTCCGGGACGCGGGGAACGCGCCCGCCTCCCGTGCGCCAGAGCTGCAAGCCGACGAACAGCAGGCAAGTGCCGCCCACCGCGCCGTTGAGCACGGGGATCAGGGCGTCGGAATCCCGGAGCTTCCAGAGGACCAGTGTGGCCAGGATGATCCCGAGCAGCGCTCCGATGACGGTGTCCCGGATGTGGCGCCCTGACCAGGTGCCACGGTGCTGCCATGTGGCCAGGGCGTCCGCCGCGATCAAGATCGGCAGGATGATCCCGACAGCGCGGTCCACGCGGAATGCGTGGGCCATGAGCGGCACGGCGACGATGCCGACTCCGCCACCGAAGCCGGACTTGGAGAGCCCCACCACGAGGACGGCGAGGGCGGCGAAGAGAGCCTGTTCGATCTCCGGCATTCGTCCTCCTTGACGCCCCGGGCGGTCGCGTCGCCGATGCCGGAGTGGCTCCGCGCGCGCCTCCTATCGGGCCGGAGTATAGCGTCCGGATTCCCGCTGCAGCCGCCAAGGGTACAATCCGGTCCGCTCGTGAGAGAGCGAACGGAGGTCTGGCATGAAGAGCTTGTGCATAGGGTTGCTGGTGAGCCTCCTCGCGGGTGGGCTCCCGGCGCAAAAGGACGACTTCACGCGCGAACGCGGTCGCGACGAGAAGCGCAACGCCGCCAAGGACGCCCTGGAGGGCAAGGCGCCGCCGGCGTTGCAGGTCAGCCAGTGGATGAACACCCCCAAGTCCGGTCTCGAGCTCTCCAAGCTCAAGGGCAAGGTGGTGATCCTCGACTTCTGGGGCGTGTGGTGAGGCCCCTGCAAGCGCGCGCTCCCTCATCTGAAGGAGCTCTACGCGCGTCACAAGGACCAGGGTCTGGTCCTCATCGGAGTGCACACCAAGAACGGCGCTGAGCGCATGGCGGCGTTCGCCAAGGAGAGCGGGATCAACTACCCGGTGGCGGTGGACACGGAGGGGAAGACGGTCAAGGCCTTCGCCGTGGACTCGTTCCCGGACTACTACGTGATCGACCGGGCTGGGAAGCTGCGGGTGGCCGACCTGGCCAACCGCGAACTGGACCGGGTGGTGGAGGCGCTCCTCAAGGAGAAACCGCCGGCGAAGAAGTCGAAGGGCCAGCAGGCTCGTCGGTCCGACGGTTAACCCGTCCTTCAGCCCGGCCTGGGTCGGCGACGAACCGGCTCCGTTCCCCTCGCGGGAGCGGGGCCGCACCCCAGCGGCGGGATTCCATAGAATGCACGGCCATGTCGCAGTGGGCCCGTTATCCCAGCCTCTCGGGGGCCGCCGTGCTGGTGACCGGCGGCGCCTCCGGGATCGGTGAATCCCTGGTACGGCACTTCGCCGCCCAGGAGGCTCGGGTGGCGTTCGTGGATCGGGATCTCGGGGCGGGGGAGGCGCTGGTCGCAGAGCTGCGGGAGGACGGCGCCGAGGTCCGGTTCGCGGCGGTCGACCTCCGCGAGACCGAGGCCACCCGCGCGGCGATTGACGCTCTGACTGACGAGGTGGGCGCGTTTCGAGTCCTGGTGAACAACGCCGCCAACGACGAGCGGCACGGGTTCTCCGAGGTGACGCCGGAGTCCTTTGACGATCGGGTGGCGACCAACCTCAAGCACCAGTTCTTCGTCTCCCAGGCCGTCGCTCCTGGCATGGCCGGCGCCGGCGGCGGCTCCATCATCAACATGGGCAGCATCACGTGGTTGCTCGGTCAGAACGAGCTTCCGGTGTACACCACCTGCAAGGCGGCGATCTCGGGCATGACCCGGGCCCTGGCCAGGGAGCTGGGGTCGCAGAAGATCCGGGTCAACGCGGTGCTGCCCGGCGCTATCATGACGGAGCGTCAGGTCCGTCTGTGGAAGACGCCGGAGTACGAGGCGGAGGTCTTGGCGGGCCAGTGCCTGGATCGTCTCCTGGAGCCGGAGGACGTGGCCCGCGTGGTGCTGTTCCTCGCTTCGGATGACGCCGGGGGCTGCACCGGGCAGGACTACATCGTGGACGGGGGCTGGGCGTGAGCACTGAGAGTCCCCGATGCGTCTGGGACGCCAAGGCGGAGCTGGGAGAGGGGCCCGTGTGGTTGGCGGAGGAGGGGGCCCTGTACTGGGTGGACATCCGCGGGCCCGCGGTTCACCGCTACACCCCGGCCACCGGTGAGCAGCGCACCTGGCCCATGCCGCGCACCCTGGGCTGCCTCGTGCCCCGGACCCGGGGCGGCTTTGTGGCGGGTTTCCACGACGGGCTGGCCTTCGTGGAGTTGGAGACCGGAGTGATCCGTGACCTGCTCGACCCGGAGCCGGAGCTCCCCGGCAATCGGATCAACGACGGGAAGGCGGATCATCAGGGCCGCCTCTGGGTGGGCACCATGGACGTGGCGGAGCAGGGGCTTGGCGGCGCTCTGCACCGGGTGGACCCGGACGGCGCCTGTCAGGTGATGGACCCGGATTACCGGATCACCAACGGCCCCGCGTTCAGTGTTGACGGCGCCGTCATGTACCACACCGACTCCGTGGAGCGGACGATCTACCGGTTCGTGGTGGCGGCGGACGGCGGGCTGTCCGGGAAGCAGACGTTCATCACCATCCCGGCGGAGGCGGGTTATCCCGACGGTATGACCGTGGACATCGAAGACCACCTGTGGGTGGCTCACTTCGCAGGCGCCCGGATCAGCCGCTTCGATCCCTCCGGTTCCCTGGTCGGGGAGATCCCGATCCCTGCGCCGAATGTCACCAGCTGCGCCTTCGGCGGGCCGGAGCTGCGGACCCTGTACGTCACCACCGCCGCCAAGGGGTTGGACGCGGAAGCTCGCGCTGCCGCGCCTCTGGCGGGAGGGTTGTTCGAGATCCCCATGGATGTGGCCGGTTTGCCGGCGCACCGCTTCGGAGGTTGAGGGCTTGTCAGGAGCTGAAGACAACAAGACGATGCGGAGCGCTGCGTGGTTTGGCCCCGCCGACCGCGACGGGTTCATCCATCGCAGCTGGATGCGCAATCAGGGGACGCCCAGCCACCTGTTCGACGGTCGACCGGTCATAGGGATCTGCAACACGTGGTCGGAGCTGACCCCGTGCAACGCCCATCTGCGTGACCTCGCGCAGCGGGTGAAGAACGGCGTCTACGAGGCGGGCGGGTTCCCCCTGGAGTTCCCGGTGATGTCCCTGGGGGAGACCCTCATGCGGCCCACCACCATGCTCTACCGCAACCTCGCCTCCATGGATGTGGAGGAGTCCATCCGGGCGAACCCCCTGGACGGCGTGGTGCTGCTGGTGGGGTGCGACAAGACCACACCGGCGCTGATGATGGGGGCGGCGAGCTGCGACCTGCCCACCATCACGGTCTCCGGTGGCCCCATGCTCAACGGCAACTACCGGGGGCAGCCCATCGGCTCGGGGACCTCGGTGTGGGAGTTCAGCGAGGAGTGTCGCGCCGGGCGCATGTCTCTGGAGCAGTTCATGGAGGCGGAGGCCAGCATGTCGCGCTCCGCCGGACACTGCATGGTCATGGGGACCGCTTCGACCATGGCCTGCATGGTGGAGAGCCTGGGCGCGGGCTTGCCGGGCAACGCCGCCATCCCGGCGGTGGACTCCCGGCGCGGTGTCCTCGCTCACGAGGCGGGGAACCGGATCGTGGAGATGGTGCGGGAGGATCTGCGGCTCTCCAGGATCCTGACCCGCGGTGCGTTCGAGAACGCCATCGTCACCAACGCCGCCATCGGCGGCTCCACCAACGCCGTGGTGCACCTCCTGGCCCTCGCCGGTCGCGTCGGCGTGGACCTCGGCCTGGAGGACTGGGATCGTCTGGGGAGGGAGGTCCCCTGCATCCTTGATCTCATGCCCTCAGGCCAGCACCTGATGGAGGACTTCTTCTACGCAGGGGGACTGGCGGCGGTGATCCGGGAGCTGGGTGATCGCATCGACCAGGAGGCGTTGACGGTGAACGGCAGTTCGTTGTGGGAGAACTGCGCCGACGCGGAGTGCTTCAATCGCGGCGTGGTCCGTTCGTGCGCTGACCCGGTAGCGGCGAGCGGCGGTATCGCCGTGCTCCGCGGCAACCTCTGTCCCGACGGCGCCGTCCTGAAACCCTCCGCCGCCACGCCGGAGTTCATGCAGCATCGCGGGCGGGCGGTGGTGTTCGAGGACATCGACGACTACAAGGCCCGCGTCGACGACCCGGACCTGGACATCACCCAAGGCGACGTCATGGTGCTCAAGGGCTGCGGACCCAAGGGCTACCCCGGGTTCCCCGAGGTCGGCAACATGGCCCTGCCGTCCAAGCTGCTGAAGCAGGGGGTGACCGACATGGTGCGCATCAGCGACGCCCGCATGAGCGGCACCGCCTACGGGACCGTGGTGCTCCACGTGGCGCCCGAGTCCGCCGTCGGCGGCACCCTCGCATTGGTGCAGAGCGGTGACTGGATCGAGCTGGACGTGGCCGCCAGGACGTTGCACCTGGACGTGAGCGATGGGGAGCTGGATCAACGCCGCAGCAGTTGGAGTCCGCCCGCACCCCACGGCGACCGGGGATACCTGAAGGTGTTCCAGGAGCATGTCCTGCAGGCGGACCAGGGAGTGGATTTCGACTTCCTGGTCGGGGGTAGCGGCGCGGAGGTCCCCCGCGAATCCCACTGACCTCGAGGCTGCGCCGTGGCACGAGCCGTGCCGCGGTGTTGCTGCGAGCGCCTCCTTGGCGTGGCCGTGGTGATCCGCTTCTTGAGCCGTCCGGTCGGCACCCAGCCGCGGAGTTTGTCGTAGGATTGCCCCGTGGATGTCCCATCGAGCGAATTGGCCCTGCGCGTGTCTCGTGGGGACGACGGTGCGTTCGGAGATCTGCTGGAGCGTCATCTCTCCGGCGTGCGGGCCTACGTCCGCCTCCGTGCAGGTCATGGAGTGCGCGCCCGGGAATCCGTCACTGATCTCGTCCAGTCTGCTTGCCGTGAGGTCCTCTGCGATCTCGACGGTGACGAGAGCCTGAGCGAAGAGCAGTTCCGTCGATGGCTGTACCGCGCCGCGTTCCAGAAGGTGATGGACCGTGGGCGATTCCACAGCGCGGGGCGACGTGACGTGGCCGCGAGGTGGACGTGGACAACAACCCGGATCGTGACGGGTGGGCGGGCATGTACGCGTCCATCGCGAGTCCGAGCCAGGTGGCTATGTCCAACGAGGCGGCGAATCGCATGGAGTCGGCGTTCGACCAGCTGGATGACGCCCAGCGGGAAGTGATCCTGCTGGCCCGGATCGCCAGGCTCTCTCATGCGGAGATCGCCCAGTCCATGGGGCGGACCGAGCAGGCCACCCGCAGCTTGCTCTCTCGGGCGCTGGCCCGTCTCGCTGGCCTGCTGGATCGCGAGTCGTCCGATGACGAGTGACGACGACACCATCCCCGGAGCGGATCCGGTCGAGACGTTGCTCGCTCGCTGCCTTGATCGCCCTGCGTCCGAGGTCTCTGCGGCGGTGGAAGCTGCCTGTCTCGAACATCCGGAGATCGCGTCCGCGCTTCGTCGTCGCTTCGCTCGGTTGCAGTCCATGGACCTCCTCGCGACGGACGAAGAGCTCGAGCTCTTCGACGACGAACCGGACGGCGCCTTTCCTCGTCCCTTCGGCGCTTACCGGCTTATAGGGGAGATCGGTCGGGGTGGACAGGGCGTGGTCTACGAGGCGGAAGACACCCGCTTGGGTCGCCGGGTAGCGCTCAAGGTGTTGACCAACGCGTCGTTCGCGACGGCGGCCCTCCGGAAGCGATTCCGCAGAGAGGCTGAGGTCGCGTCCAGGTTGGATCATCCCGGGATCTGCGCGGTGTATGAGTTCGGCGCGGTTGAAGGTATGCCCTTCATCGCGATGCGGCTCGTCTCCGGGAAGCCTCTCGAGGCAGACCCAGCCGACCGGAGTCGAGCCGTGGTGGCGCGGGTGGTGCGTGTCGTCGAGCGGGCTGCGAGAGCGGTGCACGTGGCGCACGAGGCGGGATTGGTGCATCGCGACCTCAAGCCGGACAACATCCTGGTGACCGAGGACGACGAACCGGTGTTGTTGGACTTCGGCCTGGCTCGTGATGTGTCGGGCGAGGCGTCCGTCCTGACGCAGGCGGACGCGATCCTCGGCACCCCGGCCTACATGGCTCCGGAGCAGATCAAGTCAGGGCGGGACGTGGACCGTCGGACGGACGTTCACGCCCTGGGGGTGATCCTCTTCGAGTGCGTGACCGGGTCTCGGCCCTTCAGGGGGGCGACCCTCGAGACGACCTGGCGGCAGATCACTGAGCAGGATGCGGACGATCCGCGAACTTTGAACCCTGCGGTATCGCGTGATCTCGCGGCGGTGATCATGACCGCCTTGGAGAAGCGCCCAGAGCGTCGTTACCAGGACGCCGACGCCATGGCCCAGGATCTCCTGCGCATCCTGGATTACCAGCCGGTGGCGGTCCGCCCGCCGTCGGCGCTGGTGAAGTGCACTCGGTGGGTGCAGCGGCATCCCGTGGTGGCGGCGCTGTCGTTTGCCATCGCGCTGCTGCTCAGCATCGGCCTGGTGACCACGCTGGTGCTCCTGAACCGAGCCAACGATGCCTTCGAGGCAACACGAGCGGCGTTGAGGCGGACCGAGGGGGGGCGCTGCTGGCCCGCGCCAACGGGGCGCTGGATACGGATCCGCCGCTGGCTCTATCCCTGGCGGTCGCCGGGTTCGAGCGGAGCCCCAGCGCCCGTGCCCGATCCGTGGTCGTCAACGCCCTCGGCCGCTGTCGGACCCTGCGCAGCGTCGTCGAGTCCGGGGACGGCGCTCCTACTGTGGCCCTCAATTCCGAAGGGCGCGTGTGGCGCGCCAGTTTCAAGGACCGTGTGGTGTTCCGTGACGTCGAGAACGGAGAGCCGATTGATGGAGCAGGCTTCTCGGTCCAACAGGCGCCGATGGTGAGGCTCCGCGGAGCTGACGGGGTGGTGGCCGCTGTCGGTGCGGGGGACGGAGAAGACCGCGTGGTCAAGCTGCATCGGCGCCCGTCACTGGCCGCGGCGAGCGCCTCCGGTTCTCATCTGGCGGTCGCGTTTCGGGCACCCTGGGATGCGTCGGCGGAGGACGCAGATCAATCGGTCCGTGTCATTGAGCTCGCCACCGGCGAGGAGGTGGGACGGTTCAACCACGGGCGCGACCAAGGTCGATCGCCGCCGGTCATCGCCCTGGCGATCTCCGCTGATGGGCGCTACGTAGCGTTTTGCCGGACGGACGGACGGATCCTCGTGGGCTCTTCCGATGAGGGCGAACGGAGCCTGAAGGGGCCCGGCGTCGAGGCGTTCAGCCTGCACTTTGCGCGGGAGAGCTACCGTTTGGTGGCCGGGTTTCGTGACGGCGTGGTGAGGGCGTGGGATCCGGGTGGATTACCAGGGCTTCACGTGTACCGAATGGAGGCGGACGTGACGCCGGTGAGCTTCGACCCAACGGGCAGGTACGTGGCCTGCGCCGCCGGACCTGGCGAAGCCGCGGTCCTGGATACGGTCACGGGTAAGGCCGTTGACCTGCGAGGACACCCCGGCCCGGTCTTCCCCGCACGCTGGCTCGGTGGCACGCGGGTCGCCACCACCAGCGTGGACGGGGTGGTCCGCATTTACGACCCGGAGACGGGGGCACTCCAGCGCGAGCTTCGTGGCCATCGAGCGGGGGCGTTCTTCCCGCTCTGGCTGGGCCGGCGCGCTCTGGTGACGACCTCCGACGATCAGACGGCTCGCATCTGGGACGCTGAGACGGGGGAATCCCGGGTCCTCCATGGACACGCCGGGACGGTCTTCTGGGCGGCGGCATCGGCGGATGGATCGGTGCTGGCGACGGCTTCCCTCGATCACACTGTGCGCCTGTGGAACCCCACGACCGGCGATTGTCTGCACGTGCTCAGGGGGCATGAGGGGCATGTGGTCCACGTCGCGTTCTCTCCGGATGGCTCGATGGTGGCGTCCGCATCCAAGGACGGGACCGCCCGGGTCTGGGACGTCGGTACGGGTAGCGAGCACTTGGTCCTGCGGCTGCACGAACGGACCGTGCTGCGCGCGATCTTCAGTCCGGAAGGGGACCGCATCGTCACCAGCTCCAGCGACCACACGGTCCGACTCTGGCCAACGGATCCGGTGGCCGTGGCGCGCAAGCGGATGCCGCTGCGCCTGACGGATGTCGATCTCCAGCGCTTTCTCCGCTGACGGCGGTGGACGGTCAGGGGCGAGGTGGCGGTGGTCCGCCTGCAAGCCGGCCCGGTCGGCGATGGCGGCGGCGGCGGGCGTGCTCAGGTCCAGAGCGTCCAGCGCGAGGGTCGTGTTGTCCTTGAGGGTGACCGCGGTCTTCGGCGTGGAGTTGTAGGCCACCAGGGGGACGCCTGATCCCGGCGCCATGATGTTGGCGGTGACCAGGGCGCTGGTGGCGAGGTGGAAGCGCAGGGGGCTCTTGGCGATGCCGTGGATGAGGTTGCCGGTGATGGTGAGGTCCGCGGTGCCCTGGTCCAGGAACATGCCGTTGGACCCGGCGCGCCCCATGTTGAGGGGGACGTCGTGGATGTGGTTGCCGCGCAGCAGGGTGCCGGGCTGTCGGCCGATGGTGTAGATCCCGCCGCCGTCGGACAGCACCTGCATGACGTGGTGGATGTGGTTGCGCTCGATCCGGTTCTCCTTGCACGGGGAGGGGACCGCGGACCACAGCCAGCCCACGGAGATGCCGGTGTAGGGGAGGCGGCGCAGCAGGTTGTGCTCAACCCGCAGGCCACGGGCGAGGCCGACCCAGATCCCCACGGCTCCGGGGAACACCCGGCCGCAGTCCTGGATCACGCAGTTGCTGACCTCGTGCCCCCGGGCAGCCTGGGTCGGGGCTGCCTTCCACCAGGGAGCGTCCTCGACCTGCCGCTCGGTGTCCTCGCCCAGGATGACGCCGTTGCCCGCCACGTCCTCGACCACGGTGCCGTGGAGGACGCAGTTGCGCGTGCGTGACCCGAAGGCGATGCCGGAGGTGCCCAGTTGGGTCACGCGGCAGTCTCGCACCGTGCAGTCCTGCGCCATGACGAAGGAGATGGCAGCGGGGACCCGGGTGCGCGTCTCGTTGCCCTCGCCGGTGACGCGGTCTTCGTGGAAGGTCGCCTGACCGGCGGCGTAGCCGCGAGGAGGGAGGGCAAAGGCGGTGTGAGCGAACGTGAGTCCCGAGATCAAGACGTCCTTCACCGGTTTCGTCGGAGTCCCGCGCACCACCAGCAGCTGCGGCGTCACGGGAAACACGGCTCGCAGGGAGTCGGGAGACTCCTTCTTGAGCGGTCGGTAGGTGAGGCCGGCCGTGCCCGTCTCGAGGAACCACTCTCCCGGCGCGTCGAGGAGGGCGCGGTGGTTCTCCAGCCGGAAGCGGGGGTGCTTCTCGAAGTTGTCGATGCGGTAGTGGTTTGCCTTGGGGCCGATGGGGTGGGCCACCGTCAGGCTGTGGCGTTCGTGGTCGATGTCCTTGACGGGGACGCGGGACGTGGACCAGTCGTGGAGGAACAGCAGCTCCATGCCGGGGCCGCGGGCGGCGGCGGGGAGGCCGTCCGGTCGGAAGATGAACCCCGTGCGCTTGTCCGTCGCGGGGCGTTCCACCCGCGACCAGCCCTGGTTGGGATGCCGGGCGCGGGGCCGTCGGCTGCCGTTGACGAACAGCTCCCGGGGAGGGTCGGCGCGTCCGGCCACGCCGGGGAGGTGAAGGTGCAGGTCGCCGTTGGGGAGCTTCTCGAAACCGGAGACGAGCCGCCCGCCGGAGATCACCGGGGCCGACCCGTTGGCGGCCACCAGCCGCAGCCCCCCGTTGGCCGGGATGTGCTCCGGACCGACGGTCAGCGGTCGGACGATCCTGTGAGTGCCTCGGTGGACGACGATGACCATGTCCGCTGGCGCGCTCGGGGCCTGTTGACGCGCCCGCTCCAGCGCCGCGTGGATGGTGCCCATGGGGCGGGCCGCGGTTCCCGGTTGGCCGTCGTCGCCGTGAACGGCGACGTGGATGGTCCGGTCCTGGCCGACGCAGGGGAGGGTGAAGCACGAGACCGCGAGGGCGAGCGCGGTCCGACGAAGGGAGGTGGTTGCCGAGGTTGCCATGGTGGAGGCCGTCCCGGGCAGATCATAGCCACCGCCCGCGTATGATGCGGCCATGAAGACACCGGGTGGGAGGCTGGCCTGACGTGCGCGCGGCGGTGTTGGTGAGGCGCGGCGATCCGCGGCGGGCGTTCGAGCTGGAGGAGCGTCCCGACCCCGAGCCTGGGCGAGGTCAGGTGTGCGTGGACGTAGAGGCTTTCGGGCTCAACTTCGCCGACGTGCTGGCGCGCCTCGGTCTCTATCCGGATGCCCCGCCGTTGCCGTCGGTGCTCGGTTACGAGGTGGCGGGGAAGGTGGCGGCCACCGGCCCCGAGGTGGACGGCGTCGCCGTGGGGGACCCGGTCATGGCGTTCTGCCGGTTCGGGGGCTACGCCACGAAGACGGTCACCGATGCACGCGGTGTGGTGCCCATACCGGAGGGCATGGACGCGACGACGGCGGCGGCGCTCCCGGTTCAATACGGCACCGCCTGGTACTGCGCGGAGGAGATGGTGCGGTTGCACCCCGGAGATCACGTCCTCATCCAGGCGGCGGCGGGGGGCGTCGGGACCGCCTTGGTGCAGATGGCGCGCCGTCGTGGTTGCGTCATCTACGGCACCGCCGGTTCCGCGGAGAAGCTCGAGTACCTCGCGGACCTGGGGGTGGACCACCCCATCAACTACCGGCGACAGGACTTCGCTCAGGTGATTCGGGGGCTGCGAGGATCAGCGGGCTTGGACGTGGTGTTCGACTCGCTCGGCGGGCGCGCGTTCCGGGACGGCCTGCGCCTGCTCGGGTCCGGTGGGCGCATGGTCTCCTTCGGGGTGGCGTCCATGGCCGGGGAGCGACGCAGCCTGGTGCGGAGCCTGGGCACGGTAATGGGGTTCGGTCGTCCTCATCCGTTGAGCCTGCTGTCGTCGTCCCGCTCGGTGATGGGGGTGAACATGCTGCGGGTGGCGGACGATCGCCCGGCGACGCTGCGCCGCACCCTGTCCGCGGTGCTGGAGCAGGTGTCCGCCGGGGCGCTGGCGCCGCACGTGGGGGCGGTCTTCACCATGGACCGGCTGGGGGAGGCCCATCAGCTGCTGGGCGCTCGAGGGTCCGTGGGCAAGGTGGTGGTCACCACCTGACCCGTGACCCGGCGCGGCTCAGCGTCGGTGGTAGTCGCCCTTGGATTGGTGCGGCGTCAGCGGCCAGTCGTCGCTGCGGAACGGGTAGGCGGGCAGCTCCCGTGCGTTCATGAGCGACCCCAGGGGCAGGTTGGACCAGGCGTAGCGCACGGCCACGGGGGCCGGCACCTCGTCGCACCAGACCCTCAGGTGGTTGTCCTTGATCACGCGAGCGCGCGCGACGTGGAAGACCTGGTCTTCGCCCGCCACGTAGAACCCCAGCGCCGCGTCCTGGTCCAGGCGGAGCCCCCGGTCCGTGCCGTCCTCGAAGCTGACGACGACGTGCTTCCCCTCCACCCGCATGGACTCGTAGGCCGGCCCGCGCCACTCCAGGGGCTTGTCGCCGCGGCCTGCCTTGACCCCGTACACCTCCGCCAGGGCCCAGCGCGCGGTGCGGTCCCCGACCGGCCGCTTGCAGCCTGGGTGGATGCTCTGGTTGGAGTTGGTGTCGAAGGTGACGATGAGCCCGGTGTTGGGGGTCGCCTTCCACGTGTCGAACTGAACCTCACGCACGACGTTGGTGTGGTGGTTCATGTCGTAGGTCATGGACCGCCGGTTGCTCCAGCCGGCGATCTGGATCAACCCTATGGGGAGCTGCGGATCGCGGAAGGCGGCACGCCACTCTTCTATGACCGCGGGGTAGGTCTTGGGGAACGGCTTCCACGACTCACCGAAGGAGTTGTTCTCCCCCTGATAGAACAGGGCGCCGCGGACCGTGAGCCCTGAGAGGGGCACGATCATGCCGTCGTACATGCCCCCCGGGTGTCGTTGTATGCCGGGGTTCTCGAACGGCCCGAAGCCCGGCTTGCGCGGCTCCTTGTTCCCGGCTTCGCGCGCGGCGACCCGTTGCTTCTCCCAATCCAATACCGCCGCGTCGTAGCGCTGCTTCGCGCCCTCTTCCCGACCGCCGTCCACCCAGGCGGCCATGCGGGCCTCGAAGTCGTCGAAGTAGGACTTCATCTCCGGGAATCCCCGGAGTCGGTCCTTGGACACCCAGTGCTGGGCCATGGTGCCGCCCCAGGAGATGTCCACCAGCCCTACCGGGACACGCAGGCTGCGGCGTAGCCGTTGGGCGAAGTAGTACCCGACGGCTGTGCAGTGCTCCGCGGATTCCGGGGAGCACACCCGCCATCCCTTCTTCCCCTTGCCGGTGGGACGGTCGTAGTCCCGCCGAGGTTCAGGGCGCGCCTCCTTCGGCAGCCGGATGTACCGCAGCTGCGGGTCATGAGCGCAGGGGATCTCCACGTCCGCGTCGCGGCTGGACCGAAGCGTCCACTCCATGTTGCTCTGGCCGCCGCAGATCCACACCTCGCCCACCAGCACGTCCGCGATCACCCGCCGGTGATCCCCGCATTCCATGGTCAGCGGTCGTCCGGACCCGTCCGCCTCCATGGCGTCCAGCTGCACCGACCACGACCCGTCCTCACCGACCTTGGCCTGCTTCCGTTGATCCCCGAAGCTCACCGTCACCTGCTCCCCCGGGTCCCCGAACCCCCAGACCCGCACGGGCTTCTCCCGCTGCAGCACCATGTGGTCATCGAAGATGCGGGCGAGGGTGGGCTGACTCAGGACTGGCGAGCCGACGGCGAGGACCAACACCAGGACGCGGAAGGGGAGACGGTCGTGCAGCATGCCCATAGGGTACGTAGGAGGCTTAAGCGGTCCACGCTAACCTGTGGGGGCGCTGGGGAGGGCTGTGCCGGGCCCGGCGCGTGGTGCATTCATGTCGGGACTCGATCCACACTTTCAGCAGACCGCCGAGTTTGACTTCGGCGCAGGATGTACGGCCCTGGTGATGGGGAAGCCGGGGCGGCGTGCCTATGACCTGTTCGAGTACCTGCAGCGCACCGCCTACGGGGTGCGCTGGCACCGGGAGGGGAGAGACCCCGGAGAGGCGCCCGCTGCGGATGTGCTCGTCGCCGGCCCCGTCACGGATGCGCTGCCGGATGACGGGGAGGAGGAGGACGCTCGCCGGTGGGCCGATCAGGTGACCCGGGTGTTGGCGAGCAGCGGCGCGGAGCGGCTGGTGCTGCTCTCCGGGATCGAGGCCGTGGGCCCTCTGGGGGCGGAGCGGGACGTGGTGCTGGAGGATCAGCCGGAGGCGCCCGTGGATCGGGTCGGCCGCTGCCTGCTGGCGGCGGAGCGGGCGTTGAGAGACGCGCGCCGGGATGAGCAGACCGTGGTGTTGCGGGCGGGGCACCTGTTCGATGAGCACGTCCCGGGGTTGGTGGGGGCGTTCCTGGATGAGCTGGAGACGAGTCCTGATCTGGTCGCGGCGCGGTGGATGGATCGGCGGATCCTGCCGCTCTACGCCCCGGAGCTGGCCTGGGCGGTGACCCGGACCGCGCTTCAGGGGTCAGGCGTGTACCACGTGACCGAGGAGGTGGCGCCGACCGTAGGTGACCTGGTGGGGCACGTGCTCGCCGCCGCGCAGCGGGCGGAGGTGCCGCTGTCGTTCCCCGATTCCGGGTGCGCGCAAGCGCCGGACGCCGAGCGGGTCCATTGGCCCTATCCCCATCACCGGATGATGCGGGACTTCGAGTTCCGTCCCCACCGTCCGTTCTGCGACGCCATCCCCATGCTGGTGATCCCGCGGCTCGCGGCCCGGCTGCAGCAGCAGTTCCAGCTGGAGGTGCCGGCGCTTCGTTGGCGCGACCGATGGTGGCGCCTGTCTGCGGAGGACCGGGATCGGGACGAGGTCGGTGGGGTGGTGACGTTGCGCGGCCTGCTCCATGAGGAGCGGCTGGAGCTGGACGCCACGGCGTTCTCTCCGGTGTCCCGGCCGCGATCCAGGACGCGGACCCTGAGGTCCCTCCTGGAGGACCTGCTGCGGCGTGATGTGTTCCCGTACTGGGTGGACCCCGCCATCGGCTTCGCGGCCTTGCAAGGGCTGGTCGCCCTGCCTGGCGAGGGGAGGCCGGGCTGATGCACGACGGCGCACCGGAGCGCGGACGCATGCTGCAGCAGGTAGCCGGGGCCGGCGTGGAGATCGGCGCCTATCTGAGCCCGCTGCCAGTCCCTGACGGGGTGACCGTGCGCTACGCCGACCTGTTCTCCCAGGAGGAGTCCCGGGTCTTCTATCCGGAGGCGGAGAACGACCGGGCGGTGCGCCCCGACATCCTGGCGCCGGCGGATCACCTGCCCATGCTCGCCGACGGAAGCGAGGACTTCATCCTGTGCTCGCATCTCATGGAGCACCTGGCGGACCCCATTCGGGCCCTCAAGGAGTGGTGGCGCATCCTGAAGCCCGGAGGTCTGCTGCTCCTGATCCTGCCGGATCGCCGGTTCACCTTCGACCGCATGCGGGAGGTCACCACCCTGGATCATCTGGTCCAGGATCACGAACAGGGCGCCCATCACCCCGAACGTCTGGCCCGGGATCGGGATCACTTCCGCGAGTGGGCGCAGCACATCAAGGGCATGGCGGATCCGCGGCATGTGGACTTCCTGGCGGAGCTCATGCGCGAGGCGAATTATCCGATCCACTATCACTGCTGGACGCTGAGGGACATCCACGAGCTGGCCCGGTGGATGACGTCTTCCGGGGGCGCCCCGTTCGAGCCCCGGGATTCCTTCGAGTCGGCGGACCACGGTGAGTTCGGCGTCCTGCTGGAGAAGCGCAACCCCTGATCGGTCCGCCCCTCGCCCCGTCTCGGCGCGGTGCGTTCGCGGTGTGCCCGCGGGTGACCGATCCCAAACTCCTCGGTGACAGGTCCGGTTCCGCTCTACAATGCGCGGGTGATGTGTTCCGGGTCGCTGCATTGTCTCGCGGGGCTGTGGTTGGTGGTGTTGCTGGCCGGCCCCGGGTTCGCCCAGGACGTTTCGCAGACGGATCGGTTCGAGAAGGAGATCCGCCCGCTCCTGATCCGTCGGTGCTACCAGTGCCACGCCGCGTCCGAGGGGTCGGTGAAGGCGGGGCTGTCTCTGGAGAGCCGCTCCGGTTGGGCTCGCGGAGGGGACTCGGGGCCCGCCATCGTCCCCGGCAACCCCAAGGCCAGTCGCCTCATGCTGGCGGTGCGGTATGGGCACCCCGAATTGCGGATGCCGCCGGATGGCAAGCTCCCGGACCATGAGATCGTTGCGCTGGAGCGCTGGATCAAGGACGGGGCTCACGATCCGCGGGTGGAGCGGGTGCCGGGGAGCACGGTCCGGGCCATCGACATGGAGGAGGGGCGTCGCTTCTGGTCGTTCCGTCCGGTGCAGCCGGTGGAGGTGCCCACCCCAGCGGATGACGGCTGGGCGCGCAACGACATCGACCGGTTCCTGCTGAAGTCCATGGAGGACGCCGGGCTCAAGCCCGCGGGAGACGCGGACCGCCGCACCCTCATCCGTCGCCTGTGCTTCGACCTCACCGGGTTGCCTCCGACTCCGGAGCAGGTGCGTGCGTTCCTGGCGGATCGCTCCGAGGACGCCTACGAGCAGCTGGTGGAGCGGCTGCTGGCGTCGCCCCGTTACGGGGAGCGGTGGGGACGGCACTGGCTGGACGTGGTCCGGTTCGCGGAGTCCAGCGGCGGCGGCCGCAGCCTCATGTTCCCGGACGCGTGGCGGTTCCGTGACTACGTCATCGAGAGCTACAACGACGGCGTCCCCTTCGACCGTTTCCTGACGGAGCAGCTCGCCGGGGACCTGCTGCCGTTCGACGACGCGGCGCAGCGCAACCGGCAGCTCACCGCCGCCGGGTTCCTGGCCCTCGGCCCCACCAACTACGAGCAGCAGGACAAGGAGCTGCTGCGCATGGACGTGATCGACGAGCAGATCGACACCGTGGGTCGGGCCTTCACCGGCCTGACCATCGGGTGCGCTCGCTGCCACGATCACAAGTTTGATCCCATCCCCACCTCCGACTACTACGCCCTGGCGGGGATCTTCGGCAGCACGGACGTGCTGACCCCGGGGAACGTGTCCGGCTATGTGCAGCACGAGCTGGTGGATCCCGCGACGGAGGCGTGGCACGCCCACCGCAAGGAGCGGCAGGCGTTGGCGGCGCGGCTGAAGAAGGCGGAGGGACGCCTGGCCGGACAGGTCGCCAGGTCCCCGAGGTCCCTCAAGCGCGCGGAGCTGAAGGGCGTGGTGCTGGATGACGCGGACGCCACCCTGATCGGTGAGTGGAAGCAGTCCACCTACGCCAAGGGCTACCTGGAGAACGGTTACGTCCACGACGTGGACCAGGAGAAGGGCCTGAAGTCCGCCACCTTCTCGCCGGATATCCCGGAGGCGGGGCTCTACGAGGTCAGGGTCTCGTACACCACGGGGACCAACCGGGCCACCAACGTCCCGGTGACCGTGGACGGAGCGGACGGACCGCAGACCGTGAAGGTGAACCAACGGCGGCCGCCCCCCGGCGGTGACCCGTTCATGGCCATCGGCCGCTTCCGCTTCGAGCGCGGCATGGGCGCCGTGGTCACCATCTCCAACGAGGGGACCAACGGCCACGTGATCGTGGACGGGTTGCAGTTGGTGCTGGCGAAGGACGTGCCGAAGGCCGGAGGGGCGTCGCCCTCGGACCCTGCGCGCGTCGCCCTCCAGGCTCGCGTGAAGGCCCTGCGGGAGGACCTCAAGGCCCTCGACAAGCGGGCGCCCCCGGCGCCGAACAAGGTCATGTCCGTACGCGAGTCCAAGGACCCGCGAGACGGACACGTGCACATCCGCGGCGGCGTGCGCAACTTCGGACCCAAGGTGCCCAGGGGCTTCGTGACCGTGTGCAGCGACGCCCCCGCCAGGATCCCGGCGGAGCAGAGCGGGCGCCTGCAGCTGGCCCGCTGGCTCTCGGACCCGAAGCACCCGCTGACGGGGCGGGTCTACGTGAACCGGATCTGGCAGCACCTCATGGGCGTCGGGCTCGTGCGGACGCCGGACAACTTCGGTGTGATGGGGGAGCGCCCCTCGCACCCCGAGCTGCTGGACTGGCTGGCTGCGCGGTTCGTCAAGGACGGCTGGTCCACCCGCGCCCTGATCACCCTGATCGTCCAGTCCCGGGCCTACCAGGCTCGGGTGGCGACCGCGGATCCTTCGGACCCGGGCAACCGGATGCTGGCCCAGGCTCACCTGCGACGCCTGGACGCGGAGGCCATCCGCGACGCCATCCTGTCCGTGAGCGGGCGGCTGGACCTGGAGATGGGCGGGCTGACCATCCGCAAGCTGACCCAGTACGACTACGGCTACGAGTTCGACACCCGGCGTCGCAGCGTCTACGTGCCGTGGCTGCGCAACGCCATGCTGGAGCTGTTCGAGGTGTTCGACGTGGCCAACCCCAACCTCGTGACCGGGCGGCGCAACGTCAGCGAGACGTCGCCGCAGTCGCTGTACCTGCTCAACAGTCCGTGGGTGATTCGCCAGGCAGAGCACGCCGCGAAGCGGTTGCTGAGCGAGGACACCCAAGACCGTGACCGGCGGATCGAGCGGGCCTACGAGCTCGCCCTGGGCCGACCGCCCTATCCGGAGGAGCGCCGCCTGGCGCGGGCCTACCTGGATCAATCCGGGGCCACGGAGTCGGACTCCTGGTCGGATCTGTTCCACTCCCTGTTCGCCTGCATCGACTTCCGCTACCTGAAGTGAGAGAATCGAGGCTGATGGGACCGCTATTCTCGCGACGACAACTCCTGCAGCGGACGGCTTGTGGCTTCGGCTCCCTGGCGTTGACCGGGATGCTCCGCGGCCAGGACCCGTTGCCGTTGTTCGCCCCCCGTGCGAAGCGGGTGATCTTCGTCTTCATGCAGGGCGGCCCCAGCCACGTGGACACCTTCGACTACAAGCCGGAGCTGGCGGCGCGGGACGGCCAGAGCATCGATTTTACGGGGGTCCGGTTCGGCACCTTCGGCAAGGTGAGCAAGCGCCGGCTCATGCGGCCGCTCTGGAAGTTTCGGCAGCACGGTGAGTCAGGCCGCTGGGTGTCGGAGTTGTTCCCTCATCAGGCGGCCGTGGTGGACGACCTGTGCTTCATCCGCTCCATGCACACCGACGGAGTGGCGCACGGCCCGGCGACCCTGTTCATGCACACCGGCGCCACCAACCTGGTGCGCCCGTCCATGGGGAGCTGGATCAGCTACGGGCTCGGCGCGATCAACCAGGACCTCCCGGCGTTCGTTTCGCTCTGCCCGTCCGCCACCAAGGGCGGTCCGCGCAACTACGCCAGCGCGTTCCTGCCGGCCATGCATCAGGGGACCGCCGTCGGGGGGGGGGGGGGGGGCCCCCCCCCCCCCCCCCCACCGACAAAAAACACACAACCCCACCACCCCGCCCGCCAACCTCCGCCGGCGGGTTCCGGCGGCCCTGCAACCGGGGCCCGGCGGGGGGCGGGGGGGGGCGGGCCGCCGCGGACGCCGTCATCCGTAACATGACCAACGCGGTCCACGACGACGGCCGGCGACGTCGTCAGTTCGACCTGGTGCGCGCCCTGAACGGGGAGCAGCTGAAGAGGTCGACGGTGGACGATCGGCTCGAGGCGGAGGTGAAGTCCCTGGAGCTGGCGTGGCGTCTCCAGGACGCGGCGCCCCAGGTGTTCGACCTGTCGCGGGAGTCCGCCGCCACCCTGGATCTGTACGGCATCGGCGAGAAACTCACGGACGACTTCGGACGCCAGTGCCTGCTGGCGCGGCGGCTCGCGGAGTCAGGGGTGCGCTACATCCAGGTGAACTACGGGGACGAGTCCGCCAATCCCCGGTGGGATCAACACGAGAACATGCCCCTGCACGCCAAGCATGCGCGCGCTACGGACAAGCCCGTGGCCGGTCTGATCCGGGACTTGAAGTCCCGGGGCATGCTCGAGGACACCCTGGTGTGGTGGGGCGGTGAGTTCGGCCGGACGCCGTTCGCCCAGGGGAAGAACGGGCGCGACCACAACCCCCGCGGCTTCACCACGTGGCTGGCCGGCGGCGGGACCAAGCCCGGCTTCGTCTTCGGTGAGACCGACGAGCTGGGACACGAGGCGGTGCGGGACCGGGTGCACATGCACGACCTCCACGCCACCATCCTCCACATCCTCGGGCTGGACCACGAGAAGCTCACCTACCGGTACGCAGGTAGAGACTTCCGCTTGACCGACGTGCACGGTCGTGTCGTGCACGAGCTGCTCACCTGACGGTTACTGCACCACCACGCCGACGGTGTTGGTGAGGGAGACGTTGAACGCCGGCGAGCCGTCCTCGATGACCCCTTGCAGGGTCATGACGAACGGCGTGCTGATGCCGTTGGGGAGCGACAGGGTCCAGGGCGCGGCCACCGGTGCCTGTGGTGACCCCTGGCTGAACAGGGCAGGGAGGCCCCATCCCAGGCAGTCCGCCACCACGAACAGGGTCGGGTCCGTGGGCGCGAACATCTGCGGCGTGATGCAGGCGTAGCCGATGGGCGTGGTGTAGAGGGTCTGGAAATTGGGCAGGAGCAGCTGCCCCATGACCGCGAAGCGAGCGGGGGGCGCATAGGTGGTGGGCTGCGTCACGTCCAGGGACAGGGACTGACCGATGCCGACGGTGACGAGGCGACCGGTGGTGAGTCCGGAGGTCCCGTTCACGAAGAGCACGTCCTGGCCCGGTTGTCCGACCCAGGTGCCCACGTTGCCCGCGCCGCAGATGGGCAGGAGCGCCGTGTCATCCACGAAGCGGGCGCAGGCGAAGCGCAGGGGCGTGGGGGGAATCACGGTGGTCACCGATCCGGCCCCCGTGTCGACCACCTGGAACTCCTGGTTCCAGTTGGGGTTCATGGCGGAGAAGAAGTAGGTGCCCGAGCCCCGGTCGAAGTCGAAGGACCCGGGGTGCACCGCAGAGAGGCCGTTGGTGAGGGCGATCCCGCCGGAGACCAGGCCCGCGGTGTTCAGGGTCATGACCTGGTTGTTGCCGTAGGCGATGACCCGGTTGTTGAGGTTGTCGTAGTTGATCCCGAGGGGGGGAGGGTTGACGGCGGGACCGGCGGTGACGGGCCCCGGCACGGTCACGTCGAGAGCGGCCAGGGAGTCCTGGGTCTCGACGAAGAAGGTGGGGCCGTTGCTCTCGTCTAGGCCCGAGACGCCGAGCCGCACCGGGCCGGCGAAGGTGGTGGCCGTGGGGGTCACGATGCCCGTGGCCGGGTCGATGGTGGAGAGGACGAAGTCCGAGCCCGGGTCGAGGGCGACGCCGTAGAGCTGGCCCCCGGCGCTGTCGAACTCCATGGCCACGAGGCGTCCGCTGGCCATGGTCGGGAACGTCAGGCCCACGTTGGACACGACGCTGCCGTTGTCCACGTCCAGGCCGATGAGGCGGCCGGAGCCGAACACGGTGGAGTCGCCGACGAAGTAGAAGATCCGGTTGTCCAGGTCCACGCCCGAACGACCTAGCCACACGGACCAGATGTCCGTCAGGGAGTTGAGCAGGGTCGCGGTCCCCGTGAGGGGGTCCACCTCCACGAAGTCACAGGTGCTCATGGTGATCTTCGCGTTGGAGCCGCCGATGACGATGCCGCTGAACGTGCCGCCGTTCAGGGACATGCCGCCGCTGGAATAGACGAGGAAGCCCGATGACCCGTTGGTGATGCTGGTACCGGGGGAACTGGCCCCGCCGGCCACCAGTCCCAGGAGGCGGCTGATGGGAGGCTGTCCTCCTGCGGGAGACAGCAGCGACAGAAGCAGCAGGACGGGGAGGACGACGCGGAGGGCGAGACGTGGCATCCAGGACTCCCGGCAGCGGGCACGGGGAAACAGGGCCCGACAGCCAACGTTCATCGTACACCCGCTGGAGGCTCTCGTCGGTCCGGCGGGGTGGTGTTCGGGGGCGTTGTGTGTGATTGAGCGCGATCGGCCCTCAATGGCATGGGGTAGAATGGGTGTGGAGGAGGGCCGGCCGGAGGCCTGCCATGACACAACCTGACAAGGGCTCGGGTGACCAGATGCGTCACCCCGAAGCCGCCGCTCAGCCAGCTGGGCAAGGCAGCGCTTCCGCCCCTGCAGAGGCACTGTTCATGGCGTTTTCCGTACTCCCGGAGGAGGAAATCGACGCGCGCCTCGCTCGCTTGCGTGTCCACGATCCGGACCTCCATTCCGAGGTGACGGAGCTGCTGAACGGCGCCACGGTCGGTGTCCGGCGGGAGGTGGACCCGGCCGCAGCGGACGAGCGCCTGGTGGGAGCCTATGGGACCGTCGGGGGGTACCGGCTGGATGAGGAGATCGGACGAGGCAGCTATGGCGTGGTCTATCGGGCCTGGGATGAGCGCAGCGGTCGCACCGTCGCCTTGAAGGTGCTTCAGGGCATCGGCCCCGGGGCCGCGGACGTGGTGGCCCGTTTCCGTCGTGAGGCCATGGTGGCCGCCCGGCTCGAGCACGCCGGGATCTGTCGTATCTATGAGGTGGGCGCGGACGCGGATCGCCCGTTCATCGCCATGGAGTGGGTGCGAGGCACCCCCCTCTCCCGTTGCATCAAGCTGTCGAGAGAACGGGCGCAGGGCGAGCGTGGAGGCGAGGAGGATGTGACGCCTTCAAGAGCCACTCCTGCTTTGTACGTCGGCAGCGGACCGGCGGACATGGACGGGGTGGCCCACGTGGTCCACGTCATGGAGCGGGCGGCCCGAGCGCTCCACGCGGCTCATGAGGCTGGTGTGGTGCACCGGGACGTGAAGCCCGCCAACATCATCGTTCGAGAGGACGGCCGCCCCGTCCTGTTGGACTTCGGCCTGGCTCGGGAGATGGAGTCCCGCTCGGCGGCGTTGACCCAGGCGGGGGCGGTCCTGGGATCTCCTGCTTACATGAGCCCCGAGCAGGTGAAGGGACGTCGCGATCGCGTGGACGCCAGGACAGACGTGTGGGCGCTGGGGGTGACGCTCTACGAGGCGCTCTGCTGGAAGCGTCCGTTCCGGGCGCCGAACCGACACCTGCTGTTCGACCGGATCCTGACGGAGGACCCGGAGGACCCCCGTCGCATCAACCCCAGGATCTCCGACGACCTGGCGGCGGTCATCCTGGCAGCATTGGAGAAGGACCCTCATCGTCGCTACCGGACGGCGGAGGACCTGGCGGAGGACCTGGCGAGAGCGCGGCGCATGAAGCCCGTGTCCATCAAGAGGCCGACCCGGATCTACCGGTTCCGGCGCTGGGTGCAGCGTAATCGAGGCGCCGCGGCGAGCTTCGCGGCGTCCACCCTGGCCCTCATCGTCGGGGCCGCCGTGGCGACGGTGTTCGCCGTCCGCTCGGAGGAGAGCGCGGAGCGCGCCCAGGCGGCGCTCGAGAAGTTCTCCCAGGAGAACGAGCGCAACGTGCGCATGCTCGACTTCCTCCAGGATCACCTGGTGTTGCCCCGGAGCGCCATGGCGGAGGCCGCGGCGGAAGGCCGGGACCCGACCCGGGTGACCCTGCCAGAGATCCTGGATCATGCGTCGGCGGCGGTAGACCGCACCTTCGCGTCAGACCCCCTCGCACGCGGACAGCTCCTCCATCATCTGGGAGTGGCCTACGAATCTCTGGGATATCCGGAGAAGGCGGCCCATCACGAGGCGCGCTCCCGGTCCCTGTTGCCGATCACGTCCTCCATGGCCACGTCCAGCGCGACCCGTGCACAGGCGGCGGCCCATGCGGAGGACCCCCTCCTGCTCCTCACCCTGGCGTTGACCTTCGAGCAGGCGGAGCAGTACGCCCGCGCCACACGCGCCGCGGAGCAGGCCCTGACCCTGGCCACGGAGACGGCGCCCGAGCTCGTCCCGGAGATCACCGCAACCCTCGAGCGCCTCCGCAGCCGGCCCGGTTGAGAGCGTTGGCGCGCTCTCCGGCGGCGCCCGGATACCTGTCCGGCGTCCAGGCAGGGTCAGCGGCGCTCAGGGCGCGTCGCCTCAATTCGGGTCCCGGCGACCCACTCGGCGCGCAACGCCGGACCCAGCACTTGTCGCGAACTCCTCATCGAGAAGGAGTGAGCGGTCAGGGGGCGGGTGCCCGCCCTGGCGGACCGGGGAGCGACCTCATGATGGTGTGGTCGCTCCCGGTGAGCGTTTGCGTAGGTCAGCGGCTGACGGGGGCGAAGTCCGTGAAGCTGCGCCGGACGGTCATGGACTGGATCCGGTCCTCAACGGCCTTCGGCATCATGGGCTGCACCTTCTCCGTGAATTGCTTGGAAAGGGTGCGTGGGCTGGGGACATAGCGGTCGCGGAGGGACGCCGGAGTGAAGCGGATGATCACCTTGTACTTACCGACCTGCGCTCCGCGTTCGCCCTTCATGACCACGCGTCCGATGCCGCCGATGGGGGCGCGCCAAGCGTTGCTGTAGGTGCCCGCGACGAACTCCTCGAAGTCGTGCTCGCTGACGCCGGGCTTCAGGTCCAGGGAGTGGAACCCGTCCAGGCTGGCGCCCATGACCCCCGCCGGTCTCGGCGTCTCGGTCAGGACCACGTAATCCGTGAAGGCCACCGCGCTGCACATCTTGTTCAGCTGGTCGTGGACGGTCTTGATCTTGTTGCCGACGGTCTCGTGCCAGGCGTCGGTGACGGTGTTGCTGTCCGGGAAGTAGCGGTCGCGTGTGGCCACGGAGTCGAAGGCCCAGATGGCCTGGTAGCGGCCCATGTCCTGGCCGCGATCCGCCTTCTGGATGCGCACCTGCAGGCCGCCGATGGGCTCGCGCCACAAGGTGGTGAATGGCCCCGACACGAACGCCTCGAACTGCGTCGGGCTGACGCCCTCGTTCAACTCCAGGGTGTGGACCCCGAGGAGGGGACGACTCGAGTGGTCTGTGTGAGCGCCGTGTTGGGACCCGTCGTTCGCTGATTGACAGGAGGTGAAGAACGCGCAGCACGCGGTGATGCTGACGAGGATGAAAGTCTGACGCATGATGTCACTCCGCTTAGTGGGGGATTACGGGAAGCACACTATCCCCATTGGCCGGTAGATCGCTCCTAGGCCGATGGGGCAATCCTGAACCACCGCTTATATTCGGGAGGGAGCTCGCCTGTCAACCGTCCGAAGGCCCGGCCCATGGCCTCCATCGGCAGCGCGCGGTCGGTGGGTCGGTCCGGCCTCAGGTGAGGATGATCGCTGCCACGGCGGCGATGACGACGAAGAGGGCGATGAAGAGGGGAGCGCGTCCGCGCTCCACGCAGCCTGAGAGCTTTCACAGCATGATCCTGGTCTCCTGAGCAGAGGATAGCGCAGGCGTAGGGGTGGTCCCAGGGCCCTTCGCTCCTCGGTTCTTCCATTCATACCTAAGGTCTCTATGCATAGCAGCCGAAAGGTGTCTTGTAGGCAGGAAAGGAGGCCGACATGACATCCAAGAAGCTCGTGGCAGCGTCAACGGAACCGCTGGTGCTCTCGGTCCTCGGGAGAGGAGAGAGCTATGGCTACGCCATCATCAATCAGGTGAAGGAGCTCTCGGACGGGGCCCTGGAATGGACCGACGGGATGCTCTATCCGGTGCTCCACCGGCTGGAGAAGCGTGGGCTGGTGGCGTCCCGCTGGGCTCAGTCGGACACGGGACGGCGGCGACGCTATTACAGCCTCTCCGAGTCCGGTCAGGTCGCCCTGCAGCGAGAACGTGACGAGTGGGGCGCGGTCAACAGCACCCTCTCCCTGCTCTGGGGAGGTAGCCATGCTTGACTTGCAAGCCTGCGTGAGAGACTGGAGACAGCGGCTCGAGCGAACCGGCGCGTTCAGGCCGTGGCAGCTCGACGAGCTGGAGGACCACTTGACCTGTGCCCTGGAAGACCTGGTCGAGCGGGGCGGGGTCTCGGAGGCGACGTGGAGCGACGTGGTCGCCCGGGTCGGCAGCAGCGACCAGCTGGTCTCCGAGTTCACCAAGGGGTACAGCCGGACGTTGGCCTCGCGGCTGCTGGGCGTGGGTTTCGCCGCTACGCTCTTCGTGGGCCTGAGCTTCCTCTCCGTCGGTTCGGTGACGGTCTCCAACTTCGTCCACCTCGGCGCGGCGGTGTTCGTGCTCGGCCTGGTGTTCGGGGGGCTGGTGGCGGGCTTCGGTCCGAGCAGGGTGGTGTCCTCCTTCCGGGAGGCCCTGGGACGATCGGATGGTCTCGACCTGAAGGACGTGACCCGGTTGCGCCAGGTGCTGCGGCGCGGCTATCGACTGTCGTGGTCCAGCGGGGTGATCGTCAGCGTGATCGGCGTGATTCAGGTCCTGTCCAACGTGACGTCTCCGGCGGAGGTCGGTGCAGGGTTGGCCCTCAGCACCTTGTCGTTGCTGTACGGTGCGTTGCTGGCGGAGTTGTGCTTCGCCAATCTGGACGCCTGGATATCCAGCAGGGTCGTGGGCGGCCCCGAGCGGGTCTCTCTCGCCCAAGCGTCATGACCCTCGGCCGTTAGGGGCAGGAGGCTACGGTGGTCAGCAGGACCGCACGGGACAGCTCGTGGGTTCCGGCGGGGCATCCTCGCCGGGACCCTGCTACGGTTCCCTCATGAACCGAGCTCAACGGGTGGCAGGTTTCATCTCCGTCGTGTTCTTCCTCGTGGCGTCGCTGATCCCGCCCAAGATCGTCGTACGACACCGGATCAACGGAGATGATGACGTGCGTCGGAGATGGGACTGGCTGTTCCACGAGAGCGCGGTGTGGGACGAGTCCAGCATCGACTGGGCCACGCTCGCTTATGAGTGGTGCGTGATCTTCATCGCCGGGGCCGGGCTCATCTGGGTCTTGCGGCGGCCCGCTCCCGCGCCGAACGTCGCGGATCCCCCTGCCGTGCCCTGAGGCGCGGGCTACCAGAGCTCCACGACGGAGCGGTTGCCGTTGTTGGGGTCCAGGGACAGGGCGCCGGTCAGGATCGAACCGTCGTCCAGCAGCACGGTGACGTTCATGCCCACGTGATCCGCCGCCCCCACGGTGCCCGGGTCCGTGTCGGCATCGAACTGCAGGGCGTTGCCGTGGAACTGGCTCCCGGTGAACTGGAAGGTGACGGTGTTGTAGTTGGCGCCCCCGATGTTGTTGGACCCGCTCCAGCCGGAGTTGGTGAACGGGTTGGAGGCGGAGTAGTCGAGCCCCGTGGCGACGTCCGAGTTGTTGCGGTAGGTGCTGCCCTGGCTGAACACGCCGCCGGCGGCGGGCATGCCCTGGTCGGTGTCGAAGTAGACGCCGTTGGCCGGGCTCGCGGCGCCCTGGAAGCTCAGCACCACGCCCACGATGGCGGCGGGGGTGGTGCCGTTATGGGTGATGTTCCAGAACCCGTCGGGGTCCGTCACGTAGGAGTTGCTGCCGTCGCAGGACACCACCACCCGCGGCTGAGGGGACACGGTGAGCTCCGTGCAGGCGCTGAGGCTGAACCCCTCGAGGCTGATCGGGTTCGCGGTGAAGAGCTGGCCCGCGTAGAACACGGACCCGGGGATGGTGAACGGGAGGTTCTGGCCGCCCGCGGGCATGAGCGGGTTGTTGCCGAACAGCTGGATGAGCGGGGCGGAGACCAGGTCCAGGTTGACGATGTCTCCATCGGCGGACACGTAGGCCGCGGGGATCGCCGGCACGGCGCTCAGGTAGAGCTCGAAGGGCTGCCCGGTGACGCCGTCCAGGTGGGCCACGTGGGAGGTCCCGCTGGACACATCCACCTGGATCGGTCCCAGGTACGGGTCGTTGGCGGCGTTCCCGTCCACGTCCAGGTGGGCGACCCCGTTCACCTGCCACGAGGGACCGGGGAACTGCGGCGCCGGCAGGGTGACGGCGCCGCCGGACCGGAAGAGATCGACGGTGGCGCTCAGGGGGGCCGGGTCCGTGGCGTCGAACCAGAAGGAGTACCCCTCGCTCCAGCGCATGGCGTTGGCGTTGGCGTTCTGCGAGAAGGGCTGGTCCACGCTCCAGGTCACCCCGTTACTGGCCGTGGATACTCCCCACGGGTTGTTGTTGTAGACCTCGTTGCTGTGGGTCTGGGGGGCGTGAAACCCGGTGTTGGTGATGACCACCGCGGGGGCGAACTGGACCGAGAAGCCGGCGCCGCCGTCATGGCAGTTGAGGTTCTGAACGCAGTACTCGAAGTGCCAGGTGCCGTCGCCGTTGTCCGTACGCTTGGCCCCGAGGTTGAAGAGCCCGCCGTCGGGGCCCATGGCCTGGACCGATTGCAGGACCACCCCTGCGTCGATGGCGGCCCAGGCGGCGATGGCGGGGAGCTGTCGCACGGTGGGGGCGGTGAACGTCAGGTCGTAGTTCGTGGGGCCGCCGGTCACCTGGGCGAGGCGGTAGGAGGCGTTGTTGTCATCCACGCCGCCGAGGGCGTCCTGCCAGTGGATGTACTGGGCCTCGCAGACGTAAGTGGATGCGGTGTCCAGGTCCCCCAGGGGGACCCGCAGCCGTCGGGCCGTGTTCCCGGACCAGGACGGGTTGGACGGGGGGTAGGAGAAGTACCCGGTGGACGGGTTGATGTCGGAGCGGGGACCGAGCCCCGATTGCTGGCCGTTCTGGCAGGCTCCGTAAGGGTCGGAGCAGTTGATGCCCAGGGCCGTGTTGTTGGGGTAGGGCTGGCAGCCGCCGCAGATGTCCTGCTGCAGCGCTCCGAACCCGTGCTTCACCCATGACATCCCGATCATGGTGAAGCGACCACGGTTGGTTGGGTCGTAGCGGTACAGGGTGCCGCCCATGACCGGGTGCTCGTTGGTGGTGGCCTGCCAGATGAGCGGCGCGGTTCCCAGATTGCAAGACGTGGTCCCGAGCGAGAACGCGTCGTAGCCGGATTGCGCGGTGTAGTTGCAGGGTCCCGTGACGTCTCCCACGATCACGTCCGGCTGACCGACGGCGACGGTGACGAGCAGGGCGCTGAGGATGACGGCCGGAAAGGTCCTCGGAGTTCGGATCATTGGATGGCCACCGTGAGGAGGTTGCTCTGCCAGAACAGACCTGTAGGGAGCAAACTCGAGTCCTGGACGAAGGCCTCGCTGTAGAACACCGCGCCCACCAGGGCGGGGGCGTTGGGGACGTTGACGCTGAGGGACCAGTCGCCGTTGCCGTCGGTGGTGGGAGTTGAGAGGCTGAGGCCGAACGTGCCGGTGGGGTCCGCGAGGGGGATCACCCCGGGGCTGAGGGCCAGTTGGGTGACATAGGGGGTCGTCCCGAAGGTGCCCACGGGCACCGGCCCGGTCTGGGAGTCCGCCAGCACGTAGCACGGGGCGTTGGCGGTCGGGGATTGCAGCAGCAGCTGGATCGGGTTGCCGATGGCGGTGGCGCCGAGGACGTCCAGGCAGGTGGCCGCGCAGCTGGGCGGCGGGGGCGGCGCTCCGTTCTCGTACCAGGCCACGCGGTCATCGAACAGGGAGGCGGAGAGCACGTCCTGGTCTCCGTCACCGTCCAGGTCTTCCGCGTACACGCTCACCACGCCGTCGGCGGCGGTGCTGATGATCTGGATGGGGCCGAAGGCGCCGCCCCCCAGGTTCTCGTACCAGGCCAGGCTGTCGTCGCCGGTGGCGGCGGAGAGGATGTCCAGGTCGTTGTCCCCGTCCAGGTCCGTGGCGTACACCGACTGGGGGTTGAGCACGGCGGTGGTGATGACCTGCTGCGGTCCGAAGTTGCCGCCTCCCAGGTTCTCGTACCAGGCCACCTTGTTGTCCGCCCAGGAAGCGGAGAGGACGTCCGCGTCGCCGTCCCCGTCCAGGTCCGCGGCGTGGACGAAGACCGCCGTCAGGGCGTTCACCGTGATCACCTGCTGGCCGCCGAAGTTGCCACCTCCCAGATTCTCGTACCAGGCGATCTTGTGGTCGAACTGGGAGGCGGAGAGGACGTCCGGGTCGTTGTCCCCGTCCAGGTCCGCGGCGTATACGGTCCACGCCCAATCGGCGCTGGTGCTGATGATCTGGGGCGACGTGAAGTTGCCACCTCCCAGATTCTCGTACCAGGCGATCTTGTCGTCCCATGCGGAGGCGGAGAGCACGTCGATGTCGTTGTCTCCGTCCAGGTCCGTGGCGTACACGCTCTGGCATCCGTTGGCGCTGGTGGTCAGGATCTGTTGCCCGCCGAAGTTGCCGCCGCCGAGGTTCTCGTACCAGGCCACCTTGTCCTGGTACCAGGAGGCGGAGATCACGTCCGTGTCGCCGTCCCCGTCAAGGTCCGCGGCGTAGACCGTCTGGGCGCCGTCGGCGGTGCTGGCCACGAGCTGTTGCGGCCCGAAGGTGCCGCCTCCCAGGTTCTCGTACCAGGCGATCTTGTCGTCGTTACGGGATGCGGAGAGCACGTCCGCGTCACCATCACCGTCCAGGTCCGTGGCATAGACGCTGCGGGCGCGATCCGCGTTGGTGGTCAGGGTCTGCTGCGCGCCGAACGTGGTCTGACAGACCACGCTGGACGTGAGGATCGTGATGACGGCGAGGGTTCTCATCTGCTGCTCGCGGAGAAGCGGGGAGGCTTCCATCGTAATGCGTCGCCTGAGCCCGCGGGGCTGGAAGGTGCCCCGCGGGGACGAGGGGAGACGGGTTATTGCGGATACCGGCCGTGCCGTCAGGACACTGCCGGTGGCGCGAACCCGTCCCGGTAAGCGCGCTTGACCACGGTCTTGGTGGCCTCCTCGTGGTTGGTGAACGCGAGCTTGGACCTGTCCCACCGCAGCTCCTTGCCGGGGAATCGGGTGGCCTTGACCGCCAGGAGGGCCGGCTCCGTCATGCGCACCGCGTCCTTGAACGGGCTGCGCAGCTCCGTGTTCTTGCCGACGCAGTTGTCCACCCAGGCGTGCCAGTGGTTGAGCTTCGGGAAGTCCGGCAGGCCCGGCATGTCCAGGCCCTTGGTCATCTTGCCGTCTCGCCAGATCTCGAGCCTGCCGCCGGCTCCGAGGATGAGAGTGCCGCCCTCACAGACCACCAGGGTGCAGTTGCCGTCGAGCCAGGCGTTGGCCGGCAGTCCGAGGGCGGCCCGTGAAGGCCGCTGGCCGTGGTCGTTGTAGTGGAGAGGGAAGTGCCGGTCGGCGAACTTGTCCGAGTCCACCGCGTAGGTGATGACGGACTGGCAGGGGTGGACGTGAAAGTGCTCACCGGCGGTCTCTGCGCAGTGGGTCTGGACCGCGATGGGGGAGGTCAGGTCGTCGTACGCGAACACGAGGACGTCGAGGATGTGGCAGCCCCAGTCTCCCAGGCCGTTGGTCCCGTACTCCCACCAGGACCGCCACTTGATGGGAGCCAGGCCGGCTCGGTAGGGAGCCTCGGAGCAGGGGCCGAGCCACAGATCCCAGTCCACGTGCTTCGGCGGCGAGGACGGGTCGTGCAGCTTGCTCTCGTAGTTGAAGTACCGGCCCGGGTTGGGGGACCCGGTCCAGCAGTGGGCTTCGATGGCCTTGCCCAGGAGGCCTCGTCGCAGGATCTCCACGGCGGCGCGACGACCGGGGTAGACCATGCGCTGGTCTCCCAACTGGGTCACGAGCTGTGGGCGGGCTGCCAGGGCCTGCTCCATCATCACCAGCTCTTCCAGCTGTTGCACCAGCGGCTTCTGCCCGTAGACGTGTTTGCCGTGCTGCATGGCGGTCAGCATGATCGGCGCGTGGGAGTGGTCGGGCGTGGATACGATGACCGCGTCGAACTTGTCAGCGTGCTCGGCGAAGGCCTCGCGATAGTCCTTGCAGGCGAACGCATCCGGCACCTGCTCCTTGGCCTTGGCCAGGGCCTTGGAGTCGACGTCGCAGAGACCCACGATCTCGGCGTCCGGGTGGCTGGAGACCTCGCGCCGGTCGGCGCCGCCGATGGTCCCGATGACGCCTATGGAGAGGACCCGCAGCTTGGCCGAGCTGCCGCTCCAGAATCCGGGGATCGAGGGGAGGCTGGCCGCGCCGAGGCCGGCGGCGGAGGCTTGCAGGAACTGACGTCGGTCGGCTGTTCTGGTCATGATTGCCTCAGGTGCTTTGCGAGGAACGCGGCGGCCTTGCGCCAGGCGTCGGCGGCGGCCTTGGTGTCGTAGCGTTTGCTGGAGGGGTTGGCGAAGGCGTGGTTGGCGTCGTAGCGGTGGATGACGTGGTCCACCCCTGCCTCCTTGAGCCCCTGCTCGAAGGCGTCCACGGTGGACGGGGGGATGCTGCGATCCGTGTTGCCGAAGACCCCCATGACGGCGGCCTTGATGGGCTTCAGCGCGGCGGCCTCGGTCTGCAGCCTGCCGTAGTAGATGATCGCCGCGTCGAGGTCTTCATGGGCGATGGCGGAGCGGAGGGACCACGCGCCTCCGAAGCACCACCCAATGGTGGCGATCCGGGGAGAGCGGGTCCGCTTGTCCTGGCGCAGGAACGTCAACGCGTCGGCCATGGTCCGCTGGCCCGCCGTCGCGTCCACGCTGCGCATGAGCTCCATGGCCTGGTCGCTGCTGGTAGCCACCTTGCCGCCGTACATGTCCACCGCCAGGGCGGCGTAGCCGTCGGCGGCGAGGCGATCAGCCCAGTGCTTGACGTGGTCGTTGAGCCCCCACCACTCGTGGATAAGCACCACCCCGGGGAACGGGCCCTCGCCCTTGGGTGTCGAGAGATACCCGTGCCCGTCGCCGAGTGGGACCATGCCCCCGAGGAGGCGCGGGGCCTCTCCTTGCTTGAGCTCGTGGAGAGCCTTGAACGTCGCCTCGTCGACGGCGCCGGTAAGGCCCGTATCGCCGCCGGCGCCGAGCTCCTTGAGGATCGCGGCGACCTCGGCCCCGTGCTTGCGGACGTTGACCCGGCGGAATATATGGCGGACGACCCCGTCCGGCCCCACCACGAACGTGACGCGACGAGCGAACGGTCGCCCGCTCATGAGGACGCCGTAGGCCTGCGCTGCGACCCCGTCCGGATCGGCCAGGAGGGGATAGTTGAGGTTCTCGGCCTTGGCAAAGGCGGCCTGCGCGGCGACGTCATCGGTGCTGATGCCGAACACCTTGGCGTTCACCGCCTCGAAATCCGGCGCTGCGTCCCGCAGCGCGCAAACCTCCATGCGTCAGCCGGGGGTGGCCGCCTTCGGGTAGAAGGCGAGGACGGCCCAGCTGCCAGCGGGTGGGAAGGAGGTCTCCACGCCGCGGTGGTCCTTGCACTTGATGGTGGGTGCGGCGGCGCCGATGTCCGGTCCCTGGGCGCTCGCCATGGCGCTTGCGGCGGCGACCAGGAGCGCTACGGAGAGGGTCTGTCTGTGTGGCATGGGGTCTCCTTCGGAGGGCGCTCACTCTACACCACCGGCGTCCGTAGCAGCGGTGGCTATGATGGCCGGACGCCCTGGACGGAGGACGCCCATGAACCGCTTGCTGTTGCTGCTGCTCTTGACCTGCCCCGTCCTCGCCCAGTCCCCGGATTCTGATCCGCCAGTGGCGACCTTCTCCATCGTGGCTCATGACCCGGAGAGCGGAGAGTGGGGGGTGGCGGTGCAATCCAAGTTCATCGCCGTGGGCTCCGTGGTGCCGTGGGCCAGGGCCGGGGTCGGAGCCATCGCCACCCAGGCGTGGGCCAACACTTCGTTCGGCCCCCGCGGATTGGAGATGCTCGCCGAGGGCAAGTCAGCTCAGGAGGTCATGGACGCGCTGGTGGCGGCGGACCCGGGCCGTGAGCGCCGGCAGGTGGGCATCGTTGACGCCAGAGGCGGGGTGGCCACCTTCACCGGTAGCGGTTGCTCGGACTGGGCCGGCGGGAGAGTCGGGAAGAACTACTGTGTGCAAGGGAACATCCTGGCCGGAGAGGCGGTGGTCGACGCCATGGCCACAGGATTCGAGTCGGCCAGCGGCGACCTGGGGGACCGCATGCTCGCCTCCCTCGAGGCTGGGCAGGAGGCCGGCGGGGATCGTCGCGGGCGTCAGTCCGCGGCGCTGTACGTGGTCAAGCGGAAGGGCGGATACAGCGGGTTCAATGATCGGTTCAGGGATCTTCGTGTGGACGATCACGCCACTCCGATCCAGGAGTTGAAGCGCATCTACGCCGTCCACAAGGGCATCTTCCGGGATCGCTCCGGCGGCCGCCGCGCGGCGCGGGTCGCTCGGTTGCGGTCCGCGGCCTGGGAGGCGGTGGCGGCCCAGGAGGACGACCTGGTGAAGCTGAGCGACACCATCTGGCGTCACGCGGAGATCAGCCTGGAGGAGCGACGGTCCGCGTCCGATCTGTCCGGCTACCTGGAGGCCAACGGGTTCGCCGTGGAGCGCGGGGTCGCGGGGATGCCCACGGCCTTCGTCGCCACATGGGGATCGGGGGAGCCGGTGATCGGCATCCTCGGTGAGTTCGACGCGCTCCCCGGCATCAGCAACGCCGCCGAGCCCATGAAGGTCGCTCTGGAGGAGGGGAAGCCCGGGCACGGTTGCGGTCACAACCTGTTCGGTGTCGCGTCCGCGGGCGCGGCGGTGGCGGCGCGACGGGCCATGGAGGCGGAGGGCCTCGAGGGGACCATCAAGTTCTTCGGTTGCCCGGCGGAGGAGACGGTGATCGGCAAGGTCTACATGGCCAGGGACGGTGTCTTTGACGGTCTCTCCGTGTGCCTGGACTGGCATCCGAGCACCAGCACCGGTGTGGACTTCTCCCGCACCCTCGCCATGAACAACTTCACAGTGGAGTTCACCGGCAAGACGGCCCATGGTGCCGCGGACCCCTGGAACGGACGCAGCGCCCTGGACGCGGTGGAGTTGATGAACCATGCGGTCAATCAGCTGCGGGAACACGTCAGGCCCTCGACCCGGATCCACTGCGTGATCCCGGACGGCGGCGGCGCCCCCAACGTGGTGCCGGGGTACGCCAGGGTCTGGTACTACGTGCGGGACACGGACCGCGCCGGGGTGGAAGCAACCTACGAGCGGGTGCTGAAGGCGGCGGAGGCGGCGGCCCTGGCAACGGAGACGACCCACAAGGTGACCATGACCACCGGGGTGCACAGCTATCTCCTGAATCGCCCCCTGACGGAGCTCCTGGATGAGAACCTCCGCGCCGTGGGGGCCCCTCGGTGGACGGAGGAGGAGCAGGCCTTCGCCAGGAAGATCCAGGCGGCTACGGGTAAGGAGCAGACCGGCATGTTCGAGGGGATCAAGGCGCTGCCGGAGCGGGAGCTCCCTGCGGGCGGCGGTTCGACGGACGTGGCCGAGGTGAGTCGGATGGTCCCCACCGCCAAGTTGAGGGTGGCGTCGGCCCCGAGAGACGCGCCCTGGCATGCCTGGCCGGTGGTGGCTTGCGGCGGCATGAGCATCGGGCACAAGGCCATGACCTGCGCCGCCCGGGCCCTCGGAGGGGCCATCATGGAGCTGGCGGCTTCGCCCCGAGCGGTGACCGCGGCGCGACGAGAGTTCGAGCAGAAGACCGCCGGAGCGCCTTACAGCAGCCCGATCCCCGAAGGGCAGGCGCCGCCGGTGCGCTGAGTTCCGGCGGAGTTTCTTGTCACTGGCGGCCCTCAGGAGACATCTGGTGGGCGGGGGGCGTCAGCCTGGGTGTAGGGGGGCCGTCTATAGTGAGGACGGCGGGCGCCCCCGATTTGTGTCCGTGGGGCGCCCTACCATTGGCGCTGATTGACGCTGACGATTGGAGCGTCAGGGGAGCACGTGCACCCAGACGGTGTTGGAGCTGTACTCCGGGTTGCCGGCGATCACCGCCAGGTTGAAGGTCACTCCCGGGGGGTAGAGGCCGGGCCACACCCTGAACTCTGCGGTGGCGCGGCCGTCCCAGGTGAGCACACCGTTCCAGTTGCTGGTCGCGTGGGCGTTGGTGGTCGCCCAATAGAGACCAACCTCGGTCACGATGTCGAAGTTGACGGGGCAGATCCCTTGACCCCATGACGTGCCGCCGCTGGCTCCGGACGCGGAGATCACGACGAGGAATGCCTCGTTGCCCCGGGGGGCGGGGAGGGCGATGTCCAGCGGGATGATGCCGCCGGCGGAGGCGGACACGGTCAACTCGGTGCAGCTGAAGGGCCGGTCCAGGCGGCAGATCTCGTTGGTGTTGCTGTCACCGTAGAGGAACGCGCCGCTGGCCAGGGTGGACATGCGGACGTTGGTGCCCGTCGGTGCGGTGATGGTGGGAACGAAGACACCACCCGGATTCAGCAGGCCGATGTCGCTGCTGTGACGGAACCAGCGAACTCCCTGGCGGTCCACGGCCATGGGGACGATGCTGTCGGGTCCGAGGACCGTGGCGACGGCGGCGCTGGCGCTGGAGAACGTCAACTCCAGGAGCTGATTGGTGACCGGTCGCCCGGCCTTGCCGGCCAGCAGCGTGCCGCTGTTCCGGTCGAATACCGGGAACCCCCAGTTGCCCAGGGAGGTGGTCCCGGTCTGGCTCAGATCGACGGTGACCGGGATGATGGCCGGGAGCGGACCCACCAACAGGTCGAACACATACAGGCCGTCCTGGGTTGTGACGAAGAGATGCGGCGTGGGCTTGTTGGGGATGGTCCCGACCGCGATGCCGTCCGGGTCGTTGAGCGGGAAGTTGGGGTTGAGCAACTCGGGGACCCCGTTGCCCGTGATGCGGTAGACGGCGCCGGTCTGGTCACAGGTGCCGCACGCGTAGAGGGCGTCGGTCACCGGATCGAACACCAGGTCGTGCGCGTCCACGGGCACCGTCGTGTACGGGATGACGGACAGGGGAGAGGCGGGTGAGTCCCCGTTCATGGGGACTCGGTAGATCAGGGTGGAGGCGCTGGCGCTGCAGGCCATGCCCACGGTGTCGGATACGTAGAGGTCGCCTCCAGGGCCGATGACGGCGTCCGCCAGAGAGTTGACGGCTCCGGTTACGTTTACCAGCGCATCCGACTCCCAACCGACGGGCGTGTCGGGGCCGTTGATGTGGCTGACCGAAGGGCCCGGATCTGCGGCGAAAGGTGCAGGATTCTGGGCGATCACAGGGACAGACAGCAAGGTGAGTGCAGCGACGGCGAGGGTGCAGAGGTGGAGCTTCATCGGTGGCGTCTCGGTGAGGGTTCTTGGCGCGAAGGTCGTCTTGGCACCCGAAGACTATCCCCCGGATCCGAGGGCGGCCGTCCGCCGTCGCAAATCGCCCGCGTCAATAGCGGCGCGCCGCCGTCGGATAGCGCGGGGTGTCCCTCGTCAGCGTCGTTCGAGCTGGGATGGAGGGGCCTTCACGGATTCGCGATGGGCCGCTACGGCCTTCCGAATGCTCTCCAACACCTCCGGGTGGCGCGCCGCCATGTCCCTGGTCTCCGATGGGTCCTGGTGCAGGTCGTAGAGCAGGGGCCGTTCGTGGGAGGTCCGCTTGGGCGCTGCGCCATAGGCGCCCCAGGTGGTGAAGTGCGCCTTCCAGCGGCCCTGGCGTGCGGCGAAGAGCTGAGCGCCGCGGTAGTACCAGACCTCGGTCCTCGGCGATGGACCGCCTCCGAACAGGGCCTGGGAGACGTCGACACCGTCCAGGGTCCGGTCCGTGGGGGGGGCGGCGCCGCTGAGGGAGCAGAGGGTGGGCAGGACGTCCATGGCGGTCATCAGCTCCGGCGAGGTGACGCCCGCCGGTACGCGGCCGGGCCACCAGGCGATGGTGGGGACCCGCATGCCCCCTTCGAAGGTGGTGCCCTTGCCCGATCGGAGCAAGCCGGCGCTGCCGCCCTGCAGCCCGTAGGCGAGCCAGGGCCCGTTGTCGCTGGTGAACATGACGAGCGTGTTCCGGTCCTTGCCCGTGGAGCGCAGGTGGTCCAGCAGCCTCCCGGTGTTGGCGTCGATCTCCTCGATGACGTCCCCGTAGAGGCCGCGCGGGCTGTTGCCCAGGTGTCGCTCCGACGCGAACAGGGGCACGTGGGGCATGCTGTGGGCCAGGTACACGAAGAAGGGGCGATCGCCCGCCTGGTTGATGAAGCGGATGGCCTCGTCCGTGAAGCGCCGGGTGATGGTGGTCTGGTCCGCGGGTCGTTCCACCACCTCCTCGTCGCTCAGGATGGGCACGTTCCAGTACTCGGACCTGGGGTCGTTGAACGCGGCCCGGCCCTTGGGGCTTCCCTTCACCCTGTCCATGTCGTTGGAGTAGGGGATGCCGTAGTAGCGATCGAACCCGTGCCGTCGAGGCAGGAACTCGGGCAGGTGCCCGAGGTGCCACTTGCCGAAGCAACCGGTGGCGTATCCCGCGCGCTTCAGGCACTCCGCCACGGTGACCTCGGAGGCAGGGAGCCCGCCCTTCGAGTCCGGGAACAGCACCCTGCGCCGGTCGGAGCACATGCCGTTGCGGATCGGGAGACGACCGGTGAGCAGCGCGGCGCGGGAGGGCGTGCAGACGGACGCCCCCGTGTAGAACTGGGTCAGGCGTGAGCCCTCCCTGGCCATCCGGTCGAGGCTCGGGGTCCGGATGGTGGGGTGTCCGAAGGCGCCCAGGTCTCCGTATCCCAGGTCGTCGCAGAAGACGATGACGAAGTTGGGGCGCCCGGTCTCCTGGGCGGTCAACGTGGTCATGGACAGGAGGACGGACGCGAGCAGGCGTAATTTCATGGGGCGGCAGTCTATCCACTCTGTTGTTCCGCCGTATGTCGCCGCCTCGGGGCTCGATTGAGGATCTTGGACTTTATTGCGCGGCGTGGGTCGGGTTACGCTGCATGGCGGCGCCGAGGCCTCGTGTTCGCTCTCTCCCATGCCATTGATTGTCAGAATTATTGTCATCGCGGTGTCTGCATGCACCTGCGCTGCGCAAGGAAACTTGCGTGACGCCCGACTCCAGGGGCTCATTGGAGACGTGCAGGCGGTGGGGTTCTCGAGGCTCATCCTGGAGGGTGACGTCCTGGAGGCGGACATCACCTCGCCCCTGGGGACCCTGACCCACAGCCCCTACATGCTGTTGGCGGACCTGCAGCCCCATGGCGGCGTCCTCCCCATGGAGCTGCCCGGGGAGCCCGGGGTGGTGGGCATCTCCCCGGGGTTCGTCCGCGTCATCGACGGCTTCACGGGGGTGCTCCCCATGGGGTTCCCAGGGGTCCTGCCCCAGTGGGGCGTGGAGTTCACCGCGACCGCTCCTGCGGTCCCGTCCCTCTCCCGTCTGGTGGTCCAGGCGGCGGTGGCGGACCCGGTCGCCCCCAACGGTCTGGCGGTGACGGAGGTGGTGGGCGGCGCGTTCGGAGCAGGCCCGAACCTGACGGCGATCTACGGCGGCTCCGTGCAGCTGGCCCAGTTCGGCTACGCCCTGGCGTCAGTGGATCTGGACGGCGATGACGCCGACGAGCTGATCGTGGGGGCGCGCGAGGAGGACGCTCCGTCCGCGGCCATCGCCGGACGCGTCAGCATCTACTCGGGCAACCCGCCGGTGCTTCAGCAGTACCTGGATGATCCCGCACCGCAGGTGCGTGCCCACTTCGGCGTTTCCGTGGCCACCGGAGACCTCAACGGCGACGGCTTCCTGGACATCGTCGTGGGAGCCCGCCAGTCGGATACGGGGGGAGAGACGGACGCTGGCAAGGTGGTCATCTACTACGGACCCGCGTACACCCAGGCGTTCACCATCGAGTCGCCGGTGCCGGAGTTCCGTGGCCAGTTCGGTCACCGGGCCGTCTGCGGTGACTTCGATGGAGACGGTTGGTGCGATCTCGTCGTTTCCTCCATCGGCTCCGGGTCCGCTGGCGTCCCCCAGGCGGGGGTGGTGGACGTGTTCCTGGGTCCTTCCCTGGCTCCCTGGGTGCGAGTGGAGAACCCGATCCCGGGGCCCGGCGACCGGTTCGGTTACCGATTGGATGCCGGTGACGTGAACGGAGACGGGTTCGACGACCTGGTGGTCGCGGCGCCGTTCAAGGCGCTCCAGCCCGGGCTCACCGACGACAGCGGCGCCATCTATGTGTTGATGGGACCCACCATGGTCCTCGGGACGTACTTCCCGAACCCGGTCCCGAGCGTATCCGGGCTGCTCGGGGCTGACGTGGCCTGCGCGGATCTGGACGGTGATGGCTATCAGGACATCATCGCCGGGGCCGAGTTCGACGACAGCGGCGGCCTGACGGCGCAGGGGAGCGTCTACGTGCTGCGGGGTCCAGGGTTCTTCAACGTCAGCCAGTTCTACTCGCCTGCACCCGTCGCCAATGGCGGGTTCGGCTCCGGCGTCTCCGTCGGTGATTGGGACGGCGACGGGGACCAGGACCTCATGGTCGGTGAGTTCTTCTATTCCGGGGCCTCACCGAGGTCCGGCCGGGCTCACATCATGCTCGGTCCCGACTACCTCCAGGCGGTGACCGTGGAGGAGCCGTTCACCGGGAGCGACTATCAGTTCGGTCGTCGTGTCCGGGCGGCGGACATGGACGGGGACGGTCGGATGGAGATGGCGGTCGGGGTCCCGCTGTCGTCCGCCTCGTTCATCCCCAGGTCCGGAGCCGTGTACCTCGTGTCGTTCTGAGGGCGACGGGTCAGTTCTCGCCGACGCTGACGATGATGGCGTCGCTGGTGGTGAAGAACCCGAGGTAGGGGCCGCCGTCCAGGACCCCCCATTGCAGGACGAACTGCTCACCGATGAGGCACGGGTCGTGTGGGATTCCTGCCGGTATGAAGGCGTTGCCGACGGCGTCGGTGAAGGTGAGGAACTGGACGAACGTGCTGCCGGTCATGGCGACTCCGCAGCCGGATGTCGTGTCCACGGTCACCGAGCCGCCGCTGGGCAGGGCCTGCGCTCCAAGCACGGCCATGGACAACGGAGACGCGCCGGTGACGTCGATGGTGAGGCCTGTGGAGTTGATGACCGGGTCGTTGGAGAAGCTCACCACGGCCGTGGGGGCGCCGATCGGACACCCGGTGTTGGCCACGTCCGTGACGGAGAACACCCGGCGGTTGCGCCAGACGTTGATGAGGTCGCTGGAGAGGTGCGCCGTCACCACCTCGTCCGTGTCACACAGGGGGGGGGACGCCGCGAGGGTGAGGTTCCCGGTCGTCAGCTGGACCCCCGCGCCGACGGTGGTGGCGTGGGTCGTCTGGGTCGAGAAGGCGGCACCGCTCCAACCCGTCAGGTGCACGAGGTCGCCGGCGCCGTCCAGCACCGCGATGTCGTCCCCCGCGACGGCGTCCAGGTTGGCCCGCTGCACCGCTCGAGCCAGGACGAGACCAGGATCGACGGTGCCCGCGAATCCGAGCGCGGCGGTGAAGTCTTGCAGGACCCGTACGCCGCCGCCGAAGAAGTCGATGGACGCGATGACCACGTCGTCGGTCACGCCGTCCCCGTCGAGATCGGCAAGGGTCACGTCCGATGGCACCGCTCCGGCGCTGTAGGGGCTACCCACGAAGGGGGGGAGGCCGTTCGCACCGTCGAGGATGTGGATGCCGCCGGCGCTGCCGCTGCTGCCGTTGGCCGCGACCACGTCGTCCACGAGGTCGCCGTCCACGTCACCGACCACCACCGCCTGGAAGGCGCCGCCGGAGATCAGGGGCGCCGTCACCGTGGGAGCCACCATGGGATCGGTGATGCGGTTGAGGAAGCCGGAGGTGATGAACGACCCGACCCCCGCGCACACGATGGACCCGGTGACTCCGGGCTCCAGGATGGCGACCCCCTGGATGGCGCCGGGGGTGGTGGAGGTGTCTGCGGTGACGGGGCTGGTTGCCGTGAGGGCCAGGGCCGTGAGGGAGCCGTTCCCGGAGCCGTCGAGGATGTCCACGGTCCCGTCGCTGCGTCCAACGACCACCTCGGGAGCGGTGTCGCCGTCCAGGTCGCCGACGACGAGGGACACCCCTACGGCGCCTCCGCTGAGGGGGACGTCCAGGCGCGCCACCTGGGACAGGTCCGCGAAGGGAGTGCTCCCTGCCTGGTCGCCGTTCCAGAAGACGGAGACGGAGCCGCTGTTCAGCACCACCACGTCGTTGTCGCCGTCGCTGTCCACGTCCGCCAGGGCCGTCGCCCGTGGCTGCGAGTCCGTTCCGTAGCTGGTGACGCTGGAGGAGGCGTTGGCGGCCCCTGCGAGGATGGTCGCTTCGCCTCGGTCGACGCCGCCGCCGGCGCGTTGAGGTGCACCGGACGCGACCTCCAGCCGGTTGTTGCCGCGCAGGTCGCCGAGCCCGGCCACGGCGCTCCCTTCCGCGTCTCCGGCGGAGGCCCCCTCCCGCTGGAAGAGGGTGCCGCCGTCGGCGCCTGAGAGCACTCTGGCCAGCCCGCAGTCCACGCCGGCGACGCCGTCGTAGCCGGGGGCGCCGCAGATCAGGTCGTCGAAGCCGTCCAGGTCCACGTCGCCGCCGCCCCCGACGCTGCTGCCCAGCTGGGCGCCCGCCGCGGACCCCTCCACGGTCAGCAGCGCGCTGCCGTCACGGCCCGAGATCACCCGGACCCTTCCGCTGCCGAGGCCGGCGCTTCCGTCGAAGCCCGGGCCTCCCGCCGCCATGTCTGCCCGACCGTCGTTGTCCAGGTCGCCGCCGTTGCCTACGGCGGTGCCGAACAGCTCGCCCGCCGCGGTCCCTTCCACGGAGCGCAACTCCGTGGCTCCTATCGTCTCCAGGACCACCGCCCGTCCGCTGTCGGCGCCGGCGAGGCCGGCGTGATTGGGAGAGCCGACGGCCAGGTCCTCGATGCCGTCGCCGTCGGTGTCGCCGAGGGCGGCGAGGGATGCGCCGAAGCGGGCTCCGGCGACGGTGCCCTCAGCGGTCAAGAGGAGCGTCCCGGTGATGCCGGAGTGGATGGTCACCCGGCCGCAGTCGGCCCCGGCGACTCCGTCGTAGCCCGGGGAGCCCACGGCCACGTCCGGGAAGGTGTCCCCGTCGGCGTCGCCGATGATGGCCACGGCGGCGCCGGTCTCGTCCCCGGCGGCTGTCCCGTTAACGGTCCAGAGCAGCAACCCGGTGCTGCTGGAGTAGGCGACGGCCTGTCCCTGGCTGACGCCGAGTCCGAGATCGGAGCCCGGTGCGCCCACCAGGACGTCCCGTTCGACGTCGCCGTCCAGGTCACCGCCGAGGGCGACGGCGGAGCCGAGGGAGGAACCTGCGCTGCCCGTCACGGAGAACAGGATGGTGCCGCTGCTGCCGTCGAAGACGTCCACGCGCCCGCTCCCGGGACCACCTCCGCCGTCGTGTCCGGGGCTGCCCACGGCGACATCCGCGGTCGCGTCGAGAGCGCCGAAGACGCCGCCGGCGATGGCGCTCCCCAGCCGGTCGTTATCCGCACCCCCCGTGTGGGCGCGGACGACGGTCTGGGCTCCCACGGTCAACGTCATGATCAGCGCCGCCACGAGGCAACGCATGAGAACGGCGGAACGGTCCGTCATTCGACGACTCCACACTGCTGGGTATGGGGGGGGACGCCCGCGGCAGGGGATCTGCGGGGTGCGTTGATGCTATCAGAACTCGCCAATGCGGACCCTCCACGTGGGGCTGAGCGTGAGACCCAGGACCGGTCCGCCGTCGTGAACCACCCAGGTGCCCAGGTAGTCGATGCACAGGTACGCGGGGTTGTTGGGGATGAGGATGCTCCAGTCAACGCTGCCGAACGGGTCCGTGGTGAAGGGGATGAAGGTCCAGTCGAGGGACAGGGAGGCGAAGCCGCACGGTCCCACGGCGAACACAGGTATGGAGGCTCCCGGTGAGAACACCGGTTCCAGGGCCAGCTCCGCCAGCACTCCGGGCGTCGCGCCGTTCAACTGCACGGCGAACGTGGAGTTGCCGAGGGTGGGCGCGCCGCTGAGCGCGAGGGTCGGCCCGCCCGGGCATCCCGTGCCCGCGATCGGGGTCGCCACGTGGGGCACCCCCTGCCTGATGACCCGGACGGCATGGTCGGGGCGCACCGCCGCCACCAGCTCCTCGCCGTTGCAGAGGGAGGCGGCGTCGAACGCCGTGAGCTGCGCGCAGACGATGTGAGCGATGCCCTGTCCCACCGGGAACGGTGTGCTGGAGTTGAAGGCGCTGCCGTTCCAGGACTCCAGCAAGGAGAGGTCGCCGAGCCCGTCCACGAACGCGGCTCCCCTCGTGGTGGGCCCCGGATTCCAGGAGCAGATGGAGCGCGCGGCGGGGGGACTGGGGGAGGGGCTCGCGAGGGCGAAGCCCGCTCCGGGAGTGAAGTCCGAGAGCACCCCCGCGCCACCGCCGAGGAAGCCGAGCTCGGCCACCAGGACATCGTTGACCACGCCGTCGGCGTCGAGGGCCGCAGGTCGGGCGTCGATAGGGAGCGCGCTCACGAAGAACGGGCTCCCGGTGGCGGCGGCCCAGTTCGGACCGAGGAGCACGTGGACTCCTCCCGCGGGGGGCGTGGCGCTGTTGGTGGCGATGAGGTCCTCGTGGCCGTCCCCGTCCAGGTCTGTGGCCTGGATGGCGGAGAACGAGCCCCCCTCCGCGATGGGGGCGCCGACGGTGGCGGTGCCGAGGGGGTCCGAGATGACGCGGAGCTGCCCCGGCGCGAAGGCGGTGCCGCTCAACGCCGCCACCACCCGCGCCGTGGGGCCCGCGTCGACGACGGCGAGGGCGCTGACCGCCCCCGGTGTCGGTCGGGGGTCCGCCGTGATGGTCCCTGTCGGGGGCGCGAATGACGGCGCCATGGTCGTGCCTGAACCGTCCACGATCTCCACCGTGCCGTCCTGGCGGCTGACCACGAGCTCGGCGATCGGGTCGCCGTCCAGCTGGGCCATGGCCACGTCCGTGACCGGGGCCCCGGCGAGCAACGGAACGGCGGACTGGGGGATGACGTCGAAGACCCCTGGGCCGTGGGACGGACCGGAGTGGCTGTGGTCGCCGTTCCAGAGCACCCGCACCTCCATGGAACCGGCGCACAGGACGGCCAGGTCCAGGTCACCGTCACCGTCGGCGTCTGCCGCCGCGACCCGCTGCGGGAGCGCTCCCACCGTGTAGGTGTCCACCTGTCGGCCGAGGGGCGGGTCAAGGGTGACGGCGGTCACCAGTGCGGCCTGCGATCCCGCGGGTCCCGCGGCGATGGGGGCGCGGGCCAGCTGGTCGGGCCTGCCGTCTATGTCGAAGTCGCCGCCGGCGGCGACCGAGAACCCGTACTGGGCGAAGTCGGCGGGGCCGGGGATGGAGAACAGGGGGGCGCCGGTATCAGGGGCGAGCAGGGCCACCCGGCCCGCGTCGAATCCCGGGGCGCCGTCCCAGAGAGGGGCGCCCACGGCCAGCTCCGGGGCGCCGTCACCGTCCATGTCTCCGACGGTGGTCAGGGCGGCGCCGAACCGTTCCCCCGCCTGGGTGCCGGAGGTGCTCCAGATGACGGAGGTGAGGGTCGGGCCGGAGAGGGCGTCGACGCGGCCAGCGGTGGGACCGGCCGCGGCAGGTGCCCGGTCCGCAGCCACCAGGACGTCCCGGATGCCGTCTCCATTCAGGTCGCCGGCACCGGAGACCTGGGCGCCGAAGCGCTCATCGGGGCCGGCGCCGTCGGCCGTGGCCAGGAGGCCGAGGAATGGGGTGAGCAGATACGCCCGGCCATAGTCCGGTCCCATGGGGCCGTCCCGTCGTGGCGCGCCCGCCACGAGGTCCGTGACCAGGTCGCCGTTCATGTCGCCGGTGGGGGACAGGGCCCTTCCCAGCTCGTCGTTGGCGCCTTCGCCCTCGAAGGCCGCCATGACGGTGCCGGAGGAGCCGTCATGGACCGTGACCCGTCCGGTGTTCGGTCCGACGACGCCATCGAACAACGGTGCGCCGCAGGCCCACTCGGTGGCGCCGTCTCCGTTCAGATCTTGCAGCGTAGCCAGGGCGGTGCCGAAGCGCTCTCCCGCGCTGCCCCCATTCACCACCAGGACGGCGGCACCGGTGGACAGGGAGTGAGCGGTGACCCGCCCCGCGGCGATCCCAGCGGATCCCGTGTGAAGAGGGGCGGCGATGAGCAGCTCCGGGGAGCCATCTCCGGAGACGTCGGCCACGGTCAGGGCGGCGCCGAAGCGCTGCCCGGCCTGGTCGCCGGTGATGGTGAGGATGAGGGCTCCGTCGGCGCCGGAGCGGAGCTCGACCTGGCCCGTGAGGGGACCCGTTCCGACGGTCGAGAGGGGAGCGCCGGAGGCCCAGTCGCTCCGTCCGTCGCCGTCGACATCCGGAAGCGCCAGCAGCACACGGCCCAGTTGATGGTCGGGCCCGTCCCCTTGCACCGACATCAGCTGGGATTGCCCGCATCCCACGCCCGCGGCGAGCAGGAGGCAGACCAAGGCGCGCCGGCAGGGACACAGACCTTGGGATAGACCGCTGACGAATTGGCTCATGGGATGGGTTGAGTGGACGTCGCCGAGGGGGCGACCTCAGGTGTTTTCTTCGGGGACGGGGCGGGTTAGGGAATCTCGCCTTCGTCCATGATCCAATGTACTGGTGGCCCCTTCGCGGAGCAATTCCAATTGCCAGATCCCCAATGACATCAGGGGTTTGGGAGCGAATTGTCAGGGCAGGGGGGAAGGGGGAGCTGGCCTCCTGCCGGAGCGGCAGGCGTGTTCTGTTGGTGTTAAGTGGCGCAAGAGTACGCACTTGTGGAGGGGCGACGGTGCCGGGCGGGAGCCGCCGACGGGCCGCCTCGCCATCGCCTCGCCTTGAACACCACGGTCGGAGGCGCGATCATGCCCTCCGCGGCATTTCCCGCCAGGAACGACGAGGACGCTCTCATGGCCAACAATCGCAAGATCAAGAAGGCGAACCACGGCAAGCGGCCTCGTTGCAACAAGGCCCGCAAGAGCAAGCGGCTCAAGGCCTGAGCCCGCGCTCGAGCCCGAGGCGGTGCTATCGTGACGCGATGATGACGCGTCGCGGCTTCATGGACGGGCTCTCCGCCTCGGCCCTCGCCGGCCTCCCGGGCTCCACCCGCAGTTTGTTGGAGGCCAGCCGCGAGGCCGCGCCTGCCCCCGTCCTTCCCCCGGCTCTTCGACCCGGGATGACCGTGGCCCTCGTCTCACCCGCTTCGCCGCTGAAGGACCGCTCGGAGTACGACCGCGCCGTCAAGCGGATGCGAGCCCGTGGACTGAAGCCTCGCATGTCGAGCACGGCCCGGGAGGCTCTCGGTTACCTGGCGGGGGAGGATCGGGCCCGGGGCCGCGACCTCAACGCCGCCTTCGCCGATGAGGACGTGGACGCGGTCTGGTGTCTGCGAGGTGGGTACGGTTGTCTACGCACGCTCCCGCACGTGGACTTCGACATCATCCGTCGGCACCCCAAGGTGTTCGTGGGCTACTCGGACATCACGGTGCTCCACCTCGCCATCCAGAAGTTGGTGGGCCTGGTCACGTTTCACGGGCCCATGCCCGGCAGCCAGATCCCTGACGCATCGTGGGCTGATGTGGAGCGGGTGGTCATGGCGGACGCCGCGGCGGGCCGCATCGGAGCCGAGTCGTCGGGTGAAGCGGCTGGGCCCCTGACCCTCCGAGGGGGCGTGGCAGAGGGACCGCTCACCGGGGGCAACCTGAGCCTGCTCACGAGGCTCATGGGGACGCCGTTCGAACCGGACCTCCGTGGTCGCATCCTGTTCCTGGAAGACGTCGGTGAGGCGCCCTACAGGGTGGACGGCATGCTCTCCCAGCTGCGCCTCGCAGGCAAACTGCAGGCCTGCGCCGGCGTCGTGTTCGGTCACTTCACTCAGCCCAAGGGTGAGGGCGCCGCGGATTCGTCGGCCATGGGTCGTACGTTGAGGGAGCTCACGGCGGACCTGGACGTCCCTGTCCTCTGGGGATTCCGGTGCGGGCACATCCCGAACCAGACGACGGTCCCCTACGGCGTGCGGGCACGGCTCGACGCCGAAGCGGGGTCGTTGGAGTTGCTCCGCCCCGCGGTCGTCTGAGCATGCCCCCACGCCTTATACTCCTGACCTCTCGGAGATCTGTGATGCGTATGTTCGCCTTGTTGTCGGTCCTGCTGGTCGGTCCCGCCCACGGTCAGGAGAAGCTGCTTCCCATCTCTGCCAGCGTCAACGCCGGTCAATTCGCGCCCCGCGGGTTGCCGGCCCTGAACTGGCACGGCGACAGCAAGCGGTTCACCTACGTGAAGCGCGAGGACAACGTCATCCAGGTCAAGACGCAGTCCATCAGCGGTGAGGTGGCGACCCTGATGACCTGGCCTGACCTGGCGGCAGCGCTGACCAAGGCCGGAGCCAAGAGCCCGTCGCCCCAGAGCCTGCTGAGCATGGCCTGGAAGTCTGACGGGAGGTTCGAGATCGCCGCCTCCGGAGGCACCTGGTCGGTGCGGACGGAGCCGCTGGTTGCCACGGTGCTCGTGCCGGCGGTGGAGGGAGCAGACCCGGTGGTGCCGTCCCCCAAGGGCGGGCACACGGCCTACGTGAAGGGGCACGACGTGTACCTGCTCATGGGAGGCAAGGAGCATCGCCGGGTGACGGAGGGCGGTAGCGCGGGGCTCACCCACGGGGTCTCGGTCTCGCGCGTGGAGTTCGGGATCAGCGACGGCCTGTGGTGGGACCCCACTGGAAGGCGCGTGGCCTTCTATCAGGAGAACTTCAATCCCATCGAGAGTTACCCCTACGTAGACTTCGCGCCGCGTCCGGCGGCGACGGTTGATGGTCGTTACCCGATGGCGGGCCGGCCGGGCAGCGTGGTGCGGATCGGCGTCCACGACGCGGCGTCGTCCAGGACCGTCTGGCTGGACACGGATCCGGAGCGCGATCAGTACCTCACCAACGTGACCTGGCATCCGTCGGGAGAGTCCATCGTCGTGGCTCACGTGAACCGCGCCCAGACCCGCTGCGAGGTGGTGGAGTACGAGGCGTCGTCCGGCAAGCGCCTTCGCCTGCTGTTCGTGGAGAGCGACCATCAATGGGTAGAGCCCGAGCACGGCCCCCTGTTCCTGCCCGACGGCTCCGGGGACTTCCTCTGGGCGTCCTACCGGGATGGACATCGTCACCTGTGGCGCTACCGGGGAGACGGTCGCCTGGTGGGACCGGTGACGAGGGGCGCGTTCGACCTGGACTCGTTCGTACGGTTCGCCCCTGACGGGGAGGGATTCTACTGGGTGACCACCGGGCCGAATCCCCTTCACAAGCACCTCTACTACACGTCCGTGGACGGGAAGAGCCAGCGCGCGGTGACCTCCGGCAGGGGGCATCACGACGTGGCCCTGTCTCCCGACGGGACGCACGCCCTGGACGTGCACACCAACCTGTCGCTGCCGCTGGCCACGGATCTCCTCCACGTCGCGGACGGCAAGGTCCTGCGTCGGGTGCATGAGGCCAAGGACCCGTTCGAGGGGTTCCGCAGGTGTCGTGAGAGCTTCTTCACCACCAACGCGGACGGCGACGGCGCAGAGCTCCACGGCTATCTGGTGTTGCCGCCGGAGTCGGCGGAGAACACCAGGTACCCGGTCATCAACTACGTCTACGGGGGCCCCCACAGCCAGCTCGTCACGGACCAGTGGCTCTCCGGGTTCTCGCGCTGGAACCTCTGGCTCCACGCCATGGCCCAGCGTGGCTACATCTGCTTCATGCTGGACGGGCGAGGGACCACCAACCGCGGCGCCGAGTGGTATCAGGCCGTGCATCGCAAGCTGGGGACGCTGGAGGCGGCGGATCAGGTGGCCGGTCTCCGGCACGTCCTGAGCCGGGACGACGCGGACCCCACCCGGGTGGGGGTGACGGGTTGGTCCTACGGCGGGTTCATGACCTGCACGCTCATGACCCGTCAGCCGGACCTGTACTCCGTGGGCGTCTCAGGCGCGCCGGTGACGGACTGGGCCTACTACGAAACCGGCTACGGCGAGCGATACATGGACACTCCGGAAGAGAACCCGGAGGGCTACAAGGAGGCCGACCCTGGCAGCCATGTGGAGAAGCTCAAGGGGCGGCTGCTGGTGGTCCACGGCACCGCCGACGACACGGTCATGTGGCAGTCGTCCGTGGCGTTCGTCGACAAGTGCGTGGACGCCGGCGCGCCCGTGGACTACATGATCTACCCCGGCCAGCTCCACGGACTGCGGGGCAAGGACTTCGCCCACTTCATCGCCAAGATGACCGACTACTTCGAGACCCACCTGAAGGGCTCCAAGGGTCGGTGAGGGGGGGCCCCTGGATCAGGGGTCCCGCCGGGCTCGTCGGTTGGGCCACGGGTCACGCATCTTCTTGATGAACTTCGTCCACTGGGACTCCAGGGCGCCCACGTCCAGCTCGTCCATCATCTTCGCGATGGCCTCGTCCCTGGCCTCTCCCTGGGCCGTCCGCTTGATCTCCAGGGTCGCGGGCGCCAGCTCCTCACCCACGTCCGCCCGCTCCGTTCGGATGCTGAGGAGGGACTCGTTGTAGGAGGTCTTGAGGGTCTCGAAGTAGAGGTCCAGGAGCCCGTTCCAGCGAGGGTTCTTGGCGACCACGGGGGAGGTCCGCATGAAGTACACGAACGACCACCCCGCTGCGTAGTAGTCTGACCTTCTCTTCCCATAGAACGTCTTGCGATCGGCGGTGAGCAGATTCTCGAGCCCGACGCGCCCCTTGCCCAACTCCATCTGGTCCTTCGCCCGGTGGATGCGCCACCAGGAGGGTCTGACCCGCGTCACCCGCTTGCCACCGGAGGAGATGGACGCGCCGGAGAAGAAGTCCCCGTGGCCTTCGTTGAACCAGTCGTGGGGCGCGACCTCTCCGGCGGCGTAGTAGACGTACTGGTGGAAGGCCTCGTGGTAGAGCACCAGGAGGGAGTCCTTGTCATTCGTCTTGCGCTTGAGCCGTTTGCCCTGCCGGTCCGCGTCCAGGGTGGTCTGACGATAGTCGTAGAGGACGAGCTCCTCGTTGCCCGGGTGCCAGAATCCGCCCGTGCCGCGGGGGCCGCCGTAGGACATGTACTCGCCCTGGTTGCGGCAGATGCGAACAACGCTCACCTCGGTGACGGGCCTGGATGGAGGGAACAGCTCCTCGTAGTAGGCGCGGATGGCCTCGATGTTCTTGGTCACGCGGCTGATGAGCTGCTCGTTGCGTGCGTTGTAGACGATGATGTAGTTCTCGGTGTCCTTGGCGCGCCATCCTCGGGCCAGGCCCTTCCGGATCGTCCGGCGGTGGGGGATGTGCCGGTAGCTCTTGCCGCGGTAGAGGCGGTCCAGCTTGCGCTCCACGTCGCTCTTGGCGGTCTCGAGGCGCCGACCCTCGGGGAGCTTGAGGCTCCTCGCCACCCGCGCCGTGATGGACCTCATGGCTTTGTGGTGAGCGCCCCAGGTCAGGGAGTAGACGCCGTAGGCGACGGGCCCCTGACGCTTCATCACCAGCCAGCCGCAGAAGGTGTGGTCCGAGAGCTTCTGTGAGTTGTTGGGGAGGAGCTGGTAGATCCCTTCGGCGTCTTTGTAGGGGACGGCCTGCAGGCGTCCCAGCTTCTTCTTCTTGAACTCCTCGAAGCTCCGCACCTCCTTCGCTCTCTCCATCATCTCCCTGATGGACGTGGGCACTTCCACCTTCTCTTCGGTGTCGGTCGCCGACTTGCCCGGAGTCACCCCGGCTCCTTCGGACCACTCGAAGAGGAAGACGTACAGGGACGGGCGGGCCTTCATGCGAGCCAGTTGAGCAGGGCTGGTCTTGGCGAGGAGCCTGGCCCGGGTCACGGTTTCGGTGGGAGGCTGGGGGATCTGGCGGTAGTTCTTCGGGACATGGGCCGTGAGGCCGGTCTCCTTGTCGAGCCAGGTGACGTATCCCGTAGGGGCCTGCGCGGTGGCGGTGTTGGCGGCGAGGACGGCGAGGACGGCTGGGAGGAGCAGTGGGGTTCTACGCATGACGGCAATCGACTGTATCAGCGCCGGTCAATGAGCAGGGGCACAGATCGCAGTTACCTACTGTTCGATGCCGAAAAACCGGTGGGCGTTGCGGGTCGTGGCGTGCGCGACCTCGTCCCGAGGGAGCTTCAGGGCGCTCGCCAGCTTCTTCACCGTGTGGACGATGAAGGCCGGCTCGTTGAGGTCGCTGGTCTTGTGCGGGGCCGGGGTCAGCCAGGGGGCGTCGGTCTCCACGAGGCACTGGTCCAGCGGCACCTCGCGGGCGGCCTCCCTCAGGCGGCCCGCGCCGGAGTAGGTGAGGATGCCGGAGAACGAGATCATGAAGCCCCAGTCCAGGAACGGGCTCAGGTCCTCCGGTCCGCCGGTGAAGCAATGGACGACGGCCTTCAGCCCTCGTCCGGCGAAGGGGGCGAGGACCGACCGCGCTTCCGGGAACGCGTCTCTCAAGTGGAGGACCAGCGGCAGCCCCGTCTCCAACGCCAGCTCGGCGTGCCCCTCCAGGGACGTGATCTGGGTCGACAGCGGTGCGTCATCCCAGTAGGTGTCCAGGCCGGTTTCACCCACGGCCACCACGCGAGGGTGGGATGTCAGCTCGCGGATCGAACTGAGGTCGTCCACCCCCGCGGCGGCGGTGCTGTTGGGGTGGATGCCGACGGTGCACCACAGGTCGCTCTTGTCCTTCACCCACCGGGTCACCTCGCGGGATGACTCCAGGTCGATGCCGATGAGGACGGCGCCGCACACGCCGGCGTCACGGGCTCTCTGCCAGGCTTGCTCTGCCTGGTCGCCGAGGTCGCCGTGGGTCAGGTGGCAATGGGTGTCGAAGACTGGGGCGGTCATGGGGGCCTATGGTATCGTCGCGGCCCGCCTCTCACCCGGAGTTGATACGCCATGGACTCGTTCGCGCCTACCAAGGATGACCGCTTCTCGTTCGGACTCTGGACCGTCGGTAACCCCGGGCGGGACCCTTTCGGAGACGCGGTCCGGGAGCCCATGGACCCCTGCTACATCGTCCAGAAGCTGGCGGAGGTCGGGGCCTGGGGTGTGAACCTCCATGACAACGACCTGGTCCCGTTCGGGGCCAACGCCGCCGAGCGCGACGCCATCGTGGGTGACTTTCGCAAGGCCCTCGAAGACCATGGGATGGTGGTGCCCATGGCCACCACCAACCTCTTTACTCATCCTGTCTTCAAGGACGGGGCCTTCACGGCCAATGACCCGAAGGTGCGTGCTTTCGCCCTCCGGAAGACCATGGACGCCATGGATCTGGGGGTTGAGCTGGGCGCCACCACGTTCGTGTTCTGGGGCGGCAGGGAAGGGGCGGAGGCGGACGCCTGCCGCGACCCGCGGGACGCGGTGAAGCGGTTCCGGGACGCCATCAACTTCCTCTGCGAGTACGTCCGCGATCAGCGTTACAACCTGCGCTTCGCCCTGGAGCCCAAGCCCAACGAGCCCCGAGGGGATATCTACTTTCCCACCATCGGGCACATGCTCCACTTCATCACCACCCTGGACCACTCGGAGATGGTCGGGGTCAACCCGGAGGTCGCCCACGACACCATGGCCGGGCTCGCCTTCGCCCAGGGTGTGGCTCAGGCCATGGAGGCGGACAAGCTGTTCCACATCGACCTCAACGCGCAGAAGATCGGGCGTTACGACCAGGACCTGCGCTTCGGCTCCGAGGACCTGAAGCAGGCGTTCCTGCTGGTGCGGTTGCTGCAGGGCACCAACGGGCGGGCTCCCTACGAAGGGCCGCGCCACTTCGATGCCCACGCCTACCGCACGGAGGACGAGGCCGGCGTCTGGGACTTCGCCGCCGGTTGCATGCGCACCTACAACATCCTGGCCGCCAAGGCGAAGGCCTTCGACGGGGACCGGGAGGTGCAGGACCTGCTCAAGGATCAGGAGAGCTGGGAGATCGATCCGTTGCTCCAGTCCTACTCCCGTGAGAACGTGGCCAAGGTCCGCAGCCTGGACCTGGACCCGCTCGCGTTGTCCCGCCGGGGGCTGGGCTATGAGCGGCTCGATCAGATCATGATCGAGCACCTCCTGGGCGTCCGCGGCTGAGCTCCATGGGGGCGCTGGGGGATGGATGCTGGGTCGGCCTGGACACGGGCACCCAGGGCACCAAGGGCATGGTCCTGGACGCGGAGTCCGGCGCCATCATCGGCCGCGCTTCCGCGGGCCATGGCCTCCTGGAGGGGCTCCCGACGGGAGCGGCTGAGCAGCACCCGGAGACCTGGATGGACGCCATCCGTACCGTCTGCGCCGAGCTGTGTGCGCAGGTGGACCCGGCGCGCATCCGTGGGATCGGGGTGTCGGGACAGCAGCACGGCTTCGTCCCGCTGGACGTAGATGCCCAGGTCATCCGACCCGCCAAGCTCTGGTGCGACACGTCCACTGCCGCTGAAGCGGCGGAGCTGTCCAGCCTCTACGAGCGGTCGGTGCCGGCGGGTTTCACCGCCTCCAAGATCCTGTGGCTCAAGCGCCACGAGCCGGAGAACTGGTCGCGGCTGCGGACGATCCTGTTGCCCCACGACTACGTCAACTTCCGGCTGACCGGGGCGTTCTCCATGGAAGCCGGTGACGCTTCCGGGACGGGGTTCTTCCACGCTCCTTCCCGGTCCTTCGACCTCCACGAGGTCTCGGTGATCGATCCCCGGGTGTGCGACATGCTCCCCGAGCTGATCGACGCAGGGACGCCTGCGGGACGCCTGTCCGCGGACGGGGCCGCCCTGACGGGGTTCCCGGAGGGGGCCCTGGTCTCCTCCGGGGGTGGCGACAACATGATGAGCGCCATCGGCAGCGGGGCCACCCGACCCGGCGTGGTGGTGGTCAGCCTGGGGACGTCCGGCACCGTGTTCTGTCACGCGTCCGAGCCCGTGGTGGACCCGGACGGGCTCATCGCTCCGTTCTGTGACTCCACCGGTGGCTGGCTGCCGCTGTTGTGTGTGATGAACCTGACGGGGGTCACGGAGGAGGTGCGGACGGCCTTCCACGGCGACGACGAAGGAGCGCACGAACGGCTGACGGCCGCCGCGGCCGCGGTGCCTGCAGGGTGCGAGGGGCTCCTGTGGTTGCCTTACCTCTCGGGGGAGCGGGTGCCTGATCTGCCAGACGCCACCGGCGCCATGCTCGGCATGCGCCCCGGGCTGCTCACCGCCGGGCACCTGTTCCGTGCCGCCATGGAGGGGACCAGCCTGAACCTGGCCTGGGGGGTCGAGCGACTCCGGGGCCTGGGCATCTCCGTGGAGGCGGTGCGACTGGTCGGCGGCGCAGCCCGGAATCCGCTGTGGCGCGAGATCCTCGCGGCGTGCCTCGGCGCGCCGGTGACGGTGCTGGCGGAGCCGGAGTCCGGCGCCTTGGGGGGCGCGCTGCAGGCTCTCTGGACGGATCGCCGCGAGCAGGGGCTGGAGGCGGACATCGACGTCCTGGCCTCCGCCGTGGTCGCCACGGAGGGGGAGCCGGTGGAGCCGGACCCCGGCCTGGTCGCCACCTATGGTGAACAGGGTGACCGCTTCCGCTCCGAGGTGGCCCGCTTGTTCGCGGAGCCCTGCTAAGATCCCCGACCACGCTCCCGCCGCACCGGAGGACTCTCATGCGTGCCGTCGTACTCGCCTCTTGTCTCTTCGCCTGGGGCTGCTCGTCCGCCGTGGAAGCGGAAGCTGGTTGGGAGACGCTCATCGCCCTGGAGACGGACGCCAAGCTCGGCGGCTGTGTGGTGGCGGATCTGGACCCGTCGCTCCCAGGTAAGGAGATCGCGGTGGTGGCGAGCACGGGCGCCGCCTACATGGTCAGCCACGGCGAGGGTGGGTTCGTGGTGGAGGCCATCTGCCAGCTGCCCGGTGAGATGATCCAGGTGGCGGCGGGAGACCTGGACCCGGATCACCCTGGCGATGAGCTGATCCTGGTGGGCGCCAAGCAGGGGGGGGAGGATGACGGAGGCCCCGGCGTCGCCGTCCACGCGTGGCGTGAGGCCGACGGATGGCGCCACCAGGTGGTGTTGGAGGACGAGAAGCTCCTGCACGGCGTGGCGATCGGAGAGCTCGACCCGGGCCACGCCGGTGCGGAGGTCATGGTCGCGGGCTACACCCACAACGCCCACCTGCTCGGGCTGTCCGCCGGCGGCTGGCGCAAGCTCGCTCAGGTGGACGTGGGGGCGAAGGCCAAGGGCGTGGCCGTGGGCCTTGGAGGAGCGGTGGTGGCCAACGAGGACGGTTCCCTGGTGGCCCTGAGCCTCGGGGAGGACGGCTGGGCATGTCGCCCCCTCGCCCGTTGCCCGGCGCCTCTGGCGCGGGTGACGGCGACGGCCGAAGAGGTCCTGTTCTGTTCCAACGACGGCGCGCTGCGGCGCCATCGGGACGGCGAGACCACGGAGCTCTATCGATCACCCGATCGTCTGCGGGGCGCGGTGATGCTGGAGGCGACCGACGGTTCCCCGTCGAGACAGCGGCTGGCCACGGCCAGCTACACCGGCGAGGTGGTGGTGCTCAACGACGGCGAGGCGGAGGTGGTGGCCCGCGACGACGGCAAGTTCCACCACCTGACATCTGGCGAGCTGCCCGGACTGGGCTCCTGCCTGGTGGGTTGCGGCTACTCAGGGCGGGTCCTCGTGATCCGCATGAGGTGATCCTGCCATGACCACGAAGAAGTCCCGTTTTCCTCACTCCCTGGTGCTGATCTTCGGCATCATCATCGTCGCCCAGGTGATGACCTACGTGGTCACCCCGGGTGAATACGATCGGGAAGCGACGGTCACGACCGTGAGCCCGGGTGAACCACTCAGCCCGGCAGCGGGCGCTGAGGTGTCCGTGGCGGAAGACGGCGTGGCCACCGTGTCCACTCCCACGCGGAAGGTGATCGCCGGGAGCTGGCATGAGGTGGAGGCGGAGCCCCTCGGCGTCTGGTCCTTCCTCACCCTGGTCCCTCAGGGCCTGGCGAAGGGCGGCGAGATCATATTCTTCGTCTTCCTCGTAGGCGGCGTCATCGCCGTGGTGCGTGCCACGGGCGCCATCGACGCCTTGATAGGCGCCTCCATCAAGGGCTTCGGCTCGTCCCCCATCCTGTTGGTGGCGGGCATGGTCACCCTGTTCGCCGTGGGCTCCTCGACCATCGGAATGGCGGAGGAGTACATGCCCTTCATCCCCATCCTGGTGACCATGTGCCTGGCCCTGAAGATGGACGCCATGGTGGCCATGGGGATCGTCTATCTGGCCGCGGGGATCGGCTACGGATGCGCCGCCCTGAACCCGTTCACGGTGCTCGTGGCCCAGGACATCGCGGGGCTCGAGCCCACCTCAGGGCAGGCGTTCCGCTGGGTGCTGTTGGCGGTCTGCCTCCCGGTCACGATCCACCACATCATGCGCTACGCGTCGCGGGTCCGGAGGGACCCGTCGCGCAGCCTCGTGGCGAACGTCGACTACTCCGTCGGCTATGACCTGCCGAAGGACACGGCCATGACGGGGCGCCGGGCCCTGGTGCTGGTGGCCTTCGTGGCGGGCGTGGGCCTGATCGTCTGGGGCGTCGCCTCGGCGGGGTGGTACTTCCACGAGCTGATGGCGGTGTTCCTCGGCATCGCCCTCGTCGCGGCGCTGTGCGGTGGCCTGAGCCCCAACGTGACCGCGACCCGGTTCTGCGCCGGGGCCGCGGAGATGACCACCACGGCCCTGCTCATCGGCTTCGCCCGGACCATCGAGGTGGTCATGGAGGAGGGGAAGATCATCCACACGGTGGTGGACTCCCTGGCGTCGCTCCTGCAAGGGCTGCCGGCGGAGATCTCCGCCATGGGCATGTTCCTGGTGCAGAGCGTCTGCAACTTCTTCATCCCCTCCGGCAGCGGTCAGGCTTACGTCACCATGCCCATCATGTCGCCGCTGGCGGAGCAGCTCGACGGGGTCAGCAGTCAGGTGGCGGTCCTCGCGTACCAGATGGGCGACGGCTTCACCAACATGATCGTCCCCACCAACGCCCTGCTCATGGGGATGCTCGTGCTGGCCAGGGTGCCGTACGGTCAGTGGGTCCGGTTCGTGGTGCCGTTCCTGCTCAAGATCTACGTCGTCTGCTGCGTCGCGCTCATCGTGGCGGTGCGTATCGGCTACTGACCCTCGTTCAGTTGGCCTCGGCCCGATCCAGGTGCCCTCCGATGTAGCAGCTGGAGTTGCGCTGGATGCTGGTAGAGGCGGGGTTCAGGCCCTCGAGGCGGTCCAGGATGAGCTCGTCGTTGCTGGGGTGGCGATCCCATAGGGTCGCGCTGAGGAGCTCGCCTTCGCAGGTAGAGGCGAAGGACACCTGGACCGAGGACCCGGAGACGATGATGTCATGGGTGCCGTCGTCATAGGCGACGGCGCGGACGATCACCAGGTTCGGGATGATGCTGCTGGCAGCGTAGAACTCGTCCACGTGGGTCAGACCGATGATGGCCTCGCGGACGAGTCGGTACGCAGATTCAGCCAGCCTGGAGCGGTTGCGGACTTCGGTCATGGCGGGTGGGGTGGGGTTCGAAGGTAGGTGGGGTTTGGCAGGGTGGGGCGGGTGGAGTGCGTTCGACGAGCCTCGTGAACGAGGAGCAAGTCATGAGACTCGACAGAGATCCAGTGTAACCGAGGACCATGATGTCTCGCCACACCTTGTCCGCTGCCGTGGATCCGGGGGTTCATCCGGGTCTCTCTTGGCGTTTTGACGTCCTTCGCGGACAATCCCAGAGGTCATGAAGAACGCGATCGCCTGGACGTTATCGACGCTCCTTTGCGGCCTTACATCCGCACAGGGTGTCGGCCTCGACGCGGCTCCCTCGTCGTCCCCCGGGCGCGTCTCAGAACTGCGACTGAAGGCGACCCGGATGTCCGTCGACTGGGATCAGGTGCCGCTCAAGGAGGCGATCCATCAGGTCCGTCGTCGCGCTGGTGAGAACCTCGTCCTGGGCAGGGCGATCCGGGATCGCGTTGATGAGCCGGTCGACCTGATTCTGCGGGACGTCACTGCCCTGACCATCCTCAAGCTGCTGCAGCAACAATACGACGTGAGGGTCGTTCGCAGGCATGGGGTCCTGTTGGTGACCAGCCCGGAGGACGCGCTAAGAGGGCAGATGGCCCTGCGGGTTCACCAGGTCCGGCTGATCCTGTACACGCCGCCGGACTTTCCACCGGCGGTGAGGCTCGGGATCACGGCCGGTCCGCCGCGACCGCTGGACGCGACGGACGAGCGGCCGGAGCCGCGGATGACGCCGGATGCGCTGGTGGAGCTGGTGCGCCAGAACACCGGCGGCGAGCGGGTCTGGGAGGTCCCCGGAGCCAGCATCGAGCACCACGGCGGCAACCTGCTGGTGCGCCACGGACCCGCCGTGCAGCGCCGGGTCGCTCGACTGCTGGTCCGCCTGCGGTGATACCCGCGCCGTGGTCGGGGACTACTGGATGGTCACCGACAGGCTGTGGCTGACGGTGTTGACGCCGCTGGGGACCCCGGAGCCTCCTCCGGTGGCGAACGTGAACCAGACGCTGGCACCGCTGAGCGCCGGGAGGTTGGGGATGATGATTCCCGGGAAGTTGCTCTGGCCGTTGCCGTCCAGGACCCCCGTGAAGTTGTAGAAGATGGGGCCCGCGATGCCGCCTCCCTGGTTGACCACGTAGTCCAGGAGCGGGTCCATGGACAGGCCCACGGTCCGGGTGTCCACGGTGAACGGGCCCGGCCCTCCGGATGCGCCCAGCAGGTAGGGGTTGTTGGCGTCCGAGGGGCTGTCGAGGGACACGGTGAGGAAACCGCCGATGGCCGGAGTGAGGGACGTCACGCTGATCATGTTGCGCTGGTAGCGTCGGACCCGGACCGCGGCGGAGTTGTTGGCGGTGGTGATCACCTGCCAGGCGGCGATGAAGTTCCCGTACTGGTCACAGCCGAGCCGGGGAAAGCCGTGGATGTCGGCGGAGGAGCCGCCGCTCTCCGTGACGCCGGAGTCGAACACCACCCGGTTCTGGTCGAGCCGAGCCCAGCCGCAGCGCGGAGCCGGTTGGCCCGTGGTGCTGGTGCCGTCCTGCCAGCTGGCGACGATCTCCCCGTTGGAGGTCATCTCCACGTCCATGGCGAACTGGCTGCTGGCCAGGTTGCCCGGGGTCAGGTTCAAGTCGGTGGTGTCGAGGCTCGCGCCCTGGGTATCGAAGCGGCGGCACCAGGCGTCCACGGTCACCGGCTGGATGTCACCGCACCACGCGATGGTGGCGCGTCCGCGGTAGTCCGTGGCGATGAGCGGGTCGAACTGGTCGTTGGCGGTGTTGGCGTTGGCCACCATGGGGGCCGTCGCCGGCGCCATGGTGGAATCCAGGATGCGATAGACGATCCCCATGCCGTGGCCGTCCGGGGAAGGTACGGACACCCCTGCGTTGAAGACGCCGTCGTGCCACGCGACGATCGCTCGTCCGTTGTTCCAGAGCCCGACGCTGGGGCCGTCCTGTCCGTTGAAGCTCAGGGTGGTGGGGTCGTCCACGCGGATCTCCCCGGCGTCCAGGGGAGTCCCCTGGCTGTCGAATCTCCGAAGGTACACGCCCGCAGAAGGGGTGCTGCCGAAGCTCTGGCGTCGCACCCAGACCACTGCGTAGTTGCCGGGATAGTTGCCCGCCACCTTGACGCGTCCTTCGTCGAGGCTCGTCAGCAGGTTCGCTTGCCCGGAGCCGGTCTGGTTCCCCGCCAGGTCGAAGGTGCGGTAGTGGATGTCGCGGAGACCCACGGTGGTTGCGGTGTCGGCGTCGAAGGCGACCATGAACCCGTTGGGGGTCGCCGCGCAGGCCGTGTTCACGGGGTTGAGGGAGCCCAGGCTGAGGGCCGAGGGGCCGCTCACCACGGCCCCGGTGGCGTCCATGAACTGGACCCGCAAGGCGCGGACGCCGTTCACCTCGTCCACCCAGGCGACGACGGACTGGCCGTTCGGGGCGCTGGCGGCCGTGGGTACGCAGTGTGGGAGACCACTCACCGGATTCGCCAGGGCGGCGGTGGCTGCGAGGATCGCCCCGGCGGTCACGGGATCGGCGCGAACGGGGGTCACGGTTACGGCGGCCAGCGTGATGATGGTCAAGAAGCGTTGCATGTCCTCTCCTTCCCTCGGGCGGGCGTGCGATGGGTCGGAGGTCCGATGCGTGGGCGACCGACTCCAAGCGCAGCAGCGGCAGGGCGACGGGGCTGCAGCCCGCGACAACCATCCTACGGAGGGGCTGCCGGTTTTTTTGGTTAGAAATCGTGGGCCCTGCTCGGAGCGGGTCACTGGTTGTGTGACCACGGGCCGTGAGAAACAAAAAACGGCGCGCGCCCGGGAGGGCGACGCGCCGTCCTGCGGCATCAGCCGCGAGGGGGTCGGTGGATCAGAGGTTCACGCTGGAGGCGTTGGTCCCGGCGCCGTTGCTCGCCAGGTAGCCGATGGTGACGCAACCGTTGTCCCACACGATGGTGACCTGGAGGCCCGCCATGGCTTCGCCGGTGATGCCGTTGCCGCCATCCGTGTCCGCGTTGAAGCCGAAGGTCTCACCCGGGCCGAAGGGATCGCCGCCGGCGCCGAAGGTGAAGGTCAGGATCGGAGTGTTGCCCGCGAGAGCAGCGGTGGTGGACCAGCCGCAGAAGGCGGCCGGGTCACAGCCCGGGACGATGGAGTTGGTGGGACCGAAGTCCAGGCCCGGATCGGTGATGATGGTGCCTTCGCAGCCCGCCACGGCGGAGTTGCCGTTCTGGAAGTTGGCGGTGGTCACGGCCACGCCGGTCATGCCGGTCTGGTCGTAGTCAAACACCGTGGTGTTGGCGCCGGCCACGTTCGCCTGGGTCCAGTCCAGGGTGATGGACAGGATGTTGGCGCCCATGGAGTTGTTGGCGCAGGTCCAGTATGCGGTGCCGATGGGCACCGAGGCGCCGAAGTTGTTGGTGCCGGAGGCGCTGAAGGTGGCCCCCTGGGCGGTGCACGGAGGGCTGCCCTGGGCGGTGAAGGTGGCGGTGTTGGTGGCGTAGCCCGGGAAGGGGTTGCCGGTGTAGATGCCGCCCACGTCAGCGACGAAGCCCTGGACCGTGATCACCGCGCCGGCCGGGAAGAACAACGGCGGCGCCGGGAAGGACGCGGCCGGGTCGCCCACCAGTTGGGGTCCGAGGCCGATGGGAGTGAGGCCCGAGGGGACCCCCAGGGTGTTGCCCAATTCGAAGTTCGCCGCGGGGTTGGCCGCTGGAACCGAGAAGGCGGTGGGGATGATCAACTCGGGAACCCCCAGGGTGCTGCCGAAGACGCCGTCGATGTTGGCCATCAGGACGGCGGGAGCTCCCACGGGAAGGGTGCCGGAGGCGCCGATGCCGTACTGCCAGGTCAGGAGGTCACCGTCGAAGAAGTTACGGTTGCCCGTGGTGAACCCGCCCGCCGCGAATGCGCCGGAGGCGTCCACTTCCACGGTAACCTCGTCCGGGTAGCCGGAACCGGGCGTCGGCGTGTACAGGTCGAGGCGCTGGAAGACGACGCTGTCAGGGGCGGCCTGTGAGAGGTACACCACTTCGCTGTAGGGCGACCCCGGGCTGGTGCGATAGGCCACGTCAGCGCCGCCCTGGGCGCCGCCCACGGCGCGGATCATCCGGTTGCCGGTCTCGAGTCCGGTGGCCGGGTCGATCTCCGCCATGTCGCCCTGGTTGGGGGAGGTGGAGGCCCAGAGGGTGCCGCGCTCCTTGTCCCAGCCGAGCCCGTAGATGGACCAGCTGCCGTTGAACGGCCAGGAGGCGAGGGGGTTGCCGGCGAGGTCGAACTCCACCAGGTCGGAGGCGAAGTTGGCCGTCCACAGCGAGCCGTTGCCGCCGTTACCGGCCGGGTTGTAGGCCAGGGCACGCGGGAACGCCGGGTGACTGCCGGAGCCGGTGGTGGACGGCGGATGCGCGATGGGGAAGGTCACCAGCTGGGGGCCGTTGTCGGCGACGATGGCGACGAAGGCGCCGGCCAGGGCGTAGTTGCCGTGGCGGTCGAAGCACTGAACTCCGGTGTCGTCACCGACCATGATGTACTCGCCGGAGCTGTCGGCGGCCATGTCCCGGTGCCCCCAGGTGGTGGCGTTGGACGCGGTGCTCTGGCTGAAGGAGTAGAGCAGGGTGCCGCTCATGTCGTACTGATAGACCGAGTGAGGTCCGGTCTGAACCCAGGTCCCGGTGTTGGGGTCCGCGCTCCCGCGACCGGTCACCCAGAACGACTCCGCGTAGGCGGAGGGGTTGATGAGCTGGCCGAGGGTCGGCTGTGAGCCGGCGGCGGCGTTGGTGTACTCGACGCCCAGTAGCCCGGCGTTACCCGCGGTTCCGTTCACGGGGTCCGTGGGGGTCTGCGCATCGAAGGGGCCGGCGCTCACGCTGCCGACGCCCTGAGCGGCTACCGGGGCCGCGACCATGGCGACCAGCGTCAGGCTGATAACGAATCGAAACGACATGAGGTCCTCCGTTGGCGGGTCGCCGTCGAACGCGGAGGGCCCGCGCGCAACGTGCACGGAGTCACCCGTAGCACTCGATCGACGATGCCGCATTGACTAAGGGGAACGGGGTTTCTGCCCCGAAACAGCCCCCGACCTTCACACGTTGGTCGCGGCCATGTCAACCCCGATCCCCGGGGTGGCGGATGGTCGCGCTGCGGCCCCCCTTGCGGTGGCGGGTTCCGGATCTGACCATGGGGTCGTGAGCGAGCCAGCGGCATCCCACGGGCGGACCCTGGAGGCGGTCTTCGGCGAGGGTCGGAGGCCATGCCGAACGCTCAGGGTCCCGTACCGGATCAGCCCCCTGGGCGCCCACACGGACCATCAGGACGGCGTCACCTGTGGGTTCGCAACGGATCGGGGGATCACGATCTCGTTCCGCCCTGGATCGGATCGTGTGGCGCGCGTGGTGTCAGATGATCACCAGGAGGTGGCGGAGGTCCCTCTGTCCACCTCGGCCGCGCCTTCCCAGGAGTCCTGGACCGCGTACGTCTGGGGCGTGGTCCAGGCCCTGATGGAGGACTACCACCTCGACCAGGGGATGGAGGCCCACGTGGTCGGTGGGCTGCCTTCCGGTGGCATCGGTAGCAGCGCCGCGGTTCAGGTGGCCGTGCTCCTGGCCCTGGCAGAGATCAACCAGCTGCGCATTGATCCCATGGAGGGCGCGAAACTGGTGCAGCGGGCGGAGCAACGGGCGACAGGGGTCGCCGTAGGGTTGTTGGACCCGGTGACCATTCTCCACGGGAAGGACGACACCCTCATCTGGATCGATTGTCGTGCGGAGCAGGTGCGTCTGCACCGGGCAGCCCGGCGAGCGCCGTCGTGCGACTGGTACCTGATCGACTCCGGGGTGCCCCGCCGGTTGCAGGAGACGCCCTACAACCAGCGGGTGGCGGAGTGTGGCGAAGCTGGTCGGCGGTTGGGGGCCACCTCCGTGCCTCCCGTCCTGCGGGACGTGACACCGGAGACCTACCGGAGAGGACGCAAGGACCTGGCACCAGCGCTGGTGAGGCGGGCGGAGCATTACTTCTCCGAGGTCAAGCGGGTCAAGCTGGGCACGCAGGCGTTCTCGCGAGGAGATCTCGTCGGGTTCGGTCGGCTCATGTGGGCCTCGGCGGAGAGCCTCACCAACAACCTGGACTGCGGCACGCCGGAGGTGCGGACCTTGCTGGACGAGCTTCGCGGCGCCTCCGGGGTGCTGGGCGCGAGTTATGCCGGTGCCGGTTGGGGTGGATTGGTGCAGGTCCTGGCGCAGCCTGATGCCCGTTCGGCGATCGAGTCGGCGATCGCTCGCTATGCGGGGCTCTGTCCCGGGGCGGGGGCGGGAGCAGCCATCTACGAGGTCGCCATGGGCGGGGTGTCTCTTGAAGGCTGAGCGGCGCCTCGAGCGTGCGGAGGAGGACGTACGCGCGGCCAACCGCATCGCCCAGGCCCTGATCACCGGCGCCTCCGGGGACCCGGATCGCTGGAGGGGCACGGGTCACGGCCGCTGGGGCACCGCCCAGTTGGTACATCACCTATCGATGACGGGGACGGCAGTGCTGGACGGTCTACGGGTGGTCGCGGCCTCCGGGGCGTTGACCCGGCCTCGGGCGCGGAGCCCGAGGCAGGCCGCTACCCTGAAGGCGCTCATGCTGACCTGGCACCTGCCTGCGGACCTGCGTCCGTTGCCCGGCACGGACCCCGACGCCGTCGTCCTCCCGGCCCGGGACCTGGCGCGGCAGCACACGGAATGGACCGCGGGCTTCGTCGCGTTGCTGCGCTCGAACACCGTCGGTTTCCTGGAACACGTGCGCTGGTCTCATCCTCGCTACGGGGACCTGGACGCCTTGGAGTGGGCTCGGTTTCTACGCATTTACTTTCGCAAGAACGAGTTGCGGTCACCGGTGGATGGCGGTGGATGAGCGGTCTCAACCGAGTTTCGCTTTCAGCAGCGGAACCGGGCACTTATGATGGGGTCTATCGAGAAACTGACAGGGACCAGAGGTCCCGGAGGAGGAACGGGGGAATGCGCAAATCGAAGGTCATGATCGTGGCCTCCAGTCCGTTCCAGCTGGCCTTGATGGGGGATCTGCTTGAGGCCAACGAGATCACCACCTTGCGGGAATCCTCGGTGGAAGCTGCGGTCGCGGCGCTGGACACCGTGAGCCCCGTGATGATCGTGGTGGATCTCGATCTGGCGGAGGCGGATTGCAAGGCGCTGGACCGTCTCAAGGGCAAGGCCAAGGAGTGCGCCGTGCCCTTGCTCCTGGTCGCGGAGAAGGGGCAGCGTGCGGTGGCTGAGCAAGTGCTGGGCGGCCTGAACGCCGAGACCGTTGAGAAGCCCATCGATACCAGCGGGTTCCCACGCAAGGTGGTCCAGGAGATCCGACGGCACACGACCATGTCGCGCCCTGCGGAAGCCTGACAGATGGCCCCTCTGAATTCGTGGCACGCTGCGTCCATGACCCGTGGGATGCCCCCTGTCCTCGTCGTCGTGTTGCTGCTCTCCGGTTGCGGCGGACCCTCGGCGCCCGTGGACCAGGGGGGTGGGGCGGTGATGGAGGAGCCGCACCCCGACGCCATGCGCGCCATGGGTTGGCTGGAGTTCGCTGACCTCTCCTTGCATGTGCAGGCGGACGGCCGATCTCCCAGCGGCCCCCATGTTCGCGGTTGGGTCCTCGGAGGGACGTTCGCTCCGAGCGGAGACGTGGTCGGTGGTGGCGGTCCGAGGCCCCGCGGGCGGATCCTCACCCCCGGGTTCCTGGAGTTGCGGACCCGCGCCTTCGTTCGGCGCGATGGTGATCGCCCTCCACAGGCCCCCTATGTGGACGGGCTACAGGACGCCGAGACCGGTGGCTTCCATCCCACCTCGCCGGTTCGCCGCGAGGCGGTGAAGCCGGCGGCCGAATCCGGTCGTTGATGGGTTTCGGCGCGCGCCTGCTGGACTGGTTCCGGTCCAACGCACGGGATCTGCCGTGGCGCCATGACCGCAGCCCGTACACGACCTGGGTGAGCGAGGTCATGTTGCAGCAGACCACGGTGGACGTGGTCGTCGCTCGTTACGGTCCGTTCCTGAGTCGGTTCCCCGATCTCCGTGTGCTCGCGGAGGCGACGGCGGACGAGGTGGTGGCGGCGTGGTCGGGCCTGGGGTACTACCGGCGGGCCCGTGGGCTCCACGCCGGTGCGCGGGCGGTCATGGAACGGTTCCACGGAGAGGTCCCGCGGGAGCGTGGAGACCTGCTCGGGTTGCCCGGCGTCGGGGACTACACCTGCGCCGCCATCCGCAGCATGGCGTTCAACGAGCCCGACCCCCCGATCGACGGGAACGTGGCGCGGGTGGCGTCGCGGGTCTACGGAGACGACGGCGACGTGGGGTCCGCGGCCACTCGCCGCCGGTTGGCGGACCGCCTCCAGGAGGAGGTCCCTGCGGACCAGGGAGCCGCGTTCGCCGAAGCGCTGATCGAGCTGGGAGCCCTGGTCTGTCGGCCGAAGGACCCGGCTTGCGGTGATTGCCCCGTACGCTCTCATTGTGACGCCCGCGCGGACGGTCGGGTGACGGAGCTACCCGTCAAGAAGGCCCAGCGTCGGTCCGTGGCCGTGCTCTCGTCACGGGTCCTGGCGGAGCGACGTGGTCGGGTGCTGCTGCATTCGAGACCCGCGTCCGCGTCGCTCTTGCCCGGGTTCCTCGAGCTACCGGGTCGTTGGGGGCCCGAAGGGGAGGACCCGCGCGTGGTGGCGGGGGAGGTCTTGCGGGAGATCGGATTCGCCGACTTCGAGGTCCTGGAACCTCTCTCTCGGGCTCGCCACGCCATCACCCATCACCGCATCCAGGCGGTGGCGGTCAAGGCGGTGGTGCGCGGCTCTGCTCCCGACGGCTACGCATTCCATGCATGGGACGAGCTGGACCGCCGGCGTCTGACCACGGAGACCAGGAAGCTGTTGTCCGGTCGGGAGGCGACGGCATGAGCCGGCGACCGTGGAATCGTCGGCGCGGCGGTGGTCGCGGTGCGCCCCGCGGCCGGGATGGCAGGCGGTCTCGCGCGGAGCAAGCGGACGAGCTTCTGCTGCAGGCGTGGAAGCACCGTCAGGAGGGTCAGATCGTGCCGGCCATGGAGGCGGCCGGTCGGGCCGTGTACATGGACCCTCAGCGCCCCGACGGGTACCTGGTGCTCGGTGACCTGAACCTGGGGTTGGGGGACCTGGAGGAAGCCCGGGCGGCGTTCCACTCCGCCCGCTCCAAGGCCGGTCGGGTGGCGCGGGACGGCGGCGGTGAGGAGCTCCTGACCGAGGCGCTGACGGGGCTGGCTCGCTGTGACCTGTTGGCGGGCGCCCACGAGCAGGCCCTCGGCTCCCTGCGTCGGGTGCTGGAGAGCGATCCCGAGGACCGGGGCGGCGTTCGGCAGCTCGTGGCCGAGGTGGAGCTGCAGCTGGGGAGGCCCGCGGCGTGCCTGGACTCCCTGACGGATCTGAGCGCCGCCCAGGCCGACGGCTGGTTGGTGTCCAGCCTGGCCAATTTCGAGCTGGGACGCCTGGAGCACGGCGCGGGCCTCGCCCACGGCGCCCTGCTGCGTAACCCCTATCTCCCCGCGTGCCTCGTCGGTGAAGACCCGCCGGACCTGGGGATCGTTCACGGCGCAGAGGGCTCGGACCCCACGTTCGCGGCGGACGTGGCGGAGCGTCTGGCGCCGTGGTTGGAGGAGCACCATGATGTCCTGGACGCGTTCTGCCGCGCTGCCACGACCCCCCTCGTCATGGAGGAGGTCTCGGACCTGGTGGAGGCCGCGCGGGGACTGAACAGGGAGGAGGACGCCGCGATCCGCGCCTCCCTGATCGCCCGGGTCACGGAGTTGAGGGACCCGGAGCGGATCATGGCTCAGGCTCCGCGGGTGGCTTCCCAGATGAACAGCGGGGGTCCTCCGACGGAGGTCTGACCCGGGCGCTCCTGACCCGCTCCTGTCAGGAGCGAGGGGTGGTGTCTTCGAGGGGTTTGTGGCCTCGCCGCTTCTGCGCGCGGGCTCGCATGACCATGCCCACCACCATGAGGGCGATGAGGAGCATGCAGGCGGAGATGGCGATGATGCGCACCGCGTCCGGGTCCGCTTTCTCAAGGGCGAGGGCGCCAGCCCCCACCAGCACGATGGACAACAGGATGATGACCTCTGCTCTCATGGTGTCTCGCTACCGGTGTTCCCGGGCGATGCTACCATCTGGCCGCCGCCAGCCCACGGTCGGCAAAGGAGGGGAATCGCTTGCGCACACTTCTCTTGATCGCGTGCACCGCCTGCGTCGTGTGTGCCCAGGGCGACCCCGTGGAGTCCCTGCTGGCGGTGCCGCTGGAGACCCGCGAGAAGCTCCTCGACAAGGCCCTGGAAGAGAAGGCCCTCGACGGCATTCGTGACCGCATCACGGCGGGACTGAAGGACGCCGAAGCTCAGGGTGACGAGGAGTTCAAGACGGAGCTCACCAAGGCCCTGTCGGCTCAGAAGAACGCCCTCGCGGAGTTGATCGGGTTCGTTCAGCGGGCGCCGATTACGGAGGAGGCGCTCGCGGAGGAGATCCGCCGGCTGAAGGCCAAGCCCGGGGACCCGGTGGCGGATCAAGAGGATCCGAGCAAGGTCGGTGATCTGGAGGTCCTGAGGAGCTGGCAGGGCAAGATCCAGACCGCCCTGGATGCCCGCGAGGCCGCGCTGCGGGACGCCGAGGCCAAGGTCGCTGCGCTCAAGGCGCGAGGGGGCCCGGCGGCGGTCATCGAGCAGGCCCGTGAGGCCGTGGCCAAGACCGAAGCGGAGTGGCAGACGGCCCTGGCCCAGGTGCAGGAGTTGGAGGCGGCCAAGAAAGAGGAGCGGGAGCTCTGGCCGGTTCGCGAGGACGCCTTCCTGAAGCTCATCCGTTTGAAGGCCAGCCAGGCGGACCTGGCGGCGGATGAGAAGGAGGCGACTCCGGAGATCCTCAAGCTGCAGGTAGAGGGAGCCGAGACGGCCCGCGATCGTGAAGAGGAAGGGGTCGCCCGGGCGCGGGAGGTGCTCAAGGCGTTCCAGGATCGGGTTGAGGCGGAAGACCGAAAGGCCCGGCAGGCCCGTGAGCGAGATCGGGGTCACCTGGAAGAGCGGCTGAAGGCGGCCTCTCCGCATGAGAAGCCGTTCATCGAGCTTCGCATCGCAACACTCGAGAACAACGACCGCACCGCGGAGGCCCAGGGCAACGCTGCTCCCAGGTCATCCGGCGCCCTGGCGGAGGAGGCGGAAGCGCTAAGGCAGGAGCTCGAAGAGGAAGACCTGGCCTACTCCTCTGACGAGTTGAAGCGCCGCGTAGAGGAGAAGGACGACAAGCTGGCCCAGCTGCGCGTTGAAATCGCGAGGCTGGCTGCGATCCGAAAGGCAGCGCGCCAGGACCGACGGGAGGCCATCAACCAACGTAGCGCCGATCGGCGAGACCTGGATGAGGAGGGGCTGCTCGGTGCCGCGGCAGCGGCCGGGGAGCCGACGTGGCGCCGCGAGGAATGGGGGAGCTGGTTTCAGGACTATCGGGCCTCCCTGGAGAACTGGGAGGCGGCCAACGAGAACCTCCTGTCGGCTACGGCGCCCGGTTACGACAAGCTGATCCAGGCGGAGAAGAGCCTGAGCGGAAGCGTCGACGAGCTTCGCTCCAGGCTGTTGTGGAGCCGCGAAGAGTCGCTGATATCGACGGAGACCCTGGAGGAGGCTGCCGCGGATCTGGGAGCCCTGCCCGCCTACATCTCCGACGCCGTGGGCGAGACGGTGAACGCGTGGGTGGAGGTGGCGACGGCGGAGGACAACCGGGGGCGTCTGATGACGACCCTGGCCCTGGCCCTGGCCCTCGCGGCGTTGCTGTGGTTGATCCATCGAAAGCTGCCCTCCACCTACACCTGGCTGGAGTCCCGGGAGGGCAAGAACGCCGGGATCTGGCGGATCATCGCCACGGGCATCCGTCGGTCCGAGCTGATGTTCATGTTGGCGGCGCTGTATTGCGGCACCTGCGCGGTGTGGGATGTGTGGCCCTGGGAGACCGGCGCGGTGGCGGTGCTGTTCCTGGGCCCCTTCTGCTATCGGTTCGTGCGGGTCCTCCTGGACGTCCTGTTCCACCCCACTGATCCGGACGACCGGCTCATCGACGTGGAGAACTCCCTGGCCAAGGTGCTGCACCGGGCCGGCCGGTGGCTGCTGCTGGTCTCGGCCTTGTTCGTCGGTGTCGGCGCCGTCATGGAGTCCGGTGGCTACGGGGAGCGCAATCCCGGCTTCCTGCAGTTCTGGTGGTTCATCTACACCACCGTGTTCTCGGTGATCCTGCTCATCGGTGTCTGCCGACCGGCCGTGTTCTCGCAGATGATCAGGGGAGAGGGGCGGGTCGCCACGTCGGCCAAGACCCTCGTGCTGGTGCTCTATCCGCTGGTCGTGGCCTCGGCCCTGTTCCTCCTGGTGATCAACGCGCTGCGATACCACGTGGCCGTGGACTACTTCAGCGTGCGCCTCGCGTCCTCCGTCGGGGTCGTGGCGGCGGCGGTGCTGTTGTATCGCGCGCTCCTGCGCCGGATGCTCCCGAATCGGGACTGGTCCCGAAGCGTGCGCTCGGAGGACTTCGACGACGAGCAGCAGTTCCTGGCGGAGGGTCGTCGCTGGTTCTGGGACATGATGGGTCGCTCCGTCATCCGCCTGCTGGTGCTGGTCCCCGCCATACTGGTCATGGCCAACACCTGGGGCGACATGAACTGGGGTTTCCTTCACGCCCCCATGTCGGGTGGTGATGACGGCCTGTCGCTGTCCGGGCTCTTCCTGGGACTCGTGGCCATCTACGCCACCGTCGCCCTGGTCAAGCACTACCGACGCTGGTTGCTGTTCGTCATCCTGCCGGGCACCAAGCTCGATCAGGGGCTGTCCTACGCGGTCATGACCCTCACCTCCTACGGAGTGGTCACCGTCGGCGTCGTGATCGTGCTGAACCTGCTGCGCGTCCAGGGGGACCAGATCGCCTACGTCGTCTCCGCGCTCATGCTCGGTATCGGCTTCGGCTTGAAGGACCTGGTGACCAACTTCATCTCGGGGATCATGCTGCTGGTGGAGCGTCCGCTGAAGGTCGGGGATCAGGTGGTCATCGGGGACCAGATGGGCACGGTGGAGAAGATCAACCTGCGCTCCACCACCATCATGACCTTCGACAACGTGGGGGTGGTGGTGCCCAACGGTGATCTGGTGACGGGCACGCTCATCAATCGGTCATCCGGCACGCCTCTGTTGCGGACGACCATTCCGGTGGGCGTGGGATACGATTCGGACCCGAGAGAGGTCATGGAGATCATCCAGGGATGCCTGGACGATCACGGCCTCGTGCTCAACAAGCCCGGGCCGTCCATCTACTTCGTGGGATTCGGCGCGGACAGCCTCGACTTCAGCGTCCGGTTCTGGGCTCGCATGAGCGACAACCGCATGCAGATCGCCGGAGACTTGCGCGCTGCGTTCCTGGCGCGGTTCCGTGACGCCGGCATCGAGATCCCGTTCCCGCAGCGTGACCTGCACCTGCGCAGCGCCGATCCGGAGGCGGTGATCCGGACCACCGCAGTCGCTCCTCCAACTCCTCCGGTCCGCAAGGTCACCCGGACCGACCCCGCCGTGGGGCTGCCCGAGCAGCCGTCCGACGAGGACGCGCAGCGGGACGCCGCTCACGACACGGACGAGGCGGAAAATGCGGAGGAGCGGTCCGGATCATGAACGACGACGAACATTTCATGAGGCAGGCCCTCCGGGAGGCGGCGGAGGCGGCGGAGCACGGAGAGGTGCCCGTGGGGGCGGTGGTGGTCCATCAGGGGCGCGTCATCGGCCGTGGTCACAACCAGCGGGAGACCCTGCACGACCCCACGGCCCACGCGGAGATGATCGCCATCACGGCGGCGGCGGCTCACCTGGAGAGCTGGAGGCTGGAGGGTTGCACCCTGTACGTGACCCTGGAGCCTTGCGCCATGTGCGCCGGAGCCATCGTCCTGGCCCGCGTGGACCGGTTGGTTTGCGGTGCCCCGGACCCCAAGGCCGGGGCCTGTGGCTCGGTGCTGGACGTGGTCCGGGAGCCGCGGCTGAACCACCGGGTGGAGCCCGAGATGGGCCTGATGGCGCTGGAGTGCGGGGAAATCCTGCGGCAGTTCTTCCGCCGCCGGCGCCGACGTGAGGATGGGAACGGAGTGCCCGTTGACGTACCCTCGGCCGATTCATAGACTTCCGCTCCTTCGGTGAGGTGCCGGAGCTGGTCGAACGGGCCGGTTTCGAAAACCGGTGTGCCCGCAAGGGTACCTAGGGTTCGAATCCCTACCTCACCGCCATACAAGCTTCGTCCGGGGCGGAGTGAGCAGAGATACCCGGAGAGGTGTCCGAGTGGTTTAAGGAGCACGCTTGGAAAGCGTGTGTGCGGGTAACTGTACCGCGGGTTCGAATCCCGCCCTCTCCGCCAATTTGCGCGGGCCCCCAGCCTCGAACGGCAGGGGGCCCGCTTTTTCTTGTCTGCAGGCGGCGCCCTACCAGGCGATGGCCGCCAGCTGCCCACCGGTGACGCAGAACCCCTGGATGCTGGCATCGTCCACCGCCGCCTGCACGCCGACAGCGGCGCCCACGAGGCTCACGTCGTTGGGGATCGTCACCGGAAACGAGGCCACACCGTTGGCGGCGACCGGGCCCTGCAGGAGAGGATTGGCTCCCGCCGCAGCCAGGGCCGCGAAGGAAGGCAGGTCGAGCCACAACGGGCAACCGTTGGGAAGGATCGTCGGCACGCCGCTGCTGATGCCTGAGGAGATGAACACGTAGGCCATCTGCCCCGCCGTGGCGTTGCCGATGTCCAGGGTCAGGCTGGTGCCCAGGGCCGGCGGCGCGGAGGGCGTGAGCGTCGGCGTCGATCCGGTGGAGGCGGAAGCGCAGCCGTACCCGACCGGTGCCCAGATCGCGGACTGGCCCGGCGGGTTGCAGTTGGTCGAACGGAACCGGAGCTTGAAGCGGACGGCGACGCTGAGGGCGCCCCATCCGCCCCCCGTGTTGACGCTCGAGGTGACCACGTCCGGGCCGCCGGGGTCCTCGCCGAGCCACTCGGGGCCGGGGAACGGAGCCACGGAGAAGATCACCCACACCAGCTGGGAGGACGCGAAGGGGGTGGGGGGGAACTGGAACCCCTTCCACCCCGACCCCAGGACACCCAGGCCACCGCCGCTGGAGAATGAGCCAACGGAACCGGACGCGGTCACGGAGCCGGAAGGCAGCCCGGTCACCGGGTCGGCGGTCTCCAGGCGCAGCGTCCCCTGGGTGGGGCTGATGGGGATGACGCCGCCACCGCCTCCGCCGCCGTTGGTCAGGTAGACCTGCACGCGGTCGGCGATGAAGGGTGCGCTGCCGGGCACCTGGTAGAGGATCCCGATCTCCGTGCCTGCTACCACCTGGACGCCCACGGACTGGTTGCTCTGATAGTTGTATCCGTGGCAGGTGGTGACCTGTGCGTTCAGCACGGTGGTGACGCTGAAGGCCGCAAGCAGCAGTCTTAACTGTGTCATCGAGGTGCTCCAGGACTGAGTGATGCTCCCCATTCTATCCGAAAGAACGGCTCCTTCGGATATTCTGCCGGGGATTCTGTATCCCCGTGAGCGACGGCGAGGTCGAAACGCAACGAGGTTTTCTGATGGCGCATTCCACATTGGTGACCGTGGTGGATCGGCGGCGGTGCCGTGATCTGGCCAGCCGTCTGCCGACGATCGACATCCGAGCCTCCCATTTTGCGCCGGCGCCCCAGAACCCCGACGCGGCGGTCCGGCTGACCGAGTTCCACCTGGCATGGATCGGGATCTGCCAGCGCACCGGTCCCTTGCAGGGAGTGGTGGACGGCGTCGCCTACCGCGGCAGCGACTACCTGGCTCATCGGCTTCGTGTGCGGTTGGACGAGGACCCGGGCCGGTTCGCGGCCCGTCGATTGGCCGACGTGGGCGCGGATGACCTGAGGGCCTGGCTCTCCGACGACGGCGACCCGGCTTCCAGCACGGTCGATCGCGTGGACGAGCGGGTGGGGTTGCTCAATGACATGGGGCAGGTCCTGCTGGAGGGCTACGACGGCTCCGCCGCCGCCTTGCTGGCGGCCTCCAAGGGACGCCTCGAGGGGCGCTCCGGGTTGTACGAGCGGCTGTCCCGGATGCGCGCTTACCGGGACCCGGTGCGCAAGAAGAGCGGCTTGTTGATCCAGGTGCTGCGGCACAGCGGCGTCTTCGAGCCCGTGGACCCCGAGGCCCTGGGCATCGCCGCGGACTACCACGTGCTGCGGGTGCTGCTGCGCACCGGGGCGCTCCAGCTGAAGGGGGACCGTGGGCGTGAGCTGCGCCAGGGCGCCGAGATGACGGAGTCGGAGGACACGCGGATCAGGGCCAAGGCCCTGGAGGCGGGGCGCGTCATGTCAGAGGTCGTGGGCGTGCAGTCCCTGGATCCGTTGCTCTGGATGATCGGACGGAACTGCTGCGCTCCGGATCACCCTCCGGTCTGCACCCTCGGTCCCTGCACCCTCGCCGCGGACTGCTCGCTCCTGGGCTCCACCAACCTGTCCTGTTCCCAGGTGTGCCCGTTCGACGGCAGCTGCGCGGGGAGCCAGAATCCGGAGGCGGCGGGGTTCCGGGAGCCCTGGCTGGACACGGACCTTTATTGAATCCGTCCCGTGACCTACCATGTCCTGCTCCCGGTCCGGCGTCGAATCGTCGGGGATCCGGGGGGGGGAGCCACTCCTCGATCGTGTCCCATGCAACGGACACTCACGAACCAGGTCAGGCGGGGAACCGAGCAGCCTTAAGTGGTGCTGGCCGTGTGTCGTGGAATCGCATGACCGGGGAGTGGCTCCTTCCCCCGGTGGGCTTCGACGTCCGGCGCGGCGTCGTCTCGCTGCAAAGAGGGAAGCGGAGCGCGTGACCTACGAGCCATACCATCGTAAGTACAGGCCCAAGACGTTCTCGGACGTCGTCGGCCAGGATGCGGTCGGGGTCACCCTTCGCAACGCTCTCAAGGACGACCGGGTGGCCAACGCCTTCCTGTTCTCCGGCAGCCGGGGGGTGGGCAAGACGTCCATGGCCCGCATCTTCGCCAAGGCCCTGAACTGCCCCGAGGTCCAGGAGGGAGAGCCCTGCGGTGGGTGCGATGTCTGCATCTCCATCTCCCGCGGCGACGACATCGACGTCATCGAAGTGGACGGCGCTTCAAACCGAGGCATCGACGAGATCCGGGCCATCCGTGACAACGTGGGCTACGCCCCGGCCCGGGCGCGCTTCAAGGTGTACATCATCGACGAAGTGCACATGCTCACGACCCAGGCGTTCAACGCCCTGCTCAAGACCCTCGAAGAGCCGCCGCCCCACGTGAAGTTCGTGTTCGCCACCACGGAGCCCCAGGCGGTGCTGGACACCATCGTGTCGCGCTGCCAGCGCTACGAGTTCCGCCGCATCTCCCTGGACGACATCGTGGCCAGGCTCATGCACGTGGCGTCTCAGGAAGGCCTCTCCATGGGAGAGGACGTGCTGCGGGAGATCGCGGTCAAGAGCGAGGGCGGGTTGCGGGACAGCCTCAGCCTTCTGGATCAGCTGGTCTCCTTCGCCGGGGCCGAGGCCGGGCTCGACTCCCTGGATCAGGTCCTGGGGCGCATCGACACCCAGGTCCTCGGGGACATCGTGGACCCCATGGCCCGGGGCGACACCGGACCGGTGCTCGATGCCCTGGATGCCGCGTTCGAGAGCGGCCGTGACGCGGAGGACGTGCTGGCCCAGGTGACCGAGCTGCTCCGCGAGGCGATGGTCCGCGAGGCGCGCGGGTTGCCGGGGGGCGGAGACGGTCGCCGCGCCGAGCTGGTGACCCTGGTCCGCGAGCACTTCCCTCTGGATCGCGTCCTCCTGGCGATGCGGCTGTGCCTCAACGCCCACCGGGAGATCAAGCTGGCGGGGCAGGGGCGGGTCCAGGTGGAGTTGACCTTCCTCAAGATCAGCCGATCCGTGGATCTGCTCCCGGTTCGCGAACTCATGCGACGGCTGGACCAGGGCGGTGATGAGGAAGGGGCCGGCGCGGAGCGCCGCTCGGCGGTCAAGGCCGCGTCCTCATCGCGGGCTGCCCCCGCAGCGCCGCCGAGAGAGCAGGCTGCTTCCGCTCCGGCTCCGTCCAGGGCGCCGGAGACCGTGCCCGCGTCGTCCTCGCCGTCGACGCCGGTGGCGCCACCGTCACCACCCGTGCCCGTGGCGCCGGAACGCACCAGCCCGCCCGCCCTGGAGATCATGCGGGCGGAGTGGACACGGGTGGTGGACGCGGTGCGGCAGAGCAAGCCCCGAGCGGCCAGCCTGATTCGTGACGCTGTCCCCGACGGCGTCGAGGGGACCGCGTTGTGCGTCCGCCTGCCGGCGGGTTCCGCCTTCAAGCAGAAGCAGCTCGAGAGCGGCATGCGGGACACCGTGGAGGACGCCATCCGGGCGGTGTTCGGCATACGATTGAAGACCTCTTACGTCGTCGCGACGGCGGAGCAGGAGAAGAAGCGTCCTCGCAAGACGCGGGTGCTGGAGGACCCGAGCGTACGCCGGATCCTGGACAGCTTCGGCGGGGACGTGGTTCAGGTGGACGAGGCCGAAGGCGAGGCGACGGCCTGAGAGAAAGAGAGACCATGGCCAAGGGATTCGATCCGAACGCCCTGTTCACGCAGGCGCGCAAGATGAAGGAAGACATGGGTCGTGTGCAGGACGACCTGAAGAACCGCATGGTCGAGGGCCAGGCGCCTGAGGGGCTCGTGACCGTGGTGGCCAACGGACTGCAGGAGGTCGAGGCGGTCCGGATCAAGCCCGCTGCGGTGGACCCGGATGATCTGGAAGAGCTCGAGGACCTGATCCTGGTGGCGGTGCGGGCCGCGCTGGAGAAGGCGAAGGCCCTCCACGAGGAGGAGATGTCCAAGATCACCGGCGGCATGGACCTCCCCGGTCTGTTCTGATCGCTCGCATCCAACGCTTCCTGAGACTGGCGTAGAAATCAACAGCAAGATTCGTGCCTGATCCGGCCATGCGGACTTCCCCGGTCTGTCCCATGGGTTAGATTGGGAATACAAACCCTGCTTTGGCACGGCCTTCTGCCTTGCCGAGAGTCATTGGCAGGGTGTTTGCGATGGCTGATTATCCTGAGTCTCTCCAGCAACTGATCGAGGAACTGGGCCAGCTCCCCGGCATCGGGGAGCGGGGCGCGGAGCGCCTCGGAGTGTTCCTCCTGAAGGCCGAGTCGGCGGACGCCCTACGTCTCGCCGAGGCGATCCGGACCGTGAAGGAGACCCTGCATCCGTGCCGGGCCTGCTTCAACTTCTCGGAGGAGCCCCTCTGCCCAATCTGCGCTGACGAAGGCCGGGATCGCAGCACGGTCATGGTGGTGGAGAGCCCCAAGGACCTGGTCTCGTTCGAGCGTATGGGGCGTTACAAGGGGCTGTATCACGTGCTCCTGGGGCACCTCTCTCCTCACGAAGGGACCGCGCTCCGACACCTCACCGCGGACCGGCTCATGGAGCGGGTGCGGGCCGGCGGCATCGAGGAGGTCATCCTCGCCACCAACCCCGACGCCGACGGAGACGGCACGGCCCTGGCCCTGACCCGGCGGCTAAGCGGCTGCGGTGTCCGGCTCACGAGGCTGGCCCGCGGGCTCCCCAGCGGCTTCCAGATCGAGTTCGTGGGCACCGAGGTGCTGGCGGACGCCCTCGAGGAGCGTCGCGCGGCGACGCAGGAGGAAGCCTGAGCCGTGGGACTGGACATCAGACTCAACCAACGGCTCGACCTTCAGCTCAAGCTCGCGCCTCAGATCATCCAGTCCATCGAGCTGCTCCAGCTCCCGTCCATGGATCTGCTGGACGTCATCGACCAGGAGCTGGACATCAACGAATACCTGGAGAAGGTGTCCAGCAGCACGGCGGAAGCGGAAGAACAGAACGGCGCGACCACGGAGGCGCCGGAGAGCTCCGAGGACAGCCTCAAGCAGGACGAGCTGGAGCGCTACGAGCAGATGGACATCTGGGACGACCCGTCCCTGCGCCGTCCGCGTTCCCGGGACGAGTCCTTCCTCAACGGCAAGATGGAGGCCATGCAGAACACGGCCTCCGTGGGCCGCTCGCTGCAAGAGACCCTGGGAGATCAGTACCTGCTCCTCGACGTGGACCCTCGCTTCCAGCCCCTGGCGGAGCAGATCATCTTCAACATCGGCGAGGACGGATACCTGTCCTATCCCCTGGAGGACGTGCTCGAGCCGGTGGCGGACGCCTTCGACCTGGAGGACGCGGAGTACGTCCTGAATCAGATCCAGCGCCTCGAGCCCCGGGGAGTCGGCGCGCGCAACAGGGAAGAGTGCCTGTTGTTGCAGCTGTCTCCGGACGACCCGAAGCTGGAGTTGAAGCGCAAGCTCATCGATGACTGCCTCGAGGACGTGGACAAGAACCGCCTGCCCAAGGTGGCGCGCGCCCTGGGCGTGGAGATGGAGGAGCTCAAGGAGCTGCTGCTGGAGCTGGCGGCCCTGACCCTGCGACCCGGCCTCGCCGGCGTCGAGGAGGCCAACCACTACATCACCCCAGACGTGCTCGTGGAGTGGAACGGCGTCGACTACGAGTTTCGGCTGGCCAACGAGTACATCCCCGAGCTGCGGCTCAATCCTGCGTACCGGGAGGCCCTCGCCTCCAGCGAGGTGACCAAGGAGTACAAGGACTACGTCCGCAAGAAGATCGACTCCGCCCGCGCCTTCATCCTGGCGGTGGAGAAGCGGCAGAAGACCCTGCTGGACGTGGCCAAGCGCATCGTCCACTACCAAAGCGACTTCCTGGACTTCGGCCCCCACTACCTGCACCCGCTGAAGATGCAGCAGGTGGCGGATGACCTGGGGGTGCATGTCAGCACCATCTCTCGGGCCACCTCCGACAAGTACATGCAGACGCACCGCGGCATCTTCTCCATGAAGAGCTTCTTCACGGGAGGGACCGCGTCCACGGACGGCAGCGTGGAGTCCCGTGAATCTGTGAAGCAGAAGATCCAGGAGATCGTGGATCGAGAAGACAAGTCGAGCCCCATGAGCGATGACGACATCGTGGATCGCTTGCTGAAGACCCACGGCGTGAAGGTGGCGCGTCGGACGGTCACCAAGTACCGCAAGACCCTTGGGATTCCGAGTTCGCGGCAGCGTCGCGAATACTGAGCCCCCCAGATTGCGAGGTAGCCCGGCCATGACCGAGCCCGTCCCGCCCGAGATCGCCGCGTTTCGCAAGGAACACGGGGGCGATGACCCCCTCACCAGCTCCGGGGTCCCCGTGGAGCTCCTGTACGGCGGCGTGCGAGACCTCGAGCGCCTCGGCTTGCCTGGGAGCTACCCGTTCACCCGCGGCATCCACCCGGCCATGTACAGGAGCCGGCCGTGGACCATGCGGCAGTACGCCGGCTTCAGCACGGCGGCGGAGACGAATCGGCGCTTCCGTTATCTGCTGGGCGCGGGTCAGACGGGGCTCTCCGTGGCCTTCGACCTGCCGACCCAGATGGGGTACGACCCGGATCACGACCTGGCGCTCTCCGAGGTGGGCAAGGTGGGGGTCTCCATCGCCACCCTGGACGACATGCTGGAGCTGCTGGACGGCATCCCGCTGGCCTCGGTCTCCACGTCCATGACCATCAACGCCACGGCGGTGATCCTGCTGGCCATGTACAGCGCCGCGGGACGGGCCCAGGGGGTGCCGGAGGCGGAGCTCCGGGGCACCATCCAGAACGACATCCTCAAGGAGTACGCGGCCCGCGGCACCTACCGGTTCCCGCCCCGGCCTTCGCTCCGCATCATCACCGACATCTTCGAGCACGCCGCCACGAACCTGCCTCGCTTCAACACCATCTCCATCTCCGGTTATCACATGCGGGAGGCGGGCTGCACGGCGGCGCAGGAGTGCGGCTTCACCCTGGCCAACGGCATCGCCTACGTGCAGGCGGCGGTGGACGCCGGCCTGGATGTGGACCGGTTCGCCCGGCGCCTGTCGTTCTTCTTCAACGCGCACAACGACCTGTTCGAGGAGGTGGCGAAGTTCCGCGCCGCTCGTCGCATGTGGGCTCGGATCATGAAGGAGCGGTTCGGCGCGCGGGAGGAGAAGAGCCTGCTGCTCCGGTTCCACACCCAGACCGCCGGGTCGACCCTCACCTACCAGCAGTTCGAGAACAACGCCGTCCGGGTGACGGTCCAGGCCCTGGCCGCCATCCTCGGTGGAACGCAGAGCCTGCACACCAACGGACGTGACGAGGCCCTCAGCCTGCCGACGGAGGCCTCGGCCAAGCTGGCGCTGAGGACCCAGCAGATCCTCGGGTGCGAGTCCGGCGTCACGTCCAGCGTGGACCCGCTGGGGGGTGCGCCGTTCGTCGAGGCGTTGACCGACGAGCTGGAGGCCAGGGCCCAGGCCTACATCGATCAGATCGACGGGTTGGGGGGCGCGGTGAGCGCCATCGACCAGGGGTTCGTTCAGCGGGAGATCATGGCCTCGGCCTACGAGCACCAGAAGGCTGTGGAGGCGGGGCGCGCCCAGGTGGTGGGAGTGAACGTCTATGAGGAGGAGGAGGCGGCCCCGGACGCGGTCTTCAAGGTGGACGAGCGGATCGCCGAGGAGCGCGCGGAGCGGGTGGCGCAGGTCAGGGCGGGCCGCAACGCCGCCGCCGCCGATGACTCGTTGGCGGCCCTGGTCAAGGCCGCCCGCGGCGGCGACAACCTGTTCCTGCCGGTCCGCGCCTGCGTCGAGGCGAGGGTCACCTTGGGGGAGATCTGCGGTGCTCTCGAGACGGTGTTCGGCAAGTACCGCGAGGTCTCGGTGCTCTGACGCCGGCTCGCCTCCGCCGGGGACCTCCGCGCATTCGACGGTGTCGCGGTGACGGGTGATCCCGGCTAACATCCCACCATGCTCAAGGGCATCGACCATGTGGCTATCGCCGTCCCGTCCGTCGAAGCGGCGTTGCCGCTCTGGCGCGACCGTCTGGGTTTCGACCTGGAGGGGATGGAGGAGGTCTCGTCCCAGAAGGTGCGGGTCGCGATCCTGACCAAGGGCCCCCATCGCGTGGAGCTGATGGAACCCACGGAGGAGGACTCGCCAGTGGGCCGGTTCCTGGCCAAGCGCGGCCCCGGCGTCCATCACCTGTGCCTGGCGGTGGAAGGGGTGGACGGCATGCTGGATGACCTGGCGGCGGCGGGGGTCCCGTTGATCGACGAGAAGGCGTCTCCGGGTGCCGGGGGCCGCATGGTCGGCTTCGTGCATCCCAAGGGGACAGGTGGTGTGCTGCTGGAGTTGAGTGAATGACCACGCCCGGCGATCGGCTGGAGGAGATGCGGCAGGCGGCCCGGCTCGGAGGCGGTCAGGACCGCATCGACGCGCAGCACAAGCGGGGGAAGTTGACCGCTCGCGAGCGTATCGACCTGCTCCTGGACCCGGGGTCGTTTGTCGAGATGGACATGTACGTCACCCACCGATGCCAGGACTTCGGGATGGGCGAGAAGCAGATCCTCGGCGACGGCGTGGTCACGGGCTACGGCGCCATCGATGGTCGTCACGTGTTCGTGTTCAGCCAGGACTTCACGGTGTTCGGCGGGTCCCTGGCGGAGGGGCACGCGCAGAAGATCTGCAAGGTCATGGACATGGCCATGAAGTCGGGCAAGCCGGTCATCGGGCTCTGCGACTCCGGCGGCGCCCGCATCCAGGAGGGCGTGGTCAGCCTCGGCGGCTACGCGGACATCTTTCTCCGCAACACCCTGGCGTCCGGCGTCATCCCTCAGATCTCCGCCATCATGGGGCCCTGCGCCGGAGGCGCGGTCTACAGCCCCGCCATCACGGACTTCGTCGTCATGGTGGAGAACACCTCCTACATGTTCATCACGGGGCCCAGCGTGGTGAAGACCGTGACCCACGAGGAGGTGACCTTCGAGGAGCTGGGGGGCGCCGAGGTGCACGCCTCAAAGTCCGGTGTCTCCCACCTCTCGGCTCGCAACGACCAGGAGGCCCTGGCGTTGCTGCGGGAGCTGCTGGCCTATCTGCCGCTGAACAACATGGAGGACCCGCCGTCCGTGGAGCCGACGGATTCTCCGGATCGGGCGGACCCGTCCCTGGACTCGCTGGTGCCCGAGAACCCGAACCGGCCCTACGACATGAAGGACGTGGTCACCCGGGTGGTGGACGACGGCCGCTTCCTGGAGATCCAGCCGAAGTTCGCTCCCAACCTGATCGTCGGGTTCGCGCGGCTTGACGGCCGCTCCGTGGGGATCGTCGGCAATCAACCTGCGGTGTTGGCCGGCGTCCTGGACATCGACGCCTCCGCCAAGGGGGCCCGCTTCGTCCGGTTCTGTGACGCGTTCAACATCCCGGTGGTGACCTTCGAGGACGTGCCTGGATTCCTGCCCGGGGTCGACCAGGAGCACGGCGGCATCATCCGGCACGGGGCCAAGCTCCTCTACGCCTACTGCGAGGCCACCGTTCCCAAGATCACGGTCATCACACGCAAGGCCTACGGCGGCGCCTATGACGTGCTCAACTCCAAGCACGTGCGAGGGGACGTCAACCTGGCCTGGCCCACGGCGGAGATCGCTGTCATGGGCCCCAAGGGCGCCGTGGAGATCATCTTCAAGCGTGAGATCACGGAGGCTGGGGAGAAGCGCGAGGAGGTGGAGGACCGGTTGGTGGAAGAGTACCGCGACACCTTCGCCAACCCGTACGTGGCTGCGGGCCGTGGCTACATAGACGACGTCATCGAGCCCCACGAGACCAGGGCTCGCCTCATCGGCGCCCTGCGGCTGCTCGAGAACAAACGGGACGAGAACCCGCGGCGCAAACACGGGAACATTCCACTCTGACCAGTCCAGTGTCCGAGGCTCTGCACAGCAAGGTCCTGGTGGCCAACCGAGGCGAGATCGCCGTGCGCGTGATCCGTGCCTGCCATGAGGCGGGTGTCCCGGTGGTGGCGGTGTTCAGCGAGGCGGATCGCGAAGCGCTCCATGTCCGTTACGCGGATGAGGCCGTCTTCATCGGCGAGAGCGAGCCTTCCCGTTCCTACCTGGACCAGGAGAAGTTGCTGGCTGCGGCTGCGGCCACCGGCGCGGACGCGGTCCACCCCGGATACGGCTTCCTCGCGGAGAACGCCGAGTTCGCGCGCCGCTGCGAGGCCGCGGGGCTCCGGTTCATCGGGCCCTCTCCGGACTGCATCGAGGTCATGGGGGACAAGATCCGAGCCCGAGAGACCATGCGCGCCGCCGGCGTGCCGTTGATCCCCGGGCGTGAAGCGGTAACCAGGGATCAGCTCATGGAGGCGGCGGCGGAGGTGGGCTACCCCCTGATGCTGAAGGCCTCAGCGGGAGGCGGCGGCAAGGGCATCCGCGCCGTACGGGAGGAGGGGGAGCTGCTCTCGGCCTTCGAACGGGCCGAGGGCGAGGCGCGCACGGCGTTCGGTGACCCCACCATCTACATGGAGCGGTTGCTCGAGAACCCCCATCACGTGGAGATCCAGGTGCTGGGGGACGGCCAGGGCAACGTGATCCACCTGTTCGAGCGTGAGTGTTCGGTCCAGCGTCGGCACCAGAAGGTGGTGGAGGAGGCGCCGTCCCCGTTCGTCACCAGCGAGCTGCGAGAGGCCATGGGGAGGACCGCGGTCCAGGCGGCGGAGGCCATCGGTTACACCGGCGCGGGCACCGTGGAGTTCCTGGTGGACAGCCAACGCCAGTTCTACTTCCTCGAGGTGAACACCCGGCTGCAGGTGGAGCACCCGATCACCGAGATGATCACGGGGGTGGACCTGGTTCGTGAGCAGCTCCGTGTCTCCTCGGGGCACCCGCTGTCCATCCGGCAGGAGGACCTGGGGATCACGGGGCACGCCATCGAGGTCCGTGTCTGCGCGGAGGACCCCGAGAACGGGTTCCTCCCGTCCGTGGGGACGGTGGACGCGCTGGCGCTCCCCGGAGGGCCCGGCGTCAGGCTCGACTCGGCCCTGTTCCCGGGGCTGGAGGTCTCCCTGTTCTACGACTCGCTGCTGGCCAAGCTCATCTGCTGGGGCGCCGATCGGGACGAGGCCATCGCCCGTATGCGCCAGGCGCTCTCGGAGTTCAAGGTCGCGGACCTGAAGACCAACGTGGCCTACCTTGGTCGTGTCCTGCGTGACCCGGAGTTCGTGTCGGGCACCTATGACACCGGGCTCCTGGAGCGCATGGCCATGGCGTCGCCTACTCCGAAGACCCTCGAGGCGGCCGCTGTGGCCGCCGCCATCGTCGCGCTCCGATCGTCCAAGGGCGCGTCGTTGTCGACGCCTGCCGGCACCGGCCTCAATCCATGGAAACTGGCGGGTCGCCGACGCGGCATGGGAGATCGGTCATGAAGTACGTGGTCACCCATGACGGCGCCGAGCTCGAGGTCACCGTTGTCCCGCGGGGTGATGACCGCTTCGATGTCACGGTGGGCGGGCGGCAGTGTGTCGCCGACCTGCGCGGCGCCGGAGGTCAGTCCTTGTTCAGCCTGCTGCTGGATCAGGAGGCCTATGAGCTGTCCATCACCCAGACCGGGGACATCCACCGGGTGGGCGTGCACGGTCACGACCTGTCGCTGACGGTGGAGAGCGAGCAGCAGCGGAACGCCCGTCTGGTGGACTCCGCTTCAGGGTCCGCCGGCCCGCACACCGTCAACAGCGTCATGCCCGGGAGGGTGGTCACGTTGCTGGTCCGCGAGGGCGAGGCCGTGGAGGCGGGGACGCCCCTGTTGATCCTCGAGGCCATGAAGATGGAGAACGAGATCCGTTCCCAGGCTGCCGGCGTGGTGACGGCGGTCCTGGTGGAGGAGGGGGCCACGGTGGTCAACGGGGACCCCCTGGTGACCATCACCTGACGGTCACGGGTTCATGCCGCGGCCCTCGTGGTCTCGCCACTTGAGGACCCGCCGGGTGAACCACGTGTATGCGGGCTTGCCTGCGCGACGCCACCACCTCGCAGGCCACGATCGTTGGCTGAGGATCCGTTTCTGCCTGGCGGTCAGGGCCTCGGGGCAGTACTTCCGCTTGTGCTTCAGGAGGTGCCGGATGTCCTCGAGGGCGCACAGGCGGAACCACCGCGAGCGACGTCGGTGGCGGCTGGCGAGCTGGAAGTCCAGCAGCGCGGGGAGCCCCTCCGGGGTCGTGAGCCAGTTGGCCTCCTTGTGGGTGTCGTTGTGGGTCACGCCTCTTCGGTGCAGCTCGCCGAGCAGCTTCAGGGCGGCGCTGAAGTAGCGCGGGTCCTTCGGCCCGCTGAGGTTCATGGGCGCTCCGTCGATCCAGGTCCGCAGGTGGTGGCTTCGGGCCCGCTGGAGCAGATGCGGGACCCGTTGGACGTCCGCGAGGCGCTCCATGGCCCGGGCCTCTCGTGCGGCCAGCAGACGGGCGACGGGTCGCAGCAGGAGCGGGGCCTTCGCCAGATGTCGGCGCACCACCGCTACGGTCTCGGTGTCCACGGTCACCACACCCCGTTCGATCACACCGAACAGGTCCCGCTTCAGGGTCTCCTCTCCCTCGAACGGTCCGATCACCGCATGCGTCCCCTGAGGAAGCGCTTCAGCGCGTGCACGTAGGGCGGGCCGCCCCGGGCCCAGACGTTGTTGTGTGAGGCGCCGTCGACGATCAGGGTCTGGCTGCCCGGGATGGCGCCTGCCAGTGCGCGCAGGTCGTCGACCGTGGCGCGACGGTCCTCCGATCCGGTCACGATGAGCACCCGCTTCCCGTCCAGAGCGCGCACCCGGCGTACCAGGTCCAGCTCCTCCGCTTCCACTCCCAGCCGGAGCTCCACGGCCCATCTCAGGCCGGTGCCGAGCCACAGCAGGCCGTCCGGGAGCCACATCTTCAAGCGGTTCGCGTAGGCCTTCAGCAGGCTCGAATACGGGCTCTCGAGGATGAGCGCGTCGAGTTGCGCCCCTTGAACCGAACAGCAGAGGGCGGCGGCTCCCATGGAGACGCCCAGGGCCGCCATGGGCTCGTCAGGCCACCGGGCCCGTATCCAGGAGACGGCGGCGTCCACGTCCTGCGCCTCCCGGAGGCCGAAGGTCGTCAGGCGCCCTCCGCTCTCGCCGTGGGCCCGCAGGTCGATGGACACGACCCTGTACCCTTCGTCGTCGAAGCGCCTCATCATGGCCGGGTCCCGGGACTTGCCCAGGCCGTGCACCAACAGGAGCGTGCCGCGGGCCTCCCGGTGGTCCCGCAGACAGCCCTTCAGGTTGATCCCGTCCGAGGTCGTCAACTCGAACCCGGTGACACCGGTGTCCGCTGCGGGGACCCGACGCAGGGGATGAACCACCAACTCCGCTCCCAGGAAGCTGATGCCGGCGTAGAGGGCCATGAGGGCGAGGGCGGTTCCGGCGGCGCGGCCGCCGGGGAGGGGACGGCCAGGGGGCGGGGCTACCGGGCCTGAGGACGTGCGTCGAGCCAGCCAGCGGGCGAGGGTCCAGACCGTGGCCGCGGCGAACACGTGCTTCCAGGTGTGACCGGACCAGATCAGGGGCAGCGCCATGATCTCGTGGTCGAGGAGCTCCGTGACCCGGGCCGCCAGGTAGAGCGCCAACGCCACCAGGAGCGCCCGCCCTCCGGTGTAGGAGGACGGCAGGAACGCGCAGCAGGCGACGGCCACGCAGGGCATGGCGAGGCACCAGCTGTACATCCGCAGATCACCGTGGCCGGTCCGCTCCGTGGCCGACCACCAGAGGACGCTGAAGGCGGCGAAGCCGACGACCGGCCAGAGCACCCTTCGGGCCCAGGTCAGGCTCAGTCGTTCCTGCACCACGATCAGGCCCACGGATACGGAGGTGACGGCCAGCGGTAGCCGATCCCAGAACAAGGACCCGTTACGCGGGTCCAGGTGGTACCAGGCGGAGCCAAGGCCGGTGAGGATGGCCCCGATGAACAGGGTCAGCCAGGCGGCGCGCTCTCGCCGGTCTGTGAGTCCCAGTCCGGGGCCCACGCCTGCTCGCCTTACGGCGCGCAAGCCCACGAGGCCAGCGGCCACGAAGGCGACGTTGGAGATCACGTCCCAGAAGTTCGGGACGCCGAACAGGGTGCGCTGATCGGCGAATCGGTGGTAGTCCGGGTCCTGGCCGAACCGTGGGAGGAACGGCAGGGCCAGCAGGCTCCCCAGCAACAGGATGACGACGAGTCCCTTCACGTTGCGGCCACCGTACCGGTAGGGTCTCGTCATGAAAGCGCTCTTGTCCACTGCGGTCGCCTGTTTTCTCTTCGGTTGCGGTGGTGATCAGGAGGCCAACCTCCGCTCGTTGCCGGAGCGTGCCGCCCAGGCCATGCGGGCCGGGGACTGGGGGGCCGTAGCTGACCTCGCCGCTCCGGAGTTCACCGCCCACGGCCTCTCATGGGCCCAGTGTCAACAGGTCCTGCGTCGTCGGCTCGGCCGTGAACAGCCGTACGTGGCCCGAGTTGAGGTCGGCGACGCGGTGGTCGAGGAGGAGCGGACCCTGACCGTGGTCGGGTTGTGGTGCCCGGATGGGGTGAATTCGACATCCGTGAGGCGCCTTCGGCCTTTTCGGGCCACGGTCCGGGTCCGTCCGGACGGGGATGACTGGGTGGCCACGAGGGTGACCCTGGATCGATGAGGATCGGGCTGAATACGGGGGTAGAAACTCGGGTTCGTTGCATATGATGAGCGGACCCGGTCACGGTTGAGCCGGGCCAGAACCTCCCAAGGAAGCAACAGATGAAATCTCTCGTGACGATGTTGGCGATCATTCTCGTCGTGCTCCCCGCGGCGGCCCAGGACAAACCCACGGTGCCCTTCTATGGCAACGAGACCTGTCCGTTGGCGGGCAAGAAGGTCAACAAGCGTTGGTCCGTGGATCACGATGGTCAGAAGATCTACACCTGCTGCCGCAACTGCTGGAAGAAGGTGAAGGCGGCCCCCGCCAAGTACGTGGACAAGGCCTACCCGAAGGGCGCGGTGAAGAAGGTCGCCCCGGGCATGTGTCCCATCATGGGGAAGGCCCTCAAGAAGCCCGGTCAGAAGGTGGTCTGGCAGGGGCACGAGATGGAGATGTGCTGCAAGCGCTGCGTCGCCGCCTTCAAGAAGGAGCCGAACAAGCGCCTGACCATGATCCTCAACAAGGACCTGAAGAAGGCCAAGAACACCATGTGCCCGGTCATGCCCGAGGAGAAGATCGTCGATGACCTGTTCTTCATCTACAAGAACACGTTGATCAACATCTGCTGCGATACCTGCGTGACCGACGCCCAGGACGAGCCTGAGAAGTACCTGAAGAGCCTCGTCAAGTAGGCGGAATCCACGGCAGGTCGGCTTGTCTGGCAGACCCCGCTCATCGGTCCGTTGGCCAGGTGAACGGGGTCGTTTCGTGGCGCCGCCGCGGCGCTCGCTGACGGTGGGCGTATCGGGAGTGGGCTCCGGATGATAGACATTAGGGGGTGACGGGTTCACCGAGAGCTGGCTCTGAGAGCGGCGGCAGTTCGCGGGCCTCCGGGCCCGGTCAGCTGCTCGGTCGCTACGACGTCCTCGGGTCTCTGGGCGAAGGCGGTGAGGGGCAGGTGCTGCGCGGCCGCGATCGGGAGACGGGCCGGGATTTCGCCCTCAAGGTGGTTCCGCTGAGCCAGAGGGACGACGGCTGGCAGATGCAGGAGGCCAGGGCCCTCGCCTCCGTGGGGCACGCGGGGGTCGCCCGGGTTCACGAGGTGGCGAAGGACCCGGAGGTGGACGCCTTCGTCATGGTCATGGACCTGATCGAGGGCGTCCCTCTGGATCAGGCGTGGCCCGGGTTCACCGATGAGGAGGTCGTCACCGTGACCCTCTCATTGCTGGACGGTCTCGCCGGCCTGCACCGCCGGGGCCTGGTTCACGGGGACCTGAAGCCTGCCAACATCCTCGTGACCGACGCCGCTCCACGTCGTGCGGTGTTGGTGGACTTCGGGATGGCGACCTGGCTGGCGGAGGGAGCCTTCAAGGGCGGCACTCCGGCGTTCCTGGCTCCCGAGTTGATGGCAGGAGGCACCCCCTCTCCGCGTTCGGATCTGTACGCCCTCGGGGTGACGCTCCTTCAGGCTGTTCTCGGCCTCAAGAGCCCGCGACGCACCATGCCTGCCGTTGGCGAGGAGGTCCCCGCCGACATGGCGACGTTGTTGCGACGCATGATGGCGCGACGACCGGAGGCCCGCTACCGGGACGCGGCGGCGTGTGCTGCTGCGGCGCGGTCCATGTTCGGCGAAGACGGGAGCCTCCACCTCCCCGACCACCTCCCGTTCTTCGGTCGGGACACCGCGCAGCAGAGCCTGTTCGATGACCTGGTCCCGAACTCGAAGCACGTCTGCGCCGTGGTCGAAGGGGCTCCCGGTTCCGGCAGACGGCGGTTGGTGAAGGAGGTGTCTTCGCGCCTGCAGCGCATGGGCGTGCGGTCTCTCGGGGTGGCCAGCGTCGACCCGGTCGCGGTGGAGTCGGCGGTGGTCAGCAGATTCGGCGGAGCCCGGCGGACGACGGCGGAGGGGTGGACCAGCCCCGGAGAGGTCGGTGGGACCGCGGAGCGGGCGGCGGCTCGTGTGGCCCAGGCCGCAGGGGCCGACGGTATCGTCCTGGCCCTCCACCTGGACGGCAGCGCTCCCATGAACGCGTTTGTCGCGGCGCTGGCAGAGCGCGGCCGCAGAGAGCTCAGCCTGGGCACGGAGCCCTCGGTCCGACTCCTGGTGAGCGCGGACGGACCGATGCCCGATGGACTGAATCCGGATCGGGTCGTGCGTCTGCGGCCGCTCAGCGAGCCCGCCGTTGCAGGGATCCTCGGTGAAGTGACCGGGCTGGAGCCGGACGCCGCGTCTGTTGTCCGTGTGGCGGGGCTCCTCCATGAGCGCGTGGGCGGGTGGCCGGCGACTCTGGACACGCTGCTGCGGAGGCTGGTCGAAGACAAGGCGCTGTCGAGGTCAGGGGAGGACCTGCTGCTGGACCTCGACGGGCTGACGGCTGCGACGCGGGAGCCGGCAGATCGTCTCGTGGGCCTGGGGAGAGAGGATCGGATGGTGTTGGCTGCCATGGCCTGTCGGAGGAGGCCATGCGTGATGACGTTGTTGTCCGAGGTGACGCGGCTGTCGGCCGATGCTCTGTTCGATTCCCTGGGGCGCCTCGAGGGACGAGGTCTCATTCACCGCTCCGCTCGCGCGGATGACTGGGCCGTGAGCGGTTCCGACGTGCGGGACTCGGCGAGAGATGAGGGCGATGAGGTCACCCGACGCTGGCACCGGAGGTGGGCCGAGGTCACTGGCGGAGCGGAGTCCGTGCTCCATGCCTTGTTGGCAGGAACGGAGGTCTCCCGACAGGACGTCCTGACCTCCATGGAGGAGCTGGTGTCGAGCGGCGATCTGGGCGATGCAGCGGACATGGCCGGGGCCGCGCTCCGCCGATGGCCGACAGAGGCCCTGTTGCCGGTGGCCCGGGTGCGGTTGGCGATGGGAGAGTTTGATTCGGGAGTCTCGTTGCTGCAGGTGGCCGTGGACTCGGGGGGCGAGCGCGGTGGCGAAGCAGCGGCGAACCTCGCGCTGGTGCTGGTTCGCATGGGCCGCCGGGATGAGGCCCTGGCGGCGGCGGAAGCAGCCATGGACTCGGAACGCGGGCGTCCGCGCGCCCTGGCGAGTCGCGCCGTGATCCGTTTGCAGATGGGAGATCTGACGGGCGCGAGGGCGGACGCCGAGGAAGCGGCGGCGCACTCCGAGATTCGAGGTCTCGCGCTCAATGCTCGTGGGCTGGTCCTCCTCCGGCAGGGGGATCTGGTGCAGGCTCAGGCGGACCTGCGGGAGGCCTCTTCCGTGTTCGCCGAGCGCGGGGATGGGCTGTCCGCCACCACGGCCGGCCTCAACATGGGGATCGTCATGTTGAGGCGGGGGGAGTTGACCGAGGCCCGGGCCGTGCTCAGCAGCGCCGCCGACGGGCTGGATCAGGCAGGTGCTACGGGACAACGGGCTACCGCTCTGGTCAACCTCGGTGTCTGTCAGAACGCTCTCGGAGACTCTCTCAAGGCGTCAGGGCTGCACCGTGAAGCCCATCGGTTGGCCTCGATCGCTGGAGATCGTACGACCGCCGCCACCGCTGCCTTCAACGAAGGGATCGCACGGTTGGACGGTGGGCGCGCTGCTGAGGGCTACCGTTTGCTGCGCGCAGCCATGGCCGCCCATGGAGCAGGCGTGGCGTTGCGGGTCCAGGTCATCGCCGGTGCTCACGCGGCGCGAGCGGCCGCTCGTATCGGGCGCGGTCGGACCGCCCGAAGGCTGGCCGCCCGCGCCTTGCTTCTCGGTCGTCGCCTGGGTCCGCAAGCGTGGGCCGAAGCGGCCTTGGCGGCGGCGGAGGCGACGTCCGGAGCTCGACGTCGGCGTTGGCTTGATCGGGCGGAGGCGTCGGCCCGTCGCGCCGAGGATCGTGTCCTCGAGGGCGAGGCGCGGGCGCTCGGCGGGACGCCGACGGAAGACCTCATAGAGAACTCCGTGGTGCGTCGGCTGTCGGCATGGGGGGCGTCGCCGGATGATCGCAGCACCGTGGCCAGGGCGCTGTTGGCGGCCCGGAGGGAAGGCGGTGACCACCTCGTGCGTGCGCGGCTGTTGTCGGCGCGGGTGGCGTTGGAGGGAGCCCGGCCCGAGGCCGCGTTCCGACGGGCGCGCGGCGCCCTTGACCTGATGTCGGAGTTGGAGGAGACCATGACCCCACGAGCTGCGACCTTCTATCGATACGGCGTCCTGGCAGAGGAGCTGCGGGAGTTGTCGTCCAAGGCGCTGAGCAGGCTGTCGTCCCTGGCGGATCCGGAGGGCGGCGGCGGGCGTCGATTGGCGGAGCTCGTCTCCTTGATCACGGAGACCAGTGAGTCCCGCTCCATGCGGCAGCTGGTGGGTGGCGTCCTGGACAGCGCCATCAATCTCAGCGGCGCCGCCAGCGGTGTGGTGGCCCTCGTCAAGGCGGACGGTGGGCTCTCCTTCGCCATGGGCCGCACCGAGGAAGGGAAGCCCATCAAGTTCCCCAAGAATCGCATGAGCACCTCCGTGGTCCAGGAGGTCATCGCTACGGGCAGGACCTTGATCATCGCGGACGCGCAGGGGGATGAGCGCTACAGCGGGCTGATGTCGGTGGCCAGAGATCAGTTGCGGGCGCTGGCGGTGGTCCCGTTGCGTGTGGGCGCGAGCCCCGTGGGGGCCCTGTACCTGGACGGCGGCGAGGGGCCGGCGGTATTCCGCCAGGAGGACATCCCCTTGCTGGAGGCGTTCGCCAGCCTGGCCGCCATCGCCATCCGCACTCGTTTCGAGGCCTCCCGAACGGAGACGCAGACCGTCCAGCTTGGCCGTGAACTCCAGACCGAACGGGCCGCCGGTCGCGCCCGGCTCACGGAATTGCGGCGAGGCAAGAGCCAGGGAGCCCTCATCGGTAACTCCGCCGCCATGCAGCGGCTTCGGGAACTGGTCGCCCGCTGCGCGCAGGTGGATTACTCCGTGCTGGTCGTGGGGGAGAGCGGGACCGGCAAGGAGGTGGTGATTCACGCCATCGCCGAGGCGAGCGGGTGCACCGGCGCGGTGGTGCCCATCCACTGCGGGGCCTTGCCCCCGTCGTTGTTCGAGAGCGAGTGCTTCGGTTATCGGAAGGGGGCATTCACCGGAGCAGTGGCGGATCATCCGGGCTTGATCCGCCTGGCTGAGAATGGGGTGCTGTTCCTCGATGAGATCCAGGACCTGCCGCTGCCGTCCCAGGTGAAGTTGCTGCGGGTGCTCGAAACCGGACGTGTGCGCCCCGTGGGGGGAGATCAGGAGATCCCGGTGCAGTTCCGTGTCATGGTGGCCACCGGGGGAGACCTCAAGGAGATGGTGGCGCAGGGCACGTTCCGGGAGGACCTGTATTTTCGGCTGAAGGTCCTGGAGATCGCGGTGCCGCCCCTTCGCGAGCGGGCGGAGGACATCCCCCTGTTCGTCAGTCACTTCCTGCGCGAGGCTGGATCGGCGCTGCGCATGAGCCGCACGGCGCTCCAGAGGCTCGCCCGTTGGAGCTGGCCGGGTAACGTCCGGGAGCTGCGCAACGAGGTGGTCCGGAGCAGCGTCATGGCCAGCGGTGAGGAGATCGGCGTGGAGAATCTCACCATCGGCCTCGAGCCGGAGCGGCCGGAGAACCGCGGACTCGTGAACGCGGAAGGGGGCCCCCTGACCCTGCGGGAAGTGGAGGAGCACGCCCTCGCGTTCGCCCTCGATTACTCCGGAGGGGATCGGAAGGAGGCGGCCCGGCTTCTCGGAATCAGCCGGTCTTCGCTGTATGACCGCCTCAAGCGCCTGAGCCAATAACTGTCACATCCTGCCTGATCGTGACCGAATTTCGGACACGAAGCAGGTGGGATTCTGGTTGTTGCTTGCGGGAATCGCAGAATTTCGTTGGAATCTGGTGGGGGACTTGTCTCGGCACGAGAAGTGCGTCTTGTCTGTTTGCACTCCGATCTCGTGCCCCGTGTGGGAGACTCACATGTCTAAACGCATACGCAGGATCTACTGGACGGCCTTCCTCTTGGTCGCCGCCGGGTTGGCGCCCACCGCGTCCGCGCAGTCCGCCACGGTCACGGGGACCGTGGTGGACTTCAGCGGCTCTCCACTTGCCGGAGTGTCGGTGTCCGTCGACGGTACGACGGTCTTGAGCGGCCCGGGGGGCGGGTTCTCGGCGATCGTCGGGACCGGTGTTGCGGACATTGAGTTCGCACCACCGGTGACCTACGTCGCGCCGCTCATCCTGCGTGACGTCCTGATCTCCTCGTCCTTGAATCTGGGCCAGGTGATGTTGCCCCAGGGCTTCACCTTGTCGGGCACGGTCCTCAATCCGGCAGGACTGCCCGTAGTCGGCGCGGACACCAACGTCTACGACATGGCGACCGGTGTGAAGTTGTTCACCCCCATGGACAACACCGATCTTTCCGGCGTGTTCTCGGTCGTGGTCCCTGCGGGGAACTACCGACTGAGGGTGTCGCCGCCTCCCGTGCTCAGTCTCGTAGCGAGGGAGATCGAGAACGTGGGCGTCAACGGCGCTGTCTCCGTCGGGACCGTTTCCCTCGTAGCCGGAGTCCAACTGACAGGGACGGTCGTCAACGCCGTCACCCTGGCGCCGCTGGACAACGTGGATCTGGACGTGGACGACGTCTTCACGGGTGCGCGGATCGTAACGCCTGGGGACGACACGGACGCCACCGGGGCGTTCTCTGTGGTTGTCCCTGCCGGCCTGTTCCACATCAGCTTCGAGCCGTCCGCCGGCGCCCTGGCCGTGGCTCGTGAGCTCTACAACGTCTCCACCTTCGGTGGAGCGCCCGTATCACTGGGGACGATCGCCCTTCAACCCGGAGTCCTCCTCAGCGGCAGCGTGATCGACGCCGCGGGTCAGCCGGCGTCCAACGTGGACATCGACGTGGACACATCACTCGGGGGCGTTCGTATCCTGACGCCTCGGGACAACACGGACGCGGCGGGGGGATTCAGCGTCGTGGTGCCGGTGGGGACCTACGACATCACCTACGAGCCGCCGTTCTCCGCCAGCCTCGTGGGCGCGCGGCAGTTGAGCGTCTCGGTCTCGGGCGCGACGACCTTGCCGATCCAGCAGCTACAAGCCGGAGTCGTCCTCTCCGGCACCGTCATCGGTGCGTTTGGCGCGCCCGAGTTCGGTTGTGACGTCGACGTCATGGACCCCAACACGGGGGAGGAGCTCGTGAGCCCCGGGGATGACTCGGACGCGGCAGGGGCCTACCAGGTCCTCGTCCCCGGCGGCACCTGGGACCTGCGCTTCCAGACCCGGAAGGCCAGCCCATCCATGGATCAGACCGTCACCGGCGTGGTGGTGACGGGCGCCACGATCCAGAACGTGAACCTGCCCCTCGTCCCCGCCGGCCTCGCCATCTTGACGGTGGGGATCCCCACGGTCAGTCCCGGCGGTTTCCTGCCCATGGACCTGTTCATGCTGAACCCCGGCTTCGCGTCGCTGTCGGTGCAGGGGTCCCTGGTCATGATCGACCCTGCGGGAGTGGAGACCACCATTGTCGCGCCCATCACCCTCGCGCTGCCGTCGCAGCAGCTGTTCGTCATCCCCGGGTTTCCCATCACCGTTCCCTCTGGGATAAGCCCGTCCCTGCTGGGCCTGCCGTTTCGATTCGAGGCGCGCTTCGAAGATCCGACGACGGGTGCCCGGATCGACACGGATCACATCACGGCGGTCGTCCAGTGAGGTCGGCGACCAGGATGAGCCGCGGCCGCCGACTGCTCTTCTACAGCCACGACACCTACGGGCTCGGGCACCTGCGACGTTCCATGCTGATCGCCAACTCGCTGGTGACGCAACGATGGGTCGATTCGATCGTGATCGTGTCCGGATCACCTCGCGCACAGGCGTTCGACGCGGTCCCGGGGGTGGACGTGGTGAAGCTCCCGTCGGCCATCAAGTGTGATGACGGCAGCTACCGATCGCGAACCCTGGCCGTGGATCTCCAGCGGCTCACCGCCATGCGGGCGAGCATGATCCGGGCCCTGGCGAGTTCGTTCCAGCCCGATCTCATCCTGGTAGATCACTCTCCGGTCGGGATGAACGGGGAGCTCGGGCCCCTGATCGACGGGTATCGGGGACGCGCTGACCGCCCGGCCCTGGTCATAGGCCTTCGCGACATCGTCGACACGGCCGAGGTCGTGCGCGCGGAGTGGGCCACCAGCGGCGCCTGGCACCGGATCAGGGACGACTACGACCGGGTGATGGTCTACGGCGACGGGAGAGTCCTGACCACGGCGCAGGAGCTTGATCTGGAGACCGTGTGCCCGGGTCGGGTGCGGCACGTGGGGTACCTGGGGCGTGGGGCTCCGAGTTCGAAGCGGGCTGAGAATCCCAGGGTCCTCGTGACCCCCGGTGGTGGGGGCGATGGACAGAAGCTCCTGCGCGCATACGCCGCTGCGTTGCGGCACCTGGGCCGCATGCCCGGTCTGGAGAGCCACATCGCCATGGGGCCGTTCCTGGCACCCCGGCGGCGGACGGAGATCCAGAGGCTCTTCGAAGGGGCCCCGTCCACGGTCCGTTTCGTGGGCTTCGAGCAGGGCCTCGAGGAGCACGTCGCCCGTGCGTGGGGTGTGGTCTGCATGGGCGGGTACAACACCATCATGGAGGTCCTGGCGGCGCGTCGTCCGGCGCTGTGCATGCCGAGGACCCATCCCCGACAGGAGCAAGCGCTGCGCGTGCGGCGGTTGGAGTCGCGCTCCGGGATCGAGGTCTGTCCGGGGTCCCGCGGCGCCGAAGGGGCCATCTCAGAGTTCGTGCGCAGGGTCGTCGCCGGACCCGTGGACGCCCCGTGCGAGGTCGCCATGAACGGCCTCGAGTTGGCGTCCGTTGAGCTTCGGAATGTCGCCGCAGCCGAGGTCCAGGGAGGGAGCGTGGATGCGGTCTGACGCCATGCATGTGGGGTACGTGCTCAAGAAGTACCCGCGTCTGTCGGAGACGTTCATCCTCAACGAGATCCTCGGCCTTGAGGAGACCGGCGTCCGCGTCTCCATCATGTCGTTGCGGCTCCCGGACGACGGGAGATTCCACGGCGCGCTCTCGCAGGTGGCCGCCGACGTCCGTTACCTCCCGCATCAGGGGGCGGCTCCGTTGCTCGAGGCCATGGAGGCGGTGACTTCCAGCGGCCCGGGCGCCGAGCTTCGCCTCGAACGAGCGCTGGCGTTCGTGTCTCGCCTGCCTTTCGCTCGTCGCGCCTCCGTGCTGCTCCAGGGGCTCTGCCTCGCGGATCTGGCGCGACGGGACGGCATCAATCACCTGCACGCTCACTTCATGACCGTGGCGGCTCACACTTGCTATGTGGCTCACCTGATCTCTGACGTGTCGTTCTCGATCACCGCGCACGCGAAGGACATCTATCGAGAGTCGGTGGATCGGGCGGTGTTCTCCCAGATCGCGGCCGCGGGCCGGGTGGTTACGGTCTGCGAGGCCAACCGCGCGTTCATCGAGAGCCAGCTGTTGACGGTGTCAGGCGCCAGCGTGGAGGTCGTGTACAACGGCCTGCCGGACATGCCGACGGAACCCGGCGCGGGCCCGGCCACTCGTGAGCCTGGTCTGATCCTGGCTGTCGGGCGGCTCGTCGAGAAGAAGGGCTTCGACGTCCTGATCGACGCGTGCTCACGCCTGCGCACCGCGGGGAAGCGGTTCCGTTGCCGCATCATCGGCGAGGGTGACGCGGGTGATGCCCTGCGGCAGCAGGTGGTGGAACGTGGGCTGGTGAGCCACGTCAGCATCGAGGGCGCGCGGTCCCGCGAGGACGTGCTGGATGCCATGCGTCGGGCGCGGGTGCTGGCCGCGCCGTGCGTGGTCGGAGCAGACGGCAATCAGGACGCGCTGCCGACGGTGATCCTCGAGGCCCAGGCCATGGGGTTGCCGGTGGTGGCAACCCCGGTGGGTGGTATCCCGGAGATGCTGGCGGATGGGGAGCAGGGGCTGCTGGTGTCGCAGCGGGACCCGGACGCGTTGGCGGAGGGGCTGACGAGGATGCTGGAGTTCGCCCCGGGAGAGTGGACGCGGATGTCCGAGTCCGGGCGTCGGAACGTACAACTTCGATTCAGCCGTGAGCAGACCTTGCCGCGGCTGTTGGCGCTGTTCCGCGATTGCGCCGGAACGCCGGAGGCGCGTGGCGATGAGGTGAGGTGCACACAATGAAGGTCCTGCACATCTGTGATGACAAGGGCATCCCCGCGGCCGGGACCAAGGGCGCCTCCGTTCATCTGAGGGGCGTGGCCCAGGCGCTCATGGGAAACGGGCACGAGGTGGTCTCCGTGCTGCGACGGGGTGGGGGAGGCACGACGTCCTTCCCGGCGCCCGTGATCCCCATGGCGGACGGCCGTGGGCTCCTGGCGGGGGTGGCTCGTCTGGGGCGTCCCGATGTCATCTATGAGCGCTACTCCCTCGGCCATCAGGCCGGGCTCGACTGCGCGAACAGGCTGGGTATCCCCTTCGTCCTCGAGGTGAACGCGCCGCTCGTGGCGGAGGCGTTCGCTCACCGACCCGAGACTCTCGGCAGCGAAGACGGTGTGGTGGAGCGGCGCTTGTTCGTCGAGAGCGACCTCGTAGCGGTGGTGTCCGACCCGCTCAAGAGTATCGTCGCGCGGTCGCGGGGTACGGAGCGTGGCGTGGTGGTCATCCCCAACGGCTGTGACCCGGACCGGTTCCGCGTCCCGCCGCATCGTAAGGGCGGCAGAATCCGTCTCGCGTTTCTGGGACACCCGAAGCCCTGGCACGGGGCGGCGTCGCTCCCCGGGCTCGTCGCGACCCTGCGGACCGCGGGCCTGGACGTGGATCTGCTCGTGATCGGCGAGGGGCCCGGAGCGGATCACGTGATCGAGCGGGCCGAAGAGCTGGGGGTCTCTCCCTTCATACGAGTCACCGGCGCCGTGCCGGACAGCCTGGTCTCCGATTTCCTCGCCGATTCGGACATCCTGGTGGCCCCCTATCCCCGGTTGCGGCCGTTCTACTTCTGTCCGCTGAAGTTGATAGAGGGTATGGCTGCGGGGCTGCCCGTCGTGACGACAGCGCAGGGAGACCTGCCCGGGATGCTGGGGGACGCCGGCGTCACCGTGGCCGCTGGAGATGACGTGGCGTTCCTGAGGGCCGTGGCGGACCTGATCCGCGACCCTGATCGCCGAAGGAGGATGGGGGAGGTCGGGCGTCGCCGCGCTCGGGAGCGGTTCTCCTGGGCGGCGGCGGGGCAGGCGCTCGATGGTGCGCTGGACCTCGTCATGGGCCGTGCTCGGTGACCGAGGAACGCTCCCTGGCGGTGGAGCGTGCGTTGCGGGACGTGCGGGAGGTCCTCCCCGACGCTTCGAAGGTCACCTGCAACTACACCCGCGGAGGCGCGGCCGGGCTCCGGGTCTTCGGCCTTGAGGTGACCCGCTCCGACGGATCCGTGATCCTGGGGTATGTGCGGTTCCTCGGCCTTGAACGAGAGGAGGAGGTGCTTCGAGAGACAGGGCCTCGCGCCGTCACGACGCCGGCCGGCCCCGGGGTGCGGGCCCTGCCTGGGGGAGGGCTGTTGTTCCTGTTCCCCAATGACCGGAAGCTGCGACGCCTGGACCGGGTCCTCGATCTCCGACGGCTGAAACGGGACCTGGCCACCGCGGCCCTGCGTACGGACGGTGAGTGGCGGATGCGAGGCCGGCGATCCAGCGTCGCGATCATCCGCTACAAGCCCGAGCGCAGACTGGTGGCTCGCATGGACGCGGCGTTGATTCGGGACGACACCGGTGAACGGGCTCAGGCCGGAGTCATCCTGAGGTACTTCGCTGACCGCCGAGGAGCCGGGCTGTTCGAGGTCCTCTCTGGTCGGACGAAGGACCCCATCGGCGAGTTCCTGCCCCGCCCCATTGGCCACGCCATCGGTGGACGGGTGTACGTGGAGGAGCAGGTCCCGGGAACGGAATTGGCGACCGCGTTGAACGGGGACGCCCACGCTCCCGTCTTGCTGCGGGTGCTCCAGGCGCTGCGAGCTTCGTCACCCAAGAACATGCCGCGGATCTCGCCGGGCGCCACCGTCGGACGAGCGCTGGATGCGCTGGCCATGCTCCGAGAGGCCTCGCCGCGGCTCGCTTCCGCGACGGCACGATTGGAGGAGCGCATCCTGAGCTCGATCCCAGGGGACTACAAGCCAGTCCTGGTCCACGGGGACCTCCACCTCCACCAGCTCCTCGCGTCCTCGACCGGAGACCGGCACTGGTTGGTGGACTTCGAGCGCGCTGGGGCGGGTCACCCGGCCCAGGACGCGGCGAGCCTCTGCGCCCATCTGGACGCCCTGGCGCAGCGCTCCCCGGAGCAGGCCGGTACGGCCGAGGTGCTCATGGACGCGATCCTGGAGGACGTCGGGCGCCATGGCCACCTCGAGGCCATGGCATTCCACCGGCTCTGCGCCCTGGTGGATCAGGCCTTGCTCCCGCTCCGTCGTCAGGACGCGGATTGGGAGTCGGTCTCGACGGGGCTGCTCGAGGCCGCCCTCGCCCGGTTCGATGCGTCGCCGGCACCGGGACGGTTCTCCAAGGAGCGCCTGGCGGAGCAGCCTCGATGGTCGGTGTTCCGCCCCCGGGCTCGAGGCCCTTGGCCGGGTGAGGTGGAGGTTCGGGGCGGGACCACGAGCCCCGCCATCTACACTTCGGAAGACGACCGGATCGAGCCGATCAGTCCGGAGGAAGACCCGTGTCTGCCGGGTCTTCGCGGTCGGTGGGGCAGCGCCCGGTTGGTCACCTACAGGCCTCACAGGCGTGCGGTGTTCCGGGCCGACGATGACGGGGACGTGAGCTTCGTGAAGATCGTAGAGCCGAGCCGTGTGTCGCGGGTTGTGAGGGGGCTTCGGGCTGCGGCGTCGGCGGCGGAGTCGGCGTCGATCCTCACGCCGACCGTCCTCGATGTGGACGCGGAGCAGGGTGCTGTTCGCATGAGCGACGTGCCGGGGGCGTCCCTGAACGACGTGCTCGCTTCGCCTGAACCCGGGCCGACCCTCGAGAGGGTCGGGGAGGCGCTGGCCGAGTGGCATGACCTCAGGCCGGACCCGGAGCTGCCGATCTCTAGCGGGTGGTCATTGGACACCTGGCTCGTCTTCGTCGCCCGTCACGACCCGAGCCTGGCCGTCACCGCGCGGGATGTCCTTCGGAGTATCCCACCGCTCCCGAGTGACGCCCGGGAGGTCCTCGTCCATGGGGACCTCCACGATCGAAACGTGGTCGTTGGCCCACAACACGTCGGGCTCCTCGACGTCGACGGAGTCTGCCGGGGCGTGGCTGCCCTGGACGTGGGGAACCTGACGGCTCACCTCCACCTCCGAGGACTCCAGCGGGCGCTCCCCTCGGCCACCCGCGAGGGTTGGGTCGACCGTTTCCTGGGCGCCTACGGTGCCGGCGGCGGCGACCTGGATCGGCAGGCGGTGAACGTCATCGTGGCGCGGACCCTGGTGCGTCTCGCGATCCTCTATCGATTCCGCCGTCGCTGGCTGGAGCTGTCGCCGGTCTTGCTGAGGGAGGCGTCGCGGTGGGTCGAGTGAAGTCCTCGCTTGTCATCGTGACCCTGGGACTGTCCCTCGGTGCGTGCGCTCCGTTCCTGCCTCCTGAGCTGCCCCCGCCGTCCAAGCGAGAGGACGGCAAGACGCTGCTGGGAGGTGGCTACCTCAGGCGCAAGATGACCGTGGAGGTGGAGGGGCGGCTCCAGGACGGTCTCGTGCTCGCCACCCGCATCGAGGTGGAGGAGCCGGACGACGATCTCACGCTCAAGGGGTCGGTGGCTGAGATCTCCGACGGCGGCGTGGTCGTCAACGGCGTGCGCGCACGGATGACCAGGGACGCTCGCCTGCTCGACGCCACCGGGCAGGCGCTGGCGTTCACAGATTTGGAGGTCGGCGACTGGGTCAAGTTGGAGTGTGTGGAGCGGGATGATGCCTGGTCCTTTCGCAAGCTGGAGCGTCGGCAGCGACCGGAGGACGGGACCGTCGAGATCCAGGGCGTCGTCACCTTCATCCGACACGGGGACGGGGAGTTGAGGATCGGTGACGCCGTCGACGTCCGGTTCGACGGCGACGTCCCGGTGTTGTGGGACGTGGAGGGTGAGGTGGCGCCGCTGCCCCAGGAGGTGGGCGCCCGGGTCGTGCAGCGCGGCGCCAAGGGGCTGCGCAGGGTCCGGAGGCGGGACGACGACGACCGTCGTCCGGACGATCAACTGGTGATCGGGGAGGTGCTCACCATCGGTGGTGAGCTCCAGTATGAACTCGAGGCCCGTGAGAACCACGACCTGCGAGACTTCCGTGACCGTGACCGCCTCATCCACTCCTTCGCCTCCAAGCTGGAGTTCTCCTTCGATCTCTCCAGGCACCTGTTCGCCTTCACCCAGATCCGGTTCGGTCAGGACATCATCCACTACGACGAACGGGACGATCCCGATGAGGACCAGTTCGATTGGAAGATGAACGAGACCTACTTCCTGCTGCAGGATCTCCCGGTGGAGGGCCTGGCGTTCCAGGCCGGTCGCCAGGATGTGGACTACGGCCGCGAGTGGGTCGTGGATGAGAATCTGGACGCCGCCCGGCTTTACGTGAACCTGGACGCGGCGGTGCTGGACCTGTCCGTGAGTCAGATCATCTTCGACCCGTCACGGGCCCAGGACGGAGTCACCAATTACTTCGCCGGCCTCTATTCCGAGGCGCTGGAGGATCAGGATATCCTGACCTATCTGCTCTACCGGGAAGGCGGAGAGCTCGTGGACCTGTCGCGGTTCCACGTGGGCGTCAGCGCCGAGGGAGAGCTGGCGGACCTCGAGTACTGGCTGGATGTGGGCGCGGTCTTCGGCGAGGAGGACGGCGAGGACGTGTCCGGTTTCGGCTTCGACGTGGCTGCCATGTACACCTTCGAGTCGGCGCCCTTGAGCCCCTATGTGTATGCGGGGTTCGCCTACGGGAGCGCCGGGGACGGACCGGATCGCGGAGACGGCTTTCGCCAGACCGGGATCAACGACAACAACGACAAGTTCGGCGGCGTCACCAGCTTCCGCTACCTGGGAGAGCTGGTTCGCCCGGAGGTCTCCAACCTCACCGTGTACACGGCGGGTGTGGGGATTCGTCTCGGTGAGGAGACGTCCCTGGACCTCTTGTTCCACCATTATCGTCAGGTGGAGCCTGCCCCGTTCCTCCGCAACACCCGCCTGCGCTTCGCCCCCGACGGGGAGTCGCGGGACATCGGTAATGGCATCGACCTCGTGGTCGGGATCGAGGACTTCGAGCCGGTGGAGGTGGAGGTCGTCCTGTCCTATTTCCACCCGGGGGCGGCCTTCGGCCCCGAGGCCACGGACGCGTGGTTTGCGGCGGTAGAGATAGAGTGGAACTTCTGATGTCGACCCTTGGGAGAACCCCCTGAGCGCCAAGCCCACGCTCAAACGCGCGCTGCCGACCCTCCTGATGGTGGTGCGGCGGTTCTGGCCCTGGATCCGTCAGGAGCGGGCCCTGATCACCGGCGCGGTGGCGGCCCTGGTGGTCGGGGTGGCCTTGCGCCTGCTGGAACCGTGGCCCCTGAAGCTGGTGCTGGATCGGCTGTTCAGCGGGGACGAGGCCGCGTCCGGCGGCGGTGGTCCCATGGCCTTGCTCGTGAGCGCCGCGCTGGCGGTCGTGCTCATCAGCGGGCTCCGAGCCTGCACCGACTACGCGCAGAAGGTCGGGTTCGCCAAGATCGGCAACCGCGTCCTCCGCGGCGTGCGGGACGACGTCTATCGCCACGTGCAGGCGCTGCCGCTGGCCTGGCACCGCAAGGCCCGCGGCGGTGATCTGATCATCCGTGTGACCCGGGACGTGAGCCTGCTGCGGGACGCGTCGTCGACGGCCCTGCTTCCGTTGGCGGGCAACGTGTTGGTCCTCGTGGGCATGATCGCGGTGATGTTCGTGCTCGAGTGGCGGCTCGCGCTCATGGTGACCGCCAGCTTCCCGTTGCTGTGGTTGTCCACGGCGAGGACGGGGCGGGGGATCCACGAGGCCGCCCGCAAGCAGCGGCGCCGCGAGGGCGCCATGGCGGCCACGGCGGCCGAGTCCATCGGCTCCATCGACACCGTCCAGGCCCTGGCGCTGGAGGAGTCGTTCGCCGGTCAGTTCTCCGCCAAGAACGTGGGTAGCCAGAAGGAGGACCTGAAGGCGGCGCGGCTGTCCGCTCGTCTCGGTCGCACCGTGGATGTGGTGGTGGCCGTGGACACCGCGACGGTGCTCTTCTTCGGGGCGTACATGGTGTTCGACGCGATCATCACTCCCGGAGACCTGGTGGTGTTCCTCGCGTACCTGAAGAAGGTGTTCCGCCCGGCGAAGGACTTCGCCAAGTACACCGGACGCCTGGCCAAGGCCGCCGCCGCGGGGCAGCGAGTGGTGGAGCTGCTGGACACGGACCGGATGTCGGACGATCCGGGGGCGGTGGAGGCCCCTCGGCTGAAGGGCGAGGTCCAGTTCGATGACCTGAGCTTCGGTTACGACGGAGGCCAGCGGGTGCTGGATGGAGCGTCGTTGACCCTGCGTCGGGGAGAGACCGTGGCCTTGGTGGGAGAGTCAGGACAGGGGAAGACCACCCTCGCCAGCCTCCTGCTGCGCCTTCACGACCCGGACGGAGGTCGGATCCTGGTGGACGGAGAGGATGTCCGCCGGTTCACCCGCGCGTCGCTTCGGGCCAACGTGTCCGTGGTCCTGCAAGACACGGCGCTCTTCTCGGGGACCATCGTCGAGAACATCGCCTGTGTTCGTCCGGAGGCGACGCGTGACGCCGTGGAGACGGCGGCGAAGGCTGCCGGCGCGGACGAGTTCATTCGCGGGCTTGCTGATGGCTACGAGACCGTGGTCGGTGAGCGGGGAAACACCCTCTCCTGCGGTCAGCGCCAGCGCATCGCCATCGCTCGGGCTTTCCTCCGTGAGGCTCCGATCCTGGTGCTGGACGAGCCCACCAGCGCGCTCGACCAGAAGAACGCCGACGCGTTCCTGAACGGCCTGGATCGGCTCCTGCCCGGCTGCACCTGCCTGGTCATCACCCACGACCCCCGGTTGGCGGCGCGGGCAAACAGGACGGTTCGCTTGACGGACGGGTCGATCACGGAGGACGCGGCGTGATGGGGAGCCCCGCTGTCTTCGTCGTGGGCTGCCCGAGGTCCGGGACCACCCTGTTGCAGCGAATGCTGAACAACCACCCGCAGCTGGCGGTGGCCAACGACACCCACTTCGCGGTGCGGGCGCTCGAGAAGCACCATCCGGCAGCCGAGGCTTCCGTCATGGCCCACGGAGACTGCCCCCTCGACGAGGGGCTCCTGGAAGCCGTGGTTGGCTATCGCCGCTTCAGACGCCTCGGGGTGGAGGAGTCCGTGGCGCGGTCCTTGGCGGCGTCCTGTTCGTCCTACCGCGACTTCGTCAGCGGGCTCTACGGGAAGTTCGCGGAGGACGCAGGGAAGCCCCTCGGGGGCGAGAAGACCCCGGACTTCGTGCGTCGTCTGCCGTTGCTGGGCGGTTTGTTTCCGGATGCCCGGTTCGTGCACATCATCAGGGATGGCCGCGAGGTGGCGCTGTCCTTGCTGGATTGGGCTACGGAGAAGAAGGGGCCCGGGCGGCTGGAGCACTGGCGCGAGGATGCGGTGGCCGTGGCCGCGCTCTGGTGGCGCTGGCAGGTCTCCTGCGGGCGGGACGCGGCGGATTCCCTGGGCGACCGCTACCACGAGCTGCGTTACGACCACCTGGTGCAGGACCCGGAGGCTGAGTTGCGACGGCTGGCGGCCTTCCTGGGGCTGCCGTTCTCCCGCGCCATGATGGAGTTCCATGTGGGCCGACAGAAATCGGGGACCAACCTCTCCGCCAAGAGCGCCTGGTTGCCCGCGACCAAGGGCCTCCGGACCTGGGAGGCCCTCTCCGCGGTAGACCTGGGGGTGTTCGAGGAGCTGGCCGGAGATCTCCTGCGATCCCTGGGATACGACCTCCACGCGCAGCCTGGGGAGCCCGCTGTGGCGGCCCGCGTCGCCGCCGCTACCCGGTTCTTCGATCGCTGGAGCGCCCGTCGCGACGAGAAACGGAGACGCCGTCTGGATTCTTGTTGAACCGAGCCGCCATGCTCGGCGCTCCTCAGCGCGAACAAGGAGCCCGCGAAGTGAAAGCATCCCTGTTGATCGTCGTCCTCTGCCTCCTGGCTGTGGCCCTCCCTGCACAGGAGACCGAGCGCAAGTCCAGGTCTGACGAAGAACTGCGTGAGGCTATCCGGCAGGAAGAGCAGCGCATCGACGACATGATCGTGGTCACCGCCACCCGCCACGCCCGACGGCCGCTTGACGTGCCGGGGATGGCCACGGTGGAGGCGGGGGAGGTCCTGGATCGGGCGCGGACGGTGCAGGACGCGTTGCGGGAGACCCCGGGCGTCCAGCTGCAGCGCACCTCGTACGGACAGACGTCCCCGTTCATGCGGGGCTTCACCGGCTACCACACCCTGATGATGGTGGACGGCATCCGCCTCAACAACTCCGTGCTGCGGTCCGGCCCGAACGAGTACTGGGGCCTGGTGGATGCCCTGTCCCTTGACCGGGTGGAGGTGATCCTCGGCCCGGCTTCGGTGCTGTACGGGTCCGACGCGGTGGGAGGATCGGTCAACGCCATCCCCCGTCGGCGTCGTGAGTACGGAGAGGGCTGGGGCGCTGACCTCCGCACCTACCTGCGTTTCAGCAGCGCCGAGAACAGCATCACCGGGCGCACCGAGGTCTCGGGCAACATGGGGCAGGAGTTCGGGTTCGTGGTCGGCGGCACGGCGGCGAGCTTCGGCGACCTCAAGGCCGGCGGCGATGTGGGGCGTCAGCCCCATACGGGTTACAGCCAGCAGTTCGGCGACGTGGCCCTGGACTTCAACCTGGACGATCACTGGACCGTGGACGTCCTGGGGCAGCTGGCCCGGGTGGACAACGTCGGCCGCACCCACCGGACGATCTACGCCGTGGGGTACCACGGCACCACCGGCGGGTCCGAGTTGCGGCGGAACTACGACTGGGACCGGGAGCTGGCCGCCGTTCGCCTCACGGGGCGCGCCCTCGGCGGATTCGTGGACGGGGTGAAGGCCCGCTTCTCGTTCCAGCGCATCGGCGAGGACCGGGACCGGGTCCGCGGCGACGGACGCCGTGACCTGCAGGGCTTCGACGTGGACACCTACGGGCTCAGCCTCGAGCTCACGTCGGAGACGAGCATCGGCCGCCTGACCTACGGCGCCGACTGGTACCACGACGAGGTGTCCTCCTACCGGGACAACTTCGACGCCACGGGGGCGTTCACCGGCAGCGCCATCCAGGGGCCCGTGGGGGACGACGCCCGCTACGACCTGTTGGGCGTGTTCCTGCAGGACGAGGTCCCTCTCGGAGACGACCTGGACCTGGTGCTGGGGGGACGCCTGACCTATGCGGCGGCGGACGCGGACTCGGTGGAGGACCCGGACACGGGGGACGAGATCTCGCTCTCCGATGACTGGTTCTCAGCGGTGGGCAGCGTCCGGTTGCTGTGGAGCCCGACGGAGGAGGTGCGGTTCTTCGGCGGCGTCTCCCAGGCGTTCCGGGCGCCGAACCTCTCGGACCTGTCCCGTCTCGACAGCGCTCGTAGCAACGAGATCGAGGTGCCGTCGCCGGACCTGGAGCCGGAGGACTTCATCAGCTTCGAGCTCGGCAGCAAGCTGCGCTGGAGCGGCCTCTCCCTGGACCTCGCCTACCACTACACGTTGCTGGATGACGTCATCATCCGTCAGCCCACGGGAGCCATGATCGGCACCGACTTCGTCGTGGCCAAGCGCAACGGCGGGGACGGCCACGTCCAGGGCATCGACGTGGCGGCGTCCTATGCGTTCGACGACAACTGGTCCGCCTTCGCCATGTTCCAGTGGCTCGACGGCCACCAGGAGACGTTCCCCACCTCCGCGCCGATGAGCGTCACCGAGCCGCTGTCGCGGCTGAGCCCGCTCAACGGCATCCTGGGGGTGCGTTGGCAGACGGACGACCGGAGGTTCTGGGTGCGTGCGTGGACCGTGGTGGTGGACGAGCAGGATCGCCTGAACACCCGGGACCAGGGAGACACCTCTCGGATTCCCCCTGGCGGGACCCCCGGGTACACGGTGTTCAACCTCGAGGCGGGCTATGCCCTGAGCGAGGACCAGCGGTTCTTCCTGGCCCTGGAGAACATCACGGACAAGAACTACCGCGTGCACGGCTCCGGCTTACAGGAGCCGGGGGTCAACGTGATCGTGGGTGCGGACTTCAGCTTCTGAGGCCGCGGGGCTATCGGGTGCTGACGGCGCCGCCGACGATCTTGATCTTGTCCGCCATCCGCACGGGGCGTCCGGCGCGGGTGGCCGGCTCGAAGCGGCCAGACTCCAGGGCGTCGATGATGCTGGCGGTGAGGAAGCGGGGGCCGGAGGCGGACAGCAGCTTCACGCCGGGTAGCACGGAGCCGTCCACGTCGACCTCGATCTCCAGGATGAACTCTCCGGCGTAGTTCTCGGCGATCCTCTTCAGCCGACGGGCGAGCCTGCGACTCGGGACGGGCATGACCACGGGGGCGTCGGACTTCCTGCTGGCGGTCCGCGCCGTCTGGGAGGCCGGGACCTCTTCCCGTTGGTCCGTCAGGGCGACCGACGTCACCGCGAGGGGCCGGTCCGTAGCGGCCGCGGCAGGCTGCTCTGCGGCGTGGGGACGCGCCTGGGGCAGCCGCATCCTGGCCTCGACCGGGCCATCAAACGGGCGCCAGTCTCGACGAGGTTCCGGCTCCGGCTCCCGGGGGGCATCGTCCTTTGGCGCTGGCGGGGCGGTCTCCGTCGGCTCCCCGGTCGCCAGATCCACGAGGGGCGGCTCCGGCGGAGTCGGAGCCCGGGGGGTGATGGCTGCGGGGGCGGCCTCCGTCATGGGAGGCAGGGGGCTGACGGGGGCGTGGCTCTCAAGCACGATTCTCGGCGCCGGGTCCGATGCGGCGCCGGGTCGGATGACGGCCCCTGCCAACGAGAGGCCACTGATGATCAGGGCGCCGTGGACCGCGACGGAGATCCAGAGCGCCTTCGTCGGGCGAAGCCCAGTGCCAGCCTGGGCGCCGGGGCGCCAGCGGCGTCCGGGGAATGTGCGGTCAGCGAAATCCATCCTGTGGTGAAGCGTCGAGGATGGAGAGAGGGTTCAGATGGCGCCGCCGGAGCGGGCGGATCAACCCATGGCGTTGACCCGACGGGCCAGCCCGGACTTCTTCCTGGAGGCCGTGTTGGGGTGGATGACCCGGGTCTTGGCGGCCTTGTCGATGCGCTTCATGGCGATAGCCAACTCCTTTTGAGCGTTGGACTTGTCGCCTTCGTCGATGGCCGTCATGAGCTTCTTGACCTGGGTCCTCATGGCGGAGCGCTTGACCTTGTTCCGGAGCTGCGCCTTCTCGGCCTGAACGACGCTCTTCTTACGGTGTTTCCTGTTCGGCATTGGACCTCCAATCTACTACCAGCGGCGGTGGCCTCAAGCGGTGAGGGCCTGGATCCGCTGGCCGACGTCCCGGTAGGAAATGTCGGCCTCGTAGATCTCCTTGTAAGTGGCGACCGCGTCGGCGGTGTTCTCCCCCCGTTCCTGCACCTGGGCCAGTTCGTAGAGGATCTCCTTCCGTTGATCCGTCATGCCCCCGATCTTGCCCGAGGCTTCGGAGAGCTGCTTCATGGCCAGATCCAGGATCCCCTTGTCGGCGAAGGCCCGTCCCAGGAGGTGCAGGGCGGCGATGTTGTGCTTGGGGTCCTTGACCGCGTGCTGGAATTGCTCGATGGCCTCATCCAGCTCCCCGGCGGCGAGCAGTGAGGACCCCAGCCGGAACCTCAGTCCCATGTCCGTGGGGTGCGCGGCCACCCGCCTGCGGCCCTCTTCCAAGCGCAGATCGAGCAGCTCGCCCTTGAGCCGGCGGAGGCGGTCGTCGGCGCCCTCTTCCCCGGCCTGGGCCTCGGCCTCCGTCGCCTGGATGCGGGTCTCGAAGCGGCGGATACGAGCGTCCCCCAGCAGGTCCAGGATCTCCACGTCGTCCTCGCTGAGCTTGCTGGCGCGGAGCAGCGTGTCGACGGCGTCGTCGAAGTCTCGCTTCTGCATCTGCAGCTTGCCCAGGTGCAGCAGCTGCTTGACGTCGTCGGGGGCGTCTTCAACCGCCGCGTGTGCCTCATCGATGGCGTCGCTGATCTCCTCGGAGGTCCTGACGATCTTGCGACGGGTCTCCGCGTCCTTCAGTTGGCGCTCGCTCTTGGCCAGATCCCGAGCGTGGGTCGCGGTCTCGTAGCCGCCCCGCTGGATCGCTCCTTCCGCGGCCAGGTTCTTCCGCATCTTGCCCGCTTCCTGGTCCCGCGGGTTGATCTTGAGCGCCTTCTCGTAGCACTCGATGGCCTTCTCGATCTCTTTCTTGTCGGCGTAGAGGCGGCCGAGGATCTTCAGGGAGTCGATGTCCCGGACGTCGAACTCGGTGACGACCCTGAACGCCGCCTCCGCCGAGTTGACGTGCCCCATGGCCAGCAGGGCGTGGCCGAGCTTGTGGTTCAGTCGAGGGTTCTTGGGGTCCCGCCGCAAGGCCGATTCGCAGAGGTTGACGACCCCGTTGTGGGACTTGAACATCCCGGCGAATACCAGCATGAGGTTCACGGGCAGGTTCAGCACGCCTCGTTCGACGGCTGACGGGTACCGCTTCTCGTGCTTCTTGAACGCGGCCATGCGGATGCCGCTTCGCGCCTCGCCGCAGTCCGGGTCGATCTGGAGGATCTCGCCGTAGAGGGTCATGGCGTGGTCGTAGTTCCGCCGCTTGACCTCTTGTTCGGCTCGTTCGATGTACTTTGAGACGTCAACCACGGTGCGGGCCTCGTAAGGCGGGATTCCGAGTGGAGTTCTGAGGCGACACGCGCCCCTGTGAGGGGTCAGAGGCTACCACCCGGCCGAATTGGCTTCAATGTCTTGTGCCGTCACGGGTTAGAGGGAGAATTGAGAGCCCTTTGCCCGTTGTCTGGAGGGACCTCCTTGAAGCTCGCTCTCTATCCCGATCCGGTGCTGCTGAAGCCGGCTGCCTCGATCTCCGAGATCACCGAGGAGATCCGTCAGCGGGCCGAGCAGATGATCCCCTTCATGCAGTTGGAGGAGGGCATCGGCCTGGCGGCTCCCCAGGTCTCCTGGGGCGTCCGGCTGCTGCTCGCCAGCGGGGACGGCAGCGCGGACAAGACCCAGGTGCTGGTCAATCCGAAGCTGGCCTGGAAGGGCGGCGGCACGGAGTGGGGTGAGGAGGGGTGCCTGAGCTTCCCGGGCATCTTCGGTGAGGTCGCCCGCGCCAAGCAGGTGAGGGTGGAGGCGTTGAACCTCGACGGCGAGCCCGTCCTGGTGGAGGCGGAGGACCTGTTCGCGCGGGTGCTGCAGCACGAGATCGACCACCTGGACGGCGTCCTCTTCATCACCAAGATGCGCCCTGCCGACAAGCTGGCCAACAGGGCCGCCCTGGAGGAGTTGGTGCAGCGTTTCGAAGCTCAGGGACAGCCGTGAGGGTCTTCGATTCCCTGGATGACCTGAGGGCGGCGCAGCTGCACCGTCCCGTGGTCACCCTCGGCATGTTCGATGGTGTCCACATTGGCCATCGGGCGGTCATCGAGCACGTCGTCAACCTCGCCCGGGAGCGGGCCGGTGACGCCGTGGTGGTGACCTTCAGCCAGCATCCGCGGGCGGTCATCGCGCAGCGGCCCCCGCAGCTCATCACCTCCATCCGGCACAAGCTCCGGATCTTCTCCGGCCTCGGCGTCACCGCCACGACGGTGCTGCGATTCGACGACCGGTTGCGGGCCATGTCGGCGCGTGACTTCGCGGAGGATGTGTTCGGTCGGGCCATCGGGGCGGAATTGGTGCTGCTCGGCTACAACAACCGGTTCGGCCGCAACGGAGAAGGTGACCTCGCCTTGCTCCGGGAGGTGGGGTCGGAGGCCGGATTCGAGGCCCTCTCCATGCCCGAATTGCGGCTGGGGACGACCCCGGTCTCGTCCACGGCCATTCGAGCCGCCATCCTGGAGGGAGACCTGGGCGAGGCGGCGGGGATGCTGGGGCGCCTCGTGTCCGTGCTCGGGACCGTGGAGCGCGGGGACGGGCTCGGTCGTGAGTTGGGCTATCCCACCGCCAACCTGGACCTCCATCACGAGGTGCGGCCGCCCCCGGGGGTCTACGGCTGCGAATCCGCGGTGGACGGGGAGCGCTACTTCGGCCTGGTCAACATCGGCACCCGGCCCACGGTCTCCGGGATCAGCGTAGAGGAGGCCCCCGACTGGGAGACGCGAGACCGGAAGGAGACGGTGGAGGTCCACCTGTTGGGCTACTCCGGAGACCTGTACGACCGGGAACTGGAGGTGGTCTTCCTGGTCAGGCTCCGTGACGAGCAGCGGTTCGACGGCCTGGAAGCCCTCAAGGCCGGCATCGCCGCCGACCGCAGAGCCTTCGAGGAGTGGCTCGAGGGTCAGGCCTGACCCTCGGTCGTTGACGGGTGCCGAGCCCCTTCGTAGAGTTCGCCACTTCGCAGGGCTGGTAGCTCAGTTGGTAGAGCACGGCACTGAAAATGCCGGTGTCGGTGGTTCAAGTCCGCCCCAGCCCACTCCTGGCCCCGTTTCCTCACAGGTGACGGGGCCTTTGTTTGGGCACCGCGGGCGAATCGTTGTTAAATGATGGCGTCGGCGAGGGCGGGTGCCCCCGCCGCTTCCCGTGCCAGGACGGAATACCGAGAGGGGCCGCCATGAGCCGCTTCATCCTGTCAGCCTTGTTGTTCGCCCTCGTCATGCCGGTCGCGGTTGCCCAGAACGGCGCCGCGCCCACGGCCACTCCGTTCGTCATGGGCTTCGTGGACATGGAGCGCCTGATCCGGGAGCACCCCGCCACCAAGACGAAGACCGAGGGCTTCCAGCGGGAGTTCGAGGAGCGGATGGAGGAGGTCCTGAATCAGGTCTCCACCATGAACGAGATGCGGGACAGCCTGGAGATCCTGGAGCCGGGGTCTCCCGCGCACCTGACCAAGCTCAAGAACATCAAGACCCTCGAGGCCACCCTGGAGCTGGAGAAGAAGATCATCCGGATCGAGTTCCAGCTGAAGGTGGTGGAGGCCATGAAGGACGTCTACGGCCGGTGCAAGGCGGTGGTGAAGTCCGTCGCTAAGAAGAACGGCATGAAGGCCGTGGCCATGGTCTCCCAGAGCGAGGTGCAGGGCCGCACCCGCAGCGAGGTGGTCGGGGACATCCTCACCCGACCCTTCATCTTCGCTCACGACTCCCTCGACATCACCGAGGACGTCCTGGCGCTGATCACGAAGTAGCGGACTGGGCGACGACCCGGTGGCCGCTCAGCCGGCCCCGGGTGAGCGACGTCATCCAGTTCTCGACCCGCTGGACCGTGCGCTCGGCGTCCAGCGGCTGCGGATCTCCCAGGTCGGGGATCACCACCAGGAACCGGTTCGTGGTCTCGGTCACGGGGGCGCCCGTGCGCCCCGTCTGGAGATCGGCCAGGGGCCGCTGCTGATCGCAGAGGGCGGGGGCCCCTTCCCAGAGTTCATTCGGCGGGCCGGCTCCCGCGGCGAGCGCCGTGAAGGTCAGGGGGCCTTCGAGGGAGTCTGCGTCGAGGATGAAGACGGGGGAGAGGTAATAGAGGCTGAGCAGGACGGCGGCGTCGCAGGCGTCATTGGTGACCTGGAATGGCTCCCGGCGGAGGGTGGCGCGGACCCGCTGCAGGATGTGAGGCGGGCGTCGATCCGGGGACTGGCCGAGGGCGTCCAGCCACCGGACCACCGCGCGGATGGGTAAGGCCTCGGCGGGGTCGGAGACCTGGGACATGGCGGCGTCGAGTCGGGCCATGACCCGGGCGCGTACGGTGTCGAGACCGGGATGCCCGATGCCGATGGTGGCTTCCTCGAACCGCATGGCGTGCAGGCTGAGGTGGGGCGACGTGCGCGCCAGGGTTGGGTCGATGGTCAGGGACTCGAGGGGATCCATGGCTTGCCGCACCGTGGGTGCGCTGCTAACTTAACCGTCCACGTTAGGGCCTATCGTAACTTGTTGTCCGCAACAGTGTTGCGAGATTTGTCCGAGGGGTCGGCATCTCTCGGCGCCAAAAGGAACCGGCCATGAAACCCAAGATTCATCCCAAGTACGTGACTTGTGCGGTGACCTGCGGTTGCGGGAATACCTTCGAGACCCGCGCCACGGTGTCCACCGTCAACGTCGAGATCTGTTACGCCTGCCACCCGTTCTACACGGGGAAGCAGAAGTTCGTGGACGCCGCCGGGCGCGTCGAGAAGTTCATGAAGCGCTACGGCATGAAGGGCGAGTCGGTCAGCCAATCCCGCAAGGACGGCGACGAGGGCTGAGGCCCCACGGCTGTCCGCGGTGGACTCCACTCTGTTCGACCGTGTCGAACCGCAGCTGACGAAGATCGAGCAGCGGTTCGCCGAACTGGAAGCCCAGGTCTCCGACCCGGACGTGGTCTGCGACAGCGCGCGATTGCAGGCGGTCTTGCGAGAGCGCGGCAGGATCGTCCGGACCGTCGAGTTGTATCGTCAGCTGGTGCGGCTGAAGAGCGAGATCAGCGACGCGCGGCAGGAGCTGGCGGACGCAGACCCGGACATGCAGGCGTTGGCCCAGGAGGTCCTGGACGAGTTGGTGCCGCAGTGGGAGCCCTGTCAACGGGAGCTGCTCGCGGACTTCACCAAGGACCCTGACGACGCCATCCCCTCCTCGATCCTGGAGGTGCGAGCCGGCACCGGCGGGGACGAGGCGGCGCTGTGGGCGGGCGATCTCCTGCGCATGTACACGGCGTTCTGCGAGCGTCGGGGTTGGAAGCCGGAGACGCTGGACGTCACCCCGACCCCCATGGGAGGGGTCAAGGAGGTGGTGCTGCGCGTCAAGGGAGACGGCGCCTACGCCGCGTTGAAGTTCGAGAGCGGCGTGCACCGGGTCCAGCGGGTCCCGGAGACGGAGTCTCAGGGGCGCATCCACACCTCCGCCGCCACCGTGGCCGTGCTGCCCGAGGCCACGGACGTGGAGATCCGGATCAACGAGGCGGACCTGCGCATCGACTCCTTCCGATCGTCCGGCCCCGGCGGGCAGAGCGTCAACAAGACCTCCTCCGCCATCCGGGTCACCCACGAACCCACGGGGCTCGTGGTGTCCTGTCAGGACGAGAAGTCGCAGCACAAGAACAAGGCCAAGGCGCTGCAGATCCTCCGGACCCGCCTGTACGACATGGAGCGTCAGAAACAGCACGCTGCCCGCTCCGACAAGCGCAAGTCCCTGATAGGCTCCGGGGACCGCAGCGAACGTATCCGCACCTACAACTACCCGCAGACCCGGGTCACCGATCACAGGATCAAGCTGAACCTGCATAATCTGCAGGTCGTCCTTGACGGGGATCTGGACGAGTTGATCGAATCCCTCGCTGAACACGACCGGGAGCAACGTCTCCAGGACCTGTCCGTCGGACAGGACTGAGCTTCGGCCGCGCTCCCATTGTTGGAGAACTAGGCAAATGTCCGACGTCACTTCGAGCGCGACTCCCGAAGGCGAGGCCCCGGCGCCGCCGCCGCTTCGCGCGACCTTTCTCGTCTGGCCGGGCCGGGTCCATGGTCAGACCTGGATGCTCCTCTGGGTGGCCGTGGCCTTCCTCATCGGGTCGTTCCTGCCCTGGCACGGTCCCAACGACGTGGAGTACGTCCTCGCGAGTCCGTTCGTGACGCAGCAGGCCACCAGCGAACATCCTGCCCAGTCCACGAACGTCCTGACCGCGGTGCAGTATCGCATCGCCGCTCGCAACTCGATGCGCATTGACGCGGAGGCGCAGGGCTACGGGCACCCCGGGGCGATCATCGACGTGCGGGAGCCCGGGATGGGGCTGTCGGCGGTGATCGTGGCGATCTTCGCCATCGCCGCGGTGACCCTGAGCCTCATCGGGATCTGGAACCGTCGTGTCGCCGTCATGCCGGTCATGGGGGCGTGGCTCGTGGCCCTGGTGATGCTGTACTTCAGCAAGGGCAGCGATGACCCCGGTCCGGGTTACCTGGGACCTGAGTCGGTCAAGGGGTTCGCTCAGATGGGCGCCGTCATGGGGGCCGTCTTCGGCAACTTCGGGTCTGTCTGGCAAGGGAACGTGACCCCCGAGATGATGCGCGTCTTCGACCGCTTCGGAAACGGGTTCTATGTCGTCATGCTGGCGGAGCTGTTCATGACAGCGTTCCTCGTGATCTCCATGGTCATGGGCGCCATGTCCGGGAAACCCGATGACGCAGCGAAGCCTGCCTCCGGACCCGCGGCTCGTCGTTCGAAGCCTGCTGGGCTCGCGCCGAAGGCCGACTCCGGTGGAGACAGCCTGACCCAGAAAGACGAGGACGCGACCAACGCCTGATCACACGGTCCTCGCGTTGCTGCGCGCCGCCGCTGATCATCTGGCGGCGCGCGGCAGCGACAGCCCGCGGCTGGACGCGGAGCTCCTGGCCTGTCGGGTGATGGGCTGCGCGCGGATCGACCTCTACGTCGCCCACGATCGCCCTCTCTCGGAGGCCGAGACGGCGGCCTACAGGGAGCTGGTGAAGAGGCGCGCCCGGGGCGAACCGGTCGCCTACATCCTCGGCGAGCGGGAGTTCTACGGCCGCTCCTTCGTCGTCGACAGGCGCGTCCTGGTGCCGCGACCCGAGACCGAGCACCTGGTGGACGAGGCGGTCGCCTTTCTGCGGACCAGGACCTCCCCCCGGGTGGCGGACGTGGGCACGGGCAGCGGCTGCATCGCCATCAGCATCGCTTCGGAGGTCCCCGGGGCGCAGGTCATCGCGGTGGACCTCTCCGCCGACGCGCTGCAGGTGGCGCGACTCAACCATGAGCGGCTGGCGCCCGACGCGGACATCACGTTCCTGGAGGGGGACCTGTGCGTTCCCTTGCTGGAGCACGGCGGCTTCGATGCCATCGTCTCCAACCCGCCTTACATCTCGACTCAGGAGATGGCGGCGTTGCCTCGGGACGTGGCGGAGTTCGAGCCGAAGACGGCGCTGCACAGCGGCGAAGACCCGGTGGCGGTTCACCGCAGGCTGATGCAGGAGGGCCTGCCGCTCCTGCGGCCCGACGGTCGCCTGATGATGGAGGTCGGCGAGGGAGGCGCCCAGATCCTCGGTGGGCTCTCGGCGACGCGCACGGTCCGAGATCTGGCTGGAGTCGATCGGGTCGTGGTGGTCGCACCATGAGCCGGCGAGGCCCCAAGGCTCACGGGCGGCGCGCTTCCTGAGCGTCAGGGGGACGCGCGGGATCGAGGTCGGTCAGGGCGTCAGACGGGGACGACGCAGCCTGATTCGAGGATGCGTTCGAGTACCTGACGGGACTCCGCATCGATGCTGGTGAAGTACAGGCCCAGGTCGTGGTTGCCGTCCGGGCGGGGGGTGCTGCGCACCACGGCCGCCTCGCAGTTGAACTCCTCGGCGCCGCCGGGCTGCTCCTCGAAGTGAACGGAGATCTGGACCATGGTCATCTCGTCGACGGGCTGGGAACAAACCGCCAGGGCGCCGGTGCGCGACAGGTTGACGACGTTGCAACTGACGGCCGCACCGCTGCCGATGGTGCCGGGAAGATCGGTGTTGAAGCGTTGCGAGCCGCGACGTTCGTTGCCGGGAGTCGACATGATTCAGGTTCCTTCCAGATCTGGGGCGTCCCGGGGGTGACGGTGTCCCCCCGACCCGTAGAATGGCCCCCCAGGTCGGGTCCTGGATGGCCTCTCACCCTTCATCGGCATGAGGGCGCCGGTTTCCTGACCGCAAAAAACGGCTCGCGCGAGACCGATTTATCCTCTGCTGACATCCAGAAGGAGTCGTTCGATGGCAAATTTCAACAAAGTCATGCTGATCGGGAACCTGACCCGGGACCCCCGCATGGACACCCTCCCCAGCGGCACCCCGGTGGTCGAGATCGGCCTGGCGGTGAATCGATCCTGGACCGACGGCCAGACCCGCGAGAAGCGGGAAGCGACCACGTTCGTGGACTGCAAGGCCATGGGAAAGACCGCTGAAATCCTGAACCAGTACATGTCCAAGGGCCGCCCCATCTTCATCGAGGGGAGGCTGGACTACCGCCAATGGGAGGCCAAGGACGGCTCCGGGAAGCGCAGCAAGCTCGAGGTGTTCATCGAGAACTTCCAGTTCCTCGGCGGGCGCGACGCTTCCGGTGCCGGCGGCGGTGGGGGCGGCCGTCCCATGGCCCAGTCCGAGCCCGGTCCCGGATCCGCCGGGGGAGTCGCCAGCGCCGAGGGTCAGGCGGGCGGTTTCTCCCCGGACGACGACGTCCCCTTCTAACCCCGCTTCGAACCTGCGCTCCCGAGGGGGTTTGTGATCGCTCCCGCCTCCCCGTGGGGGGGGAGTTGGGGGGCGCCGGCTGATCGCGATTCTTCGACAGTTGCGGGAATGTGGCGTTCGGTCTTAGAATGGAGGGACGTGGGCTTCCCGCCCCCCACCATGACGGGACCCTCGTCGGTTTGCGACAGCCACAAACCACACGGACGCAGTGATGCGATTGGGTCAAGAGAGCGTCATTCTGGTCGCGATTCCGCTGTTGCTCTTGGGGGCGGCGTCGCTCTTGCTTCTGCAAGGCGATGACAGACGGACACAGGGCGAGGTGCGTCGAGCCGTACGCGTCGAAGCAGCCGCAGCGCCTGAGCCCGCATCCCGCGCCGTCGTTGACGACCCGGGCGTCCGACCCTGGCCGGAGCAACCGGGCGCGAACCAACGCTCCGAGGGCGGTTCCCATGGCGGATCATCAGCGCCTGCGGCATCTGGCTCTGTCGAATCGGGTGGTCAGGGAGCGGGCGAACCCGATGCCCACGGCTTCGCGCCACGCCAACCGTTCCGCGGTCGCATCATCGCGCAGGGCGGCGCCCCCGTCGTCGAACCCTTGATCATCGTCACGGAGCGCCGCAACGCCTTCTCGGGCTCGGGGCGGCCGCTGCATCAGGGCGGCGCTCATGGCGCCGTCCCGACGGTGTTGAGCCTGGACGCTGACGGGTACTTCGAGGTGCCCCGCCGGGAAGGTCATGTCTACGTGGTTCAGGTGACGGCGGAAGGGTACGCGCCCCAGATCGTGAACCTCTACGCGGCCGAGTCGACCGTGTTCACGCTGCTCCCTCCAGCCACCATCGAAGGTCGCGTCCTGGACGAGTCCACCGGCGCGTTCGTGCCGGACGCCGCGGTGTCCTTGCAGATGGGGTTGAACTCGTCGAAGACGAGCGTCTTCAGCGACGAGGACGGCATCTTCAGATTCACCGGTGTGGAGCCCGGCAGCGGGTTCCTGGAGGTCAGTCATCCGCTCTACAGGAACCAGCGCATCACGCTGGCCTCCATCGAGCCCGGCATGATCTTCCACCGGACCGTATCGCTACGCCCCGGCGGCGACCTCTTCGGCGCCGTCGTGGTGGAGGCTACGGGAGCGCCTCCCGGCGTCCCCGTGACCGTGACCGCTTACGATCAGTTCCGACGGCAGAGCGCCGGGTCGGTCATCGCCGCTCCCGACGGGACGTTCTTCTTCAGCTCCCTCTATCCCGGCGGCCAGTACGCCTTCAGCGCTTCGGCCGAGGGCTTCGGGGTGACCACGGCGACCGCCGATCTCCCGGTCAGCGGCCAGGCCCCGTTCCTGCACCTGACGCTGCAGGAGACCTGGACCCTGCCGGGCGTGGTCTCGGACGAATCCGGGGCGCCGGTTCGCGGGTGCTCGGTGAGCGTCAGCAGCATGGGGGAGAGCTCTGCGGAGTCGGTCACGGTGTACACGGACGGCTCGGGGCGGTTCGAGGTGACAGGGTTGGGCTCCGATGCTTACAGGGTCACCATCACGCATCCGGAGTTCGCCGCCGAGGAGCTCGCATACGTGACCCGGGAGTCGGGGCGGCAGGGGGTCCAGGTCACCCTGCGGCGCGGCGCTCGGATCATCGCGACCATCATGGACGCCGCGGACAACCCCATCCCGGGCGCCTTGCTTCGCGTGGAGGTGCGGGACGCCGGAGGCGTGCGCATCGGTCCGCGGATCTTCGGCTACACCACATCCCAGGGCGTTTTCCAGATGGACCACGTGCCCCTCGGTCAGGTGTCCATGCGCGTCTTCGCCGCCGGCTTCGCTTCCCAACTGGACCAGTTCTTGCTAAGTGTCGAGGGTGAAGTGGTCCACCGGCATATCCTGCTGCTCCCCGAGTGACTCGGTGCGAGCATGGCTGTGCGTCATCGCTCTGTTGTTGGGCGTCGGTTGCGTCCAGGGTCAGGCCCCGACTCAGGAAGACCCGGGTGACGACGCCAGATCCTGGCTCCGTCACCTGGACTCCAGGATCTACACCCAGCCCAAGCTGAGCGCCCTCTCGTTCCAGTTCCGCCCCTACTACCCCGCGCTGGAGGGGGAGGAGAACCGCAAGGCTCCGTACTTCGTGCGCTATCGCTGGCGGGACGGTCTCGGAGACACGGTGGAGCTCCTGGGACTCGATGCCGAGGAGAAGGAGCTCAAGCCCATCCCCTCGTTGCCGCGGCACAGCCCCGAGCAATTCAAGAAGGTCCTGGAGGACTATCGCCAGGTGGCGCGTAACCTCGCCGGGATGGTGCGCGGGATGTCCCTCTCACAGCAGTACCGAGGGTGGCGCGGGAAGGTGCGGAGGGTCCGGATCAACGACGCCGAGGAGATCCGGCTGGACCTGGAGCCGAGTCGATTGCACAGGCTCGTGCGGGTCGTGATCCACCTCAACCGGGATCGGGTCCCGTGGAAGCTGGACAAGGTCTACAGGAGCGGCGCCCGGGTGGTTCAGCACAACGAGTACGTGCGCCGGGACGAGGGGCTGGTGATCGCGAAGATGACCCAGACCCACACCGCGGCGGACCCATCTCAGCCGTCCTTCGACACCGGCTTCATCCTCGAATGGCGTACGGTCTCCGGTGTCCTGCTGCCGGTCGCGATCAGCCGCGTCGGTCGCGATCTCCCGCAGCTGGCCCAGGGCAAGACGGAGCTGTCAGCGCTGCGCATCGACGATCGGGTGGCCCCGTTCGAGGCCATGCCAAAGGTCACCTCGGGGAAGTGATCAGCCGAGGCTCAGCTGCCGCTCCGCGTCCACGTCGTCCCGGTTGATCAGGCTCATGGCCTCGGCCAGACGGTCATACAGGCCCGCGTCCTCCTTCACCGCCTGCGAGAACTGCCTGAGGATCTGCACCGTCATGCGCAGGTTGCGGATCACGTCCCCTTCCTGGGATGACGTGTACGACTGGAGGTCGGTGAGGCTCGCGCCGCGGGCCCAGGCCCTCGTGGCGCCGGCGCTGCCCCAGTCCGGTGGCTTGATCCCGGGCTCGATGTCGAGCCGCTTCTCCGTGCGCCGGAACTCCGCGATGCGCTTGCGCGCCCGGTTGCGAACGGCCCCGAGGCCGGCCACATCGATGGTCTGGGCGAAGTCTCCTCGGCGCGCTTCGTAGACGATGCCGGAGACGATCACGGCGCACTCTTCCGGAGACAGGTGCTCGAAGCACCCGGCCCAGAAGAGCTCGGTCACCTGCATCTCGTAACCCTGGATGCGGGCGGCCAGACGGCCCTTTCCGGTGAGCTCGTTCCCGGCGATATAGCCGTTGCGCTCAAGCACCGCCAGCCTGGCGTTGAGCAGCTTGCGGAACGGCTTGGACTTTCCGTCGTTCTGCCACGCCGCCAGGGAACGATCCACGGCGGAGTAGATCTGCTCCGGGCCCAGGCTCTTGTAGAGGTTGAGCACGGCCGAGTAGGACAGGTTGAAGCGGCTCTTGATGGGCTCCATCTTCCCGAAGACCACGCCTTTGATGTCCTTCTGGGTGTCGTACTCGAGGTTCACCATGCTGAAGACATGCCCCTCGTCGTCCATGCCCTGGCGACCGGCTCGTCCGGCCATCTGGTAGTAGGAGAGGGTCGGCAGGTAGCTGAAGCCGACTCCATCGAACTTGCGCAGGGCAGAGAAGACGACGGATCTGGCGGGCATGTTCACGCCCACGGCGAAGGTCTCGGTGGTGAACAGGAGCTTGACGAGGCCGGTGGTGAACAGGCGCTCGACGATCTCCTTGTAGATCGGCAGCAGTCCGGCGTGGTGGTAGAAGATGCCCTGGGCCGCGAGCTCACGCAGCTCGGACGCCTGGTCCCTGGGGTCCACCTCATAGAGCTCGCACAGGCGGTCGAACTCCGCGAGCAGCTGCTCCCGTTCGTGCTTGTTGACCAGCCTCCTGCGTCGGGCCGTACGGGCCCGGGCCTCGCACTCTCGGCGAGAGAAACAGAAGAACAGGCAGGACAGCAGGTCTTCCTGGACCAGATGACGGATGATGTCCGGCGGTGGACCGCGGCGCTTCTTCCGTGGACCTCGGGTTGACTCGACGGCTTTGCGCATCCCCGACACCCTGGCCACGCCGACGCCCGGGACCCACAGGCTGTGCTTGAGCGGGACCGGGCGGAAGTCGGTCTCCACCAGCTCCACGTCGTCGTCGCGCACGTGCTCGACCCAACCCCGGAACTCGGTCAGGTTGCTGATGGTCGCGGAGAGCCCCAGGAACCGGATCTCCCTCGGCGCGAAGATGATGCTCTCCTCCCACACCGTCCCGCGGTCGAGGTCGGAGATGTAGTGGATCTCGTCCATGATGACGTAGGAGACATCACGGACTCGTTCCGCGTCCTCGATGATCGTGTTGCGGAGGATCTCCGTGGTCATGAGGATCACGGAGGCGTGAGCGTTGAGGGTCACGTCCCCCGTCATGATCCCCACGTGCTCGTCGCCGTAGCGCTCGTGGAAGTCCCGGTACTTCTGGTTGGTGAGGGCCTTCACCGGAGACGTGTAGATGATGCGGTCCCCGCGCTCCAGGGCGCGGTCGATGGCGTACTCGGCGATGACGGTCTTGCCGGCGCCGGTGGGGGCGGAGACGAGCACGGATCGACCCGCGTCCACCGCCCTGATCGCTTGTTCCTGGAATGGATAGAGTTCGAAGCCCTTGTACCGCAAGCTTCCTCCCTGCCGGGGGTTCTCTCGACGAACCCCGGCACGGTATCACCGCCTGCCCCGGGGGCAAGCGCGCAACCGCTTGCCGCGACAGGGTTTGCCAGTTAGGGTCCTGCCGATCAGGTCGGTGCCCGTTGACCCGTCACGGTAGGGGCTGGATCGGCCGCAAACCCAAGTGCAAGAGGGCGATCGCAGACATGGCTGGTCATTCCAAATGGGCCAACATCCAGCACCGCAAGGGGGCTCAGGACAAGAAGCGCGCGAAGATCTTCTCCAAGTGCTCCAAGGTGATCATGTCCGCCGTCAAGCAGGGCGGCCCCGACCCGGACATGAACCTCACCCTGCGCTACGCCATCGACAAGGCCCGGCAGGTGAACATGCCCCGGGACAACATCGAGCGTGCCATCAAGGCGGCTCAGGGTGCCGAGGGCAACGACAACTACGAGGAGGTGATGTACGAGGGCTACGGGCCCAGCGGCGTCGCCTTCATGGTCCAGGCCCTGACGGACAACCGGAACCGGACCGCCCCGGAGCTGCGGAAGATCTTCGAGAAGGCCGGCGGCAAGCTCGGCACCAGCGGCTCCGTGGCTCATCAGTTCGAGCGCAAGTCGTTCTTCACCGTGCCCCGGGAGGCCGCCGACGAAGACCGCATGATGGAGGTCGCCCTGGAGTGCGGGGCCGACGACATCGCGGGGGAGGGCGACATCTGGGAGATCACCGGCGCCCCGGACGTGTTCTCCGACATCCGTGACGGCCTGATCGCTGCCGGGCTCGAGGCGCGCAGTTCAGAGGTGGCGATGCTCCCCTCGGTCATGATCGAGGTCGGCGAGGAGGGCCTGGCGACCAAGATCCTGAAGCTCATGGATGTGCTCGACGACCATGACGACGTGGACCGCATCTTCAGCAACGCGGACATCCCGGACGAGGTCATGGAGAAGGTCGTCTCCTGAAGACCTCGGGAGAGCAGCGCATCGGTATGGACCACGGTCGAGCGTGCGAGGCGCTGCAGGGACTCCGTAGCAACATCGGCCGGGTCTTCGTCGGCGCCGCGGAGGTCGTTGATCACCTGTTGGTGGGGCTGCTGACCGGTGGGCATGTCCTGATCCAGGACGTGCCGGGGGTGGGGAAGACGACCCTGGCCCGGGCCCTGGCGAGGAGCCTCGACTGCTCCTTTCGCCGCATTCAGTTCACGCCGGATCTGCTGCCTTCCGACGTGACCGGGGTCTCCATCTACGACCCTCGCTCCGGCGCGTTTCGTTTCGTCGAGGGGCCGGTGTTCGCCAGCGTGGTGCTGGCGGATGAGATCAACCGGACCCCGCCACGGACCCAGGCCGCGTTGCTCGAGGCCATGAGCGAGGAGCAGGTCTCCGTGGACGGCGAAGCCCGGCCGTTGCCGGCCCCGTTCATCGTCCTGGCGACCATGAATCCCCTGGAGCACCACGGCACCTACGACCTGCCCGAGAGCCAGCTCGACCGGTTCCTCCTGCGCCTGCAGATCGGGTACCCGGATCGGGAGGGTGAGCGTCGGATCTTCCAGGACCAGAAGACCGGTCACCCGCTGCACACCCTCACTCCGGTGCTCACCACGGACGACGTGCTGGCGTTGCAGGGGGTCTGTCGGGACATGCGCTTCGAGGCCTCCTTGGAGGACTACGTCCTCGACATCATCGCTGCGACCCGCCAGCATCCGGAGGTGCTGCTCGGGGCCAGTCCGCGGGCGACCCTCGCGTTGTCCCGAGCGGCCCAGGCGCGTGCCTTGCTCGCGGGGCGGCAGTTCGTGATCCCCGACGACATCAAGGAGATGGCGGCGCCCGTCCTCGCGCACCGCCTGGGCGTCCGTAACCCCGCGGGGGCGGGAGGAGGCGACGACCTGGTGCAGGAGCTCCTGGCCTCCGTGTCCGTGCCCCGGTGACGGTGTCGCTCAGGGGGAGCGGCGTCGCGCCTCTTTGAGATAGGACTCCATCTCGGCACCTATCTCGGTGTTGGAGATCCCCAGGATGCGCCAGCCGCTCTCGAATTCGGCGCGGTACACCTCGCCGGAGGCGAGGGTGGGGTCTTCCCGGATCGCGGCCCCCAGACCCTGTCCCGGGCGCAGGCGGACGCGACGGGGGGGCCGTCCGTCCTTGAAGGTGGCCCAGGCCGTGGTCTGGAGCACCAGGTAGACGGTCTCCGAGAGCTCCGCGCCGGAGACCTGCACGTCCGCCAGCCAGGGTCGGCCGGGTCGGTAGACGGCGTCATCGATGCTGATGTCCTCGATCTTCCCGACCTTGGTCTCCAGCTCTCCCACCACGTCCTCCATGAAGGTGTGGATGGTGGCGACGTCGATCTTCTCCCGCTCCACGAGCTCGTCGGAGAGGCAGAGCATGATGTGGTAGGCCTCCTCGCGCTCCAGGGCTTGCCGGAAGTACTCCAGGCAGCTCTCCGGCGTCCTGAAATCCCACTCCCCGTAGCGTTTCAGGTCCGGTTCAGGCGGGCAGGAGCAGCTCGCGGCGAGGAGCGGCGCCAGGCAGAGGATCAAGCGGGTCATCGGAATCTCCCAGGCAGCGGCGAGGGTAAGCGGTGGTCGTTGGCCCGGAAAGAGCGGCGATCCTCCGACGGCACCTTTTTCTTGCGGGGCGAGATCAGGATAATGGCGCACCCATGGCTGAGACAGGCAAGACGGGACCCCGGAAGCTGGTCGGCGAGATCCTCCGCGCCGCGGGCGTCATCGACGAGACGCAGCTGCAGGACGCGCTCAAGTACCAGGCGGAGACAGGGCTCAAGATCGGCGAGTGCCTCGTCCGGCTCGGCCACTGCCGCCCGGAGGACCTGTCCCGGGCGCTGGCGAGGCAGACCGGCATGCCCTTCGTCGACGTCCGCAAGGGGCGCATCAACGACGACGTGATCGCCACCATCCCGAAGGAGGTGGCGGAAGAGCACAACGTGCTGCCGGTGAAGATCGAGGCGCCGGGGAAGGTCATCCTCGCGGTCACGGACCCCCTCGCGGTCTACAACCTGGAGCACCTGAAGTTCATCCTCGGCATCGAGTTTCGTTGCGCCCTCACCACCGAGGAGGCCATGGTCTCGGCCCTCGAGACCTACTACGGCCTGAACAAGAAGGACGCGGCGACGGTGGGCGACGCGGCCCGCCGCGTGGGAGGTGAGGGAGAGGCGTCGGCGGATGACGCTCCCATCATCCGGCTCGTCCAGAACCTGTTCGACGACGCAGCCCGGGCGCGGGCCTCGGACATCCACGTGGAGCCCTTCGCCGATCGGGTCCGCGTCCGGTTGCGGGTGGACGGCGTCTGCCGCGTCGTGGACGACCTGCCGAAGGCTGTCCAGGGGGCCGTGTTGTCGCGGCTCAAGATCATGGCGGACATGGACATCGCCGAGAAGCGGAAGCCCCTGGACGGCCGCATCAACATCGTGGCTCACGACAAGGAGCTGGATGTCCGCGTCTCCGCCCTGCCGGGGACCCACGGCCAGAGCATCGTCATGCGCTTGCTGGACAAGCAGGAGGGGCTGGTGAGCCTGTCCCGTCTCGGGTTCGTGGGCGAGGACCTGGATCGGTTCAACAAGGTGATCAAGCGTCCCAACGGCATCTTCCTGGTGACCGGCCCTACCGGGTCCGGCAAGACCACGACCCTGTACGCGGCCCTGCAGGAGTTGAACCGGCCTGACGTGAAGATCATCACCGCCGAGAACCCCGTGGAGTACCACCTGCCGGGGGTCAACCAGTGCCAGGTGCATCACCAGATCGGCCTGGACTTCGCGCGGATCCTGCGCGCCATGCTGCGTCAGGCGCCCAACATCATCCTGGTGGGCGAGATCCGCGACCAGGAGACCGCGTCCATCGCCATCCAGGCGGCGCTGACCGGGCACCTGGTGTTCTCCACGTTGCACACCAACGACGCGTCGTCCGCCCTCACACGGCTCATCGACATGGGCGTGGCGCCTTTCCTGGTCAGCTCGTCCGTGGCCGCGGTGATGGCGCAGCGGCTGGTGCGTCGGCTCTGCTCTCGTTGCAAGGAGGCCCACACCCCGACCGCCACCGAGCTGGAGTCCGTGGGGCTCCCCGCGGGTCTGGTGGAGGGGACGACCGTCTACCGGGCGGTGGGCTGCGACCACTGCAGGCGGACCGGCTACTCCGGGCGCATCGGGATCTTCGAGCTCCTGGAGATGAGCCCGGACCTGCGTGAGGCGGTGTTTACCAATGAGGCGACGGGTCGTCTGCGGGAGATCGCCATCTCCTCCGGCGGCATGCGCAGCCTGCGGGCGGACGGCCACCGCAAGATCCTCGACGGGACCACGTCCATCGAGGAGATCATGCGGGTGCTGTCCAAGGAGCTCGCGATGATCGGCTGAGGCGACGACGCCGACAGCGGAAGGAATCGACCACATGGACATGTCCACCCTCCTCAGCGCCTGCGTGCAGCACTCGGCCTCGGACCTCCACATCCGGGTCAACCTCAAGCCGAGCCTGCGCGTTGCGGGCCGCATCAGGGCGCTCGAAGGCAACGTCGTCGTCGCGGAGCACTCGGAGGCGCTCATGCGCGAGGTGCTGCCTCAGCGCCTCGCTGATGAACTGGAGGAGACCGGCGCCGCTGACTTCGGCTACTCCTTCGAGGGCGGCGTCCGCTTCCGTATCAACGCCTTCAAGGAGAAGAGCGGGTACGGCATCGTCTGCCGGAGGATCCCGCAGGAGATCCTGTCCTTCGACGAGATCGGCCTGCCGGAGGCCGTGCAGGACCTGCTGACCCGTCCGCGCGGGCTGATCCTGGTGACCGGCCCGACGGGCTCGGGAAAGACCACCACCCTGGCGACCATGGTGGACGAGGTGAACCGGTCCCACGAGAAGCACATCGTCACCATCGAAGACCCCATCGAGTACTACCACGACCACAAGCGCAGCGTCATCAGTCAGCGTGAGGTGGGCGTGCACACGTCCTCCTTCGCCGAGGCCATGCGCCGCGCGCTGCGCCAGGACCCGGACGTCATCCTGCTGGGTGAGATGCGCGACTACGAGACCATCTCCACGGCGATCACCGCGGCGGAGACGGGGCACCTGGTGTTCGGCACGCTCCACACGACGGGCTCGGCCCGGACCGTGGACCGGATCATCGACTCGTTCCCCAAGGACCAGCAGGAGCAGGTCCGGACCCAGCTGGCCCTCTCCATCGTCGCGGTCATCTCCCAGCTCCTGATCCCCAAGAAGTCGGGAGGCGTGGTGGCCGCGTTCGAGGTCATGATCAACACCTCCGCCATCGAGAACCACATCCGCAAGGGAGAGACCTACAAGATCACCAGCGACATCCAGACCGGCAAGAAGCGGGGGATGCTGCTGCTCGACGATCACCTGCTAAAGCTCGCTCGCGACGGCGTGATCACCACGGAGACGGCGTTGGAGTTCGCGCAGGACCGCGTGGAAATGAGGACCCGGATCGCATGAGCGAGCAACGCAAACTGCTTGGTCAGGTGCTCAAGGAGCAGCGCGCCTGCCACCAGGGCCAGATCCAGGAGGCGTTGGCGGCCCAGCGCGACAAGGGCGGTCAGATCGGCCAGATCCTCATCGAGCTCGGGCACCTGACCCCGGACGCCCTGCTGCGCGGCCTGGCCGAGCAGGCGGGCATGCCCACGGTGGATCTGAAGGCCGTGGAGGTGGCGGATCAGGTGCTGGAGAAGGTGGACCCCCAGACGGCCCAGGCCTTCCGCGTCGTGCCCTACCAGATCGACGGTAACGAGCTGCACGTGGCCCTCGCCGACCCCATGAACACCTCGATCCTCGACGACCTGGGGTTCATGACGGGCATGACGGTGAAGGGGGCCCTCGGCGACGAGGCGGCCATCGACGAGATCATCCGCAAGCGGTACGCCCAGGAGGAGGACCTGGACTCGCTGCTGGACAACCTGGAGTCGGAGGCCTCGTCCATCGACGACGCCGACGCCCTGGCGCGCTCCACGCCGGTGGTGCGTCTCCTGAATCACATCCTCTTCGCGGCCATCCGGGACCGCTCCAGCGACATCCACCTGGAGCCCTTCGAGGGCGAGTTCAAGATCCGCTACCGGGTCGACGGCACCCTGTTCGAGCTCCGGTCGCCGCCCAAGCACCTGGCGGAGGCGCTGATCTCCCGGGTCAAGGTGCTCGCCAACCTGGACATCGCGGAGCAGCGGATCCCTCAGGACGGTCGCATCGACCTGCTGGTGGGCGGGCGTCAGGTGGACATCCGTGTCTCGACTCTGCCCACCATGGGCGGCGAATCCTGCGTCATGCGCGTGCTGGACCGCAGCGTCGTCAGCCTGGACATCGAGAACCTGGGGCTCCGTTCGGAGGACATGGCGCGTCTCAAGGACCTCATCGATCGTCCCCATGGGATCGTCCTGGTCACGGGGCCCACGGGCTCCGGGAAGACCACCACCCTCTACTCGTGCCTCAACGCGATCAACGATGAGGGCATCAAGATCATCACCACCGAGGACCCGGTGGAGTACGACCTGGACGGCATCATCCAGGTGCAGGTGAACGAGGAGATCGACGTCACCTACGGCGCGTGCCTCCGCTCCATCCTGCGTCAGGACCCGGACAAGATCCTCGTCGGCGAGATCCGTGACCAGGAGACCGCCACCATCGCCGTGGAGGCGGCCCTCACCGGGCACCTCGTGTTTTCCACGCTCCACACCAACGACGCCCCGTCCGCCATCACCCGACTCGTGGACATCGGCGTGCCCGCCTATCTGGCCGCGGCCACCCTGGAGGCGGTGGTCGCCCAGCGGCTGGTCCGTAAGATCTGCGACCAGTGCCGGGAGTGGGCGCCCCCGTCGGACGAGGTCATCTTCGAGCTGGGGCTGACCCGGGACGTGGTCGGCGACAAGCAGTTCGCGTTCGGGCGGGGTTGCGACCTGTGCCACGGCACGGGATACAGGGGGCGGATGGCCTTGTTCGAGATCATGGTGATGAACGACACCCTCGCCTCCTTGCTGGTCAAGAACGCGTCCCTGCAGTCGTTTCGGGATCAGGCCCGGGAGTTCGGTATGCGCAGCCTGCGGGATTCGGGCGTCCTCGCGGTGTTCGACGGCTTGACCAGCCCGGAAGAGATCGTCAGGGAGACCCTCGCCACCTGGTGAGGCGTATAATCCAGCCATGCCTCAGAAGCTGCGAAAGCGCAGGGAGAAGCTAGCGCAGGCCGCGTCGGCTCAGCAACCCTCGGCGGCGGCTCCCCGCCGGAAGGGCCGGGGCCGCAAGGTCTCCAGGACCGCCAAGACTTCGTTCACCAGCCAGCTGGCGACCTTGCAGGACGCCGGGCTCCCGATCGTCCGGAGCCTCAAGGTGCTGGAGGGGCAGATGCCCGACGGTCCGTTGAAGACCGTCACCCTCGAAGTGGCGGAGGAGGTGGAGAGCGGCTCCAGCCTGTCCGAGGCCATGGCCAAGCACCCGGTCATCTTCGACGACCTCTACGTGAACATGGTCAAGGCCGGGGAGACCTCCGGCGCCCTCACCGCCATCTTCAATCGCCTGGCGGAGTTCATGGAGAAGACGGAGGCCCTCATCCGCAAGATCCGGGGCGCCATGATCTACCCCATCGTGGTGCTGATGGTGGCGGTGGGCATCCTCACGTTCATCATGGTCCAGGTGGTGCCTCAGTTCGAGGACACCTTCCGTCAGCTCGGCGGAGAGCTGCCGGCGCTGACCCAGGCGCTCATCAGCACCTCGCGCTGGATGGTGGACAACGTCCTGCTGCTGCTGTTGATCCCCGTGTTCGTGTGGGGGATCTTCAAGCTGGTCGCCATGACCGCCGGCGGCAAGCGCTTCCTGCACAGCCGGAACCTGCGCCGCCCGCTGTTCGGTCCCATCGTCCTGCAGTCCCATGTGGCCCGTTTCTGTCGCACCCTGGCGACCCTCTCGTCATCCGGCGTGCCGCTCATGCGGTCCCTCGAGATCTGCGGCGAGGCCACCCGTAACGTGGTCATGCGGAGCGCCATCGACGAGGTGCGGGAGGCCGTGCGAGAGGGCGAGCCCATGGCGCGGCCCATGGGTGAGACGGGCGTGTTCGACGACATCGTGGTCAACATGGTGGACGTGGGCGAAGAGACCGGTGAGCTGGATCGCATGCTCATGCGGATCGCGGACAACAACGAGGCGGACATCGACACCAAGGTCTCTGCGCTGGTCTCGATCCTGGAGCCGGTGCTGGTGGTGCTCATGGCCGGCGTGGTCGGGTTCATCGTCATCGCGCTGTTCCTGCCGCTGCTCAAGATCCGGGAGATGCTCGGAAAATAGTGGCTACCCAAGATCGTGAGCAAGCTCCGTTGCGCTCGGGGCCGCGCCAACAGACGGCCATCAGGCCTCCGAAGGCGGGCACCATTCGCAGCCGTGTGCTCGTGGTCTTCCTCCTCGTCAACGCCGTCATCGTTGGCGCGCTGGCCGTCTACGTCTTGCGCGAAGACTCCACGGCCCGGGCCATCCTGGCGGAGTCGACCCGTATCCGCAGCGGCGAAGACGGATCCTCCGAGGAGCTGAGCCCGGAGCTGAGCGGGATCCTGCGCCGGGTCCGTGAGGAGACCGCGAAGGTCGTCCGTCTGCGCGGAGGAGCCGCGGAGTCCGGTCGACCGGCTGAGCTCCGGCTACGGCGCGCGCTCTGGGACATGCCCCTGTGGGACGAGCCGGTGCTGCGCCGTCACATCAAGCGCGCCGCGGTGGTGCATCGCCCCGGCAACCTCTCCACGCGGGCGGTCTTCAACGTCCGCTCCGACATGGTGTTCCCCTACGCCCAGGGGGACCGGGAGCCGAGCCAGATGGTGGAGACCAGCCTGGCGCGAGACCGGGTGGTCTGGCGGGGCGACCGCATCGCCGCGCCCATCAGGGTCCTGGACGCGGACTGGGGCGGGGTGTACCTGGAGGTCTACCGTCAGCCCCTCCTCGGAGAGTCCCTGGCGGAGGTGGACGTCTCCCAGTCCCTCGTCCTGGTGTTGTTGCTGCTGATCCCCGGCCTCTTCGCCATGTTCGTGTTCACCTGGCGGTTGATCTCGACCCGCATCCTGGAGCCAGTGGAGTCCATGGGGGACGTGGCCCTGCGGGTAAGCGAGGGGGACTACAGCCAGCGCCTCGAGCTTCCGGGTCAACGGCGCGACGAGATCCGCGGCGTGATGGTGGCGTTCAATCGCATGCTCGCCCTCGTGGAGGAGTACCGGGACCAGATGGAGGAGCGGGTCCAGGCGGCCGCCTCCGAGATCGAGCAGAAGAACCGGGAGCTGATGCTGGGTCAGCGACTGGCGGCGACGGGCACCCTGGCGTCGGGTATCGCCCACGAGATCAACAACCCGCTCGGCGGGATGTTGAACGTCGTCCGCCGCCTGGAACGTGACGACCTCACCGAGGAGCAGCGGGCCCGCTACATCGACATCCTGGAGGAGGGGATCGAGCGTATCGGGGCCATCGTCCGCAAGGTGTTGGCGGTGTCTCCGCGGAAGATGGTCCCGACCCCCTTGAACGTCGAGGAGGTCTTGGGGCGTTCCCTTGACCTGGTGCAACATCGCGCCCAGCGCAAGGGGGTGGTGATCGATCGTGAGCGGGCAGAGGAGCTGCCGCTCGTGCTCGGCGAATCCAACGAGGTGGGGCAGATCTTCCTCAACCTGTTGATCAACGCCGTCGACGCTTGTCGCCCGGAGGGAGGCCGGGTGATCGTGCGCACCAGCTCGGAGAACTCCGAGGTCCGCGTGGACATCGAGGACAACGGCGTGGGCATGACGCCGGAGGTGGCGGAGCGCGCGTTCGACATGTTCTTCACCACCAAGGACGCCGGCGAGGGGACCGGGCTGGGGCTGGCCACGGTGCACAGCCTCGTGGCCGCCCACGGGGGACGCCTGAGCCTGCAGACCGCGCCCGAAGAAGGCACGGTGCTGACCCTGGTGTTCCCCGCCATGTCCGAGGACCGCCCCCTTGATTGACACCCTCGCGGACTCCGCCGTCTCCATCGGCGCCATGGGGCTGCTGCTGCTCGGCTCGGCGTTCTTCTCCTCTGCCGAGACCGCGGTCTTCAGCCTGTCCCTGAGCGACCTGAGGCAGGGGCGGGCGCGGACCATGCGTCGTCTGGACGCCCTGCTGCAGGACCGCAAGGGGCTGCTGATCACCGTGCTCATCGGCAACCTGCTGGTCAACGTCCTCTACTTCAACCTCGGGGTGCTGATCACCTCCCGGCTGGCGGCGGCGGGGGCGACCGCCGCCGCGGTCGCGACGCCCATCCTGGTGCTGATCCTGATCGTGATCCTCGGAGAGATCACCCCCAAGACCATCGCCGTCACCTGGCCCGGCCCGGTGGCGCGGTTCGCGGCGTCGCCGCTCTGGTGGCTGCGGAGGTTGTTGTGGTTGCCGCAGCTCCTGCTCAGCGCCGCCGCCGGCGCCGTGGCCCGCGTGGCCGTCGGCGTTCGTGAGGAGGAGGGGGACGTGGACCCGGAGGAGCTCGGCGGCCTGCTGTCCCTGTCGGCCAGCGAGGGACACCTGGAGTCGGACGAAGTGGACGCGCTCCAGCGCGTGCTGGCGCTGAGCGACACCACGGTCAAGGACGCCATGGTGCCGCGAGTGGACGCGGTCATGTTCCCGTTCCTGGACGGGGAGTCGGATGCGGAGGCTCGCGGGCGCTTCCTCGACGTGGTCGCCGAGCATCGGCTCAACAAGGTCCCGGTCTACGTGGACTCGCCCGACACCATCTCGGGCTTCCTGGACGCCAAGGAGGTGCTGGGGCGTCCCGAGGCGTCGTTGCCCGACCTGGTCCATCCTGTGGTGTTCGTGCCCGAGACCACCGCCGTCTCCGATGTGCTGGGGCGCTTCCAGCGCGATCGGGTCCGGGTGATGATCGTGGTGGACGAGTACGGAGGGACCGAGGGTCTGCTCACCCACGAGGACCTGGTGGAGGCCGTGCTCGGGGATCTGACGGACGAGTCCGACACTGAGCACCGCGTGATGGAGGAGGAGCCCGGCCAGTGGCTGGTGGACGCCTCCATGGGGTTGCGGGGCCTGGCGCAGTTCGTCGACATCAGCCCCGGCAACATGGGCGTCCGCAGCCTCGGTGGGCTGGTGACCGCCCTGCTGGGCAGGCTCCCGCGGGTCGGCGACAGCGTGCGGGCAGGCCGGTTGATGCTCGATGTCGTGAGCTTGCGTCGTCGCCGGCCGGACCGTATCCGGGTCCGCGCGCTCCGCACTTCGGCGACGTCGCGGAGGGTGGTCACGTGATCCTGTGGTCCGTGGTCGGCGCCACCGTTTCCCTGGCCCTGTCGGCGACGTTCTCCGGCATGGAGACCGGCGTCTACTCGCTGGAGCGTGTGCGCTTGAGGGTGCGGGCCGCCGCCGGTGATCGTATCGCCGAACGGCTGCTCGGCCTGGCCAACAACCCGTTACGGGCGATGTGCACCATCCTGGTGGTGAACAACGCGGTGAACTACTGCGTCGCCGCGTTCTGCGGCGACATCGTCAAGGCCATGGCGGACCCGGACACCAGCGACGTGCAGCTGGAGTTGATCAACACCCTCTGGGTCGTCCCGGTGCTGTTCATCTTCGGGGAGGTGGTCCCCAAGCAGCTGTTCCTCATGCACCCCGCGGCGTTGTCGGCGCGGGCCTGGCCGGTCTACCGGGTCCTCTCGCTGCTGTTGCTTCCGGTCATCATCCCGTTGATGGCGTTGCAGAATCGACTGGCCCGTTCCGGTCCGGCCATGCCCCCGTTGCTGGCCCGGAAGGGGATCATCAACGCGCTCACGGAAGGGGATGAGTCGGAGACCCTGCATCGGACCCAGCGTTGGATGGCTTCCCGGGTGCTGGCCCTGCGCGACGTGACCGTGCGGGAGCGGATGGTGGCGGCGGCGGACGTGGTGTGCGTCGAGCCTCGGTCGACCCGCGATGACGTGCTCCGCGTGGCGTCTGGGTCCGGTCGCTCGCGGCTGCTGGTCCGGGACCCTTCCGAGGGCGTGTACCGTGGATACGTCAACGCCATGGACGCGGCGTTCGCCGACCCGGGGGAGCGGTGGCGTCTCGAGGGTGCGGTGTTCGATATCCCCTCCGTCGAGGCCTCCACCCCGGTGTTGGAGGCCGTCAGGTTGCTGCAGCAGGCCCGTCGGCCCCTGGCGCAGGTCGTGGAGTCCGGTCGGGCCGTGGGGATCCTCGGCCAGGCGGATGTGGTGGACGTTCTCGTGGCTCCGTCCGCGGCCGCCGCAGCCAAGGGGCGCAAGGGCCAGCAACCGAACGACTTATAACGTCAGGCCTCGGGGCCGGTGGGGTTGCCATGGAATCTCCGGCCCGCTATTCTGTCTCCCTGCCTGCGCCGCTTCCGGCGGCGCCGGTCCGCGAGCGCTGCGTCTGATGAACAAAGTCGATCCGAGAAACGCTGGTCTGTTCGTTCTGCTGGCCCTGTTCTTATGGGCGCTGGTGGACGGTAGGGCTGACGCGTCCGGTGGCGGAGGGGACGAGGACAACGGCATCATCGCCGTCACCGGGACCTATGGCTCCGGTTCGTCCGTCCTCTACATCATCGACTCGAAGACGCGGCACATGAGTGTCTACCGGGTCGATCCCTCCGGCACCCGGCTGGAGTTGGTTGCGGCGCGGGACTGTACGTACGACTTCCTCTTGCAGACCTACCATGACCGGAGCGAGCCCGAGTTCCTGCCCGCCAGCTTGAAGCGCAGCTGGGACAGGCGTGGTCGCGTCGGACAGCCGGCACCGGATAACTCCACTCCGGGTGGTGGGGCAGGCAAGCCCGAGGTGGGCCCGAAGGTGCGTCGCCTGGGCGGGGGTAAGGGGAACTGACGAGACAAGGGTCAAGGATGGACCTGCAGCCAACTGGAATGGGAGCCGAGAGTGTCTGACCAGGAATTTGTGAACTTTGAGAACGCCCTGCGAGAGTTGAAGCTCAGCGAGGATCAACTCAAGCGGCTCGTGTCCGAGGGTGAGATCCGTGCGATCCGCGGTGAGAACAACACCATGCGGTTCCGCAAGGAGGAGATCGAGAAGCTCAAGCAGGACACGGGTAAGACCATGCAGTACACCGAGGAGTCTTCGGACACCCTCACCGACGACCTCCTGTTTGACGAGGCGGACGACCTCGACGTGGACGAGGAGGGCATGGCCACGGCCCAGATCAGCAGCGAAGACACCTTCGTTGGTGATGACACGGGTATGACCACGGCTCCGTTGGCGCCGACCCCGAAGCCCCGCGCCGCGGTGACCAAGGGCGGTGGCGACGGTGCTCGCCGTTCCAGCACCACCCAGGTGCGCCGCACCACCGGCCGTTCGACGCGCATGCGCCAGGCGGATCTGGATCAGGCCGCGGTCGGCATCGGAGCGGGCATGACGGCGGTCCTGCTCGTCGGTTTCATCATCTGCGCCTACGCCATGCTGGTGTGGTGGGACATCGCCGGAGACACGGTCTCTGGTCCCACCAGCGGCATCGTCAACTGGGCGGGCGAGACCTTCGGCGGCATCGGCGGCGAAGGTTAGTCCGCGCGTCCGACTCGGAGCGGTGTATCCCTCCGTGGCGGCCTGAGTCCGGGAAGCGCTGGCGGCGGACGCCTTCGCTTCCCGGTTCGATATACCCCGCGCGGGGTGCGCGGGCCTGATCGGGAGGGAAACATGAAGCAGTTTGTTCCGGTCCTCTTGGCCGTGAGTCTCTTCTTGCCGGCCTGCGCCCACAAGGAGACAGCGCAGGACGTGCGCCGCGAGATCGAGAACCAGGACCTGGTTATCCGGGAGCTGGAGAAGAAGAACGGCGACTACGCGGCCCGGGTTGGTGTGCTCGAGGCTGATCGGGCGGCGCTGCAGGCTGAGGTCAAGGCGCTCCGCCATCGCGTCGCCGCCAGCGATGAGGTCCGCAAGGTCGCTGACCGGTTGCGGGACCTCGAATCCGAGTTGTCCTCCCTTGGGGAGGGGCTCACCACCAAGCCTCACGCGGAGGGCGTCGCCATCGCGGTTCAGGAGACTCTCCTGTTCGCCCCGGGGAAGGCGTCGTTGCGTCCCTCCGGCAAGAAGCTCCTCGCCGAGCTGGCCGCCAAGCTGGGGGCTCAGCCCGGCCGGATTCGGGTAGAGGGGCACACGGACAGCCAGCCCGTGCGTGCCACCCGTAATCTCTACCCCATGGGCAACCTGCAATTGAGCGGCGCCCGTGCCCTCGCGGTCGCGCACTTCCTGGTGCATGAGGGTGGCATGACCCCGGCGCGGGTCTCCTATGCCGGCTACGGGAAGCACAAGCCCGTGGCCGCCAACGATGACGCCCAGAACATGGCGAAGAACCGTCGCGTGGAGATCGTGTTGCTGACGACGGGCGCCTCCGAGGGCCGTTGATGGCTGAGCCCGGCCTCTCCTCGGCCGCGCCGTCGCGTCCTCGACGCCGGTTCGGGTGGGGCCGTCGCGCTCTCTTCGTCTTCTTGTCGCTGGCGTGGGTCTTTGTCGTGTGGCGCGCCCTCGCGCCCCCCCTGCCCTTGGGGCTCGAAGGATATCGGGCTCCCGGCATGGTGGAGTTGGAGGGGGGCCGTATCCCCGCCCTCTCCCTCGGCTTGGTGGGGGTGGAGGTCCCGCCGTTCCGGATCGACCGGTTCGAGGTGACGGAGGGCGAGTTCGCCAGGTTCATCGCCGCCCACAAGCACGAGCGGCCCCCCTACCACTGGGGCGGACGCACCCCGCCTCCGGGTACGGAGGATCTCCCCGTGGTGCACGTGGACCTGCATCAGGCTCGTCGTTACGCCGCCTGGCTGGGCAAGCGCATCCCCACGGTCGGCGAGTGGGAGTTGGCCGCCCGGGGCATCGAGGGGCGGGTCTTTCCCTGGGGCCTGGACGTGGCGACCGTGCGGGCCAACACCCTGGACGCGGGGCTGGGAGGGCGGTCGCCCGTGGGCTTCTTCCCCGCCGGTGTGGCCAGGGACTCTGGTTGCCATGACCTGGTGGGGAACGTCAAGGAGTGGACGGATTCACCGGCGAGCCCCGGTGACCGCCGCTTCTTCGTCCGCGGCGGGAGCTTCGTGGACCCCCTGCGTCGCGACGGGTGGTCCATCCTGGATGCGTACAAAGGGGGGTTCAAGGTTGAGGAAGAGGACATCGTGCAGGCGCGCTGGGCGCCCATGGACGAGGCTCTGGACACCCCGGGGAGCCACAGCAGCGACCTCGGGTTCCGTTGCGCCATGAGCGAGGAGGAGTTCGAGGCGCGGCGGGTGCTGTGGGACCGCATAGGCGGATGGGTCCAGGACCTGGCGGCGAGGGACCCCATCTCGGTCTGGTTGCGTGCCTGGCCGGCGCAGCGGGCGTTGATCGACGCCGGGTACCCGGCCCTGGCGCAGCTCAGGATCGCCTCTCGTGCGGTGGAGGGCACCGGGGTGCAGGCTCGCGTGGAAGCGACCATCGCCGCCATCGAGACCAGGGTCGGGCTGCGGTGAGGACCCCCGATACCCGAGAGGACATCAGCAAGCTCCTGGCGGATCGAGGCCTGAGCCCCATCCACCGTCGCGGCCAGAACTTCCTGGTGAGACCAGGTGCCCTGGACCGGATCGTCGCGGCGGCGGCGGTGGAGCCGTCGGACGTGGTGCTGGAGGTGGGCCCCGGCTGCGGCGGACTCACGGAGCGGCTGCTTGCTACGGGTGCTCGAGTGGTGGCTGCGGAGCTGGATCGAGGCCTCGCGGACGTGGTGGAGGCGTTCTTGGGGGAGGACGAGCGGCTCCAGGTGGTACGAGGGGACGTGATGGCGAGCAAGTCGAGCCTGGCGCCCGAGGTGTTGGCGGCCGTCGCCCCTGAGACGCCCGGAACGCACTGGAAGGTGGTGTCGAATCTGCCGTACCAGATCTCGAGCCCCTTCCTGTCCGGTTGCGCACTCCTGCCGAAGCCGCCGAAGCGGCTGGTGGTGACGGTGCAGCATGAGGTGGGGGAGGTCCTCATGGCGGAGTCCGGAAGCGACGCCTACTCTCCGCTCAGCTTCCTCGCTCGATTGGCGTGGGAGGTCCGGCGGCTGGAGGGGTTGCCGGCGGCAGCGTTCTGGCCTCGGCCTCAGGTGGATTCCTGTGTCATGGCCTTGGATCAAAGGCCCAGCCGACCGATCCCTCTGTCCCGCTCCGTGGCCCTGGCCCGACGCCTCTTCCAGCGCCGTCGGAAGGCACTACGAGGCACGTTGCCCGGCGCGTTGGCCGAGGTCACCGGCAGCCACGTCGCCGAGGAGACCCTCGTGGGATGGCTCGGCGAAGTGGGCGTGGCGGGCACGGACCGGATCGACGCCGTCACCCCTGAGTCCATCGAGGGGCTGTTGGCGGCAGCGGTCAGGGACAGTTGATAGGATCCATCCACCTGTGCGACGTCGCGATGCCATCGAAGAAGTCCGGAACCGATCCGACATTGTGGATCTGGTGTCCTCGTACCTGCCCCTGACCCGCGCCGGGCAGAACCTCAAGGCGCGGTGTCCGTTTCACGAGGAGAAGACGCCGTCGTTCGTCGTCAGCCCGGAGCGTCAGACGTTTTACTGCTTCGGCTGCCGCGAGAAGGGCGGGGTGTTCGACTTCGTCATGAAGATGGAGCGGGTGGAGTTCGGCGAGGCCCTCGAGCTGCTGGCCGAGCAGACCGGCGTGACGTTGGAGGACGAGGGAAATCGCGGTGAGGAGCAGCGCTCCCAGAAGGCGGAGTTGTACCGGTTGCACCGGTGGACCGACGAGTACTTCTGCCGCATGCTGCGGTCTCAGGAGGGGAGTCGTTGCCTCGAGTACGTGACGTCCCGGGGTATCTCTCAGGAGATGATCCAGGAGTTCCGTATCGGCTACGCGCCCGACGGCTACACCACCCTCATTGGCCGCGCCGGTGAGGCCGGGTTCCGACCCGCGCTGCTCGAGAAGGCCGGGCTCGCCCGTCCCGGCGTGAAGCGTCCGGGGCACTGGTCGTTCTTCCGTGACCGGCTGATCTTCAGCATCCTGGACGCCATGGGCCGGACCGTGGCGTTCGGCGCCCGGTCCCTTGACGGCTCGGAGCCCAAGTACCTGAACAGCCCGGAGACGGAGATCTTCCACAAGAGCAAGACCCTGTTCGGTATCGACCGACTGCGTCAGCACCCCCGCCAGGAGCCGATCCTGGTCATGGAGGGCTACACGGACGTGGTCATGAGCGAGCAGGTGGGGGTGAAGGGGGCTGTGGCCACCCTGGGTACGGCCCTGACTCCCGAGCACGCCAGGGTGCTCTCTCGTTACGCCGACCGCACCATCCTGGTGTACGACGGCGACCCCGCCGGGCTCGCGGCGGCCGAGCGCGGGGCCTTGATCCTGCTGGCCGCGGGGCACATCGACATCAAGGTGGCGGTCCTGCCACAGGGCGAGGACCCCTGTGACTTCTTCCGGGCCCGGGGGACCGCGGGGCGGGAGGAGTTGCTCGAAATCACGGCTGACTTGATCGATTTTCTGATCGAGCGCCGCGCCGCCGAGGAGGACCTCGGGAGCATGGACGGACGACGCGCCGCCGCGGGTGCGCTGGTGCGAGCCGCCGCGGCCATCGCCGATCCCCTGGACCGGGAGGTGGTTCTGGAGCGGGTTGCGGAGCGTCTGTCGTTCCCCCTAGGGGTGGTTCGAGAGGCCGCCGGCCGCCATCGGTCGGGCGCCCGGTCGACCCCTCCGCGCTCTCGGAGCGCATCGGAGGAGGCGCCGCAAGTCCCTGATGTAAAGCTGGATACGCCACATCGAGAGATCCTCGAGTCCGTGGTCAATCAGCCGGGCCTGGCGGAGCACGCGGCCCTGGAGGAGCCAGAGGTCATCGAGGACACCCGGGTCCGGTCCGTCATCCGTCTCCTCGTCGACCAGAAGGCCAGTATCGCGGGCCAGCCGGGGCGCGTTCTGGACTTCCTCGAAGACCCGTCGCTGCGGGAACTTGCGCGGACATCACTGCTTCCGGAAAACCACGGCCGGGATCTCCCACGACAGCTTGAAGGAGCGGTTACCTGTCTCAAGAATAGGAGAACCCTTGAGGAAGCCAGACGGCTCAAGCGCGAGGCGGTGGAATCCGGAGACGCGCAGCTCCTCAAGGCCGTCCAGCGCCGGTTCCAGACCCTGAAAGGAGGGAATCGGACATCGGAGGCGACCGAGGAGGGCCCTTTAGGGTAGATCTTTTCGGGGCCATCACCGGTGTCTCCCCCCAAGCTCCACATGAAAGCGACGCTTCCAGAACTATCCCGGCTGCTGTCCGACGGCAAGAAGAGTGGGTACGTCACCTACGGGCAGTTGAACAAGGCGATCCCCGCGGACGTCAACAACGCCGAGCTGCTCGAGGACATCATCGCTCGCGTCCAGAGCCAGGGCATCGAGATCCTGGACGAGGAGGACGCTGAGGAGCGCGGGCTGCTGCTCCGGAAGGCCAGGGAGCGCAAGGCCGCGGAGGAGGACGAGGAAGTCGTCATCGTCGGTCCCCTGGAGAAGATCGACGACCCGGTGCGCATGTATCTCACCCAGATGGGCGAGATCCCTTTGCTCACCCGCGAGCAGGAGATCGCGCTCGCTCGCAAGATCGAGATCACCCGGCACCTCTACCGGCAGAAGGTGCTCGAGTCCGCCATCGCCGCCATGGCCGCGGTCAAGATCTTCGAGGACGTGGATCGGGGCGAGCTGGCCTTCGACCGCACCCTGAAGGTGGAGGAGGTGGACAAGCAGGACATCTCCCACCGCCTGCCTGAGAACGTCGCCACCATCCGCCGGATCATCGAGCGGAACCGGGACGAGTTCAACCACTGGGTAGCCAACGGCAAGGCCTTCAAGAAGGCCGATGAGATGGTGACCGCCCGCCGCGTGCGGACCCGTCGCAAGAAGAGCGTCATGCTCCTCGAGGAGCTGGGGCTGCAGATCAAACACATCAAGCCGCTCATGGAGGAGGTGAAGGACGCCTGCCGCGAGATGAGTCGGCTGGAGAGGGAGGTCAACGCCCTCCGGCGGGCGCGCCGGCGGAAGGAGGCGCTCCCCCTCCACGAGCAGCTGCTGGAGATGATGTCGCGGGCGTCCGAGTCCCCCGAGCGGCTCCGTCGCCGGGTCGAGCAGATCGACCTCCGCTTCGACGCCTACGAGGAGGCCAAGCGTCAGCTCTCGTCGGGCAACCTGCGCCTGGTGGTCTGCATCGCCAAGAAGTACCGCAACCGTGGCCTGACGTTCCTGGACCTGATCCAGGAGGGGAACACGGGGCTGATGAAGGCGGTGGAGAAGTACGAGTATCGTCGCGGCTACAAGTTCAGCACCTACGCCACCTGGTGGATCCGGCAGGCCATCACCCGCTCCATCGCCGATCAGGCGCGGACCATTCGTATCCCCGTGCACATGATCGAGACCATGAGCAAGCTGCGCAACGTGAGCAAACGGCTGCTCCAGCAGATGGGGCGCGAGCCCGCGGTGGACGAGATCGCCGCGGAGGCCGGCTTGACCGTCGATGAGGCGAAGCGGGTGCTGAAGATCGCCAAGCACCCCATCTCTCTCGACCGGCCCATCGGTGAGTCCGACGACAGCTACTTCGGCGACTTCATCGAGGATCGGAGCGCCGAGTCCCCGGTCATGTCCGCCACCCATCACATGCTGAAGGACAAGATCGAGGAGGTCCTGCAGACTCTCAACTACCGTGAGCGCGAGATCATCAAGCTGCGCTACGGCATCGGCGACGGCTACACCTACACGCTGGAAGAGGTGGGCCGGATCTTCAAGGTCACCCGCGAGCGGGTGCGCCAGATCGAGGCCAAGGCGGTCATGAAGCTCCAGCATCCCATTCGAGCGAGAAGGCTCGAGGGCTTCCTGGAAGGGGCGAGGCTCTGACAACAACGGCCCGGGCGCTGAGGCGTCCGGGCCTTTTTTAGTGCGGGGGGAACATGGACGACGCACTCAGGGATCTGCTGGGACTTCGGGCCCTCGACGAGGAGATGGCGGGTATCCGCTCCAAGCTTGAGGCCAAGCCGGCCCGGCTGGCTGGCCGCCGCGTCGAGTTGGAAGAGGCAGAGCGGGCGCTGGAGGAGCTCCGGGAGCAGGTGAAGGCCTTGCAGGTCATCGTGGATCGCAAGAGCGTCCAGCTCCGAGCCGCCGAGGAGATCGTGGAGAAGCTCAGCGGTCAGCTCAACACCCTGAAGTCCAACGAGGAGTACCAGACCATGCAGCGGCAGATCGAAGCCAAGCAGGCGGAGATCGCCGAGATCGAGGAGGGCGTGCTCGAGAGCATGGAGGTCGTCGACCAGGCCAGGGTGGATCTCCCGGGACGAGAGACCCGGGTCAACGAAGAGAAGGCGCGCCTCGACGCAGAGCGGAAGAAGCTCGAAGAGGAGATGAGCGACCTCGAGGCGAAGCTGACGAGCCTGGACTCGGACTGGACCCAACGGAGCTCTGATCTGGACTCCGGGGCCCTCGATCAGTACCGACAGGCTCGTGATCGGCTGGGGCACACGGCCCTGGTGATGGTCTCGCCTGAGGGGATCTGCGGCGGGTGTCACACGCGCGTGACCAAGAACATCCTGAACGGGGCGTTGGCCGGGCACATCGTGTCGTGCAACAACTGCGGGCGGTTGCTGTACTCCGCCGAGGCCATCTGACAGGGACCTCGTGATACAGGCGCCGCGTTCTCTGGTTCGGGCCCTCTTGTATCCGCTACATGAGTGTCTGCGTGGCCGCTCCACGCTGCGTCACGCCCAGGCCATGAGGGAGCACGACGCGCTGGATCCTGAGGTGCTTCAGCAGCTGCACGATCGACTCCTCGTGGCGCACCTCAGGTACTCGGCGGAGAGCGTGCCGTGGTACAGGGAGCGGATCGACGCGAGGTCCATTTCGTCACCGGACGACCTCTCTCTGTTTCCCGTGTTGGACAAGGAGACCGTACGCGCCGCCGGCGACCGGCTGCGCTCGGAAGCCTGGACCGGCAAGCTCATCTCCCTCGAGACCGGCGGCTCCTCCGGTGAGCCGTTGCGGTTCTGGTCCGACCAGGATCGAGAATCCAGTCAGCTGGCGTGCAAGGTGCGAGCCCGGGCCTGGTGGGGGTTGAACCCGGGCCATCGACAGACCGACCTGTGGGGCTCGCCCATCGAGACCACGCGGGACGCGGGCTTGCGGTCGATCGTCGCGGGCCTGCTGGGGTTCCAGCTCTTGCCGGCGTTCCGGTTGAACGACCGGACCATGAGCTCCTTCAGGGGTCGGCTGGCCCGTGGGCGGGCGGACTTCATCTACGGCTACGCCTCCGCCATCGGCCGTTACGCGCGGTTCCTGGAGGAGCGGGACGAGGACCTCCTGGACCTCCGCTTGAAGGTGGCCGTGTGTACCGCGGAGACGTTGCTGCCGCGGGACCGGGAGTTGATCACCAGGCGCATCGCGCCGGTAGCCAACGAGTATGGGTGTCGGGACGGGGGGCTCATCGCCCACGAAGACCCCTCGGGACACCTGAGGGTCATGCATGACGCCGTGCACGTGGAGATCCTCGGTGATGACGGACAGCCGGCGGCGCCGGGGGCGGACGGCGAGGTGGTCGTCACCAACCTCCACGCCCGTGGCTATCCCATGATCCGGTATCGGCTCGGCGATCGCGCCTCCCTGGCGGAGGGGCCGCCCCCGGATGGGCTGCCTCATCCGGCGCTTCGTCAGGTCAGCGGCCGGACCACGGACTTCCTGGTGGCCATGGACGGCAGCCGCGTGCACGCCCTGGGGGTGATCTACGTCGTCCGTGAGATCGAGGGCGTGGCTCGATTCCGCGTGGTCCAGGACACCCGGGAGGCCGTCGAGGTCCTGGTGGTCCCGGGCGCGGGGCTCGACACCGATGGCGTCTCGAACCGGATCGCGGCCGGCGTACATTCCTTGCTGGGGGAGGGCATGAGGGTGGCCGTGCGGTTCGTCGAGGAGCTCGAGCCGCTGCCCTCAGGGAAGCACCGATACGTCATCTGCGGAGTCGAGGAATCGGGCTGAGCGGGGGCGCGTACCGGATTCGGGGTCGTCGCCGCGGTCGCGGAGTGGCAGAATCCGGTTGGTCCGGGAGGGCCGGACGGCCGCGGCGGGCATCAGCGCGTCGAGGAAAGTCCGGGCTCCTCAGGGCAGGGTGGTGGGTAACGCCCACCGGCCGCGAGGCCAGGGAAAGTGCCACAGAGAACAGACCGCCGATGGCCTTCGGGCACAGGCAAGGGTGAAACGGTGGGGTAAGAGCCCACCGCCGATTCCGGTGACGGATCGGGCACGGTAAACCCCACCCGGAGAAAGGCCAAATAGGCAGGGACGGCCCCCAGGGGCCACGAGGCGGCCCGTCTCGTCCGACCTGCGGGTAGGCCGTTAGAGCCTGGTGGCAACAGCAGGCCCAGATGAATGGTCGTCGCTCTTCTCCGGAAGAGGACAGGACCCGGCTTACAGGCCCTCCCGTGGCCACTCTTGTCTCGCCGCGTTACCTGAAATAACCGGAGGCGGTCCGGTGGTTTCGGCGTCCGAGACCATTGGCAAGAGCGGTGGTCCCGGAAGAGAATAGAGGGGCCTCGTGGTCCCGCCCCAGGACGACCGGGCGTGAGGGTGTGTCCTGAGGACGCTCCTGTCGTTCGTTACACGGTCGCTGCTCCCTTTCGCCGCCGTGCGACGAGGCCGCTACATGTCTCCCAATAGTCGTTCGCCTATCAGTCGGCCGCGGCTCCTGATGGCGTTGGTCCTGGTCGCATCCCACTTGGTGGGGCAGGGCCTGCCGTCGGCGCCTCCCGCACGGCCGAGATTGCTCTTCACCGCTGCGGAGATTCCGACGCTACAGGCTCGCGCTGCGAGGGGAGGAGTCCCTGGCTGGGCGTTCTCTCAGCTGTCCTCCGGAGCCTCGTTCCAGACCGCGAGCAACCAGGCGTCGTGGCAGGTCTACAGGAGCATCCGGTTCATGCTCGAGGCGGCCGTTCGATGGCGCGTCACGAACAACACCGGGGCCCGGAGCAGCGCCCTCAACCTGCTGATCCGCGGCGGCACCAACGCGATCGGTTACCTCACGCCTACCGGGTCCAACAAGCCGTACGTGGAGGCGACCTACGTCGGGGCCATCGCCATGGCCTTCGACCTGCTCTACGACGATTTGACCGTCAACGAGCGGGCGACCATCGTCAGTGAACTACAGGCGTGGAACTCCGCCATGTCGTCGGGCTCCGCGGGCCCCGGCAGCTACAACCAGTACGGCGGCGCCACGGACAACCACTCGTTTGCCTGGAACACGGCCATCGCGTTGTCGTTGCTGGCGATCTGGGGAGAGCCGGGCGTGGACCACGGCGCCACCGTGCAGGGCATCGACGCGGCGCTCGCGAAGTTGGAGGACGGGTACCGCGACGCGTTCTCACCGGATGGCAGCTACGACGAGAACTCCGGGTACGCCCTCTACGGTGGGTGCTCCTCGTTGCGGGCCCATCGGGCGGCGCAGCTCTGCGGCTTCCCGGATCGGCTGACCGGCACGAACGTGACGGGCACCGCAGGCTGGGTGGGTCGCATGCTCATGGGGGACTCGTTTCCCTGGACCGGAGACTCCAGCCCCTCTCACCGCGGCGTCGAGTTCGACCCGATCCTGTACTGGATCGTCGGACGCGAGAACGACGCGGAGGGCCTGTGGCATCTGGAGCGGGTTCGCGGGGACCACCCCGTGACCATCAACACCACGACCTTCGGGTTCTCCCCGTTCGTGAGCATGTTCCTTCACTTCCCGGCGACGCTGCAGGGGCAGGCGCCGGAGGTCATGAGCGGGTTCTATCGGGACAATGAGAACATCGCCCCGGGAGGTTGGGCCAACTGGAACAAGACCCACAACCATCACGCCATCGGCGGTGGCGGCAGCGCCTGGCTGCATAACACGAGCCAGCCCGGGCAGGAGAACCCGTTCGGCGTCCACTACGTCATCCGCGACGAGTGGATGAGCCATAGCCACGAGGACGACGGGCACATCGACGTGGTCAACCAGGGCAAGCACCTCATCCTGGATCGAGGCTACGCCCAGCAATCCACCTTTCAGCACGCTCAGAGCAGTCAGCACAATATCGTCACGGTCGGCGGGCAGGACTTTCTGGGCGCCTCGACCAACTACTTCAACGCGCCGTCACCCGCTGGTCGCTATCACGGCACGCTCAAGAACAAGCTGCTGAGCCCGACCCTGGACTACGTCCACGGGGATCACCGGTTCATGTGGATGATGGACCGCGCCGATCGCACCGTGGTCATGATCAAGGACCCCGCGGACCCGTTCGTCGTGGTGCTGGACCAGGTGCGGAAGAGCCCCGGCTACCACACCTATGAGCAGCGATGGCACGCCGCAGGACCGCTCACGGGGTCCGGGTCCGTGGCTGACCCCGCCGTGGTGAGCAGCGGCGGAGCGACCCTGCGAGGCGTGTGGCTGGAGCCCCCGCAGGTGAACGTCGTCCAGGGTGGGCAACAGTCCAACGCAGGGATCACCTTCCACGACAACAGGGTGCTCGTGCCAGGGACCTCGGACACCACCATCCTCAACCTCTGGTACTCGGGAAGCCTGCAGGGAGCGGCGCCGCTCCCCGGCGCGACAGCCAACACCCGGGGCGCCACCCTCACCTGGTCCGCCGATAGGGTCGACAAGATCATGGCTCCCATCCAGGCTGGTGTCGCCGCGGATGCGGAGCACACCCTCGATGGCTGCTTCGCCTGGCTTCGTCGGGACGCGGCTGGGCAGACCATCGCCTACGCCGTGGGTGAGTCCGTCAGCCTCGTCCAATCCGGGGCTGCGCTGCTCACCAGCGACGAGCCCATCAGCGCGGTGATCCAGGGTTCGGAGATCTGGGCGACGCGCTCCGTGGGGGCCGATCCCGCGGTGTTGCCCCACGTCACCCTCCGGGTCCCCGGGGCCGTCAGCCGTGTCGTGCTGGACGGCGCCGACGTACCTTTCGTGCAGTCCGGGGATACGGTGTCCATCGGTGCACCGCCGCCTCCGCCCCCGCCTGCTTCGCCGCCCGCTACCAAGGATCGCTTTTATTCGTTCACCGATGGTCAGGCCCTGGACGCGGTGCTGAGCGGCCCGGCGGAGATGCTCAACGGCTTCCTGATGGCCGCCGGTGGTGAGGTCACCCTGCAGCCTTGCGGCGGCGATGCCTATCCGGCGAAGCCGTTGTGGATCTCTCTGGAGTTGGGGCTCAGTCGTGGCTATCTCGGCAGACTGAGCTTCGAGTCCGTCGGCCTCACGCCGCAGATCGCGTCGTTGGATCTCATCGGCACGCCCACGGCTGACATCCTGGTCACCAGCCAGACCCTCCTGGCGCCCCCCATGAACGTGACGGTGCCGCGTGCTCCCAGCATGCACACCCGGGTCTCGGTGGTCTTCCGGCCGACCCTCGGCACCGTCGACATCCTGGATCGCTTCGGCGCCGTCGTGGGGAGCGGAGTCTGCGGTGTCTTGAGTCAGGACTTCAAGGTGACCCTGTCGCTCGAAGACGGGACCGTCATCGACAACCTGGGGGTCTACGACAGCGCCGAGAACGGTGTGGACCCCATGGGAGTGGCGGTCTGGTTGTTGCCTGACGGCCGCATCGGTTTCGCCGTCCAGTCGCCGGTGGTGATCGGCACCTCGGCGGCGATGACGGTGGGCGGCTCGGCCGTGCCCGGCTGGATGGCGTCGCTCTGGTTCAACGTCAACGGGCTGAAGGAGCTGCTGGTCCTGGACCACGCGCCGCCCCCGTGGACGACGCTGCCCGCTGGCTGGCGTGAGCTGGCGTTCGAGACCGTGGTCCCGGGGGCTGTCCCGGTGGTGCCTGGTGTGATCTACGGGGTCAGCGGTCACACGGCGGCCGGCATCGTCGTACAGGCCGGCGCCTGGTTCCAGTAGGGGAACCCGTCACCTGCCGCCGTCGAGGCGGCGCAGATGGGGTAGGAGCTCCTCCCCACTGCTCGTCGGCGAGGGAACCCCGAGCGTCTTCATGGCGGCGCGGACCCGGTCCTCGGCGTCGTCATCAGCCTCCAGGGCCCGCCTCAGCCATCGAGCGGCCTGCCCGGGTCGGTCACGCCTCAGGGAGGCCAGCTGAAGGGCAGCGCCGGCGGGATCGTCACCGGTCCTGTAGGCGTCCACCTGGGCGCCGCCGTCCGCCTCCGCCTCCGACCATGCGCGGAGCGCCTCGCTCCTCCCGGGGTGATCTCGGGCCACGAACACTCCCAGCCGACTCCCGTCCGGGAGCGGCACCTCCTCCTCGAGGGAGAACGCCTTCCTCAGCGCGCTGTCGGGGTCGAACAGGGCCTCGCTGGTCCTTGCTCCGTACTCGTGGAGCTTGCGCCCGCGGCCGTAGCGGACCCACATGGTGCCGGTCTTGGCCAGGATGAAGCGCGCGTCCAGCAGACCTGGGGTGTCTGCGGCGACCCGGTCCAGGGGGTAGGGCTCGTGGGCTGGATGACCGGGGGGCCAGGAGAACGGGATGAGGCCGAGGGCCATGGAGCGCCCACGGAGATCCCGGACGTACCAGAACCCGTCTTCCCGGAAGCCGGTCAGATTGAACAGCAGCAGCACCGGTGTGCTGTCGTCCCTGGCTCCGGCCTCTTCGAGGGCTTGGAGGACCCTGGCGTAGGGCCAGCGGTCCACCTCAGGCGGCCCAGGGACCGGTGAGGGCTCCGACAGCAGCGGCAGCCGGCGGTCGGCCAGGGGCACGGTGAGTTGATCTGCTGCGGCGCAGAACGAGCCTTGCAGCGCCGCGGCGGCCACCTGTCCGGTCAGGAGCAGGGACAGGGCGACGCGGAGGTCCCGTCGCTTGATGGACAGCACCCCGTGGCTGGCGGCGATGGCGAGGGCGGGGACCACGGGCAGCAGGTGCCGGGGCTTCTTGGTCATCACCAGGGAGAAGGTCAGGACAGGGATGGCGGTCCAGACCAACATCCTCACGGCCATCGGCCGATCCCGTCGCAGGAGGACGACAAAGCCCGCCATGGCTGCCAGCGCGCACGGCAGGCCGAGCCCTACCAGGGCCAGCTGGCGAGGGTAGTAGAGCAGACCGTCGAGCCCTGTCTGAGCGGACATGTACCCCTCACCCCCGACCACTCCGCCCTGGAAGAAGGCGACGACCGCTTGAGCGTTGACCACGTACCAGGGGCCCGCCATCACCGCCGCCAGGCCGACCGCGCAGGCCAGGGCGCGGACGGCACCGGATCTCCAAACGGAGACCGCCAGGGGAGCGACGACGAACACCGGATAGGTCCACTTGGTGAGGCACCCAAGGCCCAGCAGCGCGCCCAGGACCACCCAGCTGCGGCGGCGTCGCAGACCGTCGGAGCAGAGGAGCCACCACCAGGTCAGGAGGACCACGGGCACCAGGCAGGCCTCCACGTAGTACATGTGCTGGAACGCGAACAGCAGCGGCGCGAAGGACGTCAGGGCGGCGGCCAGGCAGGCGCCCCAGGGGCCAAGGCTCCGGCGAGCCAGGAGGTAGCTGGCGAAGGTCGTGAGAGCGGCGAGCAACACGTTCACCATGCGCGCGTCGTGGTAGCCGCCGCCCAGCACGGTCATGGTGCAGGCTCCGAGGATCGGATAGAGCGGCGGGTGGGTCCCACGGAGGGTCGCGACGCCCCAGAGGTCTCCCTGGTCCAGGTGTCGCTCCGCTGCCGTGGAGGCGAGCCAGTAGCGGTGCTGGTCCATGAACGGGACGCGGGAGTCGTTGGTGAGCCACAGGAGCTGCAGGGCCGAGACCATCAGCGCGAGGCAACAGACGGCCCAAGGGGCGCGGCCGCGCCCCTTTTCGCTGCCACCCATGGCCTGCTCCGATCCCATGCCCCTCCTCACTGACGAGCTCGCGACCTCCCGCTTCCCCGTGCAGGTACAGAATGTCATGGGCCACCGCCGAAAGGAAGATGCGTCCCCTTGCGGGACGACGTCGCCGACTCACCGCGGAGGTTCAGATGCCACGGGTCCATCGATTCCTGGATGTCAAGGACGTGCGGTCACGCCTGGGAGAACTGGAGGAGCTGGGGCTCCACGCGGGCGTGGACCTGACCCAGACCGAGAGCCTGTTCGGTACGAGATGGGATCGTGAGGCGCGTGAGCTGGGCCGCATGCTGCGAGGTCGCGGTCGTCGCGTCATCGTCCGGGGGCCCGGAGAAGACCACCCGCTCGGCGCTCGGGACAGCTACGTCTTCGATCAGGTGCGCGCCTGCCACGACCGAGCCATGACCGCGGCGGCCCACTACGGCGCAGAGCACTATCTGGTGCGGCTGTCTTCTTCCCATGGCCTGCCTCGGTCGGCGCGCATCGCGCGCCGTGAGAGCACGGTCCGCATGGTCCGACAGCTATCGGCGTCGGCGCGAACCCGGGGCATGGTGTTGGCGGTGGAGCAGCACCTGGAGAACGACCCCGACACCCTGGAGGCGGTCGCTGACCTGCAGCGCTCCGTCGGCGGAGGGTTGGTCTTCGCCCCCGCGCTGGCCGTCGCCGCGGGGCACGAAGATGACGCCGAGACGGGCGCCCCCGGGGCGGAGTTGATGGTGGGGTTGGACCTGACCGACCGCAGGCCCCAGGACCTGGAGCCTCGCGCCCCTGGTAGCGGAGTCCTGGGAGGGATGCCTTCGGTGGCGGAGCTGTTGAACCGCGAAGGCCTGGAGTTCGTCTGTGTCAGCGGCCCCGTGGGCGAGACCCGACAGATGGTGACGGGACTCAATGAGCTCGCCGAGCGCGTCCCTGGCAGCGTGGCTCCTTGACTCGACGCCTCAGCGACGTCCGTAGCTGTTGCACTCGAACACCCTCACGTCCGCGCCCTTCTCCCTGAGAACCTCCAGGGCTGCGTCCGTGTGAGCCCCGCCGAGCATGATGATGGAGTCGTCGAAGCCGGCGTAGAGCATGTGCTCGATGAGGTTGCAGGCCGCCGCGCGTCCCCTGGCGTCGACGTTGGCGGTGATGGTCCGGAGGATCGCGACCATCTCCTCCACGGCCTTCATGCGCAGCTCCCGAGGGCTGTCTGAGCGTCCAGCGACGGTCCGTAGCCGGATGATGTCGCCGAGACGATCCGCGTCCCCCTGATACAGCTCCGGGTCCTCCACGCCCAACACCTCCAGGACCTGGCGGAACTCCTCCTCGTACCGGATCGGTTGATAGATGGTCAGGCTGTGCAGGTTGTCGCTCCGGGCGAGGGCCTCGCGCACCGCCTCCCGATGGGCCTTCGCGGCGTCGCTGTCCGTGGGCAGCGGGCCCAGCGCCGCTTCGCAGCCCATCAGCCGGAAGCCCTTCCTGATCAGGAACCCGATGGCGCCGCGGTTCTCCCGCTGGATGTGGTAGAGGGGGCCGCGGACCCGGGTGATGCCCCCATGGACGTAGTGCCGGTCCCGGATGATCACGACGCGCAGTTGGGAGAGACCGTCCGCAGCATCTGAGGTCGGGTGGTGGGTGACCTTTCCATAGCGCGCGAGCCCCTCATCCAGGGGGACTTCCGGCCCTGGCTCCGTGACGCAGCCGGTCATCAGGGCGGCCAGAGCTGCGGTGAGGGCGATCCTTGGGCTCATGGTGGGTATCATGGGGTCGAGCGGATGAGTCATCAACTTCGAGAGCATCCATGACCTTCCTCATCTTGTTGATATTTGTCCTGCCCGTGGCGGCGCAGGAGCTGGATCTGAACCTGATCCACCGCCGCGCCGGTGAGGAGGTGGCCCGTTCGACCCTGCGCCTCGATGGGCAGCGGCTCACAGGCGAGTTGACGGGTGGCGGGGTCGTCGTCAAGGGCGAGCTCTCCTTTGACCAGTCCGGCATGGTCCGGGCGTACAAGCGCACCACCCGCAGGGACGGGCGGCTGGTGTCCAGCGTCTCGTTGAGGTTGCGGTCGGACGGGTCCGGCTACACGCTCCGTGAGTCCCGTCCCCTCGGCGGTCGCAGCACCGCCCTGAAGGGCGGACGGGTCAAGATGGTGCTGGACGCGGCGTGGCCGGACTGCGTGATCCCGGTGCTCTCCAAGATCGACGCAGGGCGGGTGCCGTTGGCTGATCTCGCCCGTGAGAGCGTGGTGCTGGGTGACATCCGACCTCGGGATCATGGGGCTCGTTACCTGGACATCCCCGGCGGAGGCCCGACCCTCGAGCTGGATGATCAGCGCGGGTTCAGCCGGCTGTTGTTGCCCGGCGATGAGCGTTTGACGGTGACCGTCCGGGGGGAAGACTCCGGCGAAGGGCCGGAGGTCTCAGCCCCGGCCGGGATCATGGAACAGGAGGTGACCCTCTCCACCGGTCTGGGGGCGACCCTGTCGCTGCCCAGGTCCCGTGAGGGAGCGTTGCCCGGGGTCGTGCTGGTCACGGACGCCGGGGCCAGGGACCGAGACGGTGTGGGGGAGGGGCTCCTGTCGGCGTTGGTGCGTCACGTGGCCTGGGAGCTGGCGGACGGCGGCGTGGCGGTGGTCCGGTTCGATCCGCGGGATCCTCGGGACGGCGTCGGCCTGGACACGCTGCGGCGGGACATCCGTGCCGCTGGCGAGTGGCTGTCCGCGAGACAGGAGGTGGACGCCGGACGCGTCGCGGTGATCGGCCACGGCCAGGGGGCCTTGCTGGGGGTCCTCGCCGCCCAGGATCGGCCAGATCTCTTTCGCGCCATCGTTGGCCTGGCGCCCCCCGCCCGGCCGCTGCGCGAGGCCATGGTCGCCCGCCTGCGGGCGCGGCTGCGGGCCAACGCCCTCTCCGCCGAGGCCATGGACGCCGCGGAGCAGCGCCTCAACGAAGAGCTGGACGCCCTCCGTGACGGCACCGAGTCGGGAGCTCAGCGGTTGATGCGGGAGCTGCTCCCGCGTATCCCCAGCGACGACTACCTGGGGACCAAGGCGCAGCTGCTCCTGCTCTTCGGCGCGCGGGACGAGGAGATCCCGCCTGGTCATCGTGGGCTGCTGCAGACGGCGGTGGCGCTGTACGGTGGCAAGAACGTTGATCTGCAGGTCATCCCGGGAGCGGATCATGAGTTCCTGGAGCGAGACGGGGGGAGGGGGTCTTCCGGCGCCGCCGATCTGGCGCGACGACGACACCCGTCCCTCATACCGGTGATCCGCTCATTCCTGGAGACGGCCCTCGCGAAGAAACGGTGACCAGGCCGATAGTCGGCCCAGGAGCAGCCCTTGCGCGTCCTTCACGTCCAGGACCACACGATCCCAGAGTTCAGCGGATACGCGTTCCGCAGCCGCTATGTCGTCGAGAACCAGCGAGCCCTGGGGATCGACGCGGAGGTGCTGTCCTCCGCTCGGCACCGGTCCTTCGAGGACCTGACCGAGCGACTCGACGGGCTCACCTTTCACCGCACTCCCTGGCCCACAGGGGCGCTCCAGTCACTCCAGTTGAAGATCCCCTTCTGGCGTGAACGCGTGCTCACGGCGGCCATGGAGCGCCGCATCGTGGAGGTGGCTCGCTCCTTCAAGCCGGATGCCCTCCACGCCCACTCGCCGTTCTTCAACGGTCAGGCAGCGCTCCGCGCCGGGCGCTCCGTCGGGGTTCCTGTGGTCTATGAGATCCGCGCCTTCTGGGAGGATGACGCGGTGGACAAGGGGAAGTTCTCCGAGGGCTCCTTCGTGTACAGGCAGGTGCGGCGATTGGAGACCGCCGTCTGCCGTCAGGCCGATCACGTGGTCACCATCTGCGGCGGGCTGCGGCAGGACCTGATAGGCCGCGGGATCCCGGGGGAGAAGGTCTCCGTGGTCTCCAATGGTGTGGACATGGAGAGGTTCAAGCCCACCGCCGCGGACGGGGAGCTGGCGGCCAGGTTGGGCTTGCAAGACAAGGTCGTGGCGGGGTTCGTCGGTTCGTTCTTCCACTACGAGGGCTTGCCCTTGCTGGTGGAGGCGGTGGCGTTGCTGCGTGAGAAGCACCCGGAGCTGCGGGTCCTCCTGGTGGGCGGCGGTGAGGACGAGGAACGCACCCGAGCCCGTGCCCGGGAACTCGGAGTGGAGGATCAGGTGATCTTCACCGGGCGGGTCCCACATGCCGAGGTGGACGCCTACTACGCGCTCATCGAGGTCCTGGTCTACCCCCGTCTGTCGAAGCGCATCACCGAGCTGGTGACGCCCCTCAAGCCGCTGGAGGCGCTGGCCATGGGGAAGGGGGTCATCGGCTCTGACGTGGGAGGCGTCAAGGAGCTGTTGACGGATTGCGACTCCGGGCGCTTGTTCGAGGCCGGCTCTGCGGAGGCCCTGGCCAGGGCCCTGTCGAACTGGATCCAGACCCCGGAGACGGCTCGCGCCGCCGAGCGCGAGGCGGCCCGGGCGGCGGTGTCTCGGGTTCGTACGTGGCGGGGTCAGGTGGCGCGGGTGCTCCCGGTCTATGAGTCGCTGACGGGGGAGTCGGCGCCTGTATCATCGCTCTGAAGTGAGCTTAGCCCTTATCTCACGTTATGGGCTCTCCCTGGGATCGTGACTCTGCCGAAGGTAGAATCGTAGTTGCCGCAGCGCACGATCCACCTTGCGTAGCGAGTTAGCGATGGCGTCCACCGTAAACCTGATGAAGGCTGGGATGGGAGTCTTGTTGCGTCCTCAGAAGGCGTTCAACAAGCCGGTCCACCTGCAGATCGAGCCCACCACGGTCTGCAATCTCAAGTGCGCGTTCTGCGTACGTGAGAAGAACGTCTTCCGGCCGAAGAGCATCGACATCGAGCGGTTCAGGCAGGTGTTTGATGAGGTCACTCCGGCCCGCGTGACGTTCGCGGGAGACGGGGAGCCCACCCTCGCGCCGGATATCTGGAAGATGGTGTCCTACGCGTCCAAGAAGGGCGCCAAGACCATCATCACCAGTAACTGGACCATCGGTCCCCGTGTCGCCGAGAAGGCGCTGGACGCGGGGCTCTCCGCGCTCCGGGTGAGCATCGACGCGGCCACCGCCTCCACGTACGTGGCCATGCGGAAGGCGGACTACCACAACACCATCGTGGAGGGCATCCGAGAGCTCCAGCGCTTGAAGAAGGAGCGCGGCGTGGATCGCCCGGACGTGGGCTTCGAGTACGTCATGGGTCGAGACAACATCCACGAGATGATCCCGGTCCTGGACCTCGCCGCCGACCTCGGCTTGTGCCGTGTCAACTTCCGGCCCCTCAACCTCGTCGGCATCGAAGAGCGTGAGGAGGAGTTGCTCGAGGGCATGACGAAGGCCCAGTATCGAGAGGCCCTGGAGGCGGCTCACGCGCACGCCCAGAGTCGGAACATGCCCACCAACCTGGCGGAGGTCATCAGCCTGCTGCCGCTCTACGAGGTGCGGTACACCGAGGACTTCAACGCCGAAGGCAAGAGCCCGGATTGCATCTATCCCTGGGTCCAGGTCTATGTCAGCGTCGACGGCTACGTGACCCCGTGCTGCGCCCTGCAGATGGACGAGCGCGTGTTCCTCGGCAACATGTTCGAGGACGGCGGCTTCGACGCGGTCTGGAACGGCGAGGTCTACCGGAAGATGCGCAAGGACGTGGTCAAGCGTCAGGTCGAGTTCAAGTCCTGCGTCACCTGCGAGGGCCGCGGGCTGGGCAAGGTCGCCAGCCTCGCGTTGAAGACCCCCGGGTTCCTCAAGCCACCGGGGAACAAGGGATCCTGACCCTCCTCGCGGGGGCATAGAGAGGAAGGGACCGCATGACCAAGCCGATCATCGGCATCGTGAGCCGGCGCATTCCGTTTGTGAATGACAGCAAGCCCTATCCCCGCTACGGGGTCGCCATCAGCTACTGCGAGGCGGTGGCCGGGGCTGGTGGCGTGCCGGTGGTCTTTCCCCTCAGCGACGACAAGACCGTCCTGGAGCGCTACTACGATCTGATCGACGGGCTGTTGCTGCCGGGCGGTCAGGACATCCACCCCATGCACTATGGCGAGGAGCCCCACCAGCTGATCCAGCAGGTGGACCCCAAGCGAGACATCACGGAGCTGGATCTGACCAAGCGGGCGCTGGCGGATGACGTCCCGATCCTGGCCATCTGTCGCGGCGCTCAGGTGCTCAACGTCGCCGCCGGCGGCTCCTTGATCCAGGACATCCACGCCCAGTTGGGCGAGGACTCCCTCGCACACTTCCAGGACTTCACGGAGGAATGGCCGTCCCATTCCGTGACCGTCACCGAAGGGACGAAGCTCTACGGCATCGTCGGGGAGGAGGACACCATGGTGAACTCCTACCACCATCAGGCGGTCAAGGACCTGGCGTCAGGGTTCGTGGTGGGGGCGACGGCGCCGGACGGAGTCGTCGAAGCCATCGAGTCCGAGGGGCACACCTTCGTCCTCGGGGTGCAATGGCACGCCGAGCTGCTCTACCAGAACCACGACTTCAACATGGCCCTGTTCCGGAGCCACGTGGAGCACGCCGGGCGGTACGCCCAGGCCCGTCAGGGAGCCTGAGCGCCTCCGCGCCCGTCGCCGACGGGACGCCTCAACTCGGGATGCGTTCCTGCAGCCAGGTCTTCACCTGCGCCAGGGCGATGCGATCCTGCGAGAGCGAATCGCGATCGCGCACGGTCACCGTGTCGTCTTCCTTGGTGTCGAAGTCCACGGTGATGCAGAACGGGGTGCCGCACTCGTCCTGGCGGCGGTATCGACGGCCGATGGCCCCCTTCTCGTCGTAGTACACGTTGAACGTGTCCTTCAGCTCCTCCTCGAGCTTGTGGGCGATGTCGGGGAGCCCCTGCTTCTTGATCAGGGGGAAGATCCCCGCCTTGATGGGCGCCAGGGCCGGGTGCAGGCGCATGACCGTGCGGGTCTCGCCCTCCACGTCGTCCTCCACGAGGGCTTCGCAGAGGAACGTGAGGACGGCGCGGTCGACCCCGAGGGCCGGCTCGATGACGTAGGGGATGTACTTCTCGCGGCTCTGGTCGTCGAAGTACCGCAGGTCCTTGCCCGTGGCCTCCGCGTGCCGCGACAGGTCGAAGTCGGTCCGGTTGGCCACGCCCTCCAGCTCCTTCCAGCCGAAGGGGAACAGGTACTCCACGTCGGCGCAGGCCTTGGAGTAGTGGGCCAGCTCGTCCTCCCCGTGGTCGCGGAGCCGCAGGTTCTCGGTGGAGACGCCCAGGTCGATGAACCACTTGTAGCGGGCGTCGCGCCAGTAGGTGTACCACTCGTCCGCCTCCGCCGGTGGGACGAAGAACTCCATCTCCATCTGCTCGAACTCACGGGAACGGAAGATGAAGTTCTCCGTGACGATCTCGTTGCGGAAGCTCTTCCCTTGCTGCGCGATGCCGAACGGGGGCTTCATGCGGGAGGTGTCCACCACGTTCTTGAAGTTGACGAAGATGCCCTGGGCGGTCTCAGGTCGCAGGTAGACGGTGGCGGAGTCGTCCTGCACCGGGCCCATGAACGTCTTGAACATGAGGTTGAACTGGCGTGGTTCCGTCAGCTCACCCTCGCACTCCCCAGGCTTCTTGGAGGGTTTCTTCGGGCACTGCTGGTCCTCCAGGGTGTCCGCCCGGAAGCGAGCCTTGCACAGCTTGCAGTCCACCAGGGGGTCGTTGAAGCCGGCTACGTGGCCCGACGTCTCCCACACCTTGGGGTGCATCAGGATGGAGCAGTCGATGCCAACCACATCTGACCGGCTGCGCACCGTAGAACGCCACCACGCGTCCTTGACGTTGCGTTTCAGCTCCACGCCGAGGGGGCCGTAGTCCCAGCAGGACTTGAGGCCTCCGTAGATCTCACTGGAGGGGAAGATGAAGCCCCGGCGCTTGCACAGGGACACGAGCTGTTCCATCCGGTTGTCGCTCACGTCGGATCTCCTTGCGGGATGATCCTACGTGGTCTGCGTTGGAGGAGGAACCGGTGGATCATGCAAGAGGCCCGCGACGGGTGACGCCGCGGGCCTCTGGGGGTCTCGAGCCGGAGTCGAGACTACTGGGCGTTGCCGGTGATGACCAGCGGCGAGCCGATGACGGCGCCCACCGGGATCACCTCGATCTGCACCGGGCTGCCGGCAACCACGCCGTCAGCCGTGTAGTCCCAGGTGAAGGTGTAGTTACCCGGGCCCACCTGCATGTTCGGATAGTCCGAGACCGTCGAGGACGACGGGGTCTGGCAGATGATGGTGGCGGGGCAGAAGTCGGAGCCCGGAGGGCTGGCGTAGCGGATGATCACATAGCCGCCGTCCTGGTCCGCGTCGGTGACCGCCACGTCGACGTTCATGGTGGCGCCGCTGCCGGTGCCGCTGGGCTTGGCGCTCGCCGAGGTCATGGCGCTGGTGATGGCCGGGACCTCGTTGGAGAACGCGAAGAAGTCGATGGAGTCGAGGAAGCTGCCGGTGCTGCTGCCGTTGCGACCGCCGATGACGAAGACGGCGCCGCCGGCGGAGGCGGTCGTGGTGTGATCACCGCGAGCGTCGAGCAGGGCGCCGTAGATGGTGGCCGAGGTGAACCCAGCGGTGGTCGATCCATCGATGGTGAAGACCGTGGCGCTGGAGGTGAAGCCCGAGCTGCTGTCCACACCACCGGTCACCAGGACGTTGTTGTCACCGAGCATGGCCGCGCTGTGCATGGCGCGCGCCTCGGTCATGGTGATGGTGGAGAAGCTGTCGCTCTCCGGCTTGTAGACCATGGCGTCGTTGTACACCGTCCCGGTGAGCGGGCTGCGGCCGCCGACGACGAGGATCCAGCCGTTGGACATGCGCGTCACCGAGTGGTCGACGCGGATCATGGTGGTGGCTCCGCCCGCGGCGGTGGACACGGTGTCGTTCACGGGGTCGATGATCTCGCAGGGGAGGGTGCCCGGGTTGTCCGGGTCCTCGCCGCCCGCGATGAAGATCCGGCCGTCAGACATGAGCGCCGCACCGTGGCCGCAGCGCGCGGTGATGGCCGCAGTCATGGGCGCGAAGCTGTTGGTGGCCGGGTCGTACTTCTCCACGCTGCCCAGGGCGCCCAGAGGAGCCGTGGTGCTGGAGCAGCCGCCGGCGATGATGACCTCGTTCTTGGGGTGCCAGGTGGCGCTGTGACCGTACCGAGCGGAGCCCATGGGGCCGCTGGTGGAGGTCACCTGCTCGTTGGGCGAGAAGGAGTAGACGTCGCCGGACGCGTGAGCGGTGGAGCCGGTCGTGGCGCCGCCGCTGCCGTCCACCTGATCCACACCACCCGTCGTCAGCACCTGGATGGCGCCGTTGCTCGGGTCGATGAAGAAGGAGGACGCGTGCAGGCCGCGGCCGACCGGGGTCGTCCCTTCGAAGTCGACGCTGTGAGCGAAGCCGCCAGCCCCGGAGGAGAAGCGGAAGCGATCATCGGAGTCGAAGGTGTTGGCGCCCGTGGCGTCCGTGTAGCCGCCGGCCACCAGGACGTTCCACGCTCCCGCTGATGCGGAGTCCGTGGCCGTCGCGGTGTGTCCCGCGCGACCCGAACCCGTGGCTCCCGCCGGGGCGCCAGCGGTCGAGCCGGCGCCGGCGCCCGCCCACGCCCCGGTCCCGCCCGCACTGGGCCGCCCCCGAAAACCCACGCCCCTCGGCGTGCTGGGCACGCTGGTCAGGCCAGGGCTGTTCGGGGTGATCTGGAACTGGAAGCTGCCCGCGAAGAAGCCGAGGTCGGCGTACGCGTACCACCAGAAGGTCTGGTTCACCGTCACTTCCCCGCCGCCTTCGGTGGTGGGGAGGGTGATCTGGCCCGGGCTGCTCGGAGCGCTACCGGTGGGGACCATGCCCGACGGCAACTGAGTCGCTCCCGCGTAGCTGGCACCCCCCGCTGCAGCGTACTGACGCAGCACGTCGACCACGGAGCCCGGAGGTCCGGTGATCTGGTAGTCGGCCCTGACGAAGCCGCTCGCCGCGAGCGCGCTCAAGTCAAAGCCGACGAAAGTGGCGCGAACTGTGGGGGCAGGTGCGGGGCCGCCGCCTCCATCACCTCCACTACAACTGACGCCGAAGAAGACGAGGCCCAGAGTCAGGGCAAGTGTCAACGTCCTGGTTGCCGGACGGGGCATGAGTGATTCCTCCCAACCGATCGAAACGCCAGAGCCATTCACGATCGGAGACCCCCGCCTGAGGCGGTGGTCTTCCTATTCCCAAGGCTGGCACGGACAGACCGTAACGCCAGTTCGCGAGCATTTTTACGCTGCTGTAGGACTGGCGTCAATGTCAAATCCGAATCCTGCCGGCTCCGTCAAGCCATCGTCTGGCGGAGCCGCTCTCGGCTGCCTCGTGGAGACCCGGTGGAGTCTCCGGACCAATGCGGGCGCGGGCGCTTGGGGCGGTTGCGATCCTCTCATCGCAAGCGCCGATTCCTTCCGTGTGTCGTGCAGGGGACACTGCGTATGATCGTTCCATGGTAGCGGGGAGCTTGAGTGCAATGAAAGAGCAATCGCCTGTCGGTGACGACACAGGCGCCGCTCCCCGGTCCCCTGCTGAGCCAGAAGTCCAAGCGCGGTCAGGCGTTCGGACTGCGTTGCTGATCCTCGTCGGTGTGTTCCTGGCGGTCGGGTCCTGTCTCTATGATCGTGGTCTGCACGATGCTTTCCAGCTGCCCAAGCGGGCGACGTTCGTGACGATCGCTCTCGCGATAGCGACCATTGTCTGTGGGTGGCGTGCGCGATTGCAACGGTCGGTCCTACCAGGCGGCGCGTTGTTATTGGTCACGTTCTTGGGCGTGGCCCTGGTGAGTGCGGCGTGGGCCCTCACACCGGAACGGGCCGTGGCCCCCATCCGTGATCTTCTCGCGCTCGTGTCCTGGTGGTTGTTGGGCTGGTCCCTGATCCGACGCCCTCGGGACTTGCAGTGGGTCCTGGTGGGGATCTGTCTGGCCGCCGTGATCACCGCGCGGCTGGGGACTCTCCAGGCGGCGGGGCAGGACAGCTGGGAGCGGGTCCCGGAGCTTCGGTTCGTGGCCGAGACCCTCGGGTTGGGATACCCCGAGCATCCACGGCTGTTCGAGCGGCTCCCTCCCGTGTCGGACCCACCGCAGGGTCTGGCGGGCCACGTGAACATGGTCGCGGAGGTGGTGGTGCTCGGTCTGTTCGCCACCCTCGGCCTCTGTGTAAGCCTCGTTCATGGCTGGCGTCGGCGCGCGGGTGCCGCACGTTGGGTCCCGGGTCTGGGGCTCGCCGTGCTGGTGGGCGTGTTGCTCATCGACGCGCGGTTCCTTCTGATCTCCGGGAGCCGGGCCGCCTGGTTGGCCACCGCCCTAGGGGTGGGCATGTTCTGTTGGGGCCTGTTCCCGTCGCTGAAGCGGGCCCGGTTGAGTCGGCGCCGCCTGGTGATCCTCCTCGCGGGTGCGTCCGCGTTGCTGGTGGTGTTCTTCCTGGTGGCGCCTCACGTGACCGTGCGCGGTCGCGCCGGCGACCGCGAGGTCTCCCTCGCCCGCAGGGTGTCGGAGGCCCTGGATTGGTCCGCCGGGACCGAGCGTGAGCGCACCCTTCTTTGGGGGAACTCCCTGGCCATGCTGGCGGACCGCCCCGTGCTCGGCGTCGGTCCCGGCAACTGGCCAGTGGCCTACCCGGCCTACGCACAGAGCTTCGGCCCCCATCCGACGGATCGCTTCAGCCTCGCTCGCCAACCGGTTCGCGCTCACAACGACCCGTTGCAGCTGGCCGCGGAGACGGGACTGGCAGGGCTGCTTGTCATGGGGGCATTCATGGTCCTTGGAGTGCGACGCCTCTGGAGGTGTTCTCGTGGGGACGACATGGCGCTGGTCAGGGCGGCCACGTGTTGCGTCGTCGCCGTGCTGGTGCTCTCCTGCTTCGCCTTCCCGTTTCAGCTGTCGGTGACGGGTTCCGTCGCGTTCCTGTTCCTCGGAGCTGGGGCGGGGATGGGGAGAGGCCGCGGGGCTGGCGTCATGGTGCCGCGTCCCGTCATGGCCTGTGCGGCGGTGGCGTTCGCTGTCGCCTTCGTGACCAGCGCCTTCGACATCAACGGTCGCGTGAAGGCCAGCCGCGCGTACTGGTTTGCGCGGCACGATCATCGCGCCGCGTCCCTGCCGGTAGCGGACCGCTCCGCCGTACCACTCAGCAGCAGACAGTTGTTGCAGCGGGCCCTGGACCGCCTCGACGGCGCCGTCGCGCGAGAGCCGACGAACTACACCTATCACCTGGAGCGGGCTCGTTGCCTCTGGGATCTGGGCCTCGGAGACGACGCCCTCTCCGCCCTGGAACGGGTGTTGGAGCTGCACCCCAACCTGGTGCAGGCCATGCTCCTCAAGGCGGAACTTCACCAGCGATTGGGGCGGCAGGAGGACCTCTCGCAGGCCTATGACCTGCTCTTCGAGCGGGCGGCGTCGATCATGCCTGACGCGCCCGAGGTCCGGTTCGCCCAGGGGCAGCACCTGATGCTGATGGCGGAGCGCTTCCCGGAGTTCGCCGACCGCTACCGGTCCTGGGCGATCGGTCACTTCCAGTACGCGGGTTCGCCGGAGGTGCGGGAGTATGCGCCGGAGGCGCGGCTGGCCCTGGCCGGCGCCATGCTGGACCAGGGGGAGGCGGTGCCTGCGGTGGTGGCCGTCCTGCAGCTGGTGGAGCGGGACGCTTCACGAGATTCGAGCCTGATGGCGAGGTGCGCGCGTGCCTACGGTGACCCTCGCCTGGGGGCTCAGGTCGGTGGCCTGTTCGGCCCCGGCGGGGTCAAGACCGAGGCCATGTGGAAGCGGGTCCTCAAGATGGCTGGCGGGCGGCATCCGGAGGCCAAGAACGAGGTGCAGCTCGGGCCCTGGTACCGCTGGAGGTCCGGGAACCGGACCGATCCCCGGCCCGACCTGGAGGCCCCGGCGCGGCAGCTGCGCCTGCACCTGGCGGGTGACCCCGGGGCGGTGCTGCCCCGCTACCACCTGGCGCTGGTCCTGGAGGACCTGGGTAAACCGGGAGAAGCGCGCGTGGAGTGGGCCAATCTCGTCCGATATGCAAGGCAGGGAGGACGGCTCTCGTCATTCTGGCGCAAGAAGATCCTCTTCGAAGCAGCGGAGGCCAGCCGTAGACTGGACCCGGACAGAGGACCCGATAAGTGACCCTTCATCGACTCATCATGCTCGCTGGTGCGCTGTTGATGCTCGCGGCCTCGGCCCGGGCGCAGGGCGGCCCGCCTGTGACCACCAACCGGGCGGCGGCAGAGGAGCTGAAGGGGCTGTCCATCGACGCCGGAGCCCGCAAGGTCGCCCCCGAGCCTCCCGTGCAACCGACCCTGCCGCCGCCCAACACGGACCAGGTGAATCTGGCGAACGACGTGGCCACGTCGGCGCGTCAGGCCAAGGCCGTCGTCGTCGAGCACACGCCGCAGTCCACGAGCTCGGCGATCCTCTTGGGTGTCGCCATCGGATGCGGCGCCGTGGCGGTCCTGGTGATCGGCTGGTTCGTCAACCGCCGCCGGCGCTGACCCACGTCATCACTGGCGGAGGTGCTTTGACGGCATCAGCAGTGCGGCGTTCATGAACAGCCGCGTCAGCCCCCGCCAGGCGCCGCGGAAGTTGGGGTCGTCGGCGAACAGCACGAACGCCCCGCGCCCCTTCGGGTCCACGGAGAGGTAGGCGCGCCCCTTCAACGCCTTGGAGGCTTTGTCGTTGACGTAGCCGGACACCGGAGGTGCCTCGGCGAACAGGCCGATGTGAACCCCCGGGCCGGTGGGGTCGAAGGAGCGGGTGCCGCTGTGGAAGGCGGAGATCTCCGGCTCGTAGCCGAAGCTCAGGGGGTGGGCCGGGTCCAACTCAACGACGAAGATGGAGCCCGGCTGTCGCTGCGTTCGCCGCTGCGCCTCCTTCTCTTCGATCCACTGGTGTCGCGGCTCTTCCTTGTCCGCATCCGCCTTCTTCTTGTCTTCCTTCCTGGCTTCGCTGCTGATGGAGGCGCCGCCCTCGCCGCAGAGCGAGAACGCGGAGCGGCCGAACCCGATGACCACGCCGCCGGTGGCGGTGAAGGCCGCCAGCTTCTTGCGCGCGGCGGTGGAGACCGTGGCCTCCGGGATGACGACGGCGGTGAAACGGTCCAGGTCCAGCGACTCGAGGGACTCGAGGGAGACGGAGGAGTACGGGGCGTCCAGCACCTGATCCAGGAGGAAGCGGGTGGACCCGTAGCTCGTGCTGCCCACGCCCTCTCCGCCGCAGAGGGCGATGCGAGGGCGAACCACGGGGACCACGGACCCGGCCCCCAGGTCGACGCCCTTGTCCGTGAAGCCGGATGAGGCCGGGTGGAACCGGACCCCCCGCCGGGTGGCCACCTCCGTCAACTGATCGGTGAGGTTGGGGCCGTTCTCGCTGGTGCGGATGACCAGCGTCCCACGCTCCCATTCATGGCCGTCGAGGGTGAAGCCCTTGCGCGCGGAGCGCACCTTCACGCCGTGGCGAAGCAGGTCCGTGAGCGCCTCCAGGGCCCCCCGTGAATCGTATCGGCACAACCAGGCGACGCGGGTCGTGCCTGGGGCCAGGCTCCCCGGGCGCGTCGGCACGGCCTCCACCAGGGCCGCTCCTTCACCGGCGTCGCTGGGGCACTGGAAGGTGTCGACCCCGTAGGCCAGGGGCAGGCTCCAGGCCGAGACGTCATAGAAGTAGAGCTCGCGGAGCTCGGTCCTCGGTTCCAGGAGGGTCTTGGCGAGGCGCTTCAGGGGTTGCGTCATGGAGACGACGTAGGTGCCTGCGTCAAAGGTGCGGTCCCGGTGCTCGTCACCGGCCGCGTCGACGACCCGGGGGAGGGTCTTGGGGGCGGTCAGCGCGCGCACCTCGATGCCCTGTAGTCGAAGGTTGCTCACCAGGGCGTCCACCCGCCGGGGGTCAGAGCCGAGGGGGATGACGTGGGAGCGGACCGCCTCCGTGCGGCCCTCCTCCACGGCGGAGCGGCGGAACTGGTGGAAGTCCCCCATCAGCTCCTCCCGTCCGTCCACCGCTGTGCGGATGGTGGCGTAGGACGCGACCTCGTGGTGCTCGAGGCGCTGCTTCAGGGTCAGGGTCGTCCCGTCCCGTCGGCGCACGGCGGCGCCGGCGCGGCTGTGACCGCCTTGCTCGTAGGTCATGCCGATGGCGCCGGTGAAGCTCGGCCAGGAGTCTCCGTAACCTGGGTAGAAGAGGTCAAATGACTCGCCTGTGTAATACCTCCAGCCACGCTCGTCGAAGGCGGCGGCGTTGCCGCGGCCGAACTTCCGTCCCCACTTCAGGGTGTCGGGGGGCAGGTTGGCGTTGACCGGCTTCTCCGCGGGGAAGAAGAAGTAGGTGCTCTCGTACCCCATCTCATGAAAGTCCACGTGCACCTGCGGGGTCCAGCGGACGAAGTGGGGGTGACGTTGCCGGGTCTCCGGCTGGGTCACGAAGGCCCAGTCCCGGTTGAGGTCGAAGCCCCAGTGGTTGAACCGGCCGCCGGGCCACGGTTCATCGTGCTCCAGGGACTGTGGCTCCGCGTCAGCCCGTCCCCCTCGCATGCCGTTGTACCAGTAGGCGTACCGGTCCCGGCCGTCCGGGTTCAGGCACGGGTCCACGATGATGACGGCTTCGTCCAGCCACTTGGTGGTCTCCGTGTCGCCGGCCGTGGCCATGCGATGGACCAGCTTCAGGGCGGTCTCCGAGGGAGAGGGCTCGTTGCCGTGGACGTTGTAGGACATCCAGATGACCACCGGGGTGTCCTTGATGAGGGTCGCGGTGTCGTCCCCGTCGGAGAGCCGACGGGGGTCAGCCAGCAGCGCCTTCGCCGCCATGATCCGGTCCATCCGCTGATGGTTGCGAGGGGAGGTGATGACCAGGAAGAGGAGCGGGCGCCCTTGTGGCGTGCGCCCATAGTCCACCAGCTTGATGCGATCCTGCCCCTGGGTCGCGGCGAGCCGCGAGTAGGCGATCAGGTCGGCGTGCAGGGTGAAACGGTCACCCAGGGGATAGCCCAGGAAATCCTCCGGGCTCGGCAGCGGTTGCGCCGCCGCGGTGAGCACGGCGCTGAAGGCGATGACGATGCGGATCATGGGCAGGAGTATAGACCCTGGGGGGGCTCCGCAGCCACCGGCGGGGAGCGCTCCGGGAGCCCGGCTCTACTTATCGGGGAGCGTCACGTCCTTGTATGCGCCATGGTGCCGGCAATACTCGCAGCCGCTCGCATACATGATCATGTTGAGCTCGACGCGGTGACGCTCGTGCTCGGCGAGGGCCTGCTCTGACCAGACGGTCCCGCAGCGGTCGCAGCACGGCTCCGGCGCGCCGCTGCAGGCGCCGAGGATCAGCAGGAGGGAGAGGCGCAACATGAACCGCGCCGTCTTGTGGCGCGCGGTCGGGGTGGTGCGCCCCTCGGCGGCCAGGATCAGAACCCGTCCCTCACCATGTCGTGCCACTTGTCGTCCACCTGGGTGGGCGATACGCCGAACGCCTTTTCCAGGGCGTCCATGGCGCGCATGGTCCGTCGTTGCTTGAGCCAGGCACGGAACTCGTCCACCTTGGAGGTCATCATCCAGCGGAGGATGGTGTACCCCTTGGCCATGTGGTCGCCGGAGAGCATGTTGAGGTCCTGGAGGCCGTCGATGCTGGCGATGGGGTCCGCGGTGGTGCGAGCGTAGCCCTCGCACCGGTCGTTGGCGTCCTTGGTCTCGAAGGCCTTGTTGGCGCGTCCGGCGTCGTCGCCGTACTTGGCCAGGGTGCTGTGAACCACCACCCCGTTGCCGAGGAGCTCGTGCTCCGCGTGGACGCCGAAGCACTCGTAGAGCCAGTAGGAGAAGTCCCCCTTCTGGCCCTTGCCGCCGCCGCCGAGGCCGGGCGACCACATCTTGAGGACGAACTGGGCCGCGTGGTTCACCAGCGTGTGACGCACTCGGCTGCGGGCCTCGTCGATGACGCCCACGTACAGCAGTGAGCCTGACGACAAGCAGTTGCCGGAGCGCTGGACCAACGTCGCGAAGCCGTCGCCGAGGCTGAGTTTCTGACGGTACTTCTCCACCCACTTGATGGAGGTGTCCCGGTCCTTCATGAGCCACATGTGGCCGTAGCCGCCGCGGTTGGCGAACAGGTTGGTGTCCGCCTCCAGTCCGAGCTTCTCCAGGCACCAGTCGTAGCTCTGCTCCACCAGTTCACCGAGCTTGGAGACCTCCTCCGGGGGGGTGTCCATGACGTAGAGCCGGAAGTGCTCGGTGGTGAGGACCCAGATGTCCTCTCCGAACATGAGCTTCTTGAACTCGGCTCGGTCCGCCTTGTCCTGAAGGGTGCCGGCCTTGATCCACTTGCCGCCCACGAGCTCGTAGCCCTTCTCGCGCATGACGACGGCCTTCTCGCGCCAGACGCCTTCCTCGGACTTGACGAAGGCCTTGGGGTCCTTGGAGGCCTTGGAGCGGTCCTCCTTGGAGATCCAGCCGCTCCGCCAGCGGACGTAGCCCTCCTCCTTCATGCGCTTGTCGACGAGCTTCTTGCGCGCCGCTTCGGCCTTCTTCTTGCTGGTGAACCACTCGTCTCCGACGAGGATGTGGCCGAGCAGCTCGTGGGCCTCCGCGTGCTCTTCGTCCACGCGGAGCGCCATCATGGCGACGACCTTCCAGGCCTTGTTGCCGCCGGACTTGGCTTCCTTGGCGACCTCGGCCAGCTCATCCGCGTCGTCGGCGTCGATCTCACCGAGCTTGGCGTTAAGGTCCGCGTCCCCGGTGTCGGGGCCCTCCAGGATCGAGTCCACGTCCTTCATGGCGATGCGGTGGGTGCGGCCGGAGGCGTCCAGCACGCGGACGTACTTGGACGACTGGGAGACCACGAACCCCTTCACGGACTTGCCATCTTTTCGGATGACCTCGTCGGCGCGGGCGGTGGATGCTGCGATGAGCGCCAGGAGGGCGCAGATGACGATCTGGTAGCGCATGGTTTCCTGCTCCGGAAGCTGGATACGAGCCTCCAATGGATCTTATCGGCTGCGGGCGGCCAGGAGAAGCGACCCTGACCGCACCCATACGGGGCAGAGCGCAAAAACGTGAAGCCGCGGCCGAGTCGCGGCCGCCGCGCCCTACCGGAGCAGCTCGCTGACGGACCGCCGACGGTTGATGTTGAAGATCACCTGGGCGAACAGGCGGGCCACGGAGACCTCCCGGTACCAGGAGTGCTCTTCCTGGAACGCCGACCCGCGCCAGACCGCGTCGGTGCCGATGACCATCTCGAAGAGCTCCTCCTCGTACCCCTTGTCCAGCCGCTCGACGGCAGGTCCGTTGAAGAAGGGGAGGGAGCAGGCCACGTAGATCTTCTTGGCGCCGTTGTCCTTGAGGAGGCGGCAGGCGTTGATGAGGGTGCCCCCCGTCGCCACCAGGTCGTCCGGCATGATGACGTGCTTGTCGCGGACGTCGCCGACCAGCCGCATGCTCTCCACCACCGAGGACTTGGAGTAGTCGCGGGCCTTGTCCACGATGGCGAAGCCGCACTCGAACTGGTTCGAGTAGTAGCGAGCCATGTTCGCGCCGCCGGTGTCGGGGGCGACGATGCACAGGTTCTGCTGCAGGTTCTTCTCGGGGATGACCCGTTCGAAGAAGGTGATGATCTCCTTGGACGCGTGCAGGTCCTCCAGGAGCGCTCGTTGGAAGAAGCCCTCGATGGCCTCCGCGTGGATGTCGAGGGTGATCACCCGGTTGGCCCCGGCGTCCTCCATCTGCCGCGCCACCAGCTGCGCGGTGATGGACTCCCGGGCCTTCTTGCGCTCCTGGCGGGAGTAGGGGAACTGCGGGATCACCGCGGTGATGGAGTCCGCGTCCGAGTGGTGCACGGCGTGGATCGCGGTCAGCAGCGCGACGTAGTTGTCGTTGACGCTGGCCTCCGACATCGGGTCATCCATGGCCTGGATCACATACACGTCGTCGCCGCGGATGTTCTCGTTAATGACCGTCTTGATCTCGCCGTTGGCGAAGAGGACCTCCTCGCTGGAGCGGGCGACGGAGACGGACTCTCCGTCGACGATCTTGACGATGTCCTGGAGGTGCTTGTGCACCCGCTCTGCGAAGGGCTTGCCGGCGTCACAGCCGACGAGGCTCAGGCGACCACGATGGTTGGGATTGCCGATGACCACTGAGGCAACTCCGATCTGATTGGGTTGAACAAGGCGTTGGACTGGCTGCGCGCGGCAGATTGTAGGTGCTGACGGTGTGGTTTCCAGGACGGGCTGGGGCCCTTCTGGATCAGTGAGCCTCCAGCCAGTCCTTGCCGACGCCCACGTCCACCTTCAGGGGCACCTTCAGCGTCGCCGCCCCCTCCATCTCGGCGACGACGATGGAGCGGACCTGGTCCACTTCCGTCTCGGGGGTATCGATCACCAGCTCGTCATGGACGGTCAGGATCATCTTGGCCTCCAGGCCGGCGCCGGAGAGCTCCCGGGCGACCCTCGCCATGGCCACCTTGAGGATGTCCGCGGCCGAGCCCTGGATCGGCGTGTTCACCGCCATGTTCTCGGCCTGGCTTCGGAGCATGCCGTTGGAGGAGTTGATGTCGGGGATGGGCCGCCTGCGGTCCATGATGGTCCGGGCGTAGCCGTTCTCGCGGGCGAACTCCTTCAGGCCCTCCACGAAGCCCCGGACCGAGGGGAAGGCGTCGAAGTAGCGGTCGATGAACTCCTTGGCCTCGTCCCGGCTGAGCCCGGTCTCCTGGGCCAGCCGGTGAGGCCCCATCCCGTAGAGGATCCCGAAGTTGATGGCCTTGGACCTGCTCCGCATGGTGGGGTCCACGGCGTCGGGGTCGACGCCGAAGATGCGCGCCGCCGTGTCGGAGTGGATGTCGGCGCCGGCCTTGAAGGCGGCGATGAGGCGCTCGTCCTCCGACAGGTGGGCCATGATCCTCAGCTCGACCTGGCTGTAGTCCGCCGCCAGCAGGACCCAGTCGTCCGCCGTCGGCAGGAACGCCCGCCTGATACGCCGACCGGCGTCCGTCCGCACGGGGATGTTCTGCAGGTTGGGGTCGCTGGATGACAGGCGCCCGGTGGCGGCGATGGTCTGGTTGAAGGAGGCGTGGATGCGCCCGTCCTCCTCGTCCACCATGTTGGGGAGCGGGTTCACGTAGGTGGAGAGCAGCTTGGTGACGGCGCGGTACTTGAGGATGAGGGCCGGCAGCGGGTGTGCGCCGAGGGCTTCCAGGACCGCTTGCCCGGTGGCCCACCCGGTCTTGGTCTTCTTGGGCTTGTAGCCCAGCTCCTCGTGCACCTTCAGCTTGTCGAACAGGACCTCGCCCAGTTGCCGGGGGCTGTTCACGTTGAGCTGGTCGTCTCCCGCCAGTTGCCGGACCTCCTCCTCGACGGCGTCGGCCTGCTTCTGCAGCTCCTTGGCCATCTGCTTGAGCTGGTCCCGGTCGACCCTGACCCCGGCCTCCTCCATGTCCGCCAGCACCCCCACCAGGGGGATCTCCACTTCATCGTGGAGGCCCAGCAGGTCCTCGTCCTTCATGCGCTTGAGGAACAGGTCCGCGAGGCGCCAGGTGAAGTCCGCGTCTTCGCACGCGTAGGTGCCCACGTCATCAACCGGGAGCAGGTCCATGGTGAGCTGGTTCTTGCCCTTGCCGATCAGCTCCTCGGTCTTGATCTTCACGTGGTCGAAGTGCCGCAGGGCGAGGGCGTCCAGGTTGCGCTCCCGCTGGTGGGGCTCGAGCAGATAGGCGGCGATCATGGTGTCCGCGCGGACCCCCGCCATCCGGATGCCCGACCGACGCAGGACCATGATGTCGTACTTCACGTTCTGCCCGCACTTGGTGGGCCGCGGGTCCTCCAGCAGCGGGCGGAGCCGCTCGAGGACCGCCTTGCCGCGCCAGTCGGACGGCGCGTCGGCGAGCAGCGGGGGGGCGGCGTTGAGGGGGACGTACCACGCCTCTCCCGCGGCCTCGGAGAAGCTCACGCCCACGATCCGCGCCTCGCGCCACTTGAGGCTGGTGGTCTCCGTGTCCACGGCGTACAGGTCGGCCTCGGACATGCGCTTGATGAGTGAGTCCAGCTCTTCTTCGGTGCGCACGATCTTGTATGCGGAGGCCACGTCCGCCGCCTCCGTCCGCTCCTTCATCTCGGCGGCGAAGGTGCGGAACCCCAGGTCGGTGAACAGCTGGAACGCCTCGGGCTTGTCCGGGCCTTCGTGGAGGAGGTCCGCCAGCTCCGTGTCCACGGGGACGTTTACGTCGATGGTGACCAGCTCCTTGCTGAGCAGCCCCACCTCCCGACCGGAGGCGAGGGACTCCTTCAGCTTGGGGGAGAGGCTCTCGCCGGGAGAGTCCAGCAACGCCTCCATGGTGCCGTGCTGCTCGATGAGGCGCTTTGCGGTCTTCTCGCCGATGCCGCGGATGCCCGGCACGTTGTCGGAGGAGTCGCCCATGAGCCCGAGCACGTCCACGACGCGGTCCGGGGTCACGCCGAACTTCTCCTGCACCGCGTCGACGCCCTGGATCTCCAGCTCCACGTTGCGCTTCATGATGTTGTAGATGAGGACCTTGTCGCTCACCAACTGCATGAAGTCCTTGTCGCCCGTGACGAGGAAGACCCGCTGGCCCGCGGCCTCGGCCTTGCGGGCCAGGGTCCCCATGATGTCGTCCGCCTCATAGCCGTCGAGCTCGAGCACCGGGATGCCCAGGGCGCGGGTGACGTCCTTGATCCACGGCAGCTGCTCCACCAGCTCGTCCGGCATCTTCTCCCGGGTGGCCTTGTACTCGGGATACTGCTCATGGCGGAACGTCGGAGCGGCGGTGTCCATGACCACGGCGATCGAGCGAGGGCCGACCCGGTCGAGGATGCGCTTGATCTCGGCGATGAAGCCGTAGACGGCGCCGGTCGGGAGCCCGCTGGGCGACGAGAGGTTCGAGCGCGCCATGGCGAAGTGGGAGCGGTAGGCGAGCGCCGAGCCGTCGATGAGGAAGACGCTGTCCTGCAACTCTTCCTGGGGGACGGATAGTGACATGTTCGTGTCGCTTTTTTGTGCCAGAGGAAAGGGCGCGTTGCGCTCGTTATGGAGCCGGGGCGGGATTATACTCGCCGGGGGAGGGTAGAGGCTCTTGACGACGGATCGAGGGACGGAGCAGCAAACCGGGGCGGAATCCAGGACGTTCGTCGGCCGCTACCGGGTCCTCGAGACCCTCCACGTGGGCCAGAATTCGGACGTCTTCGTGGTGGAGGACCTGCTGCGTTCGAGCCGGGAGTTGATCTGCAAGCGGGTGGCCGGCCGGAGCCCTGAGTCGGCGCCGGTGAAGCGCCTCGAGAGCGAATATCGGCTCCTCTCGTCCTTGCGGCACCCTTCCCTGCCGCGGGTCCGGGACTTCGCCCGCGACCTGGCCGGGGACGCCACCCTGATGGTGTGTGATCGGGCGCCGGGGGCTCCCCTGGACTCCCTCGCCCCCCTCGCCCTCGACGACGCCGTGGCCATGGCGGTGGACGTGTGCCGCGCCCTCTCCCTGCTGCACTCCCGGGCGTGGCTCCACCTCGACGTGAAGCCGAAGAACGTCCTGTGGGATCAGGTCTCGCGGAGGGCCACCCTGGTGGACCTGGACCTGGCCGCCTTCCCCGAGAGCGCCGCCGGTCGCGGCACGCCGCCCTACGCCTCTCACGAGGCCATGGGGGCGGGCCCGGTCCCCGACGCCCGCACGGACCTGTTCTCGTTGGGGGTGACCCTGCACGAGGCGCTGACCGGTCGCCCGTTCTCCAGTCAGAACCCGGTGGAGCGCGTGGACCCGGGAGAGGAGGTCCCCTCCTGGTTGCGCGAGCTGGTGATGGAGATGACGGACCCGGACCCGTCCCGTCGTCCGTCGAGCGCCCGCGAGGTCATCGCCAGGTTGCGGTCCTGCGGTACTCGCTGGCCCGACGAGTCCCTCGCCACCCGGACCGCCATCCTCGACCACCCGCCCTTCGCCGGTCGTCGCGACGAGCTGAAGGCGTTGCTGGAGGCGGTGCCGCCGCAGCCTCGGCGCCGCTCCCGGCGCCCCCTGGCGGTGGTCAAGGGGCAGCCCGGTGTGGGGCGTACGCGGTTGGTGGAAGAGGCCGCCATCGAGTGGCGCATGGCCGGTCTGCGTGTGCTTCGCGTGGTCCCGGCTCCCGGACCGGGGGCGACCCTGCAGCCCATCCTCTCCTTGTTCCACGACCTCTGCGCACTCTCCGGCGCCGATCCGGACGATGTGCTGACGGTAGAGGGGGAGCGCCTCGGTCGCATCGATCGCCTGTCCACCGCCGTGTTGGGACTGGTGCGTCGTCGTCGGACGGTGTTGATCCTCGAGGACATCGATCGCTACGACCGACCGTCACGGGACTTCCTCCTGCACTTCCTGCGCAGGCTCACCCACGAGATCTGGGAGACCGGTCAGTCGCCCGTCGAGGTGGTGATGACGTTCCCGCCGGATGTCCACACGGACGACGGGCTCCGCGCGTACCTGGACTCGGAGCGTTCCACGGGACACTTCCTGGAGCTGGAGCTGGAGCCTCTCAACCTCCGGCACACGGGTGAGCTGTTGCGGGCCGTGGTGGCCCCCGAGCCCATGCCCAGCACCCTGCTGAACGACGTCCATGAGCGGACCGGGGGCGTCCCCCTGTTCGTCAACGAGACCCTCCGGTCGCGACCGCTGCATGGTCACGGCAGCGGCACGCTCCTCGGCCGGCTCGCCACGGAGAGCCTGGGGGAGGGAGACGGGGTGCCCGGTTCCCTGGACGCGGTGATGCAGGCGCGCCTGCGCGCCTGTCCTCCCGACGCGCGCGAGATGCTCGACGCCCTGGCCGTGTTCCCCAGCGGGGCCGAGGAAGCGGTGCTGCGGCGGCTGCTCCCGGACGGGGAGGACGCCGTGGCGGCGCTGTCGGAGCTTCGAGCCGGTGGGTACGCGCGGCTCAGCGGAGATCGTTGGCACCTGCCGGACCCCATCAGCCACGAGGCCACCCTGTCCTGCATCGACCCGGAGCGTCGGCAGCGATTGCACGACGACGCGGCCACCGTGCTCTCTCGATCGGAGCGCTCGCGGACGGAGGCCGTGTGGCACGTGCTCCGCGGCAGCCGCCCCCGGGAGGGTTTGAACGCCGCCTGGTCCGTCGTGCCCGAGTTGTTCGAGGCGCGGGCGGAGGAGGAGGCGGTGCGGATCCTCACCGCGCTGGTGGAGGTGCCCACGGGGTCGCCGTTCCTCAGCCGCTGGGCGTTGCTGAAGCTGGCTGACCTGCACCATGATCGCGGTCAGTTGCGCAAGGTCCGTGATCGCCTGGAGCAGGCGACGTCCCATGGGGCGACGTCGGATCCCCAGGTGGAGCGTCGATTGGCGCGGCTGCATCACCGGGAAGGGAACCTGGACGCGGCGCGGTCGGCGGTGGGCTCCATCCTCGGCGCGGGGGCCGACCTCTCGGACGCCGATCGCCTGGACCTGTTGCTCGATCTGGCGGAGATGTGCCTGGGCTCCGGGCTGCACGGCGAGACCCGGGAGACGTTGGATCGGGCCGGAGCGCTGGTGGCGCCGTTCCTGGATCTGGAGGCGTTCACGGAGCAGCCCGAGTCTCTGAGCGAGATCCGCGCCCCCCGGTTGGCCTGGCCGGGAGAGTGGGCGCCCCTGGTGGCCCGCTACCTCAGCATGCGGGGCGACCTGGCGCGGCACGACGGCGAGGCCGCCACCGGGCTCCGTTGCCACCTGGCCACCATGAAGCTGCGCTCGCGCCTGGGGGACCTGGTCGGTTTGGGGACCGCTCTGCACGGCATCGCCACCATCTTCATGGCGGAGGGCCAGGGGGAGATGGCGGAGCGCTACTACTCCCGGGCGCTGCACCTGCGCGCGGAGGTGGGCGACCTGGCGGGGCAGGCGGACTCTTCCAACAACATGGGCGTGCTGATGCGCAAGCTGGGGCGCACGGCGGAGGCCATCGACCACTTCCGCACCAGCCTCCGGATCCGTCGCCAGATCGGTCACTCCGCGGGCGAGGGTTTCTCCTACATCAACATCGCCAACGTCTACTGCGAGCGGCGCGAGCTGGACGCCGCGTTGAAGTACTACGAGCGCGCGCTGCAGGTCGCCCGGCGGCTGTCCGATGCGCGCAGCCAGGCCCAGGTCCTGAACAACCTCGGCGCGGTCGCCCACATGCGGGACCAGTTCGCCGTCGCCATCCGCCACTACGAGCAGGCGGAGCGCCTGGACCGCATGGTGGGCAACATGAAGGGCGCCCTGGTGAAGCGGCTGAACCTGGCCGCAGAGTGCCTCCGGGTCGGGCAGTGGGAGCGCGGCGCCTACCTCGTTGAGACGGTGAAGCGGGCGGCCCGATGGCGGGAAGACCAGAGCCTGGCCGGCTGGGTCCAGCTGCTGGAGGGGCGAGGTCTCCTGCGCGAGGGGCGGGCGTCCGTCGCGCGCAGCCGGTTGGCTTCCGCGGGGGAGGCCGCGGAGCGCCTCGGCGATCCGTCGTTCGCGGCGGAGGTGGCGGTCGAGCGTGCGCAGGCGGAGATCGACGCGGGCAACCCCGGCGCCGTCGGGGCGCTGCTGCCGCAGCAGCTGGATGACCTCCCTCGCGAGGCCCGGGCCAAGGTCGCCCTGGTGCGCGCGCGGGCCCTGCTCCGCGGAGGTGAAGACGACCGCCACGCCATCCAGGCGCTGATCGAAGAAGCGGAGCGGTTCGCGCGGCGGGTCCGCATGCCGGGGCTGGAGTGGGAGTGCGCCCACGCCCGCGGTGCCTTGCGGGCCGCGGTGGATGATCGCACGACCGCCCTGGCGTCCTACGCCACCGCCCTCGAGGCCCTGGAGCGGGTGCTGGAGGGCCTGGCGGACACCGACCTGCTGGAGGGCTTCCTCGGACGCCAGCAGGTGCGCGCGTTCGTCGACGACGTGGACCGGCTGGCGGCGGGGATCGCCAAGGGGGAGCGTTCGGCGCTGCCGGGCGTGGCCGGCGCCCTGGTCCGTCGCGTCCGCGACGCCCTCTTCGAGTCCGGCCGCCAGGTGGGGCTGGAGGACGGCGTCTCCAGGCGCAACGAGGAGATGATGCGCCGCATCCTCGAGATCAGCCGCACCCTCCGCAGCACCGCGCCCCTGGACGAGCTGTTCCGAGAGATCGTGGACGGGGTGGTGGAGTTCAGCGGGGCGGAGCGCGCGTTCCTGCTCACGGTGGATGAACGGGGGAGGGTGCGGATCCCGGTCGCCCGCGGCAAGGAGCGGGAGCCGGTCCCGGATCCGGAGCAGCAGATCTCCCGCCGCATCGTCACCGAGGTGCTGGAGAAGGGGCGCAGCATGCGGCTCACGGACGCGGGCGGGGCGTTCGCCCAGGCCGAGTCGGTGGTGAACCTGGACCTGCGCTCCATCATGTGCGCCCCCATGATGCGGGGCGCCCGGGTGGTGGGCATGCTCTACGTGGACAACCGCTCCCGGGCCGGCCAGTTCTCCGGCGCGGATCAGGAGCTCCTGGACATCTTCGCCGCGCACGCCGCCATCGCCCTGGAGAACGCGCGGCTGGTCCGCGAGTTCGCCCGCGACGAGAAGATCCGTGTCATGGGCAACCTCGCCGGCGGCGTCGCTCATGACTTCAACAACCTGCTCACGGCGATCCTGGGGCGCGCTCAGCAGCTGTCCCGGTTGACCTCCGACAGCGAGCTCCAGAGCGGGCTCGAGACCATCGTGAAGGCGGCAGAGGACGGGGCCGTCGTCGTCAGCCGCCTGCAGGAGTTCACCCGGACGCGGCGGGAGGGATCGTTCCGCAGCGTCAACCTCACCGAGGTCATCCGCGACGTGCTCGAGTTCACCCGCACCCGTTGGGAGGGGGACGCCCTGCGCCGCGGACAGCGCCTGACCGTCACGGCGGATACGGAGGACGAGGCCTGGGTGCTGGGCAACGTGGCAGAGCTACGTGAGATCTTCACCAACCTGGTCCTGAACAGCGTCGCCGCCATGCCCGACGGCGGGGACCTGACCATCCGCACCTCCATCGTGGGCGGACGGGTGGAGGCGGTGGTGGAGGACAGCGGTCAGGGTATGACGGAGGAGGTGCGGGAGAGCATCTTCGATCCCTACTTCACCACCCGGGGCTCCGAGGGCTCGGGGCTGGGGATGAGCATCGTCTACAACATCGTCCTCCGTCACGAGGGCAGCATCCGGGTCGAGAGCGCCCCGGGAGAGGGCACGCGGGTGATCGTGGAGCTACCGGGCACCAGCGGTCCGGAGCCGTCCGAGCCGGCGGTGGTGGAGGAGCTCCCCGTTGAACCGGGCCGCCGCGTCCTGGTGGTGGACGACGAGCGCAGCGTCCGCGAGCTGCTCTGCGACGTGCTGGAAGGTGAGGGCTTCGACGTGGAGGGTGTCCCCGGAGGAGAGGAGGCCGTCGCGGCGTTCTCGGACCGGCCGGCGGACGTGGTCATCACGGACCTGGGCATGGTCCCCATGACCGGTTGGGACGTGGCGCGGGAGGTGAAGGCCCTTGAGCCGGCGACGGCGGTCATCCTCATCACGGGATGGGGCGGCGAGATCGACAGCGACACCGCCCGTCGCAACCAGGTGGATCACCTCCTCAACAAGCCGTTCGACCTGGAGGAGGTGCTCGCCACGGTGCGGCAGGCCGTGCGCGACAGGGACGCCGCGGTGGGCCTGCCGGACTGATCGACCGCGGCGTCTCTCGATCCCTACTGGATCGAGTCTTCGATGATCGGTCCGAAGGGCACCAGGGGCGCCACGGCGAACTGACCGTCGCTCAGCAGGACCGCGGTGAGATACGGAGCCCAACCCACCAGGGCCGGATCCGAGGGCACCGCGAGGCGACCGAACCAGGTCGGGCGCTTGAGCATGGTCTGCTGGATGACCATGGGCGTGCTGAGGGGCACGGCGAAGCTCTGAGAGCCGACGGAGACGCTGCCCGTCCCCGGGTCACCGAGGAGGAACGCCACCTGACCGGAGTGAGCGTTGTTGAGGACCACCAGGCAAGGCTGGTAGCTCCCGGAAACCACCGGACCGACCGGTGTGAACACGTTGATTTGGGGTGATTGTGTCTGGGCCCCGGCCCGTACTGCACCGAGAGCCAAGCACAGGATCACCAGGACCCCGAGACGCTTCATGCTTGACTCCAACGTCTGGCTCGGCCCACCAAGAGTGTCGAAGGCGGCTCGTCATCAGGGGTGGGAGCCCCAGGGACGATCCCCCTTGGCGGGATTGCCAGCAGACGGGGAGTGTAAGCGGAGGCCCAGGGCGCGCCACCAAAATCTGCGCGAATCGTCGCGTTTGTGCGTATCTGTCACGTAATTCCCCATGGCCATGGGCATCCGGGTGCTTGTTGGCGTACAAGATGGGCGCGCCCAGCGCCCGTGGTCGATGATGCGGATGAAACAGATCAGCTTGTGCCTGGCCTTGTTGCTGCTCCAGGGGGGAGCGTGGACCCAGGCTCCGGGGACCCAGTACGAGTCGTACCTGCCCGCCACCGGTGCGCCTCCGTCCAACGCCGCGGTGAGCCGGGCCTTCACCAATGTGGTGCGGCGCCTGCGCAAGGGCTCCTCCGCTGACCGCCTGAAGTTGCGCCAGGAGCTGATGGAGGACGTGGAGCGTCTGCTCGGCCCCATGCTCAAGGAGTTGCGACCAGGAGCCGGCAATCACTTCGTCCAGCGCCAGATCAGCCTGGTCCTCATGCAGGTCGGTGACGCGCGCGCGGCCGCTGCGCTGGCGCGGTTGGTCTCCCACGGTAAGCGCGGCGCCCGCGGCGTCGCCGGCTTCGCCCTGGGCGCGTTGGAGGACCCGGCCGCGGTCGAGGCCTTGCGGGTCCTGTCCCGGGACTCCCACCCCGTGTCCAAGCTGATGGCGTATCTGGCCCTCGGGCGGCTCGGCGGCGACGAGGCGGTGACCCTGCTGTTGCGACGTCTCAAGGAGCGGCGACCGGTGCGAGAGCAGGAGGCCATCACCTTGGGGTTGGGCCTCTCCCGATCCGCGCGGGCGGTCCCTCATCTGAAGCGTCTGCTGCGGCAGAACAAGGACGGGTTGCGACGGGCCGCCGCCATCGCGGTGGGGTACATGCCCGCCGAGCACGCAGGGCCGATGCTGCTCAGGCACACCACGAAGAACCGGGAAGAGGACAAGCGCGTCCGCCTGATCGCCCTGGCCGGGTTGTCCCGGCTGCCTTGGGACGAGGCCCTGTACGCCACCCTCAGGGAGCGGCGGCCGCAGCAGCTCTCCGACGCTGACGAGGCCGCGGCCTGGGTGCTGGCTCTGGCGGCGCTGGGGCGGGAGCAGGTGATCCCGGACCTGAGGCGCTGGCTCAAGAGTCCGCGGGAAGAGGTGCGCGCGGCGTGCGCGGCGGCGACCGTCGTCGTCGGCGGCCCCCGGGCCTCCGCCCTCGCCACCGCCATGTTGGGCGACGACAAGGACCGGGTGTTCCGGGCCGCGTTGCTGGCCACCATCGTGCACGGCCACAAGGAGGACTCCGCCCCCGTATTCACGGTCTGGGCCGGGCACAAGGACGAGCGGGTGCGCCGCGCGGCCCTTTGGGCCACGGTCTACCGTTACGGCCCCGCCGCCGAGGAGGCCCTGCGGGCGTGTACGGACTCGGACTTCAAGGACGACGTGCGGGTGCTCGCCGCGAGCTTGATGGCGGAGCTCGAGGAGGACGGCCACGCCGCCCGGCGTCGCTGTCGCGCGCGGCTCCAGTGCATGCTCGATGACGAGGGGCTGGCGCCGTCCTGGAACCTCAACGCGGCGGCCAACGGGCACCTGTACCGCCTGCTGGACCTTCAGAACGCCATCAACCGGCGCGGCGCGGGGCCGGCCGGAGGACCTGACCGCGGCGCAGGGGCGGTGGCCACCGCGCCGTCACCGGAAGAGGAAGACCTGCGTCGTCACCTCGATCGATTCCCCTACGCCGATTGGCGTCACACCGTCGAGATGCCGGACCCATGGACGTCGTCCTTCTGATCAGCCGTTACCTGCGGCGGCGACGCATCGCGTTGGTGGCGGCCCTGTTCGTCGCCCTCGCGGTGGCGGCCATGGTGGTGATCACCGCGGTCATGGACGGGTTCCGCTACGACATCCACCAGAACATCCGCGGCGTCGAGCCGGACCTGACGTTCCGCATGAAGGACCCGCTCCATGAGCACTTCGCTCAGGTTGAGGACCTGCTCCAGGGCGAGATGGCGGACCGGGGCGGCGTCCTCGAGGCGCTCTCGCCGCGCCTGGAGACCGTGGGCTTCATCTTCTCCAGGGTGGACCGGGGCGCCGGCTCCACCGAGTACCGTTGGGGCGTTCAGATCCTGGGCGTCGACTGGGAGCGGTCGTGGGACGTGATCCCCCTGGAGCGGATCATCAAGGACGCGGAGCGGACCCCCGGCTTCCGGTTCGACGGTCCGTTGGCCCGGGAGGACGCCCCGTTCTCGAGGCAGGCGGTCCCCGGCATCCTGGTGGGCAGGGCCCTGGCGATCCGGATGCGACTGCGGACCATGACGGACGCGGTCCTGGGCGGCACCAATGACGCGTCCGTGGTCACCGGCCGGCTGGCCCGTGAGCCCGGCGTGGACGAGCAGTGGCGGGTGGACGCGGCGAACCTGGGCTGTCGGCTGGCGGGGGTGTTCGACTCCGGCCGGGACGACTTCGACGGCTTCCACGTGATCATGGACCGCTACGAGCTTCATGAGCTGCGTTACGGCCCCGGCTCGGAGCGGCCGGACTGCACCACCGTCCACGGCCGGGTGACCGAGGCCGCCCGCGGCCGCCTCGACGAGCTCAAGCGCTCCCTCACGGAGCGCTTCCCCGGGCTGGTGGTGGAGACCTGGAAGGACCGCAACCGGGGCCTGATGGACGCCCTCGACGTGGAGAAGCGCTCCATGTCCCTGGTGCTCGGGTTCATCGTCTTTCTGTCCGTGTGCCTGGTCTTCGGATTGCTCTACATGATGGTGGTGGAGAAGACCCGGGACATCGGCGTGCTGCGCAGCATGGGCTTCTCCGGTCGTCGGGTGGTGTTGCTGTTCCTGCTGTACGGGACCGCCCTGGGGGTCATCGGCAGCGCCCTCGGCTCCGTCGCCGGGGTCTGGCTGGTCAACAACCTGAACTCGGTCATGGAGACCCTGGGCGTGGACGTGTTCAATCCGGACGTGCCCTATCGCTTCCACGGCATCCCTGCGATCCTCGACCCGGCTCAAGTGCTGACCATCGCCGTGGGGACGGTCATCATGGCCATGCTGGCGGGGGCCCTGGCGGCGAGGCGCGCCGCCGTTATCGATCCCGTACGTTGCCTGAGGTACGAATGACCGCGACTGATGAGGTGGTGCTCGGCGTCGAGGACGTCACCAAGAGCTTCAAGCTGGGACGCCAGACCGTGGAGGTCCTCCGCGGCGTGAACCTCCGCGTCCGCCGCGGCGACTTCCTGGCCATCCGCGGCTCTTCGGGGGCGGGGAAGAGCACCCTGCTCCACATCCTCGGCTTGCTGGATCGACCGACATCCGGATCCGTTTCCTACGAGGGACGGGACGTGTCCGGGGCCGGAGAGCGGGCCCGCACACGCCTGCGGGCGACCGAGTTCGCGTTCGTCTTCCAGTTCTACTACCTGCTCCCCGAGTTCACGGCGTTGGAGAACGTCTGCATCCCGGCGGTCATCGCGGGGACGCGCAGCCACGCGGAGGTGCGGGGACGGGGCGCGCGGAAGCAACGGGCCCGTGAGTTCCTGGAGCGGGTGGGTCTCGGACACCGGCTCGGTCATCTGCCCAATCAACTCTCCGGGGGAGAGCGGCAGCGGGTCGCCATCGCCCGGGCGCTGATGAACCAGCCCCGCATCGTGTTCTGCGACGAGCCCACCGGGAACCTGGACTCCAGGAGCGCGTCCGGCATCCACGAGCTGCTGCACGACCTCAACGAGTCCCTGTCGCAAACCATCGTCGTCGTCACCCATGAACCCGCCATGGCCGACGTGGCGCGGCGCCGCATCGTCATGAGCGACGGACGCGTCGACGAGGAGTCCTGATCCGTGTCCCTGCTCTCCCTGAGCCTCCGTTACCTGAGGACGCGCCGGGTCGCGCTGGTGGCGGTCCTGGCCACGGCCCTCGGGGTCATGGCCATGATCGTGGTCACGGCCCTCATGGACGGGGTGCAGGAGTTCCTGCGGAGCCACTTCAAGGGCACCAGCGCCGATATCCGGGTGGAGCACGTGGAGATGCGGGGCGGGCTGATCCAGCACTGGGCCACGCTCCAGACGCTGCTGGATGATGAGCTGGCGGCGAACGGGGGAGACGTGGTCGCCATGTCGCCGCGCATGCTCACGCCGGGCCTGGTGCTCCCGGGAGACCGCCCGCGGCCGGAGAACGAGGACCGCACCCGCGGGCTGTTGCTCGTGGGCATCGACTTCCACCTGGAACGCCAGGTGACGCCGTTCCAGGAGCTGTTCGATCAGGTGGTGGACGAAGACCTGCGGGTGCCCTCGGAGCTCCGGGAGGACCCGCTCAAGTCCGCCGACGGTGTCCCGTCCATCATCCTGGGAGACACCCTGGCCCGGGCCCTCGGGGTGTCCCGCACCCGTGACGGCGGCTACGTGACCCTCCTCACCGGGGACCTGGCGTCGGACAAGAACAAGGTGGAGCGCCGACGCTCCATGGCCTTCCGGGTGGTGGGCTGCTACTCCACCGGTCGCGCGGACTACGACAAGATGTACGCCTACGTGGATCGTCAGGCCCTGCGTCGTCTGCGGTTCGAGCAACCGGAGCGAGGGCTCGACGCCAACGCGGCCCACCTGCGGATCGCCCACCCTGAGCGCGCGTCGGCTCTGGCGTCGGACCTGGAGCGTCGCTACCCGGGGCTGCTGTGCCGTTCGTGGGAAGAGGCCAACCGGGTCGAGCTGCTCTCCATCCAGGACCAGAAGAAGATCATCCTGGTGATCCTGTTCTCCGCCGTCGTCATCGCCTCCGCCGCCATCCTCGGCATCGTCCACACCATGGTGGTGGAGAAGACCCGGGACATGGGCATCCTCCGCAGCATGGGGCTGTCCGTGCACCGCCTGGTGATGGTGTTCGCCGGCTACGGCCTCATGCTGGGCGCCATCGGGTCGGCCCTCGGGGTGTTCCTCGGGCTCGAGCTCGCCCAGAACCTGGACGGGGTCGTGGCGTTCCTCTCCGACGCCACCGGCATGCGCATCCTTGATCCGGAGGTGTATCGGTTCAAGAGCATCCCGGTGCGGGTGGACCAGGGGACGGTCATGGCCATCGTGGGGACGGCCCTCGGCATGTCCCTGGTGGCGGCGTGGGTTCCGGCCTGGATCCGCGTGCGGGGGTGGTCGCCGGTGCGCTGCCTGCGCGAGGAGTGATCAGAGAGAGACCACGTCGTCGTCGCTGACGGTGACCCGTCCTTCCCGCGCCAGCCATCCGAGCACGTCGCACACCAGCGCGATGTCGATCTGCGCCCTGCGGGCCAGCTCATCGAGCGGCAGGGGTCCGTCCTTGATGCTGTCCATGACCGTGCGGCTGACGTGGGTGCGCAGGTGCACGGAGTGATCCACGCCGTCGATGAGGATGGCCTCGCGCCCCTGGAGGAAGCGCAGCGCCTGATCCAGTTGGCTGGCGGTCTCGCCGTCACCGAGCATGGACTGGAGCTGCTCGTGGGTGAGCGAGCCTCGGCCCTCAAGGGCGGCCCGTATGCGATTGACCAGCGTTAGCAGGTTGGTTGGCATGGCGAACGCCGCCCATGTTAGCGGGTCCCCGGGTCCGATCGGAACAGCAGTCCGGGGCTCAGCTGCCGTGGGGCTCGAAGCAGCGCGGCGGGCCGAGGATCTCGCGCACCACGAGGGCCTGGCGGAGCCCCTCCCGAGTGCTCACGGCCTGCAGCAGGGGGTGCCGTTTGGAGACCCTGGGCCCGGAGGCGGACGTCACGAGTGGACGGGGGAGCAGGCTCCGTCTGTCACGCTCAGCCCGTCTCGCATCTCGTGACGAAGGGAGCGCGGGGAGGGCTGTCGCCAGCGCCGGTCTCCGCTCGGACTCGGGCTCCGGCTCCACCGGGACCGGGATCACCCGCACTTCCGGGATCACCTGGGGTGAGACCTGCACCGGTGCGGGGGGCTCAGGTGGTAGCCCCAGGATCTCCTCTCGCAGCATGCGCCGCAGGTCCTGCGGCGGCTCCCGTTTCTGGATGATCGGCTCAGGCTCCGACGCGAACGCCGGCGCAGGCTCCTCCATCCCCGGGTCATCCGGCGCCGGGGGAGGCGCCGCGGTGGGCGGACGCAGGGTCCGCTGTCGGGCCAGGGCCTTCTTCCTCGACTTGCCGCTGGAGAGAAGGGAAATCAGGGCGATGATGAGGAACCCGATGACCTCGAGGAACGAGTCCATGGTGGCCTACTCGTCGTCCCCTTCCGGGGGCTTGGCGAGGGTGGACCTCATGTCCGTGTCCGCCTCCAGATTCTTGATCTTGAGGTAGTCCATGATCCCCAGGTTGCCGGAACGGAAGGCCTCTGCGACCGCCAGAGGCACCTCCGCCTCCGCCAGCACCAGCTTGGCCTGGTTCTGGGCCACGTCCGCCTTCATCTCGTGCTCGCGGGCGATGGCCATGGCCTTGCGCTCCTCCGCCTTGGCCTGGGCCACGAGGAGGTCTGCCTGGGCCTGGTCTGTCTGCAGCTGGGAGCCGATGTTCTGGCCTACGTCGATGTCGGCGATGTCGATGGAGAGAATCTCGAAGGCGGAGCCCGCATCGAGCCCCTTGCTCAGCACCGTGTCAGAGATCTTGTCTGGGTTCTCCAGCACCGCGCTGTGGGTGTTGGAGGAGCCGATGGTGGTGAGGATGCCCTCGCCGACCCGGGCGACGATGGTGTCTTCGGTGGCGCCGCCCACGAGGCGGGGGATGTGGGTGCGTACGGTGACCCGCGCCTTGGCCTTCAACTCGATGCCGTCCTGGGCCACGGCGGAGATGACCGACTTGCCCGATCCGGCGCTGGGGCAGTCGATGACCTTCGGGTCCACCGACGTGCGGATGGCGTCCACCACGTCTCGGCCCGCCAGGTCGATGGCCGCGGCTGTCTTGAAGGGCAACTCGATGCCCGCCCGGTCGGCGGCGATGAGGGCCGCAACCACCGCGGGGACGTTACCGCCCGCCAGGTAGTGGGCCTCCAACTCCTGGGTGTCGACGGTCATTCCGGACTGCACCACCTTGACCTTGGAGGTCACGATCAGGTTCGCGTTCACCTTGCGGAAGCTCATGCCCACCAGCTCGAACAGGGAGATGTTGGCACGGCTGAACATGGCCCTGATGTAGAGGTTCAGATACCTCATCAGGAAGATGACGACGATCAGGGCGATCGCGCCGAGCACGATGAGGGCGATGTCCCCAGGGCTCATCTGCAGCAGCTGCGGGTGGGTGTTGTCCATGAAGTTGTTTCCTTGTTGCGGGGAACCCGCTTCGGAGAGTCTAAGAGCCTGTCGCCCGGACCACCACTCTGGTCCCATCCACGTCCGCGACTGAGACGGCGCTGCCCTTGGGCACGAAGCGCCCCGACGCGACCACGTCCACGCGGCGACCGCTGATCCGAGCGACGCCCGATGGCCTGAGGTCCGTGATCGCTTCCCCCGTGGCGCCGATGAGTTGGTTCAACTCCGTGGGGGTGGTGCCGTGCTGGATGTCCTCGGGCTTCGGGCCCTGCAGGAACAGCATGCGGCCGATGGGGGTGTGGGGGATGACCTTGAAGCCCACGGCGATGGCGATGGGTAGGGTCACCACGCCTACGACCACGAAGGTCCATCCGGCGGCCTCGCCCACGGCGAAGGCGTTGACCAGTGCGAAGGCGTAAGCCGTGGCGGCTCCCAGGGAGAGGATGCCGAAGGAGGGGAACGTCAACTCCAGCATCACCAGGATCAGCGCCACGAGGGTCAGGACGATGGCGAGGGTCAAGGGGCGTCCTCCCGTACTCGGCTGACGATCACGCGTAAGCCCTCGACCTGCACCACCTCGACGGGCTCGCCTCTCGGGACAAACTCACCATCGCTCACCACATCCACCGAGCCCTCCGGGAAGGCGGCGTGCCCGGATGGCCGCAGGTCCGTGTCCGCGACGCCCCGCGCGCCGATGACGACCGGCACCTTCCCGGTGGCGGTCACCCCGGTCGAGGCTACCGGTTCGAGCACCGGCGGTCGCACGAACGCCCGATTGAAGAGCGGTAGCCGGTGCAGTTGCCCGGCGAGGGTGATGGACCCCACCACACCCAGGATGCTGGAGCCGAGGAGAGTGGTGAGCCAGGCCCGCACCTTCACCCAGTCTCCGTCAGAGTCGGGGACCAGCTTCTCCCACAGGGAGTCCCCGTCCAGGCCCACGCTGCCGGCGTAGATGGAGAACAGGATCAGCAGGATCCCGGACACTCCGGCGATACCGAAGCCCGGGATGATGACCACCTCCGCCAGCAGCAAGAAGAAGCCCAGGATCAACATGCCGACCGTGAAAGCCAGGTCGAGGCCGTTGTCTCCCTGCTGGACCGCGAAGAACGCCACGAGGCAGAGGATGCCCACGGCGCCGAAGGCCCCCAGGCCCGGGGTCTTCAACTCCATGACGAAGAACGCGAGGCCGGCCACCAGCAGCAGCAGGGTCCAGTCGAGCCGACCCGCGAGATGGAAGAAGTAGCCGAGCCCCTTGGGGGGCGGCATGCGGATCAACTCCTCGCCCTTGAGGGGGCGGCTCTCGAGGCCCACCAGCCCGGGGATGTCGTCGCGGGACCGGGCCACCTGATGGGGGAACGCGGCGTTGAACCCGGGGATCTTGTCGTAGCGGGCTCCCTGCACCACCTTCAGCGCAGAGCTCTTGCCGACCACTTGGCGGACCCTCAGCCCCTGGCGCTCGCGGATGTCCTGGGGGTACTGGCGGTCCAGCTCGTCGAGGGTAAGGAACAGGGTCTGCTCCCTGGAAGCTCCCCACACCGCCCACAGGTCCATGTCAGGGTCCACCATGGACCGCAGCAGCTCGGCGTCGAAGCCGCCGAGGCCGGCGATGGAGTCCATGTCGGACAGCACCTCCGCCATCAACTTGCGTGGGGCCTCCCTGAACGACCCGGTGCCCTGCATCTGGATGGGGATGGCGTTGCCGATGGCCGCGCCGACGCCGAGGATCAGGTTCTTGGCGCCGAGGGCCACGATGGCTCCGGCGGAGGTCGCCTGGTAGGGCACGTACGCGTAGGTCCGGATGCCGTTGGAGCGCCGCAGGTCATCCAGGTCCTTGAGCATCTCGCGGGTGATGTCCAGGCGCCCGCCCGGGGTTGTCACCTCGAGGACGATGATCTGCGCGCCCTGGGCGACCGCCATGTCGCGGTGCTTGCGCCATGAGCGCAGCAGCGCCTCGTCGATGGGCACGCCGCCGGTCTGTCCCGCCTCCTGGCATTCATCCGGGGTGGGCATGGCGACGACCCGCAGCACCTCCTGCGAGCGGGCCGCGACGACGAGGGCTGTGAGCATCAGGATGGTGCGAAGCATCGCGCACAGTGTGTCCATCTGCGGCTCCCGCGGCAAGCGCACGCCCAGCCGCCGCGCTCGCCGGTTCTGGCTGCTCTCCGCGGGGTTGGGGCGTAGGCTATCCCCCGTGGCATCTCACAGCAGGAGCACATCTCATGACCCACACTGATGTTCGCGTCGTCCTGACCACGGCCCCGGACGAAGACGTAGCCGCCCGCCTCGCCCGGGCGCTGGTCTCCGGAGGCCACGCCGCCTGCGTGAATCGGGTGCCGGGGGTGCGCTCCACCTATGTCTGGGAAGGGGAGGTCCAGGAGGACGGGGAGGTGCTGCTGTGGATCAAGACCACCGCCCAGAGAGTCCCCGCGCTGACGGCGCTTGTCGAGCAGGAGCACCCTTACGACTGTCCAGCGGTGGTGGCGCTGCCGGTCACGGACGGGTCCCAGACCTATCTGGAGTGGGTGCGCGGAGCCTGCCGCGGCAGCGGGGACGCACCGTCCGCCTGATGCGCGTCAACCGGGGAAGCGGCGAATCGCCTACTTCTTCTTTTCGGTGTGGACCGTGTGCTTGCGCAGGCGCGGGGAGTACTTCTTGAGCTCGACCTTCGCAGCCTTCGGCTTCTTACGGATCGTGTAGTTCCGGTCGCCAGTCTCGGAGCAGACGAGGAAGACCACCTCTCGCTTGTCTTTATTCTTCTTGCCCACGGAAGCAACCTCCTGGATCGGGAACACCCGTTGTATCAAGGGCTTGAGTAGCGATCAACGGGTCCGGGTCCAGGCCGGTACAATGCCGCCCATGCACCAGTCGAAAACCCGCTCTTGCCTTGTTTTGCTCCTCCTCGGGGCGCTCGCCACCACCGCGGCAGGCCAACGCAGACGCGGTGGCGGGGACTGGAAGACCCCCCCCGCGCCCAGCCTGAAGGGCGCCGTTGGGGAGGAGGCTGTCCTCAAGGCGGTCTCGCTCGGGGTGCGCCGGCTCGTGGACATGCAGGAGGCCGACCCTCGTCCGGACATGAAGCTGCGGCGACGCCGAGGCAGGGGGCAGCGGCCGGACGGCACCGAGAAGAAGGAGATGACCGGGAAGACCTGGAAGGCGCCCAAGCGCGGGGCCGAGTGGCCCTACGAGGGGGTCTACCTCCGCGGCGGGGCCAGCCCTCCGGGCTACCGGGTGGGGGGCACCGCCATCGCCGGGTGGTCGTTGCTGGAGGCGCCCGGGTTCGCCCAGGACAAGAAGCGGCAGGCGGCGTTCAAGCGGGCGTTCGAGTTCGTCACCCAGCAGCTGGAGCTGGAGCCCCTCATGGCCGAGGAGGACATGCTGGGCTACGACGTGCGCGGCTGGGGACAGATCTACGCCTTGCAGTTCATGCTCGTCTCCTTGAAGAAGGGCGAGCTGGACGCCAAGGGTATGCGACGGGCCAAGCGCGCCGCCAACCAATGCCTTCAGCTGTTGAAGAAGCAGCAGCTGAAGGGCGGCGGCTGGAACTACGCCAACCGCGGCGGCCGCGGCGGCGTCAGCCCGTTCATGACCGGCCCCGCGCTCCAGGCCCTCATGGAGGCCAAGGCGCAGGGCTTCGAGGTGGATGAGGCCACGTTCAAGCGCGGCCTCGATGCCCTCGAGTCGGGTCGCTTCGAGGACGGCGCGTACGCCTACTCCGGCGTCGCCCGGGCCAGCAAGGACCTGGACAAGAACCGGACCGGCACGGGAGCCCCCGCCGGCTCCGCCGCGCGCTCCGCGGTGGTGGAGACGACCCTCTACCTCGCCGGACGCGGCTCCATCGACCGGGTGCGGGAGTCCGTGGACATGTTCTTCGAGCACTGGAAGTGGCTCGATCAGCGCATGCGCCGTCACAGCACCCACATCGGGCCCTACGGCATCGCTCCCTACTACTTCTACTACGCTCACCAGTACACCGGTCAGGCCATCGAGGTGCTGCCGGAGGCAGAGCGGGCCAAGTACCGCGACCTGCTCCGTCGTCACTACTGGCTCAACCGCGACAAGGACGGCACCTGGAACGACCGGGTGTTCCCCCGGTCCTCCTCCTACGGGACCTCCACCTCGATCCTCGGGCTCATGGCGCCGCACATGGAGCTGCCGACCCCCTGGAAGCTGTGACCGTTCGCCTCTCGGCGTCGCTGGCCCGGTGCGGCTGCGGGCTCTTGCTGCTCGCCGCCTGGGCCGCGGCCCAGGCCAGCCCGCCCAACCTGATCCTCATCATGGCCGACGACAACCGCTACCCGGGCCACCGCAGCTACGGCTCCAACCTCTAAGCCACGCCGAGGCTGGACCGCATGGCGAAGGAGGGTCTGCGCTTCACCGACTTCCACTCCAACGGCGCCGTCTGCAGCCCTACCCGGGCGGCGTTGCTGACCGGTCGCTACCAGCAACGGACGGGCGTTGACGGCGTGCTCAACGCGGACCCCAAGCACCCTTACCATCAGCGTGGGCTCCACCAGGATGAGGTGACCTTCGCGGAGGTGTTGGGGGCCTCCGGTTATCGCTCCGCGGTCATCGGCAAGTGGCACCTCGGCTATCGGCCCCGGTTCAACCCCGTCCACCAGGGCTTCGGCCGCTTCGTCGGGTTCCTCAGCGGCAACGTGGACTACCAGTCCCACTACGACCGCATGGTCACGTTCGATTGGTGGCACGGGGAGGAGCGCAAGCGGGAGCCCGGGTACGTCACCGAGCTGCTGACGAAGCACGCCCTGTCCTTCATGGACGCGGGCGCCGGCCCCTTCTGCCTCTACGTCTCCCACGCCGCCGTCCACAACCCGAACCAGGGGCCCGACGATCCGCCCATCCGCGGACCGGACGCGCGGCCGCGCAAGGAGCTGGCGCCTACGGCGCAGGCGGTCAAGGCCATGATGACCGCCCTCGATCAGAGCGTGGGCGCCATCCTCGACGGGGTCGCGTCCCGGGGCCTCTCCAGGAACACCCTGGTGCTGTTCATCTCCGACAACGGTGGCACCCGGGAGAACAAGACCACGGGCCCATTGCTACGCGGGCTCAAGGGCAGCGTGTTCGAGGGCGGGCATCGAGTCCCGGCCATCGCCTGGTGGCCCGGGCGTATCAAGCCCGGCGTCACCGCGGCGCCCGCCATGACCATGGACCTGCTCCCGACGTTCGCTTCGCTGGCCGGAGCCCCCATCCCCGAGGGTCACGCCCTGGACGGGGTCGACCTCAAGCCCCTGCTCCTGGAGCAGACCGCTCCGGCGAAGCGGCGCCTCTACTGGCAGAACCAGAACGGCAAGGCCGCGGCCGTGCGGGACGGGCCGTGGAAGCTGGTGGTGCGCCCCCGGGGGAGCGCGCTGTTCAACCTCGCGGAGGACCTGAAGGAGCGCCGTGACCTTTCGGCGGAGCATCCCCGGCGGGTGAAGGACCTGACCGCGGCGCTGGATCAATGGCGCGCCGCGGTGACCCGGTGAGCGGAGGCGCAGGCCGGTCTGCTACCCTGCGCGCCCATCGTCAGAGCCTGGCCCATGACCCCATTCGTCATCCTCCATCTCGAGCGCTCCGGATCGGACATGTTGCGGGCCATGCTCAACGGCCACCCCCAGGTCCGTTGCGAGGGCGAGCTGTTCGACGTGGACGGGCAGGGGGAGGGGACCCCGGGAGAAGCGGCTCACAACGCCGGCATCCTGGCGCGGCTGTGGGCGTCCGACATCCGGGCGCCGGGCTTCAAGCTCAAGATCCCCGCCCAGCTGGACGCCTACCCTGACGTGTTCGCCAGCTTGACGGAGCCTGCTGCGGACGTCCGCTGCATCGCCCTCTTCCGCCAGAACCTGCTCAAGCACGCCATCTCCAAGCAGAACCAGATGCGCCTGCTGGCGCGCGGAGAGGGCCCCACCCATCTGGCGCCGGTGGACGTCGGCCCGCTCCACCTCGACATCGACCTGGCCCTCGCCTACATCCGCGACACGGAACGCATCATCCGCGACTACCACCCCCTGGTGCGACGGTTCGCGCGCTGGCACCTCGTCCACTACGAGGACCTGATCACCCGCACCGCCGACGTGGGCGCCGCCGTCCTCGACTTCCTCGACCTCCCCGCCCACCGCGACCTCGTCCCCACCACCCACAAGGTCACCCCGGACCGCCTCCAGGACGCCCTCGCCAACTACGACGCCGTCGCCGCCGCCATGACCGACAACGGGCTGAGCCGCTTCCTCAGCGCTCCCTGACCCGACCCCTCCGGGCTTCGCAGATTCCCTCAGACACCCGTCCAGATTCGGGTAACGGACAGGTGGGCACGATGCGTAGAGCCCCTCCGGAGCCTGAGCCATGACCGAAGCCGATTCCCCGCAACCGCAACCCAATCCTGAGTGTCCGTCGACGCAGCCGGTTCCGGGGGACCGGAGCGGTGATGAGCTGTCGGCGGAGAAGATCGGTCCGTATTCCATCGTCCGGGAGCTGGGCCGGGGTGGGCAGGGGTTGGTGTACCTGGCGGAGGATACGCGGCTCGGGCGACGGGTGGCGTTGAAGGTGTTGACGAGCTGGGGAGCGGCGACGGAGCAGGTGGTGGAGCGGTTCCGGAGGGAGGCGGCCATCGCATCCAGGCTGGAGCACCCCGGGATCTGCACGGTGTATGAGACCGGTACGGCGCAGGGGGTGCCGTACATGGCGATGCGGTTGGTGGAGGGGGAGAGCCTTTCCAACCGGATCGCCACGTCAACGACGGAGGGGGTGAGTGAGGCCCTGAGTTTCATCGATCTCGAGGATGAGGAGCCCACCGCCGACACGGAGGCGGACGCCCCCACCTCCGACACCGCCGCCCAGACCACACAGGCCGAGATCCTGCGCATCGCCAAGCTCATGGAGGCCGCCGCCCGTGCCCTCCACACCGCACACGAGGCCGGGGTCATCCACCGCGACATCAAACCGGGGAACATCATGATCACCCCGGACGGCGACCCGGTGCTCTTAGACTTCGGGCTCGCCCGCGAATCCGACGGCGACCAACCCACCCTCACCCAGACCGGCGACATCTTCGGCACCCCGGCCTACATGGCCCCGGAGCAGTTGCTCGCCCAGCGCATGCAGGTGGACCGTCGCGCTGACGTCTGGGCCCTCGGCGTCACGCTGTTCGAATGCCTCTGCCTCAAACGCCCCTTCGAGGCCCCCACCCGGGACGGGCTCTACCAACAGATCCTGCACCGGGATCCGCCAGACCTGCGCAAGCTCAACAAGTCCATCCCCAAGGACCTGGCGGTGATCGTGCAGACCGCTACGGAGAAGGATCGGGACCGGCGCTACCAGACCGCCCTGGACTTCGCCGAAGACCTGCGCCGCTTCCGCACCTTCGAACCGATCCAAGCCAAACCCGTAGGCCAGCTCACCAAGCTGGTCCGCTGGACCCAGCGCAACCCTGCGGTCGCCACCCTCACCGCCGCCCTCTTCCTCGCCATGGCTACGGGGTTGATCTGGATCTGGTCGCAGAACACAGCGCTGCAGGCGAAGACAGAGGAGGCCCAGGCCAGCGCCACGGCCCTCCGACGCAGCAACCAGAACCTGGAGGCCAAGACCGCGGAGGCGGAGGCCAACGCCCGCTTGGCGGAGCAGAAAGCACAGGAAGCTCAGGCGAACGCCGCCGCCCTTCAACGCAGCAACCAGGAATTGGAAGCCACGACCGCGGAATCGCAAGCCAACCTCACGGAGTGGGAGCGGCTGGCGGACGGCCGGCGTCTGGATGACCTGGTGGAGGAGGCGAACGGTCCTTTGTGGCCGGCCGTACCAAACAACGTGACCGGGTACGGCGACTGGCTCACCCGGGCGCGGGCGTTGACGGCGAAGCTGCCGGAGCATGAAGCGGCGCTGGAGACGTTGCGAGCCCAGGGGAGCTACGACGAGGCGGCGGATCGGCAGCGCTTGGCGGTGGAGCATCAGCGGCTGGCAACTCTGGCCGGGGACCTGGAGCGAGCGGAGGCGGAGGTCGCCAAGGCAACGGCGGCGGCGGACGCACTCCAGGGGCAGATGGACGCCCTGGAAGACAAGCAGGACCAAGGCCGGCTGTCGCGGGCCGAGCAACGAGCCCTGCTGCGGCTGGAGACGCAGACGGAGACTGCGACCGCAGCGGCCATCGCGGCACAGACCAAGGTCTCCGACCTGCACGCGGAGCGGGAGCGTCTGCAAGCGGTGACCTCGATACGGTTCTCCTGGGCGTTCACCGACGAAGGGGACCAACTGCGGCACGACAAGCTGCGGGACCTGGTGGCGGGGTTGGTCGCGCTGACGGCGGAGCCGACGGCCAAGACGGTGACGGTTGCTGGCATGGAGCAGCGTCTCAACGACGCCGTGGCGCTGAAGCGTCGGCTGGCGGCAGATGACGCCGCGTCCTGGCGCCGCTGCCTGGCGGATCTCTCTCGTCCCGAGCCCCCCTACCACGACCTGAAGTTCAGACCGATCCCGGGGCTGGTGCCCCTGGGCCGTGACCGGGATTCCGGGCTGTGGGAGTTCTGGCATGTGGCCAGCGGCAAACGGCCGCATTGGGACGGGGAACTCCTGGGCCTGGGCAAGGTCCGGTTGCACCCGGACTCCGGTGCGGAGGGGATCGTGATGGTCTTGCTTCCCGCAGGGTCGTTTCGCATGGGGGCCGTGAGACCCGATGCCGTTCATCCGAAGGGCTCTCCGAACGTGGACCACGAAGCCAAACCGGACGAAGGCCCGGTGCACGAGGTCACCCTGGACGCCTACCTGATAGCCAAACACGAGGTGACCCAGGGGCAGTGGGTACGACTATGGGGTGAGAATCCAACGCACTACCGAGCCGGTAGCACATACAACGGGCAAGTTGCCACCTTGCGCATGCCCGTGTCTGACGTTTCGTGGAGACAGAGTTGGGAGGCATGCCGAAGATGGGGGCTTCAGCTACCTACTGAAGCTCAGTGGGAGCGTGCGTGCAGAGCAGGAACGACGACTCGGTTCTTCACGGGGAACGACTTGGCGTCATTGCGTGGTTTCGCCAACATCGCGGATGCCTCGCGAGCCCGCAACCACACCGGGCCGGCCGAAATCAGATTCGATGATGGGGTCATCAATCTTGCCCCGGTGAGTGCGTTGCAGCCCAACCCGTTCGGGCTGCACGACGTCCACGGCAACGTGTGGGAGTGGTGCCGAGATGGTTACGATTCGTATGAATCCAATCACCCTCGGCCCGGCCACGGACTACGGACTCCCTGGAGAACTGTCCGCGAGTGCATCATTCGGGGTGGCAGTTTCAGGTCCATGGGGCTCCACCTCCGCGCCGCATGTCGTGAGCAACACGTTCCCGACTGGATGTACTTCAACGTTGGGTTTCGCGCGGCCCTGGGGGTTGCCCAGTGAACACTCAGCGAACTCGCACTGCACAGTGCCCTCCCATGCTCAGCTGCATCGAGGTGTCGGTGGGGCGAGGTGCGTAGAGCCCCTTTGGAGCCTGAGCCATGACCGAAGCCGATCTCCCGCAACCTGATCCTGAATTGCCGTCGACGGAGCCGGTTCATAGAGGGCGGTCCGGTGATGAGCTGTCGGAGGAGAAGATCGGTCCGTACACGGTCGTCCGGGAGCTGGGCCGGGGTGGGCAGGGATTGGTGTACCTGGCGGAGGATACGCGGCTCGGGCGACGGGTGGCGTTGAAGGTGTTGACGAGCTGGGGAGCGGCGACGGAGCAGGTGGTGGAGCGGTTCCGGAGGGAGGCGGCCATCGCATCCAGGCTGGAGCACCCCGGGATCTGCACGGTGTATGAGACCGGTACGGCGCAGGGGGTGCCGTACATGGCGATGCGGTTGGTGGAGGGGGAGAGCCTCTCGACCCGGATCGCGTCGGCGACGACGGAAGGGGTCTCGGAGGCCCTGAGCTTCATGGACCTTGAGGAGGACGAGCCCGCCGCGGACACGGAAGCGGACGCCGCCACCTTGGACACCGCCGCTCAGAGCACGCAGGCCGAGGTCCTTCGCATCGCCAAGCTCATGGAGGCCGCCGCCCGTGCGCTGCACACCGCACACGAGGCCGGGGTCATCCACCGTGACATCAAACCGGGCAACATCATGGTCACCCCGGAGGGCGACCCGGTGCTCCTGGACTTCGGGCTCGCCCGCGAATCCGACGGCGACCAACCCACCCTCACCCAGACCGGCGACATCTTCGGCACCCCGGCCTACATGGCCCCGGAGCAGTTGCTCGCCCAGCGCATGCAGGTGGACCGTCGCGCTGACGTCTGGGCCCTCGGCGTCACGCTGTTCGAATGCCTCTGCCTCAAACGCCCCTTCGAGGCCCCCACCCGGGACGGGCTCTACCAACAGATCCTGCACCGGGATCCGCCAGACCTGCGCAAGCTCAACAAGTCCATCCCCAAGGACCTGGCGGTGATCGTGCAGACCGCTACGGAGAAGGATCGGGACCGGCGCTACCAGACCGCCCTGGACTTCGCGGAAGACCTCCGTCGCTTCCGCACCTTCGAACCCATCCAAGCCAAACCCGTCAGTCAGCTCACCAAGCTCGTCCGCTGGACCCAGCGCAATCCTGCGGTCGCCACCCTCACCGCCGCCCTGTTCCTCGCCATGGCCACGGGCCTGATCTGGATCTGGTCGCAGAAGCGAGCGTTGACGGCCAGTAACACGCAGTTGCAGGCGAAGACCGAGGAAGCCCAGGCCAGTGCCGCTGCTCTCTCACGTACCAATGATGATCTGAAGCTGAAGACGGAGGAGGCCGAAGCGAGCGCTCGTCGAGCGGAAGAGAGCGCTGCGGCGCTGGCTCTCACCAATCGGGAATTGCAGGAGAAGACGGCGGAGGCGAAGGCCAACGCACGACGGGCGGAGGAGAAGACGGCGGAGGCGGAAGCGAACGCCAGGGCCGCTCGCGCCAATCTCGTCGAATGGGAGCGACTGGCAGATGGCCGTCGACTGGATGATCTCCTCGGCGCCGCGAACAGTCGGCTCTGGCCTGCAGTGCCTACGAAGATTCCGGCATACGAGGAGTGGATCGCTGCTGCCAAGGCGTTGACGGCCAAGCGGGCGCAGCATGCGGCGGCACTTGATGCTCTCCGGGGTCGCGGGCAGCACGATGATGAGGGTGACGGGCGCCGTTTCGCGGATGCCCGATCCCGCTTGGCTGACATCGCCGAAGAAATGAGGCGCTCGAAGGCGATGACCAAGGAGGCCACATCGGCGTTACGGGAGTTCGAGACGGAGATAGATGATCTCGAACGTGTCGCCGCAGCGAAGGGAGCGCCGGTAGACGATCGCGCCGTTTCCCGCCTACAACAACGATCTGCGTCGGCGGAGGCGGCCATCCTCAAGGAACGCAACACCATGGCGAAGCTGGTCGTCCAACAGAAGCGGGCCGAGACGGAGTCGGTGACTCCTCGGTCGTGGAAGTTCTCGGATGAGGGCGACCAACTGAGGCACGACAAGTTACGGGACTTGGTTGCGGGATTGGGCGCCCTGATTGGGGAACCTGGTCCGACAGGCGTGACGATCGCTGGAATCGAGCAGCGAGTGAGTCTGGCCAGGGAGCTGCAACGCCGGCTCGAATCGACTGACGTCGGGGCATGGGCGCGATGTGTGGCCGATGTGGGGCGGGAGGGCTCTCCGTACATGGGGCTCGAGCTTGAGCCGATCCCGGGTCTGGTGCCGCTCGGTCGGGATCGCGGTTCGAACCTGTGGGAATTCTGGCACGTGGCCAGCGGACAGCGGCCACAGTGGGATGGAGAGCCCTTGGGAGTGGGGACGGTCCGGCTGCATCCAAGTTCCGGCCAAGAGGGCATTGTCATGGTCCTGGTGCCGGGTGGGACGTTCCGAATGGGAGCCATGAAGCCAGATGCGGACCATGCTGTGGGGGAACCAAACGTGGACGTCGAGGCGCAGCCTCGGGAAGGCCCGGTTCACGACGTCACCTTGGAGTCCTACTTCATCGCCAAGCACGAAGTGTCACAAGGCCAGTGGTCGCGTCTATGGGGCAAGAACCCATCGTCCTACCAACCGGGCACGTGGCCAGGCGTCACCTCGCGGATGGCGGTGACGAACGTCGACTGGGCCCAATGTCGGGAGAGCTGCCGCCGCTGGGGGCTGGAATTGCCGACCGAGTCCAGATGGGAGCACGCATGTCGCGCGGGAACCACGACGAGGTTCTTCACCGGCCATGATGTGGCTTCGCTCTTGGGATTCGCCAACATCGCGGACGTCACTTACGGCGCGGCGGGGGGCGCCGGTTTCGAACGCGATTTCGATGATGGGATGGTGGTGCAGGGCGCCATAGGTGGGCTCAAGGCCAACCCCTTCGGGCTTCACGACGTGCACGGCAACGTCTTCGAATGGTGCCTCGATGGCCACGATGTGGATGCCTACGGGAAACGGCAGCCGCGAGTCGGGGACGGGCTGCGCGGCCCCTTGGAGGGGGTCCGTCAGCGGGTGGCACGGGGTGGTTGCTTCAACGGGGTTTCCGGATTTGCGTTCTCCGCGTTCCGTCACCAGCACGGACCGACCGTGCGCAATGCGGACCTGGGCTTTCGTCCGGCGTTGAGCATCAGGTAAATGTGCCCTGGGGGCTCGGGCTTGCGCCGCGTCCCGATCTAACTCGACCTTCTGTCAGCTGTTGCGTCTCTTCGTCGAGCGCGTGGAGTCGTCAGGGTTCGGTCCAGGGTCGAATTCCCTGGGTTTTCGATTAGACGCGCCCCCAGGAATGGGAAAAGGAAGGGTGTATTGCAATGTCGCAGATTTGCGACGAACCCAGTGGGCACGGCTCCCTTCGAATTCAGGCTAATTCAGGCTGAAGGGAACGCCGATGCGCACATCTCAGCCAATTCAGTACTCCCCCAGCGCTCGACGCCAAGTCGTGCGTCCCCCATTTCGAAGGAAGTCGTAGCATGCGATTCTCGATTCCAGTGATCGTCCTTGCGGTGCTTTGTGGTCTGGTTCCAGGTCAGACCCCGCAATGGACAGAGGCAAAGGTGAAGGCGGAATTGGAGGCCCATACGGGCGTCGCCGCCAGCTCTCTCGGTGACGTGGAGTTCGCTCAGGTGAACTTCAGCGCTCTTGGCGTCATCCTGACCCGTGCGAAGGCTGTGGAGCTGAGCACCGGACGGGTGGTGGGAGCCACCTGGGATGAGAACGGTCTCGCCCGGGACTACGGCCAGATGCGGGCTGCGGACATCGCGGCGCGCCGTGCGGACCCGGTGGCCAAGATCGATGAGCGACTGCGTGGCATGATGTCCACCTCGGTCGATGAGCCGATCGAGGTCATCGCCTGGCTCGACTGCGACATGGACGCCATCGACCGTTTCGCCGCTGATGCCATCAGGGGCCTGGGGGCGAACACCCCCCGTAGCGTCGGCCGTGCAACGGAGAGGCGGATCGATGCGTTCGTGTCCGGCCAGGTCCGAGATGCGACCGGGCCCTTTGTCGCGGTGCTGAACGCGATGGGGATCACCCCGCGTTACGTCTCCGTGGGCGCTCCCCTCGTGTGCTTCGACGCCACGGCGTCCCAGATCCTGGACTTGGCGGCTCTGCCCAACGTGGACACCGTCTATCCGGAGTTGGACGAGCAGCGCGACACCAACAACGACTCTCGCCAGAGCCATGGCACGGACCATGTCCAGGGGATGGGGATCAACGGTTCCGGTGTTGAAGTGGCCTTGATGGAAGACAATGGTGTGGACCCGAACTGCCCGCACCTGAACATCGCAGCCTGGTACCGCATTCCCGCAGATCCCGACGACCACATCCACGGCACCACCGGGAATGTGGGTTCGACTTTGTCGAGTCGATTGGGCTCGTCTACAGCGGCGTCACTCTACAGCGCCAACGCTGTCAGCTACTCCGATTCCAACCTCATCGCGGCCGCCGACTGGGCGCTCGCCGGGCTTGCCTCAGGGACTGGTGGAGGTACCAGCCCCACGGTGGAGATCCTCAACGGGAGCTTCGGGCCAACGACCGGGACCACCGGTGTCAGCCTCGATGCGTTGGATCGTTACTTTGACTTCCGGGTGAGGGCCGGTCAGGACAACGTCGTCCTCGCCGGAGGAAACTCCGGGACCGCCAACTCTGTGGGCCACGCGAGTTGGAACAGCATCGCGGTCGGAGCCTTCGACAACAACGGGACGGAGGACTGGGGCGATGACAACATGGCGACGTTCTCCGCGGCGGTGAACCCGGCCACCGGTTGCGAGAAGCCCAATGTGGCGGCGAGCGGCGTCGGCATTAGCACGATCGGTGATGCCAACGGAACCGGTGGCGGCGGAGCATGGCTGGCCAACGGCTATCAGGGCACGAGCTTTGCCGCGCCTTTCACCACGGCCAACCTCGCCAACACCATGGTCACGGGTGTCGGAGGATGCAACGTCAGTTGTTGGCCTTCGGCGGGTATGGCGGTCATGATGGCCACTGCCTGGAACAACATCGAGGGCAGCTCGCGCTTGTCCGGCCAGGACGGCGCCGGCGGGATTGACGGCCTTGCAGCGGTCCGCGCGGCGCAGAACGGCCAGATCCACAACGTCACTGCTACTCCGGCGTCGTTCACCTCCGGTGCCAGCAGCTGTGGCGGCACCTACTACGTGCACGAAATCACGTTGCAGGCCGGTATCAAGACCCGTGTGGCCCTTGCCTGGCACAGCTATGCGGCCAATAGCACCTCGACCCCCACGCTCCGGGCCGACCTGGATCTGGCGGTCTACTCCGGTTCCAACTGCTCTGGGTCCGCGCTCGGGTTCAGCTCTTCCATCAACAACAACTTCGAGATCGTCGAGTTCACACCCGCCACCACGGGCACCTACTCCCTGCGGGTCAACGACTACACTTTCACCGGATCAAGTGAGTGGATGAGCCTGGCGTGGTCTCAGGAGACCGATTCCGCCCCTGCGTTCTCTCTGTCCCTCCCGGGTTTCACTCCTATGCCGACGGACGGCTACGGCTCGATCGTGCCGTTCGACTTCACCGTGGACACCGGCCGCTGGAACGCGGTGGGTGTGGCTTCGGCTTCGGACTGGGACATCACCGTCGGTTCCGGTTCTGCGGCAAGCGGAGGTTCGGCGACGGACTTCGTCATCGCCAACGGTCACAACGGTGCGATCACTCCGCTGGATGGGATGGCCACTCGATTCAGTGGCACCAACCCCGCTCGAGTCATGCGTTCCTACAATGTCACCCTGAACGTTGGGACGCCATACACTATCGCCGGATGGCCGGCCAACCGTGTGGTCCGCATGTTCGAGTTCAACATCCCGAGCACCGGCAGCTACGACATCACCCTGTCCAATGCGCCGAACCTGGCGTGGCGATTGCACGAGCCCGGGAGCAACGCAGCGTGGCGGAATGACAGCAACTTCGTCTCCTCCGGCACCGCGGGTGGGGCGACCGTTACGCGCACCTTCAACCAGACGGGATGGCACGCCATCAGCGTGTTCCATCCGACCTCGGACCCGGCGTCACAGCCGACCTTCTCGGTGTCGGTGGAGCCGGCTATCATCCCGAACCCGATCCCGAGCATTGGCACTCTGAGCCCTTCGACCATCGCCGCGGGTAGCAGCGGGTTCACCCTTGATGTCAACGGGTCGAACTTCCTCGCCTCCTCGGTCATCCGGTGGGATGGTGCGAGTCAATCCACGACTTACGTGTCGCCGACTCTGTTGCGTTGCAGTATCCCTGCCAGCTTCGTCGCTACGACGGGAAGCCACAACGTTCAGGTGTTCAACCCCGCGCCCGGTGGCGGGACCAGTTCCAGCAGCACCTTTACGGTGACCGCGCCGTTGAACCCGGCGCCGACCGTTACCGGAGCGAATCCGGCGTCGGTGGCCGTGCACAGTGGCCCCTTCACTCTTACCGTTAACGGGTCCGACTTCATGAGCAGCTCGGTGATCCGTTTCGCGGGGACCCCATTGGCGACCACCTTCTGGAGCGCCAATACCCTGACGGCGACGGTGCCGGGAGCGCTCGTGTGTTCCTTCGGTTCTGTGGTCGTCGAGGTGGTGAACCCGACCCCGGGTGGAGGTGTTGGGTCAACCAACTTCAACATCACGTCGGCGACGACGACTCCGGTCGTGGCCAGCGCGACCCTCCCGTCGGGCTACCTGACGACCGATGGCAATGGCGCTACGAGCTTCCCGCAGAACACTACAACCGACCACAAGTGGCAGTGGCACTATGATTCTGGGGAATTCCAGGCGACGGGCCCCATCACCATCACTGAGGTGTGGGTCAGGGCCAGCACTGCGACCGCGACGGTCGCGGCGTTCGACTTCCCGAGCTTCGTGGTGACCATGGCATCGAGCTCCACGGACTACTCTGTAGCCGGTA